>CAVPYN010000019.1:0-269500 GCA_963709995.1 uncultured Chloroflexia bacterium | reverse complement strand
CACCATCGTCAACGCGGACGTCATCCTGGTGCTCGACAAAGGCCAGATCGTGGAGCGCGGCAAACATGACGAACTGCTGGCGAAGCAGGGTTTCTATTACGACTTGTATATGAGCCAGTTCAAAAAGCAAGAAGAAGGGGATACGAATTTGATTTTGAAGAAGGGGCGACTGGTCAGTCGCCCCTACAATTTGGGGTTAAAAGTCGGGCAGCGAGTCCACCATGTCCAATACCCAGCCCGATCTCGTCCGCTTCTCAAGGCCTATCCCAATTATCCGACCACCGAAGCCATCGACCACCTGCGCGCCACGGATTACGCCCGGCTCGACCTGGCCGAGCATGTCTATCTGGATTACACCGGCGGCGGCCTGTATGCCAATTCGCAGCTGCGCAAACACCAAAGGGTGCTGAGCGAGCACGTCTTCGGCAATCCGCACTCCACCAATCCCACTCGCTGGCGGCCACCGAACTGGTCGAACACGCGCGAGAATACGTCCTGAAGTTTTTCAACGCCGACCCCGAAGAATACCTGTGCATCTTCACGCCCAACGCCAGCGGCGCGCTCAAGCTGGTCGGCAAGTCCTATCCCTTCCCCGGCGGACACTACCTGCTAACCTTTGACAACCACAACTCGGTCAATGGGATTCGCGAATTCGCCTCCGCGAGGGGCGCCGAAGTGACCTACATCCCGGTCGCGCTCCCGGACATGCGCGTGGACGCCTCACAACTGGACGAGTACCTGTGGCGGGCCAAACCGGGGAATCGCAACCTGTTTGCGTATCCCGCGCAATCCAACTTCTCGAGCGTGCAGCATCCGTTGGAATGGGTCGAACGGGCGCACGCAGCCGGCTGGGATGTGATTCTCGATGCGGCTGCCTTTGTTCCCACCAATCAGCTCAATTTCAGTCGAAGTACACCCCGATTTCGTCCCTATCTCGTTTTACAAAATGTTTGGTTATCCCACCGGCCTGGGCGCACTTGCTCGCCCGCAAGGAGGCGCTGGCAAAATTGCACCGTCCCTGGTTTGCAGGCGGAACCATCACGGTCGCATCCGTGCAGGGCCACAAATATTACATGGCCGACGGCGCGGCTGCCTTCGAAGACGGCACGCTTGATTACCTCAACATCCCGGCCGTCGAGATCGAACTCAAGCATCTCGAATCTATCGGCTATGACGTAATTCACGAACGCGTGCGCTGCCTGACGGGCTGGCTGCTTGATCACCTGAACCTGATGAAGCACAGCACCGGCGAGCCGCTTTTCCGGCTCTACGGGCCGACAAATACCGAAGGGCGGGGCGGCGCGGTAACGGTCAATTGCTACAACAAGGACGGCCAGATCATCGACCACCGCGAAATCGAAGCTGCGGCCAACCAGGCCAACATCTCATTGCGGACAGGCTGTTTCTGCAATCCCGGCGCGGGCGAGATCGCGTTGGGCATCTCGCGCGTGGAACTGGATGTGTGCTTCACGCAGCCAAGCCATGAAGAGCGCCTGTCCATTGATGATTTCCGTCTGTGCATCGACGGCAAGGCCTCCGGCGCAGTGCGCATTTCCGTGGGGCCGATCACGAATTTTAATGATGTACAGGCGTTTTTAGGGTTTGCGAGAGGGTTGTTGCAATAGATAAAGGAAATGCAAAATGGATATCGATATCGACGCTGTGAAACAAGCCATCAGCGCTTTTGGCATGGTAATAAGTACACTAAAACAAGCAAAGGATTTATTACCCGATGGTGAAAGGAAAACAGAAATTAGTAAACACCTTGAGAATGCCGAAAGACAGATAAAAATTGCTAAATCCCAGATTGCTCACACTTTAAATTATGAACTGTGTAGGAATCACTTTCCCCCCGAAATAATGCTCTCAAAAGATGACAGGATTTGGAATTGTCCTTCTTGTGAAAATAAAAAAGACAAAAGAGTATTTGCAAGTGCAACGGTAAGTAAACCCAAGTAGTGGACTTTCAAAAAATAAAAGTCATGAATAATACAAAACGCTCCAACATCAAACCTGGCCTGAATGTTCGCATTGTTATGAAGCAAGATCAAAGCAGCGGCAAGCTTACAGAAGGCATCGTTAAAGACATTCTGACCAAGTCGGCCACGCACCCACATGGCATCAAGGTCCGTTTGCAGAGCGGGCAGGTTGGGCGCGTGAAGGAAATTTTGAGTGTATGAAAACCTATCGTTACCGGCAAACATTCGTTAGTAGTGCTATTTTATTCCTAAGCATGTTAGCCTGCCGCCCGGTCTTTGCCATCGGTTGGACAGAACTGGTCATCCTACTGGTCATAATCATTATCCTTCTGGGGCCGGTATTGCTAAGAATTTATCGTACATTGGACAAAATCCGGAAAGCCGATAAAGATGAAAATCACGGAATAAAGAGGGGTAAATAGAAATCAAACTCTTTACCAGGTTTAAGGCGATCGCTCTCTGCCAATCCATAATCATGTATAATTGCCTCTACCAATAGGAAAGAGATTGTGCCCACAAATAATCCAGCAGACGGACAATTTTATAACTCAGGCTACGAACACCTGAAGTCGATCTACTATTATAAGGAAGAACAGGCAAAAGCCCCGCTTCAGGCTGCTTCAGCATATATCTTGCCGCTGATGGCGATGCAATGTGCGTGTTTGGCAATTGATGAATATGTTAATCGTACAGGACAGAAAGTGGACCCTGACTGGGATGAAACCGACCGGCAGGCTACATCTGTCCATGAGCGGATTGCCCATATTTACGAAAAAATGGGGCAGCCCCTTAGTTTACAAAGGGAGATCTGGAAAGATGTGCTGGGGCTATTCGAAACATCCCGGCTGATCAAGGGGAATCTTTCGGAAATGAGAAAACTTCAAAGGGATGAAATCCCGGAGCAGTTCAAAGATATTGCAGTGCAATATCCCATTTACCGCTCGCAAGCTATTGCCGAGGGGTCTATCGAACTCTTGCTGGATTTGTCGGTTATCAGCAGCTCGTGAAAAGACACCTAACTTCATATAATAAATGACAACAAGAGCTTGCAATACGGGACGGGTTATTACCTGTCCCGTATTGCTTTATAAATGACACATCCACTTCCTGGGAGTTCACCCGATGAATGAAATGACCATCCGCCGTGTAAGAGCTGATGACAAGCCCGAATGGCAGCGCATGCGGATTGCGCTCTGGCCCGATCACACCCGCGATGAACACCTGGTCGAAATGGATGGAATCCTTGCGGACCCAATGCAACCGGTCTTTGTTGTCGAACGCTCCAAGGGTAAATTAGGTGGTTTTCTCGAAGCAGGCAAACGTAAATATGCTGAAGGCTGTGACACCAGCCCGGTCGGCTATATCGAAGGCTGGTTCGTGGACAAGGATTTGCGTGAAAAAGGAATTGGTAAAGCGCTGGTTGGTGCCGCCGAAGATTGGGCGCGCTCACAGGGTCTGACCGAGATGGCTTCCGACACCTGGCTGGATAACGAAGTCAGTATCCGGGCGCATATGAAGTTGGGATATGAAGAAACCGTGCGCTTGGTACATTTTGTAAAAAAGCTATGATGCTCGCTTCATAGAATGAACTATAGACGCGTGCCATCTGTACTGTCCCACACTACGGCTACTAACCTCGCTAATCTCGGTTTCCCACGCAGCACCTAAAGTTTTGTATAATACCTTTGTGAAAACCTTCATCTAATGCAAAGCAGACCGACTGGGGGCAGCGTCAAAACGGATTCAGTCTGGATCGCCGGCGAGGCCTGAAGTCTGGGTTCCAGATCCCACCCCTGGTCTATGGCCCGGGCTTTATCCTGGGATTTGAAAACGTTGAAAGAGTAGAGTTATAAAGGAGAACAGATGAAACCACGCATTTTACTCGTTTTTTGTCTCGGTATCTTGGTTTTGGCAGCGTGCGGAGCACCAGAAGGGGATAGTGCGCCCGCAACAGAGCCGGCAGCAGCACCAACTGTTGAAGAAGAAGCACCAGTGCCGCCACCGGTGCTAGCTGAACCAACCGCTGCGCCTGACAATACGGAGGTTCCGCCTGTTCCTGCTGAAGATCAAATGTCTTTTGGGATAACCAGTATTATCATCGGTCATGAACAACCTGTTCCGGAATACCATACGTGTGACGGCGACGATCTTTCCCCGCCACTGGATTGGAATAACCCACCAGAGGGCACACAGAGTTTCGTTTTGATCATGGATGATCCGGATGCGCCGGGTGGCACCTGGGTACATTGGGTGCTCTATAACATTCCTGCTGAAACACGCAGTTTGAAAGAAAACATTTCGACCGACGCACAACTCCCGGATGGCAGCCTGCACGGCACAAACAGTTTTGGGCAACTCGGATACGGCGGTCCCTGCCCACCTTCTGGCACTCACCGCTATTTCTTCAAGATATACGCGCTGGATACTACCCTGAACCTGGACGAGGGCTCTGATAAAGCACAGGTACTTGCAGCCGCGGAAGGACATGTACTGGCTGAGGCCGAGTTGATGGGGACGTATAGCCGCTAAACAACCAGGGTGACAATCCTTAGTATTCCTTAGTTTTGGGAAAGGAAAAAGTGACTGTCACCGAATTGATATTGACACCGGAGCAGCATTGAACTACATCGGCGAACTGGCAGCGCTCTTCACATCTGTTTGCTTCACAGGCACTTCGTTACTTTTCACTAAAGCCAGCCAGCAGGTTGGTTCCACAGTTGTCAACCGCGTGCGCGTTGTGCTGGCCCTGCTCTTTCTGATGCTCCTGAATTGGGTCCTGTATGGTGCGCCTTTACCCATCGATGCCGGGGCGGAACGCTGGTTCTGGTTTGGACTCTCCGGCGCGATCGGTTATGCGATCGGTGATGCCTTCCTGTTCCAGGCCTTCGTCTGGATTGGCGCACAACGCGGCATGCTGATGATGAGCCTGGCTCCGTTGATCAGCGCCGCACTGGCCTGGGTCTTCTTCGGGGAAGTACTGACAGGGGTACAGTTGTTCGGCATCCTCGTGACTCTTACGGGCATCGCCTGGGTAATTCTTCGGAGAGATCCTAACCCTGTGAGCGAATTTAGAAAACCATTGCAGGGTGTGTTGTTCGGCTTGGGTGCGGCTACTGGACAGGCAGTCGGCTTTGTGCTCTCCAAACAAGGCCTGACGGAGGGCTTTTCGCCGATTGCCGGGAATGCCATCCGTATGCTTGCAGCGGTCATCATCCTGTGGGGGCTGGCACTCGTCCAGGGAAAAGCCAGCCGTACCCTGAACAGCATGCGTGCGAACCCGCGTGTGTTGGGCATGCTCTCCCTGGCGGCTTTTACCGGGCCGGTTCTGGGTGTCACGTCATCACTGTTTGCCCTGCAACACACCCAGATCGGTATCGCCAGCACGCTGACCGCGCTGCCGCCGGTTTTCCTGCTGCCCGTCAGTTGGTTGGTGTTCAAAGAAAAATTTGACCGGGGTGCAGTTCTTGGCACCCTGGTCGCGATTGGTGGTGTAGCTATACTGTTTTTGGCTTAGAAATTGACTTTGTTTCTTCTATGAGGAGGAGCTATGGACATTCTACAATCTGGCACGGGGGAATTGATCCAACCCTTTGACCTGGATGAGTTCCGCGAGTGGAACCGTACCCAGAAATCCCGCAAGCTGGTCGACAAAAGGATGAGCGAGCAGGAAGCCGTCAGCAAGTTCGTTTATGATGGCTGCTATATCGGCACTGAACTATACGGGACAGTCCGTGCCCCGATGTCGCTGGCGCGCGAAGTTGTCCGTCAAGGAAAAAAGGACTTGCGCGTCTGTGGACAGGGCGTGCTCGAACTGGACCTGTGGCTTGCCGCCGGTTTGGTGAAGAAACTCGACATCACCTACATCGGTCTCGAAGTCTACGGGACATCCTCCGCGCTGCGGCGGGCGGTTAAATCAGGACAGGTGGAGAAATGCGTGGAATGGTCGAACGGGGCCATCACCTGGCGCATGAAAGCCACCGCTATGGGCGTGCCCTTCCTGCCGACACGCTCCATGCTCGGCACGGATACACTCGCATACAGCGCCGCCAAGGTGGTCGAGGACCCGTTCACGGGCATCAAAGTCGCCCTGCTGCCCGCGCTGATCCTGGATGTGGCTCTCATCCACGTGCATCGCGCGGACAAATACGGCAACTGTCAGATCGAGGGCATCAGCGGTTTCGCGACAGAAATGTCACGGGCCTGCAAACGGCTGATTGTCAGTGCTGAGGAAATCATACCCACCGAAGAGATCCGCAAGAACCCCGACCGCACCATCATCCCTTACTACCTGGTGGACGCGGTTGTGCATGCGCCCTATGGTTCGCATCCCGGTGAAATGGCTTACGACTACGGCCGCGATGAACCCGGCATCAAGGAATGGGTCGACCTGAGCAAGTCTGTCGAGGGCGCCAACCGTTGCAGAGCGGCCAGTCGGTGCAACCCAGGCTCGCTTCGGCGTGGCGGACATACGCGCCCCAGTAGATGACCAGATAGGTGTACCCCAGCAGGGCGAAGATGATCGTACGGAAATGACGGGGCTGGGGGCGGTCTCGCAACCGATCCCAGTTGCCCTGTTCGTAGAGAAACAGCGCGGTGAGCAGGACGCTGGCGAACGCGATCAGCGAGATGCCAAAGTGGAGCGCCAGGATCTCGGGCGTTTGGGGCCACGTCACCACTGCCGCGCCGAGCAGGGCCTGGATCACCAGGAAGCCGACCATGATCGGGGCGAAGACTTTGATTTCGTTCCTGCGTCGCCAGAAGATCCATGCCCCGACGCCAGCGCCGACGATCAGAAAGGTCTCGATTCCGACGACGAAACGGTGGGAGTATTCAATCATCGTCTCAACGGCGTAACCCGGCACGAAGCGGCCGTTGCAAAGCGGCCACGATTTACCGCAACCTTCGCCGGAGTCCGTCGTGGTGACCAGCGAACCCTGGATCAGGACGATAAACATGCCAACCGCCGCGACGACGGTCAATCGTTTGATGAACGTCTGCATCTGGTGACTCCCTCCGCCCGTCCGCGTCTCGCAAACAGACGCAATCCTGAGCCCGCCGGAGATTGTACGACCTTAGCTGGCGTCAGTACTCGCTTAGGCGAGCCCCAGCGTCTTCAGACCTGCGTTCGCGCCGGACATCATGAATCCAGCGTCGCCGCCTGCGGTGATGAACTGAAATCCCTGCCCGGCGCGGGCGACCGCTTCATCAGGAGTGGCCGCAGCGATTGCAGGATCTTGCCAACGGCCTTGCAAGCGCGCACGACCTCCTGGAGCGCTTCGGCGTGGCGTTCGCTCTCGCGCTGGTCGCGCGGATTGACGCCAATCGAGAGGGCGAGGTCGGCCGGACCGGCCCAGCAACCGTCGATGCCCTCGACGGCCATGATCGCTTCGCAGTTCTCGACGGCGGTGATACTCTCGATCTGGACCGCGACGAAGAGTTCCTGGTTGATCCAATCCGGGTAATCCGCGCCGTATTCTCCCGCGCCACCCCAGCCAAACGAACGCTTCCCGCGCGGTGGGTGCAGGCAGGCGTCGGCTACCCGTTGCGCGTCCTCAACGGTGTCGATCATCGGGACGACGATACCCATCGCGCCCTCGTCGAGCAGTCGGCCGATCAGCGTGTAATCGTTGCGCGCAACCCTTGCCATAGGAATCGCTGGCGAGCGACGCATCAGGGCGAATGCCTGGTGGATCTGGTCGATGCCGAACGATCCGTGCTGGGTATCGAGCAGTATCCAGTCGATCGCGGTGTGAGAGAGCATCTCCGTCGCTCGTAGCGAGCCCATGCCGAGCGCATAGCCGTAGGCTGGATGCCCGTCGAGCATCTTCGCTTTCGCGGTGTTCGTCCTCATTCGTTGTTCCCTTTCTCATTCGAATAGTCTCCGGCAGTCTAGTCCAAGATGCGGAACTGACGGAGGTGAGGTCACAGGATGATGGCCACCAGGATGAGGGAAGGACGCCGCCGCCGGTGCGCCTCCGTTCTGGCACAGTCCCTCTTCCACTTGGAAGTTGTTCAATCGAGACACACCAGCGGCGGCGTCCCTACAGAGATGGAGGCCACCTGATCCGTGCATAATCCTGGCTGGTAGCCTACGACTCGTCCAGATCTGGCGATACCAAAGGGGAACGTAGTGTTCTGTGAACGGGAGTTGGATATGAGCGGGGATCTGCTGGATCGCTATCGTGGCGCAATGGTGGGAAGCGCGGCCGGTGATGCGCTCGGCGCGACGGTCGAATTCGTGGATCGTGAGACGATACGTCGAGAGTACGGTGTTCACACCGAGATCACTGGCGGGGGATGGCTCGAACCTGCCTGCGGGGGAGGTCACCGACGATACCCAGATGGCACTCTGCATCGGGCAATCGATCGTCGAACGAGGCGCGTTCGATCCCGAGGACATCGCCAGCCGGTTCGTGGACTGGTACCACTCAAACCCGCCTGACATCGGCAACACCACCCGGATGTCCCTGCAGTACCTCGCTGGCGGCGTCCCCTGGGATCAAGCCGGGCAGAGAACTCACCAGCAGATGCGGCCACGCGATGCGTCGAATGGCTCAATCATGCGATGCGCGCCGGTGGCCCTGTGGGCGCGTTCGAATCCGGCGTTGAACGCACAGCACTCGGCCGATTCGTCCCGCATCACCCATGCGAACCCGCTTGCGGTCGATAGCTGCGTTTCCCAGAACGCGGCAATCGCGGCCCTGCTGGACGATCCCAGCCGCGATTCCCTGGCTGTGGCGATCGGGGCCGCGACGCTCCCTGAAGTTCGAGTGGCGTTGGAGCGTGTGCCGGATCAGAAGGTGGAGAGCATTGATGCCAGTGGCTACGTTCTGGCGACCCTTCAAAGCGCGTTCTGGGCAGTTTGGGCGCACGAGACGTTCGAAGAGGCGGTCATTGCGGCGGTGAACCTGGGACAGGACGCCGACACGACCGGCGCAGTTGCCGGGGCGCTCGCCGGGGCGAAGTGGGGCTACCAGGCAATCCCGTCCCGCTGGCGAGAAGCGCTACTCGGACACGATCAGTTTGTGAAGCTAGCGGACGACCTCTATAGCCTGTCCTCAGGTGACGTCTAACCCGGTATTGACTGGCGGGCCCCCGAGCTTGAGGTAGCGCTGGACGCTCATTCTATTGCGGCTGTCGTCTGCAAGCCCGAGGATTGTCAGCAGCGCATCCTCGTCCGCGCCCTCTTTTGCGAGCTCGACCGCGTAGGTATCGCGCAACGACTGTGGCGTGACTTTCTTGGTGATCCCGGCCTGACTTGCGATGCGCTCGACCATCTTGTTGACCGACTGCGGGAGCATTTCAAAAAGCTTTTCAGTTGTCTCGAACTCAGCCCGGTACTTTTCCAGCATACTCCCGAACTCCGGGGGCGCGGCCAGCTTGCGTTCCTTGTTTCGCATCTGGGACCGGCGTGGGAAGATCGTGATCTTGGCCGAGCCGCCAGCTTCGAGTTCGATGTCCACCGGCTCCAGGTCGAGCAGTTCACCCCGCCCTAAGCCCAGCCGGAGCATCATCCAGCACATCAGTCCGGAGCGGCTAGAGTCATCCAGGGCGGCATCGAGGAAACGTTGCTGTTCGTCGGGATGGAGCGGTCTGGGATTCTTGAGTGCGATCTGGTCGGGGTAGAAAGAATCAGTAGGATCCTCGGTGAGAATCCGTTCGTCCTCAACCAGCCATTTGAAGAAACTGCCCAGTGATGTCAGGCGGCGTTTCTTGGTCGATCTGGTGTTTGACTCCCCGAGGAACGTCGCGACGTCGCGTTTCGAGATCGCCATGATTGGCTTGAGCCCGATCGACTGTTCGAAGCGCGCCAGGTCGTACCCATAGGATTTGATCGTGTTCACCGGGCGGTTTTCGTTCTGCAGGTGCTGCCGGAACCAGTAACGCGCAACCGGAAGCTGGGAATCGGGGCGCAACGGGCCGACAACGCCTATCTCCGCGCCGTATTCACCGACGGCATCGACGTCGAAGAGGGGAGGTTGAACAGGTCGTCCGGAGCGGTCGCGATCACTCAATGGGACCCCCGTATGTCGTTCGATCCAGCGAGTGTTGCCAATTTTACCGATTATGGCGCTTCTCGCGGGTAGGCCGAGGAAACATCGCGGTCAACGAGTGGGCGTCGCATGAGCACTTCGACACGATCTTCCACGAAACCTTCACGGGCGTAGAAGGCATGTGCGAACGGGTTGGTGACATCCACCGAGAGCTCGACAAACGTGCAGCCCTCGTTGATGGACCGTTCGGTTGCGGCGTCGAGCAGCAACTTCCCGACGCCCTTTCCACGCCAACCTGGCGCAACGACGAAGCGCCGGATCAGCGCGAACTTGCCGTGGTTCGATTTCCAGGCGATGAAGAGTTCGAGCTTGCCGACGATCTCTCCATTCTCTTCGGCGATCAGCACTGACGACGGCTCGTAGGCGTCATCATGGTATTCAGCGAGTGTCTCCTGCTCGTCGAAGCACCAATCGACGTCGCGATGGAGTGTTGCCTCGTCTGGCACATCCGAAAGCCGCCCCGGGCGGATCGTAATCTCCATTGTGTCATGTCCTTGTCGTTCAGCTTGATCGCAGTCGATAGCAACCTGGTCTGTCAATGATGGTACGCCCGAAGCTCCGAGCGGCTAGGATGTTCAAGAGTAATCTGAACAAGGCAAGAACGGAATCAACGATGGAATTCGATAGTTGGTTGGACAGTTTCCTCGACGCCTACTACCGGCGCCGTCCGGTGAACGCCACCTTCATCGGGGTGCATGACTACGACGATCAGTTGCCCGACTACAGCCAGAACGGCGTTGCGGACACAACCGGCGAAATGTTGGGGTTGCTCAACGACCTCGAGAAGGTGGATACCGGGTCACTCACTCCGGCACAGGAGTTGGATTGCAAACTCGCTGAGGGATTTCTCCGCATACAGCTCTGGGAATTCGGATCGAGCCACTTCCAGGCAGGCAATCCCTCTCACTACATGGGCGAGGCGGTCTTCGGCGGGATGTCTCTGTTCTTCCGGGAAAGCGAGCCAATCGGGCAACGCCTCGACGCGGCATTCGGGCGCTTCGAGCAGATCCCGGCGTTCCTGGATCAGGCGCGCGCCAACATTCCAGACTGCCCCGCTGGGCTGGATCGAGAAGGCGATTCAGGAGTGTAGCGGGGCAATCGCATTCTCAACGGATGGGGTTACGACCTACCTGGCTACGAACGGTGTCGATCACCCGGCGCTTGTCCATTCCGCTAGCACGGCGGCGCAAGCGTTCGATGAGTACCGAGGCTACTTGCAGTCGGAACTGTTGCCAAAGGCTAATGACGCCTATAGCTGCGGACCCGATGCGCTGGATCTTTGCATTCAGTCAGGCCATTTCCTCCCGTGGAGCGCAAGCGAGATCTACGACTACGGGATGTCCGTAATGGAGGAGTGCACGACGCGACTCGAACAGGGGGCGGCAGACTTCGGCGCGGCTAGCTGGCAGGAGGCGCTTTCCGGTCTTGCGGATGTTCATCCATCGGCCAGCGAATACGACGATGCCTACGAAGAAACCTGGATCGCGGCCCGGGAAAAGGCGCTCGCCGAGGAACTCGTGACCTGGCCGGACTACCCGATTCGTTATGTGCCACGCCCGCGTTGGGCGCGATCGTCTTCGCCCTACCTGTACTTCCTCTTCTATCGAGCGCCGTCGGCGTTTGATCGAGTAGACGCTGTCAAATACCTCTACGAGCCGCTGCCTGAACAGGGATCCGAAGCCGATATAGAGAGGGTGCTGCGAGCCCATAACTAGCTCGACGATCAAGCTCAATCACGTCGTTCATCATGGCGGCATCGGCCATCATGTCCAGAACTGGCATGCCTACCGGGCGGAGTCGCGCATCGGGCAGATTGCGGCCGTCGATTGCGCGTCGCGCATCGCGATGCTCTGCGGCGGGACGATGGCTGAAGGATGGTCCTGCTACACCACCGATTTGATGGACGAAGTCGGCTTCTGCACCCCATTGGAGAGCTTTTCTCAGATACAGTCCAGATTGAGGATGGCGGCACGGGCTGTCGCCGACGTCGGACTCCACCGTGGATCAGATGACGTTCGATGAGGTGGTCGCGCTCTACCGGGATCGGTCCGGCATGTCGGAAGCGGCATCGCGCAATGAGGCGATCAAGAACAGTATGAATCCGGGCGCGGCGCTGATGTACCTGACTGGCACAGACCAGATCCACCAGCACAGGAGGAAACTGGTCAACGAGGCGGGCAGGATGGATGTAAAGACATTCCATGACCGGTTTCTCGCGTACGGCTCGGCGCCCGTCTCGCTGATTGGCGAAGCGATGACTGAAAACACAGGTGAAAAGGCTTGACCGGATCGGACGAAACCGTCTAGTATCCCGTCGAATGTGGGCGAATTGCCGTACGGTGCGTGTGTGCTGCCGTCGCGGTAGGGAACATCCCCGGCGAGTCTGCCGGAGGCCCACGTCCGGTAAGAGGTACAAGACGAACGAGAGTCGCTCAAGAGGAGCGAAGGAGGGACATACCAGATGCACGTCTCCATGACGGTAAATGGCCAGGAGCGGTCGGGCGATGTTGAGCCTCGCACGTTGCTGGTTCATTTTCTACGCGAGAATCTGGGTTTGACGGGCACCCATATTGGCTGCGACACCAGCCAGTGCGGGGCATGCACGATCCATCTGAACGGCAAGGCAGTCAAGTCCTGCACCATCCTCGCCGTGCAGGCGGATGGCGCGGACGTCAAGACCATCGAGGGCATGGCACAGAACGGCCAGCTGCACCCGATTCAGGAAGGCTTTTGGGAAGAGCATGGCCTCCAGTGTGGCTATTGCACGCCGGGTATGATCATGACTGCGGCAGACCTGCTGAAGCGAAACCCGAATCCGACCGAAGACGAGATCCGGCATGGCCTCGAAGGCAATCTCTGCCGCTGCACCGGCTACCAGCACATCGTCAAATCGATTCAGTATGCGGCGAACAAGATGGCTTCCGCTCCTGGAGATTAGTCGGCTGTTCACCTTCTCGTAGCCGTACCGATCTTTTCATCACGAGAGGACAGATCAATGACAGCCACAGAATCCCGCGAGAAGCTGGTCGGGAAGCGCCTTAAGAGACGGGAAGACCCGAGACTAGTTCAGGGCCTGGGCCGGTTCATGGATGACATCGTCTTGCCTGGGATGGCGCACGCCAAGGTGCTTCGCAGTCCGGTCGCGCACGCACGAATAAACGGAATCGATTCGCTCGAAGGCGGAAGCCGCGCCGGGCGTGATTGGCGTCTTCACCGGCAAGGATTTCGATGAGATCAACCCCCTGCCCTACGCCTGGCAGGCGGCAGGCTGTTACAAACCACACAAATACGCCGCGCTGCCTGGCTCTGGGCGAAGTTCATTGGGTCGGAGATCCAATCGCGGTCATCGTTGCTGAGACGCCCGAACAGGCCGCTGACGCGATCGATCTCGTGGAGGTCGATTTTGACGTGCTGCCAGCAGTCGTCGATGCTGAAGCGACCACCCACGACGGCGCGCCCCAACTGCATGAGAACGCCGCGAACAACATCGCGTTTAATTGGGCGTGCGGCAACGAAGCGAGGGCACGGCGGCGGCACTTGATGGTGCCGAAGTGCGCGTCGACCAACGCGTGCGTAACCAACGCTTGATCGCCACACCGATCGAAACGCGTGGCGCAATAGGACAGTACGACGCGGGAACGGACGAGTACACTTTCTGGTTGTCCTCGCAAGCGCCGCACGTCCACCGTCTGGTGATGGCGGCGTTCGTCCTCGGTCATCCGGAGGAGAAGATCCGAGTCATCGCGCCGGACATCGGTGGCGCATTCGGCTCGCAAGATCTTCATGTACACCGAGTACCCGCTGGTCGGCTTGCTTGCCCGGAAGCTCGGTCGGCCGGTCAAGTGGATCGAATCGCGTGAAGAGCACGCGATCGCTACCGCCCAGGGGCGCGATCATGTGACAGACATTTCCGTCGCCGCAACCCGTGATGGAAAGATCACCGGCCTCCGGGTCAAGACCTGGGCGAACATGGGCGCTTATCTTTCGACGGCCGCTGGCGGCATTCCAACGACGCTCTATGGCCGAATGGTCGCTGGCGTCTACAAGATCCCGAATATCGACTGTCGAGTCATTGGCACGTACACAAACACGGCGATGGTTGACGCATATCGTGGAGCTGGCCGACCAGAAGCAGCCTATGTCATCGAACGGGCAGTCGACCTCGTTGCCGGGGAACTGGAACATGGACCCGGTCGAGGTGCGCCGAAAGAACTTCATTCCGAAGAGGAGTTTCCATTCGACACAGGAATAGGCATGTTGCCGTACGACACCGGGAACTATCCGATCGCCCTGGACAGAGCACTCGAGATGATCGGACTACGCCGATCTTCGCGGCAGACAGAAGGAGGCGCGAGGAACGGGCAAACATCTTGGTGTGGGTTTCTCGTCCTACGTTGAAGTGTGCGGGGTAGCGCCGACCGCCTACATAACGTCCGAAGGCTGGGGCGCCGGGCTCTGGGAGAGCGCCAATGTCCGCGTACAACTTACCGGCAAGGTCGTGGTGACAACTGGAACGATGCCCCATGGACAGGGACACGAAACGACGTTCTCCCAGATGGTCGCCGACGGGTTGGGCGTCGACTATGACGACATCATCGTGAAATACGGCGACACGGCCGGCACGCCATTCGGTTACGGCACCTACGGTAGCCGGTCACTGGTCGTAGGCGGGACGGCGATCGTCCATTCGGTCGAGAAGATCCGCGAGAAGATGGCGATCCTCGCCGCCCACATGCTTGAAGTCAATGAAGATGAAATCGATTTCGAGCACGGAACGGCGTTCGTCAAAGGCGCGCCAGATCGATCGGTTTCGTTCGCTGACATTGCGGCGACCAGCGCGGTTGGCGCGGCTTTGCCCGCGGGCATGGAGCCATTCCTCGACGCTACTACCTACTTCGATCCTCCAAACTGCACCTTCCCGTTCGGCACCCACATCGCGATCGTAGAGGTGGACGACGACACCGGGAACGTTGAGATCAAGCGGTATGTCGGAGTCGATGACGTCGGAAACGTGATCAATCCGCTGATTGTCGATGGACAGGTCCAGGGCGGGATCGTCCAGGGAATCGGTCAGGCGCTCTGGGAGCACGGCATCTACGGAGATAATGGCGAGCTCGTCTCGTCGACGCTGATGGATTACGGCATTCCGAAAGCGGATTATCTGCCGAGTTTCGAATTGGACCGGACGGTGACGACGACCGCCGGTGAATCCGATGGGCGCGAAGGGCGCCGGTGAAGCTGGCACGATCGCGTCGACGCCAGCTATCGTCAACGCCGTGATGGACGCGCTGTCGCCGCTGGGAATCAAACACGTAGATATGCCATTGAGCGCGCCGCGAGTCTGGGCGGCGATGCAGGAAGCGAACGGGAGCTAGAGGTATGTATCCAGCTGCGTTTGACTACCACCGGCCCACATCGGTGGACGAAGTAATTCAGATCCTTGCGAACAATCCGGAAGCGAAGATCATCGCCGGTGGGCATTCGTTGCTGCCCGCGATGAAACTTCGTCTTGCTGCTCCTGGAGCGCTCGTCGACCTTGGCGGGAGTTAGCGAACTGACGGGGGTCTCGGTCAATGGTGGCGCGTCGATTGGCGCGATGACGACGTACGACGAGGCAATGAACAGTGGCGATCTCGCCGAAACTTTGCCGCGTTGCATCAGGCCGCGAGCGAGGTCGGCGATCATCCAGGTACGCAATTGCGGCACCATCGGTGGCTCGGCTGCGCACGCCGATCCCGCGGCCGACGCAACCGCCGCACTGGTCGCGCACGACGCGACGTTCAACATCAAGGGGCCGGGCGGCGAACGCTCAATCTCTGCTGACGATTTCTTCGTCGACCTGTTCACAACAGCTCTCGAACCTGAGGATGTCCTTGTATCGATCAACCTACCCGAACCAGCTGCGAACACCAGTTCGGCGTACGCGAAGTTCAAGCATCCGGCATCGGGCTATCCGGTCTGTGGCGTTGCGGCCGTGGTCACACGCGACGGTTCCGGGAACGTGACCGGCGCGCGGGTGGTCGCAACCGGTTCGACGCTGACGCCGACACGGCTCTCCGGTGTCGAAAGCGCAATTACCGGCACTTCCGGCGATGCTGACGCTGTCGCGGCCGCGGCCGAACATGCTTCGGAGGGCGTGAGCGAATGGGCTGGCGATCACTACGCGTCGTCAGAGTATCGCGAACATCTGACGAAGGTCTTTGCGAAACGCGCGTTGAACAAAGCACTTGGCAACGGCTAGGCGCGCTGCCCGCTCCTGGTAGCTCTCGACACCCTTCCCGAATCGAACCGGGAAGGGTGTCCTCTTTTGTTTGAAACGTACGGTCCCGGGTGCGTTCAGTGTTACACTTGTGCAAGACGTAACGGACGTAGATTCGCCGGTTCCATCAGGCCACAGAAGTAGCGCAGAACCGGAGAGTGATGAGGAAGACGATCGTTGGTAGAAGTACAGGAAAAAGTGGAAGACCTTGCGCCCGGCTCTCGACAGTGTCGAGGCGGTTCTGGATTCGCTGTGGTCGGAACAGTACGTTGCGGACCCCAGCCTCGCCACCTCGATATATCTGGCGCTGAAGCTCCCGAAGCCACTGCTGCTCGAAGGCGAAGCCGGCGTCGGCAAGACGGAAATCGCCAAGGTTCTCGCCGCGATTCTCGAAACGGATCTCATTCGCCTGCAATGCTATGAAGGCCTGGATGTTTCGCACGCGGTCTATGAGTGGAACTATCCGCGCCAGATGCTTGCGATCCGCGCGGCTGATTCGACCGAAGAAGGTCGCCACGCCGCGATGGAAGAGATCTTCAGCGAAGAGTACCTGATCAAGCGACCGTTGTTGCAGGCGATCGAGGCGTCCTCCTCGGGCCGCGCGCCGGTTCTTCTGATTGACGAAATCGACCGCGCAGACGAAGAATTCGAAGCGTTCTTGCTCGAATTGCTTTCGGATTTTCAGGTTTCGGTTCCCGAGCTGGGGACGATGGTAGCGGAACATCCGCCGGTTGTGATCATCACCTCGAATCGGACGCGTGAGCTACATGACGCGCTCAAGCGTCGGTGTCTCTACCACTGGATTGACTACCCGACGATCGACAAGGAATACACGATCGTCCAGACGAAGGTGCCGGGCGTCAACGACCGCCTCGCGATGCAGATGGCGCGCTTCGTCCACGACATTCGTGAAATCGATCTCTACAAGGTTCCGGGCGTCGCGGAGACGCTCGACTGGGCGGCGCGCTTGCTGGCGCTAAACCAGCAGGAACTCAACAAAGAGATCGCCGCGAACACCCTGGGCGCTATCCTGAAGCATCAGGAAGACGTGCACACGATTCGTCGCAATAACCTCGATACGCTCGTTACGGCAGCGAAGAATGACGGATAGGGCACCTCAAGCAACGGTCTCGATCTCGGTGAACGATTTGTCAGCCGGTCGGTTCGCTTTGGCCGTGTCTTGCGCGCCAACGGCATCATGGTCACGCCGGGTCAGGTGATGACGTTCATCGACTCCACGAGTCATGTTGGGGTACGATAATCCCCTGTTGTTTCGGGAGGCCGCCGAAACAACCCTGGTGACGAAGAAGGAAGATATTCCGGTCTTCCATGCCGTATTCGACCGCTACTGGCAGCCGAAACGCCGCATGGATACTGGCGCTGAGACGCTTTCCGACTACACCGAAATCACGCCCGAAGAGGCTGAGGCGATGATGGACGGCGAAGAAATGCCCGGCGATGCCGAGGGCATGATGTCGGACACCGTTGAGGGGCTGGTTAGCGACGACGGCGATGGCGGCGAACCGGGCGAAGAAGACGCCGACGGCGCTGAATCGATCCTGACCTACAGCGGCTCAGAGGCCCTGCGTGAGAAGGATTTCTCGGAGTTTACCGACGAAGAGCTGGCAATCGCCCGGAAGCTAATGGAAAAGCTCGATTGGGATATTGGTCGCCGGAAATCACGCCGCAAAGTCGGGTCTCCCAAAGGCAAGTTCATCGACTATCGTAAGACGATGCGAAAGTCGCTTCAGACGAGCGGGGTGCCGCTGAGAATCTTTGACCGTAAGGTGAAAGACAAGCCGCGCGCGCTGGTCGTCATCTGCGACATTTCCGGTTCGATGGACCGTTACTCACGCTTGCTGTTGCACTTCATTCACACGATCGAGAATGACATGGCGAAGGTCGAGGCCTTTGTCTTCGGCACTCGCTTGACCCGAATTACCCGCTTACTGAAGAATCGCCCGATTGATGAGGCCATCGAAAGGGTGTCGAGCGAGGTCCAGGATTGGGCTGGCGGCACACGGATCGGTGAGTCGATTCAGACCTTCAACCAGGAATGGGCCCGGCGGGTGTTGCGCAACGGCGCGGTCGTTCTGGTCATCTCCGACGGCTGGGACCGCGGCGATCCTGAGCTTCTTGCCAGCGAGATGTCACGCCTCCAGCGGTCAAGTTACCGCCTGATCTGGCTGAATCCGCTACTTGGATCGCCCCGCTACCAGCCACTTACGCGAGGTATGCAGGCCGCCCTTCCATTCATCGACGACTTCCTGCCGGTCCACAATCTCGAAAGTTTCGAAGCGCTCGCCAAGCACCTGTCCGATCTTGCCGATACCCGTCCGGTTCGTCGCCAGGTGCCCCTCTCGTTTGAGAATGACCGGATTCGCACGGCAAGCTAGATTCCGCGCAGACGGAATGCTCGCCCTGCGGGTGGCGTTTGAAATGCCGAGACGAACGGAGTTCTCATGAGAGAAATCATTGAACAGATCGATGCCTGGCATGGCGATGGCGAAGAGATCGCCCTCGCCACGGTAATCTCCGCGTCCGGTTCCACGCCCAGACCGGTAGGCGCGAAGATGATCGTCAGCAAGTCGGGGAAGATGCACGGTTCGGTCAGCGGTGGCTGCGTTGAAGGCTCGGTCATCGAACACGCGCTGGCAGTTCTTGAAAGTGGGCAAGCGCAACTCGTCGAATATGGGATCAGCGACGATATGGCCTGGGACGTTGGACTTTCCTGCGGCGGGCAGATCGAAGTGTTCATTGAGCCACTTACATTCTCCGCGAACTAGCTGATGCGGGCTGAAACGTACAACGACCTCCGGTCGGCAATCGAGAACAGCGTCCGGGCGGCGACTGCAACCTGCCTGGAAGGACCATCCGCAGGCGAAGTCGTCCTTTTATGCGCCCCGGATCAGTTTTCCGGTTCTTTTGACGACATCGCCCTCGATGAGGCGGTGCGTGGCCGGTTACGCGATCTGATCGATGATGGAGGCGCTGGGGCGGAAGAGATTCAAGGCGTCCGAATCTTCTTTGAAGCACACCTGCCTCCTCCTCATCTCGTTATTATCGGGGCCGTTCACATCGCCATACCGCTCGTGAGCATCGCCAGGATCATGGGCTTTGAGACGACGGTCATCGACGCGCGCGGGGTCTTCGCGACCACCGAACGTTTCCCTCATTCCGACGATCTGGTTGAAGCTTGGCCGGATGAGGGCCTGGCTGAAATCAATCTCCATCCGGGCGTGGCGGCAGTGATACTGGCGCACGATGAGAAGTTCGAGGATCCAGCGCTCGATGTCCTGCTCAACAGCGAGGTTGGTTACATTGGCGCGGTCGGTAGCCGGAGAACGAGCGAAGAGCGGCTCGTGCGTCTGAAAGGGCGCGGCTTCACCGACGAACAGCTCGCCCGGATTCATGGGCCGGTGGGGCTGAACCTGGGTGGCCGTTCCCCGCAAGAGATTGCCATCAGCATCATGGCGGAAATCGTCGCGGTCAGGAATGGCCGTGATTCGTCCCGGGCTCTCGCCGCCGCCAAAACCGCGTGAAGCCTGCCTCACGGATCGCGGGACTGGTGCTCGCTGCCGGCGGTTCCACCCGCCTTGGCCAACCCAAGCAACTTCTGCCATTGGACGGATTGCCACTCCTTGCGCGCACCCTCGACATTGTCAGAGGAAGCCGTCTTGATCCGGCGATCGTGGTCCTCGGAGGGTACGCGACCGAGATTCGCGAAAACGTCAAACTCGATGGTTTCACCGTGGTGGACAATCCGTTGTTCCAAGAAGGTCAGGCAACTTCCCTGGTCGCGGGATTGACGGCGCTCCCGGAGGATGTTGGAGGCGTGATCGTGCTTCTTGGCGATCAACCGTTGTTACCTTCCGGCCTCGTCAATCGGATGATCGATGCGTTCCAACCTGGCGAAATGGTGGCTGTCAGGCCCCGCTACGCCGGAGGACCCGGAAATCCGGTGCTACTGGGTCGCGGGATCCTTCCAGAATTGCTCGAGCTGAGCGGGGATGTTGGCGCGCGCGACGTACTGCGTCGATATAGCGATCAGATCTTCGACGTTGAATTCACCGGTTGGCCGACACCTCGTGACGTTGACACAATAGAGGACTACCAGGCATTGCTTGAAGACTGGTCATCGCTCGGAGCGCCGGACGTTCCGATGTTCTGTCAGCGGTGTGGGGGGTCACTAACCGTGCGGGACGTCCATGGCCGTCTGCGACCCATATGCCCTGCCTGCGGCTTCGTCGCGTTCTATGATCCCAAGATTTCTGTCGCAACGATCATCGAAATCGCCGATCGGATCGTCATGCAACGCCGGGCGCACGAGCCCGGGCGCGGCCTGTGGACGTTCCCGTCCGGTTTCGTCGATCGAGGTGAACCGTTGCGGTCGGCAGCCGCGCGGGAGGTCGAGGAGGAAGTTGGAATGCAGGTTGAAGACGTCGAACTCCTCGAGATCTATTCTGCGCCTGGGGCCACCGTAGTGCTCGTCGTTTTCACGGCAACCGCGCCGGGCCAATACCCGTCCGAAAGCGATGAAGCGCTTGAAGTCGCCCTGGTTGATCCCGAGCACCTGCCCATGCTGGCGTTTCCGCGTGACCAGGAGATCGTCGATCGATGGTTGCGAAAACGGCATCGGCGCTAGGATAGACCGTAGCAATCGCGCGCACTGCGAATTGAATGTACGAGAAATTCAGGGCGATACGGGGGAAAACACATGACTGGCGGAAGAGTTGCTGAGAAGTCCGGCGGATCGTATGTCGGAGCGCCGGTGAGGCGGGTAAATGACCCGAAGTTCATCACCGGACGTGGCAATTTCACCGATGACATCATGTTGCCTGGCACGCTGCATGTTGCTTTCGTTCGATCTCCCCATGCTCATGCGCGCGTCATCAGTATTGACTCATCGCTAGCGATGGAAGTATCCGGTGTCGAACTCGTAGTGACTGGCGAGCAGGTGAGCGCCTGGATGAAGCCGGATGGGCCGCACGATCCGTTGCTGCCAGGCCGTGATCTTCACCGCTACCCGGTAACTGCTGACAAGGCACGTCATACCGGCGATCCGGTTGCCGCGGTGCTGGCTACGAGCGCGCAGACTGCCGCCGACGCCGCCGAACTCGTTGGCGTACAGTACGAGATCTTGCCTGCCGTGGCTTCCGCGATCGAGGCGCTTGAAGAAGGCTCCCCGCGTGTCTGGGACGAATGGGACAGCAATCTGGCCTGGCGTTGGGAAGCGGGAGATGGCGATGTTGATGCTGCGTTCGCTGACGCCGATCACATCGTTGAGCTCGAAATGGAGTATCAGCGCGTCGCATCGATGTTCCTTGAGCCACGTGGAGTCGTCGCGACCTGGGACGCGGTGACAGAAGAAATGACGATCTGGTCGTCGACGCAGGTCCCCCATCGCGTGCGTACCTACATCACGGACCTTATTGGCATCCCTGAGCAACACATTCGAAGCATTGCCCCAGACGTGGGTGGCGGGTTTGGCTCGAAGGGTGGTGTCTATCCCGAGTATCTCTTTGCGGCGCTGATGAGCTATCGGACCGGCCGCCCGGTGAAATGGATCGAATCTCGCAGCGAGCATTTCGTTGCAACCAACCAGGGACGAGATCAAGTTCAGCGTGTTTCCGCCGCGGCGCGAGCGGACGGGCGGCTTCTTGGGATGCGCGTTCAGATCGTCTCGAATTGCGGGGCATACGGAGCGGCTTCGATTGGCCAACGCACTGGAATGATGGCTAGCGGACCCTACGACATCGGGGCCATGACGGTCGAAGTGCTCGGCGTAATGACGAATACGACACCGACTGCCGCCTATCGCGGCGCTGGCAGGCCGGAAGCGGCATATCTCTGCGAGCGTGTCATCGACCGGGTCTGTCTCGATCTTGATCTCGATCCGGTCGCGGTTCGAGAGCTGAACTTTGTGCCATCCGATGCTTTCCCGCACCGGAGCGCGACAGGCGTTCTCTACGACAGTGGCAACTACGATGGTGCGCTGAGCCTGGCGCTCGAAAAGCTCGGATGGGAGCAGACGAGGGTCGAGCAGTCACGGGCACGCGAGCAAGGCCGGATCGTTGGTCTCGGGATCGGCGTCTATTGCGAGTTCGCGGGGCCGGGATGGGATAGCGGGGAGGTCCGCGTCGCGCCGAGCGGTGGCGTGACTGTCATGACCGGGATCTCGCCTCATGGCCAGGGGAACGAGACCTCGCTTGCACAGATCGTCGCTGACGAGCTTGGTATCTCCTTCGAGAGTATCACTGTCAAAGCGAGCGACACTGCGATCGTCCCCCAAGGCATCGGCACCTTCGGTTCGCGTGGAACGGCGATCGGCGGCGGGGCAGTCATGCTCGCAGCGCAAAAAGTGGCTGAAAAGGCGAAGCGCTTCGCGGCGGCGTTGCTCGAGGTTTCGCCGGATGATATCGAGCTTGTTGAGGGCCAGGCTCAGGTCAAGGGCGCGCCGGACCAGTCAGTTCCGTTTGCCAGGATTGCGCGCGTCGCCCACGCTATGGCGCCGATGCCCGGAGGATTGGAGCCGGGACTGGATGGACAGGCGTTCTTTCAACCTGACGGGCGACAGTTTCCATTCGGCGTCCACATCGCCCAGGTCGAGATCGACCCAATCACCGGTGAAGTTGACGTAACACGGTATCTGGCTGTCGATGACTGCGGGACGATTATCAACCCCTTGCTAGTCGAGGGCCAACGTATCGGTGGCCTAGCCCAGGGGTTCGGACAGGCGCTGTGGGAACATATGGTATTCGATGGCAATGGTCAGGTTGTCAGTGGCTCGTTGATGGACTATGCGGCTCCGAAGGCGAGTCAATTGCCAGCGGTTGAGTTGTATTCGACGGTAACGCCAAGCCCGTTCACCCCGCATGGCGCGAAGGGCGTCGGCGAGGCCGGGACGACTGGCGCGCCGCCAGCCATCGTCAACGCGACAATCGATGCGCTGAAGTCACGGGGGGTCAACCAAGTCGACATGCCATTGACAGCCGAAAAGGTCTGGCGACTCCTGAATTCAGGATAAGCGTGCCTCCGAACGCGCCCTGGTTGGCAGGATCCAGGAAAAGAGCGCTATCAGGCATGATTCGCTCGTACAATGGTACTAGTCGGTCAATTCGTGCTGCGGCGAAAACAGCCACCTTCTTT
Organism: uncultured Chloroflexia bacterium; assembly: GCA_963709995.1. Classification (GTDB taxonomy): domain Bacteria; phylum Chloroflexota; class Chloroflexia; order Thermomicrobiales; family CFX8; genus JAUIIK01. The sequence continues at coordinate 246,059 of CAVPYN010000019.1, read as the reverse complement.
TTCGAAGTACTGCCAATGCTACCGTCTAAGCCTGTCGACTGGATAACCGGCACACCGGCAGTCGAACAAGTGCGCTACCCGACGCCCTCTGGAGAGGCTGCCGGTGACCTCTACAAGCCGCCCGGCCCGGGTCCACATCCTGGCATTGTGGTCTGCCTGGGCGTTGTGCCGTTCGGTACCGAGCATCCCCAGGTTCCGCGTTTAGGCATGGCCCTGGCCCGTGCCGGATTTGCCACCCTGCTCTACTGGTCGCCCGCGATGCGGGATCTACGCCTCGATCCCGGCGATGTCAACGGCATCGCCATGGCCTATCGCTGTCTGATCGGGCTGCCGTCAATCGATCCCCGCCGGAGCGGGTTGCTCGGGACCTGTGTAGGTGGGTCGTTCGCGCTGATGGCGGCGGCGAGTCCCGACATCAGCGATCGGGTCGGCTTTGTCGTAGCCTGGGCGCCGTATTTCTCGATGCGGACGCTGGCGCGCGACATCGCCAGCGCCACGACCGGGTCAGGGGCGATCCGAGGGCCCTGGCAAGTCGACCAACTAACGCGCAAGGTCTACGTGCGGTCACTCACCGCTGTCCTGGAGCCAGCAGAGGCCGAACGGCTTCGGAGCGCCTGCGCTGAACGAGGCGGGCAGATTGATACTGGAACCCTCTCAGAGGATGGCCGCGCCGTGTATGCGCTCCTCACCGACTTGGATCTCGGTTCAGTGGACGCGGCTCTGAACGGCCTTCCCAACGAAATGCAGGAGCGGCTAACACGGATGTCCCCGAGTGAATATCTCGGGAAGGTTCGCGCGCCGCTTATACTCCTGGCGCACGATCTCGACGATCAGGTGATCCCGATTAGCGAATCCAGGCGTCTTCGGACCACGCTTTCGGGCCGCCCAGGCTTGCGCTACACGGAATTCACGATGTTCAAACATTTGGATCCAACCAAAGTCCGGTTGCCGCTGATTGCGCTCGCGCGCGAGTTAGGAAAATTCTATCTTTGTGTGTTGCCGATCTTTCGGCGCGCCGTATCCCCCTGACGTCGCGCGGCACACTCCGACTAAATCCCAGGTAAGTGAGCGTCGAGGTTCGAAGACCGATCGGGTCCAGAACTCGACGCACAAGCCAGCTTTCTGGTCGGCGTCCCCGAGGCTAGTTGTCTGACAGGTCCTCTAGCTCCTCGCGGAGCGCTCGTACCTGCTGATTCACGTAGACCAGATAGGCAGCGATACCGACCCAGGTGACGGCAAATGCCGCGAACAGATAACCCAGGTTGTCGTCCATTTAGTCCTCCGATCCACCTGCGACGGTTGGGGCTGAAGGCGCTCCAGCCGACTTTGAAGCTGTTGATTGGAACATGCGCGTCATCTCCCGCTCGCTGATTTCATCTCTTACCGATTCGACGCGGATCTTCATGCCCATCAGGAACGCATAGAGGATCGTGAATCCGGCGAACATCACCAGCAACGTGTAGAGCATGCTGTCAGGAAGATTCGGCCCTCCGGTGTCAAGCACGACCGGCTCTGGATGCAGCGTGCGCCACCATTCGACCGACTGATGAATGATCGGGATGTCTATTGCGCCGATGATCCCGAGAATAGCGCCGTGGCGAGCGGCGCGCTCGCGTTCGCCAGCGAACGAACGAAGCATGAAGTAGCCGAGATAAATGAACCAGAGGATCAACGTTGTGGTTAATCGGGCCTCCCACTGCCACCAGGTGCCCCAGATTGGGCGTCCCCACAGCGAGCCAGTGATCAGCACCAGCGTGGTGAAGAGAAAGCCAAGTTCGGCGGCCGCGCGCGCAAGTCGATCCCACTTCCAGGTCTTTTTCCATAAGTATCCGACCGACCCGACGAAGAGCACGCCGTACGCCAGATATGCCAGCCAGGCCATCGGAACGTGAATGTAGAAGATCCGCTGGGCATGTCCCTGAATAGTGTCAGTCGGGGCGTAGAGGAATGCCATGCAAATGCCGGCAAACACGACAAGGATGCCGAGTAGCCCCGTCAAATTTTGCCAGCGATCTTGCCGGTTGAAAAGCGCGCTCACGCGGCTGACCTTTCCTTAGTCCTCGATGAGATAACCGAATCCGAGATACGAAAGTACGATGAAGATCACGTCAAACCCGATCAGGACGTTGATCCAGCGGACGATATCCCCAGTATCACCCTCAAACACCTGAGTCGTCGCCCGCACCGCGGCGATCAGGACCGGGATCATGAGCGGGAACAACAGAAGCGGGAGCAACACCTCCCTCGACCGCCCGCCGGTCGTCACGGCCGAGAACAGGGTACCAAGTCCGGCCAACCCTGCGCTTCCCGCCAGCACGATGCCGATCACCGCCGGATGGAGCGCCGGGAGGTCGTAGAGCGCCGCGAAGACCGGCAAGGCGACGCATTCGACGGCAACGATCGAGATGAACGCCGCGCCGAACTTGCCCAGGAAGAGCGATCCTCCGTCCAGCGGCGACAGGATCAACCCGTCCAGGGTCCCGCGGTCGCGCTCGATGGCCAGGGATCTGCCGATACCGATCAGTCCGGCGAAGAGAATCGCGACCCAGAGCGCGCCGGCGCCGTTCGTCTCGCGCTGGTCGCGTATCAGATCGAAAGCGAAGTTCAAGGTCACGATGACGATCAGCGTGAAAGCCAGCATCGCGCCGATGAATTGCCGGGAGCGCACCTCGATCAGGAGGTCTTTCCAGATCAGCGCGGCAACCCGTCTCACGCGGTCGTTTCCTGTGCCCTGGCGCTGTTGATCGCGAGTTCAAGGCCGGTGACCGTCGCTACATTGGAGGAGCGGTCGTCCGTGATTTCGCCGTTGGAGAGCGTGACAATCCGGTCAGCCGTTACAATCGCGAATTCAAGAGCATGGGACGTGAAGATAACAAGCCCATCCGAATCTGCATGTTCGCGCATCATCGACATAAGCAATGTGCGGCCCGCGCTATCCAGGCCGGTGTCGGGCTCGTCGAATACGAGCAACGAGGGGCGATGCAGGGTGGCGCGCGCCAAATCGAGGCGTTGCAGGAGCCCGCGTGAGAGCGACGCCGCATCCCGTTCCGCCCGATCGGAAAGTCCGACGCGGGCGAGGGCGTCCGAGCATCTCTTGCGCTCGTCTCGAATGCCGAACATACGGGCGAAGAAGAGCAGATTCTCCTCACAGGTTAATTCAGGGTAGACGAATGGGCGATGGCCGATATAGCCAAGGCGCGAGCGGACGTCACGCCTCCGCGGCCACGCTTCGACGCCGAAAGCTCGGTACGTGCCACGACTTGGCTGGGTGAGTGTTGCGAGTACCCGCAGCAGGGTTGACTTGCCAGCTCCGTTCGCGCCAAGCAACGCGAGCACCTGGCCCCCGCCGGCCACCAGATCAACCGCCCTCAGCGCTGCCTGACGACCATAGCGCTTGGAGACTCCCTGCATTTCAATAATGCTCATATCAATTGTCAGGAGCGATGTTCGGCCGGCTCAGGGCTCGCCGCCGGAGACGGAACGTCTGCGCCTTGCGCCACCTCCTTCTGATCTTCCCGCCCCTGCTGCTCGAGAAGCTGTCGGAAGTCAGGGACGGGATCCGGGTGTGTCACCGCGTTGACTTCGACCCGATCCATCCGGGCGCGAATTACAGGTTCAAGGACGAACGCCAGGACGACGATAGCGAGAACGACCATGAGGATAATAGTCAGGGTCACGTTGACTCCACCTGCGCGTCTTTCGCGGACTCGATGCGCAGGCATTCCGCCAGCTGCTCAAGTTCCGGGTCGGTCCCCGGGGATGCGGATCGAGGGCGACGCCGGCCAAGCGCGACACTCTCCCTGAAATACAAAACTAGCACTCCTAAACCGAGCATCAGGACGACAACCGGAATCCACCACAGGGCAAGGTTTACTCCCTGACGGGGTGGTTCGACGAGAATCTCGTCGCCATACCGGGCTCGAAAGTAATCGTAGATGTCATCGTCGGTGCGTCCCGCCTGGACCTGGCTTTCGATCGTATCCATCATCTCCAGGGCCACCCGGGAGCGGCTGGCCGACACCGTCTGGCCCTCGCAAACCGGGCAACTCAGGTTGCGACCGATTTCGAGGGTACGATCGTCATACACCTCCTCGGCCGCGAGACCCGACATGACAATCACGGCCAACATGAGGATGCTTGCCGGTAAGGCGAGGATGAATCGTCTAGTCACCGGCCGTCTCACCCAGCAGTCCTCCGCTTCGCTGCGGCGCGGCCGCTCTTACCGGCTGGCTCACTGGCGCGGGCCAGGCAAGCACGATCATGCCGAATAGATAGAGGGCGCCACCCGCCCATATCCAGGTAACAAGCGGATTCACGAAAATGCGGATATTTGCCTGTTGATCGTCCGTCCATTCGAGCAGCATGACATAGACATCATCGAACCCGACCGTCTCAACCGCAACCCGTGTTGTCGGTTGATCTTCGAAGCCACGGTAGAAGAAGCGCTGCGCTCCCATGGTGGCTTGCTGATCACCATCTTGCAGAACGCGGATATGAGCGGTAACCGTCGAGTGGTCCGCTCCCTGGAGCGTCGAGAGCCCGTCGTATGCGATGGTGTATTCGGCGATGTTTACGGTTTCTCCAGGCGCAATGATGATCTGCTTCTCCGACTGGAAGAACCATGACGCGATGATCCCGACAGCGATCAGCGCAACGCCAAGATGGACGATGTATCCGCCGTACCGGCGAGGGTCACGCCGCGCAAGACGGAATATGGCAACTGCAACATTGTCCCCGGCATTCTTCTGCCGGAGACGCACGCCACGGTAGTACTCGACGACCACGGCACCCGCCGCGAAGACTGTCGCGCCGATACCCATGGCCGCCATCGGCTGACCGAAGAGAAAGAGCATCGCGACGATTGCCACGATCGAAACAGCCAGCGGGATGCTGACTGCTCGCCAGAGCGCTTCTCGCGCCGTTGAGCGCCATGCAAGCAGCGGCCCAATGCCCATAAGAATGAGCAGAAGCAAGATCATCGGTCCGTTGACCTGATTGTAGAAGGGGATGCCCACCGTGATTGCGGTGCCGCGGACGGCTTCGGTAACCAGGGGATAAAGCGTCCCCCACAGCGTCGCGAAAGCGATCGCCACGAAGAGCAGATTGTTGAGCAAGAATCCTGTCTCGCGCGATGTCGCCGACTCGATGCCACCCGTAGCCCGCATCAGCGGTAGGCGATAGACGATCAATCCGATCGAGACGACCATGGTTGTCAGGAAGAATCCCAGAAAATATGGCCCGATATCCGAAAGGGCGAAAGCGTGGACTGAGGATATGAGCCCACTGCGCACGATGAAGGTTCCCATGATCGACAGAACGAAGGACGCCAGGATCAGGCCCACGTTCCAGACTTTCAGCATCCCGCGGCGTTCCTGGACGATGATCGAGTGGATGAATGCCGTAATCGTGAACCATGGCAGGATTGAAACGTTCTCCACAGGATCCCAGGCCCAGTAGCCACCCCATCCGAGCACGTGATACGCCCACCAACCACCGAGGAAGATTCCGACACTGAGAATGCCCCAGGAAACGAGCGCCCAGTTGCGGATGAACTTCAACCACTCCGGGCCCATTCTCCCGGTGATTAGAGCCGCGACAACGATCGAAAACGGAACGGTGATGCTGGCGAAGCCGGAGAGGAGCATCGGAGGATGGATGAGCATGCCGGGATCACGGAGGAGTGGGTTCAACCCGCGACCCTCGGCGGGCGTTACGTGGTTGACCGCAAACGGAGTGGAAACAAACACCAACATGAAGATCAGGAATGCCATTACGCTAAGCGTGGTCGCGGCGGCATAGGGAACGAGGCGCGGAAAACGCGCACGGTTACGATAAAAGGCGATCGACGCAAGGAGGCCAGCGATGAGCGACCAGAAGAGCAGGCTACCGGCCTGACCCCCATAGAATGCAGTAACAACGTACTGGATCGGCATATCGCTGCTCGAACGGCCCGAGACGTAGGCGAGTGAAAAGTCGTGGGAGATGAACGCCATAAGCAAGACTGCGGAAGCGAGAGCAAGGAGCATCGTGACGCCGATCAGCGCTCGCAGACCGCTTGCGGAGAGTTCCGGGATGCGTCGCCGTTCCCCAGCGATGTTGAGGACGATACCGACGACTGCCAGTACCAGCGCAAGTGTGAGTATGCCCTGGCCGATCTGGGCCATGATGACCTCGCCTCGCTACTTCGAGACGCCTTCGTCAGCCTCGAATCGGGATGGACATTTGGTCAGAAGTTCATCGGCGACGAAAACGCCGTCCGGTCCCACCGTTCCGGTCGCAATCACTTCAGCATGGTCGGCGAAGATATCTGGAATGTCCCCGCCGTAGACCATCGGGATCGTCGCTTCGCCATCGGTAACGTCGAAGCGGATCTCTTCTCCGATGCCGCCACGCACAATCGTGCCTTCGACGACGTTGCCGCCGACGCGGACGCGCTGGTCGTTCAGCGTTGCTCCCTCGGTTTGGATTTCGCTCACGGTCATGTAGAAGGCCGCGGAGCCGTCCATTGCGTTGTAAATCAGGAAGCCCACGGCAAGGGCCAGGATAGCCCCGGCAACCATGAGCTTGCGGTTCAGCCAGACTGACTGCCGGCTAGACCTGGTCTCGAGTATTTGCCCCATATTTGACTCGGCGCTCATGTCTCCCCCGTCGCTGTTGGAGCCAGATGTATTATACCGACCCCGGCCGCCAAACGTGCCGTCCCCAGACTCATCGTGGCGCACCCTTATTGTTACATCTTGCACAATCCCGGTCGAGCAGTTTCGTTTCGCTAGTTGGATGGCCAGAGCGTCGAAATCAGCACGCCGAGAACGAACGCCGACATCCCGAGCGCGAGCGCGAGCCGCACGCGCGGAGCCGTCGAACTATGACGTCTCCGGACCGTCACCAGCCAGAACGCGATCAGCGCGGCGATGACTTTGACCGCAAGGAGGAAGACGTACAACAATCCGGCCGTGTTGGAAGAAAGCCCGTCAAAGACCAGAATGGCGCCGGACGCGAGCATAATGTACGTGGCTGGGCGGGCCCAATCACGGAAACGCTGCTGTGCCAGACTCGTCACCTCGCCCGCGCCCGGTGAGGAGATGGGACGGAGGAAGATGACGTAATAGATTCCTCCACCAAGCCAGATCAGCGCCGCGACTGCATGGAAGATCCTCAGGGCGATCAGCGCGCCCTCGCCGGTGCTCATGGACTAACCCAGATTGACGCCGGTCAACTGATTGACCCAGCGTTGCGTCTCAAGCGCGATGCGAAAGACCTCGCCCGTCGCGAACAGAATGCCAACCAGGATCATCACCGCTGCGCTGCAGGCAACCACGGCGCCCATATGCCGGGTGAAGAAACGAAGTAGCCGTTGAAAGTGCCCGAGACCCAGGCCAACGAGGAGAAACGGGAGTCCGAGTCCAAGCGAATAGGCGGCAAGGAGGAGCGTACCCTGGCGTACGCCATCCACGGTGCTGGTGAGGGCGAGGATGGAAGCGAGAATGGGCCCGAAGCACGGCGTCCAACCTAGCCCAAACGCCATTCCGATGAGTAGCGTCTCGGAATAGGTAAATCGTCTCGGTGTGAAATGGAACTTGCGTTCTCTCATGAAGAAGGGGAGGCGGAAGCCCCAGAGCAGAATGATGCCCATGACGATCATGACGAGCCCGGCGACCTGGGCCATCTCCCGCCGGTACTCGGAAAAGATGAGGTTGCCGAACGCGGATGCCGACGCGCCGAGCGCGATAAAAACCAGGGAAAATCCAGCGACAAACACCGCGCTGGTTCTGAATAATCCCCAGCGGTTTGTTTCCTCGGTTGATCCGGCCACCGATCCTGAGATCATTGCGAGATAGCCAGGCACCAGCGGCGCAACACAGGGCGAAAGGAACGACAACGTTCCGCCTGCAAAGGCGCCGATCAGGCCCACGGTCGAGGCGTCGGTCACTTTGCTAGATCCACGAGATCGTGGATGTCCTGCGTCGAGGTGAAGTCTCCGCGCCGGAATGCGATGAGTTCGCCGCTGGCGTTTATCACGTAGGTCTCTGGCACCCCAACGACGCCGAAATCGACGGAAACAGAGTCGCCGCCACCGTCGCTGTCATTCAGGGAGAGGTAATTCATGTTGAATTCGTTCATCATGGCGATCGCCTCACCGGTGTCGTCGAGGGTGTTGATTCCGATCAATACGGTATCCGAGTCGAACTCGTTCGATGCCTGCATCAGAATTGGGATCTCGCGGACACAAGGTTGGCACCAGCTCGCCCAGAAATTGAGGACAACGACCTTGCCCCGGTAGTCCGAGAGTGACACCATTTCCCCACCGCCGAGGGGTTCAAGTTCAAAGTCATCGACCAGTTCCGGATCCTCAAGAACGATCGCGCCGCCGACCTGCCGATTGCTCTGCTGTCTCGCGGATTCGGGCGCAAACATCGACCAGAGGATTAACCCGATGATGGTTGCGAGAAGCACGCCAGCGATCGCTGGAATAACCCGGGTGCGAACGATGCTTGGTTGGAAATCATCTTCTGAAGCCGGGGTCTGGCCAGCAGATTGTGGAGGGTCGTCGCGGAGTCCGGGCTCCTGTGGGATCGTGTCATCGATCATTGGTGCGCCAAACCTTCGCTATGCGGGGCAGCCGCGCGGTGGCCTCGTTGGTGGGGGAAGAGGGACTCGAACCCTCACACCTTGCGGTACGTGCTCCTAAGGCACGCGCGTCTGCCAATTCCGCCATCCCCCCGGGGCTCAGCCGCCTCCACGAGTATACCAACGCGGTATTGACCTCCTGGTTACGTTTTTGGGCGACAGACTGTTCAGAGCGCGATAGCTCAGGGCACGGATGGGTCAATCGATACAATTGGAGCCCCGGAGCTTTGCCTAGAGGGCGTACTGGACGTTCGTCAACGGCCAGCACGTCGGCCCGGTATCGAGAGAGAAATGGACTTCAGCCCGACGATTGACAAACTACAGGGAATGCTCGATGGGGCGCTAGCGATTCTGCCTAGCCTTGTCGCTGGCTCCATCGTCTTCTTCCTGGTGTACCTGCTTTCGAAGGCGCTTCGCCAATCCGTTCGCTCTGTAGTTGAGCGCTCTGGGGCGGGTAGCTATGCGTCATTCGTCATCGGGCGCATGGTGCAGTGGGCGACGCTCGCGATCGGCAGTATGGTTGTCGTCACGATCAGGTTCCCGAGCGTTGACGCGCAAACGCTCATCAGTATTCTTGGCATAAGTTCACTGGCCATCGGTTTCGCGTTTCGCGACATTGCTCAGAGCTTCCTGGCTGGCGTCCTCATTCTGCTGACAAGACCCTTCAAGATCGACGACCAGATCGAGATCAACGGGTATGAAGGAACTGTTGAGAATATTCTGACCCGAGCGACCTACGTGCGCACCTACGACGGGCGTATCGTCGTTGTCCCGAATGCTGATTTCTTGACCGAGACGGTTATCGTCAACACGAGCTACGATATCCGTCGCTCCGAGTACGACGTCGGGATAGGTTACGCGGACGACATTCCGCCGGCGAAGTCATTGATTCTCAGTGAAGTGCGGGATGTTGATGGTGTGCTTCTCGACCCAGCCCCCGACATTCTAACGACGGAGTTGTCCGACTCGAGCGTGAATCTGAAAGTGCGCTGGTGGACCCCGTCGACGCGATCCGATGTCGTCTCAACGACGGACACGGTGGTTACCGCGATCAAGAGAGCGCTCAACCGGGGCGGCATTGACATTCCATTCCCAATACGCACCATCTATCTCAATTCCAACGTTGACACCACCACGCAAGTAGTAGATGAGTAGTGGCCCGCACGCGCTACGATCCGCATTGCCTGTCGTCGAGGCGGGAACATCCCACGGTGGACTGTGATCGGGTGGCTGGGAGCATCGTCGACGAGCGGTCCCGGCTCAATATGAAAAGAGAAGTTGCTATGAGCGAGAAGAAGTCCTTGAAAGACGAGCGGATAACGATCATCGGAGCGGGCGCGATTGGCGGCACCGTCGGGGCGTTCATGTCCGACGCCGGGTACGATGTGGTCCTAGTAGATGTAGTGCGTGAACATGTAGACGCTATGAATGAGCATGGTCTGCGGATCAGCGGTATCCGCGGCGATCGCTACTTTCCGGTCACGGCAGTCCACGCCGATGATCTAGACGGGCCGCTGGGCGCGACGTTTCTGTGTGTCAAGGGGCATCTAACTGAAGGCGCCATTGAGCGGTATGGCCCGATGCTCAGCAAAGAGGGCTTCGTCCTGTCGCTCCAGAACGGACTCAATGAAGCGATCATCGCCCGCGAGGTCGGCAGCAAGCGAACGGTCGGATGCTTCGTGCATTTTGGGGCGGACTACCTGGAGCCGGGGCACATATTGCTTGGCAACGAGCAAACGATCTACCCGGGTGAGCTGGATGGCCAGGTCACAGAGCGGGTGGAGGCGATCCGAGACGCGCTGAGCTGTGTGATGCCGGTCGAGATAACGACGAATATCTGGGGATATCTCTGGGGTAAGTTGGTGTACGGCGCGATGGCGTTCGTTGTTTCCTCGGTAGACGCCACGGTTCCGGAGTTGCTGGACGATGAACTTGGAAAGCTTCTGGCAATGCGCGCGTCCCAGGAGGCGTTTTTGATCGGTTCTTCGCAGACTGAGCGTTTGGAGCGGATTGGCGAATTCCGGCCGCTCGATTTCGCGCCGGGTCGAGACGAAGCGGCATCAGCGATGCTCGACGAGATGGCATCAGGTATGCGGGGGGCGATCAAGCAACACATGGGTATCTGGCGAGATCTGGCGGTCAATCACCGGCGGACGGAAGTGGATATGCAAACCGGGGTGATCGTCGACTACGGCCGGCGCACCGGTATCCCGACGCCGGTCAACGCCGCGACCCTTCAGATCATCCACGAGATCGAGCAGGGAACCCGGGACATGTCCTGGGAAAACCTTGAAGCGATCGCGGGCCTGTCTGGAGTAGCGCCGGTTTGCGCGTAGCTTTGCGGTAGAGCTGGCGACGAACTCGAAACGGAGTCTGAATGCTACCGTTCGGGATCGTTGGGTCCGTGAGCAACGAGCCAGGACTCGATCTCGTCAGCCACTGACGCCAGGTCTGATTCGTCGACCACGGATACACCGTCTTGATCAAATCGACCGTCAATTGGGACGCCTGCTCCACCGGCGAAAATCTGTGGGGAAAAGCCAGGTATCTCCATTGCGCGGATGGAGGCGATCGATGCCTGCAATGCCGGCTGGCGCTCCACCCGGGTAGCCGCGAGCAATACTGCTGCCGGGTGGCGCATCCTGACGCGTTCGACCAGGAAATCCGGGGCGACACTCGGTCCTAGATAGTACACGTGAATCCCGCGCTGCCGGAGCAGCGCAGTAATCATCCGAAGCCCGAGTTCGTGGTATTCGCCGTCGACGCAGGCCGCAATGACCCTCGGGTTGTCCGCCGGCGCAGCCGGAGTGTGGCGTTCGCTAAGGAACGCAATGAGATCCCTGCTGAACGCCGAGACTTCTTTTTCCTGCCCCACCGGGAGTTCTCCACGCTCCCACAGTTCGCCTGTTTCAAGAAGAACTGGTCGCAATATCTCGTCAAATATGGTTGCCATCGGGATTCCGAGCGCATCCGCCTCAACGATGATCCGGTGCGCCGCTTCCTTGTCGCCTGCAACCAGATGCTCCAGGGTTGCGTTTGCCATCGCAGCTGTATCCGGAAGGCGGTCAGCGTTGCGGAGCCGCTCTTGAATCTCGCCGAGTGACAGACGCTGTTGCTGCATTTCCTTGATTGTGCGAATGCGCTGGACTTGACTGCTCGGGAAGAGCCGGTGTCCGCCTCTCGTGCGATCCGGCGTAATAAGTCCTTCACGCTCGAGAAAGCGCAGACTGGAGTGCGAGATGTCTGGGAACTCTTCAGATAAGGTCTTGACCACTTGACCAATTGTCAGGCGATTGTCCGGCGTCTCTTCCAAGTTCGGCATGTCGTCTCCGGTCCCGCATTGTTCTTTGCGCGAAGAGTGTATCTAAAGCTACACTATAACTTATAACGCCTGCCCAGGTTTGTGCAACTTTCGATGTCGGAATCGGGAAAGTGGAGCCGATAGTGCCGCCAGTGAGATTGGGTTTCCAGAGCCGTGTGCCCGCCCCGAGGGAGTTTGTGTGGGGCGTCTACACTCGCCCAGGTATGTTCGAGCGGCTGACTCCTCCATGGCAGACTGTGGAGACGGTCGCATCCGCGGGAAACGTGCAACCAGGGGATCGACGAGTCTTGCGTCTACAGATCGGTCCAGTGTCGCAAGTCTGGGAAGCAGTACATGGTGATTGGAAAGAAGGCCATTTCTTCACGGATCGACAAACCAGGGGCCCGTTCGCTCGGTGGGAACATCGCCACTCATTTCTGGATGCGATTGGGAATCGCAGTGCCGTACGGGACGACCTCGTGTTTCAACTGCCTTTGCCGGCGGGCTCTGACCGGCTTGTGAACTGGTTCGCGAGTCGCCAGCTTCGAAGGATGTTTCGTTATCGCCACTTCACAACATTTCACGATGTTCGCCAGCACTACCAATTCGCTGGATTGTCCCGAAAACGCATCGCTGTATCCGGTGCTCCCGAAACCGTCGCTCAGCAACTCGTGGCATATCTCTCGATCGGAGGTCATCATGTTGTGTATGACGACGCTGAACGCGAGAACATGGACATCGCTGTCGAGTTGCGGCCGCTACAAGCGGGGAGGGTGTCAGCCACTATCCGCCAGACTGTAAAGGAAGGTTCTGGACTACCGGTAAAGGCGTGGGAAGTTGTTTCCGCTGTGATCATTTCCGATCAGGCGGCAGTTGGCTGCCTGTTGCGAAACGGTCCCGAGGGGCCGATCCGCTGGACGACCGTCGACGACTTCGTATACGAGATCCATCGCATTGTCGTCACCCAACCGCCTTCCGGCTCTTTCAGAGTCTTCCATCCGAAGCTAACGACTCCTCACGAGTTGGCCTGGTGTTGTGGCATCAAACTTCGGCGGCTGCGAAGGGGTGATTTGCATGCGGTGGATCAGCGCAGGAATGACGGGTGCCTCCAGATTGAGGACGCATCCAGACGCTCTCGATTTCGCGATGTTTGGGATGCGCTGGACACGATCAATGGGCGGATTCATTAGACGATGTTGCTAAAACTAAAGTTATAGTGTATATTGACTATAGATGTCAGAAACAAGGTTCTCTCGGCAGAGAGCATCGAGTTCCTGTCGCTTACTCCTCAACGTCCTCGCTTCAGGTGAGCCGGAGGAGGCCGGCCCGCACGAAGCTCCGCCCTCCAACTCCTCTCCCACTTCCACACCTCCTCTCTTCGTCCCAGAAGGGCCGCCAGATTACCGGCGGTCCTTCTCCACGCCAGGCTTGTTCCCGTGCCTGGTCGCGGCTACGCTAGAACTCGAACAATCATGAGGAGGAAGATGATGAACAAAGATCTGGCGCACGTTGAGTTGATCCAGCCCGAAACCATGTATCGTGCGTTGACCTACGATCACGGGGCGCGAGTTGGGAATCTGCTGTTTGTTGCCGGGCAGGTTGGCAGAGACGCCAGCGGTGAACTGGTCGGACCGTTTGATCCCGTTGCCCAGGCGCGTCAAGCGTTCGAGAATCTCAAGACGATTCTTGATGAGGCTGGCTCCGACTTCGCCCATGTCATCAAGGTGACGACTTACTATGTCGATTCGGGTGAAGTGCAGGCAATTACTGATGTTCGTCGTGAGTACTTCGGCGATCACCGTCCTCCTCACACCGGCCTTGTCATAACCATGCTTGGGTCACCGGAAGTCCGCTTTGAGGTCGAAGTTATCGCAGTGATTCCCGACGCGTCCTGATGGTCGAGCTGGTCGATACGCTCATTGAAGGCGGCTACGTCATTTCGATGAACGAAGCGGACGACGTCTGCGATCCTGGCACGATCGCCATTCGCGACGGATGGATCGTGGAAGTTGGGCCGGTCGAGGATCTTCGTCGACGCTATGACGCGGAACATCGTATTGATGGCCGGCGAATGGCCGTGCTGCCAGGTCTCATCGATACCTACGGACACGCCGGGCACGGTCTGATTCGAGCCGTTTGGCATGCGCGCCACGGGTGGCCTCCAGGAGAGGTCTACTTCGATGCTACGACACCCGAATGGTGGTATGCCGATGCCCGGCTCGCGGCCGTCGAGCGGCTGCGATTCGGCACGACGACTGCCGCGTCGATCGTGGGCGCCACGCCTTCACGCTGCGACGATCCGGTCTACGCCCTCCGGACTGCCGCCGGATACCGGGACGTAGGCATCCGGTGCGTGCTTGGTGTTGGCCCCCCTGATCCGTTTTTCCCCCATCTGCCGGAGCCGTGGACCGGCCAACACTTCGATGGAGTTTCCTGGTCCAGCCGGGATTTCACCTATGAGGATGCGCTTGAGAACGCAATCGCGGTAATCGGGGAACTCTCCAGTTACGGTTCCGACAAGGTTAGAGGCGCGTTGCATCCTCCGTATCTCATGGGACGTTTTACGCGGCGCGCGAATCTCGGCCACGACTACAGCACGGCCGATGTGTCCCGGATGATCGAGATCGCTGATGAAATCAGAGGTCTTGCCGATCAGCTCGACGTCCAGATACACACCCATCTCTTTCGAGGTTCCGTCGAATTCGCGCTCCGCCATTTCGGCGAGGAACGCGTCGGACGCCTGCTGGGTCCGAATGTCGTGATCGCACACGCGAACGGGCTCAAAGTGGACGAGGTGAAGATCGTTGGAGCAACTCGATCCAATGTCGCGACTGCGCCTTCGACCGCTGAAAACGTGCTCGACGGTTATGCTCCAGTTGTCGAACTGCTTGAAGCCGGCGCGAATGTTGCAATCTCGACTGACGGTAGCGCGCCGCGATTCAGTTTCGATCTCTGGAAGGACATTCCCAGGGCCATGTGGCACCAGTGGATTGCACATGGCAGCCAGGCAGTTCTACCGCCTGGGAAAGCACTGCGCATGGTGACGATCGACGCGGCCCGAGCGCTGAACTGGGACGATGAAGTTGGTTCGCTCGAAGCCGGAAAACGTGCCGATGTCGTGCTGGTCAACCTGAACCAGCCTCATCTGACTCCACAGATGCACGTCCCGAACCTGCTCGCCTTCTATGCTACTGGACTCGATGTCGACACCGTACTCATCGACGGAGAAATCCGATTGCAAGGGGGCCAGCCGGTTGGCTTCGATTTCGAGGAGATTCTCGCATCTGCTAGGGAAGAGGCGGAAGGGGTTGCCCGTCGAGTCGATCTTTCCAGATTCATTGCGATGGATCGGGCGTACTGGCGCGGTCCCCGATATGCCTAGCCGAGAAGGCTGAGCATCAAATCGGCTACTGCCGCCGGGCGGTCGGAAACGGAAACGCCAGCCGCATCGAGCGCTTCGATCTTGCTCGCCGCCGTGCCAGCACCGCCGGAAATGATCGCACCGGCATGTCCCATTCTCTTGCCAGGTGGGGCGGTAAGTCCGGCGATGAATGCCGCCACGGGCTTCGTGACGTATTCCGAGATATAGGCAGCGGCTTCTTCCTCGTCGGTACCGCCGATCTCACCGAGTAGGACGATACCCTCGGTCTCATCATCCCGCTCGAAAAGCGCCAATATGTCGATGAAAGAGGTTCCATTGATCGGATCACCGCCAATGCCTACCGCCGTCGTCTGCCCTAAACCGGCTTCGGTCAATGCCCAGACAACTTCGTAGGTGAGCGTGCCGGAGCGCGACACCAGTCCGACCCGTCCCCGTTCGTGGATGTAGCCCGGCATGATGCCGATTTTGGCTTCACCCGGCGTGATTACGCCCGGGCAGTTCGGACCGATAAGACGGCTGCCGGTCGAATTCACATGTGCTCGAACCTTGATCATCTCATTGACCGGGATGTTCTCCGTGATGCAGATTACGAGAGGTATGCCCGCGTCGGAGGCTTCCAGAATCGCGTCGGGCGCGAAGCGAGCCGGGACATAGATGATCGAGGCAGTCGCTCCGGTCTCGGCAACTGCTTCGGAAACGGTGTCGAAAACCGGCACCCCATGGACTGCTGACCCGCCGCGGCCAGGGGTGACGCCAGCGACAACCTTGGTCCCATACTCAACCATCTGGCCCGTGTGAAAGGTTCCTTCACGTCCGGTGATGCCCTGCACCAGAACCCGGGTGTCGCGATCTACAAGGATGCTCAATATCGACTCCTGCTCTTCCAGCTATGGAACACTGGCTAGCTTGTTGTGGTTGTCTCTGCGGCAGCCACGACCATGCGCGCTGCCTGGGACATTGTCTCGACTGTTTCCATGCCTGCTTCAGCGAGGATGCTTCGACCCTCATTCTGGTTCGTGCCCACAAGGCGAATAACCATCGGAACCGTCACGTCGACCCGTTTCCTGGCTTCAATGATCCCTGCAGCCACGAGATCCGCCCGCGTAATGCCGCCAAAGATGTTGAACAGAATTGCCTTTACCGACGGATCCGCCAGGACCAGCTCGAGCGCCAGAGCTACCTGGTCAGCGGTTGCGCCGCCGCCGACGTCGAGGAAGTTCGCTGGCTCCCCGCCGAATAGCTTGATCGCGTCCATCGTCGCCATCGCAAGGCCCGCGCCATTGACGACGCATCCGATGTCCCCGTCGAGTTTCACGAAGGAAATACCGTTTGCTCTTGCTCGAAGCTCCGTGGGATCCTCGGCGTCAAGATCGCGAAGTTCTTCGAGATCCGGTCGAAAGGGGAGAATGTTGTCGTCGATTACCATTTTGGAATCGAGCGCGAGCCAGTGATCATCGTTGGTCAGGACAAGCGGATTGATCTCCGCCAACGTGGCGCCGTTTTGGATGTACGCGTCATAGAGAGATCTGGTGATGCTGCCAAAGCCGGACATGAGTTGGGATTCAATGCCGAGGCCGAACGCGAGTTCCCGGATCTGGTAGTCGAGGAGGCCCAGGAGACAATCGGCGCTCGTAGTCACTATCTTTTCTGGTGTGGTGGCGGCTACCTCTTCGATGTCAACGCCTCCTTCGGCGCTGGTCATCATCGTTATTGCTCGGTTCGAACGGTCAAGGATGACTCCCAGGTAGTACTCCTGGGCGATATCGACCCCTGGCGCGATCAGAAGCCTTTGAACGACGTGGCCATTAATGTCCATGCCGAGAATCGCCTCGGCGGCTGCCTTAGTCTCGTCCGCGCTTCGGGCAAGTTTGATCCCGCCGGCTTTGCCGCGACCACCGGTGTGGACCTGGGCCTTCACGGCCACGACGTCACCGCTACCAGCTAGACCGCGATAAGCATCCGCGGCTTGATCGACAGATGTCACGACGATTCCCGTGTTTGTGGGAATTCCCTGTCGTGCCATGAGATCTGCCGCTTGATACTCATGAAGATTCATGGGGATGGCATCACTTCCCAGGTATTGGCCGTTTCTCGCGGCATCCTAACACATGGGACTGCCGTGAAAATCCTGTTAGGATGAATGCGATTGCACGCTTCTTCAGTGGGGCAGAGCATTCGATTCGATGCAGGGTAGCATCATGGGGATTAGGTGAGGAGTATCAGTGTAATGAAGCGTGAAGAAAGCCGGCATGATTTCGCGTTCATGGCTGGCGTCGTCATTGGCGCCATCGCTGGAGCGCTGGGCGCGCTTGCGCTTGCGCCGCGAGCCGGAGTGGAAACTCGAGAGAACTGGCGCGCGCGCGTGGACGAGTTGCCGGTGGAAGATTTCCGTGCCCGCGCCTACGGACTCCGCGATCTGGCCACGACGCAGGCAGACCAGATTCGCCAGGCAGCCGCGTCCGGCGACGTGATCGAAGCAACCCGAGTACGCGTAGTCGACATCGTAAACCGATCTCCAATTCCAGTGACAATTGGCGACGCTTCGGATGCATCGTTTGAAGAAACGGTCGAAGAGATTTCAGTTGAGGTAGAGCCGGCGGATGAACTCATTGATGAGGTTTCGGCTGGCATAGAGCCCAGCGCTTCTGAGTTGGCAGACGAATCCGATGAGGACGAGCAGAACAACTGATCCTGGCAGATCTGGATGTGTCGATCTCACCCGGTGATCTGCTACGAAGATGTCCGTTGGGGTAGCGATTGGGGCTCGCGTTGCTAGGCCGACTACGTGTAGCGGCGAAATACTTCACCATTGGCCTCATCGTTGGGTTGCTGTTCGCGCCGGATTCCGGAGATCGTATGCGCCTGCGGATTGTTCAACGTGTATTGCCTGGACGGCGATCGAATAGCTAACCGCTCTCTGGTGTCTCGTGAATTGGGACGATGATTAAGGCGCATGGATCGCGGATCTCATCGTCTTTGCTTTCGCGCGCGCTATCTCGTGCCGGGCGACCCAATAACGGTAACTCGAGCGTCTGCAGAGCGTCATTTCAGCCGCTCCCCGGTCACCTGAGCCTGGCCGGGGGACGGGAAGCGAGCCAGCGAACTCCGCGTGGGCGACCAGGATCGTTCCAGGTCTATTCGAGCCTTGATGGCTCCGCGACAAGTATGGCGAGGTGTGATGAACGAGCGAAAGAGGCCAAGACCTCGCGATGTCGGTCTCGTCCTTGGTGAAATGACCGTCGGGTCGAACAACGCAATCACGGATGTTGAGGGTGTACGCGTTGGACACCACACCCTATCTGCCGGCCACGGCGAACTCATACGCGGGAAGGGGCCGGCCCGAACCGGCGTAACCGTTGTGGTTCCGCATGGCGGCAACTTGTTCCGAGAAAAGCTGCTGGCGGCGACCTTTGTCCTTAATGGTTTCGGCAAGAGTATCGGTCTTTCTCAGATCGACGAGCTTGGCGTCATCGAGAGTCCGATTGCGTTGACCGGGACGCTGAACGTCGGACTGGTAGCAGACGGTCTCATCGACCACGCCATCCGAACCAACCCAGATATCGGCATTGATACCGGATCTTTCAACCCGGTGGTAGGAGAGTGCAACGACGGTGTTCTCAGCGATCTCCAGGGACGGCCGGTTCGCCAGGAACACGTCCAACTTGCAATAGACACCGCTTCGGATGGTGGGGTCGAAGAGGGCGCCATCGGGGCTGGCGCGGGGATGGTGCTATATGGATTCAAGGGCGGCATCGGGACGTCCTCGCGAGTTCTCCCGTCGCACCTGGGCGGGTACACGGTTGGTGTCCTTGTGCTCGGTAATTTTGGCCGCCGGGAGCAACTCGTTATCGGCGGGATACCCGTGGGCCGGCATCTACGCGACTGGAGGCCCCCACCGGCGCTTCCTGAGTCGGGATCCATCATGATAATCGTTGCGACGGACGCTCCAATGTTGGATCGGACGCTGCGGCGACTCGCGCGACGCGCTCCGCTCGGCCTGGCTCGCACCGGGTCGATTGCCGGGCACGGGAGTGGTGATTTCGTGATCGCGTTTTCAACTTCCCAGCGCATTCGACACGAGCCTGAAGGCAACGAATTGCTGCTTCGCCACGTTGTCGAGAACGGTCCGCTAATCGATGATCTCTTTCAGGCAGTTGTCGAATCCACAGAGGAAGCCGTGATCAACGCCTTGTTTGCGTCTGAAACGGTAGAAGGTCGTGACGGCATCGTTCGCCACGGCCTGCCAATTGATGCAACGCTGGAGATTCTGGAGCGCGCGGGCGTGCTGAGTGCGACTTGACCCTACCAACCCCAGGGGATGCTGCGGCGCGAGGTGAGAGGTGGGAACACCCCAACCCGCGCCAGTTTGCTGGCGCGCAGTCGGAACGCCTTTACCTCCTGCGGTGACAGAAGTTGCAGCAACTCAAGGGCAAGCGATTCATCGTTGGCCACCCTGCGGATATCATCCTGCATTCCGGGCCGAACCGGCTCCATTTGGAAATCCCAGATCACGGTTCTCAGTTTCGGCTCAACATTGAACGTGAGGCCGTGGTCGATGCCCCAGATGAGCCCGTCGTTCGCGCCTCGAAGCGTATGTCCGGCCTTCCGGTCAGCATTATTGGTGATGACATCAAATAGAGCGATGCGTTCGAGTTCCTCACGATGTTCATCACGGAATGTGAAATAGTGGGCATCCTTTTCGGGCTCAATGTATTGCTGAACGGAACCGGGGCCGTGGGGACCGTCGCGGATGATAGTTGGCGGGATGAATGCCCATCCTAGTCGCTGCGAAACAAGGTAGGCCGCGTACTCGCGCCGATAGAGAGTGTCATCGGGAAAGTCCCAGAGAGGCACTTCTCCCGCTGCTGGCTTGTAAATGCCGAGCGCCTCATCATGGCACTGCTCAGGGTCGCTGAGCAGCACGGCAAACGTGTAGTTTGATCCCCAGGGAACAAGTTCGCAGTCTTCTATGATCGCGCGGCGCATGAACTCCGCGAAGTTCTCGTTGTCCTGAGTCATCGTGCCGAACATCTTCTGCATGACAGAGATCGAATCTTGACGTTGCTTGCCGGCGATGGGAGCGGGCCACCAATCCCATTTCAGTCCGGGTGCAATTGTCGATTATCCCCTGGTCGCTTAGTAGGAACTACGTACGCAAGGCTTGATGGGTGCCTGAGGTGGATTCTACCAAGGCGGATTCAGGGGCTATGGTGGAGTCCCGGATTCTCTTGATGAAAGGGGGATTAGGTATACTCCGTGCTGGTGTTCTTTCGATGAATCTGCCGAGGTACGCGCTGGTGAAAGTAACGGTTGACCGGTTACCCAAAAGCATGGTGGCGATTGACATCGCGGCCGACCCCGAAGAATTTGAGGCCGCTCTTAGCAGCACCATGCGCGAAGTCTCCCGGGATGCCTCTATACCTGGGTTTCGCAAGGGGAAAGCGCCTCGTCACATAATTGAACGCATGATCGGGCGTGAAGCAATCGTCGCTGAGGCTGGGCGCACGATGATGGACGGCCTGTATCAACGCGCGCTCGACGAGCAGGAACTGCAGCCGATCAGCGAACCCAAAGTCGACATCTACAACGAAGAACCACTCGCTTTCAAAGTACTGGTCGAGGTCTTCCCGACGGTCGAGCTCGGAGATTACCAGTCGGTTCGGGTCGAGCCGCGCGAAGTCGAGTTAGAAGCTGATGAGGTCGACGAAGAGATCGATGCGCTTCTCAAGAATCAGGCCGAGTGGGTCGAGATCGAAAAAGCGCGCCAGCCACAGGACGGCGATCAAGTCGTCATCGACCTCGAGGTCTTCGAGGGTGACGATCCTTTCCAGGAGCCGGCTAGCGACGCGACGTTCGTGCTCGGCGAGAGCAACCTCTTCGATTCTCTTGTCGAGGCGATCAAGTTGATGATGCCGGGCAGCGCATCTGAACTGACGCTTGCCTTTGAGGAGGACGACGAAACCGTCCGTCCATCCATGCGAGGCAAGACGCTTCGCTATTCCATCCAGTTGAAGCAGATAAAGACGCGGGACATGCCGGAACTCGATGATGAATTCGCCGCTACCGTCGGAGAATTCGAATCGGTCGATGAACTTCGCGAAGCAGTCGCGGAAGACATACTTCGCAGGAAGGCGATTTCGACCCGGTCTGAGGTGTTCAACGAAATTATCGAGCAGATAGTCGAGATGTCGGAGGTGCAAGTTCCCGAGACGATGATCGCATCGGAGCTTGACGATCAAGTGACGCAGTTGCGCACCCGCCTCGCCCAGCAGGGCGTTGAGTTTGATGAATATCTCGCCTCCAACGATCAGACAGAAGCTCAACTCCGCGAGGAACTTGCTGAGGCTGCCGAGGTGCGTGTCAGGAACACGCTCGTGCTGCAGGAGGTTGCAAAGGCCGAGGGCCTGGAAGTTACCGATGAGGATGTCGACGCAGAAATCCAGAAGCTGACTGCAGGTCGGCCAAACCCGGAGCAACTCGAAAGTCTTTACCGATCTGACTACTTCCGGGGCATGCTTGAAAATGAGATCCACGATCGCAAACTGATGGAGATGGTCGTCAATCTCGCCACCGGGGGCGAAGGGGCAATCACCGGCGCTGGCGCGCAGTTGCTCGAGGCAGATGAAGAGCCAGTAGCGGATGATGACGATGTTGAAGACGGAGTCGAAGATCAGCAGGAGATGGCGGTTAAAGCCGGCGTTGCCGCTGACGATGCGGGTGATGCCGTCGAAGCTGGAGCCTCGGAGATTGCGGAACTAGTTGAAGTCTCGGTAGTCGATGAAGATGAAGATCCGGTCGCTGAGGATAGCGTTGAAGATGAAGAAGACGACGAGGAAGAAGTAAGCTGAGCCGCTGGATTGACCGCCAGAGTGAGAACCCGCGGCAGTTTCGATCATACTCAACACCGTAGGGAGTAGCAGTTACGATGGAGTGGAATTCAAGAGGATCTAACCCGCAAAGTCTTGTGCCAATGGTGGTCGAGAGCACGAACCGTGGCGAGCGCGCTTATGACATTTACTCACGATTGCTCCGCGACCGGATCATTATGCTTGGCACACCGATCGACGATCAGATCTCGAACCTGATTAGCGCCCAGTTGCTGTTTCTCGATCATGACAATCCCGAACAAGACATCATGATGTATATCGACTCACCCGGCGGCAGTGTCTATCATGGTTTGTTCATCTACGACACGATGCAATCGATAAGCGCCGATGTGCGAACGTACGCTTGTGGCTTGACAGCAAGTATGGGCGCAGTCTTGCTCATGGCGGGATCGCCAGGAAAGCGCTATGCGCTGCCAAATTCACGCGTGCTTCTGCATCAAAGCTCAGCAGGTTTCCGGGGCACAGCGCCAGATATCGAAGTTCAGGCTGAAGAAACGATGAGCTTCAACAGGCGCATGATCGACATAATGGCGTTCCATACTGGCCAGAGCTCGATCAGGTCAAGTCTGGACACCGAACGCGATAAGCTACCTGACGGCTGAAGAATCGGTCGAGTATGGTGTGGTCGATCATGTTCTCGAATCACCGAAAATCGAAAAGCTGAAGGAGATTCGAGCCGCAGAGCAGAATGGTCGCGAAGGTAGAAGGAATCGTCGGACGAAATCAAACTCCGATGACGCCTAGTCGTATAGTCTTGAACCTCGACGCGTAGTTCGAAGGACCATTTTGGAAGAGAGTCGAATGAGTAGCACGCGCGGTGGTCGAGTCCATTATCGGTGCTCGTTCTGTGGTAAAGGCCAGGAAGAAGTTCGGCGACTGATAGCTGGGCCTGGCTCCGTCTACATCTGCGATGAGTGCGTCCAACTCTGTCGGAAATTATCGAGGAAGAGGATCAACCGGTTCAGGAGAACGATCCTGGCGTCGGAAAGATGCTGCCTCCCAAGGAACTCTACGAACGACTTGAACGAGTACGTCATTGGTCAGGATCGAGCGAAGAAGATCCTCTCCGTCGCTGTCTACAACCACTACAAGCGGTCGCCGCGAAGCTCGACAAGCCCGAGTGATGTTGAACTTCAAAAGTCCAATATCCTGCTGATCGGTCCGACCGGTTGCGGCAAGACACTGCTGGCCCAGACGATGGCCC
Organism: uncultured Chloroflexia bacterium; assembly: GCA_963709995.1. Lineage (GTDB taxonomy): Bacteria > Chloroflexota > Chloroflexia > Thermomicrobiales > CFX8 > JAUIIK01. The sequence continues at coordinate 222,657 of CAVPYN010000019.1, read as the reverse complement.
GAATTCTGGATGTGCCGTTTTCGATCGCAGATGCGACGGCGCTGACTGAGGCTGGATATGTCGGTGAAGATGTCGAGAACATCCTCTTGCGATTGATCCAGAGTGCCGGCGATGTGGCCCGGGCGGAACGCGGCATCATCTACATCGACGAGATCGACAAGATCTCACGCAAAGCGGAGAATCCATCTATCACCCGCGATGTCTCCGGCGAAGGTGTCCAGCAGGCGTTGCTGAAGATCATGGAAGGCACGGTCGCCAACGTGCCGCCGCAGAGCGGACGCAAGCACCCCCATCAGGAATACATCCAGATCGACACCACCAACATCCTCTTCATTGTCGGTGGTGCTTTCGAAGGCATGGAAGAATTCGTCCGACGCCGGCTGGGCCATGATGGCGCTATGGGTTTTGGAAATCGACCGGCTGGGTTCCGTCGACAGGACACTGAAGTGCTTTCCGAGGTCAGCCACGACGATCTTGCTGCAATACGGCCTGATCCCCGAATTCGTTGGCCGGCTTGCCGGTCGTCGTTTCATCGATCATCTCACCCACGATGACTTCATGCGCATTCTGGTCGAGCCGAAGAACGCGATTCGTGCGACAATTCCAACGTATGTTCCAGTTCGATGGCGTAGAGTTGATTTTCACGCACGATGCACGCGAGGCGATCGCCGCAAATGCCGGCAAGCGCAAGACAGGTGCGCGCGGGCTTCGTACATCGATCGAAGAAGTGCTGCTGGAAGTCATGTACGAAATTCCATCGTTGGACAACGTTCGCAAATGTGTCGTCAATGCCGACGTGATCAACAAGGGCACGAGCCCGCTGCTCATGACAGTCAATGATCGGCCAATCGAGTACAAAGTCAGCGCATAACCGGCGGCTGGCGTTCGCCGGTGACCGATCCGGAAAAACCCGTTTGTTGTTGCTTCACCATGTCAGGGAAGTAGCGGGGTACCAGTACGAGCGACATATCGCAGTGAAATGGTATCTACTCTATCGGGACACTCTAATACTCTTTCACGATAAAGATGGCATCATAGTGGTGACGCCATCGCACCACCAATCGTAGCCGGTCAGGCGTTGCAGGCTGGTCGGATTCTCCCACCATTCGTGCAAGACCGTCTCGATTGCTGCATCCAACTCGTCGAGATTGGCAAAGATGCGGTTGGCCAGCCGTTCCCGCAACACCCGCATGACCTGCTCGGCTGGATTGAGTTCCGGGGAGTAGGGCGGCAACGGCAGCGCTTTGAGCCCCTCTGGCCATCTGAGCTTGGTCGAGCGATGCGAACCACTTCCATCCCAGACGAGCCCGAGTGTCCTCCGCTGCGTCGCCCCCTGTGCCGCAGCAAAGTGATCGAGGAACACCTGTAGACAGTGCCGGTCAACACGCGGTAGCAGCAGGAAGTAGCTCTGTCCTGTCGTCGGCTCGATGGCGGCATACAGCCAGCGCCATTCATAGCGGTCCTGGACCTCCCAGGATGGTCGTACGCCCGTCGGACACCAGCGCCGCCGGAACCACACTTTCAACCCAAAGCGGCCTTCATCCATGCACCATGGCTGACGGATCTCCTCCGCTTCGAGCAACTTGGCAAAGTCACCTTTTGTAGGCTGCTTGCGCCTCGGGGTCCGCCTGGCGGTGACGGCGTCGACCGGTCTTCTTCGTGGCTTGGCGGACCCGCATCTGCTCCCAGACGCCGTTGAGACTCTCGTAGCGCACATCCCAGGTCTCGGTCAGGTAGCGCTGGGCGTCCTTGAGGGTGACGATCTCACCGGCCGTCATCGCCGCTTCCAGTCCCTGCCAGGCTTCCTCAGTCATCCGTGCAGGGCGGCCCGGCGAGACTCCGTAGTCGAGCAGTTGTGCCAACCCGCCGTGGCGGTAGTCACTCCACCAACGAGCACAGGTGCGCTCGCCGTAGCCCAGCACATTGGCAGCAGCCCCGAGCGTCGAGACCTGCCCGCTCTTGAGCAGGCGCAAGAGCTGGATCCGCGGTGCGGTCGGCCGCCCCCGGTGTTCGCGTTCGAGCTGGCTCAGTTCGTCACCCGATGTGGTGATGACCCGGGGATAGTCGATGGACGGCATGGGCTCCTCCTCGCCGATTTCTGGAACGAGCCAATATCATGCCATATATATTATGAAACAGTATAAGAAGTCCCGCTGGCGTCCGCGTCTTCTTTCAGTGATTCAAAGTCTTCCCGGTGCAGGCCGTAGTGGAACTCGGTGGCTCCGATTCCGGCCGAACGTGTCGCGAAAGCCGACGTGCTCATGAGTTCTCGTAACTCATCGTACGCTTGCTGCTGGTAGGCGCGAATCTCCGCAAGGCTCTCGTCCTGTTTCTCAGCGACCCGAGCTTCGTTCCACTCGTTGATGTTCGACCCGTCCTCGCCCGGCCACTTGCCTGGTAGGCCACGCTCAAGATCACGCGTGAGCTTGGTGGCTGCTTCCTGCCAGTTTCCGAGGTGGGCGATGAGATCCTTGCCTGACCAGATGCCGATCGTGTTCTCTTTCATGAGGCGTTTATCCGGAATGGAAGAAACAAGCGTCAGGAAAGCATCGTGCGACTTGTCCATCGTCTCAATCAGTCCAACCCTGTCAGTGTCTGAAAGCTCCTGAAATGGCTTGATATGCCTGAAGTCTGGATAGTGCAAGCGATAATGATCACGAGTAAGCCCGAAGAGAATATCCTCACGATCAATGCCCGCTGAGCGGTAGGTTTCTAGGAATTCCTTGTTGCAGTTCGACCAGTACTCGAACGCCTCCGAAAGCGAAAGCGCGCTGAATTCCCGGACGCGTTGCTCATTGTAGGTGTTGCCGTCGACTCCTTCAGGAAGCCAGCGTTCCTCTTTCCCGTTCGCTAGATCTTCGACGATGCGAGCGCCAACCCGTTCCCAATCGGCAATGTGGATGATGAGGTCTTTGCCCGACCAAACGCCGACCGTGTCGGGACGCAACATGTCGGATTCGTCAATGGACTCTATATACTCCCGTGCTGACACGTATGCTTCGGACGCAGTGGAGATCGCTTCTGCTTGATCGGTCGATGTTCCGGTCATCGTTTCGTTGGCCCTTCATTGCCTGAAGTATCGACTGCGAATGCCGCTCGGCGACTAGGATTAGTCCAGTATAGGCACTCGGCTCAGGAAACGGAATCTCCATCGATGCTAGCGCATGAGATAGCCGTGCGGGACGTAAATGCTCGGCATATCGGATGGGCGACGACTGAATCAATACGAACCACTGGAGGAGAACGCCTGGTTGGCAAGGGCGGCCTGCTTTCGCAACAGGTTGTTGATCGGATGGACGAGGTTGCTGACCGGGTTCTGCATCTGATCGAGTTCGAACCTGGAGATCTCCATGAGAACGAGGCCGGAGCGAGAGTTGCGTCTGCTGTCGTGGGACCGGGCATCGAGATTGATGGGCCATACAATAGCCGCTACAACCTGCGGAGCCGGCATCGCGGACTTCTTGTCGTTGACGCTGAGCGAGTCCAAAGCCTGAACGCTGTCGGCGACCTATCGCTTTTCACCCGCTACACCGATCAGGCTGTCAACGCAGGCCACACGGTAGCAGGGGTGAAGGCGACGCCGATCGTTGTGGAACAAACAAGAGTGGAAGCTGTGGAAGACATCGCGTCTGCTAGCGATGGCCCTATTCTGGATGTCCTGCCGTTTACCGGCCGTTCCGCCGCCGTAGTAGCTACCGAGTCGCTTCACCCGCGCCTTCGTCAATCGTTTGAAGAGCGTGTCCATGCCAAGCTTGGCTGGTTCGGAGGAGAGGTTCTGAGCTTCAGTTACATCGATCCTGAATCGGATGTGGTCGCCGCGGCGATGTCCCAGGCGCTCCAGGAAGGGGCACAGCTAGTGCTGGCAGCCGGTGGCAACACGCTAGACCCGCTTGATCCGATCTTGCGGTCACTGCCACTTCTTGGGGCCGAAATGCTGCACTTTGGCGCGCCGGCTGATCCCGGCAGCATGTTCTGGGTCGCCGAAGCAAGTGGCGTGCCGATCTTCAATCTGGCCTCCTGCTCGATGTACAGTGAAGCGACGGTCATTGACTTGATGCTGCCACTGGTGTTCGCGGGACGTGGGGTGACGGGAGCCGATGTAGCCAACCTCGGTTACGGAGGGCTCCTTGAGGATGGCATGAAGTTCAGGTTTCCGCCGTACGACTAGCCGATCCAGGCAGGTGCTACGATCCTGTCCAATGAACGTAAAGTGATTGCCCTCGGTATAAATGCAACGGGCAAAGGAAAGGGAAGCGATCATGGCAAGTTTGAAACACATAGTCGGCGGGACCGTCGTAACCTCGGACGGGCCTGTTCAGGCCGACCTGGTCATCAACAATGGCCGGATATCCGCGATTACCGAATCGGCGGGAGACCGGGACGACGCTGAAGTCATCGATGCCGCCGGCCTCGTCGTTGTTCCCGGTGGCGTCGACGTTCACACGCATTTCCGCGTGCCGGATCCACGCATGGTGGAAGGTTTCGATACCGGCTCTCAGGCTGGTCTCGCGGGAGGGGTGACGACAGCGATCGAGATGCCACAGGCCGCACCCACGGCGACGACCGGAGAGGTCGTTCGTGAAAAGATCCGACTGGTGGGCGAACAGTCCCGCATCGACATCGCGCTCTGGGGAGGCGTTATCGGGCAACCGCTCTCCGACATTCAGGACATGATTGACGCGGGCGTTGTGGCGATGAAGGCGTTCATGCCAGCATCTAGCCCGTCCTTCCCTCACATCAACGACGCGACAATGCATGAGGTCTTCGAATTTCTCGCGGACACAGATATTCCCTTCGGCTTGCATTGCGAGAGTGACGCGCTGCTTCAAGCTGGAATCGCGCGAATGCAGGCCGCCGGAAGAATTGACCCACTCGCCCATGCCGAGAGTCGCCCGGCGCTCGTCGAGACCGAGGCGATACACCGGGCTATCTTTTTTGCCGAAGTGACCGGTGGGCGCCTCTATGTCTGCCACTGCGCCACGCCGGAGGGGCTCGATCTCATTCGTAGCGCCCGTAGCCGCGGAGTATGGGTCGAAGTTGAGACCTGTCCCCAGTATCTATTGCTGGATCTCAGCGATCTGGAGGCCCAGGGCCCCTGGGGACGCTGCGCGCCAGCAATCCGCTCGCGGGATGAAGTCGAACAACTCTGGGATGGCGTCCTTGATGGCACGATCGAGGTCATTTCGTCGGACCATGCACCCTACACGGTCGAGGAAAAGCAGCCGGGAGAAACGAACATCTGGGATTCTCCACTTGGCTGCAACATGATTCAGACGATGTATCCCGGCATCCTTGCAGAGATGTTGAGCAGGGGGCTGAACCTGAGTCAGTTCGTCGATCTTTCATCATCTAATCCAGCCCGGATATTCGGCCTCTACCCTCGCAAAGGAGCGATTCAAGTAGGGTCGGACGCCGACCTGGTGATGTATGACCTTGAACGCCCCTGGACCGTGCGCGGAACCGAAATGCTCTACCGCAACAAGTGGACGCCCTTCGAGGGCAAAGAGATTGGCGTCTCGGTGGTGAAGTCGATGGTCCGCGGCGAGATTCGATTTGACGTCGACACGGGCATTATCGGCGATCCTGGCTCCGGCAAGTTCCTGGCGCGAGGGTACGGAGCCGCGGATTAAGTCCGGGAGAGGCGATGATGGCGACATTCACTCTGCGAGGCGGAACGCTCTACGATGGATTGGGGAACCCAGGCGTCGTTGGAAATCTGGTTGTCACGGGCGATCGGATTGCCGCGCTCGGCCCGAACGTAGCGCCCCAGGGTAGCATCATGGATGTTACAGGCTTGGCGGTGTCACCCGGATTCGTCGATACCCATAGCCACTGCGACCTCACCGGCATCGCCGATCGCCAGGTTACGCCGAAGATTCGGCAGGGAGTAACGACTGACCTCCTCGGGCAGGATGGGTTCTCCGAGGCACCGATCAGGGCGGAGGACGTCGACCAGTGGCGGACGCACCTCGCCGGCCTGAACGATGATCCCGATCTGGAATGGACCTGGCGGCGATTTCGAGACTACTTCAGCCTTCTGGATGGGTCTGCAATCAACTTCGCCTGCATGGTTGGTCATAGCACTGTCCGGTTGCACGTTATGGGAATGGCCGCTCGCAAACCGACTCGTGAAGAGTTGACGAAGATGCAGGTCCTCGTCGGCGAAGCGCTTCAGGACGGCGCGTGCGGATTCTCCACTGGTCTTATCTACACCCCGGCGGTGTACTGCGAACTAGACGAATTGATCGAACTGGGACGGGTCGTCGGCCGCCACCAGTCTTTCATGGTCTATCACATGCGGTTCGAGGGTGAGCGCGTGCTCGATGGGATTCGTGAAGTCGTCACCGTCGGACTTTTCACCGGCGCGTCGCAGCACATCTCCCACTTCAAGGCTCGCGGGCGCTCGGCCTGGGGCAATGCGGAGAAGATGATCCTCGCCGTAAACCAGGCTCGGGAAGATGGAGTCGATCTGACTGCCGACCAGTATCCCTACACCGCTGGTTCGACGATGCTCGGCGCGTTGCTCCCTCCGTGGGTCCATTCCCGTGGCGTTGATGGTCTGAACGCATGGCTGCGTGATGGCGAAACGAGCCAGCAGATCCAGGCTGAAATCGAAGGTGGAAGGTCGGACTGGGAATCGAGCATTGCTGCGAGCGGCTGGGATTCGATCCAGATCGCCGGGGTACGCTCGGAGACTAACCAGTGGGTCGTCGGCAAGCGGATACCAGAAATTGCAACTGAGTGGAACATAGACAACTACGATGCAATGGTTCGCCTGCTTCTAGAGGAGAATCATGCGGTGTCGATGATACTCCATATGATGGACGAAGCCGACGTGCGAAAGCTGCTCGTCCAACCATGGTTGATGCACGCAACAGATGGACTGATGGGCGGCACACCACACCCCCGAACTTACGGGACATATCCCAGAGTGCTCGGACACTACGTCCGTGACCTCAAGCTCATGCCTATTGAAGCCGCGATTCATAAGATGACGTCGCTGCCAGCATGGCGCTGTGGCCTCCTGGATCGTGGCGTCTTGCGGCCAGGTGGTTACGCCGACATCACGGTGTTCAACCCCTCCACCGTCATCGATCGGTCGACATACGCAGACCCGGTTCAGTTCCCCGCGGGAATCGAACAGGTGTTCGTCAATGGCGTCCATGCCGTGCGAGACGGACAGGAAACCGGGAACATGGGTGGACGGGCTTTGCGGCGCGAGGTGCCAGCTCCGGGAACTAAGCGGCCGGCCTATATGCCGGGGTAGACGCGCCAGGGAGCCTGGAGATCACCTTTTCTGGCGAAGGAGGCAAGCGTGGAGTCAACGAGGATCACGGATCCGGTAACTCGAATCGAAGTTGGGGAGACTGCCGAAGCGTTTGTCGAGGCGCTGGTGTCGCAAGGTGTCGACTGTCTGTTTCTGAATCCGGGCACCGATACGTTTCCAGTGCAAGAAGCGATTCGAAAACTGCAGGAGCAGGGCCGTGAAGCGCCGAGGGTTGTGCTGTGTCTGTTCGAAGTTGTCGCTCTAGCCGCCGCGCATGGGTATTTCGCGGCGACGGGCCGTCCCCAGGCTGTCCTCGTTCACGTTGACGTCGGCACTCAGAATCTTGGCAGCATGGTTCACAATGCTCAGCGCGGGCGGGCAGCTGTGGTGATCGCGGCCGGACGCGCACCATACACAAGCGATCCAGATGAGCGTGGCAGCCGCAGTAGCTATATCCACTGGCTGCAGGAGCAACTTGATCAGCACGGGATCATCCGCAATTACACCAAGTGGGACTATGAACTCCGACGCGCCGATCAGGTTGGCGAAGTCGTCAATCGAGCATTCCAGGTTTCAGCCAGCGATCCTCCCGGGCCAGTGTATATGACTCTGCCACGTGAGCTTCTCATGGCTCGGGCCGGCAAGCAGCTTGTCTTCAGCCCGGATCGGTTTCGTCCCTCAAAAATCGGCGTGGGCGATACAGACAGCCTTGACCTTACAGCGAGTTGGTTACTTGAGGCGAGGAATCCTCTTGTGTTAGTGGGTGATGTTGGGAAGAGCACTAAGGGATATGTCGCCTTCCAGGAGTTAGCAGAATTGGTGGCACTTCCGGTTGTCGAATGGCGCAACCGGGCAAACTTTCCTGGCGACCATGTTCTCTATCAAGGGCACGATGCAAGAGAGTTGATCAGAGAGGCGGATCTGATCCTGATCGTCGATCACGATGTGCCCTACATTCCGACTGTCGTTCAACCACGATCGGACGCGCGTATCGTCCAGATCGATAGTGATCCGATTAAACAACAGGTTCCACTCTGGACCTTTCCGGTTGACTTGCCGATTCGCGCGGACAGCGCCCGGGCGCTCGAGTATCTATCGGATCAGGTGCGCGGCCGGCTCGCCGACCAACATCGTGGGGCAACCGAACGTCGTCGAGAGAAGTCTGCGGCACGCCACCAGCAGTTGAAGGACTCGTGGCTACGCAAAGCGGTCGATGACGGCAGGGACGAAGATATCACGCCAGCCTGGCTTGGTCACTGCCTTAATCAGCTTGCCATCGATCATCCGGCACTGGTGTTTGTCGACGAGATGGTCACGAGCAATAGCGATGTCTGGGAGCAGATTCCCGTCCGGGAACCCGAGAGCTGGTACGTCAGCGGCGGTTCAGGGCTGGGTTGGGGGCTTGGCGCGGCGCTCGGCATCAAGCTTGCGAGACCAGACCGCACGGTTGTCTCCCTGGTGGGCGACGGGTCGTTCGTATTCGGGGCTCCAACGGCAGCGCTCTGGGCGATGCAAGTCCAACAAGCACCGGTCCTTGTCGTTATCTTCAACAACGCCTGCTACAACGCGACCAAGCGACCACTTGTAGCGGCATATCCCGAGGGATATTCGGTTTCGAGCGGCGAGTTTGTGGGCATCGACCTCGTTCCTCCACCGCGATATGACGTCGTCGCGCAATCTGTCGGCGCTTACGGCGAGCAAATCAGCAGACCGGCCGACGTCCTCGAAGGACTTCGGAGGGGACTGGAGAGAGTACACGCCGGACAGACGGCGGTGATCGATGTCCAGCTACGCCGCCCGTAGACGCCGGAGCACGCTTTGCGCTGCATGATAGCCGCACATGCCGTGTACCCCGCCTCCCGGAGGGGTTGACGCCGAACAGACAAAGATCTTCGGGTCCGGTGTCGAGTACGAATCCAGCCGAAGCACCGGACGCGCCAGAACCTGGGTCAGGGCGTTCGCGCCACCGCTGACATCACCACCAACGTAGTTGGGATTATATTGCTCCAGAGCGAGGGGCGGCATGATGTGCCGTGCCTCGATAGTGGCCCCGAAACCCGGCGCGAATCGCTCGATTTGCCGCTCGATCGCCGCGACCATGTCCACGTCGGAACCGGCGGGCACATGGCAGTACGCCCAGGCAGTGTGCTTTCGCTCCGGGGCACGGCTGTCATCGAATAGGCTTTGCTGAGCAACGAGCACGAACGGGCGAATCGGATGCCTTCCATTACTGACAGCCAGTTCCGCTGCCTCGATTTCCTCCAGACGGCCCCCGACATGAACGGTGCCTGCCTGACGGCAGGCTGCCGACATCCAGGGGATAGGCGCGTTGAGCGCATAATCGACCTTGAATGCTCCTGGCCCATGCCTGAACCGGCCGGCCTGCATCCGATAGATCCCTTGAAGCCGATCACCGGCAATATCAAGCCATTGGCTTGGCGTAGTGTCGAAGACATAGCTGCGGCTTGTAGGTACGTCGGCCATCGACTTCACATCGACGCCGGTGACCAGTTCACCGCCAAGATCCAGGTAGTGCGCGGCGAGCGCGTCAACAATGGACTGAGATCCACGTCTAGGAAACGGCCAACCGTATCGATGAGCGGCGACTATAAGTGCCAGACCAAACGCTGCCGAACCCCGCTGGTCGAGCCTCAGAAAGGAATGTGCCGCGTTCCCGGCAAAGAGTGCCTTCGCCTTCTCGCCGGTAAACCAGGCACGCGCGAGCCCGGATGCCGATCTGAGGGCATCCAGTCCGAATCGAATATGACGAACGTTTCTTGGGTCTGGCCTGATCGGCTGAAGAATGAACTTGAAGAGATCATCCGCATTGCGAACTAGTGGCGCTACTTGCCTCAGATAGTTGCGACGATCGTCGTCCAGATCGGCCGCCGTCCCGATTACGGAGCGGGTCAAGATCGCGGCGTGGCCGCCGTCGAGCGGATGAGCAAGCGGGATTGGCGGATGGATCCACTCAAGACCGTAGCGTTCGAGCGGTAACGTCTGAAAGAACGGAGATCCAGCGGCCATAGGGTGGATCGCGGAACAGACGTCATGTCGATATCCGGGCAGCGTCAACTCAGCGGTACGGGCCCCGCCTCCTGGAGTCGCCTCGCGTTCGAGAATCAAGGTTCTGAGCCCCCGGCGGGCAAGCACGATGCCGGCGCTCAGTCCATTCGGTCCCGCGCCGATGATGACGGCATCGTAGGTTGTGGCCCTATTGATCATCGAGTCCGCTCACAATCTTGCTCCCTGGAACTTCAACTTGGTCGTGCCCGGTTTCCGCTTCATGTTATCTGCTAACAGTCAGCGCAACCTCCGGGAACACGCCAACAGTTCGAGATTGGACAGACTTCACGGTAGGATGTAGTGCGACTTTCAGCGGATCGCCAGTCAACGCCGAATGACACGTAGATTGAGAGATGCGAATGCAGGTTATTCTACCTGTTGCCGGACTTGGAACGCGACTCAGACCACAGACGTGGAGCCGTCCTAAGCCACTTGTCACCGTCGCCGGCAAAACCCTAATAGATCATGTCCTCGATCGGCTGGCAGTGCTCGATCTCGAACGGGTTGTTTTCATAACTGGATACCTTGGAGAGCAGATACAAGAGCATGTCCGCTCAACCTACGATTTCGATGCTGTCTTCGTCGTCCAGGAACAGCAACTTGGCCAGTCGCACGCGATTCTCCAGGCGAAGGAATCGGTGAGCGGCCCGGTGATCGTCCTGTTCCCGGACATGATATTTGAAGCTGACCTGTCAGTTGTTGAAACCAGCGCGGCCGACGGCATTCTTTGGGTACGGGAAGTCAACGACCCGAGCCGTTTCGGAGTTGTTGTGCGAGAAGATGGGCGGATCACCAGGCTGGTGGAGAAGCCGGACGAACCGATTTCCAACCTCGCCGTCATGGGCATCTACTATTTCAGCGATTCCCAGCGTCTCATGGCAGTGATCGAGCAGCAGATCGAGACTGACAACATGACGAAGGGGGAATACTTCATCGCCGACGCCATTCAAATGATGATTGAAGACGGGGCAATGTTTCAAACCAGCGAGGCGTCGGTTTGGCAGGATGCCGGCACGAACGCGGCATTGCTCGAAACCAACCGCTACCTTCTCGACCGCTCAAGCAAGCCTGTCTCCCGCGACTCATGCGTCGTCATTCCACCGTCACTGATCGACCCCGCGGCGATTGTCAAGCGTTCCATCATCGGTCCCTATGTCAGCATCGGTCCGGAGGCGAGGGTTGTCGGGTCGATCGTGTCTGATTCGATCATCGACACGCGGGCCTACGTCCATTCAACGAACATCTCAGGTTCGATCATTGGGCGGGATGCCACGATCCGCGGCCGATCGGAGCGGGTGAATGTTGGCGACAATAGCGAGCTGATCCTTGGAAACGGCGAAAATGACGTCTGAACGCTCTGCTGCCACATGGAAGGAACTGTCGGTTCTGGCTGACGCCGAATCCGTGGAATCAGTGGCTGAGCTATTCCGGCGCTATGGTCACAATCAAGGCGTCGTCATCGAAGAGAGCTATCGACAGGACGAGGATGGAGAGAATTTCAAGATAGATCCAACCCGTCCCGTGTACGTGAAAACGTTTCTCCCCGACGACGAGGATGCCCCCGGCCGAACCGCCGAACTCGAAAAGGGCCTGTGGCACCTGCGGCAGCTCGGCGTAGTCGGATCGCTTACCGAGCGGGTTATCCGTGAAGATGACTGGGCATCATCATGGAAGCAGCACTTTCCAGTACTGCGGATTGGTGACCATTTTGTGGTCAAGCCAACTTGGCAGGAATACGAAGCCCGGGAGGGCGACCGGACAATTCATCTCGATCCAGGAATGGCTTTCGGCACGGGATCGCATCCGACGACTGAAATGGTGCTGCTCGCGCTCGAGTCGCTTGATTGCACTGGAATGAGCGTCCTCGACGCTGGCGCAGGCTCGGGCATCCTGACCATCGCGGCGTGCCTGCGTGGCGCGAAATCAGTCGACGCGGTTGAACTTGATCCATACGCTGTCCGAGCACTCGCGGACAACCTTGAGATCAACGGTGTCAGCAAGCTCTGCAATGTCATCGTCGGTCCGATAGGAAGCGCGATCCCATCAGGTCGCATATATGATCTGATCCTCGCGAACATCATCGCCCGGGTGCACGTTGAGGATGCGGCGACTTTCGCGTCGGCGCTGGCGCCAGGCGGGCGAATGATCGCAAGCGGCATCATCGAGGATCGAGAGCCTGATGTTGTTGAGGGGTTTTCTCGCTATGGTGTTCACGTGGCGAAACGACTGACCAGCGGCGACTGGGTGACGCTCGTCCTCTCGCGTCAGGGCGGATGACGGTTCATCGTTTCTACATCCGGCAGCATCTGGCACCGAACGCGACCGGAACCCTTGACGATGTCCAGACGCGCCAGGCGCGCAATGTTCTACGCCTGCAACCAGGAGATAAGATAGTGGCGTTCGATGGCTCCGGCGCCGAATACCTCGCCACACTCCGCGGGCTGGATGGCCGAGAATGGCCATTCCAGACTGGAGAAGCATCGTTTCCGTCCAGAGAGCCGTCTCTGCGTCTCACCGTTGGGCTATCGATCATTCGGAACGAACGCTTCGATCTTGCGGCGCAGAAACTCACGGAACTCGGTGTTGACTCGATCGTCCCGCTGGCGGCGCAACGCTCCGTGATAACCTTTCGGGATGCTCGATCGTGGGAAAAGCGGCGAGCGCGGCTAGAACGTATTGTGGTCGAGGCTGCCGAGCAATCCGAGCGCACCACATTGCCGTTGATTCACGATCCAATGTCGGTTTGCGATTTGCTTGACGGTGTCAATGGGGAATCGACCGTCGCGCTCGTCGAGCGCGAACAACTGGTCCCCATCCACTCAATCGTGTTGTCCGGCCGGGCTCTTCTGCTGGTCGGCCCGGAGGGCGGCTGGACTCGCGAGGAGCGAAGCTGGATGATCGAGCGCCAGGTCATCCTGGCGACGATGGGATCGCTCATCCTGCGCGCCGAAACCGCGGCAATAGCTGCCGCCGCCTGCCTGCTGCTCCCACGTGCATCTGAAGGGGCTCGAGTAAATTGACTACAGGTGATCTTTCGACCGGAGTCGTGCGGTCTCGGGACATTGCGAATCCAGAAAAGCGGCGCCGGGTGGCGCTCGCGCCCGAGGTTCCGGCCGTCATCGATGCGATAGCTCACGGTTCCCTGGCTGACGAGATCGGTCTCGAACCGGGAGACCGGATTCTCAGTGTCAACGGCCACCGCCTTCGCGACGTGATTGACTTCGCCTTTTACTCAGATGAGGAAGAGGTAACACTCGAAGTGCTTCAAGGCGACGAACTTGTCGTTTACGAGGTTGAGCGCGACTACGAAGAGCCCTGGGGCGTCCAGTTTGCCGACCCCACGTTCGACGGCATCCACGTCTGTGACAACAGCTGCCCGTTCTGCTTTATCAAACAGATTCCGAAAGGTATGCGCCGGAGCCTGTACGTCATGGATGACGACTACCGCTACTCGATGCTCTACGGCAGCTTCGTGACGCTGACGAACCTTACCGAAGACGACTGGCGACGGATCGAGGAACAGCGACTGGGACCACTCTACGTCTCCGTCCACTCGACGAACCCAGAACTTCGCACCGCACTGATCGGCAACCCTCGCGGCGCGCGGATAATGGAAGATCTACGGCGCCTTGAAGAGATTGGAATCGATTATCACGCCCAAATGGTGCTAAACCCGGGCATAAACGATGGTCCGGAGCTCGATCGATCGCTCTCCGACCTTGAGGCGGTTGGCACGCGCCTGAAGTCGATCGCTGGCGTGCCGGTTGGGCTAACTCGCTTCGGCCTCGAACGTCAAAGCAAGCGTGTTCGGCTCTCACGCACCTGCATGCGAACGCTCCCAGGATCCGAACTGGATGTGCGGCGCTACGAGACAGCGGAAGCTCTCGCGGTCATTGAGCAGGCAACACGATGGCAAGATCACTTTCGAGCGGCCCGGGGCGAAACCTTCTTCTATCTCGGAGACGAGTTCTACCTGATGACTGGCGCAGCGGTACCCCCGACCAGCCACTACGACAGCTTCGGGCAACTTGAGGATGGCATCGGTCTCACCAGACGATTTCTCGACGATGTCGATCAAATCGTGCGCTCGAATCAACATCCGGCCTCCATTTTTGATCGCGGAATCGTCGCATGTGGAACTCTCATCGGGCCGACGATGGAGGAGGCTATTGAAAAGGTTAACGACACGCTCGGTTCTCAGATCGTGCCGCTCATAGTGGAGAATCTGTACTTTGGACCCGAAATCAATGTTTCGGGCCTACTGACCGGAAGCGATATCGTCGCTGCTCTTGAGGAGGTTCCAGGGTCGGAGCCGGTGTTCATTTCAAATCATATGATCTCCGCGCGCACCAACACCCTGCTCGACGACATGCGGGTTGACGAGCTAGAAACAGCCATCCAGCGACCAGTTCTGGTTGCCGAGCATTTGTCGGACGTATGTCGAGAGACGCGAGTTCGTTAGCGCCCCGGTGGGGTTGTTCGGATCTCGCCTGCCAACAACCTAGCGACGTCGGAATGCGGAAAGCGTAAGCAGCGCCAGCGCGATGAATCCGATGCTGAGTGCAGCGACGACCGTCCGCGGCACGCTACCCCAGCCCTCTGGTTCTTGCTGAACCGGCTCGTACTCGGGAAGATCGATCGAGCGCAAATGAAACCACAGCCTGATAGTCTCGCCCATCGCGCGGAACACAACCCTCGGACTGCCCCCTGACGACTGCCCGGCGGTTCTCGGATAGTGATTGACGCCAACTTCGACGACACTGGCGCCCATCCGTTTTGCTATCGCGAGCATCTCAGTGTTGATCAGCGCGCCGGGCATCGAAAGCGGCATCTTTCGCAACAGATCGCCTCGATAGATCTTGAACGCACAATCCACATCACGCATATGAACGCCAAACAGCACCCAGACAGCGATATCGAAGATCTTGGCATACAGCTTTCGATAGAGCGCGTCGCTCCGCTTGATTCGATATCCGGCGACGATGTCATTGTGTGGCACGTATGGCAGGAGAGCGCTGATATCCGACATGTCGAACTGCCGGTCTGCGTCCATGAACATGATCAGTTCGCCACTCGTCGCCGCGAAGCCAGAACGAAGCGCCGCGCCGTAGCCCCGGTTCACCGGATGGTGGACGGCAATTAGCCGCCTGTCCTCGTTCTGGAGGCGATCGATGATCTCACCGGTGCGATCGTAGCTTCCGTCGTTAACGACCACGATTTCGAAGTCAACGCCAAGTGTCGTTAGCACGTTGCGTGATCGAGCGACAACGGCCTCGATGTTTTCCGCTTCGTTGTGCGCTGGGAGAACAACCGAGAGCTTCCTGTCAAGCACCTGCATCCACTTTCCTATTCCCCCTTTACTCCCGTTCCCCAGGCAGTGAGGGGTTGCAATCATCCTTCGCATTTCGAAAGACGCTCAAATCAATCCTTGGGCATGTCGATGAGAGCGTCGTAGGCTGGCTTGGGCGACCAATCGCTGTTGAGCACGGCCCATGGTGCTTTCTCGTCGTCCGGATCGACAACCACCGCAAAGTTCAAATTCCAGACGTACATTGCCTCAACCCATGGCCACTCGCTACGCGCAATCTCGAACGCTCGGGTGAGAAACGCCGCCTGTTCCTCCTCAGTATTGTCAATCCCGTATTCATAGCCAGGAGCCGAATTCGCGGTGGTCCAGCCAAATTCGGTTATCCAGATCGGCTTATCTTGCTCGCCGTTGACTACCATGACCGACCGGATATCCTCGATGCGGCGAAAATAGAAGGAGCGATGGTCCGACCAGCCATGTGGTCCCGGATTGTCCGGCCAAAACTCATCCGGGGAATTGTTGTTGCTTCCTGGATGCGTGCCGAGCGCGTCGTAGTAGTTCTTGACCTCGCCACCGTTGTAATCGTAGATCTGCTGCAGGTAACTCGCGTCGTCGATTGCAATCGTTGGGTCGTTGACGCCGGTGGGCGTCAGTCCCCCAAAAACCACATACGCTTCCGAATAGCCCGATTTGGCGCCGCGATAGCCAGCCTTGAGCAGCTCAACGTAACGCCCTGGATCGACGTATCCCCCGGTTTCGTACGCCAGATTCTGTTCATTCCAGATTTCCCAGGCATCGACTCTACCGCCAAACTCGGACGCAAGAGCGCGCATGAACTCCTCGAAAGGAGCAGTATTGACCGGAATGCCTTCCTCCTCGCCGTCCGGCAGTGCCCAGTGGGGTGAGCGCACGACGCTGACCAGCACACGTTTCTGATAGCGTTCCGCGACCGACACAAGACGCTCGATCGGTCGGAAGTCATATTCACCCTGGACTCGCTCCAGATGGCTCCAGATCGCCTGAATACGAACGCCCTCGAACCCAGTTTCGTCAATCATCTGCATCGTCTGGGTGTTGAATGCTTCTCCGTTGTCGTCACCCCGCCAGGCGATATTGAAGCCATAGCGGAAACCAGGATCTTCCCACCAAAACGCGGTCGGGTCCGCCGGTGCAGTCACGGATGACTGGCGTTCGAGCGCACTTGCTGGTGCCCCATGCTTCAGTAGATATTCGGTGCCGAGGAGGCCGAGCAAAAATTCGTACTCCGTCTCACGGTGTTCCGGATGCCATTCCACCCGGGCTCGCTCGAAGTACTGAACAGTGTAGATCTGGCCGTCGCCGGCCGGTGGTGGCTGATTCCGTTCATCAAATTCTTCGGACAACGGGTAGCCGAAGTTCGGCAGACCGCCATTGGCGGTCCAGAATGACCTGATGCCAAAGCAGAGCCGATGCCCTGTCTCGGGATAGTAGCTGCAATTCTCGTCCGGCTGGATGCCTTCGAGCGGCACAAACGGGCTCTCATCCTGCCGGCCCTCGGTGCGGATAGCGCCGAGCCGTTGAAGCAGGACTTCGTACTCAGTTCGGGCGTGCCTGGGGTGATACTCAAAAATGGCCCGCTCAAAGTACTGCTTGTAGAGCCCATCGCTGTGCTGAAACACACCGGTGATCGGATAGCCGAAGACGAATAGCCCCCCGTGGGATTCCCAGTATTCACGAAATGGTCCCTGAACCCAGAATCCCGTCTCGTCGAAGTACCGTGACTGCTTCATTTCATCCGTCTGCGCGCCAACAGGCTGCGACGCGATCGAGGGCAGAGCCAACCCGAACACTGTGACCAGCAACAGAATCGAAAGGCAAAGTCTTCTAATCATTCGATCTCCCGGCAGGACAAGTTCTAAAACATTCCTACGGCACAAGCTGAAACACAACGTCGCCGACCTCGACTCGATCACCTATGTTCAAACGAACCGGCTCATGAATTGGCCGCGAATTCACGCGCGTGCCATTTGTGCTGTGCAAGTCGGTGGCCCACCATCGACCATCATTCCAAGAAATCTGAGCATGCTCGTTCGAAATGAACGTGCTTTCGACGCGTATTGTCGCCGAGCGCCCGCGTCCAACGACGTTGACCGCTCCGAGAGTGTACGCGTCACCCGGTCGCAATTGGCTATTTCGCGACTCCTGAACGAGAAGGGTACCTGAAACCGGGTCCGGCGACGTGGACTCCGCGACGGTTCGTAGTTCGCGGCTGATGACTCTCATTACCTGAAAGATGAAGAAGTAGAGCAGGAAAATGAATATCACTCGCAGCAGGAGCACGAACCATTCGAAAGGCACGTCAGACAGCATAGAGATGCCTTACCGCAGGGTTCCGTTGGATCTGATTGGCACAGATTCAGGAGGCTGCGCGACGCGGCTCGTACGGAAGGTAGTCGAAGACGACATTGCCAAGTGTAATTCGATCGCCATATTTCAACTCGTGCTCTGTAATCTGGGAGCCGTTCACAGACGTCCCATTCGTGCTGCCCAGGTCCACGATGGTGAATCCGGATTGGCGATGTTCGATACGCGCGTGGTGGCGCGAGACTTCGGCAGAGTCAACAACGAGATCGTTATCCAACGCCCGGCCGATCGCCAATGCCGGACGACGCAACACGATTGCATCTCCCGCGAATGGACCCTCGACGAAACGCAGGAGCCGCGGCGGAATGTTTCCCGTTTCCTGAATTACGCGCATCACCTCGGTGCGTTGAATCTCATCGTCGCGCGACTGATCGAAATCGGGAAGTTCGACGATGCTTGAATCGACATAAATCGTCCGGCGGCCTACAGCGTCATCCCCTCGAATCCGGACTCGCACGTGATCCACAAACCCGTAGCCCCGGTCTCCAGCTAGCTCGACAAGCCAGTTCTCCATCTGACGACAGAGTGAGGGAACGAAGTCCGAGAATACGACCATATCCAGTGGGTTGAGAATGACTTCGTAATCATTCGGGACGATCACTCCCTCGACGGAAATGACCTGGTTTGACTCCATTGCCCGTTCGAGCCTCCTGCCAATTTCAGCAGGCTGAACTGGCGTTCGGAAGATCCGGCCGACGGAATCCTCCATCACGCGCTGAAAAAAGCTTTCGAACCGATCCAGCCTGTTCATGAACGACCCGGGCAATCGTTATCTGCGGCAGATTCGACAGGACAACTCGCGGCTGATTATATGTACCTGTCCGCGTCAGGGTCAATTTCAGGAACTCTGCTGATTCTCATGTTGTCCGGATCAAACCATGGCAGGATGGCGGTAACCAGAGCGTAGAAGGCGAAGATTTCGAACGCGAACGGAATATAGCCACCATATCCGAGCGCTGGCATTTCCCAGATCTTGAGGAATCCGACATGAGGCACCGAATAGATCCACTTCGGCATGGCCATGATGTTCCACATTTCCCAGAACCAGCCGCAGATCAGTCCTGCAATAGCAAGGTTGAAGATCGGACGCCAGTCGCCCCTGGCGGCATAACTCGAAACCGTCGTAGCGCCAGCGAATCGCGCAAGTGGATCCAGGATCAGGAAGACCGATATCCAGCAGAAGGGGAACAGATACTGGGGCCAAATGATCATGCCGACCAGCATGAGCCAGCCCAGTAGATGTATTGCCAACAGCCCGCGTGTGCCGGGGACCACATGAGCAGCCGGGCGCCAACGCTCGCGTCCGAACGAAGCGATGAGCTCGGCTGTGGTCAATACAGCTGGAATTACCGTGGAAAAGGACAGGCTCCCGATGAGACCACGGCCCAACCAGCCAAACTCCCACGGAGTCAGGTAAGTCCAGTTGTCGATCGATTCGTTCAGAAGTTCGAAGAACCACCAGAACGGAGCGGAGATAGCGAAGATCACCGGGTATGAGCGTCCGGACCGAAATCAACGGCGAGGTTCCCGTGCGCATTGTCACCAGACCATCGACCGTCAGGACGTATCCCAGCCACAGCGGAAAAAAGTAGTAATGCGAGACAGGCTCAAAAGAGCCCCAGGCGAGCGGCCACCAGACCGCAACCAGAACAAGCCCGGCCACAAGCTGTGCCGGGATACGTGACGTCCAAGGTTGCGGTCTGACCAGCGGCTCATCCATCATGCGAAGTATAGTGGCGCAGGCGCTCCCGGTCAGCCTGGACCGGAAAGGAAGGGTCTATGGCGCACAATAGAATGTTCGACAATCCGTTTCCCCGGTTGGCGCCGTCAATTCTCGATAGCGACCTGGCCAACCTGGCGGCACAAGTCAAGATTCTCGAAGATGCCGGCATCGACATAATCCACGTCGACGTTATGGATGGACGCTTCGTCCCGAACATCTCCATCGGAATTCCAGTCGTTGCATCCCTCCGCAATGCCACCTCCTGCTTGCTCGACGTTCATCTGATGATTGCGGAACCAGAACGTTACGTGGTTGATTTCGTCGAAGCTGGCGCTGATGTGGTGACAGTCCACCCCGAATCGACGCCCCACATCCACCGTGCCTTGGACCGCATCCGGGAAGCTGGGGCGCTAGCTGGAGTGGCGATCAATCCCGGAACACCTCTCGCTCATGCGACGGAGCTTCTCGATACGGTCGACATGGTATTGATCATGAGCATCAACCCTGGCTTTGGTGGTCAGAAGTTCATGCCCACCTCACTGCCGCGGATGGAAGCCATACGCGCCGCTATCGACCGGCAGGAGCGGCAGGTCGCATTGGAAGTCGACGGCGGGATCAATGTCGACACGCTAGACGGTGTCGTTGCCGCGGGCGCCGATCTACTGGTCGCAGGTTCAGCTATCTTCCGGCATCCGGACGGACCCGAACCGGGAGCCAAACAGCTATTGTCTAGGCTGCGGATGAGTCGCCAGAATCAGCGCTAGCGGTCTGACTGTCTCCTCTACGCCGCTCTCGCATGAAGTACAGAGCCACGATGGTAACAAGACACATCAAAGCCGCCACAAGAAATGTCTCGTGGATGACGTCGAGTGTCAGTGGAACGGCATTCTGCTCGACGTACTCCTGCTGGCGGGCGAAGTAATCGGCCGTTGATTCACCGGCTTCGGGACGCAGCGGTGGAAGCTGGGACGTTCTGGCGTCGAGTCGTTCGAGCGCATAACGCGTAACCGCGGCCAGACCGATGGTCATCCCCACGAGCCTGGCGAGAAGCACCAGACCCGAGGCGACGCCGTAGTTATCGATGCCGGCGGCGCCGATCGCCGACTCTGCGATCGGCGCAATGACAACTCCTAGCCCGAGCCCGGTAATCGCGATCGTGGAACACATCAGAATCATGGCAAGGTCATCTGGCCAGAAGCTCATCGCAACAAAGCCAACCGTCGCGACGACCAATCCTCCGGTAGCGACTATCCGCGCCCCTGAATAGTTGGTCATGCGTCCGCCAGCCAACGCCCCGGCGGTCATCGCAAGCGTAAAGCTCCCGAGTAAGAGAGCGGTCAGCACCGGGAGATCGGCTTCGTCGGCGAGCAGCGCAACGGCGAGCGGAGCATTGACCATCGCGGTAATCAGCGCGCCACCGATCAGGATATTCGCAATGCCAGAGAACTGGAACACCCTGTTTCGGATGAGCTCGCGTGGCAAGAGTGGCGACCGGCTGCGAGCTTCCACGATTATGAAGCCAGCGAGAGCCAGAATTCCGGCGCCAAGAATTGGAATTCGATAGGCCGCGAGAGGATTCTGGCTGCCTCCCAGAGCCCTTGTGCCCTGGCTCGCCTCCAATCCCGCCTCACCGCCCGACGAGAGAGCGAGGCTCAGCGCAGTGAGCGCAGTTGCCGCCAGCGCCGCACTGAGCAGATTTGGTAGCCCAGCGCGAGAACGGCCGGGAAAACTCCGGCGGGCAATCAACAGCCAGGCGCCAACGAGCAGGCAGAGCGGCACATTGAGCCAGAACACGGCACGCCAGGAGTCGAAGATAGCGTTGATGCTCGCTCCCCAGACAGGACCTAGCACCCAACCAAATGTGTCGACCGCCGCCACCAGCCCGAGTGCCTCCGCCCTGCGCTGTCTCGGTGTCACATCCGCCACGAGCGCCATCGAGACGGGCAGCATCGCTCCTCCACCAAGCCCCTGCAGCACCCTGCCAGCGACCATCTCGCCCAATGTCCCGGAAGCGGCGGTAATGACGGAACCAAGCGCGAACAGCCCGACAGCCACGAGAAAGACTGGAATTCGGCCGAAATAATCGGATACACGTCCAGTCAGCGGAACCGTCACTGTGTAAGCAACCAGATACGAGAGGACGATCCACGAGTAGCGATCCGCGTCGACGGTGTTGATCCCGAGATCGCTGATGACCTGGGGAAGAATCGGTGCGACAACGGTCAGGTCCAGCGCAGCGACGAACACAACGGCCAACACTGGGAACAGCAAAGCTATCCGGTGCCGGCTCGATCGTGTCGTTGTCATGTCGTGCTAGACGTCAGGCGCCTCAATAGTCACCGGCTCGTTATGATCACTCAGGGAAATCACCCAGACCGTCCCATCTTCGGGCTCAGCAAGCTCCAGCTTCACGACATCAAGCGTTTCGGAATCGAACCATATATCGACGCCGATGACGTCGCCCTGGATCGCTCCCGCGGTCAGATCATCGATCGATTCCTGCTCAACCGTTCCCTTGAGATGAACGGCATCGGTTCCTCCAACTTGTTCGAGGCCGGCCACCTCTGCGTTCTCGAGAGACTCGAGTACCGGACCGAGCCCTTCGGTCTGGCTCAACAGCAAAGCCGGATTGTCAGGAAAAGTCATCCGGAGCCGGCCCCCAACTGCCGGTAAGAAAGTCGGTCATGTACGCATCGTCGCCGATGAAGATCAACGAAACATCGAGCGTTACCAGACTGATAGCGACGGACGCCACCGCTGAAACGGACTGTGGCCGGGACAGATCGCCCTCAGCGCCAGACAACTCTATCTTCTCGTCGTTGTCCAGGTAGGTTGCTCCGTCGATTTCGAGAACAAAGTGCGCCGTTTCTGTTTCGTCCCAGCGTGCGACGGCCTGATCGATGATGACGTCAGGGGATTGTTCTTCGATTGGCACCTCATCAGCGGACGCATCATCGTCGCTTCCCAGTGGACTGCAAGCAACTGTGCTTGCTATGAGCACCAGGACAGTCCCCAACAAAAATAGTTTCCTCAACGAAGCCCTCCTGAATGCGTGAAGTCTTGGAGCAGCGTGCAGAATATCGCTGATCTTGTCCTGCGACACCAGCCAAAATCCTAACAGCTAGAAAAGTCCGGACACTGATCAAACGTAACAGCCGGACGTCTGTCGTATGATTCCCCGAAAGAAGGGTGAGATACATACTCTATTTGCCAGCGGGAATCAGGGTGTTCCGGAAGAACAGGGTTCGGTAGTGGAAGAAAGTCGTCTTGTCGTCGGGGCTCATACGGACGCGGGAAACGTTCGCGAAACGAATGAGGACCTCGCGCACTACGAGTGTCTGGACGGAACTGAAGATACCTTCGTGGTGGCGGTCGCAGACGGCATGGGCGGATACGATCGCGGCGAAGTCGCGTCGCGAATGGCGATCGACGCGCTTCTGGAACGGCTGCAAACGCTCGACACCGGGGATTCAGCGCTGATCCTCAAACAGGCGTACCGACGTGCTAACGAGCAGATATACGAAGGCGGCATCTCCCAGGGCGAAGAGAATATGATGGGGACGACACTCGTCGCCGGCTTGGTCCGTGGCAAGGAGTTGAGCCTTGCCAACGTAGGGGATTCACGCGCCTATCTTCTGCGGGCAGGAGTACTGAACCAGGTTACGCAGGACCATTCCCTGATCGCCGAACAGGTGCGCATGGGCGTGATCAGCGAAGCGGAAGCGCGTTCGAGCCAGCATCGCAATATCATCACCCGGGCACTCGGCCACCGGCAACGCGTCGATGTGGATGTCTTCGAACTGTCGATGTTGCCCGAGGACCGTTTGCTTCTTTCCACTGATGGCGTCCACGATTTTCTCGATGAAGATTACATCCGCCAGACGCTGCTCGAGTTCCCACCGGAACAAGCTTCAGTGGAGCTTGTTGAACGAGCGCTGGAGAACGGATCGACGGACAATGTCACCGCGCTGGTCGCCTGGATGGCGCCGGTAGCCGTGCTGGATTACGTCGAAGATCCTGAGGCCGCTGACGATGAGCAGACATCGCTGCTGATCCCACTGCTCGCCGGCGCTGCACTCGTCATCGTCATTTTGATCGTGGTCGCGTTGCTATTCATCGTCTAGAAGGTTCATGTCGCGCATCATTGACGCCCACACGCACGCATTCCCTCCTGATATCTGCCGGAGCCGGGAGCTTCGAACGCGCCAGGACGACTGGTTTCGGCAACTCTATCAGGACCCAAGCGCGCTGCTCACCGGAGAAACCGAACTACTGGAGAGCATGGAGGTGTCCGGCATCGAGCATTCGATTATCGCCGGATTTCCATGGGCCGATGAGGGATTGTGCCGCGAGCACAATGACTGGATGGCGGACGTTTGCCGACGCCATCCGGACCGCCTTTCATTCCTGGCAACGGTCGTGCCCGATACCCCCAGCGCTCCAGGACTCGCAGCCAGGGCATTCGAAAATGGAGCGATTGGCGTCGGAGAATTGAATGCCGACGCGCAGGGTTTCGACCTGCTTGACCCCGCATCGATGACCGGGCTTGTGGAAGTTTGTACGGCCGCGTCAAAACCGATCATGTTTCACGCAAGCGAACCACTGGGCCACATCTATGCCGGGAAAGGGATCGGCTACGCCTGACAAACTGGCGGTTTGGCTCGACGCGTATCCGGACCAGCCGGTTGTACTGGCGCACTGGGGCGGGGGCCTGCCGTTCTATGAACTCATGCCTGAAATCCAGGCGCTCACTCGCAACGTTGTCTACGATTGCGCCGCGACAACCTATCTCTATGGCTTCCAAATCTTCGAAGTCGCATTGAAGATAGTTGGTCCGGAGCGAGTGCTTTTCGGAAGTGACTTTCCAGTGCTCGGCCAGCACCGGCTGCTCAATCGGGTTCGCCGACACGTTCCGGATGCTGCTTCATCAAAGGCGCTCCTCGGCGGCAATGCGGAGGCATTCTTCCAGATGAACTCGGGGGGACCTAACTGATGATCGCCGGACTGCAGGGAATCCTCGCTGACGTAGAGGAAACGGCGCTCATCATCGATCTGCACGGCTTCCAGGTGCGCGCGCTTGCGCCCGGAAGCACGCTCGGCTCTGTGGGATCGATCGGCGAGCCAGTGTCGTTGCACACACACCTCGCCGTGCGGGAAGACTCGCTGACGCTCTATGGTTTTGCCAGCAAGGCGGAGTTGCAGTTCTTCGAGCTGCTTATCGGCGTCAACGGCGTTGGCCCGCGCGCCGCGCTTAGCCTGCTCTCGTTTGCCGACACCTCGGCGCTATACCAGGCGATCGCAGACGAGGACACCGGACTCCTGTCAAAGGCTCCCGGCATCGGCAAGGTCACCGCTGGACGGATCATTCTCGATCTTAAGCGAAAATTGCCGGATGATTTCGCTCCGACGCTTGGCGGTCAACCAGACACCCGAGATCAGGAAACCCTGGCCGCCCTTGAATCCCTCGGCTACACGACCTCTGAAGCACGCCGGGCGCTCGCCGCGGTCGAAAACCGGTCCGCGATGACAATCGAAGAACGCATAGTCGCCGCGCTACGCTCGATGGACGATGGTTCCTAGTCCCTTGAAATGCGTTCCAACCGCTTCCTGACAGCCGCCGCATGGGCGGTGAGTCCTTCCGCCTCGGCAATCGCCACTGCGGGAGGTCCGACGCTGCGCAATGCTTCATCGGATAGCCCAACGATGGAAATGACCTTGACGAAATCGCTGACGTTGACTGGCGAAGAAAATCGAGCCGTCCGGCCGGTCGGCATTACATGACTTGGACCGGCGGTATAGTCGCCGATAACCTCGGGCGAATTCTCACCCAGGAAGATCCCGCCAGCGTGCCGCACTTTGCCGATGTGGGACCATGGATCTTTCATCAGCAGGCAGAGGTGTTCGGGGGCATATTCGTTCGCCGCGTCAATCGCCGCGTCGATACTCGGCAAGACGACGATCGCGCCATTGTTCTCGAGGGACTGTGATGCAATATCTGTTCGGGCAATGCGTTCGAGCTGGCTGTCCAATTGCTCCTGCACCTGCTCCGCCAGATCCATTGAAGTTGTCAGGAGAATCGCGCTTGCCATCGGGTCGTGTTCGGCCTGAGCCAGCAGATCCGCGGCGCAGAGCTCAGCATCCGCGGTCTCGTCGGCGATCAGAACCGTTTCGGTCGGGCCGGGCAGCGAATCGATATCCACCTCACCGTATACACGGCGTTTGGCCAGGACGACAAAGATGTTCCCCGGACCGACGATCTTGTCGACTCTTGGCACAGATTCTGTTCCATAGGCCATTGCCGCGATTGCCTGCGCGCCGCCTGCCTTGAAGACGGCCGACACGCCAGCAACTTCCGCCGCAACCAGTGTGACGGCGGCGATCTGACCATCGCGTTCAGGCGGCGCGCAAACGATCACTTCCTCAACCCCAGCCACCGAAGCCGGAACGGCTGTCATCAGCAAGGACGATGGGTAGGGAGCAGTGCCGCCGGGCGCATAGACACCCACACGTTCGAGCGGGCGGACGATCTGGCCGAGCGTCCCTTCATCATCAGCATGGATCCAGCTCGAAACGGGTTGCCTTTCGTGGAAGCGCCGGATGCGCGCCGCGCTGAATTCGAGCGCTTGCCGAATTTCGCCGGGCACCTCCGCTCGCGCCGCCGCGAACTCGGATTCGCTGACGAGCAGGTTTGTGACGTCCACCCCATCGATGCTCGATGTGAAACGCCGCAGCGCTTCATCGCCGTCCGCGCGGACAGAGGCGAGGATGCGATCCACAACCTGTTCCGCGGTTAGATCCTCACCAAAGACGGCGCGCACGCCCGCGCGCATCCCCGGAGACAGCGTCGCCGAAGTCATACTGCGCCTGCCGAGGATGAATTCTCGTCCCTGATCCTGGTCGTGAAATATCCGAACTGGCATTTCAATTCCCTTGAAGACCGCATATCGCGGCCTGGAGACGCTCGAACGCGTCCGACGTAGCCCCGAACATGTAATCTGGCGTGCTAACAGTGATGCCCGTTGATCCAACTCCGCGCAGGTGATCCACGGCATCGAGCATATGGTAATCCGACACGATAACGCTGACCGCAAACCAGCGGGTTTTCGACTCGTCCTTCGAGACGACCGGCGCAATGGTCGGGCCACGCTCACCAGCCAGATCTAGCTCGGAAATGATCTGCCGGGCGACGTCATCCTCATCTTTACCTGGCACGTTCGCGGTGACAACGCGATAGCTTCGCGCGGCGAGCTTCGCTTCGCAATACTCAATGAAGGTGCGAGCGGCCCCAAGGCGACGACACGACGATGCCAGCGACGACTTGCTGGCAATCAAGCAAGCCTGCGCGCGGAGCACCACGCCTCCGTCCACCACCCTCAGGTGGTTGTCCCGCAGGGTCACGCCGGTTTGTGTGAGGTCAACCACTACGTCGGCATAGCCGAGCGCTGGCGCGGCCTCAATCGCTCCGGTTGCGCCAACCAGCGTGAAATAGTTCACACCGTGGCGGTACAGGAACTCGGTCGTCAGGTTGGCAAACTTGGTGGCCACCCTGAGATCCCGCCCATCCCGCTTGAAGGAAATAGATAGTTCGGCGAGATCGTCAATGGACTGCACATCGAGCCAGTAGTCGGGTATCGCCATCACCAGTTCGCAGCGGCGAAAGCCAAGATCCAGTATCGCGACGTGTATGTTCGGTTCGTCGAAGCCGTGTTCGGCCACGAGATCGTATCCGGTAACTCCAAGGTCCACGCTGCCGTCGGCGACCTTGTGCACGATGTCCTCCGGACGCTGGAACAGCACTTCGGAAGCGGAGATTGTCGAGAGCCT
Organism: uncultured Chloroflexia bacterium; assembly: GCA_963709995.1. GTDB lineage: Bacteria > Chloroflexota > Chloroflexia > Thermomicrobiales > CFX8 > JAUIIK01. The sequence goes on along the minus strand of CAVPYN010000019.1, from coordinate 195,066 downwards.
TCCAACGTACTGCCGGGGATTGGGTCGCCAAACGCTCAAGCCGGCGCCGGACAGAAAACGGTTGGTCGCTTCCTGATAGGCGCCCTTGCTGGCTAGAGCGACGCGCAACAATTCGTCGGAGCTCATTGCTCAAGCACCTCAACAACCGTGGGAGCGTAATCATACGTGTGCGTCGTGGAGTCAGAACACCGGAAAATAGCGACCTCCTGCTCATGGACCTCAGCAACCGCGACAAAGTTGTTTCGCGCGGCCCATCGCCGGGCAGCGGCTGCGCTTCGCTCGCGTGGGTCAATTGTCGCCGTCCAGCCAGCATCCCGAAGACGCTGGGCAACCTGGAATGCTGACGCCGGGCGCTCGCCCGGCAACACGAGCACCGATGGTGGACCTTCTTCAACCTGCTCCATGGAGGAAGTAGGAAGCAGCCGCTCTAGCCCGATAGAGAAGCCACCCGAGGGCGTCGATGATCGAGCGCCAAGCTGGTTCGCAAGATCGTTATAGCGTCCACCGCCTGCAAGCTGCGGCCCCTCCCCGCCGGGCGAGTAGATCTCGAACAGGATGCCGGTGTAGTAACGAAGCCCTCGTCCCAATCCGAGGTCGATAACGATATCCTCGGAATGGCACCCATTCTCGCTCAAGATCACCGCCAGCTCTTCAAGCTCATCAACGGGCCCTCTGTCAAGCTTGCGGGAGTCTACAAGCCGTCGCAGCGAGGGGAGTGTCGTGTCGGGCGGTCCGGCGAGCACGACGAGTTCTCGGACGAACGCGAGCGCGTCGCTCAGGACTGCGCGATCAGCGACGCGTTGATTCTTGTCGAAAAGCCCGTCCACGATCTCCTCCGCGGTCCTCGAACCCGATTCGAATCGAACACCGGATTGCCTCAGGAGGTCGATCACCGCCTCACGATCCAGTTGCTCGGGCGATAGCGCGCCACCGGATGGATTCTCTTCCCCGGAGCGGGAGAGATATTCAGGCATGGCATTCTCGACCGGTTCCCCGCGACGAAGACGCTCCATGCTCCAGATCAACCAGTCCTGAGTTCGATGATCGAGTCGAAGCTGGTCGAGGAACCCCAGGACGATCCCGATGTGTCCGAGCACGAGCGTTGGTCTTTCGACGCCGGCCGCGCGCACGCATGACAGCGCAAGCAGAATGGTCTCCGCATCGGCAACGAGGCCGTCCGCGCCGATCAGCTCACAGCCGAATTCCAGGAATTGCCGCGATCGTCCAGCTTGCGGGCTCTCGTATCGGAAGACAGGACCACCATAACAAAGGCGTACCGGCAGTGGATCGGCCTGCATGGAATTCACGAACAATCGCATCATCGATGCCGTATGTTCCGGCCGAAGCGCCAGGCTTCGCCCGCGAAAACTGAACTGGTACGTCTGGGCCAGCCGCTCTCCGCCGAGCTTCCGGGCAAACAACTCCGCATGTTCGATGACCGGAGTCTCAGCTCGACGATACCCATGACTGGCAGCGACATCCGTCAGCAAATTTTCGATTCGCCTCAGACGTCGCCATTCGTCCGGCGGGAAGTCATACGTCCCACGCGGCCGGTCCACGGGCTGTCCTTGACTGGCTTTTCTCCCCTGCTGAACGCTGATGGTCCTACCCTTTCCTTCAACCGATCAGGCTGCCCTGTAGTGTCCTATGTCCTGAGCGATCCGCCAACGTCTTTGCGAACCGCCTTGCTAATCCGGTCACGAGCACGCTCGATCTCATGCTCCGCCGGTTGACGGTCCGGCGCCGCGAAGGTCACCCGGTATGCGAGGCTCTTCATGCCGGGGTCAAGGCTTTCGCCGCGATAAATGTCAAAGAGGATGCATTCGGTCGCCAGTGCCCCGGCCGCGCGTCTAAGGGTAGCTTCCACCAGGCCAGCTGGTGTGCTGTCCGGGACGACGATTGCGAAATCTTGCTGGATGGGTTGATAGCGCCCCACCGGCTGGACATTCCACGGGTCATTCAGATGATCGGCGAAGGACTCCAGATCGATCTCCGCAACAGCAGTGCGGGAACCAATGCCGAAGCGCTCCGCCACACGCGGATGGAGCTCGCCAACAGTCCCGATCTGAATGCCATCGAGTTCGACTGCCGCTGCCCGGCCGGGGTGCAGCGACGGATGATCCACCTTCTTGAAGGTTGCGCGTTCACCGCCCAGACGGACTAGCAGATGCTCGACCACACCCTTTCCGTCGTAGAAGTCGAAGGGGTCCGGCTCCGCGTTATAGAGTCCAAATGGCGCATTCGCGCCTGAGAGCGCCAGGACAACCGATCTTCGCTCGTCGGGCAGCGCGTCAGTTCCCATAGGCTGATAGGCCCTCGCAGTTTCGAACAACGCAACCGAATCACTGAACTTCAGATTCTCGCCCACAATTTTGAGTATCGACGGCAGCAACGTTGGGCGCATCAGTACCCAGTCCGATCGAAGCGGGTTGGAGGCGCGAACATAAGGCGCTTCAGGTCGAGGATATCCACCGAGGACTGGAGGTATCTCGTCGCCGGCTGGCGACAGCCCGCGAAGATCGTCCTCATTGATCATGGTGTAGGTCTGAACCTGAAATAGCCCTGCCTCGACAAGGGCGTCCTGAGCGACCTGGTCAACTAGCCGGGCCGGATCACGAACAACCGGGACGGCCTCGCCGGTAATCAGCGTCTCCGGGATGTGCTCGTAACCGTGGATTCGAATGACTTCCTCAACAAGATCGGCCGGAATGCTGATGTCATTGCGGTAGGTGGGAGCGTTAACGAGAATCAGCGTTTCATCTTCCCGTTCTTCCACCTGCGGGCAGAAATCGAGCCGCTCCAGGATGTCCACCACCCGTTGCAACGGCACTGTCATTCCCAGCAACCGCTCGATCTCGGAGTATTTCATCGTTACCGAACGCCGGTCTCGTGTGCGTAGGAACTGATCCGCGAACGAAACCGCCCTTGCGCCGGGATCGATCTCTTTGACCAGTTCAACATATCGAGCAGCGGCAGTAGAAGCGTTGTTCGGATCAATGTCGCGACCGAATCGCGCGCTGGCATCGGTGTTCAGGCGCTGCAGGCGGGTTGTGCGCCGGATGGGCTTGGGTTCGAACCAGGCCGATTCGAAAAGTATTCGCTTTGTTGATTCAGTAACTTCGGTATCCGCGCCTCCCATGATGCCAGCGATTGCCACGGCGCGCCCCTTGTCGGCAATCACCAGAGTCTGATCGTCGAGCTCTCGCTCGACGTGATCGATCGTCGTAATCGTCTCGCCGTCGTTGGCAAGGCGGACAACAATATCGTCGCTTGCGAGGCAGTCCGCGTCGAACGGGTGGGTTGGATGACCCAGCTCCAGCATGACATAATTCGACAAATCAACGTAGTTGTTGATTGGCCTGAGTCCAGCCGCGTTGAGCCTGCGCTGCAGCCAACCCGGAGAAGGTCCAATGGTCACATTTTCGAACAGCGTGTACGTGAAGCGACCGCAGTGCGCTGGCGCCGCGATCTCAACCCGTTCATCTGCGCGTGGCAGCAGCGATAGGTCTGCAAGAGACGGTGCTTCAGCAGTCCGGTCGAGAATCGCCGCCAGCTCGCGAGCGATGCCGAGCACCGAGAAAGCATGGACGAGATTCGGAGTGATTTCGAACTCGATCACGTCATCGCCGAGATATTCCCGGAGGGTGGCGCCGACCGGAGCATCATCATCCAAGACGAGAATGCCTTCATGCTCGTCGGAAAGCCCGAGCTCTTTTTCAGAACACACCATGCCTTCCGATCGAACACCACGAATCGAACTTGGCTTCAACGTCTTGTATCGAAATTCATCGGAATAGGCATCAACAAGACGCGCGCCAGCTAGCGCCAGTGCCACCTTCTGACCGGCGGCGATGTTTGGCGCGCCGGTCACTACGGTGATTCGATGTTCTCCGGCCGCGACGCACGGGCAGCGTCAAACGATCCGCATCTGGGTGCGGGTCCACGCGTTCCACTTCGCCGACGAAGACATTCTCCCAGGTCTCGCCGATGTGCTCGATACTCTCGGCTTCTAGTCCAGCCATCGTCATGCGGCGAGCGATCTCGCCCGCGGATAGATCGGTCGCAACGTATTCCTTCAGCCACTTAACCGGTACTTTCATAAGATCCTCCTACAAGCGCGCGCGCTGGAACTGGCGCAGGAATCGCAGGTCGTTCTGGTAGAAGTTGCGAATATCGTTGATTCCATAGCGGAGCATTGTCAACCGCTCGATCCCCATGCCAAATGCCCAGCCAGTGTAGATATCCGGATCGTAGCCGGCATATTCGAGTACGTTGGGATGGACCATCCCTGCCCCGAGGATCTCAAGCCAGCCCGTACCGCTGCATACCCGACAGCCCCCGCCGCCGCAAAACGGGCAGTCGATCGACATGTCGACGCCGGGCTCGACGAACGGAAAGAAATCGCAACGAAATCGCACTTTCCGGCTTGCGCCGAAGATCTGTCGGGCAAATTCAGCTAGCGTTCCTTTGAGGTCTGCCAACGTGATGTTGCGGTCAACTGCCAATCCCTCGATCTGCTGAAAGTGCCACTCGTGGGTCGCGTCCTGAGCCTCATAGCGGTACACACGACCCGGTACGACGACGCGCACCGGTGGATCCTGAGCAAGCATGACCCTCACCTGCATCGGCGACGTGTGTGGTCGGAGCGTGATCTCCTCATCATTCGATTCGATGAAGATCGTGTCCCAAACATCCCGGGCCGGATGGTCTTTCGGGATGTTCAGCATATCGAAGCTATAGCGCCCGAACTCCACTTCCGGACCTTCGACCATCTGGAAGCCGAGATGCGCGAATATGTCCATTGCTTCCCGTTGCATCGCGGCGAGCGGATGGAGACTTCCAACCAGAGGAAGGCGCCCGGGCAACGAGACATCGACCGCCTCCGCTTGCAGTTGACCGTCGAGCTCTTGAGACCGGATCTCATCCTGCCGGGCTTGAAACGCGGCTTCGAGCTCCTGTCGAAGTTCATTCAGCGCCTGACCGGCCGCGGGCCGCTCGGCGGCGAGGAGCTGGCCGATGCCACGGAGCGACTGGCTTATCGCGCCCTGCCGCCCCAACTGGTCACGGTGCCATTCCGCTAGATCATCCTGACTTCTCACGAGCTTGAGGCTTGCAAGCGCCAGCTCTCTAAGCTCCTCGACTCCAGGCGGGGATGTGCTCATGGTTGATGCCTCCCTGACTCCTCAACGATCAATGAAAAACGCCCCTCGTTCAGGGACGAGGGGCGCCACGCGTTACCACCCTGATTCGGCCGGGACTTCCCCAACCGCACTCGATCTGCCTGCAATCACCGTCAGCTAGCTGATGTGCAGGCAATCGCTTCGATAACGGGAAGCTCCCGGACGCGGCTACTACTGTCGTTCACCGGACGGCTCAAGAGTGAATATCTGGTCTGCCAGCGGAGCGGCTTCCAGCGACGTGCCGCTCTTCTCTGGGCGTGACGAGAAAACCAGCCTGTCTCCATCGTCGCCGTTCTATTATTGACAGGAGTATAGCAAGGCTGGTCGCACGGTCGACCGCGCCAGAATGAAAACCGGGGAAACAGATGACTCGTAGTGACGCCAGAATAGCCGGGATTAGAGCACGGGAGATTCTCGATTCACGCGGCAACCCAACCGTAGAAGTCGACGTCCACCTCGACGACGGGTCGATTGGGCGCGCGGCAGTTCCGTCCGGCGCTTCAACTGGAGCTTACGAAGCCCTTGAGCTCCGCGACGCGGACCAGAGGTATGGCGGCAAGGGGGTCCGAGCGGCGGTTGAAAACGTCAACTCCTACATCGCCCCGGAACTTATCGGATGCTTGCCATTCAACCAACGAGCAATTGACTCGCGGATGATCGAACTTGATGGAACCCCCACCAAATCCCATTTTGGCGCGAATGCCATTCTCGGTGTTTCGCTCGCCAATGCCCGGGCCGCCTCGGCGTCCTCAGGGCTACCACTGTATCGATACCTTGGAGGTCCGGCGGCCACGACGCTGCCTGTCCCGATGTGCAACATCCTGAACGGCGGCGCGCACGCCTTTGGATCAACCGTCGACATGCAGGAATTCATGGTCATGCCGTTCGCGGCGACCTCATTTCGCGAAGGACTCCGCTGGTCGGCCGAGATCTTCCATACCCTCAAGGCAACGCTGGCGGACAACGGGTACAGCACGGCGGTTGGTGACGAAGGCGGGTACGCCCCCAGTCTTGGATCAAACATCGAGGCGTTGGAACTGATCTCGGACGCAATCGACAAAGCCGGGTACAGCCTTGGCGATCAGATCCTGATTGCCCTCGATCCAGCATCAACTGAATTCTTCAACAATGGAACCTATACCCTGGCTGGCGAGGATCGTTCCTTCGATAGCAGCGGGCTGATCGACTGGTACGCTGATGCTGTCGCACGCTTCCCGATTATCTCGATCGAGGATGGTCTGGCCGAGGACGACTGGTCCGGCTGGGTGAACATGACCGAACGGATGGGAGATCGCGTCCAACTTGTTGGCGACGACCTCTTCGTGACGAATGTGGAGCGCCTGGAACGCGGAATAGTCGAAAACGCGGGCAACGCCATCCTGATCAAGGTGAATCAAATTGGAACGCTAACCGAGGCGCTGGACGCCATCGACCTCGCCCGGCGCAACGGATTCGCATCGGTCATTTCGCACCGGTCGGGAGAAACCGCAGATTCATTCATTGCCGATCTCGTCGTTGCGACCGGCGCGCGCCAGATCAAGACCGGCGCTCCATCACGAATGGATCGGGTCGAGAAGTACAACCAACTTCTACGAATCGAGGAGGATCTGGGGGTATCGGCTCGATACGCAGGCCCGGCGGCGTTCAACCTCAAGACACGCTGATCATCACACAGAGAGATCGCTCAGGTCTTGACCCGAGGGCGATCGGTGGCGGCCTAACGAACATGAGCCAGATGCCAGCGCAGTGGCTCCGATCTCATAACGAAATGGGTCCGGCGGAATGAGGTGCCCGAAATGCCAGGTCAACCGGACACGATCAACGATTGACCTGTCATCTCCGCGGATGGTTGCAGCCCAAGCATCTCCAGCAAGGTTGGGGCGACATCCGCCAAACGCCCGCCATCACGAAGAGATGCGCTACTGAACGAGTCGCCAACGAGTATGCAGGGCACCAGGTTCGTCGTATGTGCCGTCATCGGCGACGAGGTGCCGGGAACGAGCATTTGCTCCGCGTTGCCGTGGTCGGCAATGATCAACGCGGCGCCTGACCGGAAGCGCACGGCGTCGATGATCCGACTCAGTGCCCGGTCCACCGTTTCGCAGGCGACGACGGCCGCTTCAATGACTCCGGTATGCCCAACCATATCCGGATTGGCGAAGTTCAAGATAACTATTTCGAAACCGTCGTCCGCGATCGCCCGCACCGCGGCATCCGCCACTTTCGATGCGCTCATTTCGGGCTGCAAGTCATACGTCGCGACTTTCGGCGACTGCGCCATTTCGCGCACCTCGCCTGGGAAAGCCTCTTCACGCCCGCCATTGATGAAGTAGGTGACGTGGGCATATTTCTCGGTCTCAGCAGTATGGAACTGCCTGAGTCCGGCTTCTGACACGATCCTGGCAAGCGGATTCACCACCGATACCGGTTCGAATGCCGCCTGGATGTTTAGATAGGGCGCGTACGGCATCATCCCAACATATACGAGATTTCCAGGCCTGTCACTGAAATCCTCGCCTGCGACATCGGGGCCAACCAGCGCCTGGGTGATCTGACGCGCGCGGTCTGCCCGATAATTGAGGAAGACGACGCTATCTCCTTCCTCAATCGTCGTCGTTCGCCCGTCACCATGCTCCACGACGATCGCCGGCATGAATTCGTCGGTGGTGCCGTGCTGGTAGTGTTCCCGCACCGCCATATCAGGGTTTCTTGTCCGCTCGCCTACGCCATGGACGAGGAGATCGAAGGCCAGCCGAATGCGCTCCCAGCGATTGTCACGATCCATCGCGTAGTAGCGGCCAATGATCGACGCAATCCGTCCAATGCCCTTGGAATCGCAGGCTGCGATTAGCTCAGCAAGATAGTCAGCACCGCTGGTAGGCGAAGTGTCCCGTCCATCCAGGAACGCGTGCACCGCGACATCCGGCAGTTTCTCCAGTCGAGCAAGTTCCAGTAGTGCCAGGAGATGATCGGTGTGCGCGTGCACTCCCGCGTCAGATAGCAGCCCCATAATGTGAACCGGACGTCCTCGTTCCCGGGCGTCCCGCATGGCCGCCAGGAGCGCTGGATTGCTGAGGAACGTCCCATCCTCGATCGTGACATCGATCTGGCGAATCGCCTGGTTCACAATGAAACCCGCTCCAATGTTCAAATGGCCAACCTCGGAGTTTCCGATCTGTCCATCCCGAAGTCCAACGTCTATGCCGCTCGTCTTGAGAGTTGTGTGCGGGCAGTCGTGCCAGAGCCGGTCGAACACAGGTGTCTTGGCAAGCTCCACCGCGTTGCCGGGCGAAGGATTCGCCAGCCCCCAACCGTCCAGAATGATCAGGACGATCGGGCCGTCTACCAGCCGCTGGTGATTCATAGTTGTCGAACCTTTCGTTCCAACCGCTGGACTCGGTGGTCAAATGCCGCAAAACGAGTTGAATCTCGAGCAAGCGCAGCGGCGTCCCTTGCATGGACCGAGATCCGTAACGCGGCGGGGAAGTCGCGACGCGTGTGCTCGTGGTACTTCGCCAACTCTTCCGCTGCGTACATTCGGATATCGCGATGCTGGTCGTGAAGCGCTTCCGACAGGGGATCGACCATGTCTTCGAGTCGTCCCGCGCGTTTCATTTGAACCGTCAACTCAGTCAAGATCATCAGACGGAGCGCGGATGGCGCTTCAGGGTGGTGCCAGTTCTCGAGCAATTCCTCGATCTGGACCGCATTCCCACGCCGCATCCTTGCCAGATGGGCTGCCAGCCGATCCGAAGGATGGGCGTCGATTGGCAGCCCCGCCAGATGGGCTTCGACAATCCCGGTCAACCGCGCCAGCGAGACGATATCGAAACGGTTATGTTCGATGACCGGAATCAGGTCGCGGGTGTCACGATCTCGCAGATACGCGAAGTAGATGCTGGGAATCAGCCAGCCTGGCGCATCGTTCTCCCGGACGACACCCAGGATTGCCCGTTCGAGCGATCCCAATGAACAACTCGCCAGGCGATGTTTCCAGACCGAGCGAGCCGGGTGCAGCAAGTCAAGATGGTCCTGCGGGGCGACGAAGTCCCGGCGATGCATGCGAAATCGTGTTTCGATCAAGGGTAGATCGAACGCACGGCCATTGAAGGTAACGATGCCATCGAATTGATCGATGTGGTGGGAGACGCGCGAAAGAAGGGCTGGCTCCTCCCCTGGATGGCGCATGAAGTATTGTCGGACGCGAAAGCCGCTCGCTTCGAACCAGCCCAAACCAACCAGGAATGCGTACGTGCCAGTGCCCCCTGAGAGCCCGGTGGTCTCAGTGTCGATATACACTTGCGCTTCCGGCCGCCCGTGCCCGGAACCACCGATCAGCTCGCGTGCCCGCTGAATCTCATGTCCCGAGTACAACCGGTCAAACATTGCAACCGGACCAGCGCCGTCCAGGATCACCTCGCCGCCAGGCGGAAGCGGCCATTCGTCCTGCAACGGCGGCGGGCCGGCGGCAGCTTGCTGTGGTCCAGCCATCGAACGATATCGGTCGGCAAATTGACGGCTACTCATCATGGTTCGATTGTACGTGCAGGTTCGTCAGTTGACACAATTGACGTCGCGTCCCTAGAATCCGCCGGTGGCTGGCATGAACAAGAAGGTGGAGAGCATGGCATACAAGATCACATTGATACCCGGTGACGGCATCGGTCCCGAGGTCTCCGAGGCCACCCGTCGCGTGCTCGATTCCACTGGAATTGAGTTCGAGTGGGACGTTCAAATCGCCGGCCTGACCGCACTCGAAGAAAAGGGCGATCTGCTGCCGGACGAGGTACTGGAGTCTATCAAGGCAAACACGGTCGCGCTCAAAGGACCTCTGACAACTCCCATCGGGTCAGGATTCCGCAGCATCAACGTTGCTCTGCGCCAGTCACTGGATTTGTACGCGAATCTTCGTCCATCACGCACCTTCCAAGGGGTGCGATCGTACTTCGACCACGTCGATCTGGTGATCGTCCGGGAGAACATGGAAGATCTCTACGCTGGTGTTGAATTCGACACCGGCACCGACGAAGCGAAAGATGTCATCGCCAAGATCAATCAATATGCCGCCCGGCCGGTGTCGGAAACCGCCGCGATCTCGATAAAGTCGATCACGCCGGAGAACTCCGAGCGGATCGTTCGATTTGCCTTTGAATATGCAAAGCAAAATGGACGCAAATTCGTGACCGCCGTTCACAAAGCGAACATCATGAAATTCAGCGACGGACTCTTCCTGCATGTTGCTCAAGAGGTCGCGAAAGAGTACCCCGAAATCGAGTTCAACGATCGCATTATCGACAACATGTGCATGCAACTCATGCAGCGGCCCGAGGCATACGACGTTTTGGTGATGCCGAACCTCTATGGCGACGTGGTCAGCGATCTGACCTCAGGGATGATCGGCGGGCTCGGTGTGGCCCCGGGAGCAAATATTGGCGCCGAAGCCGCCGTCTTCGAGGCGATTCACGGCAGCGCTCCTTCCCATGCTGGCAAGAACGAAGCCAACCCGACCGCGATGATCCTTACCGGTGTGATGATGTTACGCCATATCGGTGAACAGGACGTCGCACGTCGCGTGGAAGATGCTGTAGCGGCGGTCATCGCCGAGGGCAAGGACGTTACCTACGACCTGCGCCAGGATCGCGACCCAGCAAAGGCTGCCGGTACGTCCGGGATGGCTGACGCGATTATCGAGCGGGTCCAGATGTAGGCGCGACACTGGCTCGCGTCACCACCCGGCGAGCACGTAGCACTCCCCGGTGAGCGCCTCAACCTCATGCGAGGGTGAAGTAGAGACAGAGAGCCCATGTAACCGAGTATCTACCACGCGGTTACATGGGCTCCTTTCTTGGGACGGACTCGCCTTACGGGCACGCAAGCCTGGAGCTACCGGATTGTTGTCTCGTACTCGATGCCGGGAAACTGCACAGCTTGCGGCGCGATCGCGGCGCGTGCTGCCGGATCATCCTTAAGGACATCCAGCAGGAACGCGGTAGAGAGATGGTGAATGAGATCTTGCGCTCGTTCGATGTCCCAAACCGGGTCGAAGCAGAAGTAGCCGTGGGCGGGGTGCTCCTTCATCCAGGGCTGGTATTTGCAGGGCGTTGCGAAGATCATATGCTCCGCGCCGATCAGGCCCACGAGCGCCTTCCGGTCGCTCGCCGCGCCCTCGTAGGCCAGCTGCGCTCCCCAGTCGTAGGGTGTCCCGAAGTCAGCCGTGCCGCCCATCGCCATCATCGGAATCTTCACATCGGACAGACCTTCGCCGTCGAATAGGTAGGCGTCGCCGGCCATCGGAACGATCGCCCTTACCCTCCGGTCACCGAAGGACGGCCACAGGTCGCTGGAATCTGGATCGACGCCGGTCCGAATAGCCATCGCATCTTCATTCGGAAGGATCGCTCCACAGATAAATGCTGATGGATGATCTTCCGGAATTTGCTGGCAACGCTCGTGGAAAGCGTTCATGTCAATGCGCGCCCCGGCTACCGCGAGTGCCGTGTAACCACCATACGAGTGTCCGACGACCGCCACGCGCTCCATGTCGATCATGTCCGCTAGCGCCCCGCGGGATCCCGTGAGCTCCTCAGCGAAGTCGAGCGTCTGGGTCACATCGGCGGGGCGGTCGATCAAGGCCTTCCAAAGGTCGCTCAGTGATTCATCGAATAGTTCATCGTGTTCGGGCGCAAGGACGACGAATCCGTGGGACGAATAGTGTTCGGCAAGGGAGCTGTATCCAGCCGCGCTGCCAGTAAAACTATGCGACAGGACAATCAGCGGATAGGGTCCGTGGTCGCCATTCGGAACCCCGTCCTCCAATGCGGTCCCCAACACGAGCGGATCTGAAGAAGGCTGCCAGGTTGTGTCTTTGAACACCACCTTATAGGTCGCACGCTCTGTGGCCCCGGTATTGGCGCGTGCCGGATACCAGGCGTGAACGTCCAGCGTCCGTCTGGTTTCGTCGACACTCTCGAACGCGCGATAGCCGACGGCGAAGTCCCCTGGCAATGCGTACGCGGGCGCGTCGGGTCGCCGTTCGTCGGGTGTCGCTGTCGTCAGATGGATGGTGGCTGTAGCCATATCAGTCGCTCCACTTTCCGATTGCGGCGTTTCCCAGGCGTTCTGACAGGCGCTGACAAAGATTGTGACGATCAGCAGCGCCAGTATCGAGACAAACAGAGACACAGTTCGTGCCGGGAGATGCTTCACTCGTTTCAACATCGGGATGCTCCTTCTCTAGGAATCGAATTCGACTCAGGTCGCGAGGGCCGGGACTGGTTTGCGCTGCTGAATACGCGGGCCGGGTCCTCTGATCGAGAGCCAGAGAGCGAGCGAAGTTTCCGCAACAAGTGGAAGGAGATACGCGTAAGCGAACGTTTCCTCAAGGCGCGGCGACAGGATATGGATTGTTGATCCGCTGAGGTAAGTCAGCCCTGCGAGCACCAAGATGACCGCCACGACGCGTGGAACGTAGTTCGACGTGTAGATCAGGTAGCCGACGATGAGCGTCGCGAATCCGAACGGTACCAGTGCGATGCTGTACCCAAGAGCGTGGGCGTCTATGAACGTCATAGCAAGCGCGTTGACCTGTTCTGAATCTAACCTCGAAACGCCGTTATCGCCTCTAGCAAGGGTCAATGCGATAAGTAGATTGAGCAGGTTCGCGCCCAGGATCGAATCCATGACCAGTCTGAAAAAGGCTGCCAGGAGGGCAAGATTTCGGTTGACCGGTCCAAGGAGCACGTAGAGTGCGACCGCGACGATCATGTCCGCGCCGATCATGATCAGGTCGAGGACGATGCTCGATCGAAAGAGCGATTCCGACTGAAGGATGTTATCCATTGTCGCTGTCGCGTCCCCGGGTACAATGAGGCTCGACCTCATCAAAAACTCGGCAACAACGCCAGCTACGATAATGATGAGATAAGAAATTCCAGCGATCTTGGCGGCGCGTCGCTGGTCTGCGCTGATAGGTTTGCTCGACATGGGACACTTCTTTCCGTTTTGCGCTCTAAGTTCGAATGCAGTGGGCCTAGGTCGGAGCATCGAGTTGAACCGGACGCCCCTGCTCATCAGCCGGAGTCAGGCGATCTACCACCTCCTCCCATCCGGCGGGAATCCGAGTCACCGTGTTGCTTCACGGATATGAGAGGCAGTCCCAGGTCGCGGACACGCGCGATGACGCCATGCAGCGCCGCCTGATCGACAATCTCCCCGACCAGCAGCGTCGTGCCGTCATCCTGAAGCACGATCGACAATCCCTCGAACCACTCGGCCCATCTATCGTCGAGATGTCCTCGAATCCGAATGCAGTAGTTCTCGTTCATCTCCCCGCCTTAGCTTCCCGGACGTCGGTCGTCATGCTTTGAATCTATCGACGATCCCCTGCGGCCAGAACAGCCAGAGGGGTCAGGAGGGGGTGTAGAGGGGGGATGTAGATTGTCGAGGGCGGATCGGCGCTAGTGGGTAACCGCCAGCGATCGTGGTCAGTCGACGGTTCGGGAAGGTACGGCCCGTCGGAGGAGCAACACTGAATTCGGCCGTGAAATGGGGATTAAGGAGGTCTAGTTCGATTGCGCGCGCGACGGCTTCGGTGCGGTTGCTGGCGCCTAGTTTCCCATAGGCATTGGCGATGTGGCGCTTGACGGTCGACAAGGAGATGAACAACTCGTCGGCGATCTCCCGGTTGTGCATGCCGGCGGCGATCAGGCGCATCACGTCACGTTCCCGCTCGGTCAGCGGTTCAACGTACTGCTCAGCGCCGCTACGGGATACCTGAGTCTCGGCATCGAGTAACTCGTCGAAGGCAGCCAATAGCCGGGGAAGAAGAGAAACGGATGTTCCGGTGGCTAGCGCAGTGCGTAGCAGGTCACGCATTGGCTGTCCCTCCGTGAGAAACACGCGTGTGTAGCCGGGTGGCTCTGCAAGTTCCAGCGCCCGCTTCAGCGGAGCAAGGGCTGGTGAGCCCTCAGCGAATGCGTCAGAGGCCAGTGATCTAAGCGCTAGAACTTCTATCTGGCTGGTAATCCTGCGCTGTTGAATTGCCGCGGCAAGAACTCTATCCAGGAGCTGCGATAGCTCCGACCGATCCAGATCGGATCTCCCACTACGACGTAGGGCTATGGTCAGGCGCGCCAAAGTCAGGCCTTCGTACTCCGTCATATAGCTGGCATCGGGCGTTGATGCCAACCGCAGATCACGAGCTGCGTCTTCCGCCTCGATCGTGCGGCCCATCCGGATGAGGATTCGTATTCTGTATGCGGCGATGGGCCGCACGTCTGGGACGGGGCCCCTGGCATATTCCTGGGCTGCCAGATCGAGCATTTCCAGGGCCGATTGGAAGTCTCCCCGGGCTTCCTGGAGTCCCGCGCATGCCACGAACCAGCGATGGCGCCAATGTGCCAGCCCCGCATCCTCCCCCAGATCTTTGCTGCGTTGAAGATCGGCCCCGGCAGCTTCGAGTTCGTTTCGCATGAGGTGCAGTTCGGACCGGCCAGTGTACAGATCAGCCGTGCTGGGGACCCATTCTGCTGTCTGAGTTGCCGGTGACTGAAGCGCCTGATCGTATCCGCGCTCCGCGTCAACGAAGCGCCCGACTCCCCGCAGGATTTCTCCGAGAACGTACGTTCCGTTGATTATGAATCGAGTATTGTCGAGAAGATACGCCCCGGCTAGGGCACCGGCGAGAGATTGGGAAGCCTGGTCGAGATCGCCCCTGGTCCAGGAGGCGAGCGCGAGCAACGCTCCGGGAGAGGAGCGTCGCCAGTGTTCCTCTTTGGGAAGGAGATCGAGCGACAATCGAGCATGTTTTGCGGCGCCAACCACGTCGTTGACGGCCAGGGCATGAAACGCTCGAGCTGCTGCTATCGTCGCTGGCAAGTGTTGGAACTCCACGGCGTCCGCAACGCGACTTTCTTTGCTCGCGTCAGGAACGGATTCCACCGGGATGTCCAGGTCATTCAAACCCTCCTGGGCGACCTCAAGCCAGGCATTGCCGGCCTCCAGGGAACCTTCCTCCAGGAGCGCCCAGGCATATCCGGCGCTAAGAACCGGCCGGAGAATGATGTGTTCCGGAGGCAGCTTCTTCGCCCACGTCAGCCATGTTGGCGCTTGCCGCGTTCTATCCATCGGACGCCAGGCCAACTCAACCAACTCGGCCGCGCGAGCGTAATCGGACGCTGCGAGTGCGTGACGAATTGCGTCGCCCGGCAATCCGGCTTTCTCGAACCAGACGCTTGCCTTCAAATGCCAGGCTGGGATCTCTTCGGCATGCTCCTGGACAGCGTGGGCTTGAAGCACGTCCGCGAAGAGATGATGGTAGCGATACCACCGCCTTCTGCCATCAAGCGGAACAACGAAAACATTGGCGCTCTCCAGCGTCTCCAGATCGAACTGGCTGTCCTCGCCGTCAACGACGGCGTCACAGAGTGGACCGCAGAGTTTATCGAGGATCGAGGTTTGGAGCAGGAATCTTTGCGTCCGGGCCGGTTGGCGGCGGAGTACCTCTTCAACCAGATAGTCCACGATGTAACGATCGTCGCCCGCGAACTCTCGTATGAACTCATGGACATCCTCGCGGCCGCGCAGCGAGAGCGCTGCGAGTTGCAATCCAGCGATCCATCCTTCCGTTCGCGACTCGAGGATCGCTGTATCGGCACTGGACAGCCGGAGCTTCATCAGATCATTCAGGAAGGCATCGACTTCACTGGCGGCAAAGCGCAAGTCGGCCGCTCGAATCTCTGAGACCTCTCCACGACCCCGCAGCCGCACAAGCGGTAACGGCGGATCGGAGCGGCTGGCTATGATGATATGAAGTTGAGGTGGCTGGTTGAGGACGAGAAATTCGACGGCTTGATGGATAGGCCTGGCTTCAATCACATGGAAGTCGTCAAGCACAAGGTGGATGGTTGATTCAGACGCGGCCAGGTCATTGATTAACCTGGTCAGCATCGGTTCGTCATAATCGGATTCGGATGCGTTGAGCATGGCCCTGGCACGCTCTGCGACGTTGGCATCGACTTTCGCGAGAGCCGCGAGAACGTAACGCCAGAAGGCGCCTGGGTCATTGTCAGACTGATCGAGCGATACCCAACCAGTGGCGCGATCCTCGGACCGGGTGGCGTACAGCCATTCGGCGATCAGTGTGGTCTTGCCAAAACCGGCCGGCGCGGAAATCAGGGTCAGTTTCTGTTCGACGCCGGAGCGGAGAAGTTCCACCAACCGGGGACGAGAGATCATCTCCGGTTGCCATCGTGGCACGAAGAGTTTCGTCTCAAGCAGCTCTTCCGCATTGCTGGCTCGTTCGGTTGGATTGACCACTGGCCGGACGCTTTCGCTTTCCAGGTCATCGTCGCATGCTACATCGGGACAGGACAACTCTATACATTTCGTCGATGAATGCTGAGTACGTCATTTCCGTGACGGTACTACGGGGCAGGTAGCGTCAACAGGAACCTCACGGGGGCCATGTGTCTAGCGCACAGTCTGAGCACCAGTTTCATGTCTTCGGCGTCACCTGGATCACCAGCGGGTAGGATGTCTGCAATGCGTTCTCGCTGGGTTGCCGCCCCGAACTGCCAAAATCCGATGTTATACTGGTGGGCATCCTTGCCGGCGTAGCTCAACGGCAGAGCAGCTGTTTTGTAAACAGCAGGTTATGAGTTCGAATCTCTTCGCCGGCTCAATTAGAATCCGCGTGCCGTACACACTCGTTCGAGCGAGGATTGATCGCCAGCGCCCTCTGCCTTGTGTCCGGTGCGCACATGATTTGCCAGCGCTAAGCAGTTCATCGACCGGCAGCGCTTGGATTGAGCATGGCCTCTCCTGAGCGACCGCCGCTAGACGCGTTGTTCTCCTGCATGGCCGAACAGGATTGAGATAGACGGCGACGATGCGTGAGTTGTCATATAAGAATGGTCAGGTGGGTGTCGACAGCGCCCTCACCGTTGGCCGGCAGCGCGAGTTGGAGCTGCTGAGTCGACACTTAAACGCAGCACTGTCGGGTCGCGGAGGGATCGTGCTGATCAGCGGCGAAGCTGGCATTGGCAAGTCGACGGTAGTCAACCTGCTCGACCAGACGGCGGCGAGTCAGGACGTTCTTGTCCTTTCGGGTGGCTGCTACGACCTGACCACCACTCCGCCATATGGTCCCTGGATCGAACTCGCCAACCAATGCCCAGCTGAAATCGAGCTTCCAACTCTCCTGCGCCGGGATGCCGCGACGGGCTCGGTCGCGAGTCAGGACGCGCTGTTCGACGAAGCACGCGACTACTTTGCCACCCTATCGGCGAGCCGTCCGACGATGCTCGTGCTGGAAGATCTGCATTGGTCGGACCAGGCCAGCCTGGAGTTACTGCGCTACGTGGCACGCCATGTGCGACACGAATCGATGCTCGTGGTTGCAACCTACCGGGCGGACGAGGTCACCCCCCAGCATGCGCTCTATCCGCTGCTCCCGTTGCTGGTGCGTGAAGCAGACGCCGAGCGAGTCGAGCTCCGCCAACTCGATGACGAGGACGTGCGGACGATCGTTGATGAACGATACCGACTCCCAGCGGGGGACGCTTCGCGCTTAGCCGCCTACCTGATTGCGCACACAGAGGGTAACCCGCTCTTCATCCATGAAGTACTGAGGACGCTCGAAGGAGATGGGTTGCTCTGGCTTGAACAGGACAATTGGACCGTCGCTGCGCTGGATCGCGGGGGTGTTCCTCCGCTCATCCATCAGCTGATCGCCGGTCGAGTGGGACGTTTGAGCGAGGAGACCCGCGAGTTGCTCGCTGTCGCAGCTGTGATCGGACACGAGGTACCGGTCGAGTTATGGAGTCAGGTGGCGGAAGTCGAAAATGCGGCGTTACTTGCAATGGTCGAGGAGGCGATCGCAGCCAATTTCGTGTACGCCACGCCGGATGGGACAGCGGTGCGATTCGTGCATGCGCTCGTTCGCGAGGCCATCTATGACAGCATCCTTCCGATTCGAAGGCGACCATTGCATGAACAAGTTGCCGAGCAGTTGGCCACGGCGCGTCTACCGGACCCGGATGCGGTGGCGGATCACTTTCAGCGCGCGGCCGACCCGCGCGCGATCGAGTGGCTCATTGCAGCAGGAGATCGAGCATATCAGACCTATGCCTGGCGCACTGCAATCGACCGCTTTCAGGCTGCGGCGCAACTCATAGGAAATGATCCCGAGCGAGCAGTAGAGCGTGGCTGGCTGCTCTACCGCACCGGACGGATGCTGCGTCTGTCCAAACCAGAAGATGGTGTGGAGTGTCTCCTGGAAGCCGAGCGCGTCGCGCGGACAGTCAGGGATGACGTCCTTGCTGCTTATGCGCTGGCTGACCGGGGTCTACTGCGCTGCTTTACCGGCGACATCCGACGCGGCATCGACGAATTGGCAACCGGCGTCGAGGCACTGGATGGGTTACCCGCGGACCACCTAAGTCGTGACCCGTTGATAGCCTCCTGGATCGCGGACGCACTGCGAACAGACGAACCGAGAGGTCTTGAGGATGCAAGTGTCGCTGGACCGTCTGCCCCTCCCAACCTCCGGCGCTCGACGCTGGCGTTGTGGCTGGCAATAGTCGGGCGAAATGTCGAAGCCATCGCCATTGGGGAGGCATACCGACATGAGACCGCGGGCGTCCCTCGACTCGCCGAGTTGGCGGCGGGTTCGCTGGGGGACGCAATGCACGCCTTAGGGTTCGGTTACGCGGAACTCGGACGACGCGATGATGCCAATCAAGCTTTCAACCGGGCTCGCGAGATCTACCGCAGCTTCGACCACCACGAACTGGTGTGTGGCACGACGATGAGCCAATTGTGGTTGGTCATCTGTCCGTACTTTGCTACGGACCTGGCGCTGCGCCGGCGGCTCGTTGCCGAGGCTGAGGCTGCGCGGGCGCGCGGTCATGGGGCATCCGGCAGTAGCGGTTCGCCTGTCGCGTCTGGCACGCTTGCGGTGACCTTCCTGGCTGGCTGGTGGGTTCGGGGGCGGGAAGTGATCGGCACGGAGCTTGAACAGCCGAACGTCACGTTTCGCAGCTACGCCACGGCCGCTGTTTGCGCCATTGCCTGGGGGCAAGGAGATGATGACTTTGCCTGGCAACTCATCCACAAAGTGCTTGTGGATGGACCCCATACTGAACCGGGTGATCAGCCCTTCGCTGCGACATTGGTGCTGCAGAGCCTGGCGGTCAGACTGGCGCTCGATCACGGAAACCTGGATCACGCCCGAGTCTGGCTGGAGGCGCACGGTCGCTGGCTGGTCTGGGGCAGCTCCGCACGCTCACTGCCCGATGCCGAGCTGCTCTGGGCGCGCTACCATCACTTAAGTGGCGACGCTGATGCGGCACGCCACCACGCCGTTGAAGGGCTGCGTCTCGCTGGCGATCCAGCCCAGCCACTCACACTTCTCGCTGCTCATCGCTTCGTCGGCCAACTTGACGCCGAAGCCGGCGACTACGCCGACGCCGACCAGCATTTGCAGGAAGCGCTCGCCCTGGCGCGCGCTTGCGCCGCGCCCTTCGAGCAGGCCCTGACCCTCCTCGCCCTTGCCGAGCTTCGGGCTGCGACCGGCGCAACCGAAGAAGCGCACGCGCTCGTTGCCCAGGTCCGCGAGATTTGCCTTCCGCTCGCAGCCAAACCAACCCTCGCATGTGCAGAAGCGCTATCGGCGCGGTTGATCGACGAACAGGTTGCGCCGGGCAAGCGATTTGGACTGACAGGGCGTGAGATAGAAGTGTTGCGTCTCGTGGCGCAGGGACTGACCGACCTAGAGGTGGCCGAGCAACTCTTCATATCTCCACGCACAGTGAGTTCACACCTGACTGGCGTCTACACGAAGCTCGACGTCAGGGGGCGCGCCGCGGCAACGCGATTTGCCGTCGAACACGAACTGATTTAAGTCGTCCTGATCGTTGCTCGGTAGCTCCCGGAGTCGATATCCGCCGAGTTATCTACTACCGAAAGGTTGCAAGATTGCCTCGTGTGGCCAGCGTGACGCACCGTCGCGCGAATTGGCTTGCCGTTTGACGCGTGGAGAGCGCCGCGCAGGCGGGAGAGTACTTCTTTGAGCGTCATCAAGGGAAATAGGGCGCGCCGCGTAGTATCGCTCGGTAGTGATGGACGGACTATGTTCGGATCAAGACCGCTATCGAGTCGTTTGGCACAGCCGCTTGAGAGTTGCGTACCGCGGCACTGGTTAGCGCGTTTGCCCGTACATCAAGTCCAGATTTAGAGCTGGCGCGAGCCTCCATGCCCCTTGGGAACCATGCCGCAGACACGCTGAGAATCATTTCGAGACAGCCGCACCAGTCATATCTCGGGACGAACTTGCCGGCGTAGCTCAACGGCAGAGCAGCTGTTTTGCAAACGACAGGTTATGAGTTCGAATCTCTTCGCCAGCTCTCTCCCCATGATTGAAACGGCGGATCGCGCGAACTGACTTGGTGCTCAGGTCCGCCTGCCCGTCCGTTGCCAGTCGCGGTAGCACCAGCCCAGTCAATTCTGCAATCGACCTCGATCGTTAATGGTCAGGACAATGGTCCTGGATTGTCTATCCACGGCCCCTCCGTCAGCGTGCTATGTTTATCTCGAATCCGAACGTACACCCTGGCGCGCCCAATCCCCACCGTGGGTTGAGCACGCGCACGAAAGTCAAATCCGAGACACGAAAGCGAGCTTCCCATGGCATCTCCCGATTCTGGCAGCAACCGACGGTCGATCAGCCGCCGGACGTTTCTGAAAGCTCTCGGCGCGACCGGGGCAAGCGCCGCCACTTTGAGCGCGATGCAAGCCTGGGGGTTGGCCGGCGATTCGGGACAGGCTGAGCCGCCCGTTCTGAACGGTGATGTGAACGGCGTCAAGGTGATCGTCATCGGAGCCGGACCCGCCGGATTGGCGACTGCCTACGAGCTTGTCCAACTTGGTTATGACGTCAAGGTGTTTGAAGCCCGTAGCAGGGTTGGCGGGCACGTCTTCACCGTCCGCCGGGGGGCAGTATCCGAGGAGATTGGAACCGAACCCCAGGTTGCGGAGTTTGACACAGGGCAGTATTACAACGCGGGCGCCTGGCGAATTCCCTACTACCACCGGGCCACGCTGTATTATCCAAAACTATTCGGGATCAAGATGATCGTCCACAAGAACGTCAACCACCAGGCGTACTCGTACATGGAGAATGTGCGGGGACAGACGGGTGGCCGGAAGATGCGGCTGCGCGAGCTGTACGCGGATATGACCGGCCATACCTCGGAAATTCTGGCGAAGGCGATCAGCCAGGAGGCACTCGATCAGGAACTAACACAGGACGACCGCGAAGACTTGCTCACGTACCTCGTCCAGGAAGGAATACTTTCGAGTTCCGATTACACCTACGGCCCGAACAATTCGCGGGGCGTGGACCAGTACGCCGGAGCGGGCAACCAACCGGAGATCGATTCGACGCCATTACCCCTTTCGGACATCGTCGCCTTCGGCGCGGCCACCGCGAATCAGGCGGCGATTATCTATCGCATGGCGCCGCTGCTCGAGATGCAGGAGACGATGCAGACGCCTGAGGAGGGCATGAGCGCCATCTACGAAAAGGGTTTCCTGCCAAGGCTCAAGGATCGGGTCCAGTTCAACGCAGACATCCTGGAGATCCAGCAATCCCCAACATCCACCTGGGTGGTGTATCGCAATACGCAGACCGGACGCACCGAGCAATACCATGGTGACTATATCGTGAGCACGATCCCGCTTTCCGTGTTGAAGAGCATCCCGGCTGCGTTCTCTCCGCAGTATCAGGCGGCCATCGAAGCCGGATCGAACTATTTGGCGGTCGGCAAGATGGGTCTGCAGTTCAAGCGTCGATTCTGGGAAGAAGACGAGTGGATCTACGGTGGCATCAGCTTCCTGGATCGCTCGGAGATCGGCACGATCTCTTACCCCACCTGGGGCATGCTCACCGAAAAAGGCGTCCTGCAAGCGTATTACAACTTTGGCGCAGACGCGGCGAGAATTGGCGATATGACTCCGAAGGGGCGGATCGAGACTGCCCTAGCTGGCGGTGAACTGGTTCATGGACCGACGTATCGCGACGAGTTTGAGAACGGGTTCTCGGTCTCATGGGATCGCGTGCGGTACAGCCTCGGAGGTTGGTCAGGCTGGAGCGCGGCCGATCGCGAGCAATTTTATCCCGTGCTCCTAGAGCCCGATGGACGCATCTATCTCGCTGGCGAAATGCTGAGCTATGTGCCGGGTTGGCAGGAAGGTGCGATCTCCGCCGCATGGATGCAAGTCGAGAATCTGCACCGGCGAGTGATGCAAACGCAGAATCTCTAGCAAGGCACGTGATCTTGGCGGCTACACTTGCCGGGAGTAAGGCGCAAGAACCACCTAAACATACAATCGTGTGGGGGCAAGATTCGAGAAGTACGCTGGCCCAATTGCCCGTGCGTCTCCCGGTACTCGTTCATAACGCCGCATCTTGACTATAGTTGTGGTCGAAACAGACGCCGGGTTGCGTTCGCAGATACGCGTTCCGTCGAAGGGGGCTCCAACAGATGGACGAACAAATCGGTCGCGCCGAACAACTTGAACTGCTGGGGCGCCTGAACGACGCCGAGCTCGTAGTCATCAACGAACGATGGGCGGGGCGCACCTCCTCGGAGATCGCGGGAGCGCTCCGGATCGATCAGACCGTTGCGCGAAATCATCTTGGCAACACCTACGATAAGCTTGACATCACCTACGTCGAAGGTGGCACGTCCCTCAATCGAGTCATGGCTTTCTACGCGGTCATGGACGATCCCGCCGCGCCAACTATCCCCCACCCCAATAGTCTCACGAGCGAGGAACTGGCAAACGCGCCTCAACCGTCCGCACAAGCGCTCGTGCTCGTCCAGGAAGACGACGAAGCATTGCTGGCGCAGCGACCGGACCGGGTCGTCGAGGATGAATCGCCAGATCGCCCCTGGCTCATTCCTGTGCTCATTGGCGCGATTGCGATCGTCGTGGTGATCATCCTGGCATTGGTATTCTTTGCGGGTGATGACGATGACGATGACAGTGAAGCCCAGTCCAGTACCGCCACCGCCGTTGCCAACAGTCTCGATTCGACAGCGACCGCCCTGGCGGGTCTGGCAACGATCGATCGCGAGGATCTCGATGCAACCGCTACCGCGCTTTCGGGCCAGGCGACACAGGAGCGTGAAGCTGGCGACATGACGGCGACCGCTGCTTCCAACGCAACCGCATCTGCACAGCCGACGGCGACTGAAGAGCCGACTGCCACGCCGGAGCCAACCGAGACGCCCGAGCCCACGGCTACGGAAGAACCGACCGCCGAGCCAACCGCCACGGTGGAGCCCACTGAACCGGACGCGACCGCAACTGAAAGCCCCTCGCCACCGCAACCTGCACCGGGCGAGCTCGTCTATGAGTCCAATCTTCAGGACAACCCGGACGAGTGGGATCTCAACGACAGTTGGCAAATTGAAGGAGATGCGCTCGTGAGCAGCGGTTCTGGACTTCGCACGCTCGTTGCCCCGGTTACGGACATTGCAACGGCAAACTACGCCGTCGAAGCCACGTTAACGTTCACTGAGTTAGAAGAGTGCGACGGCGTCTCCGGTCTGTTCGGCCGCGGCTCGGACCAGTCAGACAACGGCGAGGATTTCATTGCTGGCTACGTGGGAGCAGCCTGTCTGGATGGATGGAGTATTTTGGCTATTCCTGACGACTCGCCAGATGCGAATGAACTCGCCAATGGCGACTTGACGCTCAATGATCAACCGCATACTTATCGACTCGAAATCGCGGGAGAGCGCATTCGATTGTTCATTGATGGCAACTTCGCCGGCGAGACTACGGACAATCTCTACAACGATGCAGGCAGCGTCGGGTTGTATCTCAATGACGCTATCAACGTGCGGGTGACCGGTTTCAAAGTCTTCACGATCGAAGGGTCGTAGCGGCGTACTAGAATGTTTTCGCGGAACATCGTTGTCGCTGCGAGGGATCAGAGATGGAACGGTCGATCTACGATTACATCATCGTTGGAGCTGGCTCGTCCGGAGCGGTGCTAGCGGCACGCCTCACCGAGAATCGGGACACCACCGTGTTGCTCCTGGAGAGCGGCCCGGACTACCAGTCCAGCGAAGCGCCGCCGGAGATGAGAAGCCCGAACCCGCTCGGGATCACAAATCCGGAGCGCTTTCCGGATGTTCAATGGCCGGACCTGACGGCTACGCGGACCTCGACCCAACAGCCCAGGCTCTATGACCGCGGGCGAGGGGTGGGAGGTAGTTCTGCGATCAACTGGCAGGTCGCCCACCGTGCCCCGCTCGAAGACTATGACCGCTGGGCGCAACAGGGATGCACAGGCTGGTCTGGCGAAGAGCTGCTGCCGGCCATGAACAGGCTCGAGAACGACCTGGACTTTGGTTCAGCCCCTTACCACGGCAATCGGGGGCCGATCACCGTCCGACGGCCGAGATTCTGGGAACTCGGGAACGTAGATCTCGGATTCATCGAGGCAGCGCTCGACCTTGGCTATCCGTGGCATGCTGATCACAACGCGCCGGATGCTACCGGCATTACCGTTCTGCCAGTTAATCGCACAATCGACAATCGTGTTTCGACGAATGACGCCTATCTTGAACCGTCCAGAAGCCGCGACAACCTGACGATTCAGGGAAACGCGCACGTCGATCGGGTCCTGTTCGAAGGTACGAAGGCCATCGGCGTGCGCGTCCATATCGACGGCGAGTGGCAGGAGCGGCACGCTGGAGAAGTCATACTCTCGGCGGGATCGGTCTTTTCACCGCCAATCCTGATGCGGTCCGGCATCGGTCCAGCGGAGCAGCTCGAGAATCTCGGAATCGAAGTGCTCGCCGATCTCCCGGTAGGTCAGAATCTGCTCGATCACACCTCAGTCGGCATCCACTTGACGCTCCGTCCTGAAGCTCGGACAAACAATCGTGATGATCGCCTTCTCGGGTGTTACATCCGTTATAGCTCAGGACTGGGAGGCGCACTCGAAAATGACATGATGATGGCGAGCCGCAATCTCAATGGCTATGACGATTCCGGGTTTGCCGCGGGAGCGCTCGCGGTCGTGACCTGGCAGAATTTTTCCCGCGGCGAATTGAAGCTGGTCGACCGAGATCCGTTCGCAATGCCAGCGATACACGAGAACATGCTATCGGACGAACGCGATCTGATTCGACTGCGAGATGGCGCGCGGCGCATGTTCGAGATTAGCCGCCATCCCGCGATTCAGTCGATGAGCGATGGGGTTACCCTCTCTAAAGGGGTGACCGGGACGGTCGATCTCAGAGTCGAAGACGTCGAACATGACGATGATGCGCTTGATGCCTGGATGATGGACGCCGCGCGCGACACCTGGCATCTCGTCGGGACCTGCCGGATGGGAGCATTGAACGATCCCCGAACCGTCGTCGATTCGGAGTGCCGGGTCCTTGGTTTTCAGAAACTGAGAGTCATCGACGGTTCGATCATGCCAGAGGTGACACGAGCAAACACCAACCTCCCGTGCATGACGATTGCCGAGCACATGGCGGTGAAACTACGCCGAAGCAGCTAGCGGATTGCCTTCGGATATTCTCGACAGCGGTTGCGAAGCGCGGCGATCCTAGTGGTATACTCCGGGACTGGGCATCTCGGGGAAATCGGGACGCCAGCTGGGACGATTGACCCGCGACAACGAGCTGCGGGGGGATGCCAGAGTGGACAATTGGGCCTGGCTGTAAACCAGGTGCGTGAGCTTCGGCGGTTCGAATCCGTCTCCCCCCACCAGCCCATCCGGCTTAGCTGCCCGATGGGTTTCTGTATGGAATAGCACCGCAACGGTCCTGCGCGCTCGCAGTGCGCGCCAGCTCCTTCAGTGCTGAGGATCGACGGGAACGCAAGGGGAAGAGCATGGCGAAGGCGAGATTTGAGCGAACGAAGCCGCACATCAATATTGGGACGATTGGGCATGTCGATCACGGCAAGACGACGTTGACCGCGGCGATCACCAAGACGTTGGGTCTGGCCGGGAGCGGGGCGGCGTTCCGGTCTTTCGATTCGATCGACAACGCGCCGGAAGAGCGGGAACGCGGGATCACGATTGCCATCAGCCACGTCGAGTATGAGACGGAAGCCCGGCACTACGCCCATGTGGACTGTCCTGGCCATGCCGACTACATCAAGAACATGATTACCGGGGCAGCCCAGATGGATGGAGCGATCCTGGTGGTCAGTGCGCCCGATGGACCGATGCCCCAGACACGCGAGCACATCCTGCTGGCGCGGCAGGTCGAGGTGCCGGCGATGGTGGTCTTCCTGAACAAGGTCGACATGATGGATGACGAAGAGTTGCTGGAGTTGGTCGAGTTGGAAGTCCGCGAACTGCTCAGCGACTACGAGTTTCCGGGTGATGAGATTCCGATCATCCGGGGCAGTGCCTTGGCGGCGTTGGAGAGTGCCAGCGAGGATGCCAGTGCGCCGGAGTACGCGCCGATCCTGGAGTTGATGCAGGCGGTGGATGACTACATCCCGACCCCGGAACGGTTGATGGATCGTCCGTTCCTGATGCCGATTGAAGATGTGTTTGGGATCAAGGGACGTGGGACGGTCGTGACCGGTCGAGTCGAGCGTGGGCAGGTCAAGCAGGGAGAGACGATCGAGATCGTCGGGATCAAGCCGACGGTGTCGACGGTGGTGACCGGGGTGGAGATGTTCCAGAAGACGTTGGATGCTGGTGTGGCGGGCGACAACATTGGTGCGTTGTTGCGGGGCATCGAGCGGGAGGACATTGAACGGGGACAGGTGTTGGCGGCGCCGGGGAGCATTACCCCGCACACGACCTTCAACGCTGAGGTGTATGTGTTGAGCAAGGAAGAAGGGGGACGGCACACGCCGTTTTTCCGGGGTTACCGGCCCCAGTTCTTTGTGCGGACGACCGATGTGACCGGGGCGATTGATTTTGCGCCGGAGCTGGAGATGGTGATGCCGGGGGACAATGTCGAGATGAAGGTGGAGTTGATCCAGCCGGTGGCGATTGAAGAAGGGTTGCGCTTTGCGATCCGTGAAGGTGGTCGGACCGTCGGCGCAGGCGTCGTCACCTCCATCATCGAGTAATCAGCGCTGATGCTGGCCGGAGAACCGGATTCGAACCGTGACTCCGGCCAGTTTTCAATCGGTTGGGTATAATCGAGTGGGCTCCGGACGGCAGCCTAGGTTGGCAACGGAGTCGTGTGGGTGTCACCACGAACATAGGGTCGTAGCTCAATTGGTAGAGCAGCGGTCTCCAAAACCGCAGGTTGCGGGTTCGAGTCCTGTCGGCCCTGCCCAGATCACGCATTGCGGGACCTGGTCTCGTCCCGATGGTGCTGGTGATCTCCACTATTCCGGCGGCAAGATATAATCAAATGCGCGTATCGGAGTTGTTTAAGTTTGTGCCTGGGTACCGTCCGCGTCATACGCGACTCACGGCATTAAGAGGGTAGCCAACACATGGCTTCACAACGCACAGGCACCCGTCGAGGCAGGACCCGTGGAACCGAACAGAATCTCACATTGGTCGGTCGTCTCAGAACGATGGTTCGAGACACAACGTCGGAGATTCGCAAGGTTACATGGCCGGATTCTGATACGACGCGAAATCTAACGCTTTTCGTTATTGTTCTGAGCATCGTCCTTGGCGCGCTGCTCGGTGGTATCGACGCAATTTTCGTCCGAGTTTGGCAGAACATCCCGACGTTCTAGTTCCAGTGAGGAAAGAGGCAAATCGTGGCGCGCTCAATTCGTGAACGGCTCAAGCAACGCGCCCGTGAAGAGGCTGGAGATCAGCCAGGCGGGTCTGAAGGTGATTGGTATGTAGTGCATACCTATTCCGGCTATGAAAACAAGGTCCGCCAGAACCTGATCCACCGCATCGAATCGATGGACGCGGAGGATCGCATCTTCGAGATTGTGGTTCCAACCCAGGAAGAGATCGAGATCAAATCCGGGCAACGGAAGACTGTCCAGAAGAAGGTGTTTCCGGGCTACGTATTGGTCAAAATGGTCATGGACGACGAAGCATGGTCGGTTGTACGCCACACTCCCGGTGTAACTAGCTTCGTTGGAGATGGCACGGAGCCGACACCACTCCCGCCCGACGAGGTCGAACGGATCATCGCTGGCATGACCTCGGACGAACCACGGGTCACGATGTCGCTCTCTGTCGGCGACGCGGTCCGGATCACCGATGGCCCGTTCAGTGATTTCCGTGGGGCGGTCGACGAGATCAACCGGGAAAAAGGAACGGTCAAGGTTCTCGTCTCATTCTTCGGCCGAGAAGTGCCGGTGGAACTTGACTTCTTGCAGGTTGAGCGCGAATCCTGTAGCCCCGCTGTATAATCCCAAGGTTGTGGTCGGCAACGGATGCCGGCGGTCTTTCATGTATTCATTAGTTAGCAAGGAGCGCGAAACTCATGGCCAGGAAAGTACGCGCATACATCAAGCTCCAGATCCCGGCTGGCAAGGCGACACCAGCACCACCGATCGGCCCGGCGCTAGGTCAGCACGGGGTCCCGATCATGGATTTCTGCAAGGAATACAACGAACGCACATCAAGCCAGATGGGCCAGATCATTCCGGTCGTCATTACCGTGTTCGAGGATCGATCCTTCACGTTCGTGACGAAGACCCCACCCGCTGCCGATCTCTTACGCAAAGCCGCTGGCATTGACAAGGCGGCCAGCAACGTAAAGACGGAAGTCGCCGGGCGGGTTTCAAGAGATCAGGTTCGCGAGATTGCCGAGCTCAAGATGCCGGACCTCAACGCGGTGGATCTCGATGGCGCGATGAAGCAGGTCGAAGGCACCGCCCGCTCGATGGGAATTCTAGTCACAGGTTAATCGCAGCCAGGTGGGAGGGGCCACACTGCCCCGCCGGAACCACGGGAAGAGAGCGCACCATGGCGAAACATGGAAAGAAGTACAACGCTGCAGCGGCCCTCGTGGACCGCGACCGCGAGTACCACCCGGAAGAGGCAGTTAAGCTTCTCAAAGAGGTGAGCTTCGCGAATTTTGACGAAACGATCGAAGCCCACTATCGCTTGAACATCGACCCTCGCCAGGCTGATCAGGCAATTCGCTCGACCGTTCTGTTGCCGCATGGCACTGGACGGGAAGTTCGGGTGCTTGTCTTCGCGGTAGGCGACGCCGCACGGGCGGCGGAAGAAGCGGGCGCCGAGTACGTCGGTAGCGATGATCTGGTCGCCCGAATCAACGACGGCTGGCTTGAGTTTGATGCCACGATCGCCATGGCGGACCAGATGAGCAAGGTGGGCGGGCTTGGACGGATCCTCGGTCGACGTGGACTGATGCCAAACCCTCGCGCTGGTACCGTCGTGCGGGATACGGAAGACCTTCCTGACGTCATTCGGGGCGTCAAGGGCGGGCGAATCGAGTTTCGCAACGATCGTACCGGCCTGATTCACAACGCAATTGGAAAGCGATCGTTTGAAGAGTCGCAACTGCTGGAGAACTTGCTGGTTCTGACTGACGCGATCCAGCGTCTTCGCCCCGATGCGGTGCGCGGCCAGTTTTGCCAAACGATCTACATTACGAGTACAATGTCACCGGGCATCAAACTTGATGTCGCGGAGACGCTTGCCGCAGCAGAGGCAAGCGTGAGTTAAACATTCGAGAGCTTTCTGTCCCGCGTGCTGATGACAACCGGGGTGCGACGCACTTAATCATCCGGTCGAGGTGGCGGGAGGACGGTCTTCAGATCAAATTTGACTGAATCGACCGCCTCCGTGCCTTGCAGCACCGAGGCGGTCATTGTATTGACGGAAAGCAGTATTGAGAAGGGAGGTAAGGAAGCTCTGCCAACGCCTAAGAAGGAAGCAACCATCGCCGAGCTAACCGACGCGCTTCAACGATCGTCACTGACCATCCTGGCGGACTATCGTGGATTGTCCGTACCGGACATGCAGCGGTTGCGCGCGCAGCTTCGCGAAAGTGAAGCCGAAATGCGGGTGGCGAAGAACACCCTGACCAGGATCGCGGCCCATTCGCAGGACATCACCGGCCTGGATGATGTGCTCGAAGGTCCGACCGCGCTCGTATTCTCATGGAGCGATCCTGCACAGCCAGCGAAAGTGCTGCGCGATTTCGCTAGATCGTCACGTATCCTGGAGATTAAGGCCGGGGTCTTAGACGGTGAAGTCCTCACTGCGGACCAGGTTGGCGCAATCGCCGATCTTCCGAGCCGCGATGAACTAGTGGCCAAGGTCGTCGGAGGGATTTCCAGCCCACTGTACGGCATCGTAATCGTGCTTTCAGGACCCGTGCGATCACTTGCATACGTTCTACAGGCACGCAAAGAGCAGCTTGAGCAAGCTGCATAATCAAGAGAAAAGGGGAACGCTATGGCAGTAGATCAGGCAAAGATGGACAACATCATCGAGTCGATCGAACAGATGTCTGTGCTCGAGCTTGCGGAGCTGGTCAAGGCGCTCGAAGAGAAGTTTGGCGTCTCTGCCGCAGCACCGATGGCCATGGCAGCAGCGCCGGGCGCTGGTGGCGGAGAAGCGGCTGCAGCAGAAGAAGAGCAGACCGAGTTTGACGTGATTCTCACCGAGGTCGGCGCGAACAAGATCCAGGTGATCAAAGCGGTTCGTGAGCTGACAAGCTTGGGGCTGAAGGAAGCGAAGGACGTCGTCGACGGCGCTCCCGGAGCGGTCCGCGAAGGTGTCAGCAAAGAGGACGCGGAAGCCGCGAAGGCGAAACTCGAAGAGGCTGGTGCTTCGGTAGAAATCAAGTAGTTCTCCAGATTTTGGCCGTTTTTGCACGGCGGAAAGAGCGTTTTGCCAAGGTGGTATACTGCCCCCCTGACGGGGCGTGGCGCAGCCTGGTAGCGCATCGGTCTGGGGGACCGGAGGTCGGAGGTTCAAATCCTCTCGCCCCGACGTACGTGGGACCAGTGAACGCCGGCACGCCAATGTGTCGGCGTTCACTATATTGATTCACCACAGCAATGCTGCGAATCAAGATCGTATGAGATTGTCGGCTCGGCCGTATTCATTTGAAAAGGTGGGTGACAATGGGGTCGCCAACGCTACATCGGGTACTCATCGCGGAAGACGAGTCAAGCGATCGATCGTCCTTGCGGGACATGTTGCACGAACATGGGTATGACGTTGTTGCCGAGGCGTCCAACGCTACGCAAGCGGTCGAACTCTCCGCCAAAATGCATCCAGACATAACTCTGCTGGGCGCGGAACCACTGGATCCAGCCGCCATACATGCCGCCAGCGCGATAACCGCCTCATGTGACGCTCCGGTCGTTCTGCTGATCGCTGCCAATGACCGCGAAGCTATCAATCGGGCTTCAGAGGCAGGGGTCTTCGGATTGCTCGTGAAACCGATTCGGGGCGCCGATCTGGCACCGGCAATTGAGATCGCGCTGCGGCGATTCGCGGAAGTGCGCTCGCTCAAACAGCAAGTGCATGATCTCGAAGACGCGCTCGAAACCCGCAAACTGGTAGAGCGCGCCAAAGGTGTCCTCATGGATAGCCATGGGCTGTCCGAATCAGACGCATTCCGCCGGATGCGCAAGACCAGCATGGACAACCGGAAGTCGATGAAAGAAGTGGCCGAAGCAATCCTACTGTCTCATGATCTCAGGCTTGATAGTAGTCTAGTCTGAAGAACACGAGAGCGGTCGTTGTAGTGTCAATCGCCTCGACCCGTCGTCACCGGAAACGCGGCAATCTGCACTCGGACCGTGCCAGGATTAACCTCGTCGAAGGACACGCCGGGAGGAATGACGACCTCTACATCGACGGTATAGGATCCCGGTGTCAGTCCGGAAAGATCTACGATTGCCTTTACTCTTTTCTCAAGTTCACTAGCATCGAGATCACTTGCTCCGACAATCACAATCGAAACCTCTTCATCTGACAGCGTGACACTAGCAGAACCAGCGAGCCCGATGACTTCGATTGGAATGCTCTCAAGTATCTGACGTTGCGGCTCGACCGGAACCCAGACATCGACCGATTGCTCCGAGACCGTTACGGTTTCTGGCACGGCAGCAAGATCCAGGCCCACGTCGAGAATCCAGCCGGACTCATTCAGAATCGAGATATCAATCGGTTGAGTGCTGATCGCGTTTACTGTTGCAAGTTCGGGGGCAGGCCCGGAGAGGCGAATAGTCGACGGAATCGCTGCTGCCGTCGTCAGCTCGATCTCCTGCAAGCTTTCATCCACGATGCACGCACAGATCACCCGCACCGGAACCACTTTGGACGTCGTCTCAAACACAACCGATACTTCGACTTCAGCAGGTGACACCGTAACACCAGCTACCGGATTCCCCGCCTCATCGACTGGAATGAGCGGCACCTGGTCGGTGAACGACTCGGTTCGGTTTTCGAGCTGAACCGGTACCTCAACTGCTACGACTTGCGACACAACGTCGTCCGGCCCCTGAATGGATACGAGGTCCGTCGAGAGCTCGACGGACGTAACGTTCGCCGGGCGTGGATCATCTTCGTGGATCACAATGGGAAACGTTTCGGTCACGATAAGATCAAGTTCGATCTCAATCATCGACGGAGTTACCGTTACCTTGCGCAACCCTTCGGGCCCCTCTACCTGAACATTGTATTGAGCAGTTCCCGGTTCATCGACATCCGCCAGGTCAACATACTGATGAAAGTCACCAGCGACCATCCCCCGAACGGTATCTTGCGGGCCCTTTATCTCCAACGACACGTCCGGTATCTCGCCGACTATCAGCATATCGCTCGGAATATTGATTGCTTCGACCTCAACAACCGAAAACGTTCGCGTCACCTCTGGATTTGTCTCCCAGACGATGAAACCCCAGATCACGAACGCGAGGGCGATTGATACGGCAAGACGGACAAACGTGCCCGCGCTGACTATGCGTCGGATTCGGTGTCCCATAGGACAGTCTTGCTCGTTTCAGTATTGCGGCGGGCCGGTTCTTTCCGTCGCCTGGATTCAGATGCTCCCGACTTGCGATTTCGTCGAAGCATCTCCGATGATCGCTGCGAGCGGGACGATCTGGATTCGAGACGGAGAAGGGTGCGAAGTGCGCGCCGCAAGCGCTCCTGGTCAAGATTCTCAATAAGTCGGCCTGATGGATAGGCTACCGATATGCGGCCGGTCTCTTCAGAGACGACCACCGCCACAGCATCCGACTCCTCCGTTATTCCGATCGCGGCACGATGACGCGTTCCAAGCCGGTTGTCCAGGGCAAGATTCTCCGTGAGCGGGAGAACGACGGTCGCAGCCGCGATCTTCCCGCCACGTATGATGACCGCGCCGTCGTGCAGCGGTGACTTTGGATAGAACAAGCTGATCAGAAGGTTCGCCGTCACGTTTGCGTCGAGCGCAACTCCCCGATCAATATAGTCCTGGAGACCCGTGTCGCGCTCGAGCACGATAAGTGCCCCGGTTCGTGACCGGCTAAGTTGCGAGGCAGCCCGCGCAATCTCGTCGACGGTTGCCGTGAGTTGCGGGTCGCTGCCACTGGTTGGGAACGGTGTGCGCAACCAGCCTCCAGTGTGACCGATCTGTTCCAGAAGGCGCCGCAATTCGGGCTGGAAGACGATTGGTATTGCGAGAATGATCGCCGGAAGGAGCGTCCGGAGCAGAAATCCCACCGCAGTCAGTTCAAATGCTCGCGAAAGAATCCACATGGAAAACGATACGATGACCAACCCACGGATGATCAGGGCAGATCGAGTTCCACTCGCTACACCCAGAAGCATGTAAATTATCGCGGAAACGATCAAGATATCGAGTACCGCGCGCGCATCCAGCCGGGAGAGTAGCCATTGAAGCTCAGGCATGTATTACCAGTCTGCGGAGCGTATGAGTGCTGTTACCGGTCCATTGTATATCAAACTACCAGCGGAACTACTCTCAACAGAGAATCAAGATGTCGCGGCAAGCACCGCTAGCGCGGACTGTTTTGCGTGCAGTACCGGATCGTCCGGAGCAAGGTCCGAAAGTCGCCGGTATACTCGCTCGGCCTGCTTGTACTCGCCCATTGCTGTAAGCACTTCGCCGAGTTTATGGTACGAAGATAGATCATCCGGTGCGAGTCCGATGATCTGATGCAGTGCAGCCACAGCCTCGTCTGGATCACCTTCCAACAGGGCGATGCGCACGATCTCTCGAAGGTGCTCGGCTGCGCGATTTACCGAGCCCGTCTGGAGATAGAACGCAACGGCCGCATGGCGTACCGGAACATTATTTGGATCAGTTGCAACTCCACGATCGTAGAGGTCGTTGCCAAGCGCGAAGTTCCCCATCGCGCAAGCAATCTCAGCAGCCTTGGAATAGGCTTCGATTGCGCCATCCGTGTCGGACACCTCGTGCCTTAGCTGTGCGATCGCTTCGAGCTCGTAAAGCGCTTCATCGAGTATGCCGCGGCGTAGATACACGCCCACGAGCATTTCCTTGATTTCAATGCTGTCAGGGACTGCCTCGCTTATCATGCGCATCGCGCCGGCCATGGCGGAAAGGTTTCCGGACTGTTCGTGCGACTGCGCGAGGGAGCGCAATTCCCGTATGCCTTCGTTGCGCCGACCCACTTCCAGGAGGAGTTCAGCGTATGTTTGGCGCACAAGGTAGTCAGAGTGCCCAGCGTTCAGCAGTGAGCCGAGGAACGCTATTCCAGCATCCACCGAACCGTCAGAGAGAACGGCGGCTCGATAGCGAGTAAGCACCACCTCCGATGAAACGTCTATCGCAAACAGATCATCGATCGGGATTTCTGAAGTATCCACCCGCACGGACGCGATCAGCAGCGATTCAAGTGCAGGCACGATTTCCGGAAGTCCCAGGACTTCGATTACTTCTACGCGCACGCAATCCGCCAGAAACGCATCTACGGGCTGAATCGGGTCAGGAACAGACTGCATCCAATCCTCTATCTCAGCCTGCGCCATGTCCCATTGGCCCGCAGCAGTCGAAAGAACCGCGCCACCAAGATATCGAACATGAGGAGGCATGAAGCTCTCGGAGCGATCAATCGCACTTCTGACGGCCCCATAGTTCTCCTGATTCAATCGAACCTGTTCGACGACTCGCGCTAGCCAGTGGATCCATTCTGGGTCTTTCCGGGTGGCAGACAGTGCGCCGCGCCACCACAAGAGATCAACAGCAACCATGTCCTCATGGACGAAACGCTTGAGCGCGTCATAGATCTCGGTTGCGTCGCCAACCGCTACCGCTGACCGGATGTACATCCGGATGGCCGCATCATCAGTCGGCCGTCGCTCCACATACAGACGAGCCAACTCGCGTGACACACGCGGTTCGGTGTCCATCGTCGCATCGATCGCTGCGGGAACGTATGGCTCAAGCACCGTCGCGTTCGGCTCGGCGAGGAGGTTGCGCGCATGCTGGACGAGTGATTCGGTATCGTCGGGATTCAACGCTAGATAGATGCTATGGAGCATTTGATCGTCAGGATCGCCTTCAATGTCATAGAAGCGTTCGACAGAGGCAACCAGAGATCGGGCACCGCGCTCATCTCCGAGGGCGATTCGGACTTCTGCCATCCTCAAATAGTTGGGAATGAAATCCGGTGCGCTGGCGGTCACGACGTGACAGAGATCTAGCGCCGATTCCTTGCGCCCCTCGTTAAAATCGCGTTCGGCCTCGACAACGATCCGTTGAATGTTTCGAGGGAGACGGTCAACACCCGGCAGGGGTGCGGTGAGATGCACGAGGGATAGGCGCCGTCTCGGCGCCGGAGTTGCGACGGTATCATCAACAGGTGCAGCGGCCGAAACTCCATGGTGCAAGCGCGCTTCTTCTATCCGCCGGATCAAATCTTCTATCTCGGGAGAAACGGCTCCGGCTTCCAGAACCTCCTGAAGGATGTCGTCTGCGTCGTCAAACAGACCGGTTTCGAGGTACGAGGTCGCAACATCGACGATCTGCTTAAGTTCGTTGTCGTCGATGAGGCCCGTCCGCACATCCGATGGGTCGGACACGGTATCGGGCAATGTCCCGGCGTTGGCGTCTTTCACGCTCATCGTTCCTCCTGTATGGACACCGGCTTCCAGCGCGAAGCAGGCATGAAGTTGCTACCGCGGAGTATATGAGCCTGAGGCGAAGTGATGAATAGTACAAAGGGGCGGAATTCCGGAACTCGTCCGGCTCTGACTACCGCCGCTGCGACTGTCCGGAGCGACGTCCCATTGCGCGGAAATCCACGCCCTGGGTGCGGTAGTCGCCAGCGTAAAGAATCACCGTGGTTGAGAGCCCAACGTCGAAAAGCCGTGATCGAATCCGGCCATCAATCTTTTCCGGTACAACGTTTGACGTGACGACCGTCGGAAGCCGCTCCATATAGCGGTGATTGATAATCTGGAAGAGTTTTTCCTGGGCCCAGGGAGTTGCATTTTCCGTGCCCAGGTCGTCGAGAATCAGCAGGTCGGCGCTTCGAATCGTGTCAAATCGCGTCTCATAACGCATCTCGGTTGCTGGTGAAAACGTCGAACGCAGGTAGTCGAGCAGATCTGGCACCACGGCAAACACTGGCCGCATGTCCAACTCGGATAGCGCGTAGTTCGCCACGGCCGCCGCAAGATGGGTCTTTCCGCAACCATAATCGCCGACGAGCACGAGCCAATTGTACGGGTCGCTCGCATACGCTCTTGCCGTCTGATAGGCGTCCTCTGTGCCGGGAACCGAAGAGTCAAATGTCTCGAACGTCCAGTCGCGCACCATGGCCATGTTGCTCATATCGTTGATCTCGGCCATCGACCGGCGCCAGCGTTCGTCACGCTGGCAGGTGCATTGAATTAGCCGGCTGAAATTAGGGCTATCAACCGGCGCATCGATTCGCACATAACCAGCCCCCTGGCAAATCGGACACACCTCACCGGCGGTGTCGGAGAAACTCCTCGTACTTGTCCCTGAGGGCTTGTCCGGTAGCGTGATCCGCTTCATGATTTCGCCGATTGGCTTCACCTGATCGTCCTTCCGTCGCCCAATTCTGCAGGATGCGTTCGATGTATCGCCAACTCCTCCGATTGTATGCAACCGCTTCTCCTATCGCGTCCTCAATCCAGATCTCTGGATAAAGAAGGAGTGCGTCGGCGAGTCGGTCTGCGATCAAGAGGAGTGAGTAGACCAATATTCTGCTCGTACAGCGCAAAGATCCCGGGTCGCTCGATCGAAAGCGCTGCGGGGGGCGCCGAGTCCGGCACGACAAAACCGCCACTCTGGGCCTTGCGACGATTCGCCTCCGTTGCAAGCACGAACCATTGCCGGGTGTCATCGCTGCCAAGCGCCAGCAGCACGCCTCGGGTGACCGCCGCATCGAGCGATTCGGCGACCCTGTCCGCCGGTGACCGCGACGACCCGTCTGCCCTGACTCCGGCGAGCACATCCACATCCGTGACGATTTCTCTCTCGGCAACCGGCATGGAAATCCCTCCGAGAGCGGCAACCGCAAGAACCATTTTGACCTCAAGCGGATTCCAGACGTCGCGCACCAGTTCGAGGAGCACTTTTGCGAAGGAGTTGTGTTGAGCGCTGGAATGCTCTGAGCTCATCATACCTCGTGTTACGTCTAAAGGTCCGGCTCCCGGTAGAGCTCGAGGTCCGCGAAACGAGCCGTCTTTTCAAAGAAGCGGAGATGGACTGTTCCCACTGGGCCGTTGCGATGTTTGGCGACGACGATGTCGGCGATGCCTCGACGTTCGGTGTCGGGGTCGTAAATCTCTTCGCGGTAGATGAACATCACAACATCGGCATCTTGCTCGATCGAGCCGCTTTCACGGAGGTCGGAGAGCATTGGCACATGGGACTGACGACTTTCTACCGCTCTGGACAACTGGGCAAGCGCCACGACGGGGACGTCAAGCTCCCGGGCCAGCGTCTTCAGGCCACGTGATATCTCGGAAATCTCCTGAACGCGGTTATCACTCCGGCGACCAGATGTCATGAGCTGGAGATAGTCCACGATGATCATGTCGAGACTATGTTCCGCGGCCAGCCTGCGCGCTTTGGATCGGACATCCATCATCGTGACGGTGGCAGTGTCGTCCACGAAAATCGGCGCTTCCGACAATCGACCAAATGCCCGGACAACGCTATTCCATTCGCTGTCATCGATAAACCCCATCCGCAGGCGGTGGGAGTCGATGCCGGTCTCCATCGAGAGCAGCCGCTGTACGATCTGCTCTGCGGACATTTCCAGCACGAACAACCCGACCGTCTTCTGATGCTGGATGGCCGCGTAATGAGCCGAGACTCAGCCCTAGCGCCGATTTTCCCACCGAGGGCCGGGCCGCAATGATGATGAGGTCTGACTTCTGCAACCACCGGTCAGCTTGTCGAGATCAATGAACCCGGTTGGCACCCCGACGACATCACCCTTGTGTTGGTGTAGCGTGTCAAGCCGGTCGAAGTACTCCTCTAGAATTTCGCGCATCGAGCGAAATTCACGTTCCCCGCGGCGCTGTGAGACGTCGAACAGTATGCGCTCCGCACTGTCCAGCGCATCTTCGACTTCCGTGGCATCGTCAAAGCCGATGCGCACGATCTCACCCCCGGCGTCGATCAAGCGCCGGCGAACTGCCGTCCGGGTCACTATACGAGCGTAGTATTCGGCGTGAACCGTCGTCGGAGTTGCTGCGATCAGCTCCGCAAGATACGCCTCGCCCCCGGCGTCCTCGACCCGTCCCTGCCTGGCAAGCTCGTCGACAAGCGTAACCAGGTCGGTCGGTTCACGCCGGTTGTAGAGCGAAAGAATCGCCTCATAGGTGATACTGTGAGCCCGCCGGTAGAAGTCTCCGGCACGCAGGAACGAGGCGACGTGTATGATCGCGTCCCGATCGCTGAGGAGCGCGCCCAGAACGGACTGCTCTGCATCAAGGTTGTGTGGAGGTAGATGCGCGCGTTCCGTTGTTGCCTGGATCATGCTCCTCTTATCAGCTTTCCAATGAGAGATCAGGCGGAATCTTCAGACTCGTCCTCGTCATCTTCAACGGCGATCAGTTCGCTAGCGTCCTCGTCGATGTCCTCCGTCGCGGCTTCAATGCCTTCGACTTCCATCGTGTAGACGTCATCCTGATCTTCGGCGTCGTCCTCAGCTTCTACTTCCGGCTCGAGGATGAGTGGGGCAGTCGGGTCGAAAACGGCAACGGTTATCTCCGGAACGAGACGGCCGACCAATCGCACCGGCACCGTGAACTCTCCGACTTCTCGTATTGGCGCGTCAAGTTCGATCTTGCGGCGATCAACCTCCTGGCCAGTGATTTCCTCGAGCTGCTGGGCGATATCCGCCGAGGTAACGGAGCCGAAGAGCCGTCCCTGCTCGCCAACGCGCGCGTGGATTTCCAGACGGATACCGTCGATCTGCGCTGCGAGGTCTCTCATTTCTTCCTCCAGCAACCCGATCCGGCGGAGCTCCGCTTCCTGCCGCTCCTCAACCTGACGTATCATCCCCGGCGTTGCGATCCGCGCAAGACCCTGGGGGATCAGGTAGTTGCGAGCGTACCCGTCCTTGACATCCTGGATCGTCCCGAGATCCCCGACCTTCGGTACGTCCTGCGTCAATACCACTTTCATCTCGACCCTCTTCTCTTATCCATTTGCGTCACCGGCGAAATCGTCCAGACCGGCTCGAAGCTCCCGATTCCCAGCGAGAGCATCTCTACACGGGAAGGGGTGTACGGACGCACCTTCCCGGGTGCCGTCAAGTATACCTGCCCGGCCGCTTCCAGCCGACTAGGATGCAAACTCTCGAATCTGATAGAGCGCTATCGAACCCGCAGCCGAAGCGTTCAGGGACTCGATTCTGCCGTACATCGGGATTCTGACCAGCAAATCGCAATGCTCGCGGGTCAGCCGCCGCAGCCCGCGTCCTTCGGATCCAACGACGAGCACGGCTGGCATTGGCACGTCGGCATCGAAGAGATCCTCTGCGTCGTCCCCACCGTCCAGGCCGATTATCCAATATCCGAGGCCTTCGCCTCGCGCAGCCACCGGGCGAGATTGGTTTCTACAGCGACCGTTAGATGCTCGACCGCGCCTGACGACGCGTTGACGACGGACGGTGTAATCGAGGCCGCTCGCCGTTCCGTCAGCACGACACCGTCGACCGAGGACGCTTCAGCCGTCCGCAGCAAGCCGCCGACGTTTCGCGGATCTTCCAGTTCATCCAGCGCCAGTATCATGCTTTCGGGATTGGGCGAGCCTGTCTGCAGTGCGACCTGCGCGTATGGATAGCCTGTCGTTTCGAGCACGACACCCTGGTGACCACCCGGCGGGACCAGTTCATCGAGCGTCAACCTCGATACGGATTCGATTTCCAGCTTCAGCTTTCGAATGCGGCCAACAATCTCGTCGATTCGAGCGTCGGGTTGCGCCGACTCCGCTATTAGAAGCTTGCGTGGTTGACGCCTTCCGGCCCGCAGTGATTCGAGGATCGCGTTGCGCCCAAAGAGGCGTTCGGTCGCCACCTCCACCTAGCTCGACCAACGCCAGGACGATCCTTCGGCAGTGTCCTCCACGGTGACCCCAAGATCCTCCAGTTTGTCGCGTATCTCATCCGCAATGACGTACTGTTTATCCGCCCGGAGTCGCTGGCGAAGCTCCAGGAGGAGTTCAACAAACGGCGCCGCATCTTCGCCACCGGCAGTGGATGCCGAAAGTTCGAGTGGCAAACCCAATACGTTCCCAAGCTCAAGCAGCTTCAGTTGCGCTGCCCGCCGGTCGGTGCCATCGGATTGATTAGCGAGTCGTGCCAAATCGAAGAGAACCGAAACGGCAACCGGAGTGTTGAAATCGTCATCCATGGCCGAACGAAATCGGTCCTCGGATGCCTGCAATTGGTCCTCCACAGCTCGATGAGGGGACAGCGTCACTTTCCTCGCGATCTCGAATCGCGTTGAGGAGTCGTTCATAGCCCCGGCGCGCCGATTCAAGTCCCTCGTCAGTGAAGGTCAATGGATGGCGGTAGTGCGTCTGCAGGACCATAAGGCGGAATGCAGCAGCATCTCCGTTATCAATGATTTTACGCGGGCTGACGAGATTACCGAGCGACTTGCTCATCTTGTCGCCCTTGAACTGCAGCAGGCCGTTGTGAACCCAGTAGCGGGAGAATGGGCGTGATTCTTCGAATGCCTCCGACTGGGCAATCTCGTTCTCGTGATGCGGAAAAATCAGATCCGCGCCGCCGCCGTGGATGTCCATTTGCCCACCGAGGTGATGAGATGCCATGACAGAGCATTCAATGTGCCAACCGGGTCGACCGGGACCCCAGGGGCTGTCCCAGGCTGGCTCGCCTGGTTTTGCGGCTTTCCAAAGCACGAAGTCCATCGGATGCCGCTTCGTCGGGATCGACGGCTACGCGAGCGCCAGCCAATAGATCGTCCAGGCTTCCGTGGCTGAGCTTCCCGTATTCCTTGAACCGATGACACATCGTAGTTGACGTCGCCGTTGTCAGACTGGTAGGCGTAGCCATCCTCGATCAATGCCCGCCGATCATCTCGAGCATGCCGAGAATCTCCTCGCTGGCGCGCGGGTAGACTGTCGCTGGCAGGATGTTGAGTTCGTCCGATTCCTTGTACCACGCTTCGATGTAGCGATTCGAGAATTCAAGCGGATCGACACCATACTGCGCGGCGCGGTTGATGATCTTGTCATCGACATCGGTGAAGTTCTGGGCGTGTTCGAACTTCATAGCCCGTCCATTCGAGGTAGCGGCGAATCACGTCGAAGGTGATAGCCATGAGCGCGTGGCCGATATGCGAGTCATCGTACACGGTGACGCCGCAGACGTACATCCGCACGAGGCCAGGTTCGATCGTCTCGAACGGTCTCCTTCTGTCGCGTCATCGTATTGTAGATCTGTAGTGTCATAGTTCTTCTCCGATCGTGTAAATCAGTCTTCCGCCATCATAACCCCACGCGCACAGGCAACGGTAGGAGCAGCCTCGCTACCGGCTCCGCGTTCATTGTCGAGCGAAATCAATTATGTTTTGAGGCTAGCTGTCCGCGGCTGCCTTCGCGTCGGGCGTCGCGGCCTTCGTCTCCGACTTCGCGTCCGATTTCGTATCCGGAGCAGGAGTCCCGCTCTCCTTCGCTGGCGCGGCTGGTTGACTCGCGGTATCGGACTTGCGGCTGTCGGTGATGTACCAGCCGGATCCCTTGAAGATGATGCCGCTCGGATGGATCACACGCCGGATATGCCCTTGACACTCGGGACAGACGGTTAGCGGATCGTCTGAGAAGCTCTGACGTGCTTCAAATCGATGTCCACATTGATCGCATGCGTAATCGTAAATCGGCATCTCGGCTACCTGGCTCTCGCGGGCATACTCACGTACTCGTCATCGACCGCTCATTTTACGGGAACAGGCTACCAGCGACAATCCTCCCGGGCTCCTGCTCCTAAACGGTGACTGGACTCATTTCTTCCCAGTTTGGTCCAGCCTTTGGCTCTACTTCGAGTGGCACCGACAGTTCCGCGACGTCCTTCATTACATCCGACGACAAGGTCGCACAATTGATCAAGTTCTGACTCTGGAGCCTCGAAGATCAACTCGTCGTGGACTTGCAAGAGCATGAGCGACCGCAGCCCGCTTCTCCCGGAGTCTCTCGATCGACCTCAAGCATCGCGAGCTTCATAATGTCCGCGGCGCTACCCTGAATCGGCAGATTGATCGCCGCGCGTTCTGCGGCCTGCCGGCGCGGACCGGAAGTGAGGATGTCCGGCAAGTAGCGACGACGGCCGTAGAGCGTGGACGCGTATCCATTCCGCTCGGTCGCGCTGACGGTCTCATCAATGAACTTGTCAACGCCCGAGAAGCGCTCCTTGTAGCGATCGATAAAACCCCTCGCTTCGCCTTGCGACATCCCGGTATCTCGGGCCAATCCCCAGGCTTGCATCCCGTACATGATTCCGAAATTCACGACCTTGGCGGTCGCGCGTTGATCTGGAGTCACTTCGTCCATCGGAACGCCGAACACTTCAGCGGCCGTCGTCGTATGGACATCCTGTCCATGACGAAATGCCTCGACCAACCCCGGATCCTGGCTGTAATGGGCCATCAGCCGAAGCTCCATCTGCGAGTAATCCGCGCCGAACAGAACACTCGTCTCGTCGAATAGCCTCATGTCTTCTCGGTTATCGGCGATGAACGCTCGACGCACCTGCCGGCCCAGCCCGGTTCGCACGGGAATGTTTTGAAGGTTGGGATCAGTCGATGACAGTCGCCCGGTTGCAGCAATCGTCTGGTTGAAGTTGGTATGGATGCGATCGGTTACGGGATTTACCTGATTGGGAAGCGCATCAACGTAGGTCGACTTGAGTTTGGTGAACTGGCGGTACTCGAGGACGAGATCCGCGACCTCGTGCGCTCCCCGCAGTCCATCGAGCACGTGGCTGCGCAACGGAGAATCCGGTCCGGGTTCGCCGTCCGGGGGCAGTCCCGATCTCCTCGAAGAGAACCGTTGCGAGTTGCTTGGGCGAATTGACATTGAACTCGTGTCCCACAGCCGAGAAGATTTCAGCGCGAATCTCGTCGATCTGTGCCTCGAGCTGGACGACAATCGCGCAATAATCGCATCGAGAGCAATTCCGGTCGCTCCATATCGGCCAGAACCGGAATCAGGGGGATTTCGATCGTAGTTCAGCAACTTCAAGTCTGATCGCGTTCCCGGACCTCAACCATCAGGATAGGCTCGAGGCGCAATGTCGCTTCAACATCGGCGGCAGCGTACGGCGTGGCATCGTCGACCGGAACCTCGTCCATCGTGATCTGCTTGCGTCCAGTTCCGATCAAATCGGTGATCGGCGTCATCTCCCAGCCCAAGACGGTTGAATGCAAGATCTTTCAGCCCGAGCGAACTCTCGCCGAGGAGGTATGCGGACAGCATCGTGTCCGCCGCCAAGGAAATCTCCTCGTAACCGTTGCGCCGGAGGACGGCAAGATCGAACTTCGCGTTGTGAGCGATCAGGTTCGATGGGCTTCGAAAACCGGACCGAGAATCTCCCGGTCCCTCGCTCGAATCCGCGAGTTCGCCCTCCGTATGTCGAAGCGGCACATAATAACTAGCATCCGCGGCAGTGGCGACAGCAATCCCGACCAATTCGCAGCGTTGTGGATCGAGGCCATCCGTTTCAACGTCAACCGCAACCACTGGCGCATTGGCAATCCAAGTGCGAGCGCTTTCAGCGTCTCGTCGCTAGCGACCCGCTTTCGGCTCGCTTCACGCCGACCCATCTCGCCGGCATCCTCTGATCCGTTTTCATCTCCGGGTAATTTCGTCAATAATGAACGGAACTCGAGATCCTGAAAGATCCGCACAGCCGTGGCTCGATCGAAATCGTGTATCGCACAGAGATCAAGGTCAAGTTCTATCGGCACATCACGCACGATCGTCACGAGCTCCCGACTTTGATAGGCAATCTCACGATTCTCAACAATGGCGTTGCGCGCTC
This sequence comes from uncultured Chloroflexia bacterium, assembly GCA_963709995.1. Taxonomy (GTDB): domain Bacteria; phylum Chloroflexota; class Chloroflexia; order Thermomicrobiales; family CFX8; genus JAUIIK01. Next base: position 150,397 of record CAVPYN010000019.1, on the reverse strand, counting down.
GCGCCTGTTCGATTTCCTCAGCCTGCTCGAACATCTCGTCGAACGTAGAGAACTGATCGATCAGTTGCTTGGCCGTCTTGTCACCCACGCCTGGCACTCCCGGGATATTGTCTGACTTGTCGCCCACGAGCGCCTTGTAGTCGACTACCCGCTCGGGACCGAATCCGTAGCGAGCTTGCACCGCGGAAGGGTCGAAGATCCGATACTCTCCAAATCGTTGCCCGCCGGGAAGCACGACGAAAACGTGCTCATCAACGAGCTGGAGTAAATCGCTATCTCCGGTGACGATTAGTGCTTCGATGTCATTTGCCGCCGCCTGTCGGCTCAATGTCCCGATGACATCATCGGCTTCGAACCCGCGACCTCGTAGATCGGGATATTCAGTGCGCGGAGCACGTCCCGCATCCGATCAACCTGGGCGCAACTCATCCGGCATTGGTTTGCGATGCGCCTTGTACCCATCGAACTGCTCATGCCGGAACGTCGCGCCAACGTCAAATGAAACGAGAACGTAGTCCGGCTCGTGTTGCCGAAGAACGTCGAGCAACATCGAAGTGAATCCGAATGTCGCGTTGGTTAGCTCGCCAGCGGCGGTTGAGAGCGTCGGTGGAACTGCGTAATACGCGCGAAATGCCAATCCATGACCATCAACGAGTATGAGCCTTGGACGTTCAAGTGGCGGAGTTGTGGAAGTCGACACTCACTTCATTCCTTTCTAAGGCGAACGGGGATGCTGGGCTAGCGTTCGAACTGATCCTACATGGTACGTCACATGAACGTACGGCCCCAGTGCGAGCCAGGATGAAGACGATTGTAACCGTCCATCCTTTGCCTTGATGTCAGGTTGCTATAATCCGGTCCAATTCAGGTTTCATTGGCTTGCGAGGCTCGCCCTTTCGCGAGAACAAATGTCTGCACGCTGCCGGCTCCAGGCGCACTGGCGCCGCCCAGATTACAGTGACACAGACGACGAATCCGGTTTCAAAGGTTCTATTCATAGCACGTAGTGTGACCACAACAGGTTCCGCGGCGCACCGGAAGCGCCGAGAAGGGGAGACGATGGACGCCGTTCAGCGCATTGCAGATCAATTGGTGGGGAACGTGGACAAGGTGATCATCGGCAAGAGCCGTGAAGCCCGTCTGGTGCTCGTCGCTCTGTTGTGCCGGGGGCATGTGCTGGTTGAAGACGTGCCCGGCGTCGGCAAAACAATGCTTGCGAAAACAATCGCGCGAAGCCTGGGGTGTTCCTTCAAGCGCATCCAGTTCACCCCCGATCTCCTGCCCAGCGACGTCACTGGTGTGAGCATTTTCAACATGCGTGACTCCGATTTCGAGTTTCGGCCCGGTCCGGTGTTCGCCCAGATCGTGCTTGCCGACGAGATCAACCGGGCAACACCGAAGACGCAATCCGCCCTGCTCGAAGCGATGGAGGAGAGTCAGGTTACGGTCGACGGGACGACGCACCAGTTGCCAGCACCATTTGTCGTTCTGGCTACTGAAAACCCGATCGAGTACGAAGGCACATTCCCGCTTCCTGAAGCGCAGCTCGACCGGTTTCTAGTCCGGCTATCACTCGGTTATCCAGGACGCCAGAACGAGATCGCGATTCTCGATTCCCAGGAGGTTCGTCATCCAATCGATGCCGTCCAGCGTGTCATCGAGGTCGATGAGCTTCTCGCAGCCCAGCAGGAAATCAAGAACGTGCATGTCGATGATCGCCTCAAGGAGTACATGGTCGATATCGTAGAGGCGACCCGGCAGCACGAACACATCTACCTTGGTGCAAGCCCGCGCGGCACACTCGCGCTGCGCGACACTTCTCGTGCCTGGGCGGCGGTGCAAGGACGTGAGTACGTAATCCCTGACGATATCAAGGATCTTGCCGAGCCGACGCTCGCACATCGCGTCATCATCAATCCCGCTGCGCGCATGCGGAATATAGATTCCCGCGTTGTGATTCGCGAGATCCTCTCAACGCTGCCGGTCCCCGGAGCAGGCAGGGACGCGACTGCCGTAGGATCCCCGACCCGTGGCTGGAGAGGTCGAGGGGGCAGTGAATGAATGGCCTCAAGCTGGCCATCATTGCCCTCATCCTGCTGATTCTTGCTCAACTGAACCAGTGGGACGTGCTCGACAATATCTTCTTTACTCTCATCGCGCTGCTTATCGTCGGGTTTGTCTGGAGTTATGCTCAGCCTGCGCGACGTCACCGTTTCGCGCGACGCGCGATCTGATCGCGCGCAGGTTGGGCAGCCATTTCAGGAGCGAATACGGGTCCAGAACCGGGGCCGTCTCGCCAAGCTGTGGGTAGAGCTGCTCGACCAGTCCAACCTGCCGGGCCACAGAGTGTCCAAGGTCGTCCATCTCGGGCCGCACGATTCGAATCGCTGGCGGGTCGATACGCTAGCTGCTCGACGGGGCAAATTCCGGATTGGTCCGATGCTCCTCCGCAGCGGTGACCCGTTCGGTCTGTTCCCGCGCTACCAGATCGTGCCTGAGACGAGGAACTCCTGGTCTATCCGGCCACGGTTGACTTGAGCCACTTCGCGCTTCCCGTCGGCGAACTTCCTGGTGGCTCAGCGATTCAGCGACGCACGCCATTCGTGACACCGAATGCGGCATCCGTCCGCGACTATTTCCCCGGCGACGCGTTCAACCGGATTGCCTGGAGAGCGACCGCTCGAACCGGGCAAACTGATGGTGAAGGAGTTCGAGCTTGATCCGACCGCGGATCTCTGGATCGTCCTGGACCTCGACTCGTCAGTGCAGGCCGGCGCGCTTGGCGGTTCGGCGATACCGACCGATTCAGACGGCGGACGTGCCGCTTTCATTCTGGCTCGACTCAACCGAAGAGTATGGCGTGACGATTGCGGCCTCCCTTGCGCGTCATTTCCTGAACCAGAACCGCAACGTTGGACTGATCGTCGAACGGGGCGCCGACAACAGTCATACCGGCCGATCGCGGCGGTCGTCAAATGTTGAAGATTCTCGAGCAACTGGCCTCGCGCAATCAACCGGAGATATGCCGCTGGCGGAACTACTGCTAGCGGAGGGCGGTCTCTTTACACGCAACAGCACGGTAATCGCCATCACACCGTCTACCGATGAGGCATGGGTACAGGCGCTGATCAACATCGTCACCCGTAACGTTCAATCGGTCGCGGTAGTCATTGAACCGAATACATTCGGTGGACAGAATTCGAGTCTCATGGTGGTTTCGACCTCGCTTCGGTCAGCATTCCAACCTATCTCGTGAAATACGGAGACGACATCAGCCAGGCCCTCGCAACCCATGCCGCAGGAATCTCAGCGAGGCGCAGATGAGCCTCGCCGTCCAGCGCTTGCTTGCGTTGGCGATTGGGCTCAGTAGCGTCGCCGCCGTAGGAGCCTGGGCAGCCGCGATTGTCCTGTCCACAGATCACACAGAGGCCGGCGAGTCGTATGGCGGGCTAGCCGGGTTCGGATTGTTTGGAATCACGGTCGCTGCCGTCTGGCTTCGTTCGACATTCGATCGCCGTCCCGTGTCCACGCGATTGTTTCGTCCACCGCCGCTTTGGTTGAGCCTGGTCATATTCTTCGCCGCTATTGGAGCCGGGTTCGGTTTGTCGGCGCTGGATCGTGGAATCTATGCGGCGCCATTCCTAGCAGTGGTCGCGTTTTTCGCGGTTGGCGCGTTCTTCCTCCGACTGGGGGCACGCTGGATGCCAGATGAACGCCTTGCCAGTCGGGATGTCTTGCCCGCATGGATCTGGGGCGCCGTGGTTGCGCCGCCGGTTCTCTTCCTCATTCAGGGGACGGCCGCCATGTTGCTGATTTTCGCGGCAATCGGCGGGCTTTATGCCGGCGACCCAGACTTCGCAATCGACCCGAACCTTGAGGAGCGGATTTCCGATTATCTGGACGACTCCGATCCGGCAGGTAGCACAACTCAACTGCCGGACATCGTCGAATTTCCAACGATCGCCGCGGCGCTCGTGTCCCTTGTGGCGGTTATTGCGCCGCTCAGTGAGGAACTTGTCAAAGGGGCTGGCGCAATCCTCGTGCTTTCCAGGCGATCGACCATTGAACTACGGAACGCGTTTGCCGCCGGGCTTGGGGCAGGTCTGGGATTTGCCTTGTTGGAAGGCGTTGGGTACACCCTCGCAGCTCCGACGAACTGGCAGCAAGTGGCATTGATCCGTGCCCCGGTCGTCATTTTGCATATCGCCGCGACGACAATTGTGGCGATCGGGTGGTATCGATACCAGCGCACCGGTCGAGGCTTTCTGGCGTACCTGGTGGTCGCCACCGTTTTGCATGCTGGATGGAACGCATTGTCACTTGGATTCGTCTATTCAGTGTTGGGAATCGAGGAGGGCGTGGATCCCTCTACCGGGCAGGCAGTCGCGCTGTTGACCGTCGCCCTTGCCTTGGGTGCTCTATTCGTTGCCGCTTGCGTGTGGTTCATATCCATTGCCAGGAAATCGGGGCAGCAAGATCCGCATGATCGATCGAATGCTAGTCAGGCGCCTGGAACGCCAGTTCAACGTGTGCCGGACCCGGTCCAAGCATCTGCGTATACCGGCCAAGCTGTGCCGCTGAAAGTTCAGGAGGCGGGATGAAGCGCTTCAAGATACGAGAGGGATGGGCAACGCTGGTCCTGACCGTGCTGCTTGTCTATATTGCCGTTGTTTCAATACAGCGAGCAGACTGGGCAGACGGACTCGGCGTTCTAACCTGGGTGATGGCTGCCGGACTCGTCGCCGGGTTTGTTGTTTCGAAGTGGAGACGCCTGCCCTCTGCCGTCCTTCATCTGGGCGGATTTGTTGTTGGGGTGATCGCCGTCGTCTTCGCGATGACCAGCTACATCGACGACTCGGTCGGGACCACTCGTGACAAGCTGCGCTGGCTTTGGGACCGGGGCGAAGAGTGGATCCGACTCTTGATAAATGGGGACCAGGCAGAGGACCTTTATCTTTTCGTCCTGTTCGTCTCGATCCTGACGTTCCTGATGGCATACATGACGATGTGGTTTGTGTTCCGGGCGCGATGGATCTGGGCCGCGCTCTTCTTCCCTGGTGTCGTGTTGCTCCTCAACCTCGGATACAGCCTGAGAGTGCCAAACGGGCTTGTGGTGCTCTTCCTCTTTGTTTCCCTGCTCTTGCTCATGCGTTTCGCACTGCTACAACGCGAGATCAACTGGCGGCGGGTTCGAATCGATTATCCGTCGACTCTTGTCTGGCGCGGCATGTGGGCGGCGAGCTATCTTGCCGTCGTCGTCATTCTCTTTGGCTGGGTCGTTCCAGTCAGTGCCCGAAGCAGCACCGCGAACGATCTCTGGCACGAAGTTGATGGACCCTGGCGCTCAATCGACTCTCAAGTCAATGAATGGTTCGTCGGGCTGCGCGGGCCCGGCCAGAGCGGCGTCGGTGGATTCGCCGCGTTCGACGATAATTTCGAACTTGGCGGACCGCTCCGGCTTAGTGACGATCCAGTCGTGGTCGTCAGCGGAACTGACCGCGCGCCGTACCTGCAGGCGCACACATATAACGTCTACACCGGGCGCGGTTGGGAATCCGACCTCACGCCACCACTCGCCGAAGGCGAGCCAGCGATTGTCCCGCCGCTCTTCGAGCTCCGTCCGGGGGAAAATCGTCCGGTGGATCCATCGTATGCAAAGAACCGCGAACGTCAGACCTTCGGGATGACGATTCAGACCACGCGAGGCAGCCTGCTCTTTTCCCCGAGCTCGTTTGTTTCGTCAGATATCAGCACAAGTCTGGTGGTCGCCTGGCAAGACGTGGAAAACGCGATCGACGTTCAATCCGCGACTCCGGAGAGCATTCCTCCCCAGCTATGGCCGTTCGTCCAGATCCTCCAGACTGTCGATCTAACTCCAGACATTCCGCCGGCTCCTACTCCAGACGGAACCGCGGCGACGCCCGAAGCGTCTCCCACGCCTGCTCCTCTTCCAGAACCTGACTTCACGAAGCTTCCGGCGGAACTTTCCACCATGCAGAATGAACTGATCGCAGAGAGCATCCAGGTGAGCTACACGATCAACCCGGAAACCTATCGCGTTCAGAACCTGAACTATCGGGGCCGTTTTCCAGTGCTTGATGATGTCGAGGCCGTACGAGCGCAGAACGAGCTGCAGGAAGGCGATACCTACGCTGTCGATGCGCTTGTGAGCGACGCCAAGGGAACGGACCTGCGGGTCGCGGATGGCGAGATCCCACAGGAAGTTCTCGATCGCTACCTTGAACTTCCGGAGTCTGTGACCGACCGCACAAGATCCCTCGCAGCCGAAATCGCCGCTGGTCAGTCAAACACGTATGACATCGCCAAGGCGCTCGAAGCGTATCTTCGGACGAACATTGCCTATAGCGAGTCGATCGCGTTTCCCCCGGCAGACGTCGATGTCGTTGATTACGTGATCTTCACTTCTCAGGAGGGCTACTGCGAGTACTATGCGTCGTCATTCATCGTCATGGCCAGATCGCTCGGCATTCCCGCCCGGATGTCGGTGGGGTTCTTCCCGACCGACGACTCAGGCGAGGACGGATTGATTTATCGCGAGCGAAATGCGCACGCATGGCCCGAGGTCTACTTCCCTGACTACGGCTGGGTCGGATTTGAACCTACCGCGGCGCGATCCGCGGTTGACCGGGATGTGTCGACACCGGCCAATCCCGGAGTACCTCCTCGTAACGACCGCGGCATCCTTCCCGGGGAAGGGCGATTGCCGGATGACTTTCAGGATCTCAATGACATTGCGTTCGACGAGCAAAACGCCAACCTTCCGACTGGCGAGGGAACTGTCGGCTCGACCGATAATGGGCTAGGCACTCGTGATCTGGCCATCCGCGTCGTGCCGTTGGCAATCCTGCTGACCATTCTCATCATCGCGTATCTCTGGCTTCGGGGAACTCGTGGGTTGACCCCATCATCGCAGATGTACACCAAGATGTCTCGTGGCGCAAACTGGGGCGGCGTGCGTGGAACGGCCGCGATGACGCCAAATGAGTTCGCCGAGCAGATTGCGAGCACTGTGTCGGGCAGCCGGCTGCCGGTCGGATACTTGACCGACCTGTACGTCCAGGAAACGTACGGCAACTCCCGGCCAAGCCAATCCGAACTGTTGCGTGCCCGCCAGGCGTGGCTGCGGCTCCGGGGGGTCCTTCTCCGGCACTTCTTCTCGCGGTTGCTCTTCTGGAGATCGAAAGAAGTAACGGAATACGACGATGACGAGTGGTAGATCAGGTTCCGGCAAGATCCTGGTTGTTGGAAGCTCGAACACCGATCTCGTTTGTCTGACTGACCGTCTTCCCCGTCCAGGGGAGACGGTCGCATCGTCGGCGTTTCACATCTATCCTGGTGGCAAGGCCGCGAACCAGGCTGTTGCGGCTGCGAGAGCTGGTGCGCGAGTTTCGTTCGTCGGAGCGTTCGGGACTGATGAGTATGGCACAGCAAGACGAAACGAACTCGCATCCGAGGGCATCGATGTCTCGTTCAGCATCATAATCGACGCTACGCCATCCGGCCTTGCGCTGATCATCGTCGACCGGGCTGGACAAAACCAGATCGTGACCGTCGCCGGGGCGAACGACCATGTGACGACTTCGCAAATCGACCGCGCAATCGAGGCTACTCGACCGGATGTGATCCTCTTTCCAAATGAAGCGCCAGCCAAAGTGATCGACCATCTCGCTGCTCAGCGATCTCCGGCTGTCAAAATCTTCAACGCCGCCCCTTACCAGGATCGTCTCGGTCAGGTCATTGAAAAGGTCGACGTACTCATCTGCAACGAGACTGAGGCCGGAGGTTTTCTCGGGAGAGACGTCACAAAGGAGAACGAAGACGCATCGGCGAGAATACTTGCTGGACTTGCGCGGGAGCGTGCCGTCATCACGGTTGGAGATCGAGGCGCGATCTCATCCGATGCCGGTGCCGTTCTTGCGCTCCCCACGCTCGACGTTGAAGTTGTGGACACCACTGGAGCAGGCGATGCCTTTTGCGGTGTGCTTGCCGCCTGGATTGCCCAGGGACAGTCCTTCGAATCGGCCGTCAGTGCCGGGGTCGTCGCCGGGGCGCTTGCTGTGACCAGAGCTGGCGCGCAGCCGTCGCTCCCCAGTTTCAAGGAGATCAGTGCGAAACTGAATATCCGCGGCTAGTCAACCTGTGCCTCCGGCGCAAGGATGATATCCGAGGAGGGAGCCTTTTCAGAAACGTCCTTGCGCGGCACATAATAGTGCTGCGGAGGAATCAGGCGAGTTTCGTTCCGCAAGGCAAGGTCCAGAAATGCGTTTGTCCACCAGAATACATCAGTCTCATCGACGATCCGACGCATCTCGGACATTCGCAGTTCACGTTCGGCGGGATGCATCTCGAATGCTCTCAGGATCGCGTCCGCGGTGCCGACTACATCGTGAGGATTTACCAGCAGCGCGTACTCCGATAACTGCGCCGCACTGCCCGCGAACTCGCTCAGGATCAGCGTTCCATTCAGATCAACGTTGGCCGCGACGTACTCCTTCGAGATTAGATTCATCCCATCTTTAAGCGGGGTAACCAGGCTGATCTGGGATGCCCGGTAGAAGGCGACGAGCTCGGTCATGCTCAATGACCTGAAGAGGTAGTGAACCGGCACCCAACCGGGCCGGGTGAACTCGCCGTTGATCTCGCTCACCAACCGCTCGACCTCCTCCTTCATCGACCGATACCCGGAGACAATCTCCCGGCTCGGGACGACGACCTGGAGCATTGATGTGGTTTCGATCAATCTCGGATAGCGGCGAAGCGCGTTTCGATAGGCGTGCAGGCGTTCTGGAATGCCTTTCGTGTAGTCCAGCCGGTCAATACCCAGGATGATCTGCCGGTCCGGGAGCCTGCGATGCAAGAGAGCAACTTCCGCCGACGCAGCGTCGAGACTTGCCCGGCGTTCGAACTCGTCGAAGTCGATGCCTATCGGGAAGTTGCCGACTTTCGTCTGGTGATCGGTGGTGGACGCGATGTACACGTCATCGACCGCGCGCACGGTGACATTTGTGAGCAGTTCTCGCACGCAGCTCACGAAGTTCTGGCTGTCACGAACGGTTTGGAAGCCGACAGTGTCGAAAGCCAGGAGGGCTTCGAGGATCTGAAAGCGCCAGGGGAGCTTTACGAACACGTCGACCGGAGGGAACGGAATATGGAGAAAGAAGCCAACATTGCGACGCTGCCGCAGGCGGATCAGTTGCTGCGCCACGGTGATCAGGTGATAGTCCTGAACCCAGATAAAGTCGTTCTCTGAAGTCTCAACGGCGAGAGCCTGGGCGAACTTCAGATTTACTGCCTGATAGCTGGTCCAGTACGCAGGCACGAACCTGCACCGGGAAACCATATCGTGAAAAAGTGGCCACAGCACTTCATTTGAGAACCCAAAGTAGTAATTCTCGACTTCGTCTTCACTCAGCGGTATCGGACGCATTTCATACGCAAGATCTCGTGAGGCTTCCGCAAGCGCCTCATCGACGCCGTGGTCACCAGCGACGCCCGACCACCCAAGCCATTGCCCTCCACGCTCCTGAAGGACATACTTGAGCGCGTGGACGAGTCCGCCGGATGCCGGCTGCGCTTCCCAACCTTCGTCGGGGTGATGGTGTAGTGTCACCGGCAAACGGTTTGAAGCCACAATAAGACGCGAATATGCACGCTCGACGTTGGCTCTCATTGCTTCATCGCAATCCAGTTCCTGAGAAATTGCAGAACGTCTTCACAGGATTCCAACCGCCCCTGGGCCGCGGTAGGTTGATCGGGGCTGCCGACTTTTACGCCGATACCCTGTACGGGAAGCGCCCTGAAGGCGTCTTCATCTGTCTGATCATCGCCGACATACACGACCAGATCCGCGGGAGGCAGTTCCGCGAGAATCTCGGTGATCGCGTCGCCCTTGTCCCGCCCGCGAACTCGAAGCTCGACCCCGCCGTTGAAGTCTCGTAGCTCAAGATCACCATCCAGAAGCGGCGCGACCGAGTCGCGAAAAGAACGTTCCGCCTGACTAGCGCTCACCGGATCGAGCCCCCGGACATGCAGCGCCACGGTCGCGACTTTTCGCTCGGCGCTGCGCTCGCCAACCAGCCTGGCGGCCTGTTGGTGTGCCTCGTCAAGCCGTTTGAAGACCTCCTCTGACAATTCAACAGTAGAGATGCCCCGGCCCGGTCGGTAGAGCTCGAAACCATGCGTGCCAGCGATCAGGAGATTCGAAGCACCAGTCAGCGTGAGGATTTCGTCGACAGGTCGCCCTGAGACAAGCGCCACCGTGGTACCTGGCAAAGCGGCGAGTAGATCGAACTGGTCGGAAATCCCTTCCAGTGGCCGCGCCTGCATGCGGTCGGGATGGAATGGCGCGAGGGTGCCGTCGTAATCCAGCAGCAAGACAGCGCACTCGGAAGCGGCCACGCGATCCCAGAAATCGGGGACGCCAGCTATAGGGATGTTTGCCTGAGGACTTGCCATCCGGATGTCCTTACCGAGGCGTCGACTCACGTCAATTCGTAGCGTAAAGCGCGAGCCGCGTCAATGTACATGGCAGGTACAAACGCAGGCACAACGGGGGCGGAAGGGGTGGGATTCGAACCCACGAGGCGAGAGGACCCGCCTACGCGATTTCCAGTCGCGCGCACTAGGCCAGACTATGCGACCCTTCCAAAGTGCGAGTTGCAGAGCGGGCGATGCTCTAGCACTGCGGAGAGGGTGGGATTCGAACCCACGGTGGGGGTTGCCCACACTGCTTTTCGAGAGCAGCACCTTAAACCACTCGGACACCTCTCCGCGCGGAATTATACCGGAGGGTCAGGGACGGAAAAAGAAGAAACCCACCGGAGTTAGCCCGGTGGGCTGAATGTACGCCCGAGAGGATTCGAACCTCTGGCCTTTTGGTCCGCAACCAAACGCTCTATCCACTGAGCTACGGGCGCGAAGCGCCATCACACGTTCGATGTGACGGCAACAATAGATGGTAGCACACGATCCCCGCTCTTCCAACGACGCCAGGGGACGCTATGATCCTCGCGGTTCAGGACGAATTGGGGTGGCTCGTTACTTGACACTCTCGTGATTACATGCGTATGATGGCGCAGACGACTCTTGCGCACGCAGGGTCAAGATAGGAGCATAGCCGTTCATGCGGTATCGACGTGACAATGTGAAGGTCGCACAGTGGGTCCCAGATCGGGCTCCGTTCGACCTGCGCAACGTTGTACTCCTTCTTAGCCTACTCGTACTCGTAGTACTCCTTATTACGGGTTCACCATAGGGAGCGCGCGCGACTCGAAGACAACGTACGAAAACCGCGAGCCTCCCAGTTTCGGGAGGCTCGTTTGATTTGTCGTCGCTACGTTCCACAGGGGTCGGCAGGGAAGGACGAAGGGCAAGCGTCAGGGATGGTTGTGGTGGCGACAGGAGATCAGCAACTCCTACCAGAGAGCGAAAAATTCAGCAGCGGCCGATGATCGGGGCGCGGATCCTCTGTGAAGCACTGCTGCGCGAAAACGTCGATAGTGATTTTCGGGTACCCAGGCGGGGTGATCATCCCGCTCTACGATGTCTTTCCGGAGTACCCGGAGCTGAAACACGTTCTCGTCAGACACGAACAGGGTGCTGGTCACGCCGCCGACGGCTACGCCCGTGTGACCGGAAAAGCCGGAGTCTGTCTGGCCACATCGGGACCCGGCGCGACCAATCTGGTTACGGCTATCGCCAACGCTAAGCTGGACTCGGTTCCGATGGTCGCGATCACCGGGCAGGTTCCACAGGCGGTCATCGGCAGCGACGCTTTCCAGGAAACTGACATCATGGGAGTCACACTCCCAATCACCAAACACAACTTCCTCGTACGCGATATCAATGAGCTCGGCCCGACGATCCAAAAAGCGTTCTATCTCGCACAAACTGGCCGCCCTGGCCCTGTTCTCGTCGATATTCCTAAAGATGTGCTGCTGGCTGAAGGCGAGCTTGGAGCACCGATCAGTCTGGATTTGGCGGGTTATCGACCGACCTACACACCCAATCGACGCCAGATCCGGCTCGCCGTTGAGGAGATCAACCAGGCGAGCAAGCCGATCGATCCTTTCGGGGCATGGCGTCTTGCTTTCCGGCGCACACCCGGAGTTGCTCGAGTTTGCAGAGAAGGCTGATATCCCGGTTGGTCTGACGCTGCTTGGGATAGGCAGCTTCCCGCAATCGCATCCGCTTGGCCTCGGCATGATTGGGATGCACGGTTTCACTCACTGCAATCGCGCAATCAACGAAGCCGACCTCCTGATCGCCGTCGGCATGCGCTTCGATGACCGTGTGACTGGTGACCTGAACGAATTTGCGCCTAACGCCCGCGTCATCCATATCGACATCGACCCCGCTGAAATTGGCAAGAATGTTCCGGCCGATGTTCCGGTCGTAAGCGACGCCAAGTCGGCGCTGCGAATGCTCGTCGATTCGATCGAGCCTCAGGATCACGGCGATTGGAGAAGAGAGATCGTTGAATGGCGCCAGCGAGCACCGTATCGTGAACCGGCCGCAGAGCGCGGTCTGCTGGCTCAGACTGTGCTCGAGCGCCTCTTCGATCTGACCAACGGCGAAGCGATCGTTACTACAGACGTTGGCCAGCATCAGATGTGGGCGGCGCAGTTCTACAAGAGCGATATGCCCAATCACTGGATTTCGTCCGGTGGGCTTGGCACGATGGGCTTTGGCGTGCCGTCGGCGCTGGGCGCCGCGAAAGCGCGCCCGGATGCGGAGGTCTGGGCAATCGTCGGCGACGGCGGCGTCCAGATGACGGCCTTCGAATTTGCAACGCTCGTCCAGGAACGAGCCAACGTCAAGATCGCCATCCTCAATAACGGCTTCCTCGGTATGGTCCGGCAGTGGCAGCAGTTCTTCTTCAACTCGAACTATTCCGAAACTGCAGATCGGACAGCCCGACTTCGTCGCACTCGCGCACGCCCACTACATCGCTGCCAGGCGAGTAGATTCCGCGTCGGAAGTGGACGAGACGATCAAGTGGGCGCGGGAACATCAAGGGACCGGTGCTGATCGACTTCGTCATCGGCCAGGAAGAGAATGTCTTCCCGATGATCCCTTCTGGCGCGACCTTTGCAGACCTGATCGAAGAGGAATAGATCGATGGAAGACCACACATACCGTACGCTCGTCGTTCTGGTCGAGAATGAATCCGGTGTCCTGAATCGGGTCATGAGCCTGTTTCGGCAACGCATGTTCAACGTGGAGTCGGTGGCTGTCGGCCACACCGAGATGCCGGGTATTTCGCGCATGACCTTCGTTCTCGAAGGCGACGACTATACCGTTGAACAAGTCACCAAGCAGCTCTATAAGCTGCTCGAAGTCATCAAAGTGACCGAGTTGTCTGGACCGAACCTGATTCAGCGCGAACTGGCGCTAATTAAGGTCAACACAACCGACCGTACACGGTCGGACATCATGCGAATCGCCAACGGACATATTTCGGGCGCGAGTAATCGACGCATCTCCTGATACGCTTACGCTCGAAGTGACAGGGCCTATTGAAAAGATCGACTCACTGATAGCGATGATTCGCACCTATGGCATCAAGGAAGTGGCCCGCAGCGGGTCAGTCGCGATGGTGCGAGGGAGTGGCACCGCAGGATTGCGGGTCGTGAGCAACGCCGCGTAAGAGATAGACGCGGGAGGGGAGTAAGACCGGGTGGTAACCGTCTACTACGAATCAGATGTTGACAAGGATCTTCTTGAAGGATAAGACAATTGCGATCCTGGGCTATGGCAGTCAGGGACATGCTCACGCTCAGAATCTGAAAGACAGCGGCTACAACGTCGTCGTTGGACTCTATGAGGGCAGCAAGTCCTGGGAGAAGGCCGAAAACGATGGTTTCAAGGTAACGACCAGCGACGAGGCTGCACAAGGCTGCCGACATCGTCGTCATGCTTGTCCCGGACCATTTGCAGGGTGAGGTTTATCGCGAATCCGTCGAGCCAAACCTCGAACCCGGTAACGTACTGATGTTCGCGCACGGTTTTAACATCCACTACGGCATCATCAATCCGAGCGACAAGAACGATGTCGTCATGATTGCGCCAAAGGGTCCCGGGGCACATTCTGCGCGAGGTATATCTCGAAGGCATCGGCGTTCCGGCGCTGCTGGCAATCCACCAGGATGTCTCCGGTCAGGCCAAAGACGTCGCCCTGGCATACGCGTATGGGTCTGGGTAGCGCCCGTGCCGGCGTCGTTGAGACGAACTTCAAAGACGAGACCGAGACCGATCTGTTCGGAGAGCAGGCAGTCCTTTGCGGTGGCGTCAGCCACCTGATCACGACCGCTTTCGAGACATTGACGGAAGCCGGCTACGCGCCGAGCTCGCCTATTTCGAAGTGCTCCACGAATTGAAGCTGATCGTCGACCAGATCTATCAGGGTGGCATCAAGTACATGCGCTACTCGGTCAGCGATACTGCCGAATACGGCGACTACGTCTCGGGACCGCGGGTGATCGACGACCGGGTCAAGGCAACCATGCAGCAGATCCTCGGCGACATCCAGTCCGGCGAATTCGCCAAGGAGTGGATGGCCGAGAATGCCAAGGGCCGGGGTGAATTTTTACGATTGCGCCAGACCGCCAACGATCATCCAATCGAAGAGATTGGTTCAGAGCTACGCGGCATGATGGAGCTGGCTGACGCCGGTATCGATTCCTGAGTAAAACGAGTTACGAGATTTAGCCTGGAATCCGCACCCGAGCGGGTTCCAGGTGTCCTATTTGTGGTTATCGAAGATTACGTCTGCTATCCTTGACAAATTGTGGGATGCGTGGACTTTCGCGAATACCGCGAGAGGGCGAGGGAGGTCAAGCGCGTATGGCGCTTCAGAAAGAACATCAAGACGAAATCGTCGACGATTACCAGGTTCATGAAACCGACACCGGATCGCCGGAGGTCCAGATCGCACTGCTGACGGAACGCATCGCCGCTTTACCGATCACTTCGCGATCATCCACACGATCATCATTCCGGCGGGGACTGTTCAAGATGGTCGGACGCAGGCGTCGGCTCTTGCGCTATCTGAGCAAGAAAGATACAGAACGCTATCGAACGCTGATCGAGCGACTAGGACTGCGCCGGTAATTTGCGGGACTCAGCTTTCATTCATCCCAGACCTCAATGCCGCATGTCTACGGAGATCAATTCATGACGACCCAGGGGACTCTCCTCTGGGTCGTTCGTTGTTATGGCAGACTGCAGAATTCGATGGACAAGAAAGGACGAATGCACGGCACACGACGTTGAGAGCGATATCTAGCGACACGCAAGTCGCCTTGGACTGAGCTGGACTTTCGGGCCGTCATCCAAACCTGTACGGTGTCGCCGGTTAGGAATTGGAGCGTGGAGAAGCTCGCAAGATCGTCGTCACGCTCCAGTCCCTAACCAGCGCACAAGGCCAGCTTTACGGCCCACACGAGACACGAATTTGACAGCTGAGTGCGCGGCATTCAGAACGAAGAGGTAAAGAGAACACATGCAAACATATGCAAGACACACATCCCGACAACATGCCCGTCATCCACGAGGAACGGGTAACCGTCGGCGGACGCGAAATGATCTTCGAAGTAGGCAGGATCGCGGAACTCGCTGGCGGCGCAGTCACGATTCGCTATGGCGACACGCTCATCCTGTCAGCGGCCACGGCGTCCAAAAAGCCCCGCGAGGGCATCGACTTCTTCCCGCTGACGGTTGACTACGAAGAACGTATGTCAGCCGCGGGCAAGATCCCTGGCGGCTTTCTGAAGCGCGAAGGTCGACCCGGAGAGCACGCGGTACTGTCGGCGCGTCTGACTGACCGTCCATTGCGACCGCTCTTCCCGAAGGGCTACCGCAACGACGTTCACATCGTCACGACCAATCTTCTCGGCGGACCAGCAGAACGATCCCGACATTCTTTCGATCACCGGAGCTTCGGCGGCGTTGACGTGCTCGACGATTCCGTTCAATGGCCCGGTCGCCGGTGTGCGGCTCGGCTATATCGATGGACAGATCGTCGTCAACCCGACCTACGAACAGCTAGAGACCTCGGAAATGGATGTCGTCGTCGCCGGTACCCGGGACGCCATCATGATGGTCGAGGGCGAAGCGCTCGAGGTTTCCGAGGAGATCTTCGTCGACGCAATTCGAACTCGGTCATCGCATCATCAAGATGCTTGTTGACGCTCAGCTCCGGATCGCGGAGGCCATTGGCGCCACGAAGCCAGAGATTGAAATCCCGAAGCGTGATCCCGGAGTCGATCGAGCCGTTCAGGCATACCTCGGTGACCGCTTGACCGAAGCCATGCAGCTTGAAGAGAAGACCGCTCGCAACGACGCCATCAGCGGGCTAAAAGAAGAGACGGTCAAGTTCTTCGTTGAGGAGTTCGAATCCAACCGCTTCGCCGAAATTCGAGAGCTGCAATCAAGCGATACGCTCGAAATGGCACGTGCCCTCTACGGCTTCGATGCCGAGGTATCCGGTGTTCGTAAGGCCGTCGCTGACGCCTACGAAGACGCTGTCAAAGCGACGATGCGCGGCTTGATCCTCGATCAGGGCTATCGTGCCGACGGCCGACGACCGGAAGAGATTCGACCGATCTGGTGCCAGGTAGGCTACCTGCCGCGCACCCACGGTTCGGCTATCTTCACCCGCGGGCAGACGCAGGTCGTCAGCACCGCCACGCTTGGTTCCACCCGCGACGACCAGATGGTCGACAACCTGACGCCTGAGACCTCCAAACGCTACTTGCACCACTACAACTTCCCCCCCTACAGCGTTGGCGAAGCACGTTTCATGCGGGGCCCTCCCGGCGCGACATCGGTCACGGCGCGCTCGCGGAACGCGCACTCGAAGCGGTCCTGCCCGACCAGGAAGACTTCCCCTATGTGATGCGAGTCGTCTCCGAAGTCGTATCGTCCAACGGTTCGACGTCGATGGCGAGCGTCTGTGGCAGCACGCTGTCACTGATGGACGCCGGCGTGCCGATCAAGGCACCGGTTGCAGGAATCGCAATGGGCTTGATCACCGACGGCGAGGGTGGCTACACGATCCTCTCCGACATCCAGGGGACTCGAGGATTTCCTCGGGGATATGGACTTCAAGGTGGCGGGCACCCGCGAGGGCATCACGGCGATCCAGATGGACATCAAAGGTCACGGGCATCACGACCCAGATCATGCGTGAGGCGTTGGCCCAGGCGCGTGACGGTCGATGCACATCCTCGACAAGATGACCGAAGTCATGCCGACCCGCGTGAACCGGACAGTCCGCAGTATGCGCCGTCGATTCGCTCGATCTCGATCAATCCCGAATTCATCGGAATGGTCATTGGACCGGGCGGCAAGAACATTCGTGGCATTCAGGAAGACACCGAAACCGAAATCGACATCCAGGAAGATGGAACGATCTTTGTCGCTGGCGTCAACGCCGCCGGGGTGGATGCCGCGACTCTGAGCGCATCGCACGGATCGTCTGGGAGCCGCAGCGCTGGCGATGTGCTGACCGGCGCTGTCAAGACGATCATCCCAGTTGGTGCGTTCGTCGAACTGACCCCGGGGCGAGACGGTTTCGTCCATATCTCCGAACTCAGCTCTGAACGCGTCGACCGAGTCGAAGACGTCGTGTCGGTCGGCGACGTCGTCGAGGTGCAAGTCACGGAACTTCGCAACGACGGCAAGATCAATCTGACGATGCGCGGGCTCGCCAATGACAGGCGTTCAACGGTGAAGCTTGCCAGAAGTCGGCGAAATCGTGAGTGGACCGGTCAAGAACATCATTCAGATTGGTGCGTTCGTACAGATCGCGCCGGGCCGTGACGGGTTCGTCCATATCTCCAACTTCGCGACCACCGCGTAGAGCGCGTTGAGGACGTCGTACGTGTCGGGGATGTCGTAACCGTCAAGATCACCAACATGCGGGCCGACGGGAAGATCGACCTGACGATGCGTGGCATCGGCCAGGACGACGAAGCAATGGATGACGAAGGTGGGGACGCCGCTGGCGGGGGACACCGTCGGCCAGGTTTCATCGAAGACTGATCAGGTCTGGGATAACAGCGCCCCTGTTCGCAATGCTATGCGAACAGGGGCCGTTCTCGTCTCGCCGGCCACTACAAACGACGATATCGTGATTCTTGTCGCCGCTATGAGCGTTTACCAGGCTATGGCAGAATGCCGAGCTCGCTCGCCCTGGCAACCGCCTTCGTTCTGTTACTCACGCCAAGCTTCGAGTAGATGTTGTGGGTATGACGCTTGACCGTGCCTTCGGCTATGAAAAGGTCGAGCGCAATCTGACTGTTTGGCTTTCCTAGACCGATTTGTTCCAGCACTTCAATCTCCCTGGGGCTGAGTGGCTCCGCCAGCTCCACGCCAACGCCGTCCGAATTGACCTTGTCACGTTGGGGCTGCGCGGGCGTCTGAGCAGCAACCACCTGGCTCCGCCACTCGGCTTCCGCTCCGGTAACTTCGAGAGCAGCGAGCATTGTAGCGACGTCATTGCCACCATCGAGAAATGGCTGCAACAGGCATTCCGATGCAGCGACTGCAATCGCCGGGCCCAACAGCGCCAACGCGCCACCTTGATCGTCTTCCTGCCACAGGCAACGGGCAAGCGCGATGCGAACCATGACCTCCATCAGTCGCCAGTGGCCGTCAATCGCGCATCGCAACATCGACTCACTGGCCTGCCGTGCCTGGGCGACCGCACCGCCTTGGATCGCAAGGTTAACTGCTAACCAACCAGCTGGGAGCCAGGGCCATACCTCCTCCGGACTGCGCGGCATAGCAGCCAGCAACGCGGTTGCCCAGATCGTTTGATCAGCGACCGGAGTTTCGCCAGCGAAGAGCCGAAGCCCTTCAAGACGACCGAGCACCGGGTTGGCGCCGGTCATTGGAACGAGCCGGGAAGCCTGGTCGAGCGGTTCCCGAGCGGCCGCCGGATTTCCCATTGCGATCTGGATAGCGGCAACGACAAAGTGACCTTCGAGCTCAAACGTGCCGGTATTCCAGCGCGCCGCTAGCTGAATACCCTGCCCGGCTTCATGGAGCGCCTCCTCCAACTGCCCCCTCATAAGGAGCACCCGCGCGAGACAGATGCGCACGAAGCCGACATATGACCACTCGCCAAGTCCCGCCTGGCGCACGACTTCGAGCAGCGAACGAAGCACCCTCTCGGATTCGGCGAGCCGGGCCTGATGGTAGAGTCCCTGCGCATACGCCGTATGCGTCAGCATGAGAAACGGCATTGAGCCACGCGGCCCGAGCGTCTGCGTAGCCTCGCGGAATGCCTCGACCGACCCTCCAAGATCACCAGTAATCCCCAACGCGAAACCTCGTCCATAGAGCGTATTCGCGCGTGCAATGGGAAGTTCGGGCGGGAGTAGTTGGAGAGCTTCGTTCGAAAGCTGGATCGCGGTGGTGAAATCGCGCCTGTGGACCGCGAGTGCAGTTCTTCCAGCACCAACAACCCCGAAAATCGTTGGCGCAAGAATCGGATCGTACTTGATCGTCTCGCCGAACCGCTCGACATCATCCACATAGGGTTCAATCTCTTCGATGCGACCGCTCGATATCAACGACCAGATGACGACGCCGTTCAGCTTGGGATGACGAAACCGGACATCGTTACCAACCGCCTCAAGCCAGCGGAGCACGGTTGCCAGTTGTCCCTGGTCCAGCGCCTGAATCGCCGCGTCATCCGCATCCAGAACATCGGCCGCAAACTCTAAGTCGCCAGCGCGCAGCGCATACTCCACCGCCTCCGAACCAATTCCAGCCGCTCGAAACCAGGAGGCAGCACGATGATTGAGCGTCTTCACATCTTCGGGATACGTCTGAGAAAGCTGCCGGGCAAGCAGTTCCCGAAACAATGCATGGTATCGATACCACTTGCGATCCGCGTCCAGCGGCACGAGAAAGAGATTGTGCCGCTCGATGTGGCGGATGTGGGCCGCGCTCCCGTCAACACCGAGTACCCGATCGCAGAGCTCCGCGGTAAGTCGGTCGAGCACGGACGTGCGCAAGAGAAAGTCCTGAATATATCGTGGTTGGCGCCGAACAACTTCTTCGAGCAGATAATCCGCTACAAAACGATGGCTGCCTCCAAATTCTCGAAGTTGCTCGCCGATCGACTCATTGCTCTGAAGTGCGAGCGAGGCAAGCTGCAGTCCAGCGGCCCACCCATCTGTCCGTTCAGCCAGCAAGGCGGCATCGCCCAGTTCAGCGTCAATCCCCGCAACAACGCGGAGGAACTCCTCCACCTCCTCCGTAGTGAATCGAAGATCCGGGGTCCGGATTTCGCCGAGCTGATTCCGAACCCGCCACCGCGCTAGAGCTAGAGGCGGATCTGTCCGGCTGACGACGACCAGCCGCATCGTTTGCGGAGCGTTGGAGATGAGAAAGTTCATGCTCTCGTGGATCTCAGCGTTTTCAATGACCTGGTAGTCATCGATAACCAGCACAAATCGCGCGGGAATGTTGCCAACCAGGTTGAGCAGCAGCACAAACGTGTGGTTGATGTCGAGTGAAGAAGCCGCCCGAACGAGGCGCTCGTACTCCTCGGATTCATCCGGTTGAAGTGTTGCGAGAGCAGCGACAACGTAGGTTGCGAATCGCTGGGGATCGTTGTCGCCATCATCCAGCGTGAGCCAGGCAAGCGGAACGTTTTCCCCCAGCTCCGAGGCATGCCAGGCCGAGATAAGCGTCGTCTTTCCGGAACCTGGTGGCGCGGAGATGACAGTGAGCCTCCGGCTGAGCCCCTCAATAAGACGAGCGACCAACCGCGGACGGTGAACGATCAGGGGATGGGCACGCGGAACGAACAGCTTCGTTGAAAGCAGGGCTCGAGTAGGAAGTTCGAGGGACCCGGATGAGGACATAGCTCGCGATCCTAGTTAGTCGGAGGCAAGATCACCCACCAAGCGGTTGGCGCAAACCGAATTATGCGTCCGGTCACGTGCCGACCGCAATTGACGCCTGCTGAACTCCCGCGTCGTGCACGGCCTACAGGCGTTCGCCTACCGCCTTTGCTTCCATGAAGTTCTTGAGATAGTCGGGACCACCGCTTTTCGTATTTGTGCCGCTCAGTTTCAGGCCGCCGAACGGATGGACACCCATTAGTGCGCCGGTGCATTTCCGGTTGAAATAGAGATTTCCGACTTCAAACTCGTAGCGTGAGCGCTCCAGCAGCGCTCTATTCCGGGTATAGACTGAGCCTGTCAGCCCATATTCGGAATCGTTGACGATATCGAGCGCCTCGTCGAAGCTGTCAGCCTTGACGATCGCCAGCACCGGGCCAAAGATCTCCTCACAGGCTACCCTCGCATCTCTCGGCACATCCGCGAAGATCGTCGGCGGAACAAAGTAGCCGTTCGCTTCGATCTCCGGCGCCTGGTACGCGAGACGCCCCTCACTCTTCCCGATGTCGATGTAGTTGCGAATCGAGTCGTATTGACTCTCGTCAACGACCGCTCCGACAGTCGATGTGCCATCGATTGCCGGTCCAAACGTGACCGTTTCTTCGGTAAGTCTGACAACCCCTTCAACGACCCGATCGTAGACATCCTTGTGGACTATCGCTCGCGAGCAAGCGGAGCACTTCTGTCCTTGAAATCCGAAGGCCGAGATCACAATGCCCTCTATCGCCGCGTCTACGTCCGCATCTTTGTCAACGATGATCGCATCTTTGCCACCCATTTCCGCGGTCACGCGTTTCAGGAACTTCTGACCGGGATGCACCTTAGCAGCGCGTTCGTAGATGCGAATGCCGACACTCTTTGACCCGGTAAAGGCGACAAATCGAGTAAGTGGGTGGTCGACCAGCGCGTCCCCTATCTCAGCCCCGCCACCGGGCAAGAAGTTGACGACGCCTGGAGGCACACCAGCCTCTTCGATCAATTCCATGACTTTGTAGCCGATCACTGGCGTATTGCTCGCGGGCTTGACCACGACGGTATTGCCGGCAATCACCGGCGCCATGGTCATATTCGTAAAGATCGCGCAGGGGAAGTTCCACGGCGGAATAATCGCGCCCACGCCAATAGGCAGATAGTGGTAGGAATTCGCCTCATCGGGGACGGACGGGAGGTCAACCGGCCGGGCGATCTCGAGCGCCTGTCGACCGTTCCACTCCATCATATCGATTGCTTCCGCAATCTCGCCGTCGGCTTCGTCCCAGGCCTTATCGAGTTCATAGACCATCCAGGCAGCCAGATCCAGCCGATTGCGTCGAAGCAGTGCCGCGAGCCGGAACGCGACGCTTGCGCGCCCTTCCGCCGAGGTCTTTTTCCAATCTTGAAACGTCTTTGCCGCAATCTGGATTGCTCGTTCGACGTGTTCGGTGGTGCCCCTGGAGACCTCGCCGACTTTCTGGGATAGGTTGCCCGGGTTACGTGAGGTGATTACGTCGGCGGTGTCGATTCGTTCACCACCGATGACGATTGGATAACGTTTGCCTAACTCTGCTTCTACCTGCAGAAGCGCGGCCTTCATCGCCTTTCTGTTCTCTTCGAGCGAAAAGTCCAGCCCTGGTTCGTTCTTGAATGGTCCTCGCATTGGTCGCCTGATCCTTTCATGACCGCCGAAACGTGCGCTTTGTTATCGCCTTCAGAGCGATGCTGGCCGTGGAATCTTCCGAATCCGGTCCGGCACAACCGCCGCCACCTGTCAGAATCAAGTCTAGCGCGCTGGGTAACCGCTGTTCTTCCGGAGGGCAGTCACTAGATCCAGATGGCAGTCGACCGATTGTTGCCGGAGAGTGGGGCGCGCTACCCGATCTTCACAGCAATTGTGTCCCCAGGGATTGCCAATTCACGTGGGCCGTGCTCGCAGGTTCGCGGCTGCTAAGCACATCGACCGCTCAGTGCCCCGGGCAATTGATATGTCCTTGTAACACCTAGCGTCTGTTTTCCGTTGCATGTGTGACTCGGTTACCGACAAGATATCCCTGAATCGCCTTGTCAAGTGGGCAACCAAACGCCGTTGAAATATCGATCGTCTGCAACCATAGCGAACGAGGAAACTAGATCAGAAGACGCGTGAAACCCAAACTTCAGAAAAGGGGGAAGCCAATGGCAAACAATTCAGTTCCACATGTCGGCAAAATTGTCCTGTACATTGAGGATGACGGAGTTCACAGTAATCCCGCCATCGTCACCACAGTCCATGATCCACAGACTGTGGATCTCGTCTTCTTCCAGACACATGGCGTTTCGGAACCCGCCTTTGCCCGTCACAATGTCCGTCGGGTCAAGGAAGATGATCCAACGCCCGGACACAGGTGGAAGGAAATCGAGACGGACTAGATCGGCGGACGGCTACTAGGTCGCAGTCGCACGCTGCGTAGTTCGACAGCAGAGAGCCAGCGGTCGCACGCTGGCTCTCTTTAGTCAGATATGGGAGCAGGCGCAATGCAAGGATTGGCCGACTATGAACCCGCGCACACTGGTTATCCGGCGGCAGGCGGTCGATAGGAGATCTCGCCCGCTTTGCGAAGCGCCGCAATCCCGTCGTCGACGCTCAGGAGCGGGGTTGTCCGGAGCGACTTGACGGCGCCACCGGCCGTCGCCACGATGGCGACCGCGGCGGCATCGATATTGCCTTCCCCCTCTGCAATCAACACCACATCGGAATCGCCGAAGGCGTACCACATATGGTGAAGTGTTCCGCCAGCAGCCTCGAACACCTCCCGGAGCTGCTCAAATCGATTCCCCGGATTCCGGATCTGTGCCGCCCAAGCTTCGGGCGTGTAGGAAGCCTGGATCATATAAAGCGCCATCGTTGGCCCCTCTCTATTAGTGAAAATTGTCAACCAGTGCGTATAGCGTGTGGTACAGCGATCTGTCAATGCTTGAAACGAGGCTCCGAAGGGCTGGTCAGCTGAATGCAGTCTGGATATGCGCTTTGGCGATAGTCTTTTGTCATAACCAAGGGGTTCGAAGAGCACAAAGATAGCCCGCCTTCATATAGAAGACGGGTAGAAGACGGGCTTTGGGGGAGCGGGGGACGGGACTCGAACCCGCGACAGCCTGCTTGGAAGGCAGGTACTCTACCAACTGAGTTACCCCCGCATGGAGCTACGTTCTAGCGGTCCGCGACAACTTGCCAGTTTCGCGACCGCATGGTCGGGGTGAGAGGATTTGAACCTCCGACCTCAGCGTCCCAAACGCCGCGCGCTGCCAGGCTGCGCCACACCCCGTAAGTCAGCACTCAAGTATATGGTCCGGCGCAATGGCATGTCAAAGCCCGGTCGCACTCCGGCGCCGCCAATCGGCCCGGCATGGCCACCAGAAGTGATCCAAGCTTACGGAGTCGACGGAACGAGACGAGCGAACCGCCGCCTTCCTGCCTGAAGAACGACCGGGCTGCCAAACGTCATCTCGGATTCGAGATCGTCCACTTTTTCCCCGTCGATTCGAACCCCACCTTGTTGCACCAGACGGCGAGCTTCGTTGTTGCTTGCGGCAAAACCCGCCGCGCGCAGCATGTCCACAATCGTCAACGGGTAGGCAACGGAAACGTCCGGCATATCCGCGGGCGCCTCGCGCTGGCGAAAGACTCGTTCGAACTCCTGCCGTGCTCCGTCGGCTGCTGCGGCGCCGTGGTATCGCTCGACGACGCTCGCCGCCATTTCGGTCTTTGACCTCTCTGGGATGAGCGCTGCCATCCTGAAGACCCGTACGAAGCTGTATCAGTTCGCTATCTGGAATCTCTGCGGCCAGGGTCAGGTATTCATCCAGGACCGTATCAGGAATTGACATAAGCTTGCCATACATGTCGTTTGGCGGATCAGTTACGCCAACATAGTTCCCGAGACTCTTCGACATCTTCTGAACGCCATCGGTGCCCGCTAGAATCGGAACGGTGAGGATGTCCTGCGGCTCCTGTCCCATCTCCCGCTGGATATCCCGCCCCACCAGCAAGTTGAAGGTCTGGTCGGTTCCTCCCATCTCAACGTCGGCACACACCGCGACTGAATCGTATGCCTGGAGCAGGGGATAGAGGAACTCAACGATACCGATCGGTGATTCGTTTTCATACCGCGTTCGGAAATCCTCACGCGTAAGCATCTGCGCGACGGTGAATTTGCTAGTCAGGCGGAGAACGTCGGCGAGATCGAAGTCTCCGAACCAGTCGACTGCCAGGCCACCTCAACTTTGGCAGGATCGCTATCAACAACCTTAAAGAACTGATCGAGATAGGTCTGTGCATTGGCCTCAACTTCCTCGGCTGTCAGCATGCGACGCTGGGCGGAGCGGCCCGATGGGTCGCCGATCTGCGCCGTCCAGTCGCCAACGATAATGACAACCTTGTGGCCAAGGTCCTGGAACTCCCGCAGCTTGCGCATGCCTACGGCATGCCCGAGATGAATATCCGGCGCGCTTGGATCGAAGCCCATCTTAACCCGCAGCTGGCGTCCGGAGGCCAGCTTTCGAACCATGCTCTCACGAACTTCAACCGTCACCGTGCCAGAGTTCAGCAGATGCTCGATTCTCAGTTTGTCGGTGACGATCTCCGTCACGCCCGATCCTTCACTCACGACTGGCCTTCCCCGTCCGGCTCCGGCGCGGCATCCCGGAGGATCCTTCGCGCCTTGACTTCATCTCTGCTAATCTGATCGACGAGAGCTACGATCGACTCGAATTTCTCGTCCTCACGAATGAACGCCACGAATTCGACCTCGATATTGCGAGCGTAGAGATCACCATCGAAGTCGAGGAGGTGCGCTTCAACCGTCCGATCACGGGGCTCGAAGGTTGGACTCGTACCGATGTAGATCAGGCTCGGGTGTGCTACTCGATCCCGCCCATTGACGTGAACGTAGGCGGCGTAGATCCCGCTCGCCGGAACAATCAGTTCACCGACCACCATCAGATTCGCGGTTGGATATCCAAGTTCCCGACCCCTTGCGAATCCGCGTTCGACAACTCCGCTGAGCCGGAACCGCCGGCCAAGCAAGAGTTCGGTCTCGGCCATGTCACCGCGGTGCAAAGCGGCCCGAATGCGAGAGCTACTCACAACGTCAGCGCCGTCTGACATGCGCGCGATCACAGTCGCGGCGAAACCATGCTCCCGAGCATATTCTTCGATGAAAGCGCCGTTGCCCGCCCGGTCCTTTCCAAAACGAAACCCCTCGCCAACGATGATTTCACGAGGATGGACGTGCTCGTTCACAAGATCAAGAAACTGTCCAGGTGTTAGCGAAGCAAACTCGAGATCAAAGGGAACAACAACGATGTCCTGGATGCCACAATGACGGATCTCCCGCAGCTTTGTTGTGGGCAACGCTATACGTTGCAGCGGATTGTCGGGGCGCAGGACCGAAACCGGGTGTGGCTCAAAGGTGATCACGAGCGGCCTGACACCCGCGGAACTAGCGCGTTCGACGACAAGCCTGAGCAGGAATTGATGGCCGCGGTGCACTCCATCGAAATTACCGATCGTGACCAACGATGGGTCGGACCCAACGCTACAGAATCGATCTATTACATGGGCCGGCGCAGCGCTCACCATGTCCAGGGTCTCCTCAGTCGATCGCAAAGACGAGCACCGGGCGGAGGCTTCCCACCGGATCCAACTTGCCGATTCCCGCAAAAGTGCCCGAGTCGGAGTAGGCGCGTAGAGTCGTTGATTCCTCATCTGCAGCCTGTAACCCCGGAATCGACTGGCCATGATACCATGCTCGGGTTTGCTCCCTGGAGAGCACGATCTTCGGCAGGCTCTGAACGACCCGATCCGGGGGAATCGCTATCCGACTCCAGTTTTCACGGAGATTCGCCTCAGCGAGTGCCTCGATCTTCCAGCAGCCCTCAACCACAAAATCCCCCACCGCAACGCGGCGCAACTCGAGACAGTAACCACCGGTGCCCAGTTCAGCGCCGATGTCACGGGCCAGCGATCGTATGTACGTTCCAGTGCCGCACATCACGTCGATCTCGAGAACGGGCGGTGAATAGCTTCTGACAACGATGCTATGGATCGTCACCAGACGTGATGGAACGTCGACTTTCTCTCCAGCTCTGGCCCTGTCGTATGCACGCCGGCCATCGATTCGCACAGCGGAGTATGCCGGAGGAGTCTGCTCGATCTCCCCGACGAAACTCTCAACCACATCAAGTACTGCAACGAGAGAGGGCCAACAATCCACCCTCTGTTCGTGAATGACTTTACCTTCGGGATCGAGTGTATCCGTCTCGATTCCAAGTCGGATCTTCGCCCGGTAGCGCTTGGGACTATGTTGGGCATAGCTGATGAGCCGGGTTGCTTTTCCAACACCAACAACGAGCACACCAGTCGCGAATGGATCGAGCGTGCCTGCATGGCCAACGCGTCGAACACCGGTCAGGCCCCGGATTCGCGCCACGATATCGTGCGAAGTCCATCCCGGACTTTTGTCTACGGCGAGAAATCCATGAAGGTCGCTAGCCCGCGAGCGCGGCATGTTCGGGCCGGGAACCGGCGTCAGCCGGAAGTTTGTCTAGCTCAGCGGCGATAAAGTCGAGGAAGTATCCAACGGCGTCTGGTCCCGGTTCGAGACGACAGCCGGCCGCCCTTGGATGACCACCGCCTCCAAAGTGCTGCGCAAGTTCAGAGACGTTCACCGCCCCGGTTGTCGAGCGCAAACTCACCCGCCAGCCATCGTCTGCCTGCTGGATCAAAGCCGCGGCAAATGCCCCTTCGGTCCCAGCAAGGAAGTTCACCAGTCCTTCGGTCTCCGATGGCGCGGCCCCCGACCGCTCCAGCATCTCCTTCGTCACCTTCGACCAGACCAGCCGGCCGCGCCAGACGGCGGCGCTCTGCGCTTCGCCCCACAGGTGGACCGTTGAAAACGGCTTCTTTCGGAACAGGTGATCAACTATCAGATCCAGGTAAGCGCCGGCCTCGAACAGATCAGCGCAGGCGCGCATCGTCTGAGGGGTCGTGCTCGGAGTCTTCAGTCCCAGCGTGTCGCCGTAGGTGCCTGCCAACAGGGCCGTCGCAGTCGAAGGCGCGAATTGAAGATCGAGCGCTTCGAAAATGCCAACCAGAATCTCGCACGTCGCCGCCGCCTGTGGAACAACAACGTTGAAGTCACCGAAGCGGGTATTGGTGACATGATGATCGATGTTGATCGAACGATAAGCGAACTCGCGTTCGGCGAGTATGGTTGAGACTTGGCCAGCGCGACCCGCGTCCGCGCAGTCGACGAATATGACCAGATCCGCCTGTGCCAGCGGGTCCACTGAGTCATCGGCCAACTGTGACGATCCCTCAAGGAATCGGAGTCCAGGCGGCACTCGAAAATCACCCGCTCTTACCGCCGCTGGCTTGACACCGGACTCCAGACACAGTGCGGCCATGCCTATCGCTGACCCGACAGCATCCGCATCTACACGGGCGTGGGTCACGATGACCGGATGAGTACTACTCCTGACAGCTGACTGAAGTTCCCGCGCAAGTCCAGGGATCAGCTCAAGTGATTCATGCTTCATAGTCCACGGCCTTGCCACCTCGCCCTTACCTATCAGGAGCGCTCATCTTCTTCGATCTCGGCGAGAATCCGCGCGATATTCTCGGCATGTTCCATTGAGCGGTCAAGCACAAATCGCAACTGGGGAATCGTTCTCAACGCCAGGCGAGGAGCAAGTTGTCTCCGGATGAAACCACTCGCATGGTCGAGGGCTTCCATCGTCGCATCTTGCTCCTCGTGACTGCCAAAAACGCTCACATATATCCTGGCAAAGCTCATATCCGGAGAAACATCGACGCGCAGGACACTCACGAATCCGAGACGGGGATCTTTCAAATCACGTTGAATGATCCCGCTCACTTCTTCTCGGATTATCGATCCGACCTGGCGACGACGGCGCGCGCTCATCAGGCGCGGCTAATCTCTTCGATATGGTACGCCTCGATCAGATCGCCGATCTCAACCTCCTGGTACGACTCGATGGTGAGACCGCATTCATAGCCGGAGGTCACTTCACGCACATCGTCCTTGAATCGTTTTAGTGACGAGATTGTGGAGTCGGCGATGACCGCTCCGTTTCTGATAACACGAGCTTTCGCGTTTCGCTGGATCTTTCCATCGGTGATGTAGCAACCCGCGACAGTCACGCGATTCGGCAATCTGAACGTGTCACGAACCTCGGCGAATCCATCGGTGACCTCGCGTCGTTCAGGCTCGAGGAGACCCTTCATCGCGGCGCTGACGTCGTCGGTGAGATGGTAGATCACGTCATAGAATCGGATATCGATATTCTCGGCATCCGCGAGCCGCAACCCCGCCGGGTCTGGCCGGACGTTGAATCCAATAATGATTGCGCCAGAAGCCACCGCCAGATTGACATCGGATTCGGAGATCGCCCCGGTCCCGGTGTGAACGATCGTCAGCGCCACTTCGTCGAAGTCTTCCGCCACCTTTGCCAGGCTGCCGGTCACTGCTCCTAGCGAGCCAGTGCTTTCGGCCTTGACGACAATCGGCAACTCCTTGGATCCACCCGCCTGAAGCTGAGCGTAGAAATCGTCGAGGTTTACGCGCGACTGGCTCATTGTCTCTTGTCGCTGCTGGGCTCGTTCTTCCGCAAGATCCCGAGCGGTGCGTTCATCAGACACAACTTCGAACACGTCGCCGGCCTGAGGCAATTCAAAAAGACCGAAAACCTTGACCGGAGTAGCCGGACCGGCTTGCTGGACTTCGTTTCCTCGATCATCGGTCATCGCGCGAATACGTCCGTACGTCGCTCCGGCTACAGCCACATCCCGAAGATTCAGGGTGCCTGCCTGGACGAGCACCGTCGCCGCAACTCCACGCGATCGCTCGAGTTCGGCTTCAATGATCACCCCAATTGCACCGCGATCGGAGTCAGCCTTCAACTCCAGAATGTCCGCCACCAGAAGGATCATCTCCAGGAGACTATCAATACCGGTGCCGGCCTTCGCGGATACTTCGACAAGCGGCACATCGCCACCGTACTCCTCGGGGATTACATCAATGTCGGAGAGTTGCTGCTTCACGTAGACCGGATTGGCCGACTCAAGGTCCATCTTGTTCACGGCAACGATAATCGGCACGTTCGCGGCCTTGGCATGAGCCACGGCCTCACGAGTTTGCGGCATGACACCGTCATCAGCTGCAACAACGAGTACAGCTATGTCGGTAGCCTGCGCCCCTCTAGCACGCATTGCTGAAAATGCTTCGTGACCCGGAGTGTCAAGAAAGGTGATCTTCCGATCATTGATCTCCACCTGATAGGCGCCAATGCGCTGGGTGATCCCGCCTGCCTCTGTGCCTTCGACTCGCGTCTCACGAATTGCGTCCAGCAAGGCGGTTTTGCCATGATCTACGTGACCCATGATAGTGACAATCGGAGGGCGCTCAGTGGCAACATCGGACGCGGCGCTGCGCAAAAGGGCGGCCTCCATGGCGTCCAGATCATCACGGTCCGCGCTTTCGGCAGGCAACGCGACCGCGCCAAAGCTTTCGGCGACGGTCGAAGCCGCGTCGAAGTCGATCTGCTGGTTGATCGTCGCCATGATCCCGTTGGACATCAATTCCTTGATCACGTCAACGGCTGACCGGTTCAGAAGTTCAGCCAGTTCGCCAACGGTGATCGCGGATCCAATTTCAATAGGTTCGTCATAGGTGGGCTCGGCCGTGGCAACGGCCTGCTGCGCCTGATCCTCACGTTGATCGCGCCGGCCGCGCCTTCTTCCCCGTGAGCGTCCTCTGCTGTGCGTTCCTGAACTCATTCCTTCTCGCCTCCCTCATCATCCACCGCGCACGTTGTCTTCATCGGGTGGAAAGTGCGTGCGCGCATAGATCCATAAACGTTCCCGATCCTCACTGTCCAATTCGACCCGAAGAGCGCGGCCCAACGCGCCGCCATCAATCGCGTCTTTCCAGCACCGTCGCGTGCGGCATAAGTACGCGCCGCGACCATTCGCCTTCCCCGTCGGATCCACCTCGATGCGCCCCTCGGGCGTGCGCACAAGGCGGGTGTACTGCCGCTTGGCATCTACTTTTCGGCAGGCGACGCAAGTTCGCTCGGGCACGTGCTTTGGTCGGGGCCCCTTACTCTTGCGCTGTTTCGCCGCCGGGTCGGCTGCCATCTCTCACCTTCACAATCAGCCTGCTACCGGGCTGGGTCGAGCATGACCTCATCGTAAAGCGGCAGCAGTTCGCCCGTCGCGAAGTCAAAGCGAGCCCGGAGATCCCGGTTGTAGTGAACATTGACAATATCGTCGATTAGCTCAACATCAACGCTCATTCCGACCAGATCATCTGGAAGTGGGCCGAAGTCCTTGTCCATATGGGTAAAGACCCCGTCCTGGCGGACCAACCGGGGCTGGCGTCCCTGGACAAAGAAGTCCTGTTCGGCGCGGATTTCGGCCAGCGCCTCCTGTGCCTGCCGCAGGAAGTCGTCGCCCTCGCTATCGGTGACACGTAGCGATTCTGGATCCTTGACGTCAATTCGCCAGCCAGTCAGCTTGTAAGCCAGTCGCGCATTTTGACCGTCCTTGCCAATTGCAAGTGACATCTGGTCCGTGGGCACAACGACCCGGGCAACCTTTTGCTCACCCTCTTCAATAAGCTGAACGTTGATCGGCTTGGCAGGGGAAAGCGCATTGGAGATAAAGGTCTGCACATCAGCCGCATACTCGATGACATCAATCTTTTCGCCCTGGAGCTCGTCAACGATGTTGGTGATGCGAACCCCTCGAACGCCAACACACGATCCCACCGGGTCGACGTTTTCCTGACGAGCTTCCACTGCGACTTTGCTGCGCAGTCCCGGCTCCCGGGCAATCGCCTTGATCTCAACCGCGCCCGAAAAGACTTCGGGGACTTCCAACTCGAAAAGCCGCTTGATGAGCGCACCGTGCGTCCGGCTCACAATGAGCTGAGGACCGCGCGTCTCGCTGTTCACTTCTTTCAGATAGACCTTCAACCGTTGCCCGGGGGTGTAGCGCTCGCTAGGAACCTGTTCCCGAGCCGGCATGATTGCCTCGGCCTTGCCGCCAAGCTCAACAATTACTGCTCGATGGTCCGCCCGCTGGATAACGCCGGTCATGACTTCTCCAGCGCGATCCTTGAATTCTTCGTAGATCGTCTCGCGTTCGTAATCTCGAATGCGCTGGAGGATAACCTGCTTCGCGGTCTGGGCCGCGATGCGGCCGAAATTCTCCGGAGTCCGGTCGATTCGATATTCTTTGCCAACGTACGCATCGGGATCGACCGTAAGTGCGTCCGCGAGCAAAACATCCCGAGTCTCGTCCTCGATCTCCTCTACGACACGTTTGACTTCGATGATGCGGAACTCGCCGCTGGTCGGATCAACTACTACTTCGATGTACGTTTCCGCGTCATCATGCTGCTCACGTTCGCGCCGGTAGACCGTCTTCAGGGCCTGCTCGAGCGCGACTTGAACAGCTTCACGAGGAATGTTCCGTTCGGCGGCGATCTGGGCGATGGCGGTGTACAAGTCACTCTTCATTTGCTGCCACCTCTCACTGCCCGGGTTTGAGCGGTTGGGAACGTCACTCAGACCCCGGACAAAAAAACAAGCGGGCGGGGCCCACTTTGCGTTCGGGCACTGACTTCAGTGCCTGAAATTGTAGCAGATTCGGCGGGTACTCCCAAGTAAGCCGAACCGCTTCGAGCGCTGAGCTGGCGCGGGGTTCGGTACCCTTGCAATGCTATACTGAGCCGTCCAACGTCGGTTGGGGAGGCAGGACGTCTATTATGGAATATCGAACCTGGCTGCGACCAGGAATGATGGTCAAACGCTGGATCATCATCCTTTTCAGCGGCGTCCTTTTGACAAGCCTCGCCACGGCGATGGGGCTCGCCTGGCTGTACCGCAACTACACCGTTCCCGATCAGTTCTCCAGAGTCGTTTACTACGGCACTCTCCAGTTCATCGATCACCCCTATCGCGAGTTGCTCGTCATCCTACCTGGCACGATGTTGATCGTCGGCGGGATTCTCAAGCTTTCCCATTCACTGACAGCGCCGCTCATGGAATCTCGCATGGGTGAAGGCGGGCTTGCAAAGATCATTGAAACCCATCGATTCGGCCAGCCCGAGCCCGTCGCGCACATCGTCGCAATCGGAGGAGGCACCGGCCTCTCAACCCTCTTGCGGGGAATCAAACACGAACCGGTGCGGATCACCGCGATAGTCACAGCGGGCGATGATGGTGGTTCCTCCGGGCGGCTCCGGACGGAGTTTAACGTGCCCGCTCCGGGTGACATTCGCAACTGTCTCGTAGCGCTCGCCGATTCCGAAACACTGCTGGGAGATCTCTTTCAATATCGATTTGACGCGGAGGATTCGGCGCTTGATGGGCACTCCTTCGGCAATCTGTTCATCACGGCACTGACGAAAGTCAGCGGCAGCTTCGAGCAGGCGATCATTGAATCGGGCAGGGTGCTGAACATTCGCGGATCGGTGTATCCATCCTCGTTGGAAAACATCATCGTTGGCGCTGAGATGGCCGACGGCAGCGTGCTGCATGGAGAAACGACGATCGTCAACGCCCGTGCCGGCATCAATCGCGTCTTCCTCGACCCGCCGAACGCAGAAGCATACTTGCCGGCGGTCCACGCGATACTCGAAGCGGACCTTGTCGTTCTCGGCCCGGGCAGTCTCTATACGTCCGTTTTGCCTAACCTCATGGTTGAGGGCATTGCCCATGCACTGCGCCACACGCCCGCCGAAAAAGTGTACGTCTGTAACGTCGCGACCCAGCCAGGCGAAACGGATGACTACGATGTCGCCGACCACGTGCGGGGACTACATCGTCATCTCGGCGATCTTCCGATTGATCGCATACTTGTAAACTCCAACCTTGAACCCTCCGCGTCCGGAATAAAGCCAGCTTGGGGGGTTTCAGCAGTCCGCTATGAAGGTCTAGGTGAGTTCGAATCCCGGCTCATAGTCGAACCACGCGATGTCGTAAATCCCGAGTATCCGCTACGTCACGATCCGGAAAAACTCGCTAAAGTACTCGTCGAACTTGCGCGGCGTACAAAGCAGCACCCGCAGCCGGTCCGGCGCTATACAACGACACCGGAGGCTGCGGAGGCAACAAACGGGCATTCGGTGGCAGCACAGGCGAATGGGAGAGCGCGACCAGTGCGCACAGCAGAGTAGCCAGGTGAATGTATCGCCGCTTGGATGCAATCGAGATTTGAGAAAGGAAGGATAGAAGAGATGGCAACGCGCGTCGGGATCAATGGATTCGGCCGGATTGGCCGGCAGGTTTTCAAGGCAATCTACGAGGCATATGGGGATGAGCTCGAAATCGTCGGCGTCAACGACACGACTGACAACGAAACCCTGGCTCACTTGCTCAAGTATGACTCGACCTACGGCATATTCGACGCCGAGATCCAGGTGGACGGCAGTTCAATTTCCGTCGATGGACAGTCATTCCGAGCTATGAGCGAGCGCGACCCGGAAAGGCTTCCTTGGGCCGATCTGGGGGCTGACATCGTTATCGAATCAACAGGGGTGTTCCGTGACGCGGAGGGAGCCGGAAAGCACATCAAAGCTGGCGCGAAGAAGGTGATCATCACCGCTCCAGCCAAAGGCGAGGACATCACGATCGTGCTTGGGGTTAATGATGATCTCTACGATCCGGACAAGCACCACATTATCTCGAATGCGTCATGCACCACGAACTGCCTGGCTCCGGTTGCGAAGGTCATTCACCAGTACTTCGGCATTTCCCACGCGTTGATGACAACTGTTCACTCATACACCGCCGACCAGAATCTTCTAGACAACGCCCATAAGGATCTGCGTCGCGCTCGAAGCGCGGCAGAGAACATCGTGCCAACTACCACCGGGGCGGCGCGAGCGGTGGCGCTGGTGCTTCCGGAACTGAAAGGGAAGTTTGACGGCTTCGCCCTGCGCGTGCCCACCCCGACGGTTTCACTCGTCGACCTCACTGTCGACTTAGAGAGCCCCGCGTCGGTCGAAGCAATCAACGCCGCACTGAAGGAAGAGGCCGAAGGACCGCTGGCCGGCATCATGGCATACAGTGAGGAGCCCCTGGTTTCCGGCGACTACCGCCAGGACCCTCATTCGTCGATTGTCGATGCTTTATCCACTATGACAAGTGGGGACCGGATGGCAAAGGTGGTGTCCTGGTACGACAACGAGTGGGGCTACTCCTGTCGCATTGCTGACCTCGCAGCAATGGTCGGAGAGATCGGGGTTTAATCGGACGAAGGATCGTCAGCACGGAGCAATTTCTCATTTCCGGATCAATCCAGGCTGCTGGTCACGGGCAGCCTGGAGCCATCTTGAGAACCTTTCTGGATGATCGACCCCAGACAAATGAGCGGAACCGGAGGCTGAAGATGGCGATTCGTTCACTTGACGCGCTGGACTTGCGTAATAAGACGGTGCTCGTCCGGGTCGATTTCAACGTCCCTTTCAGCGACGGAGCAATAGCGGACGATACCCGCATCAGGGCGGCAATCCCAACGATTCAGTATCTGCTAGAGCGGGATGCGGCGATCATCCTGTGCTCCCATCTCGGGCGCCCGAAGGGGGCCGTCGTGCCCGCACTATCCCTCCGTCCAGTTGCCGGCCACCTCCAGACCCTGCTTGACGCTCCAGTAGGTTTCGTGGATGACTGTGTCGGTCCATCGGCGCTTGCGGCGGCGAAGGCATTGCAACCTGGTGACGTGTTGCTGCTTGAGAATCTGCGCTTCCACGCCGAGGAAGAGAAAAATGACCCCGCATTCGCCTCACAACTTGCCGAACTAGCGGACTCCTACGTAAATGACGCTTTCGGGGCGGCCCACCGTGCCCACGCTTCGACGGAAGGAGTCGCCCGGAAACTCCCGGCGGCGGCGGGGCTCCTCATGCAGCGAGAAGTTGAGGCACTTACTCGCGTGCTGGACCACCCCGAGCTCCCGCTCGTTGTCATCATCGGTGGCGCGAAGGTGTCCGACAAATTCGATGTGATCGAGTCATTTGTCCAACGTGCATCGGCGATTCTCATTGGCGGCGGGATGGCGAATACCTTTTTGATGGCCCTGGGGCACGAAGTCGGCACCTCGCTCGCTGAACCGGAACTTTCCCAACAGGCTCGCGATCTCGTTGATCGCGCCAATGCGGGAGGCACTGTCCTGTCCCTTCCGACCGATGTCGTTGTCGCGCCCAGCCTGGAGGCAGCAGGCGAAGCCCGAGCGGTCGTCCAGGTAGATTCAGTGCCGGCCGACCAGGCGATCTTCGATATTGGCCCACAGACTGTGCGGACATTCGCCGAGGCGATAGCCAACGCAGGCACGGTGGTCTGGAACGGGCCGATGGGCGTATTCGAACGGCCCCCGTTCGACCAGGGAACACTCGGAGTGGCTAGAGCCATCGCTGCATCCGACGCCTTTTCGCTTGTCGGGGGCGGCGATTCGGTCGCGGCGATTAATGCACTCCAGATGGAGAACGAAATCGATCACGTCTCCACCGGAGGCGGAGCATCACTCGAATTTCTTGAAGGCAAGACCCTGCCCGGGATTGCCGCGCTTGAGGAGTAGGCGCCATGGCACGCACGATGATCGTCGCTGGCAACTGGAAGATGAATCTGGGGCTCAGCGATGCCGAGGCACTCGCCGCCGCAATCGCACGCGGCCCATTGCCAACCAACGTTGATGTCGCGATCTTCCCGACGTTTCCATGGATTGTGCCTGCATTGAATGCTGTTGGGTCTTCCGGCATCACGGTCGGCGCTCAGAATTGCTATGTCAAGGAATCCGGCGCATACACGGGTGAAGTCTCACCCGTGGCGCTCTCGGAGATTTGCACCGCTATCCTGGCCGGACACAGTGAGCGCAGGCATATCTTTGGCGAAACCAATCACCTCGTCGGAGAGAAGGTCAATGCGATCCAGCGGGCCGGGCTGACCGCTTACCTCTGCGTCGGTGAGACGCTTGATCAGCGCCAGGATGATGCGGCGGAGACAACCGTCCGCCAGCAACTAGAAGCTGGCTTGGCACACATTCAACCTGAAGATCTGGACCGGCTCGTCGTGGCCTACGAGCCGGTCTGGGCGATCGGCACCGGCGTTGCCGCATCCGCCGATGACGCCCAGGAAATGTGCGCGATGGTGCGAGGTTGGCTCGCGGACCGCTATGGCGACGCCGGGCAAAATATGCGGGTGCTCTACGGCGGAAGCGTCTCTCCCACAAACGCCAGCGAACTCTTCAGCTGCCCTGACATCGACGGGGGATTAGTGGGCGGGGCAAGCCTTGACGCGGATTCCTTCCTTCAACTCCTGGATGCAGCGGCGGCTACCGTTACGATATAGTATGCTCTCGAACGGTGACGCACCGAAACCCTGTAGGAGAAGTCCTTGCAAACGGCCATTGACATCGCGCAGATTCTCGTTGCCATCGGCGTCGTATTGATCATATTGACCCAATCTCGGGGAACTGGCCTTGGCAGTGCCTTCGGCGGGGACTCCGGCTCGATCTATCACACACGCCGGGGAATCGAGAAAACGCTCTTCAATTTCACGATTGGAATGGTCGTCCTGTTCGTCGTTCTGGCCATCATAGCGGCGATCTTCTACTAGCGCTTTTCGCAGTTCCGCAGGCGGGCTATCCCTACCAGTTCGGCTGAGAGGGGTATACTCAATCAGATCGACTGCGTCGGGACACGTCCAAGACGCGATATGTGCCGTATGTAGCAATGAATGGGATCGTTTGGTCCCATGGAGCGAGGGCGGAAGAGATTCCGGACAGCGCAGGCAGCAATCTAGACGGTCCGCCAGCGCTAAAGATGTAGGAGGGCAATCCAATGCCAGTAGGACCGCTCGAACTAGGAATTATCCTGGTAATCATTATCATCATTTTCGGCGTGGGTAAACTGCCCCAGATAGGTGGGGCCCTTGGTCAGGGAATTCGGGAATTCCGCGAAAGTTCCTCGAAAGACGATGAAGCCCAGGTCGAAAGCACATCTACACCGGCTCAGATCGAATCGAACACCAACACCACGACTTCAACGTCAACCAGTGAGCCGGCCAAGGAAGAACTCTAAGAAGCTAAGTAAGCAAAGAAACGTCGCTAGACGAACGCCCCGGTACCTACCGGGGCGTTCGTCGTTCAGCAGTCATCGAATAGCAAATCAGATTCAGGCGTTCTCGCGGAAGAAGCCCAACACCGCCTCTCGAGGCGCATCCTCGTTGAAAAACTCTACATAAGATATTCTAGACCAGGGATAGGCAATACTGGTTGCTCGCTCATCGACCATCGGGAGTGGCTTTCCATCTTTCCTGGTTGCATTACGAACGCGCAAGAATGCGTGAGTTGGATCTGGCATCTCATCCAGTTCACAGAGCACTGCATCTTCGCTGATAATGTGAACGAGGGCGCGAATCGCCATGGTCCAAGAGCCCTTCCTATTCCCGACCTATTCGAAGATCGGCTATCTCTTCTTCTGTGAGCGAGATTCCATAGATGTTGCCGTCGATCGACCCGACAATAAGGACCTCACCCGCCAGCACCGGCGACGAGACGATCGGACCGCCGATCCGGTGCTTCCAGGACAGCTCGCCGCTCACAATATCGAGAGCCAGGCAGTCGCCGTCAACGGTCCCCACGTAGCAGTAGGTGTCGCCTACCAGCGCAGTTGACGTGATCTGGTTAGCGAACCGGGCAACCCACTGCGACGATCCATCGATCCTGTCGAGCGCAACCAGGGCTCCGTCGGAAACACCAAGAATGACGACGTCGTTGCTGACAGCCGGCGACGACGCTACGCCATCCTCGAATCCATGCTGCCACAGCCGGCGTCCACCATCGACGGAAAAACACGAAACAATGCCGTACCAGCTTGCAACGTAGGCTCGTCCGCCGTCTATTGCAGCCGTCGCACGAACCGGACCACCGCACGGCTCCCTCCAGACCGTCTTCCCCGTCTGAACATCGAGCGCGTACAGATTGCCATCATCCGACCCGACAAGCACCGACTCTTCCGAAATGACGGGAGACGAACGCACTGGTCCCCACAGCCTGGAGCGCCAGACGATCTCACCGGTCGCGGACTCGAGGCAGTACACAGATCCATCGTCCGAGCCCACGATCGCATGATCTTCCCAGATTGCGGCGGAGGAGCGGATCGCTCTTCCGGTACGACAGGACCAACGCAATGCACCGGAATCCGAATCGAGCCCGTAGATTGCTCCGTCTTCCGACCCGATGACGTAGAGACTTCCAGCAACACCCGGGCGGGCTACCACCCCCTTCCCGGTCGGAAACTTCCAAGCTACTGTTCCGTCCGCCGGGTCGATGGCGTAGAGGTATCGATCGTAGGATCCGATGGTCGCCAACCGCCCGTCCCACCGCGCGGAACCGCGTACTTCATCGCCTGTCTTGGTCTGCCAGGCGATCCGACCCTCCAGATCCTGATTTCCACTCTTTCGTCGAGGCAATCGCTTGCGCGAAGATCGCCGTCGCTCGAAGGGAACGAAGGAGGTCCGGACAGAGTCGATCGGTCCGGTGAATACGGAGGTCTGCGGCAGGCCTGTCGGACCACCGTCCCCAACATCGACCGTGTTCGGACCATGCCCAGAGGTTGACTTTCCATCGAATACACTCGTATCGCGTCGCCGTCTTCGATACACGAGGTCTTCGGCATCGCGAACGACATCGTCGACTGTCTGGTAGCGCTGGTCAGGATGGTATTCAACCATCTTGGTTATGATCGCGGCGAACTCATTGCTAACTTCCGGATTTAGCGTCTGGACTGGCCGTTCATGGAACGTAAAGGGAGCTTCCTGACGAGGATCGGAATTGGTCATCAGGTGATGCAGCGTTGCGCCCAAAGCGTAAATATCGCCTCGTGCGTCGGAGATCCCCCGGTATTGTTCTGGCGGGGCGTAACCTTCGGTACCGATCATCGTGCCGCGTTGACGACCCTGAAACATGCGTGCGATGCCAAAGTCGATGAGCGCAATCTGTCCGCTCGATCGAAGCATGATGTTCGATGGCTTCAAGTCTCGGAATATGATCGGATCGGGTTCAAAATTGTGCAGCATCTGGAGAACGCTGCAAATCTCTAGCGTCCAGCGAATGACGTCGGCTTCCTGGTACGGACGGCCGCGCGTCATCAGCCCGCGCTCCAAGTCGGTCCCATCTATGTATTCAAGAACCAGATAGACCAGGCCGCTTAGCGAGAAATAGTCGTAGATCTTAGGCACTGCCGCGTGAGCGATGGTCGCGAGGAGAGCCGACTCTCGCTCGAAGTTAACCAGTCGCAGGGCACGCGTGCCAGGATCAGGATCTTCATCGACCATTTCCTTGATCGCGGTGATACGCTCGACTTGACCGAATCGCAAGTCACGAGCCGCATAGACCGTGCTCATG
Source organism: uncultured Chloroflexia bacterium (assembly GCA_963709995.1). Classification (GTDB taxonomy): domain Bacteria; phylum Chloroflexota; class Chloroflexia; order Thermomicrobiales; family CFX8; genus JAUIIK01. The sequence continues at coordinate 110,014 of CAVPYN010000019.1, read as the reverse complement.
CCACCACGCCCAATGATCTTCTGGATCTGGTAGCGTCCCTCAAGAATTGTGCCAGCGGCGAGCGACCGGTGAGGCCGGCTAACCCCCGAACTCGAACTCTTCGGGTTTTCTTTCCTCTTGGCAGCAGCCCTAGTCACTGGCAGTCGCCCATCACAAGTAACCCTTCCGTCCCGCCCGCGATTCACTTAGGTGGACCGAAGCCGTTATCCAGGGACAATCTTTCCTAACTTCGAGCATACATGGGCACACGAGCACCTCAATGTGGAGAAAGTACCAAATCATCCTCACAGCCCTGGAATCGACGGAATGTATACTCGCAGTCGGATTGCACGACCCACGAACCTGGCCGGAGAACTGATGACAGACGATCGACATCCTTACAACGCATCGCCGCACGAGCCATCGTCGGCCCGCCACGCACCACCCGGGAGTATCGAGAATCGAATCAACGCCACGTTCAGAAGCAATGACACTGCGGATCAGGTTGATCAGGAATCAGCAGCAATATCCGCTGAGAACGAAAACACTGGGGGGGTTCTCTGGGAGATTACCGAGACGCTTGTGCTCGCCCTCCTTATTTTTCTGGCTGTGCGGTCGGTCGTCCTGAACTTCCGCGTGGATGGCCTGTCAATGGAACCAACGCTCGACACCGGCGAGATGTTGCTCGTGAACCGGCAAATCTACTCGAGCTTTGACCTGAACGAAGTGGTCAACGTGCTTCCATTTGTCGAACGCGAAGGTGAACACACCTTTTATCCGTTTCATCCTCCGCAGCGGGGAGACATTATTGTGTTCGATCCGCCTATTGGCGCCGTCGACAAGCCGTACATAAAGCGGGTCATCGGGCTACCTGGCGAAACGATCTCGATTCATGATGGAGCCGTCTACGTCGATGGCGTCAGACTGAATGAAGAGTATCTGGGCACAACGTCCACCAGCTGGCCGGGGCGCGCGGATGGCTTTGAGCTGCTTGTTCCTGAGGAGAGCCTCTTCGTGATGGGCGACAATCGCAACAATTCGACTGACTCCAGGAGCTTTGGACCTATTTCATATTCAGACATCATCGGACGGGCCTGGATCTCCTACTGGCCAAGCAGCCTCGCTGGGATTTTCCAGACTCCGGAATACCAACATTAGTCCGCGCGCAGAGACGCGAGCATGGGATAAGCGGGTACAATTCATTCACACGTCGCAGCATGTTCTTTACCCCGGTGCGTCGCGCCAAAGAGGGCCAGAAGGGTAGCGATTCGTGATCGAGACGGTAGTTGAAAGCATCCGCGTAAGCCTGGTGACCCAGCACAGAGTTGTGATTTTGCGCGAAGTAGGCGGTGAACGGCACCTACCGATCTGGATCGGCAGATTTGAAGCCGAGGCCATCGCGATGGTCCTACAGGGCGTTGACCCGGCCCGCCCGTTGCCCTACGATCTGCTGACGAATGTACTCGGGGAACTCGACGCGACGATCGAGCGGATCGTCGTCACCGATCTCAATCAGGATGTCTTCTACGCCACCATTGTTGTCGACCGGAGCGGCTCAATCGTCCAAATAGATTCTCGTCCTTCCGACGCGATCGCGATTGCCGTTCGGGCCAAGGTTCCAATTCTGGTGGATGAGAGCGTTATGGAACGCGCTGGCATTACCATGAGTGACGACGACGAAAGTGCTGGCGGCCCGGATCAAGAGGGTTTCGAAGAGATTGATGAAGAGGGTCTCTCTGCGTTCCGGGATTTCATCGACTCGCTCGATCTGGATGACTTCGGACGAAAACGGGACTAGCTCAGGATAAGGCACAGCAATCCGGCTTCCGGCGCGACGATGCGACCGGACGAGTACCCTGTGATGGGAATGACGGGAATAGGACACCATGGCTGGATGTTTGACAGGTACGGAGGCGGTCAGAAACGGGATCGCGCCAGGCGTAGCTCCAGAAGTACGGGCTGAACTCGAAGCTGAGGCGCTCAGCTACATCGATTCCCTGTACCGGACGGCGCTACGAATGACGCGCAACCCGGCGGATGCGGAAGATCTAGTTCAAGAAGCGTACTTGCGAGCCTTTCGCTCGCTCCACCAGTTCAAGGTGGGCACAAACCTTCGGGCCTGGATCTTCCGGATCATGACAAATGCGTACATAAATGAATATCGGAAACGGTCACGTAGACCGACGAGCGCGTCGCTAGATGATATGGAAGAGTTCTACCTCTACGACCATCTGATTGACTCTGGCGTGCAACCGACGTCCGATCGTCCTGAGGACGTCGTCCTAAGCAGGTTGACGGCTGGCGATGTCATTGAAGCGCTGGACGATTTGTCGGACGACTTCCGTGAAGTGGTCGTGCTAGCTGATATCGAAGGATTTTCCTATCGTGAAATTGCAGAAATCATGGACATTCCGGTAGGAACAGTCATGTCACGGTTGTATCGTGCGCGACGAAGGCTGCAGCGCAACCTGTATGACTTCGCAGTCGCAGAAGGTTACATCAAGGATTCGATGCAGGATGATTAATTGCAGGATGACGATCGAACGCCTCTACCCGTTCCTTGATCGCGAGTTGACCGAACAAGAGGTTTTGGAAGTTAACGAACATCTGGAGAGGTGCCCGCCGTGTGCGAAGCACTTCGAGTATGAGGCCGGTGTCTTACGATTCATCGGAGACGCCGCCAGAACCGTTCATGCGCCACGAGATTTGCGGGCAAAGATCGTCGCAGCATGCCAGGCAACTGTCGAATAGAGACCCCGTGCCATCTTCGCTCACAGTCTAAATCGCTTCGTCGGGAAAGCACAGGCATCCCGCGAAGCGCCCACATCCTTGCTATACTCGCCAGCGGTTGAAGCACGCGCCCAAATAGCGTGAATGTTGGAACGGCGGGAGACACAGCGTGGCACACACATCGGTAGTGGAGCAGAGCGACCTCGACCGCCTAAGAGTTCACCTTGACGACCATTTTCAGCCACAAGACCATGAGGAAGCTCAGGAACTGATCCTCGGCGCGCTCCAGCATGTGCAGCACGAAATGGGTTGGGTGCCGATTGAGGCTGCACGAATCATTGCTGATCACCTTGGCGTTACGATCAATAGGATCTTCGGACTACTGACCTTTTACGCTGATTTCCGGACAGAGCCTCCGGGCGAGCATTTTATGCTGCTCTGCCACGGGGCAGCTTGTTTTGTGGGTGGCAGTCAGAAACTCATCAATGAACTGCGCGATAAGTACGGCGTTACGCAAGGTGGCACGACACCGGATGGAAAGCTCACCGTTCAGATCGTCAACGGGTGTCTCGGGATCTGCGACATGGCTCCGATCGTGCAATTCGATCACGATCGCTACATCGGGAACCTCGATGTCGAGCGATTGAACGAGGCGATCGCCGAGATAACCGGCGATCGCCCTCCTCAAAAAGCTCATGACACTAACTGATCGAGCCGCGTTCGAAGAACATCGTGCCCGGGCTACCGCAGCGCTGGATGACCTGCATGCCGGCAATTCATGGACAATCTCCGTATGTGTGAGCGAGGACAGCAAGGCGAAGGGGATTCTTGACACCTACGACCATCTCCGCTTCCGGATCGAAAATGGAGACCTGGATGCCCATTTGCGCGTTGTGGGCGGCGGTGGCTGGTCCTGGGCCGATCCGTCCATTATCGTCACCGGTCCGGGACATCCTCGCTCCCTGTACGCCGGAATTGGACCGGACGATGTTCCCGACCTCCTCGCATCGCTAGCGGCCGGCGAGCGGCTTGATTCTCACTTCGTTGGCTCCTTCGACCCCTCCCGAGAGCTTCCCCAACTCAGTGACCACCCGTTCTTCGCCGGGCAGGTTCGCGTGTTGACCAGGAACTGGGCTCATATAGACCCATATTCAATCGACGACTACATAGCAGTCGAAGGTTACTCAGCCTGGATCAAAGCGATCTTTGAGATGACCCCCGAAGAGGTCGTGGATGAGGTCAAGGCTTCTGGCATTCGTGGCAGGGGCGGTGCGGGGTTTCCAGCGGGAATCAAGTGGGATAGCGGCCGTCGCGCTCGGGCCCAGCCCAAGTTCATGGCGTGCAATTCTCATGAGGGCGAACCAAACGTCTATAAGGACCGGCGACTGCTCGAGAGCGACCCGCACAGAGTTCTGGAAGGCATCATGCTCGGCTGCTACGGGGTTGGAGCCGAACGCGGCTACAACTACATCGGTGGCGAGCATCTCCTCGCTGTTGAGCGCTTTCGGCACGCAGTGAGATCGGCGTATGATCTGGGCCTGCTAGGCGACAACATTTTGGGAAGTGGCGTCAACTGCCATGTTCGTGTTTCCACCGGTGGCGGTGCATACATTTGTGGCGAGGGCTCGGCGTTGATGTACTCGGTCATGGGAGAACGCGGCCAACCACGAACCAAGCCACCTCGGAGCGTTGAAGAGGGCCTCTGGCGCAGGCCAACGGTACTCAACAACACCGAAACGCTCGCTCCAATTTCGGAGATCATCAGGAACGGTGGGGAATGGTACGCATCGCTTGGAACCGAGCGGAGCACCGGCACCAAGCTCGTCTCAATGCAAGGGCCACTTGCCCGGCTGGGTGTGGTGGAAATTGAGATGGGCGCCTCGCTCCGAGACATCATTTTTGAGATCTATGGAGGGATGGCCGAGGGTAAACGGCTCAAGGGGGTTCAGACCGGCGGCGTTTCCGCGGGACCTTTACTTCCCGACCAGCTGGACGTGGAGGTTGATTTCGACTCTCTACAGCAACATGATTGCATGCTGGGGTCGGGAGGGTTCGTCGTCTTCGACGAAGACGTAGACGCAGTGGAATTCGGCCGCTACCTGATGGACTTTAATAGATGGGAATCTTGCAGCAAGTGCACCCCCTGTCGACTCGGGAACAAAGCGCTTGTCGAGATCGTCGATCGAATCCTCAATAACCGTGGTCAACCCGGAGACCTTGAACTCATCGATCGCACAAGTCAGCACGTAATGGAACTTTCACTTTGTGGCCTCGGTCAGGTTGCTCCGGCGCCATTGCTTGGCATGATCCAGTGCTATCCGGAAGATTTTGAAGCCCGATTGGTGGAGGGCTCCAAACGCTCGGACCGGCGGTCTATTGAGCTCATGGCGGCTAGCGACTAACGGAGCCCAGACGCGACCCTACGTCAGATCCAACATTTTTCCAACGTTCCGGTCCGCGGCCCGCTGCAACGCCAGACCGCCGACAATCATGTCCTGAATCGCGTTCCCGACGGACTTGAAGAACGTAATCTGATCTGCATCACTGCGTCCGATTATCGACCCGGCAACAATGTGGCCCAGCTCGTCCCGAACGGCGTCACGATCAAGCTCACCGCGATCGATGGGCTGGATGAAGTCTCCCGCCTCGTGAAGAGCCGCCTCAACCTCGTCGACGACAATACGAGAGCGCAACAGTGTGGCGGTTGGGATCTCCTGCATTTGCGGCGTGAATGCCCCCACAGCGTTGATATGCGCGCCACGCTGGATCATGTCGTCATCGAACACTGGAACGGTGGATGTCGTTGCCGTACAGACGATGTCGGATTCCGCAAGAGCATCCTCCAGGCTGGCTGTCCGAACGCGATCAGCTGCTCGCTGGATCCCATCGCGCAAGCCGGTCGGAGAAGCTCGCCACTGCATCGCTGTTTGGATCAACGGGTAGATTCGCTGGAGGGGCGCACCGCCGCGACGGCCGCGGCTTGGGTGACACCCTGCACGCCCGCACCGATGACCGTCAGGACACTCGCGTCGGGTCGCGCCAGCAGGTCCGAAGCCGCGCCGGATACCGCGCCAGTGCGGAGCGCCGTCATCGTCCCGCCCTCGATGAGCCCGATTGGCACGCCTGAAACTGGATCGACCAGCACGACGATCGCATTGATGATTGGTAGTCCATGCTCAGCATTTTCGCCAAACACGGACACGATCTTTGCGCCGGTCGCCGCCGGTAGCGAGATTCGTGGCGGGAACAAATGCCGGCATATAGAGCGACAGTCCGAACCATCCGGCATGTCGATCGGCGTGCGGAGTGGGCTCGTTGTATCTCCAGCGCTCGATGCCGCGAACACCACTTTCATGAGATTGACGGCATCGGCCATGGGAACGAGGTGGCGAAGCAACTTGAATCCCGTGTCACACACGCATGATGTGCTCTGTCCCGCGACGAGATGGCTCGATTGGAGTCTAGCATCGACTCGATCGGCTTGCATCAACGAAGAACGCCCCGGCACAGCCAGAGGTGTCTTGGCGCTTAAACCTAGTTGGTGAACTAGTAGCGGCGCGGACCGCGCGACTCCCGCGGCTCTCGCGGGCGTGCCTCATTGACGTTCAGCGCGCGCCCTTCCAGTTCTACGCCATCGAGCGCGGCGATTGCGGCACGTCCCTCGTCATCATTTGGCATTTCGACGAAGCCAAAACCTCGGGAGCGTCCCGTCTCGCGGTCGGTGATGACGCGGGCTGAATGCGACATCGCCATAAGCGGCAAAGTGCTCGCGAAGAGTCGCCTCGCCGGTCCTGTAATTCAGATTGCCGACGTAGATATTCATGGCCTTCCTCCAGGGGCCTGGGCGTTGCATCACCGAACTGCGAGGTCCGTGCACTTCCTCGCAGATCCATCAACCAGTGGTACACCGACCTTCAGACCGGTATCACCACGTGAACCCACTGTACACGTCTCTACCAGGACAGGAACACTTCGAACTGGAGGAAGCGCCGATCAGGAGAGGAACGGGAGGGGTCGGTTGGATAGAGGTACTAGCTATCTTCGCGTCGGGGCTGCAACCCCATCAGTAACAACCAGGGCCACACGGCCCTGCCGGCTCCCCGGGGAGGACTCGAACCTCCAACCTGCGGATTAACAGTCCGTCGCTCTACCATTGAGCTATCGGGGATCGCATTTGGGCGCATTCTACCAGAGCCTTAGAAGGGTCGCAATCCGGTCCCAAGTTAGGAGACGGCGCGGCATACACCCACCCATCACCAAGTGCTAATATCTCGAGATGTCGTTCGCCGCCCTACGCGTTCGAACGACAATACAGCGACGCTAAATGAATCATCTAGCTGGGCGGTCTATCAAAGCTGTGCCATCCGAAACGTACGCTCTCGGGGTCGAGATCGGCAGCCGTGGGATCCGAGCCGCGATAATCAGCGATAGCGCTAGAATGATCGAGTCCGCGCGCAGCATCGGTGTTCCGGCCAGCGCGCCCGCCACGTTGGAGCAAACCTTCCACCTCATCGAGCAACTACTCGATCGATCCGATCTCGAGGCTTCCAGATTCGCCGCCGCTGGCGTCGCGTTTGGCGGTCCGGTGGATCCACACCGAGGGGTGACGATTGATGGACCTCGCACTTCGGGATTCGTCTCCTACCCCCTTGCCGGTCTTTTGGAGGAACGCCTCAAGATCCCGGTCTATCTCGAGAACGACGCGCGCGCCGGAGCAGTCGGTGAGTATCGATTTGGCGCGGGCCGGGGCGCGCGAGGTCTTGTATACATGCAGTTTGGGATTGGAGTTGGTGGAGGGATCATCCTTGAGGGACGCCTGCTCCACGGCGCAGGCACGACCGCTGGAGAGTTCGGTCACATTCCCGTAAGCGCAACCGGCCCGCGATGTTCCTGCGGCAAGCCGGGGCATCTTGAAGCCTATGTCTCTGAACCCGCGATCTTGGAGCGCGTCCTCCGGCTTGCGAACGAGCTTCAGATAACCCCGCCACAAAACGGCAACTTCGACATCGAAGACGTCTTTACAGACACCGGGAACGCCGCGGCAGCCGCGGTCGCCGCAGAGTCGACTCAGATGATCGGGATGGCCATTGCCAGCCTCGTAACCTCGTTGAGTTGTGACGCGGTCGTTCTTGGCGGCTACGCGGGCCGGGCGGGCGAACCGTTCGTTGGCGCAGTTCGCGCGAGGGTCCGTCAGCACGGGCTGGAATCGGCGGTCCGACGCCTCACGATCTCAACTTCCGACCTTGGAACTGATGCGAGTCTTGTAGGTGTAGCATCGATAGCCCTGGAGCGGATAAACAGGTGAACAGCTTCCCGTTCCTGTCATAATGTAAAATACGGGATTGCAGAGGTAGAGAAGGGAGTGTCGGCCCATGATCTCAGATGAAGATCGCAAGAAACTGATCGAGCTAATCATCGAAAGCAAGAATCCGGTTGCCACGCGGGACCTAGTTGCTGCACTGAAAACAGATGCCGACTAATCTCGCCATCCCAATCTCTTGTACATCCCAAACGCCCCGGGGATTCCTGAATGCAGTTGAATCCCTGTATATAAGAATTGTTGCAAACAGTTCGAGTTGAAATGAGCATAACCTGACCATGGCGAATTCCACGACCACGTTCCCGGCGATAGAGTTCAGTGGCAAGAAAGCGGAAAAGGAGCTGGCTCAACTGGCGTTCGACCTGTATCGTGCACGCGGCGCGTTCTTCGCTGCCAGTGCTCCAATTCGACTGTCGCTTTCGAGCCTTGTCGATGCCCTGGCTTCAACCGGACACGACACCACTGAGGCCAAACTTGCTGCCGCGCTTAATGCTAATCCACACGTTTGGGCGCGCGACGAGACCGAGGACGAGGTTCTCTACATTACGACGCGTCGTGGAACACCTCCTGTCACACAAGCCGACGAGACAGACGACCATACGCTTGCTGAACGCTTCACAACTCCTGAACCTGCCCGAGCACGGCCGAAGAGTCGAGATGTGTTTGCCGGAGAATCTGACTCCTCATTAACAGATTCGTCATCTTCCACGATCGAATTCCCGGCCGACTCATGGCAGGCGGCCGTAGCTGCGGCCCTCCGTGAGGCAGGGCAGCCGGCTACCGATGTCGTGATTTCCGAAAGCGGCAGGCGGCACAGAAGGACCGGAAGACACCGCTTCTCCGCTTGTCGACGTCGAGCTGTTACCGCAGGCTGAAGTCGATGAACTGACGGTAGACGAAACCGCGGCGCCGGAAGTCGAGACCCTACCCGATCTACCAGCTCAGGAAGATCTCGCTCCAGAACCGGTCGCGAGAATCGTGTCTGAACGACCGTCCGCGACAACAGAGAAAGTGGACGCTTCGATCGCGTCGGACGACGAACTTGCCTACGCAATCGAGGCGACTTTGCGAGATGAACCGGGAATTATTCGCTGGGGCGACGCATGGATGCACGAGAGCAACGTGCCCAGCCTCTCGAAAGATGAGTTGCACAAGATTCAGGAAACGGTCGCAGGGGAATCGGAAGCGGTATCCGACTATGCATTGGTGCGCAAATTGCATGGCGCCATGACTCCTGGTTCGGAAGAGTTCGAGCTCGCTCGTTTTGCTTTGAACTACCGCATGTCTCGTGAAATGGGGCTCTTCGAGTTCGTCGGCACAGCCCGTCAGGCTCTCTGGACAACGGCTGGCCTACAAACGATATCTTCGAAGAAGCGCAAAGCGAGCGAATTCGGTCAAGACTACCGGTTCCTACTGGACTATCGCACCGCTGACGCCGATCTGGAGCCTGGAATCGTCGAACATGTGCTGACCTTCTACGAGCATTACTACGGAGTGCTCCCGTTCAATGCCAATTTCGCCACGGTCATGCCGAAGGCTGCGTTCAATGACCAGCGGGCAACGAGACTTACCTTTGAGTCCCCACAAACGTTCGAGACGTTTGAAGTTGAGATCCGGTATCCGACGAGCAATCGGGGCGGATATCTAATTGGATTCGAAGATTTCTTCGCGGAAAACCTGGTGCCGGGCGCAGTCGTAACGATCGAAGCCACACGAGATCAGGAAACACACTTCATCATCGAGTACTTCCAGATCTCACGCCAGGACCGAAAGCTCTTGCAGTTCAACCAGCGTCGCAAGAAGTTCGTCTTCCAGACCACCACCTACTTTTGCGCGACGCAGGACGACATGCTGGTCGACGACAACCACTTTGACCGGCTTGCGGACGTCGAGGCGCTCTCCGAAGAGGAGAAACGCCGTCCCGAGAACGTCGTAACAACGACATTTGAACGAGTAGGGCTTCGAGACGAAGCAGGCGGTACGGTGCGATATCGCGCGCACATCGTCGACCTCCTTGCGGCGGCAAACATTGAACGACCCATTTCCGAACCGTTCCTGCGAGATATCTTGACCGGCGGCGCCTTCCCGGAGTTTGTTCCAGATGATTCCGAGGAAGATGTCTTCTTCTATGTCCAGACTGCGTCCTAGCAACGCCCATTCCGCCAGTGAACTGACGATCATCGTCGACTTGCTTGCCAGGGATGGGGCCGCGGCGGTCACGGTGGAGCCGCTCAGCGATCTGACGCTTGCGGATGCCAGGGCTCTCAAAGCTGCCTGGCCGGCGTTGGCCAGAGATACGCGACTGGGGGCCGTTTCGCTCATGTCGTCGCTCGGCAAGGATGACATTCGGCTCGATTTCGAGAGGGCGTTGATCGTCGCGCTGGGCGACGAAGACCCGACCGTCCGGTTGGAAGCGGCGACCGCGCTCTGGGAGTGCGAATCCTCGACGCTGCTGGAGCAGTTTCTCCATCGGATTCCAGCTGAACTGGATGACGATGTTCGGCTAGTGTTCGTCAATGGCCTGGGGCGCTTCGCCCGTCTTGCCAGTGAAGGCCGGCTGACTCCCGGGCAGAGCGAGTGCGTGAAGACAGTCCTGATCCGAACTCTGGAAGAAGATAGCAACGGCTTGGTCCGGCTGGCCGCTCTCGCTGCTGTCTCGTACTTACGCCCGGCCGGACTGGCAAATGCAATCAGGCTGGCGTTCGACGAAGGCGGGGAAGCCGCCCAGCTTGCAGCGGTTAAAGCCATGGGACGATATGGAGGCAGGGAATGGTCTTCACGGATCATCGACGCGCTCCGATCCGAAGACACTGACCTCAGGGTTGAAGCGGCCCTGGCGGCTCCATACGTGGAGGACCGCCGTGCTCTTCCGTTCCTGTACGAAGCGGCCGAAGATGAAGACGAGATCGAACTGCAACTCGCGGCGATTTCCGCACTCGGCGAAGTCGGTGGTGAGCAGGTTCGAAAGTTTCTGGAAGAGATACGAGATTCCTCGTCCGGGCCAGTCGCCGAAGCCGCCGAGAACGCACTGGGGCAAGCGAGCTTGCTAGACGGGTTCGATCTGGCCTCAACCGTCCAGTCATAACAGGATCTGAGCCCCAGCGAGCGTAACGTTGGAACCGTTGCTGCCTTCTGGATCAAGGGACGCAATGACGACAGCATCCGAACGGACCAACACGCAAGTGATCACTCGCGGCAAACGACTCGACGATCTCGTGTCGTCTATCGATAGCGTGACGATCCAGGGCGATCCTTCTCGCCTGATTCAGTCGATCAGCTATGACAGCCGCTCGGTCCTTCCTGGAAGTCTGTTCGTGGCGCTTCGAGGGGGGTATACCGACGGTCACGACTACCTTTCTGATGCCCGCTCGCGAGGAGCCGTGGCCTGCATCATCGACCGTCCTGTGAGCGGCATCGATCAGCTCAACTTTCACTCGGTTGTGTCGGTCGCGGACTCGCGCCAGGCTCTGGCACAGGTATCACGGGATTTCTTCGATGACCCGAGCGCTGCCTTCAGACTCATTGGTGTCACTGGAACCGATGGAAAGACAACGACCTGTCATATTCTCGACCAGATATTGAAGATGGCAGGCAAGAGGACCGCGCTGGTCGGGACGGTCGCGATTCGAATCGGTGATCAGCCGCCACGATCTCCGGGCCGTCAAACCACCCCAGAGTCGCTTGAGACACAGCGATTGCTCGCCGAAATGCGAGATGACGCGATCGAGGTTGGAATCCTCGAAACGTCCTCTCATGGCCTTGAAACTCATCGAGTGGACGGCTGCTTGTTCGACATCGGCATCATCACCAACATCACTCACGAACATTTGGATTTTCATGGCACGGTCGAACAATATCGTGCCGCCAAGGCGAAACTCTTGCGACACGTTGCCACGGCTCGTGACCGCGGCAAACTCGGCGTTTCTGTTATCAACGTGGATGATCCAGGTGCCAGGTCGATCCTGCCCCTTGCCCAGGGCACAACCATTGTCACCTACAGCGAAAGATCCGATAGCGGAGCCAGGGTTCACGCGGATCAGATTCTGGCCACCCAAGGTGGTTACGCATTTCGCCTGTGTTTGCGAGGCGCTGGGGTGGATGTGGACCTACCACTAATCGGCCGTTGGAACATCTCGAATACGTTGGCCGCCGCCGCTGCGGCTGACGCGCTGGAAGTTCCGGTGGATGTCATCGCAGCGTCGATCGCGAACCTGACTGGCGTGCCGGGCCGGATGCAACCTATTCGACAGGGCCAGCCGTTTCTGGTGATCGTCGACTACGCTCATACCGCTCCAGCCCTGGAGCTTGTACTGGACGCGGCACGTGAATCTGCGCGAGGCAACGTCCTGGTTCTTTTCGGGTCCGCGGGCGAACGGGATATTGAAAAGCGTGCGGAAATGGGCGCGATTGCCGTGCGTACCGCGGATTACGCGGTGTTCACCAGCGAGGATCCACGATTCGAGCCCCCGGACGAAATCATCAACATGATTGCGGCCGGGGCCGTCCAGTACGGTGGAGTTGAGGGTGTAGACTTCGATCGAATCGAAGACCGTGGCGCAGCGATCGACCATATGCTTCGCAAGGCGCGGGCTGGTGACGTGGTCGTGCTAGCCGGCAAAGGGCATGAGCGCTCGATCATCTACGGAGCGGACGAGCGCCCGTGGAATGAAAGCGAAATCGCTCGCGACACCCTCCAGGACCTAGGATATACGGGAGTTGAATGACCCTCAATACTGCAAGTAGCCGAACTGCCAGGCGAGCCATGTTTGCGGTTCTAATGGCGCTCATCGCCGGCCTGACAGTTCTTCTGACCGCATGTGGCACAGCGGATACATTTAGGACTGGTCAAGCTGCAGAATCTCGAGGTGAGATTCTCTTTGTTGCCAACCACAGCATCATGAGATGGAAAGATGGAAAGATCGAGCAGCTCACCGAAGGCATCCTGGCGGAATCGCCCACCTGGGCGCCAGCCGGCGATCGCTTCGCATACGTGCAGAATTCTGGCGACTACTCAGACGTTGTCATAGCAAACCGCGAAGGCGACCTGCTCGTGACATTGACATCACATGACTCGGGTTACACACCCTATTCTGAAGATCACGTCTTCTTCGCCGCCTGGGCTAAAGAACCGGATTGGTCGCCGGTTGGGGAGGAACTCGTCTACATTTCCGACAAAGGGGGTCTCGATCTATTCTCTCGCAACCTCTACATCTGGTTAGCCGAGTTCGGTGTCGAAGCGCCACCCTACCCGTTGGAGGCGTCCCAACGACTGTCGCTCAGTCAGGAGGGGCCGGTCTATTCTCCTGACGGCGTTCAGCTCGTGTTTTCCACCCGCCAGGATAATGGCGGCGGCGATCGATTTCAGGAAGTCTGGACGCTGGATCTGGAGACGGGCATCTTCGCTCCGCTCGTAGTCGGAACGGAAGGCGCGTACGATCCGGACTGGTCTCCGGACGGCGACTACATCGCGTACATCCAGCGCGCTGGCGATATGAACGATGTCTGGATCGCCCCGGTCGACGGAAGCGAGCCGTACAAACTTACCGATGTTGGTTCAGCAGTTGAGCCGGTCTGGTCACCCGACGGGAGGCAGATCGCCTTCGTCCGCGGGGTTGGTGTGGAGTTTGAAGTCTGGGTAGTTGACGTCTCGATCGATTCAACGGGTAGAGTCATCGCGTCAGAACCGGAAAAGCTGTTCAGCGCCAGCAACATCGACGCGACTTCCGGTCTATCCTGGTTCTCCCGAAACTAGCAAGACGCAACCGGCATCATTGACGGAATGCCGAGCCAAGGGTTCCCAAAATGACTGCTGTGCCTTCCAGATCGTCCCTCAAGGCTGAATCCTGGCTCGCGGCGACGAATACAAGCAGGGCGCAGCAGCAACATATCACTATTAGCACCAGGAATACGATGCCGAGAATCCACCAGGTTCGATTCGAGCCTTGAGGCGGCGCAGGGGATATCCACCGCTCCTGCTCGGGTGTCGTTGGCTGAAATGACTGGGGAGTAGCGGGCGCGTGGTCGATCTCCACTTCGGCAGGAGAAGTTGGCGGGTAAGCCGGTTGCGCGCCGGGCTCGTCATAGCCTGCGCCCATCTCACCCCCTGTGCTGAGAGGTGAGCCACAGCTCGGGCAGAATCGATCGCCCGGCATTGTGCGAGCACCACAGACCGGGCAATTCGCGGGATTCCCATCGTTGACGGTCACAAGCGCCCTCTCATCCAGTTTCGCCACTCAATTCGGCGACGACCTCGTGCTGCTCGTCGCTCTCAGGCTGATCGAGCCATCTGATGGTTACGGCAAGCGCGGCGAGGCCGACCGCCACGCCAAACCACAGCGTAGCAAACCGGAGGATGAGTGTCGCGGCCACTGCCACCGACGCCGTCATCTGGGGTGAGTCGATCGTGATCACAAGTAGCGCGGCCGCCGACGCCTCGGTGGCCCCGAGCCCACCGGGTAGCAGAGAGGCGCCCCCAAGCCAGGCGGACGTGGCAAACACAAAGGTCGACGCGAGCAAGAGGTTCCACGAGTGGTCAAATCCAAGGCCAATCAAGATAACATAAAGCACCAGGCACTCGAAGAACCAGGAGAAGCTTGAAAGCGCAGTCATGGCGATCAGCGGGCGAGGCGCGAGAAGAGCCCGCGTACTCAGGTACAACTCTCGTATACCGTCAATGCGACCTTCGAAGAATCGCGTCCCTCGCAGACGCTGAATCAGTTTTTCGACAAGCGACTCGTTCTGCACGAAGAATAGAAGACAGGCGAGAAACAGGACCATCACCAGAAAGAGAGGCCAGCCGACTCGAAACGCAAAGAGTCCAAACGCCGAAAGCACGATCATCGACAGTCCGTCGGTCAAGCGTTCGGCGAATACCACCGGCAATGTCCTGGTCATCGGTGTCCCGTTTTTCGCCTTGACGAGCACTGCTTTCAGGAACTCCCCGACCTTCCCAGGTGTCATCGCCATGCTAAACCCACTGAGAAAGATAAGAGCCGAGTCTCTGGTACTCAGGTTCTCCGTCGCTCCCACACGTCCCAGGTAGTACTGCCACTTGAGAAACCGCAGCCCGTAGTTCATCAACGTCAGAGCAAGAATCAAGGGCAAGAGTCGTTTGTCGAAGCTCCGGGCTGCGTCCGCTAGGGCTTCCCGGTCGCTCAAGAAGACGAAGGCCGAGATAACCGCCAGACCGAGCATAAGTCCGAACAGAAACCGGCGCCGGAGTCGATTCATGCGATTCTGTGGATAACTTGCCAGGTCACCTGGCTTGAACGAACAGGACCGGAACTCGAACTCGTTCGAGCACCCTGCGGCCAATGCCCGCACCGTGACGGCCGAGTCCGAGAGCAAACATTGCTGGATGATGTCGACCGATCATTTCAACGATCGGCGCGGAGGGATCCTTCGATTCCCGGAGGTGCGTAGAGACAGAAAATCCCCTGCTTCGGAGGTCGTCAGCGGTCTCAACGAGTGCCTCCCGGGCGCCTTGAAAAGCGAGAAGTTCCGAAGCGTGGGGGTTGTCCACACCGTCATCGCCAATCGGAGAACCGGCAATACCGGGAACCCAGGTGACATGTACGAGGCCGATCGAGACCTCTGAGGGCAGCAATATCGATGCGAGCGCGGCGGCCATCTCCGTGTCCCGGCCCTCTACCGCCACCAGTATCTGATTGCCACCGTCCGGAACGCCTCTCGTTTGGTCGCCCTCCGGAAGTACCAGTACGGGCAAGGCATCGGAGGTCACCCCACTCGGCTCGTCGTCGGATGGCGCAAGGAAAGACACCCGGACGCCGTACGCGCCGTCAGATTTACTTCCGTCTGACGCAAGGAAGGCGATGCCGGGCCGAAAACAGGCTCGTAGGTGTTCTGGGATAGAGGTGGCGATCAGGTCGCCTGGTGGTTCATTCATGCGAGAAGTATAAGGATCGCCGCGTCAGTATGCCCGCGGCGATCGAATGTAGACAAAATTCAACGCACGTGACCGGTCAGAGCGAGCAGCTAGGGTTCCATCTCCTCAGAAGGGCGGGGACCAGCATCGCTCAGGTCGCTCTCGCTCAGCCGGTAGATCACGTTTAGCTTCAGATCATTTTCAACAAGGATCTGACAGGCAAGACGCACGCTGGGCGCCAGTTCGTCTTCCCGCGCGAGGCGCTCCCGTTCGACTTCTCTCATCACACCCGCATCGCCCTCGACGATGTCGCAGCGGCAGGTTGTACATCGGCACCGGCCTCCGCAGCGATGGAGAATGTCAATTCCGGCATCTTCTATGGCTAGCACAAGCCTGCGGCCCTCTGTCGCCTCGAACGTGAGACTCGATCCATCTTCATGCGCGTTGAGCACCTCGATCGTCGCCATGTATCCTCCTGAGTTCCAATAACACCGGGGCAATGAAGAGTCCGCGATCGAATGATTGCGGACCATTATCTAGGCTACCACGCCTCGCCGGTCCGATTGCTGGCGATACTCACCGGTATCGATCACTTGCCGGAGTTGTTCGACCGTGTCCCAAACATCCGTGAAGCTCGTGTACAGGGCGATCGGAGCGAGACGTACGACATTCGGGGGTCGGAAGTCCGGAATGATCCCGCGCTGCTTCAGCGCAGCGTTGATCTGGGGACCATGCTCATGTTCGACGGCAACATGTCCACCGCGCCTGGCATGCTTTCTTGGAGTGCCAATCGAGTAACTGTACGGTCCTTCCAGCATCCCGGATTCTTCCATCAGCGCTATGAGGTAATCGGTCAGTTCCAGGGACCGCTTCCTGACCGCTTCGATCCCGATTTCAGCGAAGATCCGCAATGATCCGACCAGTGGAGCAGCACTCAGGATCGAAAGTGTGCTGATTTGCCAGGCTCCCGCCGTGCCAGCGCCCTGCCATTCGTGGCTCATGTCAAACTGCCGGCTCTTGTCATAGCCCCACCATCCTGGCATCGCTGGTTGCCGGTCGAAATGCCGCCGATTGACATAGAGCGCGCCGACGCTTCCTGGACCAGCGTTGAGATACTTGTAGTTGCACCAGAAAGCAAAGTCCACGTCCCAGTCGCTGAATCGATGCGGCACCGATCCCGCGGAATGGGCGCAGTCCCATCCGACGATGATTCCCCGGCTGTGGGCTTCGCAGGTTATGCCTTTGATGTCGAGGAGTTGCCCGCTGCGGTAGAGCACGCTTGGCATCAACACCAGGGCCACGTCGTCAGCAAGCGCCTCGACGATGTCTTCCTCGTCGATCACTCGGCCGTCCCGGCTGCGGACCTTGACCAGATCACGTTCCGGCTCGCCCCCGCGCATCGCTATCTGCGCTTCGAGCGCATAGACGTCGGACGGAAAGTCCAGTTCATTAATCAGAATCTTGCGCCTGGCGCCCTGTGGCTGATAGAAGGTAGAGACGAGGGCATGGAGATTGACCGTCGTTCCCCCGGTGACAACGATCTCATCCGGATGCCCTCCGACAAGTGACGCCAGGCGCCTGCCAAGCTCCTCGCCGAGATAGAACCAGGGAGGATCTCCGGCCAACCAGCCCTCGATTCCCAAGGTCTTCCACTCATCCAGCACATGCAAGACACTCTGCTCGGCGTCCCGGGACATCAGCCCGAGCGAATTTCCATCCATATAGATCACGTTGTTCTGGCGGTAGAACCGCGCCCGCACTGACGAGAAACTGTCGTCCGCATCGCGCTGCTCCGCTGCCGCCCTGCCGTCCGCATACCGCAACATGCCCACCTTTACACTTTCCATTTCCTCCACGCATCGACATCGAATCCGGAGAGACTAGCCTCGCCGCTAGTCAACCGCCACCCGGGCAATGAGAACACCGTCGGAGAACCTGATTGGGACCTCATCCGAACCCAGATCCGAAATCAATTCATCAAAGCCCTGCCAGCGATCGGCGTCAAGAATTCGCAACATGCCTTCGCATGATCGCACGATGATGGGATGATTCCGTCCAGCCAGCCCCCGAACGAAATTGAAAGCCCGACGAGCCGGCCAGCTCTTGTCAATGACCCAGTCCTCGTCATCAGGATGGGGAACCCAGGACGCGATTGATTCGTTTTGCGGCCGGTCGGTTGCCATTCCAGCCAGATGGTCTTCAAGCGTCTCGACGAGCAGCCTCCCGCCAAGCCGGGCAAGCCGCGCATCCAGTTCATCTTCCGTGACGCCGTCTTCAAGCTCCAGACTGGCTTGAGCTACGATCGGGCCAGCATCAAAACGTCCGGTCAAACGGTGGACTGTCGCGCCGGTAATCTCTTTTCCGGCATGGAAGGTCCAGAATAGGGGATCCGGGCCTCGCATGTCGGGGAGGAGCGACGGGTGCAGGTTGAGGCCCCCGTAGGGAAGAGAGCGATATAGACCCTCCGGTATCAGGCGATCGAAGCAAGCCACAACGAGAACATCAGGGTTCAGTTCTTGGATCGCGCGGCGCACTGCTGGAGATTTCAGGTTTCCAGTTCGCCAGACGGCGATGTCATGCTTTCTGGCTAGAGTCGTAACGCTGGATGGGCTTCCAGACGAAACAGCAATCGGAATTTCCCCGGGCCGCCTGATGACAGGTGACGCAATCAGATCAGGACCCGACGGGCCAGGAAGACAGACCGCGGCAATCGCGCCGCCTGCCGAAAGTAGCTCGTCGAGAACAATCCGCGTCGTTTGGCACTCAAGCCCGAACACGATCGCACGGAGCTTCGATACTCCCGGTGGTACAGTTGGCACCATCAGGAACGCTCCCGCCCTGTCTTCATGGGCACTGCGGCGTCAAGGAGGTCGAAATGGACCGCACAGTCTATTGCGTGAAACTGGGCAGAGAGGCCGAAGGTTTTCCCGAGCCGCCCTTCCCGGGCGAGTTTGGCTTGCGGATCTATGAGCACGTGTCGCTGGAGGCATTCGATCTCTGGAAACAACATCAGACGATCCTGATCAACCACTACGGTCTACACCCGGCAGACCCGGAAACACGAAAACTACTCCGGGCCGAAATGGAGGAGTTCTTCTTCGGCGACGATGCGCGCCTGCCCGAAGGATGGATGCCACCAACGGCTGGTGCGGCACCGGCTCGGAAGAAGAAGTAACCCCTCTCACGACACTCCCATCGATAGCATCGGCACGATCCGGAACTCCAGATGTGCGTGGGCTTTTCTCAGTGACGTTTCGACTTCCGCCGGAGTCGATCCGCGAGCAAAGATGAATCCAAGGTAACTGGCTCCTTCGGGAAGCGGCATGATTGGATAGTTCAGCTTCGCTGTAATCTCGACTCCAACGATCCCTTCGACCTCCCGGGCAGCTTCAATCCCTCGGACCTCCCGTAGCAATCCCTTGCGAGGTATCGGAATCATCATCACACCAACCGCGCCTTCCGAACGTTCGAAGGTTTCGATTGGCAATCCGGTTGCCTGGCGGAGTATCAATTCTTCAAGGCTCGACCCGGAGCCAAATTCCAGGATCGTCGCTCACAAGCCGCCGATCGACCGGCCAGCAATTTCTAGCAACCAGGCACGCTCGTCATGGATCCGTAGCTCGGCGTGTACCGGTCCGTTTCGAAGGCCAAGGGCAGTAGCGGCGGCTGAAGTCTCTCCGGCGATTCGGGACTGTACGATTGGAGAAAGGCGAGATGGCGTAACGTAAATCGTCTCTTCAAAGAACGGTCCCTCCAGCGGGTCAGGTTTGTCGAAGATCGCCAGGACCTGGAGTTCACCGTCGTTCAGAACGGCTTCGACCGCAACCTCAGCGCCGGGCAGATATCGTTCCACCAGGACGATCCGGGAGTCCTCGTCCCCGGATTCCGCCTGCAAAATCGCTGACACCTTGTTGACGGCATCTTCGAACTCGTTGTCGTTGTTTGCCCGAATTACCCCGCGGCTGCCCGAGAGTCGCCGGGGCTTTACAACGACCGGGTATTCCAACCCGGGCGGCAATCCAGGCGTACCGCTCGAAAGATCGATCAGATCAAACTCGGGGCATTTGACGCCCGAAGACACCAGCATCGAGCGCATGACGTACTTATCCCTGGCGGCTTGAGCGGCGCGCGGATCGTTCGAAGGCAACCCGAGCCGCTCGCTCGCGATTGCCGCGAGTTCGGTTGCTGAATCGTCGACAGATAGAATAGCCGCAAGCGGGTTCTCCGCGTGAAAGGCCGTGATCCATCGCACCGACCCCTCGGTATCCCGGAAGTCGATCGTGTGGCGAAACGTGCGGGGATCGGCAAGAGCCTCGGGCAAATCGAAGACCGGTAGGACCTGGATCTCCAGCTTTCGAGCTGCGCGAGAGAATGCCTCTCCGCGATAGCTCGAAGGCGAAATGAGCAGCATTACCCGTGGATTCAGACACGACACTGCACACACCCGTTCACGGTCCCACTGCTTGCCCTCAAATGGCGCCCGACCCCATCTAGCGACGACCGTTCCCCAGGCGGAGCGCGTCCGGTATGGCGCGCAATCTGAGCATCGCCGCGATCCCTACCAGCGGTCCGGCCGCGAGAAAGACGAACGACCACTCCCATCCGAACCTGCCCTCAAACACCGGCACCAGCCGGATCGAGAGGAGAGTCAGCAGGAAGCCCAGGCTGGTCTGGAAGGTCAACGCCGTTCCGATGTATTCGCGCTCCGCGAGTTCGCTGACGCACGCCGAGAATTGAGCGCTATCCGCGACGACGGAAACGCCCCAGATCAGCACCAACGGTACAAGAAGCAACAACGGTCCGCCAAAGAGCAATCCGACCACGACCGCACATGCACCGCTGATCGCCATTGACGCCGAGGTGATTAGCGTGCGCCCGAACCGGTCGGAGAGCTTTCCAGCAACGATGCTGCCCGCCCCGCCGATGGCGATGACACCGAAGCTCGTCAGACTGGCCCAGCCGCTGGAAACGCCCACATCGTCAAAGCTCGCGATCAGAAACACCGGAATCCAGGCCCACATAGCATACAGTTCCCACATATGGCCCAGATAGCCAAGATTCGCCAGCGCGAGCGGCCGGTCCCGGATTATCTCCCCGATGTATCCCCAGCGAAACCGCGGCGCTCCGACCGCGTAGGGTCCTTCTCGCACGAATACTGCCCCGATAACAGCCGCGACTCCAGCAAGTACTCCGGCAACGTAGAGAACCGGCTGCCAATCGTCGAGATCGTTGAATGCGCGAAACAAGTGCGGCAACGCGGAACCGACGGTGAGGGCGCCTACGATCAATCCAATGCCAAGACCCCGGTCATAGCGCGTCCAGGTCGCCATGATCTTCATGCCCACCGGATACACACCAGCAAGCGCGACGCCGGTGATCACGCGCAGGGGCAATGCGACGAGCAATCCGCCAGCAAACAGTGGGATCATCAGCGTCGCTAGCCCTGCGACCGCGGCTGATGCTGCAAACAGCCAGCGCGCGGGCAGACGGTCGGCAAGATTCAGGAGCGCAGACCCGAACGCTCCCAGGACGAAACCAATCTGGACGGACATCGTCAACCACGACCGCCCGCTATCGCTGAGCGCCCATTCATCCGTCAGAACTGGTACGACGGCGGACGCGGAAAACCAGGTCGCCATGCCGAGCAATTCCGCCAGTGATAGCAGCCCGATCGTCCGCCACTTGCCGGTCAGTTCCCGGGGCATCGTGGCCACAGAACGGAAATCCACGACCAAACGTTCTTCCAAGTGCCCATCCCAGCCGCTGTGTCTGCCGAATCAGCCTGGTTCATTTCGCTCTCGCCCGCATAGAGGATTACACTTTGTGCAACGTTGTTCCGCGGGTGTGTCAATCTTCGAGGATCTTAGAACCTTGGGCCAGCAACCAACGAATAGGCCATTCGGTGTACCAGCCATCGCGGCGATCCAGGTCGTCTCGTCCGCATCCGCGATCGCTGGATGGTGGGCAAGCGGTCCGGCGGACACCGGGTTTCGGACAACCGAGGTGTATCTCAACGGACTCCAGGCAGCTATCGCCGTTCTGGGACTCATCGTCGCCGTGGGCCTCTTGTTCATGGTCCGCTGGGCATGGCCCCTGGCGCTATTCGTGTTATCGGTTCAACTAGCGGTCGGGCTCTGGTCCTACCACCATGGGCACCCAAACTACATCACGCTCGTTCTTAGCGTCCTGGCGATCTTCTACCTCAACTCACGCGACGTTCGCGGGGCATTTGGTTACATTCGCACACGAGAAATCGTTCCCATTGAATGACCTGCAACTCCTCCGAGAATATGAGCCAATACTCCGGTTCACCTACGGCGAACTGTTCTTTCCGTGCGCCACCGATCAATACGTCGCAGACTGCGCGCTCTATCTCGGCAATGAAGAAACCGGGGAAGCGGAAAGAGTCATCAGTCGCGGTTCGGTTTGCCTCGAAACCCTGGGGAGTCTCAAACCACCGGAGGCTGGGCGTCAACACTTCTTACGATTCGTTGATCGGCCGCTTGACGGACGAGAACTCGCGCGCTGGCTCATTCGCGACGATCGGCCCGTATTCAACGCGCGCGGGCGACTTGCGCGCGTCGGGCTCGGTATCCGCGCCCTGGACTCGATCTTCGAGATAGCGTCGCTCCTTCGTGGACGCGTTCCGGGCGGAACCGTCGCGGCGGCCGAACGCCGATACCAGCAAATTCGCAGCCAGGCTCCCGACTTTCCCTACTATGGGCGTGTCGTGCGCCGTGGCCACTATACGATCCTGCACTACCTTTACTTCTACGCGATGAACGACTGGCGCTCGACATTTCACGGCGTGAATGATCATGAAGCCGACTGGGAGCAGGTCTTCATTTACCTTGAAAAGACAGATGATGGCTATCAGCCGCTCTGGGTTGCCGGCAGCGTTCACGAGTTTCCCGGCCAGGACTTGCGCAGACGGTGGGACGATCCCGCCTTGATCCGAGAAGGCCAGCACCCGGTGATTTTTCCCGCCGCCGGATCGCACGCCAGCTATCTCCAACCAGGTGAGTATCTGGCCCGTTACGAAGTGGGCATTCTGAAACCGGTGTCCCGGTTCGTCGATCAGACGCGCAGGCTCTGGACCCAACTTCTCCGGCAAGGAGATCCATCGACAACCGGCAGCCGCATCGCCGGTCTGCTTCGCTTCCCGTACGTCGATTACGCTCGTGGAGACGGCCTTTCGATCGGACCGGGAACCGAACATCAGTGGACTCCAGCACTCTTGAGCGCCGACGACGTCTGGGTCGAGAATTATCATGGGTTGTGGGGCCTGTTCACGAGCGACCCGCTGGAAGGAGAGTCGGCGCCGGCCGGACCGAAATACAATCGGGATGGCACGATCCGCCAGACCTGGTCCGATCCAGTTGGGTGGAGTGGCCTCCATAAAGTCGCGCCGCCTGGCGAAGCAAGACGAATTCTGGAATCAAGGCTTGGCGAGATCTACGAGGAAATGCGCTCTACGGACGATGCAATCTCCGGCTTGGAAGGCACGCTTGCCCGGACTGGTATCGAAGTCGAAGCGCTCCACCGTTCGGAAGTCTTTCACTCGATTCTGGAGGAACGACAGCAGGTGCTTGCCAGTGGCGAGCAAGAGATATCCCGGCTCAATGCCCACCGATCGGAATTGATTCAGACTGCGGAGGCGATTGAACTCCATATCGAACGAATATCCGATGGTGATTTCGGCGATCCAACCAGCCATGTCCGGCAGTTCCATGTGCCGCTGTCTCCGGCGGAGATACAGGAGAGCCGGATCGTCGAGACTTGGGCGGCGGTAAGCGTCGGGCTGCTTCTGCTCGGGTTCGTGGGACTCGTGCTTCTTTTTCCGAGCGTCTGGCTCAGCGCGGTCGGTGGCATGGTCGTCATGTTCTTTGCTGTCGATGCGGCGCTCCGGCGCCATCTCACCGACCTTCTCGTCGGCATTTCGGTGGTTCTGGCGATCGTCTCGCTCGGCGTGTTGCTCTACGAGTTCTTCCTGGAAACGGTCGTCGTTGTGTTCGCGTTGCTCTCGTTGCTAATCATCATTGACAACTTCCGGGAAATCCGTGGACGGTGATATGCGTGATGGACTATTTGGTGCCTACGGCGGGCAGGATGCCAAAACGAATTGAAGCAGAGGTTGTCGTCGTGGGCGCCGGCCCGGTGGGATTAACGCTGACACTTGATCTGGCCCAACGGGGCAATCGAGTCTGTGTCATCGAGCTGCGCGAGGCTGGTGAACCGCCGAGCGTCAAGTGCAATCACGTCTCGGCCCGTTCGATGGAGATCTTTCGTCGCCTCGGAGTAGCGCAAGATATCCGCTGCGCGGGACTCCCCGAGGACTTCCCACACGACATCGCGTTTCGCACCACGATGACCGGCCCGGAACTGGCACGGGTGTCGATACCCAGCCGGGGAAGGAGATTCACTGCTAAGGAAGGGCCGGACACGGGTTGGCCGACGCCGGAACCCCCACACCGGATCAACCAGATCTACATGGAACCGATCCTCTTCGAAGCAGTTGTGTCCCACCCGAACGTCAGCGTGTTGAACCGCTTCGAGTACGAGCGATTCGAACAGGACCGCAGCAATGTAAGAGCATTCGCACGCAGTCTCGACAGCGACGAACCGGTCGAAATCGATTCAGCCTATTTAATCGGTTGTGATGGTGGGCAATCGCGGGTTCGCAAACAGATCGGCTCCAGGCTATCCGGAGATGCCGTCATCCAGCGGGTTCAGTCCACCTACATTCACGCGCCGTCACTCATCCGCCGTCTAACAACCGAACTATCCTGGGGAAGCCTTTCGCTTAACCCGCGGCGTAGCGGGACAGTATATGCGATCGACGGTGTGGAGAACTGGCTGGTACACAATTATCTGCGTGAAGAAGAGGCCGATTTTGACGCGGTCGACCGTGACTGGGCTATACGGCAGATTCTGGGCGTCGGGCCGGACTTCGAGTACGACGTGATTTCCCGGGAGGATTGGTACGGGCGCAGGCTACTTGCGGACAGGTTCCGCGAGCGACGGGTATTCATCTGCGGCGACGCGGCTCACCTCTGGGTCCCTTTTGCCGGGTACGGCATGAATGCTGGGCTAGCAGACGCCGAAAACCTTGCCTGGCTTGTCTCGGCGCGCTTGAAGGGCTGGGGCGGAGAGCGAATACTCGACGCGTACGAAGCCGAACGCCATCCAATCACCGAGCAGGTATCCTACTTCGCGATGAACCACGCGTTTTCGACCGCCCGCCAGCGACGAGCGGTGCCTCCGGAGATCGAAGACGCCACGCCGGAGGGGTTGGCCGCACGAGCGGCGCTTGGCGCATCGACCTACGCTCTGAACGTCCAGCAGTACGCTTGCGCCGGGCTGAACTTTGGCTACTACTACGACGATTCGCCAATCATTGCCTACGACGACGGAGAATACCCGCCCTACTCCATGGCGGAGTTCACCCCTTCTACCGTCCCAGGGTGTCGCACCCCCCACGTCTGGCTTCGAGATGGTTCGTCGCTCTACGACCAACTCGGGCCAGAGTTCACAATGATCCGGGTCGGTTCCAGGGAACCTGTCGATGACGTCGTAGAGTCAGCTCGAAGGCGTGGGATAAGGCTGGACATTGTTGATCTTCCGGATGAATGCGCTTCCGACATTTACGATCGGACGTTCGTGCTCTCACGGCCCGATCGTCACGTGGCATGGCGCGGAAACAGGGCCCCGAAGGATACTGACCACCTCCTCGATCTCGTAACTGGAAGCGACGAGTCCGGATAGTGACCTGTCACTCATTTCGAGAATCCTGAGGGGTGATATCAAGCCAGGCTATCCATGCGCAACAGATTTGAACGGGCTCCACGAAACCGGAACTTCACGTTCAGACCGGCGCAGTCGCGACTGCCAGGCCAATCGTGGTTCTTTGCCGCTTGGCGATCTCTGTGGCTCTTCTCTCGCTCGTGGAGGCGTCTACCTGTCAATTCCGCGAGCAGTTGGGAAGAACATAGTAGTATGCCTTCACCTGCCAAAACATCGACGAGCGTCATCCTGCCGGCACAGATGGTGATGCGGCAAGCGACTGGGACGACGGCTTGGTGGCCGTCAAATATACAGAGAAGAACAACCTTCTTCTCGGCTACAGAACCTCGCCCGATTCACATCGCTGGCTGGCGATGCCCCTTGACGACGCCGGCCAGCGCGGCGATATGTTTCGGCTCCGTTCCGCAGCAGCCACCGACGATTTGTGCGCCCATCTCTAACCACTCTTGGCCGTAGCGAGCGAAGCGTTCAAGTTCGTCGTCGATATCGGGCCCTGCGGGAGGATGCGAATAGGCCCCGATCGGTCCATTGAATGCCTGTCTCAGCTTCGGCAGCCCAACCGAAACGTCGGCTGGGTTCGAGCACATCAACAGAATCGCCTCGACTGGCAAACCTTCAAGAGCGCGGCACAGATCCTCGAAACTCTCGCCGAACTGCATCGTGCCGCGCGAAGAGATCAGCCGGAGTCCCAGGAAGACCGGGAGTCCAGCGGTCGCGCAGGCTTCAACCGCAACGACGGCCTCGTCGATGGCTGCCACGTACTCCGGCAACATGAAATCCACGCCAACGTCTGCAAGCACACGCGACTGCGCGCGAAACTCTGCGCCAAGGTCGCCGTCAATCGGAGGCGCAATCCCACCTGCGACATAGGCTTCGGGATTCACCTTGTCCCTGCTACGTACCGCGATTTCACCAGCAGCTCGAGTGAATCGCTCCCACTCGTCGCCCATGCCGATTTGCGCGAGCTTTGGCCGGTTCGTCCAAAAGCTGTTCGAGATAATGATGTCGGCGCCGAGCCGCAAGTAGTCTTCATGAATCTGTCCTACGACATCTGGCGCTTCGACATTCGCCGGTGCGGACCATGGTCCCATTCGACGCAGATAATCCTCATGGACCCGGCGCATGCTGGCGGGGTCAGATTCATTGAGATAGTCGTAGATCGTTTGCGTACCGTCTTCGAAAGCTTCGCCTCTTCTTACTTCGACCCCGCGACGCTCCAACTCATCTCCGGTGGCTCCGTCCATGAGCAGGACTTCACCTGCTCTGAGTCGATCGGCTATTGTTCGTACATGCATCCCGTGTCCCTTTTGCTCGAACAACCTGTGCCCGGATGGGTCGGTGTAGTAATCGCTCTTTTGCGATGCAGGCGATCTGGAAATTCACTCCTCGCCCGGATGAAGCCGTACCCCATCGCAGTTGCCCACGGTCAGGCAGGCAGCATCTTCTTTCATCGATAACTCCTGTTGGTGAATGATCTTGGACGTCGCATCCCAGAATACAGCGGCCCGAATCAACTGAGTTTCTTCGGGGCCGCTGTGCGACGGGCTATCTCTGCGACTTATCGTCTTCGAGCAACTCGCCGGGATGTCCTTCGCGCTACGCGACGGCTAGCACCCATCGTCTACCTCCTCCCAGTCAACATACGCGCCCGAACGCTACTCTGAGACGGCGGCGGCTTCTCTCTCGTGAAGCGCCTCGGCCTCTTCACGTGCGAGCATTCCGATTGCAACGAGATCGAGCGGGCTGATGAAATCTTCAGCCAGAAGTGATCCTCCCGCACGAAACATTGCATCTCGCAATGGTATCGCCCAATGATGTTCAAGCAGCAACAAAGCTGCCGCCGAATCGTTTGGAATGTCTTCGATCACATCCCACGCATCCTCATCCGAGAAGAACTCAATGCCATCGGCCGCAGCTTCCGCGCCCATTTCAGCGCCAGCCACGAAACCTTCTTCGCCCTCAATGCCCAGTCCGATGAGTGCAGCGACCTTGCTTCCAACCTCGATTGCTTCATCTCGGGAAAGATTGCTCAGGTGCATCACTTCAATGTCACCCTCGGAGTCTTTGTAGACTGCCAGAGCATCAATCACACGCACGGTGTCGCTCTCTCGCAACTTCTCAAGCTGTTCGATAATCTCCCCGTGGAACTCCGGGTGTTCGAAGCCGATTACGAGAAGCTGTACTGGTCCAACTGCCATTATGTGTCTCCTTCTATACTATGAACTATGAGAATCCAACCGGTCAAATGCATCGCGATAACGATCTAAAAGGGACGCCTGACCCCCTTTCTCACTCAATCCACGGAACTCACACGACGTATCACAACGCATTCGACATCAAAAACATTGTTACGCACGCCTCTATCACATAGAGGAGCGGGACTGGTCGGCTACCATCAAGTCTGAGCGAAATCCCGTCCGTGAACAGTGAGCGCCCAGATAACCAATACGGACATAGTCAGGAAAATGATCGCCCAGACCGGATACCAGGGAATCCAGGCGAATGCCGTGACGGCCGCAATCGCGGCGACGATCACGCCAACGATCCGTGCCCAAACTGCTCTACTGAAGAGACCCAGGCCAGACGCTGCCACGACAATGCCGACACCGAGGTGAATCCAGCCCCAACTCGTTGCATCGAACTGAAAAACGTATTCCGGTGTGACGACGAAGAATTCGTCTTTCAGGATGGCGATGAACCCGGTCATCATCCACCACGCGCCGCCGAGAATCATTATAATCGCTGCAAACGCCGTCCAACCAACCGCCCAACCGCTGACCTGATCGTTCATTGCCCTCTCTCCCATTCCGCATACAGCGAACTCCGAGAGGCTGTCACGTTGCAGGAACTCGCAGCCCGGTCAGACGAGCCTCGCCCGACACTTCCACTTTGCCAGAAAAACGGGTAGCAGTCATCAACTATGCAGTCGTATTTCAGGGTGCAAATCTTCAATGCGCGGGCCGTACGTTGGAAACCGCCAGGCTGGGGGCAGTTTCAGTGTTCTGGTAAGAATCGCATCTCCACGTTGGCGGTCCAGCGCCGTCCACGGCACCACCGACGGTTACCGGTCAGTCACTGCAGGGTTGGGGAGCGACACCAGGTTCATGCGGCTGCGTCCTGCTGCTTCTTCATGCGCTTGACGACAAACGAAATCAGTATATGAGACGTAGCGACTGAGAGGGCGACAGGCGCAAACGCTTCAATTCCAATTCCCACCGAACCGGCTCCGATAAGCACCATACTAACGGGTGCTCCCAATGTTGCGCCTGGCACTGCGGCAATCAGGGCTGCGACTGCCAGGGCGACAGGAATTTCAGGTATGGCTGAATGTACCGCTAGCCCCGCAATTCCTCCCAGGAATATAATCGGGAATACCACACCGCCAATGAATCCGGCTTCCTGGCTGATAGCGACCGCGAACATCTTCGCCAGCAATATTGCTACCAGGAGCCCGAAGCTGATTGATGCCATGTTGTCAGTGGCAAAAGCCAGCTGCGTGTTACCCGAACTTGCCGATAGCGGAAACAGGAAGGCAATCAAACCGACAGACGCGCCGCCTATCATGCCTCTGAGCAGCGGATTCTTGATGTGCGGGGCCACTCGAGCAATGAGTTTCATGATGAGGGTGAATACCAACGCGACGACGGCAGCAATGAATCCGAGAAGGAGACTCAGAGGTATATGGCCGAAGCTGAATTCATACTCGGGAAGGCTATACACCTCCAACATCGTCGTGCCTGTTATTCCCCAGAAAATGGCGTAACAGATCGTGGCCGCGATGAGTGCAGGAAGGAAAGCAGCCACATAGTTCTTCTTCGGCGTTGGGGCAAGTTCAGAAGTCAACACGGCTCCGAGCATGGGAGCGCTAAAGGCGCCACCCAGGGCTCCAGACATTCCAGTGAGGGTGTATTCTCGTTTTGCTTCCTCATCGTCGAACTTGAATCTGGTGACGAGCCAGGAGCCCATGCCTCCACCACCCACGACCAGTCCGAACGATGGCCCGAGGCTTGCCCCCAGCATCATTGACGTAGCAGCGAGGACAACGAGCTGTGGAGCCGTCTTAACATCGATCCAGGCACGATTAGCCATCTCAATCGGACCTGGAAGCTCCTTGGGGATGTTCCAGTATCTCCTCAAGAATGCTACAAGTAATCCGGCAAGAGATATCAAAGGAATCCACCAGATCTGACCTGACCCGAAATTGGCGGAATCTGAATCAATGATGAACCCGCTAACACCCGCAGTGAGCCCCGAGTAGATCAGGACGAAGACCCCGGTTGCGACACCAATCGCAATCGAGAATATGAGCAGCCTGCGGTACCACTTCACGTCAACCGGTAGCATTCATCATCCCCTCACCCCTGGATCCGACCGCCGTGCTGGACCGCGGTTGAAACGTGACAGAATAGTCAGATAGTCGGCACCATCGAATTACTCTGAAGCTCCTCGATAAGCAGATTCCAATATGTGTGTAAACAGGCACGATCTGAATCGCAGTATTCCTTACCACAGGACCGGCGATAGCATGGCTGGAACCACGGCAATAGAGTAGTCGATGGAACTGTCCAGGTGTCCAGGAACCCGGGGATCGATCCTACGGCGGTCAAGAATCCAAATGCGCGAGTAGCTTGCGCTCCGGTCAAGCGCAGCCTCAAACTAGCATTCGATTCGACCGCTCCACGTTGCAGGGATCGGAGTCCCAATCTCCGGGCGAATCCGTCGTCACATTTGGAGATCAAGCTTCTTCACCGGGCGATGGCTGACCTCGATGCTCATGCAGATGCATATTGACCGCATCAGCGATACCTGCATGGACGTGGTCGTCTCCGATGATGTCGATTACACCGTCACGCTGCAGGAATTCATGCACTTGAGGTTTCACTCGTGCCAGATGTAGATCAATCCCGAGATCCAGTCCAGCCTGCGCGATTTTCTTTAACTTGTCAGCGCCTTCGGTATCGATGAAGTTGACACCCTCCATGCTGATGATGACCCCGTTCAGATCGGGTGACTCTACGCGAATGCTTCGCAAACGGTCGCCAAGCGAGTCAGCGTTGACAAAGATGAGTCCACCGTCGAATCTCAAAATACTCAATCCTGGATAGGTCTCACCTTCCGGGTGTGTTTCTAGATCAAAGTAAGAATCGGTGCCGGGTGCTCGCCCGAGTGCGGGGATGAGGGGCCGGGCCGACACGAAGACCATCCAGAAGAGCGATAGGGCTACACCGATGACGACACCTTGAAGAATTCCAAATGTGAGAACTCCGAGCAGTGCGGCCAATGCGGCTAAGAACTCAAAACGATAGACGCGGAACAACCGTCTCATTTCCGGAACGTCCATCAAGCCCATCGTCACAGCTTCAATGATGATTGCTCCCAGCACAGCCTCCGGCAAATCTGAGAATAGCGGCGCCAAGATCAACAACGTCAGTATGACAAGCGCAGCCTGGGCCAGATTCGACATTTGTGAGCGAGCGCCGGCTGCGTCAGCGATCGGACTCTTCGAGAGACTCCCGTTGTCAAACACGCCGTTGAAAAGTCCCGAGAAGATATTGGAAGTGCCTTGAGCGAGCAATTCCTGGTTCACGTCAACTCTGTAGTTATGCCTGTTTGCATAGGTTCGCACAGTCGCTGTCGTAACGGAGAAACCGATGAGCACTAATCCAAACGATGCGCCAACGATCATCTCGAAATTGTCTTTGATCAGTTCCCAGTCAGGTATCGCAAAGCTTGGAAGACCTCGCGGTACGTCGCCGACCAATTCAACCCCGCGTGTGTCCAGATTTAGAAGGAGCGTTGCAGAAACTCCCAGTACGACAGCCACCAATGCACCGGGAATCTTTGGCGCGAAAAACTTTAGCCCGAAAACGAGCAGGAGCGCTGCGACACCAATTACGAGTGTGGATCCATTGGTATCAGGCAGACTCCTTATCCATGCCCATAGCTTCTGCCAGGTGTTGTCTCCGGACGATTCTGTACCAGTAATCTTGAAAAGTTGTCCTATTGCGACATTAAGGCCCACACCGAAGACAAATCCCGTCAGAACGGCCTGAGAAAGAAAGTCCGAAATCCAGCCCATCTTAAGGACAAACATGCCGATGTACAGCAAGCCGGAGAGCAGCACGATAGCGGAAGCGACAGCAACGGCTTCATCGGAGCCAGCCGAAGCAATTCCCAGTACTGCAGCGCCCAGGACCGCTGCTGAGGACGAACTTGGTCCCTGGGTTGCCTGCTTCGATGTGGTGAATAAGGCAAATGCGATCAATCCGAATGTCAGCGCGTAGAGCCCATTCTGAACTGGAACACCGCTAATGGCAGCATATCCAAGAGACGTTGGAATCATCAGGGCCCACACCGACAGGCCCGCTAACAAGTCGTTCTTGAGCCATGACTTATCATAATTAGGCAGCCATTCAAGAATCGGTAAGTAGCGAGCCAATCCGCTAGGGCCATCATTTGTACTATCGGTCTCGGCGCTCACCCTGCCCCCTCCTGGTCAATAATCCCGTCGAATGGCTCCGACGAATGGAGTCCGTCACAGACGACAGTCTACTCCCCGCCGATCACATCAGAAATCATCCTCACGCGGTTGCCGATTGACAGTCCCAACATCTCCCGATGTGTGCCAGTGGACCCGGTGACGAACCCACTACCGGGTATCACGGACCCTCGTGATGCGAGTCCACCGACAGGCCGCTGTCCGGCCAAGCGCTAGATCCACCGTCCAGATCGGCAACATCTTCGTAGCCTAAGCTCCTCTGGTCGGCCATTCGGTAGATGTCGTTCTCGCGCACGAACGTGCAGCCGCCTTCATAGACGTGTGTCACCCCGAGTAGCCTCGTCCAGCGAACGTCGGCATGAACATGAACTGGCGTGAACAGGTCGCCGAAGCGGACAAATTATCTACATTGTGGATGTAGTGCAGATACAACTTGTGCTCACGGCGCGAGCGAAGGCAGCCGTACGTTACACCAATCTTCTTGTACACCTCTCGCCTCCACCCGCGATCCTGGTCGACATTGCTCACGGACACAAGAGGACTGCTAGTGTAGTCGACCTCGTCCCAGGACAGAGGTACCGTGGCAGAGACTCCTTCGGTTTCGGGCATTGGCTTATCCTCCGCCGTTCAACACATCCCACTATTGAATTGCAATGAAGCCGTCTCCGGCACCCAAGTCCGTGTCCTTCCACATCATGAGCTGTTGACTCTAATGGCGCATCAGCCAAGAGGCGCAAAATTCGGTCGTAGACGCTGCTATCTGGTAGGGGCGAATCTCCCTCAGATTGCAAGTTATCGAATGATCAGTGTTGTTGGGGCGCGACCAGGAGATGGGAGATCTTTGGATCGCCGATACTTCCGTTGATAACGTTGTGGTCCAGCTCGGTACTGACTGATGATCGCGTTGAACGAGGGCTCTGCAAAATTGGGGAGATGTCGCCGGGGCTAGTGGTCCGCCTCTATGCAACGGGCGATCGATTTCATTCGTCCGTATGTGAAACTTGTAACGAGACTGTAACATCCGATCGGCGTCCGCTGCCGAGTTGATACGGCACATGAGTACAGTGTTCTTTGCGGGCAGGTTCCAGCCATGCGATTTTTGGACCGTGCAGAACCGTAGCATGTATGGTTTTGACCACGCTGTCTTCGATACGAGCACAGCAGCGTATGAGGTGTGCTGTGTTCCGGCGAAGATGGTGCGAACTACAGCCAGTTAGACTTCAAGCGGGGGAAGTTCGATCACATGGGATTGAACTTCTCCTTAGCTACATCTCTCGTCGCGGAGGAGATTATCGGTGCGTCCATTAACACCCACGTTGAACGCAAGACTGCGCCCGCCGCAAGTTTCTGCGGGTTGGACACATCGATCAACGCTTATCGATAGACTCAACGCCGCCCAGACGAAGGTGATCCTCGTAGTGGCGCCTGCCGGATTCGGCAAGACGGCACTGCTCAGCACTTGGATCGGCGAGGTGGGCGAAACCGGTGCGTGGTTGTCGCTTAGGTCCCACGACAGTACACTGCCGCGATTCCTCTATCATCTGGCTATAGCGCTCGAACCATTTGCCAGCGAACTTCCCGCGAAGGTGGCAGGGTTCCAGTCGACCGTCGGTGAGTCGAACGACACGAGCCTGGCGAATGTGGTGCTTGATGTCATCGGCCACTGCACTAGCCCCTGGACGCTCGTCATCGACGAGTATGAGGCCATCAATACGCCCGAAATTGACGCGTTCATCGCCGCAATGATCGATACGATGCCGGATACGTGCAGGTTGGTTCTCTCGACCTCCGCCGAGCCAACTCTTTCGATCGCCCGCCTGCGCGTCAGCGGGGATCTGATGGTGCTGAAAGCCGACGACCTGCGAGCCTCGACGGCCGAATGCCGGGCGATACTCACTGATGCGGGTGTGGAAGTCAATGAATTGCAGGTACGGGCGATCGCCGAGCGTACCGGTGGCTGGATGGTGGGCCTGCATCTCATTGCTCTAACCAGCCGCACGAGACCGGTCGATCAAGTCATTCAATCCCTGGCCGTGTTTGAAGGTGAGTTGGAGCTGATTTGCGACTTCTTTCTCGAGGAGATACTCGAGAAGACTTCGCCAGAGTTGCATGCCTTCTTGCTCCAAGTCTCAGTGCTTGATCGCTTCACGGCTGACATATGCCACGCCGTCACCGGCAATCCTGCCTCGGCGCAACTCCTCAAGGAAGCCAGGCGAAATGGGCTGTTTCTCATCGAGCTCGACGACTCGCGAACCTGGTTCAAGTTTCACGATCTCTTCAGTGAGTTCCTGCGCCGTGAACTGGTCCTGGAGGTTGATCCGAATTCAATCTTGGAGCTCCATGAAGCGGCGAGCCTCGCGCTCAGAGAGCAGAACCTGGTTGAAGAGGCGCTCACACACTCCTTGAAAGCACGGCAGTGGAGCGCATCGGCGGAGATCATCCGCTCGGTAGCCGCCCGGCTCTTCCTCAAGCACCGCCTTGCGCGGCTCCTGACTTGGTTGGAGCGTTTTCCCCGGGATTTTGTCCTCGCCGACCCGGATCTCAGTTCAATCGCCGCATACGCCTATGTGCGCCAGGGGCGAATTGACGATGGCATCCTATTTGTGGAGGCCGCTGAAGCAATCTGGAAGCCTGCGGGCAATGCCGCCGGGATCGCCGTAACCGAGATGGTTCACGCGGGAATCGCGCGTTTCCGGGAGGATGGTGCGGGCCTGATCGAACATGGCTCCAACGAGCTCGCGCGGTTAGCTGAACTTGGGAAAATCGCCGAAAGTGATGACTACACCGATGTGATGCCTCGAATACTTCACTACACGGGAACCTGGGTGGAGTCAATGCCGAACGTGATTCCCTATTTGCAGATTGGACTCGGACTTTGCTATCAGGGTCGCACAACAGCAGCCGAGCAGATGGCGGAGAGAATTGTCGAAACCCTGCTTGAGGCAGGTAACAATTCGTTGATGACAACTGCTCTTACCCTGCTGGCTATAACGCGCGTCGCTTCTGGGCGACTCAATGAAGCCGAGATCGTGGCGGCCCCGATCGCCCGGGTGGATGCTGATGACATGCCGCCAGATCGGGCGCTGGCCGCTAATGCCCTGGCTGAGGTGTTGTACGCCTGGGATCGTCTGGACGACTGCGAGCAGGTCGTCCAGGATGGAATCATGATGCTCTCGCAGATACAGGCGCAGTCAGAGGATGCGCTGCTGCAGCTGCAGCTGGCGCGCATTTACTGGTCGCGGGGCGATATTGGTGGTGCGCGTGCCGCTCTCGATGCTGCTGCCAAATCGGCGGCGGAGATTCATAACGTGCGTCGTATGCGGGAGGTAGAGGCGTTTCATGCCCGGATTGCCATCGCGACTGGCGATCTCGGTCGGGCACAGCGCTGGGCACTGTCACATCAGGTGACCAGCGATCAGGCCGGCGATGCTGCACACGTCAGTGAAAACCTCGTTCATGCCCGGATGTTCATCGCTACGGGCGAATCCGAGTGCGCAGTCGAGTGGCTCGAGTCGATGCGAGAGTCCGCTTCGAGGGATGGGCGACGCCACGACCTCGTTCAGATTCTGGCGCTATTGAGCGTTGCCTATTTGGACATGTTCGAACTGGATCGGGCTACTGAGGTGCTGACGGAGGGATTGCACGTCGGTGAGACGGGAGGATATGTGCGGGTCTTCCTCGACGAGGGGGTTCCTATGCTTCGGCTGTTGCGCATTGTCTACCGTCGTGGTATACAGGTGCCGTACGTCGCAAAACTTCTGAAGCGGGCTGGCGAAACCCCCGGCACGGTTCGCCGATTCGAACACTCTGACCTTGTCGAACCCATTACCTCGAGGGAGATAGAAGTACTACTCCTCGTTGCCCTCGGTCTGACGAACAAGGAAATCAGTGAGGAATTGTTCCTGGCCATTGCGACGGTAAAGCGTCACGTCACGAACATCCACGGCAAGCTGGGCGTATCAAGCCGGACCGAGGCTGTCCAGAAGGCACGCAAGTTGAAGCTACTGTCGAGCGAACAGATCGGTATCGAGGTCTTATCGACGGAAGCGCATACCACTTAGCCACGCGAGCGACTCATACCCAAAGTTACACCCCGCGGAGCAAGCCAAGAACCTCTGGACGCTATATGCTGGACGCGACGCTATCGTGCGCTTGAAGGCTCTAGTTGCGTCCCATTAAGCCGGTTGCGGGATGCTCGGTTCGCGGTGCGTTTCTGGCAGTTCTGTGTTGCCAGCGCCCAGGCAGGTTGGTCGAGTGACCGAATTGGCCGGTCGCGGTCCGTCGCATTCCGCATGGTGGTTGGAGAACCGCAATGATCTGCAGCCAAAGCCCAATTGAATCGTCTGATTCGCGATATGAGCGCTTGTCCCGCCTGGTTGAACAGTACGAACTGGGACAGGTCACGCATGTGGAGTTTGAACAGAAAAAGCGAAGGATCCTCCTCCGCCAGCCTGTCCTTGCAGAACCGCAACACATCACATTCGAACTCCTCGTCGCTACCTTCACCAATATGCTGGAGCAACAGAAGTCGTTGCACGCACTTCAAGCCGTGTTCCTGCCCCGCCGGGGCAGCATCATCGATGCCGCGCTGGCTAGCAGCGACGCGAGAGCTAAGATTCACGTTCGTGAGATTCCTGGAATGACGCGGTCCGGCAGTCCATCGGTCATCATGTGTATCTGCGGCATGATGTTTCCTTCTAAGTCAGTTGATGCGGGTCCGCCCGATGTCGACTGGAAGGACGCGCTGGATTTCGTAGCCCAGCGCGGTATTGCCGATCCTGTGTTGCGCAGCCTCGGTAGCACGCTACCTTCAGGTTCGATCACAGTGCTGGTGGTATACAGATCATCGGTGGCTGACGTCGTTGCCAGCGCATTCGGTGGCTTCGACAGCTTCTTCCGTAGAATCCTGAAGGACGACATCAGCGCGCTGATCAAAGCTGCCGTCGAGAGCTAGACCGGATATCAAAATGAACGGCCACTCGCCTGCTATCTCGACCCGTTCGGCTGCGCTCGGGGTAGGCTTCATGGAGAGATCTCAGGCGAACAATGCGATAGTGCTACCCCGAGAACTCTCAAACTTGCTTGTGCGGATGCCTGCAAAGCGAACTTGCCCATCTTGATAGAACGCAGCGGCAAGATTCAAGTGGCAAGGCGTAATGGACGGGTGCCTGAGCGTATCCGTTGACTGCTATCGATTGCGTTATCGGGAACGCGATCTGGCGAAGCCGCCCACCGATCGGCTCAGCTCCTCTGGACATCCGCACAGAACTCTGCCGGCCATAGGAGAACGCGCTCACCAGAACGGCGCTTGTGAAAGCGGCCATCTGGTGAGCGCGTGAACGAAACGCTAACTTCGCTGAACGATTGTGGGTTCCCGAGCAGGTGGGGCCTGTCGTCAGACGGCGATCGCCGACGCATCGTTTGCCGTAAGTTTCCCTACCTCAGATGCCGCCACGAATTTCCGGAAGTCGAGTTCATTCTGGTCGGCGTAGGCGCTTGCAAATTCGACCAGCGCATCGACCAGCGCATCACCTTTCCCGATGTACCCGGCGATCGCCGCAGTATCCGCTGTGCGGGCGTGGGCGTGGGCTAGGGTCAGACCGCACAGCCGGGCATAGGCATCCATCTGGGGCGGCGCGTAGGTCTCCATGGGCAAGGAGAGCTTCATATCCTTCAGCTGTCGAACGTAATATTCCATGACTAGCCCGGCATCGTTTTCAACAGTCGTCCACCCGAGGAAAATGTCGCTGGCCGACTGCATGAGGCGCTGCCCTTCGACCACTCGCTGCCCCTGATGTTCATAGGGACTTGACTCCAAATGCTCAGCCAGGACGGACGACCCTGCCTCCTTCAGTTGGAGGATCAGCGGATCGCCGACGTCACGACCTTGAAGCAGTAGCACAAAGCATCTGGTGCCGACACTCCCAACTCCAACAACCTTCAGCGCCACATGCGACATTTCGTAGTGATCCAGTAGAGCCCGGCGGGAATCCGGAAGGGATTGCCGGTAACCTTCGAAGGCGGCTTCCACCACCGCCCGGATCTGGTCTGGATGAACGTCAGGTCGCAACTCCGATAGCGGGACAATGAAGGGCGGATCAGAGACAAAGCGGTAATCGCCATTCTCTTGCGTTGCTAGCTTCTCCACCGCATGATGGCTGTCGCGTGAGCGAGCCTTCGCAAACATCTTCTGCTGGCGTTTCTGTATCTTCTTTGACGTTGCCTTCTTGAGGTTGAGTTCCTGGGACAGGAATGGCGCGATGTCGTCGGCGCGCAGGTGCCAGTACCAAATCTCGATCGCCGGACGGCTGGCGAGCTGTCTCATCGCGTTGCGGTAATACTGGACGGCGCTTCTTGCCGCCAATTTTGCATCGTCGTCGGTGAACCCATTGTGACGTGAGGCGATGATGAAACTCGCGGCAAGACGCTTGAGATCCCACTCCCACGGCCCCATGAGCGTTTCGTCGAAGTCGTTGACATCAAACACGAGATCGCGCTCGGGCGATGCAAACAGTCCGAAGTTGGCCAGGTGCGCATCGCCACAGATTTGCGCCATGAGCCCACTATTCGGAGTTCCGGCCAGATCGGTTGCCATAATGCGCGCGGAGCCTCGAAAGAATGCGAACGGAGATTCCATCATCCGCTGATGACGGTAGGGAACCAACCAGGGCAACCGCGAGCTGTCCTGTTCAGTCAGGAGGTCGACCGGGCTACGCCGATCTGGCGCCGGTGCCCAGACTGCATGGCTGGTACGCGGCACGACATTCCGGAGCGACATACCACTTTTCTGCCTCGCCTTGATACCCGTTGTCACCATCTTCATCTCCTCTGCATGTGACGATGCGAATGCCTCAATCCAACTTCGACGCTAGATATGGTTCCCATACTAACGGACGTCCTAGTGTGGAACGCCGTGCCTTCGGGCAGGCTTCCAGTCATTCCCTTCGCTGACTAGCTGGCGACTGACGGCCATGCTGGCGGCCTGGTACCGAGAACGTCCACGGCCACGGGGGTGACGGTTTCATCAGCGCACAACGGCCGGCAATCCTCAGTTGCGGAAAATTAGCCCCGCTGCGATAGTCACAACTGGGAATCTGGTTCCTGTCGCGAAAGAGCAGCTCCCCGACCAACGCGCCGAATGCCCTCATGGCAAGCAAGCTCACCCAGGTCACGCAAACGCCGTTTCGCATTGCCTGAAAGTCATCGTAACCATAAAGCAAGAGGCATCTGTGAGTCCATGCCTGCACTCAGGGAAAGACCGGGTTCCAGTCCGTCGAGAGCGCCAACAGCGCGAAAAGCACGAGCGGCGGCACAGTCCCTACGACGAAGAAACAAATCTGAAGCGCTCTGCGAGTCACCCAACGTGCGAACTGGATGACATTTCCTGGAGCTTCGCGCTGGTGCTCTATGCGGTCTCGTCGAAGGAACCCACAAAGCAATTGCCGCCACCGACCAGTTCGGTGGATGGATACCGGTCCGGTTAACCGAGAATAGCGGTCTTTCGTTTCATGCGCAGTCCACGCGATGTCCAGTGTGAAGATATTGGATGAGAAGGCGGAATGCGATCCACCTCCGGGCGCAGTTGGCGGTCGTATTCCGGGGAAAGGTGCCAGAGGCGGGGGGGATGGCGACTCTGATAGTCCCGGGATGCAACAGCGCGGACTCCGCCACGCTGTTGCACCAGATTCTGAATCCCGGGTAGCAAGGCGATCGATCGGCGCGGTCGCCTAGGACGCGCACTCCCTGAGATCAAAGATCTCCTGCCACGCTGCGACCACACCGGAAACTGCAGTCTGTATCGAAGCTACCGCGTCCGATACCGGAGTATCTCCATCGATCTCATTGAGCGCGTCATCCAGTTCGTTGTACGCGTCCTCAAGATTGTCGATCTCCGCATCTTCGACTTCCGCAGCTGCGTCCTTTACGTTCTCAAATGCTTCATTGAGAGGCTCGCCCGCATTCTGCAAATCGCTGATTGTGGCATCGCTGGACGGCTCTCGAAGAGCCTCCAGTTCGCCCTCGAACGCCTCCAGACTCGTACAGAGGGCGGCCTGAGCCTCTTCAGGTGACAGATCATCGTCATCATCGTCATCGCCGCCACAGGCGGCTAGCGCGAGCGATGAAACGAGGAGCACGACGAAGAACAGCTTCCAGATCCGCATGGGACTTTCTCCTATTCAATCTGACTCGACTGAATCAGCTACAGTGGAACACAGCAGGTGCCCTCGGGCGCAGGATGATCCGAGTGTGTCGGACTCGATGACCACCTCATGCCACATCCCGACCTCTCGGGAGGTGCCTACTTTACGAACTATCGCCCAAAAATACTCAGCCGGTCATCAACCAGCAGGACGCAATTGACGGTCGTATCAGCTCATCCGGAACTTTCACATGGCTTTCCACTCAGAAAGTGAACAGCTTGTGGGCATACACATGCTCGACTTGAGCTATTTACCGTCCTCCCTATGCGCACAGCCGTGACGTGTGTCGTCGCGACCAACAGCTTCATGCGAACCATAGGGACTACATCGCGCTAGGGCTGCATGCACGCTCGCGGCGGCAAACTGAAGGGCTGGTTGTTGTTCGGTAGCGCATGGCGCTACGTGCAGGCGCTTCGACTACATACTCAAACTTCTTCGCACGATGCTCGACCCACCGTGCTGCAGTAGACTGGAAGTGCGACCGTGACTACGCCTTCGGGATGATGCAAACTCGCGCCATTTCCCCGAACATTGATCCGAACAACGAGGTGTCTCGTCTCGAACTGCGACTGGCGGCAGCGATTGCCTGCCACTGATGGTCAAGGAGTGACAGCATGGCGACAGTACCAACCAGCGGACCCGAAGTACAATCTGACGCATTCGTCTCCTTCGGCATCACTGGCGATCTCGCGAGGGTAATGACATTCCGCTCGCTGTACAGACTCGAATCGAGAGGTCTGCTCAGCTGCCCGATAATTGGCGTCGCAATTGATGACTGGACGATCGAGCATCTCAGGGACCACGCGCGCGAGTGTATCGAAGCTACAGGTGAACGCGTCGATAGCGCCGTCTTCGAGCGTTTGGCGGCACGCCTGTCATATGTGCAGGGTGATTTCGGCGACCCCGATACCTACCGGCGTGTAGGGGAAGCACTGAAGGGGGCGACAAGGCCCGTCTTCTATCTGGCGGTTCCGCCGTTTCTCTTTGCGACAGTCGTCAAGGGACTGAGCCAGGCAAATCTGATAGATCATGCCCGAGTCGTCGTGGAGAAGCCGTTCGGGAACGACCTGGTTTCTGCCCGATCGTTGGCGGATGAGCTTCACCAGTACATCGATGAATCGCAGATCTATCGTATCGACCATTTTCTTGGGAAACTCGGGCTGGAGGACATCCTCTTCTTCCGGTTCGCCAACGCCATTCTGGAACCAGTCTGGAACCGAAACTATGTCGAATCCGTGCAGATCACGATGGCTGAGGACTTTGGAGTGGAGGGCCGTGGGCATTTCTACGATCCCGTCGGAGCCCTT
Organism: uncultured Chloroflexia bacterium; assembly: GCA_963709995.1. Lineage (GTDB taxonomy): Bacteria > Chloroflexota > Chloroflexia > Thermomicrobiales > CFX8 > JAUIIK01. Next base: position 68,289 of record CAVPYN010000019.1, on the reverse strand, counting down.
CGCGATGTGGTCGTGAACCATCTGATGCAAGTGGTCGCTGCGACCGCGATGGAGCCACCATCTGGCGGGGATCCAGTGACGATCAAGGATTCTCTGCTCGCTGTTTTCAGAGCGATCGAGACAGCCGACCCGGCTCAGTACTTTCGCGGACAGTACGATGGATATACCGGTATCGAGGGTGTGGCCCCGAATTCCACAACCGAGACGTACGCAGCTCTTCGCCTGGGCATCGACAGCTGGCGTTGGTCGGGCGTGCCGTTCTACATTCGAACGGGCAAGCACCTCCCAGTGACTCAGACGGAGGTGCGTCTGGTCTTCCGGCAACCACCCCGATTGGGCTTCGTTCAGCTCACGGAAGAGAATCTCGCACCGGATCAGATCATCGTGCGCCTGGACCCGGTAGCGGGCATCAGGCTTGTCCTCAGTGTGCGGAGTATGGATCGCCCGCGAGCCGAATCGATCAACTTCGATATGGCACTACCGCGAGATCCAGCTAAAGAGACGACCCCCTATGAGGTTCTTATCCATGCTGCGATAACCGGTCAGAGCGTGCGATTTACGAGGCAGGACTGCGTGGAGGAAACCTGGCGGATTCTGCAACCACTCGTCGATTCCCCGCCCCCTGTGCATCGGTACGCGAAAGGTTCCTGGGGGCCGGAAGGAGTCGACAGATTGCCTGGCGGCAGCGGTGACTGGCACGAACCGTGGATCTAAGCACACTCAGACGCCGCTAGGAACTTGGTCGACGACCCCAAAGGTGCCGATTTGTCCTGTGAGGCAATGGAACTATGCGACGCTAGTCTACCGGACGGTCCACGGACTAGATCCATGGAAGATCTGGTTCAAGATGCGCCCGACCGCTGGTTTCATGTTGACTACGACCAGCATATACACCCTTGGGGCGATGCATCGGAGACGCTGGTGATCGTCAATTGGTGGTATGGCATTCGGGGACGGAACCGAAGCGATACCAATACAGGCAGGATCATTAAATGAAAGTCATCATTGTTGGTGGTGTGGCCGGCGGCGCGTCGTGCGCGGCTCGCCTGCGCCGGATGGACGAAGACGCGGAAATACTCATGGTCGATCGGGGTCCATACATTTCGTTCGCGAACTGCGGATTACCCTACTACGTGGGAAATGTGATCGAGAACGAGTCGAGTCTCTTGCTCGCGGATGCAAAGTTGTTTCGGGAGATGTTCAACATCGAAGTCCGCAACTTCTGCGAGGTTATCGGGGTCTCTGCCGAGGAGAAGACTGTCGAGCTTCGCGATGTAAAGACTGGCGACGTCACCACCGAGTCCTATGACAAGCTCGTCCTCTCGCCGGGGGCAGAGCCCATCCGTCCACCGCTGCCTGGTATCGATCTACCGGGGATTTTCGGGCTCCGAACGGTGCCGGACGCGGAAGAGATCAGTAGTTGGCTTGCACGGCGGGATCTGCCCGGACTCTACTCATATTCAGGCTACCAGACAGTCCTGAGGCCCCAGCGTGCGGTTGTGGTCGGCGGCGGGTTCATCGGCGTTGAGATGGCCGAGAATCTCGTCCACCGTGGGGTGGAAGTGACGCTCATCGAGAGAGGAGATCAGCTCTTCCCACCACTCGATCCGGACATGTCACGTCTGGTCGAACGCTACATGGTAAGAAATGGTGTCCATCTCGCGCTGAATGACGGCGTGGCCTCATTCGAGCAGGCCCAGGACGGATCACTCGAAGTCCACACTCAAGCGGGTGAAACGTACTCGGCAGACATCGTGATTCTAGCGATCGGTGTGCGTCCGGAAACCGCCTTGGCGAAGCTGGCCGGCGTCGAGACCGGCGAGTTGGGCGGCATCCGCGTCGACGACCACATGCGCACCAGCAACCCGGACATTTTTGCGGTGGGCGACGCAGTTGAGGTGAAAGACTATGTCACCGGAGAGTGGTCACTGATCGCACTCGCTGGGCCGGCAAACCGCCAGGCCCGGATCGCCGCGGACGTGATCGCCGGCCGCGACGCGAGCTTCCGCGGGACACAGGGCACCTGGGTTTGTAAGGTGTTTGGCGGGACCGTCGCCGGAACCGGCGCGAGCGAGAAGCAACTCAACCAGCTTGGTACCGAAGATTATGAGAAGATCTACATCTATCCGAACCACCATGCGGGATACTACCCCGGAGCCAAATATGTCGCGCTGAAGGTTCTCTTCCAGAAGTCCGATGGGCGCATTCTTGGCGCGCAGGCAGCCGGTGAGGGAGGCGTGGACAAACGCATCGATGTTATGGCGCTGGCGGTTCAGCTTGGTGCAACCGTCTACGACCTGGAGGAAGCGGAACTGTGCTACGCACCGCCCTTTGGCAGCGCAAAGGATCCCATCGACTTTGCCGGGATGGTCGCCGCAAACGTCCTCCGCGGCGATATGCCCGTTACCCACTGGAGTTCCGCAGATTCCTCATTCCTCCTCGACGTTCGTCACCCGGAGGAGCTTCTTGTTGAGTCCGTACCCGGCGCGGTGAATATTCCACTTGATGAGTTGCGAGTGCGCCTGGATGAGCTTCCCCAAGACCGCGAGATTCACGTCTTTTGTCGCTCCGGTCAGCGTGCCCATTCCGCAACTCGCATCCTGCTGCAGAAGGGCTTCGATGCGAAAAACATCAGTGGAGGTATGTTCGCGCGGTCGCACCTTGCAGACTGACGTACAACAACGCTGAAACAGCGAACAAAGAGAGTAATCGAGAATGATCAGCGAACAGGAACTCACGGTCTTTCCGGACTTGAAGACTCTTTGCAACGCGGCTGCGGGCTTCGTAACGGATTTCGCAAAGAAGGCGATCGAGGCACGTGGCCAATTCACGCTCGTGCTAACGGGAGGTCCCGAGCCACCCGAGCTCTACAAATCGCTCGCAAGCCCACCGTGGCGAGACCAGATCGAATGGGATCGCTGTCAATTTTTCGTTGGTGATGAGCGCGTCACGCCACATTCAGATCCGGACAACAACTTCGCGATGGCGGAACAGTTCCTGCTCTCGCGAGTCCCCGTATCTGCATCGCAGCTGCATCGGGTGCCGACCGAGTTAGGCACGCCGGAGGTAGTCGCGTCCCGCTACGAGCAGGATATCCGCAGCTTCTTCGGCTCTAGTGGGACCGACTGGCCGCGCTTCGATCTCGTCCTCCTTGGTCTTGGGTCCGATGGGCACACAGCGTCGCTCTTTCCGGGCATGCCTACCCTGGAAGAAACCGAGAGGCTCATCGTCGCTTCGCCGCCCGGCGTTCTTCCGCCACCGATCGACCGGGTCACATTCACCTTTCCGTTGATCAATGCGGCGCGGGCGATTGTGTTTCTCGTCGCTGGAGCAGAAAAGGCGCCCGCATTGCGGGCTGTGCGCGAAGGTATTCCGCTGGGCGACGTTGAGGTAGTGCCGGCAGCCCTGGTGCGTCCGTCTGACGGCGAGCTTCGCTGGTTCGTGGACAGCGCGTCGGCCGGCTAGCGCAGGCTAGCTGGTCCTCCCGGACTTCGGCGAACTTCGCCCTCACTCCATACGGGTGCTACAGGAAACAAGCAGGCAGCGTGGTGCGCTGCGGTAATCGGACTACTCCAGATTCTCGTCGACCGGTCCGTCCATAAACGTGCTCCAAGTTCCTTCATCAATGCTGAGCACGATTTCGTCACGCGAATGGTGATCAATCACGAGGAGAGGCACCAACTTTGTCCCTCTTGTGCGGCAGTGACCAGGCTCAACTTCGATCCAGCGTGGCCTGCCACGATCGTCTACGTGACGCACGAACTTGCCGAGACTGTCGCCCTGGAGCTGACGACCTTGGCTCGCTCCGTAGTGGGGAACAATTGGACCCTAAACGAGGTCGGTAGTTGGGTCTTCGGGCACCGTGACGGCGCCGGCGAGCGCATGCGCTTCGTGAAGATACGTCCGGATCCGCGGCAGGGCGCGTGCTGGCGATGTCACCAATGTGCGCGGTTCAAGAGAGACGTGATGTGATTAGCCCCGCACGGTCAGAACAACCATCACGAAGACTGGACCGGTGTGGGCTCACCTGCGACCTCGGTGAGTTCGAGTTCAGCTCGCCGTTTGCGTACCCCCGGCCAGAGTCCTCAGATATTGAATCCGACAACAATCAGAAACGCGACGAGCGGCATCCAGATGAACGCCGAGTGGTCGAACGTCTGCGCTCGCGCGCGCCGTCAGGTTGCCGATGGTTCCGGCTAGCGCGACGGGAGCTGCGGCGAGGCTCGACTGAGCCAGACCGGTCGGGCCATCATTGTCCAACGCCTATGCTCCAGTTGCGACGGCAAGTGCCCCCGAACGCGCCATCCACCGCCCGGCAATCAGATAACCCACGACGAGTCTCTATCGATCCCTATCGAAGATCGGCTCCAGGTCAAATGTCGAGGGTACTACGGAGCTTCTCCAGTTCTTCGCCGGTGGGAATCCATACCTTCGCTGGATCGAGCTCGTAAGTCCAGGGCGCGGAGTTCTTCCAGCCGTTTTTCCGCCGCTTCCCGTGGTAGACGCTTTCCGGATCGTCGACGGTGTCGCCTTCAAATCCATCGATGATGTTGTAAACGTTCACAAAACCCGCTTTGGCGAGCATGTTGACAGCGAAGGCGCTGCGCCCGCCTGACCGGCACATTGCCACGATTGTGTCGTCAGGGTTGAACACCTCCTTGACGTGATCGACGAAGTCCGGGTTCACCTCGAACCCGTACTTTCGCTTGTCAGCTTGCCAGCCATACTTGGGAAAGGCTACCGGAACGTTCACCGCCATCGCGGCGTGGCCGACAAAAACGTATTCCTCAACCATGCGCACATCGAGAACCTTGACTCGCTCCGGATTGGCCTGCCACATTTCGTAGGCTTCCAGGGCGGTCACATACTGTCCCAGGCTTGTCAGCTTGGCTTCAGGAATCTCATGGCTTGCATGAAGCGTTGTTACTTCGGGCATGTGTTCATCTCCTTATCACGTGCGGAAGGCTGCCGATCGACGACCTTACGCGAGGTTGGAGACCAGGGACTGAACCAGCCCCCAGTCTCCAACTCAGTTCCGCTAGTTATCTCGTGCCTACGCCTCACGTTGCGATGACTCGTCAGCGGGTGCGCTTTAGACCTCTCCTGTCGCCCGAATCTTGCTCACTTCAGTCCGTCCACTGCCCGTACTCAGGCACGCAACGGAATCGATGGTCCCTTCGGCGGGCGTTTATTACCCAAGCCGCATTTGCATCGCTTCGTCCAACCCAATCGGCTCGGGAAGTCTGGCCCGGCTTCGCTTCGTCCACTCTTCCTCGAGCAGTTCCGTCGCCGCCTTCTCCAGGAATTCCGGCGCTGCCCACTCGCGCACATCGAAATCGTTCTCGATGTAGCCGTGGCTCAGCATGAAGTCCTTGTTGATCCGCAGGGCTTCAAGGTTGTAGGGCGACAGACTGGGCACCATGTCGACGTTCAGGATCCCCCGGTATGTGTCTTCGACATCCACGTAGAACGTCTGCTTGTTCAGGATGGCCGCAGCAGCATGCTTGTGCTCATTGGCCCAACGCCCTACTTTGATCAGGCCCTTCAGAAGCGTGACCACCAGTTCTGGATGTTGTTCACAGGCGATGTCCGTGACGGTGAGCGTTGCTGGAACATTGGCCCCTTGCAGGGTCCAGTCCGGGTAGTTGGCCAGATTCTCAATGGCCTTGATGTTGCCCGTCTGCTCCTGAATATGCTGGAATGGACCCGTCTGGGTGTAGATCGCATCGACCGTGCCGTCAAGCAACGAGGACTCCAGCGGGCGAAACGCCAGGTCGTGCTTATGGTCGCGCTTCAGCCAGAGCTCCGACGGGTTTTCGAGCGGGGCCAGCATTGCTGGATTGTCGTACCAGTCATCTGGATAGGGGAATTCCACAATCTCCACGTCGTCGCGCGTCATGTCGTTCAGCATCAGCATCAGTTCGATGCCCTGCTCCTCCTGGATACGCCACCAGTCGTTCTTGATGACGTTCAGGCTCTTCGACAGGCCAATCTTCTTGCCCCTCAGATCCTTCATGCGGTAGATAGGATCACGTGCACGCACCAGCATGCAACCGCCTTCGTAGACATGGGTCGTGCCGATGAGCCGGGTGCGCCGGATATCGGCCTGGACGTGGATGGCCGGGAAACAGCCACCGTAGCGCATCAGGTTGTCAAGGTTGTGAACGTAGTGTGGGTACCAGTCGTTCTCTCTGGTGGAGCGGAGAAACCTGTACGTCACGCCGATCTTCTTGAATTCCTCCCGCACCCAGCCCAATTCCTGGTCGACGTTGCTGGCGGACACCAATGGGCAATTGGTGTAGTAGAACTCATTCCAGTCCACGTCTATGGACCGCATCGTCTTGCCCTTGATGGTCATAGTAGCCATAGTGTTCTCCCTGCAATTGCTGGTCCAAGCGCTGTGCGTCGGACCAGAGATCATTCCGTGAGTGCTGCAAAAGGCTTCTTGAAGAGCCTCCCTTCTGAAATCTTGATAACAGTCATCTTTCAGGAGACAGCCTCCTGAAGGACTGATTCCTCCTTGGCCTGTACGGTGTTGGCGCCGAATGGTCCGGCCAGCAATGCAGCGGCTTCTTCTGGCGCCGCTACCGCCACTACCGAACCGTCATCGAGACGCAACCTGATTGATGCGGGATGCTCTCCCAGCGCCTTTACAGGGAGTGAAGCATCCGCGGCGGCTCCCAGCCCCCCGACAACCAGCCGGATTGGAATGCCCAACGCGGCTAGAATGATCCATATCATCACTCCTTCCTTTCTGCGTCTTGTCTCTCACCCAGCGAATCTATCGCGACGTCCGCAAGTTCGCCTCTTTCCTCCCGGCTTTCGACCTGAGCTTGCTGCAACTGGAACACGTGCGTTCCCCAGCGGTCCAGACCGACGTACACGCCGTTGGTGGCTAGATCGCTTCCGTCTCGCTCGAAGGTCGCGCCGGAGAGGCCATCTTCGAGCTTCCAACTGGCGCCATCGAGATCCCCCCAGAACAGCCAGACAGTTCCCTGGGCAGCACCGTCGGAGAGATTGACGACGACGAGCGATCGCTGATCGGCGTTGCGCCAGCACCAGGCCACCAGATTCTCATGGCTCTGATTGTCCGGCCAGCCGCTTGTATCACAAAGTGCCCACTCTCCTTTCCCGATCTGTGACGCGCTGATCGCCCGGAGCAGGCGCAGGTGGAAGTCACGCAACTCGCGATCCGGCTCTTCGTCGGGCTGCCTGCCGAGCAGCACCGGTAGGCGCACTTTACGGCCATCGAATTGCCCGTCGTAGAAGAGCCGGGCTCCAGGTAGCGTCGAGAATGTCACCGCAGCGGCCCGCTCCTTCTCCGGTGAGAAGGTAGCGGCGGCGCGCGGCTCGTCGTGGTTCTCAATAAAGAGAAGCAATTTCTGCTGGTATGCCGGATCAGCCTGGAGATGGCCTCGTATGGCGCGTGCATCGTCGTGGACGAGCCGATCGTACAGCCGCTTGTCATAACAGTAGTCGAAGCCTTGCTGCTGAAGCTCCCACTCCAGATCCCAGTAGGCTTCGGCGATGAAGAGGAAATTGGAATGTCGCGCTTTCACTGCCGGGATTGCTTCGCGCCAGTACTCGATCTCGGGCTGAGATCCCGCCCGCTCACCCCAGGTTCGGATGACGACCGGCGTAGTCAGCAGCATCGCCATGTCGCAGCGCACACCGTCGCACTGAGTAGCGATGTCGTTCAGCGTGGCGATGACCGCCTCACGCAGGCCGGGATCGAAGGCGTTGAGTTGTGCGACGTCGGGCCAGGGCGCGAAAAACGGATCCTTCCCGCGGGCCAGAATATGGTCGCCGATCTTGAAGTAGGCTGCGGGATCCGCTGCGAGGTCTGCTTCACTCCCGCGAATGAAGTATTCCGGGTGCTCTGACGTCCACGTGTGATCGGGAGCGACGTGGTTCGGGACGAAGTCGAGCAGCAAGCGCAGTCCGAGTGTGTCAAGCTTCCTGCGCGCGGCTGCCAGCCCAGCGGGACCGCCGATGCGGTCGTCGACCCGGTAGCTGCGGATGCAGTAGGGCGAGCCAACCAAGTCCTCATCCGGTTTGTAGCCGGGCAGGACGTTTGGGAACTCCTCCTGGAACGGGGGATGCTCGCGCGCGATCTGCACGCCGGCCGGGCTGCGCTCCCAGACGCCCATGAGCCAGACGGTATCAAAACCGAGATCAGCGATAGCCTTCCATTCCGCTTCCGGCACGGTGGCGAGTGTCATGTCCGCGCCATATCGCTGGCCGAGGTCGTTCAACCAGACCCAGGTGTTGAGCTCATAGATCAGCGGGTACGCTTTCATCGTCCAACCTCCTTACGCTGCTGCTCCCGGAACGCACCGAGACTGGAGCGGCCGGTCGTGAGAACATCCCTAGCGGCCAACGAGTCGAAGAGTTGAATGAGCTTGGCAACGATCCCGGTCCAGCCGGTCTGATGGCTTGCGCCAAGCCCGGCACCGTTATCGCCATGGAAGTACTCGTAGAAGGGGATTAGATCGTGCCAGTGCGGATCGACCTGGAACTTCTCTGTACCGCCGAATACCGGCCTTCTGCCTGTGGCGTCACGCAGAAAGATGCTTGTCAGTCGGCGAGAAAGCTCCTGGCTCACCTCAAACAAGTTCATCTCCTGGCCGGACCCGGTCGGGCATTCGAGAGTGAACTCGTCCCCGTAGAAGGTGTAGAGCTGTAGGAGCGCGCGGATGATCAACGTGTTCATCGGGAACCACACGGGTCCGCGCCAGTTGGAGTTGCCGCCGAACATTGCCGTATCAGACTCTGCTGGCAGATAAGACACCTTGTACTCAGTGCCATTGACATCGAACGCATACGGATGATCCTGGTGGTATTTGGAAATCGATCTGATACCGTGGGGGCCGAAGAACTCTTCTTCGTCCAGCATCCGGGTCAGCACCCGGCGCAATTTGTGCTCGGGCACGAGGGACACCAAGCGGCGGTTATTCACTCCCACGCGGGTTAGCGGCTCGACGTTGAGCGCCAACTCCGGATGGCGCTCCGCGAACAACTGGAGCTGCTCTACTACTTCTGGAAACTGCTGGGTCATCGTCCTATCTAAGACAGTGACCGCACAGATTGGCAGTAGCCCGACGAGCGAACGCACCTTCAAGCGAGTCGAGCTGCCATCTGGTAATCGAAGCAGATCGTAGTAGAAACCGTCCTGCTCATCCCAGAGCCCGTCCTGGCTGTCGCCCATGCGGTCCATCGCTGAGCCAATCCAGAGAAAGTGCTCGGCGAACTTCGGCACGAGCTCGGCATAGGTTGGATCGTGCTTGGAGATCTCGATGGCAATAGATAGTAGATTTTGGCAGAAAAGTGCCATCCAGGCCGTGCCGTCAGCCTGGTCAAGGTGACCGCCCGTTGGCAGCGGCGCACTGCGATCGAAGACTCCGATGTTGTCCAATCCCAGAAACCCGCCCTCGAAGACGTTGCGGCCGCTGAGATCTTTCCGATTCACCCACCAGGTGAAGTTCATTGTGAGTCTGCTGAACGCGTGCTTGAGGAAATCGATATCGCCTTTTCCACGGAGCTGTTCTTCGATGCTGTAGACAAAAAGAATCGCCCAGGCGTGCACCGGCGGGTTGACGTCGCTGAAATTCCACTCGTAGGCGGGAAGCTGACCGCTGGGATGCAGATACAGATCTCGCAGCATCATGTCGAGCTGTTGTTTTGCGAAGTCGATGTCGACCATCGCGAGAGAGAGGGTGTGGAATGCGAGATCCCAGGCTGCATACCACGGATATTCCCACTTATCAGGCATCGAGATGATGTCGGCATTGTACATATGGAACCAGCTGCGGTTCCTGACCTCCGCATCGTTGCCCGGGATCAATGGGTGCGCCTGGTGCTCGCTCAGCCAGCGGCTCACATCGTAGTGATAGTACTGCTTTGACCAGAGCATCCCGGCCAGCGCTTGCCTCATGATGAGCGCTGCGTCCTCACTCGATTTGGAAGGTGTGATCGAAGCGTAAAAGGCGTCGGCTTCGCTGATTCGCTGTTCCATCAGATCCGCGAATGACTGACCGAAGAGCGGGCTAGAGTTTCCACTTCGTCTGAGCAGCGCGGGCGAGAGGTCCGTCATGCGCAGGCACACGGTGGCTGACCTACCACCCTCTATTTCGAACAGGCAGTGATGGGCGACCTTCGTACCCACGCCGTCCGGATTGACCGCATCAGCCTGGCCGTAAACGACAGCGTTGTTGATACCGTCTTTGACGTACGGGCCGGAATTCGGCTGGTTCCACAACCGATCGGAGTTAGTCTCATTCTCAGTAAACAGGAGCTCTACAGTCTGGTCGCAGTATAAGAACCGCTCACCCAACTCAGGATGGGAAGCTTGCACCACTGGCAGATCGCCGGGCGCGGAGATGCACTTTAGCTGCGGGCGTTTTGCGTCTGCCGCGTTCAACCAGATGTTCCGAAACCAGAGCGTCGGCAGTAGATGGAGCGTCGCTGCCTCCGAACCACGATTGTGCGCGGTGATTCTCACAAGGAGATCCTCTGGCGCACCTTTGGCGTATTCGACGACGATGTCGAAATAGCGATCATCGTCGAAGATCCCTGTATCGATGAGCTCATACTCGAAGTCGGTTCGGGTTCGCTGGCGATTGGTTGTGATCAGGTCCTCGTAGGGGAACGCTTGCTGAGGATACTTGTAGACGGCCTTCATATATGAGTGGGTTGGAGTCGAGTCGACGTAGAAGTAGTATTCCTTGACATCTTCTCCGTGATTCCCCTCGGAGTTTGTCAGGCCAAACAGGCGCTCCTTGAGGATGGGGTCATTACCGTTCCACAATGCTGGCGCGAAGCAGAGCAACTGCCGGTCATCTGAGATGCCAAGGAGCCCGTCCTCGCCCCAGCGGTAGGCGCGGGACCGCGCCTGGTCATGCGTGAAGTACTGCCAGGCATCACCGCTATCCGAATAGTCTTCGCGGACAGTGCCCCACTGTCGCTCACTGAGATATGGTCCCCACTTCTTCCACGGGATTCCTGACCGAGCTTCCTCAAGCCGTGTCGCCTCGTGCGTCGAATCATTCATGGCTTGGCCCTTCTTCTTCGCTGATCTCTGTCGATGCTTTGGCGCCCCTATCTACCCCCGGCGTTCGACGCCTCAGTAATGGCTGGCCCATAAGCCAACCGGTTGTGTCCATCATGATGGTTGACGCTCTGGAGCGAATCGCGACAGGGGCGTAGTTGTGGGTCGTATTCGTGAGAATGCAGGCCAAAACGTTGGGCAAGCGGATGTTGAGAGAAGGTGTGCGGGCTGAAATCTGAATGCGCACGATCGATCAGGAATGTAGTCGCGCAGGGAAACGGTTGGGACCACCTTTCGACCTCCGCCTCCGAGCACGAAGCACAGATCGCCGAGCTTCCCGATGCGTACCCCTTCCAGGACGACATTCAGGGTTAGATTTCGGCGGTATACGAGCCTTCCCAATCCGGGCGAGACGATACCGAGCGTCGCTGGCGTGAGATGGAGAACCGTGCCAGATGAACCCGCGAGTCGGAAGGCTACGGCGACATCGGTCGAAACGACTACGCCAGCGAGCGCAATGCCCTGACGAGCAAGCCACAGAGCCTTAGTGGAATTCGGCGCCAATCGACGGTGATCTCCAGGAAAACAGTGTTCGTGCGGGATACTCTGGCGGTGTCGGAAAGGCGCACGAGTCCCAGCGGTACCGGTTGGCGCGCCCATTGTTCCAAGAACTCGTGATGGGCGAAATCCGGGTGTTGAGTGTGACTCGCCAACCCGTGTTCGCGCCGTTCTTCCAGGTGGACTATGAGGAACGCTTGAAAGATTCATCAAGCGGAAGCGACGGGATTCGAACCCGCGATCTCCACCTTGACAGGGTGGCGTGTTAGGCCGCTACACTACGCCTCCAGTGGCCGGTGAAACTTATCACTAACCCGAACAGGGTGTCAAGAATCCCCCGGCCCCCAGTGCGCCAGCCCGCAGCGCTGCATGCGGCCATTTCATGCCGTAGACTCCCTCGCGAATACCCTGCGGGCGATGGCGATTTCCTCGTCCCCGACAACCCGGAGCACCAGGCTTAGCGTGACGAATACCAGAGCGGCCGCCAGACCGGCAAGCAACGGTGTTTCAAGGAGCAAGAACGCCACGATGGATGCCGCCAGACCAGCGAGCGATGGGCGAAGAATCCGGCGCAGATCCGCTCCATCATGAATTCTGACCGCAGCCTCTCTAGAAACCCAGACGAACGCAAGGAAGATAACCAGCTCGGTCACAACGGTCAGCGTTGCCGAGGCCCTGGCGCCGAACAACGGGACAAACATCAGATTTCCGGTGATATTGAACGCCACTGCGGCGACAAATGCAGGGATTACTTGCCGCTGGAGACCCTGCGCAACCAGGACATACTGGAAGACGCCATTGAGAAAAGCTATCGGGGCGAAGAAGACGAGAATCCTCAGCAAGGTTGCGGACTCCGGCAGGTACTGGCTGCCGGCGAGGATACGAATCGCGGGTTCGGCCAGCGCAACAGTCATCGCGACGATGCCCCAGGCAAGACAGACCAGAAGGTAGCTAGTCATGCGGTGGGCTCTCGCTAGCCTGGTGGGGTCGGCCGCGCGCCTCGCCATCAGGGGAAAAACGGCAAGGGTCGCGTAGGCCGGAATAATTGTCATCAGGTTGATCGGTTTGTATGCCGCGTCGTAGAGTCCGACCTCGCGCGAACCGCGGATCGCTTCAACGATGAAGATGTCGAACCGGAAGAAGAGGCTAATCAGCAGCGCGTTCGCCAGCAACGGCCAGCTTTCCCGGGCATACTCACGAGCTTGCGCGCGACCAAGCCGCAGCCGAACCGGGGATAGGTTGACGCGCTGGTACGCAATCAGGAACGCGATGGCCGACGCGGATGCGCCAACGAGGGCCGCAATGGCAATCCCAACTATTCCGAGGCTCGTCGCAGCAAGGATGACCGCCAGTGGAGCGCGGAGTAGATTCACCCCGACATTGAGTCCTGCAGCCACGTCCATGCGCTCGACGCCGTTGAGCGCCGAATTCAGCGCCTCGCTGAAGCTGCCCGGCACGATGGAAACCAGCAAGAGAATGACGGTCAGGAGCGCCGCAGTCGTCATGTCGCCCGCGCTCACCTGAAAGGCGAGATATGCGCCGACCGGCGCCATCGTAAGCACGAGAGCCGCCCATCGAAAGACCGTCGTGCCGCCGGTAATCGAGCCGGACATCAGACGATGCTGTGAGATCTCTCTCGTTGAGTAGAGTCCGAGCCCGAAATCGGAGATAGTTTTTACATAAAGCCATATTATGACCGCGAGCGCGTACTCGCCGTTTCCGGTTGGGCCAAGCAGACGCAGGATTGCGATGGCAATGGCGAGATCGATGGCCCGAACGAAGAACTGGGAGACGATCGGAAGGGAACTGTTGCGAACTATTCTCCGAAACGGATCACCTTCACCGGCCTCAGGTCCCTCACTCGCAAACCGTAGAACGAACCAGATGAGTGCGACACCCGAGAAAACAACGAGCGAAAATATGAGAAGTCCAGCGGTTGAGAGAATCCGTTCTTCAAGCACCGGAAACCTGGAATGCGATCAGGATGAGCACGGTGGCCACCATCGCGCAGATCGGAATGATAAAGAGAAGACCGATCAGCACGACGCCCAGCCTCGGATGACGGCTCAGAAGTCCCTTCCGGGCCGTCACACGCGCATCAGATTCCGGATCAACGACATCAGCCAACTCCGGCCCCGCTTCCAAGACGCTCATAGACCCGGAGCACCCTACGCGCAGTCTCGCCCCAGCTGAAACTCCCCGAGCGCACTCTTCCTCGCTCGGAAAGATCTCGTCTCAATTCCGAATCTTCGAGCGCTCTCAGGACCTGTTCGCCGAGGGCTTCGGGCCGATCAGGGGATGCGAACAGGGACGTGTCGCCAGCGACTTCCCGGTGGGCGAGGATATCACTTGCGACCACTGGAACCCCACGCGCCATCGCTTCCAGGACAGGCAGACCAAAACCTTCGTAGTGGGATGGAGCAAGCACCACGCTTGCCCCGGCATAGGCTTGCTCGAGCGCTCTGTCATCCGCGTTTCGGAGCCAGGTTACAGACCCCCGCGCTGCCCGGTCGTTGATCCTGCTTTCGATCTCGTCAGCGAGCCACCCCTTACGCCCGAGAATGTAGAGTCGAACGTCCGGATGCCGGTCCCGAATGATGTCAAGTACAGTGAGCGCTGCCAGATGGTTTTTGCGTGGCTCGATCGTGCCGACCATCAGTATCACCGGTGGATCGCTAGAACGACTCGATACAGGAGCGACAGGCAAGCGGACGCCATTGGGGATTGCGACGATCTTGTCTCTTGCATCAGGAAACAATGCTGCGGTCTCCGCCGCGACGGCTGCCGACACCGTGATCACGACGTCTGTCCGGGCGATTGCCCGGGGGAGTGCGTCATTCAAATAGGCGGCCAAACGCGGGTCAGCATATTCTGGATGAAGAACGAACGATAGGTCATGCACGGTGACGACTTTCGCCGCCCGGGTAGGAGGGAGAACGTAATCTGGACCATGGAAGATATCGCAGCGACCAGTCCAGTGATCGATCGCCAATGGTATGCGTAGCCGATGCCAGGCTGCGGTCATCACGCGCTCACTTGCAGGCAGATGCCTGATCTCCCGCCATGCCCCTGGCGGGAACGATTCGAGCAGATCATCGGCCGTTTCCCGTGGCGCTGCGGTCGCAAGAATGAAGCGATGATCGAGCGTCGCCGTCACCAGCGCGCGTATCAACTCCCGCGTGTATCGGCCAACCCCGCCTTGTTGAACCGCGGCGGGGGTTGCGTCAATTGCTATACGCACCAGGCTCTCCTACCGTCGCCGCGCCACAACCCACAGGACCGACCCGACGACGATCACGCTCCAGTAGGCGATCCCGCGATCAACGATCGCAATCGTCGCGGCGTCCGTGGCCGACACGTCAAGCAACCGTAGCGCGATGATCGTCCCGCTTTCAACCACGCCGAGACCAGCCGGCGTCAACGGGATAACCGTCAGCAGGCTGGCCAGCAAAGCGACGAACAGGGCTTCGGGCGGTCCTAGGTCCACTCCAAACGCCTCCGCGACGCAGAAGAGTCGGAGTCCTTCGGATACCCAGATCAAACTCGTGACGAGCGCAACCGGCATTGATCCCGACCAGGAGAACGAGGACACAACACCTCCATGCAATCGCTCATACGGTTCGCTGAAGCGTTCCGGAATAAGGCGCAAGATCGCCATCCGGTACCGCGCTGCGACCACGATGCCAATCGCGCCAGCAAGAACGAGAAAACCCCCTCCAGCGAGCGGCAGCTGTACGTCCGATGGTATATCGATGCCGAACGTTAGAAGCGCCGAAACGACCATGAGTACAACTAGAGCCACGACGTCTATGAATCTTTCCGCCACCACCGTCCCAAACGTCCGCGCGAATGACACGCCTGCCCGCTGCCTGAGCAGATATCCGCGATAAGCGTCGCCGAGCTTTGCCGGCACTAGACAATTCGCGAACCAGCTGAGAATGTAGATCTCGGTGAGCGAGCTGATCCGGTAGACATGGTCGGCATTGCCATCACGAATGTTGGCGTTCTCCAGCAATCTCCGCCACCGCCAGGCGCGCAGCGGGAACGCGCCGTAGTAGACCAGGAATCCAAGCCCGATCCAAAGAGGATTTCCTTTGGAGATGTTCTTCAGAATTTCATCAACATTGAGATCAAGATTTCGAAAGACAAAGAAGACCAGCGCAAGAGCGAACAAGAACGAAACGAGCGTCCGGATCGATAGCAATCGATCCTTTAGCGACAGGTCCTGGACACCGGGACTTCCAGGCGGGCGTTCTCCCGACGGCTGCTCAGTTGATTCGGTGCTCATCTGGCTTGCTGGCCTAGCTCAAGTGATTCGAATCGCACCCTGCGATGACCGGCGATGACGAGCGCCCAGAGTAGGCTGATCGTGATACCAAGATTCAGGACGTGGAGATTCTCGACCAGGTTGTGCGTCGACACCGCGATGATTGAACCGAGCGCTCCCAACACAACCGCCCGTGCCATCGTTCCCCGCCCGGCTCCCGAAATGAGCGTCCCAATCGCGATCGAAACGATAGTTCCCAGCAGCGTGAGATAGGCAAGGAATCCAAGCATGCCGGTTTCGGCAAGGGTATGGATGTAGTAATTGTGTGCGTGCCCCTGGCTATTGCGGAAGGTCTCTCGAACTGAATATTCTTCGTAGCGAGAGTTGAAGTTCCCGATGCCAATGCCGAGCGCGGGATGATCCTGGAACATGTCGATTCCCGCCTGCCAGTGAGCCACTCGTTCGGCGGCCGCGAAGTTATCGTCGGTAATTGTCACATTGCTAGCGTCGAACGGGCGGATTTGCTCGACGCTGTCCGAAATGCGTTCGCGGAAATCGCTCGGAAGGAGCCAGGTCTGCCCGCCAATGATGACCGTGGCGGCGGCGACCACGAGTGTGAAGACAAGAATCCTCGCGACCCGGCCAAAGAGCAATGCTGTGGCGAGGGCGCCAGCGACAACGCCAAGCCATGCTCCACGGGACAGACTCGCCAGAATTCCGCTAAGAATGAGCGCCGCGGAACCGAGCAGGAACACTGTCATCAGGAAGCCGCGAAGCAGGTTCATGCGAGACGCCCTGCTCTGGTCCATGCCCTGGAGCCGGTCAGCTCGATACATTCGTAGTCGCTGCCAGCTTGAACCGGCATACCAGACGCCCAGCCACGCAGCCGGGAAGAGCGCCATTTCCAGGAATCCCGCATAGGAATTTGGCTTTCCGAAGGTTCCAAATGCGCGCGAAACGCCCGACTGCAGTTCGAAGGGTCCGAATCCCAACACGCTCTGCACGACGCCAATGGTCGCCTCGAAAACACCGCCGGCAACGATCAAACCCACAACGCCAACCAGGCGACGATCCGATTCATCAACAATGAACTGCAGGGCCAGCCAGAAGGTGGCGAGGGCAACCCCCCAGCGCGCCAGTTCGGCAAGCGATGCCAGTACATCTTTGGCGACCAGGGCACTTGCGATCATGATCGCGAACAACGCCACGAACGGGATCAGTGCCACATGTCCACGCAGCTTGCTGCGATTCCCGAGCACGCCTATGGCCAAACCAACTAGTGCCGCAGGGAACGCAAGTTGTGTGAGCGTAACCGGCAACGGGCCACCCTCTGCGCCCAGTCGTTGGATCGGGACGCTCATCAGCAAGAGCGCGAAGCCCGCCCAGGGATAGCGCAGTATGACAAGACCAGCCACGACGCCGAACAACAGTGGCAACGAAAGAAAGAGCAGGCCGAGTTCAGCGAGTTGGTAGAAGACCAACAGCAATGCCAGAATCGCGCCAGCGCCGATCAGCGCGAGTGGGATGCGATCCCACTCAAATCGCCGGATCATCTCTGACCTATGCCCTCGACCTCGACGAAGTACTGAACAGTATGCTCCAAGCCGACGCGCAACGAAGTTGTGGCTGTCCAATTCAAGAGACGCCGGGCATTCGCGATATCCGGGCAGCGCCGCTCTGGATCATCCTGACGCGTCGGGAGATAGTCAATCCCAGCATCAGAGCGACAGATGTCCGCGATCACCGTGGCGAGTTCGAGGATCGTGCGCTCGTCCGGATTTCCCAGATTGATGATCTCGCCTCCAAGCCCGTCAACATCCATGGCAAGCTGCAATCCATCGATAAGGTCGTCGATGTAGCACAATGAGCGCGTCTGCTGCCCGTCGCCGAACACCGGCAATGGCCGCCCTTCAAGCGCGAACGAAATGAACGCTGGCACGACTCTGCCGTCGTTGGGGTCGTTGCGGGGTCCGTAGATGTTAAAAAAGCCGGACTATGCGCGCATCGAGTCCGAATTGACGCACGTATTCCATGGTGATGGATTCGCCGAAACGTTTGCTCTCGTCGTAACAGGAACGCGGTCCGACCGGATTAACATTCCCGAAGTAGGCTTCCGGCTGGGGATGGACCTGGGGATTGCCATAGATCTCACTTGTAGAGGAAAAGAGAAATCGAGCCCCGCGGTCGAGCGCGAGATCAAGCATCCGCTTGGTGCCCACGCTGTTCACCAGATGGGTGGCGATCGGGTTGTTCATATATCCAATCGGGCTCGCGGGACTGGCAAGATGATAGATCCGATCTGCTGGTCCGAAGTCGATTTCGTCATCGACAATGTCGGCCTCGACGAGTCGAAAAGCCGGATGATCGAGCAGGTGCTCGATATTCTTGGGCCTCCCGGTAATGAAATTGTCCACGGCGACAACCTGATGACCCCCGGCGATCAACCGATCGCAAAGGTGCGAGCCGACAAGTCCAGCTCCTCCGGTTACGATGACATTCATTCTGCTTGGCCCCTCTCAGGCTGGGAGTTCCTCGAATACGCGAATCCAACCCACAGTAGAAGCCAGGCGCTCATCGCCAGGTCGTGAACAAAGTAGCCATTGTCCACCATACCCTGAGCGAGTGCCGCCGCAATCGCGAATGTCGCTGCGATCGCCAGCGGATCACCGCGTTGCCAACCGCGCGAGTACTGATAGGTCTTCCGTCCGATTACGAGCGCGGTCACGGCGACCGCAAACAGGCCGAGTATACCGATGCGCACCCAGGCATCCACAACGAGATTGTGAGCATGGGACGTAAATCGCTCGGACCAGGCTGCCGGTGCAATGTATCGGGGCGTGTAGACATAAAGAAACTGATCCGGTCCGTAGCCAGCGATAGGGCTGTCCCGGATCATTCTGGCGCCGGAAGCCCAGATATCCCCTCGGAGTTCCAGGCTATCGGTACCGCTCGTGCCGACCATCCGGTCCCCGGCCAGCAAAAGAAGTGCAAGAATCCCGATCATGCCTCCAGCTACCGCGGCCGTCCTGACTCGTCGAGACATCCAGGGCAGTAAGAGCAGCAACCCGAAGGCAGCGCCAAGCACCGCGCTCCTCGCGAATGACAACCCGAGCGCCAACAGGACCAGACCCAGCAATGACCAGAGCCACACATTGCGAACACGCAGGATCAGCAATAGAGCCGCTCCGCCGACGACTGCGCGAAGGAGGTACAGTGCGTAAGCGTTAGGGTGTGGAAACGGACCATCAACGCGCAACACGCCCCCGGCAGCCACTCCTTCACTGGCGACACCATCGGCAAGACCCCATATCGCTACGCCAACCACCCCGGTGGCGTAGCCCGCCACGATGATCTTCCGCGACGCGCTCTTCTCTGCATGCATCACAAGCAGACCAACAAACAACAGCGGTTCAACCAGCGTCCATCGCCACTCTCGGAGCCCGGCGGCGCGTGCTTCGCCATCCGATACGCCAACGAGTAGCACGAGTCCAACGACACACATCAATGCCAGAATGCTCGCGGCAACAAGCATTGCCCGGGACGATCGAATGACCGAGCGGTACTTCGTCCAATCGTTTCCGCTTTCGGCATGTGTCACCCGAACGCGCCGCACTAGTATGACCAGAGATCCGGGCAGGAGCGCTGCGAGAAGCAATTCGGACGGCGCCAGGGTTGAATCGCCAATGTGTAGCGGATGATGAAACAGGGGCAGCATTGCCGCAATCACGACCAGAACCGCGACCGGCCGCCACCATCCTATGAGAGTTAGGGCGAGCCAGGCAACGCCGGTGATCGCGACCGGAACAGGCTCAATTACATAGAGTCCGAGGGAAAGCAGGGCGACCGCCGCGACGGAAACGGTCCACGAGCGAGCTTCATTATTCATTTGTGCCATAGGCTCTCGGGTGACGTGGCTGGGAAGACTGGGAAGGTGGCAGGGCGTTGCGCTCGCGGATTTCCTGTATCCGTGCCAGGCCGAGAATTCCTGTTGCGATCGAAGCGATGACCATCAGGGCAAGCGCTGCAATCCCGGCGTTCCATCCAGTTTCCGGCTGGCCGCTGACGAACAGGCCAGACATCGTCACTTCTCCACCGGTCGTTACAATCGAAATCGTGTGCTGACCCGCCGCCAGTCCTTCGGCCAGCACGACTGCCGCGTCCCTGGCCTGGCCAGAGGCCAGATCGATCTGTGCGCCCGCTGGGCCCGGATCAACAGGGTCCGGATCAACCCAGACGGCGACGACTCCCGCCTCTGGAGCGAGTAATGCCTGCAAGTAGATCGTTGTGCCGATAAACGAAAAGCTCGTACGACCTCCCCCGGCAGGCTGGTTCGTCGATAGGTTATCGTCCCAACCGTTGATGACTCCCAGCCGCTAGTGAACTCAATTGCTGGAGACGACACAGCGCTGAAGCCTTCAGGAAGCTGTGTGAAATCCAGTGGCAATCCGGCAAGTGATTCTGTGAGGGCGACCGGGTCCAGGGCACGGTCCGGCTGCAACAAGATCAGGGCGACCTGCGCGGAACTACGCAGCGCCTCGCTGGCGGTCAGAAGCTCCGATTCCGATAGCGTCGTCGCGACGGGAATCGCGGGTGCAACATAGGTATCGCCGGCAAGACTCCGAAGACCGCCGGTCCGCAGTCCATGGAACGACTCAACCTCGCGCTTCTCGACCGGCGCCCCGGTCGACAGCGGTATGAGGTAGCCAGGCGACGCCGGCACCGGCGATCGCAGCTGGCCCACGATCGCCTGATCCCAGGAATCCACTCGTTCGGGCGCGCATGACGTGAGGTACGCGATGCGGTCCGGGTATCGATCTCGCAGGGTATCAACGACGAATTCAGCAAGCACATCGTCCTCGATCTGCGTCGCCGGACGATCGAGACAAAGGGCGACGGTCGTATCGCGAGTAACCGCCATCATCTGGTCGAGCGCTTGAAACGCCGCTGCCCGCTCATTCTCATTCAGAAGCGCCACAATAATGTCGGCGTCGACGGGCATTATGACCATCCCGTATGACGCGGAACCAGCCGCGTCGAGCCACTGGACAGCTTCCAGTGACGGGCGATCAGATAGATCCATCCCAAACACAAGCTCACGTCGAAATGGGAGAGGCTGGTCGGGAACCGGGGACAGGTCCGAGCCTGTCCCACCCTGTTCGGCAAGCCCCTGGAACATGATCGCCGCCATCGCCAGAATCACGATGAGGAACGCGGACCGACGGACGATCGGCTGGCGGATGAACTGTTCTGTTAACGGATTCATGAGCTACTGGCGCGCCGGAGAAGCACATACGCACCACCACAGAGCGCGAGCACGATACCGCTAGCCAGCAAGTATCGATAGCTGCGGTCATCCTCGACAATTATCCCGTCGAACAGCAGAGGTTCTTCCCCGATCACTGCGACTTCGACCGTATGTATCCGCGGCGCCGACTCTCGGGACGTTGAGAACAACTCAATCTGCGTCTGTCCGTCGCCAACCGCGACCTGTCGTTCCGATGATTCGCGCCCGTTCACGCGGACGATCGCGGTCGTTGCGGCTTGTGCGGCGTCCAGCATCGCCACGACGGCGTAGCCCTCGATCCTTATTCGCGCGCTCGAACCCCGGTTGATGACACTGTACTCGCCTGCGCTCGCCATTGGGTCTGAAATCACGGTCCACGGTCCAATCGGGCGAATGGGTGCGGCCATGTCATTGTGAACGCCACCCGTGGCCGTTCCAGTACGTTCGCCCAGCTCCGCGACGGACCAGTAAACGAGCCTCGGGGTAAAGGCAACGTCAACCATCCTGAAGAAGTAGTCGGAACGCGACTGGGGAATGTCCCCAACCTGGCGGAAGTACCAGATGCTTGCCACACCGAACCAGTCGTAATTGTGCCGGAGGAATTCGATTCCCGCTTTCGTCCACAACGCCTGATCTTCCTCGGTCACACGGCCCCAGGCAAGTTGATCGACCGGAAAATCACCTGGCGAGGCATTCCAGCCATATTCATTCAGCCAGATTGGCTTCGATCCGTCACCATTTCGAACAGCGAGTTCATGGAGCAGCTCAATGCGGCGGACGTTTAGCGTTTCTCTATCTGGCTCAGCGTTAAGGGATCATCGAGGCCATAAGCGTTGGCCGAAATGATGTCGAAGTGGTTGGCCGCGCCAGCATCGTAAAGCGCCTGCCAGTAGCTCAGGTCATCCATCGCCCGGTCGGAGTTTTCGGTGGTCATGGCCATCGGCGCGGACAAGATGACGACATTCGGATCAACGTCCCTGGCAGCAGAACTCGCCACCGCCAGCAGCTCTGCGTACGCGTTCGGATCGATCGCTCCTCCCCATTCTGCCGCCAAATTGGGCTCATTCCAGATCTGGATGAACTGAACGCGACCCTGGTAATGGGCAACGAACGTAGCGATGAAGTCAGCAAAGTCCGCCAGATCACGCGGCGGCGCGGTGAAGCCGGACCCCGGCGTTCGTGCCCACGACGGCGCAAGGTCGATCCTGGCGATGATGCGCAGTCCGTGGCTTTCAGCTCCACGCACAATTGCGTCATATTTCGCCCACGCATCTTGTTGAAAACGACTATCCCAGTAGACGTCTTGTTCGGTTTCGATATCGCGCCACGGGAAATGCTGCTTGATCCAGCCCGCCCCAGCTTCTCGCGCCATCTCAAGCGTGTGTTCTCGCTTCCAGGGCTCAACCTCGCGGTTCAAAAACGTGTTGACTCCGATAGGATTGACCTGGGTCCATGGAATTGCGTCTGCAGGCGGGAGTTCTTCATGTGCCGTTGCTGGCTGATTCCAGGGTTGAAGCTGCAACGTTGACCAGACCAACGCGACGATCGCCGCCATGCTTGCGAGTCGGAGAACCATCTGTGCAGACTCACGACGAAGCCTGCCGGTCGATTCAGTTGGTCGCGGTTCGCCGGACATTGGTCACTGCTTTTGCTAACGGTCGGCACTGGGAGCGGATTATAACGGTGGCGCAGCTTCGGAGTGAACGGGCGATACACTGAGCCAGGCAAGTGGAGGGCCAGAAACATGAGCGTAGTGCCGGCTCTGGGCATCATTGGTGGAAGTGGCCTGTACAAACTGAGCGGATTCGAGTTTGCCGAGGAATTGGACATTACAACGCCCTTTGGATCGACGTCCGACAAGATCCGGATTGCAGATCTTGACGGGCATCGCGTGGCGTTCCTCAGCAGACATGGCCAGGGGCACCGGCTCTCGCCCTCAGAGGTTCCGTACGCGGCGAACATCTTTGCCCTCAAGTCTCTGGGTGTGTCGCGCGTTCTATCCGTAAGCGCGGTTGGGAGCCTCGCCGAGGAGATCGTTCCGAGAAGCTTCGTCATCCCGGACGACCTTATCGACCGGACGGTCAATCGGCGCAGAACGCTCTTTGGAGACGGCATCGTCGCGCACGTATCAATGGCGGATCCGTTTTGTGCGAATCTCTCGGCACAGGTTGCACTCGCCTCGCGACAAGCCGGAACCCTCCCCGTCCTCGAAGGGGGAACCTACGTGTGTATCGAGGGGCCACAGTTTTCCACGCGAGCCGAAATCTTCCCTGTTTCAATCGTGGGGCGCATCCATCATCGGGATGACTGCGC
The DNA here is from genome assembly GCA_963709995.1 of uncultured Chloroflexia bacterium. Lineage (GTDB taxonomy): Bacteria > Chloroflexota > Chloroflexia > Thermomicrobiales > CFX8 > JAUIIK01. The sequence continues at coordinate 44,820 of CAVPYN010000019.1, read as the reverse complement.
TGCCTGAAGCACGGCTGGCACGCGAGGCGGAGCTCTGCTACGCCTGCCTGGCGATGGTGACTGACTACGATGTCTGGCGCCACGACGGTGATGTGACCGTCGATCTCGTCGTCGAGAATCTGAACGCGATGACCGAAGCAATCGGAGCGATCATCCCGAGACTCGTAAAAGATCTCCCCGATCGTTGCCCGCTGAATTGCGGCACGGTACTGGATGCCGCGGTCATTTCCGCGCCGGACGCAATCTCATCGGAAGCACGTGAACGCCTGAAGCCTATTACCAGCCGGTACTTCGCTGAGCGAGCCCGTAGGTGATCGGGCGATTTCGCTTTACCGAATTCCAACTCCTGATCGTCCCTTCACTCGCGACGATCGTTGGCCTGCTCACGATCTATCTCGCTTCGACCGGCACATTGGATTGGGATTGGCGGGACATCTGGATATCGTTCGCATTCATGGGCGCGGTGATGGCAATCACCTTGATCTTCAGCGCGACCCGATTCACTGGCGACCAGGTAATCTTCCCATTGACCGTCGTGCTGAGCGGCCTGGGTTTGCTCGTTATCCAGCGCTTGCAGCCGTCTCTGGAAGCTCTCGGACCCAGTTATGGCCTACTTCCGGAACGCCAGTTGCTCTACCTCTGGATCGGCCTCGGTCTGCTGACGTTCACCGTCGTTTTCGTGAGAAGACTCTCCTGGCTGCGCCGGTACAAGTACACCTGGGTTGTCGGAGCGCTCGTACTCATGATGGTGACGATGCTGGTCGGAACGGAGAGCAATGGCGCGCGACTGTGGCTCGACATCGGACCATTCACTATTCAAACGTCGGAGATTGCCAAGATCGCACTCGTCGTCTTCATGGCCGGATACCTGGCGGAGAATGAAGACTTGATCGTTTCGAGCTATCGTGTCGGCCCGTTGAAGTTGCCGCCAATCCCGTACCTACTTCCCCTCATACTGATGTGGGCCTATTCGATGCTTATCGTCGTCGCTCAGAACGACCTCGGCGCCGCGTTGCTCTTCTTTGGCGTGCTCCTGGCAATGATCTACTTGGCCAGCGGGAAACTGACCTATGTCGCCGTTGGGCTGTTGTCTTTCGCCGCCGGGGTGTTCCTCGCCTATCAGACGTTCAGCAGGGTGCAACTCCGTGTGCAGAACTGGCTGGATCCCTGGCAAGACCCGCTTGACGCCGGGTACCAGCAAGTTCAATCTGAATACGCAATGGCGAGTGGCGGCTTTTTCGGACGGGGCCTGGCGTTTGGCAGCCCGGGCTTCGTCCCAGAAGTGCATAGCGATTATGTATTCGCCGCCATTGGCGAAGAACTCGGCCTACTCGGCACGCTCGCGGTCCTGATGCTCTTCTTGCTTCTGGTGTTTCGCGGCTACCTCATCGCAATGAGGGCACGTGACGCATTTGGCCGGTACCTTGCTGCTGGACTTACGTCGATTCTCGCGATTCAGACACTCATCATCATCGGTGGAACGGTGCGATTGATCCCGCTGACCGGTATTACGCTGCCGTTTGTGAGCGCAGGAGGAAGTTCGCTCCTGTCGAACTTCGTTATCGTCGGAATACTACTTCGCATCTCCGATCCGGAAAGGCTCTCCTGATGCGGACGATGTTGCGAATCGTCGCAATGGCCGCGGCCGCGATTGCGATCATCTACGGATTGCAGGCTGGAACGAACTGGTCCGACCGCCAATGGCTCCAGGCACTTGCCATCGCCGGAATTCTGCTCGTGATTGCCTGGTGGCCCGCGAATACAAAACGATTCACTTCGTTCAACCGATCAGTACTCCGACTGGCCACAATTCTGCTCGTTGCGTTCGCGCTCATCAGCGTGCAACTGATCCGGGTTCAAATTGTCCAGAGCAATCGCACGCTCGATCGACAGCAGATCACAACATCCGGACAAGTCGTTCAAGATCCGCGCCAGCGGCTCGAAAATGACCCTGCCCTGCGAGGCTCGATTTCAGATCGAAATGGCGCCATTCTCGCCGAGCAGGTGACTGACGATACGGGCACGCAGCGATCCTATCCCGAACCATCGGTGGCCGGCCTGGTCGGATACTACTCCCCGGCTCTCTACGGCGCCGCCGCGATCGAGGCTGCGATAGACGAGCAGCTCTCCGGAAAAGAGGCCGGTAATCCAGCATCCGAATGGCTGGACGACGTTTTGCACCGCGAACGCCCGGGCTATGACGTGGAACTAACCGTGGATCTTGAACTTCAGCGGCAAGCGGCGAAATTGCTCGGTGACAGGAGCGGCGCGGTTGTACTGCTCGACGCCGATACCGGCGAGATCCTGGTAATGGCGAGCGCTCCGACCTACGATCCCAATCGCCTATACACCGATGGCGAATCGTCAGGTGCAGAGCTCGCGGCTGCAACTGCTTACTGGCAGGAACTTCTGAATCAGGGCAACGCCCCGTTGCTCCTGAGAGCAACGGACGGCCTCTACGTCCCCGGCTCGACGTTCAAGATGCTGACCGCATCCGCCCTTCTCGATGTCGGTCTTGCCGCGCCGGACACGCTATATCGTGACGAAGGCGCATTCGAAGTCGATGGGCGGGTCATCATCGAGCTGAATCGTCCCGATGAGTCGCGCGTCGACTGGACGCTCGAGGAGTCCTTCGCCTATTCCCTGAATGTCGTCTTCGCCCAGATTGGACTGGAACTTGGCGCTGACCAGATCGCTGATTATGCGGAGCGCTTCGGTGTCGGTCTGGAGCCGCCGTTGGCGCTGGATGTTGCCGAAAGTCGTCTGACCTCGGCGGAATCAGATTTGAGAAGCAATCGCACGCTTGTCGCGGACACTGCCTTTGGACAGGGGGAATTGCTCGTTACCCCGCTGCAAATGGCGCTGATTGGAGCGGCCATTGCGAACGAGGGCGTCATCATGGAGCCGCGCATCATCTCTGCAATCTACGGCGAGGAAGGCGAAGTGATCGAGCGAACATCGCCTGACGAGTGGCGCACGGCGATCCACAAAGAGACGGCCGCCGCAATGCACCAGCTTATGATCGCTTCCGCCACCTATGGCTATGCCAGCGATGCGCAGATACCCGGCCTCACCGTCGGGGGCAAGACCGGAACCGCCGAAACCGGAGGCGGCGACCCGCATGCCTGGTTCGTTGGATTCGCCCGGAATGGCGAGCGAAATCTCGTCGTCGCGGTGATTGTCGAGCATGGGGGCAGCGGCGGGGTCACGGCTTTGCCGATTGGCCGGGAGTTGCTTGCCAGCGCATTCGCATCCTGACGAACGCAGGAGATCAATCGATTCCGTTGGAATGCGGCACTAACCTGCGGCTTCTTCTGATTCGGAAGACGTGACCCAGCCATTCTCTCACCGTTCCCTCGTCGGGCCGGTGAAACGGTAATCAGCGATCCGCGATTTCATTTCGGGTGCGGGTGCTGGGCAAAGACCGCTGGTTGAGGCTCATAGTGCTGTCGGCGCCAGCGGCGCTCCCTTCATGCCTCATTCAAAGAATCAACGCGCCGAAACCGGCTGGTGCCGGTTTCGGCGCTGCAAGAGCCTAGACGGCACCTGCTTCGCGAGCTGCGGCTATTTCCTCATCGCCAAGCCCGACCACGGCCTTTAGAATCTCGTCGGTGTGCTCACCCAATAGAGGTGAGCGTTGTACTTCGGAAGGCGAGTTGGACAGCTTGATGGGGTTGCCAACAGAGATGTACTTGCCACGGGTCGGATGATCGACCTCAACCACTGTCCCGGTTGCGCGCAACGACGGCTCTTCCGCCAGCTCCTTCATCGAAAGGATCGGCCCGCATGGAATATTGAGCGGATTGCACAGATTCATGACCTCGAACTTGTCGAGGGTCTTTGTCCATTCCTCGATGGTATCGAAGATCTGGGGAATCTTGTCGAGCCGTGCTTCGGGTTTGGCGTAGCCGGGATCTTCTTTCCATTCGGGCTTGCCGATCAGATCGCAGATGTTGCCCCATACGGCTGCCTGGGTGATGAAGTAGACATAGGCGTTGGGATCTGTCTCCCAACCTTTGCACTTGACGATCCAGCCCGGTTGCCCGCCACCGGAATCATTGCCGGCGCGCGGCGTCGCCTCACCGAATTCGATTCCCTGTCCGTGCTGGCTGTATTCGGTCAGTGGGCCGTGGGCAAGACGCTGCTGGTCGCGCAACTTCACCCGACATAGATTCAGCACCGCGTCCTGCATGGCACATTCGACGCGCTGTCCCTTACCCGATTGCTCGCGATGGTACAGCGCCGTGACGATTCCCAGTGCGAGATGGAGCCCGGTCCCCGAATCGCCAATCTGCGCTCCGGTTACGAGCGGGGGACCGTCGAGGAAACCAGTTGTCGAAGCCGCCCCGCCGGTTGATTGCGCGACATTCTCATAGACCTTGCAGTCTTCGTAGGGGCCGGGGCCGAAGCCGTTGATCGACGCATAGATCATGCGCGGATTGATTTCCTGGATCTTTTCCCAGGGGAACCCCATCCGGTCGATTGCGCCGGGGGCGAAGTTTTCTACCATCACATCGCATTCCTCGATGAGCCTGGTGAAAATCTGCTTGCCAGTCTCGGTCTTGGTGTTGAGCGTCACGCTGCGCTTATTGTGATTCAGCATCGTGAAGTACAGGCTGTCCACATCAGGAATGTCCTGAAGCTGACCGCGAGTGGCGTCGCCAACACCGGGCCGTTCGACCTTGATCACGTCGGCGCCGAACCAGGCCAGCAGCTGGGTGCAGGTCGGTCCCGATTGAACGTGCGTCATGTCCAGAATACGAACGCCTTCTAACGCTTTCCCCATGATCCCCTCTTCTCTCTCCTTCTTCGAACTCTGATCAGTTACTTTTCTTGGCCACAACGCTCTGCGGATTGAGATTGCCGATACGGCCGCTCTCGGTCCCGGCCTTCTCGTCGATCACTGCATTTACCAATGTCGGCTTGCCGGAATCCATGGCCGCGTTCACCGCGCGGCTCAACTCTTCGGGCGACGTCACATGGGCGCCGACGCCGCCGAACGCCTCCATCATCTTGTCGTAACGGGCACCCTTGACGAATACGGTCGTGGCGACATCCGAGCCGCCGGACGGATTGACGTCGGTGCCCCGATAGATACCGCCATTATTGAAGACCACGACACAGACCGGCAGGTTGTACCGGCAGATCGTTTCGATCTCCATACCGGAAAACCCGAATGCGCTATCGCCTTCCACGGCGAGCACGGGCTTGCCGGTCTCCACTGCGGCCGCAATGGCGTAGCCCATACCGACACCCATGACGCCCCAGGTGCCGACATCCAGCCGTTTGCGCGGCTGGTACATATCGATGATGCTGCGTGCGAAATCGAGCGTGTTGGCGCCCTCGTTGACGAGGATCGCGTCGGGCCGCTCTTTGACGATGGTGCGTAGCGCGCCGAGCGCGCCGTGGTAGTCCATCGGCACATTGGTGTTTTGCAGGCGGGGCGCCATCCGGGCGACGTTGGTCTCCACTTTGTCCCCGACCGCAGCGATCCACTCGGCGGGCGGCGCTGTCCAGTCCCCTTGCATGCCCTCCAGGAGTGCCGAGACACAGGAGCCGATATCGCCCACCAGGGGCGCGGCGATCTGGACATTGCTGTCCATCTCCCTGGGTTCGATATCGATGTGCACGAACTTCTTCGGCTGATCGCCCCAGGCTCTGCCTTTTCCGTGCGACAGAAGCCAGTTGAGGCGGGCTCCGATCAGCATCACGACATCGGATTCCTTCAAGACCAGCGAGCGCGCCGCGCCTCGCCGACTGAGGATGCGTATCCGGCAACAGCCCTTTGGCCATACTCATTGGCAGGTAGGGAATACCGCTCGTCTCCACGAATGCGCGAATTTCGTCATCGGCCTGCGCGTAGGCCGCCCCCTTCCCGAGAATGATCAGCGGTCGCTTGGCGCTTCTGAGCACGTCGAGCGCACGTTCGACCGCAGTCCGGGGCAGGCAACTGACGCGGAGCTGCGTCGACAACCTTGACCAGCGAGCTGGCGCCTTCGGCCGCATCCATAGTCTGGCCCAGGAGTTTCCCCGGCAGATCGAGATAGACGCCGCCCGGGCGGCCGGATACGGCAGCGCGAATGGCGCGGGCGATCCCGATGCCGATGTCTTCGGCATGAAGAACGCGGTAGGCCGCCTTGCAGTGCGGCTTCGCGATGGCAAGCTGATCCATTTCCTCATAATCGCCCTGCTGCAAATCGACGATCTCACGCTCTGACGAGCCGCTGATCAGGATCATCGGGAAGCAGTTGGTCGTGGCATGGGCCAGCGCGGTCAGGCCGTTGAGGAAACCCGGCGCCGAAACGGTCATGCAGATGCCGGGTTTCTGCGTAAGAAATCCAGCAATTGCCGCGGCATAGCCCGCATTCTGTTCATGCCGGAACGAGAGCACCCGCATACCGGCGGCCTGCATGTATCGGCCCAAATCCGTGATCGGGATACCGGGCACGTTATAGATGGTGTCGATATCGTTGAGCTTGAGCGCATCGATGACGAGATGAAAACCGTCCGTCAGCGCGCCTGTCTCCTCTGTCGTCATCAGCCTGAATCTGTGTTGCAGTATCAGCCATTTCCTTCTCCCTCCGATCGTAGTCGAACCGAACGTCCGTGCGCTCCCATTCGATCGTAGAGCGGTTTCTAGTCCAGGTACGTCACGTTCCTTTCGACATGCGCCGCGAGCCCCAGCGTGTGCTCACGCGACAGACGTTCGGCCAGATCGGCGTCACGCTCTTCCAACGCCTTGATGATGTTCATGTGATCGATGATCGAGCGTTGGACACGATTGTCTTCACCGATAGTCCGCGCCCTGATCGCTCGCATATGGATGAACAGTGTTTCCGTCATCGTCTCCATCAATTGTGATTTGCTGAGCCGGATGATGGCCTGGTGAAAGCGGATGTTCATGCTCGAATACTCATCGATGTTGGCTTGCGCGGTATCGTCTTTCACGGTTGCGAACAGCGCTCTGCAGACTGGCGATCTCCTCATCCGTCGCGCGTTCGGTAATCAGGCGGGCGGCCATGCTCTCGAGCGCCGCCCAGACGGTGATCATCTCGAGAATCTCAGTCTTTGTCTTGCGAACGACGAAGACGCCGCGCCGCGGCACGATGCGGACCAGACCTTCCTGTTCGAGCCGCGCGATGGCCTCCCGAACCGGCGTGCGGCTGACGCCGAGATCTTCGGACAGCTGTCGCTCGTCGAGGCGCGGCTCGACCGTGCCGGCATAAATGTTCATGCCGGCGATCGTTTCCTTCAGCGCATCGTAGACGCGGTCTTTGAGGCTGAAGGGAGTGTCAATTGGCTGTACCGCGAGCCGGACGGTCGACACCGGGAAGCTCCTACTAAGCATCGTGAACGTGTGCCGAGAGCATAAGGCTTTAGCGTGGTATACAATATACCAACCACCCCATCACATTACCTCATCTCCCGAATTCAGGCAACTATGCCTGCCCCACGCAAAGCCTCCGCTCGGGATGCCAGTTGGGTTCGTGAGCGCCTCGTGAAGCAGGAGTGCACAAACGCGCGACGCACGTTTGCCCTGCCCGGTTCGCACTTTGCGAGGCGGTGATTGAGTCCGGCGTCAGCTCTGCTGACGCTCATCACGCTGTCGGATCAGCTCCTCGACCGCGCTCGGCAAAGTCGTCTCGAAGTCGATCAGCTTCGCCCACGTCGGGGTCACGACGATCCGGACCATGCCGTCGTGGTAGAGCGAACGCACCTCCGCCTCCCATGCGACCCGTTGTTCGGGCGTCATCGTGTCGCTGCCGTTCCCCCCGATATACTCGTCCGGGATGCCAACGACGTAGTCCAGCTCGGCCCGGCCGCGGATGAGCAAGATCTCGGGCGGAAACTCCTCGATGTCGATCGTCAAGGCAACCATCGGGTTGCTGCGCAGGGCCGGGAGCTTGGGCGCGTTTTTAGCTGTGCACATGACGATCTCCGCGCCATTCCAGGTAAACCCGATCGGGACGTTCCGCGGAGTGCCGTCCATAGCGACGTAGGCCAGGCGGGTCAGGGTGCGGGCCAACAGTTCCTGGCAAAGCGGTCGGCTCAGAACGTCGCTAATTTCATTGGGTTGCATGGTCATCTCCTTCATTATTCGATTCGTCTTCTGGGTCCATCCAAGCGGATCGGTCTGGTTGGTCGCAGGACGGACGCTCGAGCTCCACGCCCACGATCCACGTTACCCAGATCGCGTCCCGCGAGGTGCTTCTGTGAGGCAGCTAAGAAAAGGGAACTGGCCATTAGCAGGATGGTCGAGGCTTTGGAAATCCTTGCGCGGGTTGCTCCATGATAGGGCCGTCTCGGTTAATTGACCGGATGGCTACTTCTTCGGCTCATAGCGTAGCGCGACCGCCCCCGAGCTGAACTCCAGGCGGCTCACGAGCTTCAGGTCGACATACGAAGACAGTCCCGCCAGCAACGTCGGCCCGTGGCCAGCCAGTCTCGGCAGCACGACGAACTCGTACTCATCAATCAGGCCCAGCTGCGCCAGCGCCAGCGGGAGCTGCACGCCGCCTGTGGATAGTCTCGTACCAGGCTCATCTTTGAGCTGTCGAACGGCCGTCCCAAGATCCCCGCGCACAAGCTCCCCGTTCCAATCGACCTGCTCCAGCGTGCTCGACACGACGTACTTCCTGGCCGCATCGATCGACCGGGCGAAGGGTTTCATCCAATCGTCCATCCAGTCCGGCCTCACACCCGCCGCCGCCGCCCGCCAGGCTGACTCCATCATTTCGTAGGTGACCCGGCCATAGAGCAGGGCATCGGCTTGCGCGAGGCTCTCGGCCCAGTAGTGATGCAGTTCTTCGTCTGTGATCCCTGCCTCGTGATCGCAGCACCCGTCCAATGTGATGTTGATGGAGTACCTCAGGGGTCGCATGGCGTGTACCCTCTTTCGTCGCAGCATGCCGAGCTATTGCAGCAGCACGCGAGAGTACCACCACCGGGGTAGTACGCCAATGTTGGCTGGCTGCAGGCCAGACTCTGACGAGTGGCGCGGCCGGCGCAGCATTCACGAATGCGCGAAGCAGGACCTACTTCTGGCGGTCACGGTCATAGGCCGCCGTCCAGCGCCTCGCTGGACTCCTGGAATGTCGGCATCGGGCTGCGCTGGCAGGAGTGCCGACTACCCTCTAGATCAGACCCGCCTGCCGCGCCCAGCGGTACTTCGCGCCCAATACCGCGACTGGCTTCTCGGCCTCGTACGGGTAGGCGAGGATATCGTGCTGCATCAGCATCTTGCTGGCTTCTTCAACTTCGACATCGCCAACGAGTGAGGCGACAACGGGCTTGTCGATCCCCATCGCCCGCGCTCGTTCGACCTCCTCGCTCAGGAGTTCAGCAAAAACCATCGGCGGGGTGATGATCGTGTGCCAGTAGCCGAGGATCAGCGCGTGCACGCGCTCATCTTCCAGCGCCAGCCGGATGGTGTTCTGATAGGTCACCGGCGGTTCTCCGCCGGTAATGTCAACTGGATTGCCGGAGGCGCCGAAGGGCGGGATGTAAGCCTTGAAAGCTGCGTCGAGATCATCCGGCATATCCATCAGGGTCAGTCCATTGTCGACACATGCATCTGAAAGGAGGACGCCGGACCCGCCGGCGCCTGTCAGAATCAGAATGTTCTCGCCTTTTGGTGTCGGGAGAACTTGCAGTCCGCGAGCATACTCGAGCATATCGTTGAGGGTGAGCGCCCGGATCACACCGCATTCTCTCAACACGTCGTCGTAGATCTGGTCGTTGCCGGCCAGGGCACCAGTATGGGAGCGAGCGGCGCGCGCGCCCATCGAGGTTCGGCCCGCTTTCAGCACGACGACTGGCTTCTTCTTGGTCACGCGGGAGGCGACTTCGGCGAACGAGCGACCATCCTTGAGATCTTCGACGTGCATTGCGACGACCTGGGTGTTGTCGTCCTGCTCGAAGAAGGTCAGCAGATCGTCCTCGTCGATGTCGGCTTTGTTGCCAAGCCCGACGATGGCTGAGACGCCCATCTGGTTGGTCCGGCTGAAGCCGATGATGGCCATGCCGACGCCGCCGCTCTGCGAGGATAGGGCCACACTCCCACGCTCGTCGTAGGGCGTGCAGAAGGTCGCGCAGAGGTTCTGGTGGGTGTAGTAGAAGCCGTAGATGTTCGGGCCCATCAGCCGTATGTTGTGTTTGCGAGCCACTTCGAGCGCCTGGGCCTGGAGCTCGTCCTCGCCGACTTCGGCGAACCCTGACGGAATGAGCACCGCGCCCGGAATTTCCTTCTGCCCGACTTCCTCCAGCACTCTGGGGACGAGCGGGGCTGGGATACAGAAGACGGCTACGTCAATAGTGCCCTCGATCTCGGTTACGCTCGTATACGCCTTGCGCCCTTCGACCTCGGGCGCGCGCGGGTGGATCGGGTAGATCTCGCCCTGGTAGCCGCCGTTGATCAGATTCTTCATGACCGAATTGCCGATCTTACCGGCCTCTGGCGATGCGCCGATGACAGCCACGGCTTCAGGCTGCATGATGCGCCGCATCGCGGTCAGAATTTCATCCTGATCCGGTCGGTAGCGCTCAGGCTGGGGTTCGAAATCCAGCAGGATGCGAGCGTCGACCGCCGTTGCGCCCACAGGCCCCGCGAAGATCGGATTCAGATCGATCTCGCTGATCTCAGGATGGTCACTGATCATCCGACTTACCGACTCGATTATTCCGGCTAGTGCCTCCCGATCAACGCCAGGCTGGCCGCGAACCCCATCGAGGATCGCGCTTCCGCGCACGCCGTCGAGCATCGAGCGAGCGCTTGCGATGGTGGCCGGGGCGAGCCGGAATGTCACATCGCGCATGACCTCGACAAGCACGCCACCTAAACCAAACGCAACCAGCTTTCCGAAGCTCGGATCAGTGACGGCGCCGACGAGGACCTCGAGCCCGCCCGGTACCTGTTGCTGAATCTGGACGCCGTCGATCCGCGCGTTTGGGCTGTATGCTCTTGCATTGGCCATTATCTGCTCGAACGCAGCTGCGGCATCAACAGTGCTTGACACCCCGACAACCACCCCGCCAGCGTCAGACTTGTGCAGGATGTCAGGCGATTCGATCTTCATGACGACCGGATATCCGAGCGAAGCAGAAACCCGAGCGGCATCTTCCGCCGACCCGACCAAACCCTCTTCCGGCATCGGAATCCCGTACGCCAGACAAAGCGTCCTGGCGTCGGCCGCGGGCAGTGACGTTCTACCCTGCTCTCTTGCCCTAGTCAGAATGTCACGAAATTGATTGCTGTTGTCTGGCACGGTTGCTGCTGCTCTCATTCATTCGTACGCCTCTCCTGACTATAGTATGGAGTGGAATCGAGCCTCAACTCATGCTGGCCGGTCGTTGCGGCGCCAGGGATGAGATCGCCTCGCTTAGAAGAACAGATTTTCTGCGTACGGACGGCAAAAATGGTAGAATAGACAGACGGAAATTGTCGACGAAGGTGAGCAATGTGAGGCTTCCAGACGAAGCATTTGAAGAACTCGTTGTCAACGTTCTCGATGAACTTCCTGAAGAAATTCTCAAGATGCTCGATAACGTCGAGGTGGTAATCGAGGACCTTCCCACCCACGATCAGCTTGATGAAGCGGATGTCGAAGCCGGGGAAACGCTTTTCGGCCTCTACGAAGGAGTTCCTCTCACGGCCAGGGATAGCGGATATTTTCTGATCGCCCCTGACAAGATCACGATCTTCAAGATCCCGATCGAACAGCACTGTCGCACCGAGCAAGAAATCGCTGAACAGGTGCGAATAACGGTAATCCATGAAGTTGCCCATCATTTTGGAATTGGCGAGAGGCGGCTCGCTGAGCTGGGTTGGTCCTAGAAGCAACTGGGAGATGTGGAACAGATCGAAAGACAAGAACAAATCCGAGCCAGCGACCTTGCCGGGCGTAATCGACACGATCGGCATCGCCTTTTCGCGCCTGGTCAGCCGCCCCTATGTGGTGCTAGGGCCAGTCCTGTTGGACCTCTATTTATGGCTTGGGCTTCGCATTACAGCTGGACCGCTCGTCCTCAAGGTCGCCAACCTTGTCGAACCAATCGAAAGCGTCGGAGAGTCGCTTGCCAGCAGCCTCGAAGGGCAGCAGCGATACAACATCACCGAGCTGCTCAGTTTACAGCTCCTCTCCGTGCGAATGCCGACCTTTCTCCCGCTCCTGGTGTCCGACGAATCAGTTCGTCTCAATCGCTGGAATCCGGAACTCGCCGACGCCCAATGGTGGCTTGTGCTGTTGATCGGGATGTTCTTCATCGTGACCGGCTTTCTAGCTGGTACGGCGTTCCTCCTCTGGCTCGCCGACGTATCCAGGCAAAGGACGCACCACTTCAAAGCGCGCGAAACGGCGCGTGTCAGTCTGTATCTTGTGCTATGGCTCTCGGTGTCAGCCGGTCTGTTGCTGCTTTTCAGTTGGCCGCTGCTGGTCGCTCAGGCCGGCCTGATCTATTTCGGGGCGGGATTCAATGGGTTTCTCGCCTTTCTGATGGTCATACCGCTTGGAGTCGGTTTTGTTCTCTTCTTCTTTTCCGTGTACTCGATCGTGCTCGAGCGGGCCACGTCCGTCGAGTCCTTTCGTGCAAGTTATCGCGTCGTTCGCGCTTTCGGCTGGCAGTCCCTGGGATACATCGTCAGCTATCTGATCGTGACTGGAGGATTGCCTTTCTTCTGGCGCATGCTGATCGATGAACCACCCGGAACAATGCTAGCCATCATCGGCAACGCTTTTGTTTCAACCGGAATGATCGCCGCCGGCATGATCTACTACGAGGATCGAGTGGCAGCGCTCGCCACGCAAAACGGAGCAGTTTAACAGACCGTTACCAACATATACGAAGGAGATTGAGTAGTGGCTCAGAAATCGGAAACCAGCAAATATGATGCGAGCAGCATTCAGGTGCTGGAGGGCCTGGAAGCCGTCAGGCGACGTCCAGGCATGTACATCGGATCGACCGACCAGCGCGGCCTGCATCACCTGATCACTGAAGTCGTCGACAATGCCGTTGATGAAGCAGTTGCCGGCCATGCGGATACGATCACGGTGACGATCCACCCTGACAACTCGGTAACGGTCGTCGACAATGGACGTGGCATTCCGACCGGGATGCACGAGAAGATGGGCAAATCCGCGCTTGAGGTTGTTATGACGACCCTTCACGCCGGCGGCAAGTTCGGCGGTGAAGGATATCGGATGTCCAGCGGGTTGCACGGCGTCGGCGTATCGGTCGTCAATGCGTTGTCTGAATGGTGTGTGACTGAAGTCCGGCAAAATGGGGGGCTGTTCCGGCAAACCTACGAACGCGGCATACCTGTCAGTCCCGTAGAACGTATCAAGAAGGTTCCGAAGAGTGAATCGGGTACGTCACAGCACTGGCTTCCAGATTCGACCATCTTCGACACGCTTGAGTATTCGTACGAACCGCTCGCGTCACGACTACGAGAAATGGCCTACCTGACGAAGGGCCTGAAGATTACCATTATTGAGGAGAGCACCGACCGCGAAGCCACGTTCTACTTCGAGGGCGGGATTCAGTCGTATGTCCGGCATCTCAACCGCTCGAAGAACGTCGTCAACCCGATCCCGTTCTACATCCATCGCGAAGTTGGGGACTACGTTGTCGAGGTTGCGATGCAATACAACGATACCTACGGTGAATCGACCCACACCTTCGCCAACAACGTCAATACGATTGACGGCGGCTCCCATCTGACCGGCTTCAAGGCGGCGCTCACCCGGACGATAAACGACTATGCCCGCCGCAACGGTTTGCTCAAGGAGAACGATCCTAACCTGACCGGTGACGACGTCAGGGAGGGTCTGACGGCAATTGTGAGCGTCAAGCTTCCCGAGCCCCAGTTCGAGGGGCAGACCAAGGGCAAACTGGGCAATGCCGACATGGCCGGGGCCGTCCAATCGGTCGTCAATGAGTTCCTCAGCCAACAACTCGATGAGCAGCCGCAACAAGCGCGCCGCATCGTTGAGAAGTGCATCAACGCCGCCAGAGCCCGCGATGCCGCCCGGAAGGCGCGCGAGCTGGTGCAACGCAAGGGAGCCCTCGAAACCTTCTCATTGCCCGGCAAACTCGCGGACTGTTCGGAACGCGATCCCGCACGGGCCGAGATCTTCATCGTTGAGGGCGATTCTGCAGGCGGCACGGCCAAGCAGGGACGCGACCGGCGCTATCAGGCGATCCTTCCCCTTCGCGGCAAGATCCTGAACGTCGAAAAGGCTCGCCTCGACAAGATGCTTCAGAACACCGAAATCCGCGCGTTGATCACGGCGCTCGGCACGTCGATCGGCGACCAATTCGACCCGACCAATCTGCGCTACCACAAGATCATCATCATGACGGACGCCGACGTCGATGGCGCGCACATTAGAACGCTGCTCCTGACCTTCTTCTTCCGTCATCTGGAGAGCCTGATCGTCGACGGGTACCTCTATATTGCCCAGCCGCCGCTCTATTCGGTCAAACAGGGCAACAACGTCCAGTGGATCCATAGCGACGCAGGGCTTGAGAAGGCGCTCGCGGACCTCGAAGGCAAGCGCGTCGAGGTCCAGCGCTACAAGGGACTGGGCGAGATGAACGCCGACCAGCTCTGGGAGACGACGATGGACGCCGATCAGCGTTCCTTGCTTCAGGTCACGATCGATGACGCGGTGCGCGCGGACGAGACCTTCGATATGTTGATGGGCAGCGCCGTCCCGCCGCGCAAGCGCTTCATCCAGACGCACGCCCGCGAGGTGGCAAATCTGGACGTCTAAATCCAGTCCCTCCAGGAACTTCTGCCCAAAAAGCCGGACATGCAAACGAGGCGCCCGATTGACGGGCGCCTCGTTCTTAATGCGATGAGAGTGAAACTTTAGCTGCCGGCGACGGCTCGCTTGAGCTGGGTGCCGGGCCGGAAGCGCGGGGTCTTGCCCGCCGGAATCTGCATTGGCTCGCCAGTCTGCGGGTTGCGGCCCTCGCGGGCTGCTCGCTCGGTGATCCCGAACGTACCGAAACCAGTGATCGTTACGTCTTCGCCACTGGAAAGATTCTCGACGATCGTGTCAAAGGTCGCATTGACGAATTCGCTGGAGAGCGACTCCGGCTGCTTCGTCCTCCGGGCAACCTCTTTGATCAGATCCTGCTTGCGCATTGGTTTGTCTCCCTGCTCTTATCAAACTCTTCGGCACACAAAATTGGAATACCGAATGACCTACGGATACGGGCCGGACTATAGCACAGTTGAAGGGCTATTTCCCATAGGAATGGGCATACGTACGAAGCTCAGCCCCGGTAACGTTGTCGCTGGGCCTCGAATAACAGCACGGCGGCCGCGGCCGCTACGTTAATCGACTCGACGTCATTTTGCATCGGAATCTGCACCTGAACGTCTGCCATATTCCGCAGTTGGTCGCTTGCGCCGGACGCCTCACTTCCAATGACCAGCACAAACGGTCGAGTCCAGTCGAACGCCGAGTAATGGGTGTCGCCCTCTCCGTGTGCTAGTACGATGCTCAAGCCATTACTGGCACATTCCTCGAGGAGCGTCAGCGCCGCATTGCCAGTTGCAACCGGCAGACTCCCGATCAAACCCGCGGATGCGCGAACGACTTTGGGACTATAACGATCAACAGTGCCAGGCAGTAGCAACACCCCGTCGATGCCCGACGCCGACGCTGATCGAAGAATCGAACCGAGATTTCCGGGATCCTGAACGCCGTCGACAGCCAGGATCGCTTGCGCGTCCACGGGCATCGACGTCTCTGGCATGTCGAATATCGCGAGAACGGGTTGCGGTTCTTCGACATCGGAGATCTCGCGAAACAGGGCCGGCTCGACAGCCAGGACCCGATGCTGATCCGGGTCTAACCCGGCGACAATTGCCTGCGGTACGCCGCCCGGAGCCCCGGCGTCGAGGAGCACCGCTCGAAGCGGCACTCCGCGTTCGATAAGTGTCGTGACCGCGCGAACACCTTCCGCGACGAACGCCCGTTCGCGGTAGCGTGTCGATCTTCGGGTTAGCAACAAGCGAACGAGCCGGACGGTAGGATTCGTCCGGCTCGTAATGTGTTCCATCAGATCGCGCCTAGCCCGATTCCAAGGCTATAGCGCGGCTCTTGCTATCGCGACGTACTCGCCGAAAGCCACCGGGATCGGTGCACGGCGAGGTCGGCAAGGATCTTGCGATCGACCGCGACTTCCGCCTTTGTCAGGCCGTTGATGAACTGATTGTAGGGCATCCCGTGGAGTCGGGAGGCGGCGTTGATACGCTGGATCCAGAGTCGGCGCATTTGACGCTTGCGCGTGCGCCGGTCACGGTAGGCGCTGGCATTCGCGCGCATTACCGCTTCGTTGGCGCGTTTGAAGAGCCGTTTGCGTGTCCCGCGGAACCCCTCTGCCTGCTTGAGCACCTTCTGGTGCCTCTTGTGCCTGGTTGCCCCTCGTTTGACGCGTACCATCTCTACCTACTTCCTCTGGACGAATGTGGTCCCGAGCTACTTGACGCCGTACGGAAGCAGGCGCTTGATTCGCTTGCGGTCCTGAGGAGCCACTTCAAACATCTTGTCGAACATACGTTTGGTGCGTTTGGCCTTGCGGCGCCGGAAGTGAGATTTCATGCCTTTGGCGCGCATGACCTTCCCGCCTGACGTGATCTTGAAGCGCCTCGCGGCGGCCTTGTTCGTCTTCATCTTTGGCATGAAAATCCGCCCTCACCATATCAATCGGAGCATTCAAACGGCGCCACATACGCGGCGCCGTCCGTTGCGACCTCTAATGATAGCAGGACAGCGTGACGCTCGCTAATCGGGCCCGATCCAGCTTATTCGCTTTCTGGACTGTCTTCAGCCGCTTCTTCGACGTGGGTCGGGTTAAGCAGCATCGTCATGTCGCGGCCTTCCGAACGCGGCATCTGATCAACCTGAGAAACATCCTCAAGCATCTCCACGACACGCAGCAGCAGGTCTCGCCCCAAATCGCGGTGGAGATTCTGCCGACCTCGAAATCGAACCGATACTTTGACCTTGTCTCCGGCCAGCAAGAACCGCCGGGCATGACGGACCTTGGTTTCGAGATCGTGGTCATCGATGTTCGGCGTAATCCGGATCTCTTTGAGCTGCGCCTGCTTCTGCTTCTTGCGCGCCTCCCGCTCTTTCCGGCTCTCCTCATAGCGGTACTTGCCGTAGTCCATGAGCCGGGCAACCGGCGGGCTGGCGTTGGGAGCGACTTCGACGAGGTCGAGACCGCGTTCGCGCGCCGTCTGCAGCGCCTCCTGCGTGGGCACGACCCCCAGTTGATTACCTTTTTCGTCTATCAGGCGTACTTCACGAATACGAATTCGCTCGTTGACGCGCACCGTTCTGGAGCTTATTGAGTCCCCCTTTGTGGGTAGCGATAATGGAAAATCCCGCGCACATCAGGATGTCGCGTATCTCTAGAATAGCAGATCGAATGATTGACCTCAATCTCAACGGGCCAGAATCGGATCGTCGCTCTGCACGAGAATGGCCGTTCCGCCTTCTTCGAACGCAACCTCCCAGCCCTGCAATTGAAGCGCAGAGATCTCGGCCGGACCGCGCGCGGCGAGTTCAGGACAGTGTTCTGATGTGTTTCGCTCGATCGTACCCATGACGATGAAGCGCGGGGTGAGACTAGATTCAGCCGGTTCTCCCCGGCCCGCCAACCAGGAATCGACGAGATTGCTACGCTCGCTCATGATCCGGTTCAAGTCGTCAAACTCGCCACGTCGCCACTGTCGCTCGTGATTTACCCAACCAAGGATCGTCGGGACGCCGGTGAACGCCGAAAACCTGTTCATCGGAACTCCGCCGACCGACTGGTAGGCGCAACCGGACGCTTCCACCATGATGTCGCCTTCTGCCGCCTTGCCGGCCAGCCAGTCGATAGCTGTGGCCTCGCCCGGATTTAGCGTTTCGAGATAGCTTGAACCATCGAGAGTGCCGGACGCAATTCCCATCTTCGTCCAATCCGAAGCCGAGAGCGCGACATAGGGGCTGGAGACGATCACGAGTAACGCCAGCCCAGCAATCGACAATCCCCGCCAGCGAACTGCCCTGGTGACGACGATCAATCCTCCGACTCCAGCAGCGACGCCAAGAAAGATCCAGGCCTGGAAGCCCAGTTTGAAAACCGTATTCATGCGGTTTCCGAAGGAGTCCTGAATGTAGAGAAACTCTGGCACGAGCGCGAGCCCGAATCCCGCAGCGAACAGCGCGGCAACGACGCGGATCGCCGGCTCCTCGTGCTTCACGGAAATGGCCAGCGCAGTCGCCATGGGTATCGCCAGCAGAATTGCCGCTGGCGCCCAGGCAACGCCGATTGCGATCAAGGCCAGCAGACCAGCGACTGCTGCGCCCTGGTAGGAAGTGAGCAGTTCCCTGAGGCGCGGGGAGGAAAGGCACTGCCCAGACTCCGAATCCGGCATAGATGGCAATCCAGACGCCATAGACCATCAGCAGCTTCGCGGCAGAGGACGGACGCCAGGTAACAATCGCAATTGTGTCTCGGTAGCGATCCAATCACCGGTATTCGGCTGATCCATTCCGGGATGTCCGCATTTGACAACCCCGACGGCGCTATGTATGAAGGGCGAACGGAAATGCCGCAAGCGAGCTCCGGCGCCAACCCCGCGGCCGCCGAGCAAGACATCTCGGACCTCGACCGTACGCGATCAGTATGGCGCCAACGACAAGCGACGACGCCGACGGGCGCGTCCCAACTATTTGACGCATAGAGCAAGTCCCGCGAATGCGCCAACCGTGCCGTCACTCCCCAGCTGCACCATCGACGCTCGCCTGCCAGTCCAGCACGCGAGCGCGATTGTGGCCAACAACACCGGAAGCGTTGTCAGATGAGGATGAAGATCGCCCAGCACGAATGAGAACGCGGGGAACTCGTTGATCGTTTCCAGCTTCGCCGGATTGCCGTTGACTCCACTGTCGACATCACACGACTAGCTTGCCAGCCGACCCCGTCCCACCAGCCGGCCGAGACGGTGTTTCCCGGATGAGCGCAGGCTCCGGTAAATGTTTCAAGATTTCCGGCCAGTGCCACAAAGAAAGCGGACACACCCGCGGACGCCCAGATGCGATCTCCCGACTCAGCGTGCTCGATCGGCAAGCCATACCCCCAAGGCCCGCCGCGACCGTCACCGTCGATGCAAAGAGGCTTGCCGAGCGTCAGGTTGAAAGCCATCGACGGATCGACGCCGCTCAGATGGACGAGCGTCGCGACCGACTGGTATCCGAAGTAGTAGTAGTTGATCGACCGAACCGGCAAACCACGGATCCGGCGCGGGAACCTCACTCGAGCGAACGACCGAAGAGAGCAAAGCAATCTCCATCGGTTTCTCGGTGTTCGCAATGTCGGGATTCGTGGTTCTGAACGCAGACATATCCCAATGAACGAGACGAGCCATACGACCTCGAACACAAGCAGCAAGGACGAATTCCGGAGTGAGATTCTTGGGCCTTCCGCCAGAGAAGTAGCCATCCGGCAATTCCAACAACACGATACCCCGAACAACCGTCAATCTGGTGAACGGGACTGGGAGCAAAGCCGCCGGCCACCAGACAATGGATGTCGCGACAACCAGACCTACAGGTCGCAACAACGCATGGCGATAATCGTCCGAGTCCCGCAGCCAGCCACCAGATGAGCGGGGCCAGGGCAACGGTGACCAGGAGTCAATGCGAGCCACCAGCGAAGACGCTGCTTCGCTCGACATCATAGGTCGTGGACTTCGCGTCGGGGCCGGGAGGAATCGATGGGAAGTCAAGCACTTCGTAAATTCGTGTAGAGCCGCTAACGAATGCCAGCTTGAGGGCGACCGCCCAAGCATCTGGTCGAAGGTTCGAGCCCGGCCTCCGATGCATACGGACGGGCATCTTCAGGCGTGTTCCAGAGACGCTCAACGTCGCCCACGATGACGTACCTTGCCCGGTAACGACGGAGGAGCTCGAGCTTCTGATTCGGATCGGTGCTGTTATAGATCGTCCGAACATCGGCCATACGCTGAGCGATCCCCTCCGGGATAGCGCTGCTGGTACTGGTGACGATCCCAGCCGATCATTGCTGGCATGCCGGTCCCGCTCGAAATGCGCGATCCGTTGCCACGATAGGGGCCGATCCCTGCCTCGACGATCACATCAGTCTGATTGCCATGACGATTGAGCCATTCAATCGCCTCGAGATCGCCGGTAAACGAGATCTCCTGACCGGTAGCGTTGACAATGCTGCCACCGTTCCATCCAGGCGTACCCGTCGAGCGTGAGGTTTGCTGGCGACGAGGGCATGTCCTGGCGCAGTCGCACCGGCGTTGCGAAGACCGGATAAACCAGGCCGAGCAGCAGTGCGCACGATGCCAGCCCGGAAAGCACAACGCCTGGAAGACTCGAACGCGACTGAACCACTCTTTCTTCTTCGGCAACATCATCCTGGATCAAAGGATCAGCAACAACACCGAGCGGTTGCCCGAGCCTACTGAAACCAGGGAAGCGAACACTCCACAACAAGCGCCCGAGCAACACGGCTGTGCCGATCGCAATGAGCGTCCAGGATTGCAGGTAGAACTTGAAGACGGTGTTCATGCGCTGCCATGCGCCACCCTGAAGATCGTCCACGACGTAGACGAATTCGACCGAGGCAATGGTCAGACAGCCAACGGCGACGAACGCCCAGGGTAGAAAGCGTGCCGGCCTCTTCCAATCATGCACGGCGAACATCGAGGCTGACGATGCGAACGCCAGGGCGATCCCGGCGGCGGGCTCGTTTACCGCGAAGAAGCCGGACAGTCCGGCCAGGATGGCCACGGCGATCAGCGGGATCGGGTGAAATCGAAGTGGACGGGTTGCGATCGTGGACGCCGCGGCCAACACGACGCTCACGAGGACGGCAAGGATGGCGGGCCGGATCGCCGCGGGCTCTAGATCGGTGAAACTCCAGACAGCGCCCGCCCCCGCCGCGACAAGCACGAACGACGCGACCGGTACTGCTGTTGTTAAGCTCGCATGATGTCGAAGCCCACGATATGCGGCGAATAGAATGACGGCCGCCAGAATAACAAAGAAGATCCCCCAGAAGGTCAGAAACTGGGAGAGTTTCGATCGGCTCTCGGCGATCGCTACGCCTTCTACGACGCTATAGAAACGGACGTGGAATGGCAAGAAGATCGCGTAGCCAGCAGCGGTTACGACCATCGCCACAGCGCCCGCCAGAACCGCGTGGCGTCGCGAGCGCAACAGTCCGGCATAGGTGAGCCCCGCCACGGTCAAGGCAACCGTGAGCGGCAAATCCCAGGCGTTGATCACGAAGACGCTGCCAACTGCGAGAATGCCCGCAATTCCAGCTGGCCAGAGGTCGGACCACACAGTTCGTGGATCGTTGCCGATGCGGTCCGCTGTTGCGACCAGCAACGCCAGCACCAATCCGATGACCGGCAGCCCCAGAACATGAGGGTGGACATCGGCCCAGATGAGTGAAAAATACGGAAACTCATTGATCGTGAAGTCGATCACTCGAGTGCTGCCCCAGAAGTCGAATAGTTCAGCTGTCCGGCCCCGAATCTCGACAAGCTGGCGCACCGCGTCTAGATTGCCGACTATGGCGACGGCCACAACCGCAAGCCCGGCCGCGGTCAACTGGCGACGTCTTCGCCGCCCGCCAATTCCCATCCGGTTGAGCAAACTCGCGACGAGCGCCACCTGCATCGCGACCAGCGCCGCGAATGTCGGAACCGCCAGCTGGAAGGCGTGGGTTATACCAACGCCAGGTAGCCGACCGATCGTGGAGACCAGATGCCAGCCGTAGTAGTAGTAATTGACGACGCCATCGCTGTACCAGGGGTCATACGGGGGCATCTCCGGCGAGGCCGCGACCGCTCGCAGATACGCCAGCTCGAACGGCTTTTCGCCACCCAGGTATGTCTGCCAGAAATCCGGATAGAGAGCCCGAAACAGCAGGAAGAGCGCGAATATGGACACCATGAAGCCGAAAACCGTGAAATAAGCGTGCGCGGTCGGCAGCTGCAACGGCCGTCCCATCGCCGCTGACCAGTGACGCCAGGACCAGCTAGCCACTCCAACGAGTAAGAGAACGAGCGCGGTAATCAGCGTGGTGGCCGGCCACAGGCCCAGACTGGACCCGATCCAGACGATCCACCCAACCGTTAAGATTCCCAGAAGCCTGGCGGCCAATGCGCCCCTATCGGGAGAGCGTTGGAAGATCGACGCGCTCCAGGGCAAAACGGCCAGACCAAATAGTTCGAGGACAAAAAGCCAGGCGATGGTGGCGACGATCCCGTTCTCGACCGCCACTGAACTCCAGCCAATATCGGAGACCGAACTGCGTTCGCCAACCGGTTCATCGAGCAGGAGCCATTCCCTGGAGGGGTAGCGAGTTGGTTCCCACGATTGGTTGATGCCCCAGAGAAGCCGGGCGCGAAACTCCTCCCGGCTAAGATCCTCGACCCGCTCGAAGATATGCACCCGGGGATGATCGTAAACGGTGAAGCTTTCATCGGAGCCGGAATCGTCGTAGCCAATCCCGAAGAGCTCGGGTCGCTGCTCAGCCTGATAGGCGAGCTGAAAACCAAGCTGTCCATCCAGCAACCTGCGATAGAACTCGTTCTGGACCGCATAGCGCCACGGGAGATTGTCAACAGAGTAGATAAGGCGATCACTCGACATAACGACGTAGTCAACGTTCAACAACGTGTCATACAGCGCGTCGACCTTCTCCTCGGGTGGGAGATCACCGTAGATGTCGAGTGATTCGATGGTGTAACTGTTGGTCCGGTCTTCCAGGCGTAACGGCAGAGCGTCGTCCCAGGACTCCGCGGTGAGTACGGCGCCGTTCGGCACATTTTCATGGATCCACTCGGACGCGGCGATGCGAGGGTGCTCGCCACGATAGATCGACACGAACCCGAACGCCCAGATCGCAGTGACGACAATCACAGAGGCAGCGGCAACCCTGGAGAGGTTGCGCGACCTGAAAAGGGAGGGCGCTGCCCAGATGAGCCCGCCAGCAAAGATGGCAAGCATGGGAATCAAGGGCATCGAGTAGCGTGGAAACCGGGCTTCGGTGATCAGCAGGGTTGGGATGTAGGCCACAACCCAGATGATCGGAATCGCCGTAGCCACATCCCGGTCTTTCCAGATACGGAAGACCCCGAACCCCAGTCCGGCTATTCCCACGAGAAGCAATCCAGGGCCGATGGTGTAGCGGAAGAGGTTTTCCAGTTCATAGACGCCGGGCGTCAGCCCAACGAATTGCCTGGTGAATGGCACGTCCCAAATGCCGCGGACGATGCGCGCCTGAGTACGAATGTCCTCGACAAAGGGTCCGCGTCTCGCTAGTGCGTACGGCTCAAAAAGCGTGAAGACCGCCAGTGCGACACCAGCCGCGAGAAGAGCGTGAGAGGCAATCGCGCGACGGCGCGAGGACTTCCAGAACACGTACCCGAAGACGAGCAGCAGTGGCGCAAGCAGCGCCGGAACGCTCGCCTTTGTGGCGAACGTGCAACCAACGACGATTCCGAGCAGGAGCGCATTTCGCGCGAGCGGACGGTCCAGATAGCGGATCGCGAGATACAGCGCTGCCGTGACAAATGTCGTAAGCCAGGGATCGACGGTAAAGAAGTGACTGAGTTGAATCGGCAGGACGGCAAAACCGTAGAGCGCGGCGCCCGTTAGACCGGCGAGTTCCCCGAACAGCCTGCGGCCTAGCAAGTAGACAAGAACAAGCGTCGCGAGATCGAGAAGCGCCGTCAGAGTACGACCAACGCGATTGAGGTTGGAATAGGATCCGAGATCCTGATCGAAGAAGGGATTGAGCGCCCAACTCACAACACCCTGGACGTAGATCGGCAGACTACCGTAGGCGAAGGACATCGCGTCGCCGTTATCGTCGTTCCGCCGTGGATTGATCGGGCTGGTCTCTGGATCGAAGAGAGAGTCGAGATCGCCCGTGTCCGGGAACTCCACTCGGCCGCTCGAAACCATGGCGATGAATCGTTCATCGGGGTGGAGGTAGTGGCCCTCATCCCAGTCTTGTCCATATAGCCGCAAACCCGCCGCGACCAGGACGATGACCAGCAACGTGAGCCGATATGGATTAGCCGTAGACAGTCGTCTCAAGATGTACCAGTCTCTGAGCAGGGATAAGGACTTATCTCCGATTGTCCGAACGTTCTGGACGAACCTATACTCTACGCCAAGAGAATACAGATTTCCGTCAAATCGCCACTCGGACGGCGCTGGGCAAGGGTCAAAAACAATGATGCGAACCCTCAAGGTCATAGTCGGTGGAGAGGGCGCGGTTGGTAAGACCTCGCTCATCCGCCAGTATGCAAAAGCCAAATTCAGCGAAGCACGTAACATCACTCTGGGGATCGACGTGACGACGCAAGAGTTCAATATCGATGGACAGGCGGTCAAGCTTGCCATCTGGGACATCGAAGGGCAGGCGGGAAACCGCCCGAACTTCTTCCTGGGAGCCCAGGCCGCGATGCTGGTCTATGACACGACGATCGACGGCTCGCTACAGGCGCTGACCGAGTGGCACGCGCGCTGCAAACGCTACTGTCCCGATGCACCAATCATTGTGGTCGGCAACAAGATCGATCTGGGACTCTGGTTTCCAGAGGAGTGGCCACGAACGTTTGCACGATACGCCCGCGCCCGCCACGGCTTCCTGTCGGCGAAAACCGGCGAAAACGTTGGCCAGGGCTTTGAACTGCTGGCCCGCGCTGCGATGCAGCATGCCGGCGTGCTAGAGGTTGCCGTCTGAGAAGCAGGATCGTCTTTCTTGGAACTCCAGACTTCGCCGTGCCGAGCCTGCGAAGTCTGGTGACACATCCTGCGATAGACGTTGTGCTCGTCGTGACACAACCAGATCGCCCGGCTGGCCGGGGCCGGCAGCTTACGCCGCCGCCGGTCAAGCTCTCATCCCAGGAGCTTGCAGTCCCGGTCTACCAGCCAGACTCGTTACGAACCGAACAGGGAGCTTTGCCAATCCAGGAAGCGGCTCCGGACCTTCTTGTCGTCGTGGCCTACGGCGAAATCCTGCGGCGTCATGTGCTTGAACTTGCCCCCCATGGCGCAATCAACGTCCATCCATCCCTGCTGCCTCGCTATCGAGGCTCGTCCCCTGTCCGTGCCGCGATCCTGAACGGAGACGAGACCACGGGTGTATCAATCATCAAACTCATTCGTAAACTCGACGCTGGGCCGATCATCTACCAACAGCAGGTCGACATCGCTGACCGGGAGAACGCAGGTGAGCTCGAATTGCGGCTCGCCGGGGTCGCGGCCGGACTGCTCCCTTCCGCCTGCCTCGAATGGATCGGTGGGAGCATCGAGCCTCGCGATCAGGATGAGTCACGCGCCTCGATGACCCGTGAATGGACGCGTGACGATGCTCGCATCGACTGGGCGCGCGATGCCACCGATATTGAGCGTCTTGTCAGGGCTTCCCAACCGTGGCCGGTTGCCTGGACCGTCCTGGAAGGTGAACCCTTCCGAATCCATCAGGTCCGAGTCAGCCAACCGACAGAACTTGCGCCAGGCTCAGTGCGCCGCGTCGGGAAGCAGGTGCTCGCCGGCTGCGGTGCTGGCGCGATCATCCTCGAAAAGGTGCAGCCCGCTGGAAAACGCGCCATCTCAGCCCTCGACTGGTGGAACGGCGTTAGATCGGACGAAGTGCTGTTCAGCAGCGAGACCATCCAATCATAAGATCGACAGCCGGCAACACTTACAGCTCCAACACGACATAATCTGGTATGCCTAGTTTCGCCCAGATAGAGTAGGGCGGTTTGCCAGTTCGCGCGGCGGCGTAGAGAGAAAGCACGGTGCCGTGGGTCACAATCGCAATAGATCGAGCGTTGGTGGAGTGAACCACGTCATCGACAGGCCGGCTAAAGCGTTCCTTAGCTTCGTTGGCCGTTTCTCGACCAAAGATGAGGTCGTCGGGATGGTCGAAGAATGCTCGGACGAGTTCATGCCACTCATCCGGGCCGAAGTAAGGGAGCGGATCGCGCACGTGTTCCTGCAGGCCTGGCGCAGTCCGCCAGCCAATTCCGAGCGAGCCTGCAATCTCGCAGGCGGTTTCTGCCGCCTTTGGTTCTTCACTGCTCACCAGTTCCGCGAACCCGAATTCACGTAGATCGGCCGCCAAGGCCCGACTTGCGGCCCGACCGCTTGCCGAAAGCGGCCATGAAGCCGGAGACTTGCCATAATCGATATCTGGAAGTGCGTGGCGAATCAGAACCAGTCTGCGGGGGTTGGCGGCGCATTCCGAATCACATCGAAAGCGCCTGCGCTGGCTCACGGATCGGCGCCCGTCAGGACTCACGACCCGAAGCACCGCCGGCATTGACGGTCTGCGCGATCCAATCGCGATGCTCATCGTAGTGCCCGAGTGTGTTGCCAGCGATGTAGTAGAGCATAGGGATCCCACGTTCTTCTCCCGGTTCATCCGGCGCAAAGTGGGAGTAGTTCTGTTGGAGATCATCCCAGTTCAGGCGCTCCAGTGCCGAGATCATCTCGCGATGTATCTCCTCAAACCTGGATCGCGCCGACGCCCACGTCTGATCGCGGTGCTGCTGAAAGATCGCCTCGTTTATCGCGTCGTGATCCCCGCGGAGATAGATATCTTTGGGAACTCCCAGTCCCTGGTGGCGCGGGCGACCGGTCAGGATGTAGGAGATCGAACGCTCCCACATTGCCACGTGAGAGATGTGATCTTTCGCGGACCACCCTGTCTGATCCAGAACCAGGTCCCGGTCTGCAGAAGGCAGCCCATCAACATAAAGCATCAATCTGTGATGACTGCGCTCGATCGTGTCGATCAACTCGCGCATCGAACCTGGCTGGCTTCCCGGCATCCATCGTCCCTTCGGTTCAGGCGGCGTTGAAACCGGGCTGGTTCCCGTGAGCGCGTCCCCGATAACGCCGCATGAGACTCAACGATACCCATCGCGCCATGGTTCTCTCTAATTCGACCGCTTATCACACGCTCGATACAACATTGAACGGCGCGGGACAGGCTATCATCTGGAGACGAGATTCCGGCGAAGCAACTGCATTCGCAAGCATAGAAAAGAGCGAAACGTGCCAGCACTGTCAAACCATCAGGAAGTCAACGAGATGATAAAGAAGGTCCGCCAGGCTCGCCAGTACGGACCCGAAGGGGTTTCCGCGGAGCAACTCCACGAATTGCTGGAGATTGCGCGCTGGACCGGCAGTTCGCGCAATACCCAACCGTGGCACTTCGTTGTCGTCAACGAAAAGGACCAACTCCGGGCGATCAGCCAGCTTCGCACGCCGATCAACTGGGTTGCCGATGCGCCACTTGCGATCGCGATCGTGCTTGACGGCGGCAGTGACGTCAGCGAAGCCTACGACGAGGGCCGGGTCACAGAACGGCTGATGATCGGCGCACATGCGATGGGACTCGGTGGAGGAATCGCCTGGTTCGGCAACGCGGACCAGGAAGCGCAGGCGAAGAAGATCCTCGGAATCCCTGAGGGACGGACAGCGCGCTCCGTCGTTGTTATCGGCCACCCGACGTCGGTCAAGGACCCGCGTCCAAATCCCGCGCAAGCTGGGCGGCACCCGTTGTCGGAACTCGTCAGCTACAACTCGATGAGCAGCCGCGATTCAGACTAGCAGCCGTCGTTTGTCGCAGTCGCTTTACGTTCAGTGATCGCATTCGACTGGGAACCATTGCAACCACACGAGGTCGGCGAACTGCTCGCCGGCCTCGATGTCCCCTGGTGGATTGCCGGTGGATGGGCGATTGATCTTTGGGCCGGAGTGGTTAGCCGGGACCATTCCGACCCGGACATCGAGATCGCTCGATCGGACGCCATCCAGTTTGGACAGTGGCTGGCCGGTTGGGATATACGCCCGGCAGCATCGGGGAATCTGATCGCCTGGAACACGGACCACGAGCCGCCCACACAAGCGAATAGCCTCTGGTGCAGGGAGAGCGTCGATGCGCCATGGAGACTCCAGGTGATGCTTGCCGACATAATGGGCGAATGCTGGCATTATCGCCGGGACCACCGCGTCGTGGCCCCGCTTGGCGAGGTTGGTTGGGTAACGAACGCCGGCCTGCCTGTGCTGCAGCCCCAGATCCAATTGCTGTACAAGTCGAAGAACCGCCGGGACAAAGACGAACTGGATTTCGAACTCGTGCGAGGGCAGCTATCGCCAGCGCAGAAAGCGTGGCTTCAACGGGCGTTAGAGACAATCTGCCCTGACCATCCATGGATCACAACGCTCCTGGTTGCCTAGACCGGCTCCAGCCGGGCATGCCGGTCATGCGGTAGGGCAACGTGTATCGAGTCGAATGGACGGACTCGACCTCCCGCTCGCACGATGCCCATGATCCCGGCTTTGCGAATGATGCGCCCATCAGCGTCACGATCCAGAACGGCGGCCATCAGGCCTTCCTGAAAATCATCCAGTTGCTTGCAGGGGTTCCTCAGCCCCGTAACCTCAACAATTGCATCTGGACCGAGATGAAGCATCGTTTTCGGTGGAAGGGCCAGGAGGTCTATCCCACGGGTCGTCACGTTTTCCCCGAGCTGACCCGGGTAAACGCTGAAACCCGACTGGTTGAGTTCCGCGAGGAGTTCGGCGTGGATCAGGTGGACCTGACGAAGGTTCGGCTGGCAGGGATCGCGGGCAACTCGCGAGCGATGTTTTACGGTAGCGCCCATGTGTGCGTCGCCATCAACCCCCAACCCTTCAACGAGCAGGATCGATTCTTCATTTGACTTGGAGAAGGCGTGATCCGCGTTCCGGCTAACCGCAATCACTTCACCTTCTGACACTGCTACCTCTGTCTAACTTCTCATGACGGCCTTGAAGAGGCCCACATCCTACTCCACCAAATGCAAATTCCCGACGCACCACTCTCATGTGAGGTGAATGGTCATGGCGGACTGAATTGCAGCGACGATCGCCACGCCACCAACGGGCTCGCCCGTCACTTCGCACAACGTTACTGGTTGTCAAATCAATTCGAGCCCGAAGCTCTTCTTGCGGATAAGTGTGGTTATCCGCAAGGAGATCATATGCCTGGTCGCGGGCGATAGTAATCTACTGAATACTGACCCGCCGGGCGTCGCCCCTGCCGCCGAGCGCATTGGTAAATGTCGCGATCAGCGCGTCAGTCTCCGCTCGTCGCACGTCGACCTGGAGTGTCGTCACTTCGGAGTAATTCGTATCGACAATTTCCAGTTCGAACTGGCTCAACGTGTGCATTGCTGGTGACGTGTCCCCATACTGGAACGTGAGTTGTACACGGTCTCGAAGAATCTCGATCGCTCGAGGCGTCGAATCAAGTGCCGCCGCCGCGGCATCGCCATAGGCGCGAATCAGACCACCGGTGCCGAGGTTCGTGCCCCCGTAGTAACGGGTGACCACCACCAACACGTTCGTCAGTTCCCGTCCATCAATGTGCCGGAGGATCGGCGGTCCACCTGTACCAGTGGGCTCACCGTCGTCGCTGTAGCGGAACACTTCTCCATCATGCCCGATACGGTAGGCACTGCAGTGGTGACTCGCGTCATATTCACGCTTGCGTATCGCCTCAAGTTCGTCTTGAGCTTGCTCGACACTCACCACCGGAATTGCTTCGCCGAGAAAGCGCGAGGCTTTGACCGTTAGCTGGGACGATCCTCTCCGCCTGATGGTCTGGTACGTGTCCTTGATGGCTTCGCCCACCGGGTAGAGTGGACTCCTTCCTGACGTTTACGAGTTGAGCGTATTCTCGCATGTCTGAATTCCGAGCCAATTCGTCATGACCGATTCAACATCGGGAGGCACAGAGCCTCCAAAGTGCAGAACTTCAGGGCGTAGGTTGCGCGCTCGAATAGCCAGAGTTCGAAGTGCCTCGATCTGCTCATGTTGCGTAGGCAACAGCGCGGCGCGGCTACGACCCCTGTACTGCAACGTCGAAGATCTGAGACCAGCCTCCACTTCCGCTACTACCTGATGTAGCACCTCGAACAAGATGTGGAACCTGACCGAGTCCCCTCGATGCCATGCCTTGGTTACCGGTACCACCATCATCCAGAAAAACGCGTAGCGCTCGGATAGTCGCTTGACTAACCGTGCGGGATCCGGTTCGTCGTTGGTTGAGACCAGGATCCCCACACGATCGAAGAGCAGCCGGGTGTCCTGTCCCCGAACGGCAGCTGCGGCGGGAACCAACACCCAGTCGACCGTCACACCCGACTCGGCATAGATACAGGTCGTAAACGATCCGCCTACAGGCGCGTTCGCATGGTGCTCATATGCGACCGCGGGACGCCCGAAGGCACTAATCAGTTCGAGCCGCGACGGCACACTGCTGGATCCAGACGGATACGGAGTTGCACACAGAGAATCGACGAACGCGTCATCCACGACCACCCACAGGTCGAGGTCGCTCCAGTCATCCCCATCACCTCTACCGAAGCTCCCTCCGAGCCATGCCGCCAGAAACCGCGGGTCGTCTCCAAGCACCATTTCAACATCCTGGAGAAGATGATCTCTCGCCACGCTCGAGTAGGTCCTTATGTTAACTCCCTTCTTCTGTCCAGCCAATCGCCATAGACAATGCTCGCGGGACGATCGTCATTGCTCTCGGTGTGTCACCGCTGGGAGTCCACGCCCCTGTGCCTTGGCGAAGACTCGGCTGAATGTGCATCATAGGGCGCGGCATCATGCCACCTACCGTCTGGCATCTGTAACTTGGCAAACGCCTGACGGAATGAGAAGGGTAATCCACTGAGTCCGCAGGAAACCGAAGAGGAAACGCGACCCCGCCTGGTAACGCTGGCGGACGTTGAGAGATGGATCAGTCATCGCCCAAGGCCGAAGTTTATGCTGCCTGCCCGGTTCGGGGAGGTCTCATTCGACTCGTTCCAGACCGAGCAGGAAGATAGCCAACCTGAGCAGATAAAGCTGCTGGTTGAAGGATTCGCGGACATTCCCGACCGGCCCTCCCGATGGTCGTTACGACGCTCTCAGCCTAGATCGTCGGCAGGTCTATTTCTAGTTGGCCCACCCGGCGTCGGAAAGACCCATCTGCTAGCATCTGCGTATCGAGCAGCAACCGGCCCCAAGCTGTACGCATCATTCGACGAGCTCGTCGCGGCAGCCGGGCCGCTGGGCATGGCCGATCTCCTGGAATTGCTGGATCAGCATCAATTCGTTTGCATCGACGAGGTCGTGTTAGAGGATCCCGGTAACATCACAATGCTGGTGACGATCCTCCAGCGCCTGCTCGCCGATTACACTCGGATCTTGGCGACTGCGAACATGCCTCCGGACGAGGCGGGCGGCCCGAACGGTTGGGTACAAAGCTTCAACCGGGAACTTGGAGCCATAACCACGTCATTCGAGATTCATCGACTCTCCGGGCG
This sequence comes from uncultured Chloroflexia bacterium, assembly GCA_963709995.1. Taxonomy (GTDB): domain Bacteria; phylum Chloroflexota; class Chloroflexia; order Thermomicrobiales; family CFX8; genus JAUIIK01. The sequence continues at coordinate 13,385 of CAVPYN010000019.1, read as the reverse complement.
TGATCGTAGACTCGCACCCACCATCGGTGGACACAGCGACGATCGTAACCACGATGCGGATAACGGACGCGTATTGAAGATCAAGTGGCATGGACTTGTTGGCCTACTCACCCGGACCCATCCGATGTACGACGCAGCCTGGCTTGAGCGGATAGACCGAATTGTCGTTGAGGATCAGATCCAGCAACCGGATGACAAGGATCGTGCGTTGCGCTTCATCCGCTTCATCGATCGGGTGTACGATCGCGACGTGTCGCTTTCCGCCAAGGCGCCGCCCCCGGCGGTTGAGTCGCTTGTTGAACCACTCATTGGAGATCCGCGCTATACATGGCATGTCGAACGTGGCCGTTCGCGTCTACAATCGCTGCTAAGTCCCTCGACTCATGAGCAGCTTGCTTCGCGCGAGGATCACCACTCGGAATCACCGGCAACGTTATGCTCGCAACGCCCATTGTAGATTTCAGCGAGAATTACCGAGGCGTCTGAGCCACTGGATTCACTGTCAGCCCCGGGGGGAATCATGAACGCGAAATCAGCACAGGCTACCAGAGGCACGGTTCTCATCGCTGGAGCCACCGGATTCGTCGGTGAACAGCTCAGGCAGGCCGTACGCGACAGTGGCTACACCGTACGGCTCCTGGTGCGGTCTCAGGAAGATGAGCGTCGTTTCCGTGATGCTGGATACGAAACGACACTCGGCGACATTCTCGATCCGCAAGCGCTCTATACCGGCATGGAGGGCGTCGACGCGGTCATCAACCTGGTCGCAATCATCAAGGAATCCGGTGACGCCACGTTCGAGAGAATCAACTATCAGGGCACGACGCATCTGGTCGACGCCGCGCGCCAGGCGGGAATATCCCGCTTCGTGCAAATGAGCGCGATCGGCGCAGGCAATCTCCCCGACTTCCCGTATCACTTCACAAAGTGGCGAGCTGAGAATTATGTCAAAGACCGGGTGCCGTCGTGGACGATCCTGCGGCCATCGATCGTCTTTGGGCCGACGAGCGAGGGGCACGCCCAGTTCGTTTCGCAACTGGCTGATCTCGTCCGCGGCGCTCCGGTCATCCCGGTCGCCGGTGACGGTTCCGCCCGCTTCCAACCGATCCATACCGCCGACGTCGCAGACGCATTTGCCACGGTGCTCGGAGATGCTTCATCGCATGGGAAGATCTATGCGATTGGCGGGCCGGAAGTCCTCACCTACCGCGACATCCTGGACGAGGTCGCAGCCACGCTGGACATCAGCAAGCCGAAGATAAACGTACCGATCCCCCTCATACGCTTCGGCGTCGGATTGATCAATCCGTTGCCGCTGATCGAACCACCGGTCACGCGGGAGCAACTCTCGATGCTGCAGATCGACAACGTGCCAGAGGTCAATTCCACGTCCGACCTGATAGGTCGAGAGCCAATCTCCTTTACCGGCGGTGGGCTAGACTTCCTTCGCGAAAACCAGAACCAGAAACGAGGCTAAACCGTGCTGGATACCTGGGCATGCGCCTCGATCTCAACCAGCCAGCGCGGGTCGAGCAGCGCGGCAACAACGACCATCGTCGCGGCAGGCTGGATGACATTGAAGAACTCGCCGTGAGCCCTGCCGATCTCCGCCGCATCCGACGCGCGGGTTATGTACATCCGGGTGCGATAGACATTATCCATCGAACCACCCAATTCGTCGATAACCGCCTCGATGATTTCCAGGCAAGCGATTGCCTGAGCATACGGGTCATCGCCACCGGCAAGCGAGCCGTCGGGCAGCGTCGGCGCGGTACCCGATACTTCTATACGGTCGCCGATTCGGATCGCGCGGGAGAATCCGATCAGCGACTCCAGCGGCCGTCCGGTAAGCACCTTTTTCCGGTCCAATGACTTCTCCTTGCAAATGGGAGCGCTAATCTCTTACGGGCTAACTACAATTACGCGACCGATCAGATTCCTGTCAATCGTAGTCCTGCTGCTCGTGGCTGCCTGCGGCGACAACTCCAGACTATCCACGCCCGCTGAATCGTTGACGACATCGACGCCCGCCGCAGATGGGCAACAACTCGAACCGATGGTTGTTCAACTCGGGACTGGCGAGGCGTTAGTCTGGGGATCGGGGGCGTACGGCGTCGTTCTGGTCCACGGCGCGATCTATGACGCCGCCAGCTGGACGGCTCAGGCGGAAACGATTGCCGCAGAAGGGTTCTCTGTCGTTGCAATCGAGAATGCGACGGCGGATGATGTCGCCGCAGCCACTGACTATCTGGTTAGGGAGCACCAGATTGATGGGGTGGCGCTCGTTGGAGCGAGTGCCGGAACCAGCCCGGTTCTCAACGTCGCCAGTTCCGATCCTGGCCGGATCGATCAGATCATCATCCTGGCTGGCTCAGGCGACGTGACGAATCTCGGGACGATGCCCAAGTTGTTCATAGCCGCTGAGAATGACGGTAGCGCTCTCGAGCGAGCCCGGCAGATGGCTGCGGAAGCACCGGGAAGCAACAACCAGGCCCTCATTGTCTCGGGATCAGCACACGCGCAAGCGCTATTCCAGACACCCCAGGGGGATGAGGTTCTTCAAGCGATCGTTGACCGGCTCATAGCGGCCAAAGATCGATGAGAACCCGCCTGTTCCTCACAAGATCACCCCGACCTTCTCGTGGGAACCATTCGTCCTGACCGGTCGTCCTACAAGTAGAAGTTAGTACCTTCGGACGTTCAGATCTCGATCGCATCTCTTCATGATGAAAGCACGCGATTCGCAGAACGTCGCCGCCCTGGATGCTCCGGGAAGGAGCGTACACTATGTCTGGCGCATCCCTTCAAACCACGCCAGCTCCGGTAACCGCAGCCGAACTGCTCGAACTCGGTTTTACCCCCAAACAGATCAGCCAGCTGTCGGATATGCGGGAAAGCTGGAATCCGATCGCCGAGCAGGCTCGATCGCTACTGGAATGGAGACGCATGCAGTTCACGAAGTGGCTCTATGAGCGCGGCTACTACAACGAGGATTGACCGGTCCTTGAGACGGCTGGATCCCAAAACCGCGCAAGCGGCTCAATGGTCGCGCAACCCTCCAGATCCATGCAGGTTCTCAGAAGTTGGGCGCCGGAGTCTAGGCCCAGATGCGGTCGGGCTTCAACGAATGACTCCAGCTTGGCGATTAGCTCAACATCAGAGAGAGGATTATCTGGATGACCGCGGAATTGCTGGATTTCCGCGTGGTAGATTCTGCCTGACCTGTCCCACGCTTCGATCTCGCCGCCAAGCAGCCCATCGTCGTTGAGCCCGCGCTCCCATCCCTCGTCAATAACCACGGTCATCCTGCCCATTGCACCGAGTACATCTCGATCCAGCCACGGGTCGCCCGCAAAACTATCCAGCGTCACACCGCCATCTCGCAACGTCATTGCGACGACAAACGGAGTCGAATGATCCGCGGCCTCTCTTGAACCGGGACGGAAAGCCGCCGGTGAACCTTGCACCCTACCGGATGCGCCCTCATTGGAGCGCACGGTCAACCGATCAAGATCAGGCAGGCGAAGTCCGTCTGCATAGAGCTGTTCGGCGCACTGGATGATCGCCTGGGTATAGATCTGGGCAGGAGCAGGCTTGATCGCATTCCTCGTGAGCGTCCAATCCTGGCCCAGCCGGTCCCGGCCGAGCGTGGAAGTTCGTTCGCCGCCGAAGTGCTCGAAGAGCGTTTCCAGCGCGTCCACAGGTGATGAGAAGCCCAGTGCCGCAAGCTCAGCGCAAAGAATTCCCCGTTCCGCGGCCAACCCTGGCGCTCCCCCTTTGAGCGATGGGACCCGGACATCCGGTCGCAACCAGCTCTGGACGAACATTCCAGTCGTCACCGCCAGGCTCGCGGCATCAGTGAGCTTTGCCGGATCGAGTCCCATCAAGCGACCAGCGCCCAACGCGGCTGCTGTCGTCACCTGGGAAACGGTGTGGAATCCAGCGTCCAGCCACGGCAGACTGTCCGCCAGGGCAGCTTGCACTTCATAGCTGGCAATCAGCGCTTCGAGCGTCTCAGCGCCGGAGGCGCCGGTTCGTTCAGCTACCGCGAGAATCGCAAAGCTGGCGTCCGAGAAGTGCCCGCTACCGGAGAGTGAACCGCCGGGAGGCATGTAGATGTCGTTGGCATCGAGATAGCGGGCCATCGTGCAGTTCGCGAGCGCCGCTGCCCGGGCGCTAGTTTTCCAGGACTGTCCGACAATGGATGCTTCCGGTCGGGCCCGTTCAAGTTGAGCCTGTGCCGTTACGATCTTGATTGCGGGCGCGCCGGCTACGGCGGAGGCGGCGATCGCGCAGGCAACCGTGTCCGCCAGATGCCTCTTGGTCGCTCGTGCCACCTCCGGAGGTGTTTCATCTAGCCTCAGTAAAGCGGTGAAGGAGGCAAGTTCCTGAGCAAACGTCGGGCTCACCCGGGAATCTCCAACACCCCCTTTATGACCGGCACAACGCTTCCCCCTACATCAATTGCTCCCGGTTGCCCGTTGTCAACGGATACTCGCAGGTGGACGAAGGATTGCCTGCCCATCTTCGTCCCTTGCTCGCTTGTGATCTCCACCACACCTTCCCCAGTCGCATGGCCGTAGTGAACCAGATACCCGCCGAGCGGCCCGCTTGCGCTACCCGTCGCCGGATCCTCCCAGATTGCCCCACCAATGGTGGCAATCATCCTCGAATAGGCTCGATTGCTTCCCGGTGCGCTATGGAACAGGAACGCCCCTCCTGCCTCAACCGGCGCGTCCGCGAACCCTCGGCCCGACAGTGTCGCGCGATCGACAGCAACCTCCGAAACAAACGGGACGTAGAGGAATGGAAAGCCGGTGGACACGAACTGTACCGGCAGGTCCGGCGCAAGATCAGCGGCAGTCGAACCGAGCGCGCTGGCGATTGCATCCCGATCTTCGATGATCTCGCCAAATTCTGCCGCTTTCTGATGCATCCAGATGAAGCGAGGATCGCCAGGCGGCCCCTCCAACGTAACCCCGACCGGTCCGATCCCGAGTTCCAGAGTCGCCCTGCTCACGTTCGCCGGTATGCGTCCGAGCCGTGCAAGCACCCAGGCTGTTCCAACGGTTGGGTGACCGGCGAACGGAAGCTCGGCGCGAGGCGTGAATATCCGTATCCTGGCAACGTGATTTGCATTGTCTGGCGGCAGAACGAACGTCGTTTCGGACAGGTTCATCTCGAGCGCGATCGCCTGCATCTCGTCGTCGCTCAGATCCCGCCCATCGGTGAAGACGGCAAGCGGATTGCCGCCGAACATGCGATCGGTGAAGACATCTACTTGTTGAAACTCGTACGCGCGCATCATCGAAGCGCCTCCACTGCTCCGGGCTTGATCAGGAATGTGAATCGTGGGAATGTGTAGATCTCGATGCCCGGTCGGGTTTCATCCGGAATCCGGCCGGGCAGGATCTCGCGAAACGCATCCCGAGTCGAGACGATGTCTCCCGAGGCCATTGGAACGTCATAGTGCGACGGGTACACGCGCTCGACGCGAGAGGCGAGACCGGTCAGGAGTTCGATCGAGTCCTGAAACGCTCGCAGGTCGGCTTGATCCCCAAATAGGTAAATCGGACCCAGGTTCACGGCATCACCCGGGAACAGCAGACTTGTTTCTGGATCGAGAACCGTGATGCCTCCGGGAGAGTGTCCGGGGGTGTGAAAGATCTCGATGACCCGACCGCCGAGATCGACCGTGTCCCCATGATTGAGCGACCCTGTTGCCACCGCGCCCTGGATCTGGAACGTCGCGACATCAAAGCTATCGGGCAAAGGAACGTCGCGAAGCGCCTCTGGCTGAAACCACGCTGCTAGCTCCGCATTGGGATGGTTCTGTTCGAGATCCGCGGCCTCGGATGGATGAATCAGAAGCCGATCGAACTGTGCACTCGCTCCAACATGGTCCCAGTGGGCATGCGAGTGAACGACGATCGGCTCGCGATCACTGAGTTCCGCGACCAGGGAGTGGAAATCACCGACTCCCATGCCGGTATCAAGCACTGCCACATATGTGGCACCTTCGATCAAGTACGAATGAACATGTTCGGCATGGCCGGGCTCGGCAATCGACCACACGCCCTGGCCAATCTGTTCGACATCGAACCAACCATGACTCGTCTTCACGCTCACATCCATTCAACTCATCCGTAGGCGCCGTCCAGGCAACGCTAAAGATCCGGCGAAAAGTTCGGAGGCAGCCAGAACTCGAAACCATCAAAACGATGGACATCGGAATCTTCCCAGCGTTCATCGGGCTCCTGCCCGGCAAAGACCTCTTCATATGCCAGATGCATCTGTCGCACGTCCTCAGGCGTCAGCGGGACGGCATTGTGCGACGGGTAGACCACGTCGACCTCACCCGCCAGCTCCGCGAGCCTTCGAAGCGTCACCCGATACGCGCCGGGATCGCCGTAGACGTTGTGGGCGAACATCGGGCCGGCGTAGATCGCGTCACCAGGAAACATCAGCCGGTTCTCGTAGTCGATCAACGTTGTCCCGCCTGGGGAATGACCGGGCGTGTGATAAACGTGCAGGCTGCGGCCACCCAGGTCGATAACATCCCCCTCCCTTAGAAAACCGGTGGGCTCTTTGCCGGGAATGGATGCCGTCTCAGGGTCGACGCCGGCTGGAAGCGGTATGTCCAGTAGGTACTCCAGGTTGAACCAGCGACGCATACGCTCCAACGGATAGCCCGCTCGAAGGTCGTCCGCCTCTGCCTCATGGACCATGACGTCTGGATACTTCCAGGCGTCGCCGATGTGGTCGAAGTGTGCGTGGGACAGAAGGACAACAGGTGTCCTGTCTGAAAGACTGTCTGCGAGTGACTTGAAGTCGCCAAAGCCCATGCCGGCATCGAGCACGGCAACTCGCTCCCGCCCCTCGACGAGATAGCTCTTGACGTCCTCATAGTGTCCAGGTTCGGCGATCATTGTCACATCGTTCGGGAACTCCACCACATCAAACCAGCCGTGACTTGTCACTCTTCGTTCCTCCTTCGGCCTACTGATCCTGTAATCGCCGGCTGCGCGGTGGCAGCATGATTCCGAAATCGCCAAACTCATACGTTGCGAATCCAGCCAGGAATCCGGTAGGCGCCCGGCCCGCCACAGCGTCAACAAACCCTCTCCGCACATCTCCGACGAAATCTGCGGAAATGGCGATCTCCCCATGTGCCGGGTAGAGCGCTTCCGAGATATTCGCGAGCCGGGAAAGGAGATCGAGTGATCGCCGGTAGGCTGAAGCGTTCTCGACGGCAATGTGCCCCTTGACGATCGAGTCGCCCGTGAACAACAAGCCTCGTTCGAGATCGAGAAAACTGACGCTGTCGGGAGAGTGGCCCGGGGTGAAGAACACGTCAAGCTGACGCTCACCGAGATCGACCACGCCGCGATGTTCGAGAGCCTCAACATGCTTGCAGCCCTGAATCTCGAAGGTATCCGTGCTGATGCCTTCGGGAAGTGTGCGCTCGCGAAAGTAGCGCTGGAGATCGAACCGAAGCTCCATGTTGCTCCAGCCCGCCTGCAACTTCTCGATCCCCCGGGGATGCGCCCGCACCTGATCGAAAGCGTGGCTCCCGCCCGCGTGATCGGGATGGGCATGGGTCTGCAGAACCACAACTGGAAGATCGGTGATCGTTTCACAGGTCGCGCGGATATCGCCCATGCCCAGACCGGTGTCGATCAACGCGGCTCGCTCGGTGCCTTCGACAAGGTAGGTGAGCGAGGGACGGGCGTAGCCGGGATCGCGGATGACATGGACTCCCTCGCCGAGCTCCTCGACCGCAAACCAGCTCATGCTCGCGCTGTTTCAGCAACATAACCGGGCGGCAGCCAGAATCCAAATCCAGTGAACCGGTACACGTCGGCTTGCTCCAGACGCCGGTGAGGCAAGATCTCGCCAGACAGGATTGCTTCATAGGTTTCATGAACCACTGGAAGCAGCCGCGCGTCCATTGGAGCATCCATGTGAGCGCCGTAAACATCGTCGATCAGTGGGGCAATACCGGCAAGTTTCTTGAACGTGCCACGGTAGGCCTCGATGTCGGTTCCCTCGAAGTTGATCAGCATTGTCCCCCCGTAGACAGCATCTCCAGAAAAGAGCGCTCGATTCTCTCGATCCAGAAATGAGACGCTGCCGATCGAATGCCCAGGCGTGTGAATCACTTCGAGTTGACGAGCGCCGAGATCCACCACATCGCCGTCTTCGAGAAACCCAGTCGGTTCTACACCGGGGATGCAACGGGTCTCGGGATCGGTTTCGGGTGGATACTCTGCGTTGAAGAGGTGACGCTCGTCAAACCAATGTCGAAGTTGTTGATTCGTTGTTCCAGTCCGCAGGTCGTCTGCTTCCAACGGGTGTACCAGTACCCGTTCGTAACGCCAGGCATCGCCAACATGGTCCCAGTGCGCGTGAGTGAGCAGCACGATTGGATCGCGGTCCGAAAGGCTGTCCGCGAGTTCTTTGAAATTGGCGAATCCCATGCCCGCATCGATAATCGCGACGTCGCGCTCGCCCTCGACGAGATAGGAGTTGATTCGATGCCGGTGACCATGCTCGTCAATCCGGATGATGCCCTTGCCGTGATGATGGACCTTGAACCAGGGTCGTACTGCCACACCGCGCTCTTTCTCATGGCATCTTCGCCGCGATCGCCGACCGATCCTGAACCCTGCCCTATTCAGGCCATGCAGTCAACTCTGGATGGCTTCAGACCTCGCGGCGGTCAGGACGTTCAGTCGAGATCACACCCCATCAAGCAACCGCGCACCCCGCCGGGCAAACGCCGTCGTGAGCGCCACCGTATGCTCGAAGTCATCCATACGCATCACGCTGAACGGTGAATGGATGTACCGGCAGGGGATCGAAACCGACGCGGATCGAACGCCTCCGCGGCTGCGCTGAATAATGCCACCGTCCGTGCCACCAAATGGAGGCAACTTGTAATGCCAGGGAATCTCGAGTTCGTCTGCCGTCGTCGTCAGGAAGCGCACCAATTCCGGCTTGATGATCTGCGACCCATCCGCGACGGTGATTGCCGGCCCCTTGCCGAGGCGGGTCACCTGCCGTGGTGGCGGCACGCCGGGCATGTCCGCGCCGATAGTTCCTTCAAGCACTAGCGCGAGATCCGGTTCGATCTGGTGAGCGGCGACACCAGCGCCGATCAGGCCGACTTCTTCGCGAACGGTAAACGCCCCGACCACGGTCATCTCGGTTTGCTCGCTCACAAGATTATGTAACGCTGCAATCAGCACCGCGCAACCGGCCCGGTCGTCGAGTGCCTTGCCAGTGACCATTTCGCCATAAAGCTGCTGAAACGGATAGCCAATGACTGCTGGCGATCCGACGCGTATCCCGAGCGACGTCACCTCCTGGGCGGATTCGGCGCCGATATCGATGAACAGGTCGTCAATCTTATGGGGGCGGCTTCGATCTTCGGCGCTAAGGAGATGCGGGGGCAGCGTGCCGACGATTCCGTCAACGTTTGCTCCCGAATCCGCTCGGATCGTCATCCGGTGAGATGGGATGATGCGCGCATCCCACCCACCAATGGCTGAGAAACGCAGAAATCCGCTCTCCTCGACATAGCTGATCATGAAACCGATCTCGTCCATATGGGCGTCGATCATTACTACCTGGTCGCCCGACCCGTGCTTCGTGGCGATGAGATTGCCGAGCGCATCGGTTCGGATTTCATCGACGAGCGGTTCAACGTAGCCGTGAATGATCTCGCGTACTTCATCCTCGAATCCGGAAGGGCCGAAGGCGTTAGACAGGCGCTCGACGATCTCGTAGTTGTTCAACGATGACGCTCACTTTCCGCGGTGCGCGGCAAACCACTCGACCCACCGCTCTTGCTCAACCGTTTCTATTGCCGAGGGATCATAGCCGCTTCGCACGAAATCGACAGCCTGTTCGGGCTCTAACCCGCATAGGACGGCGAAACAGGCAAGGACGGTTCCGGTGCGTCCCCGGCCGCCCAGGCAGCCGACCTCGACTCTGCTTCCCGCACGGGCGAGATTGAATGTTTCGATGATCGCCTGCATGGCCTGCTCGGAAGATGTCGGGGTTCCGAAGTCGGGCCAGTCGATCGTTGTCGCGGGCCAATCTGGCATCCAGGCGGGATCCAGATACAGGCCAAAATCACGGTCAGGGTCGTTGGCCATCCTTGCCGACAACGCGCTCGCGCGCACAATTGTGCCGTCCGGCATTTCAACATCGGTCATAGTGCAACCTCCAAGCCGTCACCACATCCTAGCAATGGCCCCCCAACCGCCGAGACCGGCTCGCAAGGTGTGACCACAGCCTGCCCGACATCAATCCATCCGTAACAACGGCGTAACATCTCTCCCACAGCATCTGAACATAGGAGTCGCGCCTTATTCGTGGCGGCTCAGCGTTAGAGACGACCGCCATTTTCCAAGGCGGAACGGAAGGAGAACCACTTGATGCATCGGATGTTCAATCCAATGCGGACACGGCTGTCACGGCTGCTGATCGCGGTCGCTGTCCTAGCCGTGCCAACGTTCGCAGTGGCGCCGGTCGGGGCGGACCACCACCTGCCGACAGACACGCTGCGCGTATCAGTGACGAATCATTCGAACCAACTACTGTCCCCGCCGGTGATCATCGCCGCGCCTCATGAATGGCGGCCCTTCATGCTCGGCGAAGCGGCTCCGGCTGATGTCGAAGCCCTAGCCGAAATGGGCAACGGTCAACCCCTGGTCGATCGTGCGCTTGAAGACGGTGCATATGTTGCGATGGTCTCCGACGCGCCATTGATGCCCGGCGAAACACGCAGCTACGAGATAGATTCGCCAGTCTTCGAAGTCGATCTCTGGGTGATGGCAATGGCGGTCTGGACCAATGATGGCTTCTTCGTCGCCCACAGCATGGGAGCGCCTGGCGCGCTGAGCTCGCTGATCCTTCAAGGGCACTTCCTCGACGCCGGCACCGAGGTCAACGACGAAATCTGTGACAGCGTTCCCGGCTGCGGCGGCAACGGCGGAGTCGATGAAGGTGGCGTCGTAGGCCCCCACGCTGGTCTACGCCATGATGCCGACGTGAGTGAGATGTACAGCATCGGCAGTGGAATGTGGGCGACCTGGCAGCGCGCTTCAGTCCCGGCAAATCCGGGCCCGATGGCGCAGACAGTTGACTATGAACTGCAGGTCGGAAACCTCACCGACGACCAGCTCTTCTCGCCAGTTATCTTCGGCGTCCATCCAACGCCGATCGACGTTGTTCCCGAGGGAATGAAGTCGACGCCGGGATGGACCGCGCTGGCGGAGAACGGCGACAACAGCATCCTCGCTCAGGAGTGGATGGATGCCGGGGTGTACATGGTTGGAACCCTTAGCACGCCGCTTGCCCCGGGCGAGATGACAACCATCGAGTTCACCGGTCCGAAGAACGGCTATGTCTTCTGGTGCGCGATGCTCGTCAGCACGAATGACGGCTTCACCTGTGGCAGCTCATATCTGCCCAAGAAGCTGGAGAGCACCGGCGGCATGTCCGGCGCCTACGATAACGGCACCGAAGCAAACACCTACGATCCGGCAGACGTACCGGGTCTTGGCGGAAGCGGTCATGTTCCTGAAGACAACGTGATTCGCCACCACCCGGACTTCACAGGCTATGCCGGGATGTTCTGGACGATCTGGGACCAGGATGGTCAGACCCCGCCACCGGTTGAGGACATGAGCTAACTCTCGATCCTGACGGGACGAACCAGCGCGGACTTGCCTCCGCGCTGGTTCTTTTTCGTCTAGACTTCGACAATCATGAGCAGCCAGCGGGCGAATGAGTTCGCCGGCGCGCCCGGCGCGCGCGTTTCGAAGCCTCGCGACATTGCCAACGGCCGGTCCCAAAGGCTCGCCTATATCAAGGCAGCGCTGCTTTTTGGCGCGGTGGCCGGCCTGCTGCTCGCTCCAGCGCTAAAGCCAGGCGTGATCCTCGCCCCAGTCGACTTGCTGTATGAATCTCCCGCACTCGCTTACGAGCGTCCAACCTCCTACGACGAGCCTGCGAACCCCCATCTATTCGACCAGGCGTACCAGTTCGTTCCCTGGCGCTTCCATGCCTGGAGCAGGCTTCGCGCGGAAGATCTACCGCTGTGGAATCCTCAGAGCGCGACCGGCTCGCCATTCGTTGCGACGCTACAGTCGGCAGTCTTCTACCCAATCAATCTACTGACCCTGGCGCTTCCGTTTCGGGCAACACTCGTCGCCAGCGCCCTTCTCCGCCTCTGGATTGCCGGTTTCGGTGTCTACGCCCTGATGCGACGCTATGGAACTTCTCAGGTTGCCGGCCTGATCTCCGGCATGAGTTTTATGCTCTCGTCCTTCCTGATTGACTGGTTGGGTCATCCCCACACCAACGTCGCGATCTGGCTCCCGTTTCTGATCCTGGCCGTCGAAGGGTTGTTCACGAGCCACTCCAGGAGAGCGGCAATGGGGTGGTGGCCAACGCTAGCGCTCGTTGTCGGAATCCAGTTTCTGGGCGGACACATCGAAACCTCGCGAGATATTCTCCTGGCAGCCGGGCTCTACGCCGTGGTGCGAGCCGTGCAACAGTATCCGACTTCCTTGAGGGCCGGTCTCCGCCAACTGGCGCTCGCGGCATCCGCGGTCGCGCTGGGCGCGGGGATCGCAGCGATCCAGTTGTTGCCCTTCCTCGAATGGCTGCCGCTCAGCGCCGAATACCAGCGACGCGCGTCGAACGGCCTGACAATCTGGAGTTTCCATCCGCGAGAAGCATTGGCGCTGCCACTCGCCATCATGCCCAATCTCTACGGCGATCCAACCTGGCAGGGGCCATACTGGTCCTTCAATCCCTGGGGCAGCTTCAACGAGTCCGCGCTCTATGCCGGTCTGATACCACTCAGCCTGGCGGTTGGCGCCCTGGCCGCATGGAGGTTCGATCCCATCGTGCGGGCGTGGACAATCATCGGCGGCGTCGCTTTGGGACTCGCGCTTCAGGTTCCATTGTTAAACTTGTTCCTTCAGATACCGGGCATTTCACTTGGCCATCCTGGCCGCCTGCGTCTGGTCGCGATCTTTGCGGTGGCAATCCTCGCCGGCCGGGGCCTTGACCAAGTCATGGAACCATCACGCAAATCCCAGATCCTGACCAGACGATTCCTGGCGGCAGCTCTCGGATTCACGCTCACTGTCGCCGTCCTATTCAATGTCCTGCTCCGGTATGTGACCGGCTGGAACACGCGAGCCATCTCCCGGCTCGCTTGACCGATTTCCACCGAGTCCGATAACCCGCCGCGATCGGTGGTCATCTGCCGGGAGCGTATCTGGGACTGCGGGAAGGAAATGGAGCGAGCCTTCGGACTAGCGAATTGGGAAATGTATCTGACGGGTGCTATCGCGGGAATC
>CAVPYN010000018.1:0-124615 GCA_963709995.1 uncultured Chloroflexia bacterium | reverse complement strand
GGGGCCGGTCCTACATATCCGACAGCCTCGTTGACCGTGCGCTCAGTGCGGTCAGAAGTCAAACTTCCAACTGAATTGGTTGCCCTGCAGCGTCGAACTAGAGGGCGTCGGCGGGCGAGGGCGAGTTCTGCTATTGCGGCACTGGCTACGTTCTTCCCTCCCCCCGATTCATTCACTCCTGAAGTCACTAACGCCAGTACCCTTGTGACAATAGCGCTATTTTGGAACTTGCAATATTGCAAACATTTACATACACTCACGCAGCTTCTCGGTTCGTAGCTTGGGACACAAATGCTTCAGACGTTCAAAGCTGAACTATTCAAGGCTCTCGGTCATCCGGTCAGAATCCGGATTATCGAGCTGCTCCGAAATGGCGAGCAGCGTGTTTCTGATCTCCAGGACGAACTTGAGATCGAGATGTCATCGGTGAGCCAGCAACTCGCTGTCCTGCGCAGCCGGCGCATCGTCGAGAGCCGCAAAGAAGGCACGAGCAACTATTACCGGGTAGTCGACGAGCGGGTCTTCGAACTGCTCGACGTCGCACGAGCAATGTTTGACCAGCAACTTCTAGCGCTTCAAGCGATGGCCGATGCCGACAACGCGCTGCAGGATGACACGCAGTCCGAGCGTGTTTCGACTTTCCAGGGATCTCTCTAGAGATAATGGACGGGCTGGAGTTGCCAGACTACTTTCTGCTCGCCCCGTTCATTTTCTACACGACTGCGGTCGTGGCGGCGTTGGCGTCTCGTTCGCTGGGAAGAACACTGGCGTCAGTCTTCATCATCCTGGGGGCAATCGCAGGGACACTCGTCGCCGTCGATGGTTTGCGACAAGATCAGATAGTTGACGTAACAGTGTGGTCCTTTGCGCCGTATGCCGGATTCTCGTTCCGGCTCGATCCACTTGCTGCATTCTTTCTTCTGGTTATTTCTGCGTCGGCGATCGCCGTCGCCTGGTACGGTATCGGATACCTCTCTGACGCTCACGAGCAGGGCCATGCCCCCAGAGCCGTGACCGACGCACTGTTTAGCCTCTTTCTCGCGTCGATGTCGCTCGTCGTCCTGGCCGATAACATGATCACCTTTCTCTTCTCGTGGGAGCTGATGTCGCTCGTCTCCTTCTTCCTTGTCCTTGGAGATGGACACAACCCGGAATCACGCCGTGCCGGCTATGTCTACGTCGTCATGACACACATTGGCAGCGGCTTTCTCTTGCTCGCATTTCTCGTCTTGCTTCGTCACGGTGGCTCGACCGATTTCGAGACCTTTCGCACATCGGCGTCGTCAATGTCTGGCCTGGAACGAGACGCTGTCTTTCTGCTCGCCCTGGTGGGTTTCGGCACGAAGGCCGGGTTGATACCGCTACATATCTGGCTTCCGCGTGCTCATCCGGCAGCGCCGAGCCACGTCTCGGCGATCATGTCAGGCGTGATGGTCAAGACCGCGATATATGGGACTGATGCGCGTGCTCTGGGATTTCACCGCGTCGGACACCGAATGGTGGGGTTGGCTGCTCATTCTGCTGGGCATGGTTTCCGCAGTACTGGGCATTCTCTATGCCTTGATGGAGCGAGACCTCAAACGCGTCCTGGCTTATTCCACCGTCGAGCACGTCGGCATCATCGTGATTGGGCTAGGGGCTGCGTTCATGCTCGATAGCCGCGACCACACACAGCTCGCGGCCCTGGCACTCGTTGCGACGTTGGTGCATCTCTTCAACCACTCCATCTTCAAGAGCCTGCTCTTCCTCGTTGCCGGTGCCGTTCAATCCGCAACCGGTAGTCGCGATCTGGAGCAGCTTGGAGGACTGATACGTGGCATGCCGCGTACGGCAATCTGGTTCATCGTCGGGGCGTTGTCGATCGCGGCTCTCCCACCGCTCAATGGCTTCGTTGGTGAATGGCTGCTCTTCCAATCGTTGCTCGGGTTGGCCGCTTCCGGCAACGGAGTTGCGGTCGCGACGCTGGGAGCTATTGCGACGGCGGCGCTGGCGTTGACTGGAGCACTCGCGCTCGCCTGCTTTGTTCGCGCGGTAGGCGTCGGTTTTCTCGCACAGCCTCGTAGCCAGCAGGCACGTGAAGCGCGTGATGTCGGAAGGTCGATGCAGGTTGGCATGGGGCTGCTTGGAGCCGCTTGCGTTGGTCTGGGACTCTTTCCTGTTGTCCTTTTCAGGGCGCTCAATCCGGTGACCAGTATGCTCGTATCGACGACTGCCACACCCTCGATTGGACTACAGGGCCGTTCTCTCAATCCGGATGGACTGGAGGGATCCTACGCGCCGGTGGCCATCGTCGCTGGCTTGCTTCTGCTGGGCATTATTCCCTGGCTTGTCGCCCGTCTACTGATGGGCGAGGGCCGGAGCCGTCTAGCGCCAACCTGGGTCTGTGGCCTCGATCTAGAACCACGTATGCAGTATTCGGCTACTGCTTTCGCCAAACCCATTCGCCTGATCTTTCAAGCGCTCATACGCCCCCACCGATCGGTTGAGCTTGCGCGTCCCGTATCCGAATTCTTTGTCTCCGAGGTTCATTATGAGGAAGGGGTTCAACCGATTTATGAGCGGCATGTGTATCAGCGTGCGGTCGCACTGCTAACGCTTGGTTCCCATCGCATCAGCAGGATGCAGAGCGGCTCACTGCGGGCCTACCTTGTCTACATCTTTGTGACATTGATCGTCACCCTCGTAATCACGCGATAAGGGCCAGATGCAACCGCTGCTACTGATCATCCAGATCCTGCTGGTGCTAACGCTAGCGCCGCTTGTCCAGGGGCTCATTCGAGCGAGCAAGGCGCGCTTGCAGAATCGCCGCGGGCCGGGCCTGTTTCAGTCCTATTTCGACATAGCCAAGTGGCTGAGCCGCGAGAGCGTCGTCTCGGATCAGGCTTCGTGGGTGTTTCGCTATGCGCCCTTCATCTATGGGGCCGGCATTCTGGTTGCGGCGGCGCTCGTGCCGACCGTTGCGAGTGGCTCGGCGGCTTCCGGCTACGGCGACGCGATCGTCTTCGTCGGCCTTTTCGCGTTGGCCCGCTTCTGGCTGGCCCTGGCCGCGCTTGACACTGGCAGCAACTTCGGTGGGATGGGCTCCAGCCGTGAAGTTGCGTTTGCTGCGTTGATCGAACCAGCCCTGTTGCTGGTGGTCTTTGCCGTGGCCCTGCCGGAGGGTTCGACCTCGTTCACTGCACTCGGTGGATCGGGATGGCCCAGTCCGGGCGATGGCGTCGCGTTTCTGGCATTGATGATCGTTGCCATCGCGGAGATGGGCCGCATCCCGGTCGATAATCCCGATACCCATCTAGAACTCACGATGGTCCACGAGGGTATGTTGCTTGAATACAGTGGGCGGCCGCTCGGCGTATTGCACTGGGCGACGCAGGTGAAGCAACTCGCCATTCTTTCACTGATCGCGGCGCTCTTCCTGCCCTGGGGAATGGCAAATCCTGACAACCTCACTCTCGTGACGCTGCTGCTTGGAGTCGTCGTCTGGGGCTTGAAGCTGGCTATTCTGGGACTGGTATTGGCCGTCATCGAGACGGCCTTTGCCAAGTTGCGTATTTTCAAGGTTCCCGACCTGCTCGGTGTCGCAAGCGTTCTTGGCATTCTCGCGGTCATGACGACCTTCATCGGTGGTCCATGGCAATGAACGAACTATTGTCCGCTACCCAGGCCGGCGCGCTCATCGACGCGGCCGCGATCGCCTTGATCGCCGTCGGCCTGTTCAGTGTGCTGGTCCGGCGTCTGGAGGCCGCGATCGTATTGCTCGCCGGTCAGGGAGTATTACTCGGCATCGCCTCTGGTTCTGCCGCGCTATCGGATATGGGCTGGCGCGCCTGGGCGGCTTTCGTCGTTGCGGTGGCCGTTAAGGTCGTCGCTATTCCGCTGATTCTCTGGTTCGTCCTCGGGCGGCTTCCGGTAGCGCATGAGGTTGAATCGGTGGTGCCGGTGAAACTGGCCTTTCCGTTCGCGATAGCGATCGCCGCCGGCTCCTTCTGGGTGGTTGAGCCGATAAGCCAGAACCGCATTGGACCGCATGGTTTCGATGCGCCGAACGCCCTGCCTGCAGCGCTAAGTTTGCTCCTGCTCGGGCTCTTCATGATGGCAACTCGTCGCGGCGCTCTGACACAAGTAATTGGTCTAGTAACGATGGAGAACGCCATATTCCTCGCAGCCGTCGCCGCGACGCATGGCCTGCCGATTGCCGTCGAATTTGGGATTGCTATGGATGTCTTGACCGGCGTCGCGTTGATGGCGCTTGTGACGCACGAGATCGGCCGGTTATTCGCGACGACCGATGTCGATCGCCTGAGATCGTTACGGGGCTGATGCGATGCCACTCATAGCCCTGCTTGCCATACCTCTCGTTACAGCCTGCGCCTGCCGGTTGCTCTATCACCAGCAGCGCCTGATCGAGTGGATAAACGTGGCGGGCGCGCTCTTGACGGCGGTTACAGCCGGGTGGATCGTCATCGATGTCGCTCGTTCTGGTCCGCAATCGGGCCTGACCGACGTGCTCTATGTCGACGCCCTGTCGGCGGTCATGATCGGAACGATTGTGGCGCTTGGGCTGGCTGCGGCGATGGTCTCCGTGGGCTATCTGCGCCGCGACCTGCGTGCCGGGCACGTGCTTGACGGCCGCCGTGGACTTGGCTGGTACTACTTTGGATTTCATATCTTCATCTGGACGATGCTGGCAACCGTCTCGGTTAACAATCTGGGCTTGCTCTGGGTCGGCGTCGAGGCGACCACCCTGTCATCGGCGTTGCTAGTCGGTTTCTATCGCAACAAAGCTGCTCTCGAAGCTGCCTGGAAATACATTATCCTCTGTACTGTTGGTATCACGTTCGCGCTGTTTGGCGTGCTCCTCACTTACTATGCGGCAGTTCAGGCCGATGGCGGCGTTGCGAGCCTCAACTGGACATCAATGAGCCAACAGGCAGGCCAGCTCGACCCAGCCATGATGCGATTGGCGTTCGTCTTCATCCTGATTGGCTTCGGGACCAAGGCAGGGTTCGCTCCGTTGCACACATGGTTGGCCGATGCCCATTCTCAAGCTCCGTCGCCGGTCAGTGGAGTGCTATCCGGCGTACTCCTGGCCTGCGCGCTCTACGCTATCCTGCGCTTCCATGCCATCACCACTAGCGCTACCCAGTCAGCGTTCTCATCCAATTTACTCATCACCTTTGGCGTATTCTCGGTTGCTGTGGCTACACCGTTTATTCTCATCCAGCGCGATCTCAAACGCCTATTGGCTTATTCAAGTGTCGAGCACATCGGGCTTATGGCGATTGCGTTTGGGATTGGCGGTTCGCTGGGGACGGCCGCCGGTCTTCTCCATCTGGTCAATCATGCCGTCACCAAAGCAATGCTCTTTTTCATCGCCGGCGACATTGCACAGCGCTTTGGAACCCGTCGCATCAGCGCTTTGCGTGGAATCATCAGGGTCATTCCACTCGGGGGCGGATTGCTGCTGTTTGGCATTCTGGCGATCACTGGTATGCCTCCGGCGAGCATCTTCATTTCAGAAATCGCCATTGCCAGCGCTGGCTTTTCCGGCAGCCGCCTGGCCTTGATTGCCACGGTCCTCTTCGTCATACTGCTCGGTTTGATATTCGCCGGTTTACTAGCCCAGGCGCTCAGGATCGTCTACGGAGACTCCATCGAACGATCAACCGAACGATCAACGAATCCACATCCCGCACGCAGTTGGCGGGAAGACGTTCCCTGGTTGGCTGGCGTAGCGCCGCTCGCGGTAGTCGTGCTGCTCTTTGGACTGTACGTTCCGGCACCGGTCATCGATCTCTTCGACGATGCCTACGCCGTCTTGCAACCGGTTTCCGGAATGGCACAACGGTGACGCGGAATGGATAGCAGCGCGATGCAGCCAAAAATGTCATCAATGCCTCACCTCGACGTGGCTGGCAAGCAGGGTGACCGTCATATGACCGTCGAACTTGATCAGCTTCCCGCCGCGGCCTCCGCAGTCGTCAGTGAGCTCAGTGCGCGTCTCGCATGCATGGTTGGCGAGGATGACAGACTGGGCTCGGGCCACTACCTACTTTCCTATATCTTCGCTCCTTCGTCCGGCGGATGGCTCGCTCTTGAGGTTTCGATAGATCCAGCAGATCCCACGTTTCCGTCGATCACGCCGCTAGTGGCGGCCGCGCACTGGTACGAGCGCGAAGTCCAGGACATGTTCGGCTTGACACCGGTTGGTCACCCCGATCCCCGGCGGCTCGTGCTGCACGACGATTGGCCGGAGGGCGTTCATCCGCTTCGGAAAGACTTTGATCCCTCCCTGCCGGTACCGCGCCTAGAGCGGAAAGCGCAAACGTTCCATACGCTTCACGGCGATGGTTTCGTCGAGATTCCGGTAGGTCCGATTCATGCGGGGGTAATTGAACCGGGGCACTTTCGCTTTGCAGCCGTTGGAGAGGTCGTCTTTCACCTCGAAACACGTCTCTTTTTCACCCATCGCGGCATCGAGAAGCTGGCCGAAGGAAAGAGCGTCCAACAGGTGCTGCAAATAGCAGAGCGGATTTGTGGAGCGTGTTCCTGTTCTCATGCCGTCTCCTACGCGCAGGCGATTGAGTCGATCGGATCAACGGAGGTGCCCCTGCGAGCAGCGGCGATCAGGACGGTCTACCTTGAACTGGAGCGGCTCTATAATCATCTCGGGGATCTCGGGAATATCTGCGCTGGCGTCGGTTTCGCGGCGGGAGCCTCGTTTGGCGCGCGTCTCAAAGAGGATGTCCAGCGCCTGAACGAGCGGCTCGTCGGTAACCGCTTTCTCCATGGAGCCATTGGGCTTGGCGGCGTACGGCGCGACCTGGAGCGCGACTCTATCGACGACTTGAGCGAAACGCTAGAGGACGTCGCACACGATTTCAGGGCCTTCATCGACCTGATCCTCGCGAGCGAGACGCTCGTGGAGCGCTTGACCGCCACCGGTGTTCTTCCAGAGGCGACCGCCCGCGCACTCGGGGCCGTCGGTGTGGCAGCACGCGCAAGTGGCATCGATACTGATAGCCGCCGCGATCACCCGCACGCCTTTTACGACCATTTGCCAATGGCCGTCCCGGTTGTCGTGCGCCACGAAGGCGATGTGAAAGCACGCCTGCTAGTGCGCAGCGATGAAGTGCTAGCCTCGCTCGCAATCATCAGGGCGACGCTCGCGACCTTGCCGGATGGGCCCGTCCGGGTCGAATGTGGAACGCTCCCCGCTGGGCAGGCCGGCTTCGGTGTGACGGAATCTCCACGCGGCGAGAATATCCATTGGGTCCGTATCGCTGCTGATGGGACCATCGACCGCTATCGCGTGCGTTCTGCCAGCTACCCGAACTGGCCTGTTGTGGCTGCGTCCGTACCGGGCAATATGGTCCCGGATTTTCCGCTGATCAACAAGAGCTTTGAACTTTGCTATGCCTGCCTGGATCGCTAGGAGGTACTCCAGCCAATGCTGAAGATGAATGCAGGAAGGTCGAAACAGAGTGCTTGAAATCTTTCGGCGCAGCCTGAAGACCGGTATCGTCACGACAGACTATCCCGATATCCCGGAACCCGCATCGCCAGCATTCCGGGGCCAGGTGCTCATCGACACGTCACGATGTTCGGGCTCCGCCGATTGCGCGCGCGTATGTCCCAGTGCGGCGATTTCTGTCTTGCAGACAGACAAAGGCGGCTGGACCTGGGAACTGAACGATGCGCGTTGTGTCTTTTGCGGCTTATGTGCTGAAGCGTGCCTCGAGCAGGCCCTTCAACTGTCCAACGATTTTGAACTCGCGGTCCGCAGTGCGGATGATCTGATCACGCTGGTCATGTTTGAGCGCGGCCAGGATGATCCTGAGGGGCCGGAATGAATGCCTCGTCACCAATCGTCCCGGTGATGCGCCAGGACATACGACAGGACGCCGACGAGCTTGCAGCGCGGCTGGGCTCCCGTATTCAGCAGCTGCTTCGGCGTTCGCTGCACATACGCCATCTCGATGCCGGCTCGTGTAATGGTTGTGATTGGGAGATCCAGGCGCTGTTGGGACCGGTCTACGATATCCAGCGCCTGGGCATCGATATCGTTGCCTCTCCGCGCCACGCCGATCTACTCCTCGTGACAGGCAGCGTAACGCGCAACCTGGAAGGGGCCGCCCGGAAGACTTATGAGGCAATGCCCGAACCACGCATGGTGGTGGCTGTCGGCGCATGCGCTTGTGGTGGGGGCGTCCTGCAGGGAAGCTATTGCACAGCTGGGGGCGTGCCCAACGTACTTCCGGTTGACGCGTTCATTCCTGGCTGCCCGCCCCGCCCGCAAGCCCTGATTCATGGTCTCCTCGTCGCTCTCGACCGTCTGGAACCCAAGCTGCGAGGTACTCGCGTTATCTGTCCGATTTGACGGGCATCATAAGCGAGTGCAAAGTGACCGATGGTGCAAAGGTGATGGCCCTGCGCTCGCGGCGCGATGCGCGCACGTTGACTACCAGGCGAATCAAAATAGGACTAGCATTACAGTTGTAGATCATGGTTTATGCTGTTCTTCTCGAGAAACGCCAGGATATCTGTGGATTCGGCGATCTGCTTGGTGACTGGCTTGCCGTGTCCGTGACCTGCCCGAGATTCCACCCGCAGCAACACCGGGGCGTCACCGGCCTGAGCAGCCTGCAGTGCCGCCGTGAACTTGCGAGCGTGCGCTGGGACCACGCGGTCATCGGTGTCGGCGGTCGTGATCAATGTCGGGGGATAGCCGACACCCGGCTTCAGGTTGTGGAGTGGCGAATAGGCATACATAAACTGGAAATGTCCGGGGTTCACTTCGGCGTTGCCATACTCTCCGGTCCAGAAATGCCCGGCGCTCCACTTGTGAAACCGGAGCATGTCGGTCACCGGCACCTCGCAGATGACCGCGCCAAAGAGTTCGGGACGTTGGGCGAGACAGGCCGCCACGAGCAGGCCGCCGTTGCTCCGACCGTTAATCACAAGCTTATCGCTCGTCGTGTAGCCGCTTGCTATCAGGTGCTCCCCGCAAGCGATGAAGTCGTCGAAGACGTTCTGTTTGTTCTCCAACATTCCGGCGCGATGCCACTCGTCGCCGAATTCGCCCCCGCCACGGAGCACGGCGATCGCATACACGCCGCCTTGTTCCATCCAGACAAGCGGCCGCACTTCGAAATGCGGCCCCATCGAGATGTTGAATCCGCCGTAGGCGTGCAACAACGCTGGCGCCGAGCCGTCGAGCTTTAGATCTCTATGATGGGCTACGAACAACGGCACCTGCGTGCCATCCTTCGAGGTCGCGACGATCTGCTGGGTGACGTATGCGCCAGCGTCGAAAGCGGCCTGAGTCGTCGTCAGGGATTCGGCCTCAGTTCCCGGCAGCACGACACGGTACGGAGTTGACGGGCGCAGGATTGACGAGAACGACAGGAACAGTTCCTTCGTTCCACGCTTCCCCCAGAGAGCATCCAGCGAGAAAATGTCCTCGGCAACTGGTTTGATCGCTCCGATGCGCCGGCCACTCCGATCGAACACGAGCACATGCTGCCGGGCGTTCTGACGGGCAACAACAACCAGGCAGTCACCGGCCGCCCAGATGGATTCGATCGTCTCCTCTTCCATTTCCGCGATGACCTCTTCCCAGCGGGATCGGTCTGGAGCGTTCAGATCAATTCGGACAACACGGCGGCGCGCGGCGTCGAGCGTCGTGACGACAAGGAAAGTTCCGCGATCACTGTCGATAAACTGGTACTCAGCGTCGGCTTCGTCCAGCAATCGAGTGAATTCATCATCGCTGTCGAGTTCGCGGTAGTAGATGCGCGTTTCAGGATCTGTGCCAACTGACCCGGTCAGCACCAGGTAGCTGCCATCATCCGTGACGCAAGCGACGAAACGCAGTTGCTTAAATTCGGGGCGCTCGTAGATGATGGGATCATCCTCGGGATCGGTTTCGAGCGCGTGCCAGCAGATTCGGCTGTAATGGTTTTGATCCTCTGGCGAGACCGTTCCAGGCTCGGGCAGCCGGTTGTAGTAGAAACCGGAACTGTTCGGATGCCAGGCGATTTCGTGAAACTTCGTCCAGCGGATCGTCTCCGGCAAATCCTCGCCCGACTCGACATTCCGGATCCGGATGATCTGCCAGTCGCTCCCGGCCTCGGAAAGCCCATAGGCGAGCCACTGGCCGTCGCGGCTCGGTGTCGCGCTCGTCAACGCAATTGTCCCATCATCGCTCAGGACGTTGGGATCGATAAGAACTCGTGACTTGCCATCCAAGCCCTCGCGAACGCAATAGACCGCCTGATTCTGCAAGCCCTCATTTTGAGAGAAGAAGTAACGGCTTCCAGCTTTGATCGGTATCGTCCGTCTATGAAAGTTCCAGAGCTCGGTCAGTCGATGTCGAATGATGTCACGCTCCGGAACTTCTGAGAGGAATCCTTCGGTCAGGCGATTCTGCGCCGCGACCCAGGCCTCAGTTTCCTCGCCGTCATCTTCCAACCAGCGATACGGATCGGGAACGTCGACTCCGTGGAAGTTCTCGATGACATTCGACACCCGTGTATGGACCATATTTGACGTTCCTCACTGCCAACGAGTAGAGACCTCCGGGATCATACCCGAAGGTCTCTGCTATTCAACGCGAGCCGTTCGCGGTCAACTGCGATCAACGACCAGGTTCTTTCCCGACCGGCGATTGTCTGGGCTCGCCGGCACTGGAGGGCTAGAGAAACGGTGAAGCGAGGTGAAACGCCGCCGACAATGCCCGCTCCTTCAATCCGGTCGCCGGGCGGCCCGGCACGGACCGTTCAATATCCGGATCGAACAGTTTCCGGCGAAACTGGTCCGCAAGATCAGTTGATTGAATTCGGAGATCAATCTCGAAGAACCGCTTGAGACTCCAGGATTCCAGATTGCACGACCCCACCAGCACATCCTGGCCATCACGGACGAACGCTTTGGCATGCGCCACCGCCGGGTAGATCCAGACATCGACACCGGCGTCGATCAAGCGCGCGTGGTGATAGAGCCGCGCATAGCCGGTCGTCCGGGTGACGCCAAGCGGCGGGGTGACAAGCTGGACTCTCACTCCGCGCCCTGCCGCTTCGATGAGACGCTGGAACACCCTGGGATGGGCGATATACGGATTCATGATGTCGAGAGAATGCCGGGATGATTCGATCAAATCGACAATCGCCCGGGATATCGGGCGATATCGCCCCGGAGCATTGTGGAGAGTGATCGCGGGTACTGGCTGTCCGGCGATTTCCGGCTCGGGAAACAGACGAGCAACCTCATCCGTGCGATAGCTGCCACCAAGCCACCGGTAGCTGGCAAGAAAGACTGCCTGCATCTGATGGAGGACCGGGCCCTCAACCCGCACGAACAGGTCGTGGTGACGACCATCCTCGAAACGATCCTCGATTCCCGCCGTGCCGAGCCAGCCCACCCTGCCATCGACAATGATCATCTTGCGATGGTCCACCGCAAGGAGGTTCGGGACATTCCAACGTAGCATCTGGTCCCCGCCCACCGGCCCATGCGACGCGAGCGGGGCGAAGGAGCGGTTCACGTACAACTCAACCCCGGAACTGGCCAGATCTCGGAAGAGATCTCGCGAATCCCGATCCGGCCTGCTTCCCCGGGAATCAACGAGCACTCGGACTGCAACGCCCTCACTAGCCTTTGCTTTCAGAATCGCCGCGAAGCGGTCTGCGACGACCCCGGGCCGGATGCCGAACTCATTAATGTGGATTGACGTCGTCGCGCTATTCATATCATCGAGCAGCCGGGGGTAGAACTGGCTCCCTTCGACCAGCAGGAGCGGATCAACGACCAAGCTCCGATCGAATCCCACGGCCAGATCCGCGCGCGAAACAGTCTCCTTTGTCGCGAGATGCAGGGCGTAGGCCGCCTCATCTCCGCTGTTGATCTTTACTGGCATGAAACTCCAGATGTTATGCGTTGCCGGGATGTCGGACTCACGGTCGAATTGTCTCATGCCAATCGTCCAGACTGCTCTGATGTGCCCTGGACAGGCCATCGTCAGGGGAGTATCGTCCGCTACAGGTTCCCAGCGAAAGGATGTTCAGATGTCAAGCTCCGTGGATCTTGGGCCGTCAGTTGATCGTGAAAAGACTAGTCATGCCCTGGCGATGTTCGCCAAGTTGCTTTGCTCTGGCACGTTTGTCATTGGCCGTAACTCCGATGAGTTCTTCGCCCACGACATCAAAACCCACGTGCGACCGGAAGGCAACCCGTTCGCGTGGGAGGAGGTCGAAGTCGACATCGACCGTGCCCGCCGGGAGGTGCGGCTCTCGACACGTGGGATCACCAGGACAGCACGCTGCCACGGGGGCCAGGGCTGCACGATCGTCCCTGAGGACAGCGATGAAGTCCATTTCATGCCCGAGCCTGTCGTCCCACACGTGCCTGATCCTGAGACGACACTCTGGCCGATGGGAGACCTTCTTCCCGATGAGCCCCTGCCGCCCGAAGTTGATCGCAACGCGCTGGAGGCCGCCTTCGACTTCGCGCTCGATGACGAGGCGCTGCCAAAACCCCAAAAGACCCGGGCCATCGTCGTCCTCTACAAGGATCGCCTGATCGGAGAACGCTACGCTCCGGGCTTTGACAAGGACACTCGCCATGTCAGCTGGTCCTCTGGCAAGAGCATCACCGCAGCGCTCATCGGCTTGCTGGTCAAGGACGGCCACTTCACCGTTGATCAGCCCGCCCCGGTCGAAGAATGGCAGGGCGCTGGAGATCCCCGTCGTGAGATCAGGATCGCCGATCTGCTCCAGATGAGCAGCGGTCTCGACTTCGTACGCGCGCAGGATGATGACCGTCTGGAGCTGGGCTGGACCAGCCGCGACGACCACATGTACATCTACTTCGGAGCGATCGATGTCTTCAACCACTCGATCAGCCGGCCGCTTGAATACCCCCCAGGCGCCGTCTGGCGCTACCGCAACGGCGACCCTCTGACGCTCGGGGCGCTCGTGCGCCGGACAGTCGAAGCGCGCGGCGAGGATTATCTGACCTACCCCCAACGTGCGCTCTTCGACAAAATCGGGATGCGCAACATGGTCCTGGAGACCGACCCATGGGGCAACTTCATTATGACCGGCTACGACTACGGCACGGCCCGCGACTGGGCTCGCTTCGGCTTGTTGCATCTGCGCGACGGCGTCTGGAGATGGGCGCCCTCTGGGCATGGTGAGCGAATTCTCCCCGAAGGCTGGGTCAACTTTATCAGCACCCCGGCGCCAGCCGCCCAAGAGCAGCAGTACGGTGGCCAGTTCTGGCTCAACGCCGGTGGCCGATACCAGGATATCCCCCGTGACGCCTTCTGGGCGCTCGGCGCCTGGGGCCAGGTCACGATGGCGATCCCTTCCCGAGACATGGTCATCGTTCGCCTCGGCCACGCCCAGTACGCCGACGATTCGTTCGACACCTATTTGAACGATGTCTACGGCAGGATATTGAGGGCAGTGAAAGAGTAGGTGCAGGGGAAAGATCGTAGAAGACAGGCTACGGCAGCCTGAAGGAACTAGAACATCACACTGCCAGCCTCAATCTGTAGAGACGCCGCCGTTGGCGCGTCTCGATTGGATTCCATTGTCTCTACGGGGCCAGCGTTGATGGTGATCGTAAGACGCGCCAGCGGCGCCGTCTCTACGACTGTTGGCGTCGGTGAATCATCCGGGTTCGACGACGTGAGGGATCTACGAACCGGGCCGTACGTCGCTATTGTCAAACGACCGGCGTAACACTGAGTCTGACGTTCCTCATTTCGACTACACCGGGGCCCTCGAAGGTGACGTTGAGCTTGATCATATTCGGGCGTTGCCCGTGCTTGAGAAAGAACGGAATCTCATACGAAGCCCAGCTGTTGTCACCTTTCAACGCGTTGTGAAAGCCTTTGGAGAAGAATTCTCCCTGTCCTGGCAACCGGCACCACATCTCCAGATAGGCACGCTTTTGCACATTCTCGGATCGCATCTCCGCCCGATAGGTCACCATGCACTGCTCGACTCCAGGTTCAGGCACCTCGAACAGGCGAAAGGTGCGCTTGCCTCGGGTCTCAATACGCCATCCACCTTCAATGTTGTCGACCCCGTCCCGGGCGATAGGTTCGTCGATGTCTGGCGCAAAGGTACGAATCAACGTCTCTGGTCCGGCTGGCTGCGGAACTCCAAACCTGGACTTGACCCAGGTCATGATCTCCATCTGTAATCTCCTCGTTAGCTGTGACACGTTAGCTACAGTTGCAGGATCGTGCAACGAACACCGGATGTCCATGGCCGTGTAGTGCCAATTCTCAAGGGAGTAGAAGCTATGTCAACGACGCGCATCACGTTTGCCGGGCTGCTCACAGCAATGACGCTGGCAGTTGCCATGGTTGTGCCCGCTGGCGCGGCCGAGCCAGGCGATAGCGATTTCTTGCGGACCTGGCAGCGAACCGACTGGCCGGTGTTGAACTCGCTGGTCAGTAGAACCTGGGTCTGGGGACCGGAAGCGTTCACCGAGCGGGTCATCGAGTCGTATGAGGAAGCTCCAGGCGGCAACCGGATCGTCCAGTACTACGACAAGAGCCGGATGGAAATCACCTTCCCTGACGCTGACCGGAATTCGCCCTTCTTCGTCACGAACGGCTTGCTTGTCGTCGAACTCGTCACCGGTCGGATGCAGGTTGGCGACAACAGTTTCGACGACCGGCAACCAGCGCAGGTGAACGTTGCTGGCGACGCGGGCGACCCGAACGGTCCAACCTATGCCTCGTTCACTCATCTCCTCAACAGCTCGCCCTTGCCATTCGGCCAGCCGATCACGCAGACGATCGACCGGGCCGGGAACGTTGGCGCCGACGCGTCACTGGCAACGCAGAGTGTCCAGGTCGCCTACCTCGATGATGTGACAAACCACGCGATAGCCGCGCCGTTCTGGGAATTCATGAACGCCAGCGGGCCAGTCGTTGAGCGCGGCACGATCATCGACGCTCCACTCTTCCAGAATCCATTCTTTGCGACCGGACGTCCGATCACCGAAGCCTACTGGGCGACGGTGCAGGTCGGCGGGGTCGAGCGGCAGGTGCTGGTGCAGTGTTTTGAACGCCGCTGCTTGACCTACACGCCCGGCAATCCCCCGGGATTCGTGACCGAAGCGGGCAACGTTGGACAGCATTACTACGCCTGGCGCTACGGGGACGCCAATCCGCAGCCCGCTCCAGGCGTCGCGGCGCCAACTCAGGCTGCATGGGAACAGATTGCAACGACTGGCGACGCACCGTCCACGCGACGCGACCACTCGCTGGTCGCCGATGCCGCGGGAGGGGTGGTCTATCTCTTCGGTGGCCGTGAGGGTGATTCCGCCGTGGGCGATCTCTGGCGGCTCGATGCGAATAGCGAACAATGGACGCTGCTTGCGACGGGCGGTCCTAGCCCGCGCTTCGGCCACAACGCCGTCTATGATGCGGAGCGCGGCCGGGTCATCATCTTTGGTGGGCAGGCTGGTCCTACGTTCTTTAGCGACGTCTGGGCCTGGGATATCGCTGCCGGAAACTGGTCGCAGATCGGGGCTGCTGGCGCAGGTCCGTTGGAGCGCTACGGTGCAGCTGGCTTCTACGACAAATTGACGAACAGCCTGATGATCAGTCACGGGTTTACCAGTTCCGGACGTTTCGACGACACCTGGCGCTTCGACCTGACGTCCGACAGTTGGGAACAGGTCTCGCCAGCATCCGGGGCGATCCGGCCGGAGCCGCGCTGCCTGCTACGAGGCGTTTCCGATCCGCACCATGGCCGGCTGTTCATCTTTGGCGGGCAATCCAACACAGCCGGGTATCTTGGCGACCTCTGGTCCTACGATCTCGCCGGGCGAGGTTGGCGGCAGATCGATTCCGCCGCCGGTCCTTCACCGCGCAACTTCTACGCCGCGACGGCGGGAGAGGATTCCCGCTACTTGCTCCTCCATGGCGGCAACGCCGGAGGGTCGTCAAGCAACGAACTCTGGTTGTTTGACTACGCTACGACCCAGTGGAAGACTTTGCCCTCCACCGGCGGCGATGCCCCAGCAATGACCGGGCATGACACGGTCTGGACAACTGGTGGATTGCTGGTCGTCGGCGGCGGCCAGACTTGGATTGCGGCGCTGAGCTAGCCAAACGAAAAGACGGGCTGCGGTGTCAACGGTTTTTCTTCCTGCCGGTTTTCGTTCTCGCCCGGCACGGCTGGAGGATGCGGAAGCGGTGGCGGCAGTCATCGCCGCTTGCGAGGTCGCGCACGATCACGGCACCCAAACATCGGCGGCTGATGTGCGCGATGACTGGCGCGATCTCAATCTCGACGATGAAGCTACCGTCGTCGAGGACGGTGGCGGGAAGATCGTCGCGAGCTGCGATCTGATCAATCGCCACTTCTCCACGATCCGCGCCTACGGCTACGTCCATCCAGAGCAGGAAGGCAACGGGCTGGGGCGATTCTTGATCGGCTGGGCAGAGCAGTGGGCGTGGAGTCACATGGACCGAGCGGATCCAGATGTTCAGGTCGTTGTTCGACATTATGTCATCAGCACCAATGCGGCAGCTCGTTCACTCTTCGCGGCGTTCGAGTACGAGCCGGTGCGCCACACGTTTGTCATGGGCATCAACATGGACGAGCCACCACCGGTTCCACAATGGCCGGAAGGCATCACGGTCCAGGCGTACCAACCGGGCGTCGATGAGCGCCAGATCCATGAGGCAGTCGAGGATGCGTTTCGCGACACCTGGGGGCAAACGCCGAGCAGCTTCGATCGATTCCTGGCCTTCAGCCAGGGAGAGGGTGTCAAGTCAGATCTCTGGATCCTGGCCCGGGGAGGGGATGAGATTGCCGGGGTCTGCCTCGGTACGCTGAACGGCGAGCAAGGCTGGATCCCAACAGTCGGGGTGCGCCGCGCCTGGCGACGAAAAGGCCTCGGACTTGCCGTGCTCCAAGCGGGGTTTAGCGCATATTACCGTCGGGGAGTGACGGACGTGCGGTTGAGCGTTGACGGGAAGAGCCTGACCGGCGCGACCCGGCTCTACGAACGGGCGGGTATGCAAGTTCGCAGCGAATTTGTGCTCTACCAGAAAGTGCTGCGCGAGGGTGTCGAGGTCGGCAATTAGTCGGACGGTTGATAGGTGGGGATGAAGCGATGAAGCCCGGACTCCATCTCCCTCAGGGATTTCTGGCTCGCCCTGCGCAAATCGAGGACGCTGAAGCGGCAGCGTCAGTCATCATCGCGAGAGAAGCGGCGGCGGGCCAGCAGAGCACCACGACGCCCGATGTCGTCAGGCATTTCTGGACGACCGTCGGCCATGGCGACCAGGCGATTGTGATCGCCAACCCCGATGGCAAGGTCGTCGCAACGGCGGACATCGACAATCAAGGATTCGCTGTAGCGACGGTCTTCGGTCACGTCGCCCCCGGTTTCCAGGGGATAGGGCTCGGCAGCTTTCTTGTTGGCTGGGGGGAGCGCTGGGTGCGAGATCACATCGATCAAGCGCCGTCTGGCGCCCGGGTGGTTATCCGGCAGATGATTCCATCGAGCGATGCGCAGGCTAGGGTACTTCTTCGCGACCGCGGCTACGAGCATGTACGTACAACATTCAGCATGCAGATCGATCTCGACGTTCCGCCGCTCGAGCCGCATTGGCCCGAAGGCATCATCCCATCGCCTTTCCGGCCCGGTATCGACGAACGCGAGATACATACAGCGATCGAGGATGCGTTTCGCGATGTCTGGGGGCGACCGGAGAGCAGTTTCGAACGTCTTCTGGCGAACCGACCGAGCCGGGAGGAGCAGGCTGATCTCTGAATTGTTGCCCGCGCTGGCCGCGAGATCACCGGCATAAGTATCGGCAAGCTGCTCGATGAAACGGGCTGGATCGATAACGTCGGTGTGCTGCGGCCGTGGCGCCGGCAGGGTCTGGGGCTGGCGCTGCTGAATGAGAGCTTTCGGGCGTTTTACTGTCGCCGTGTGACCGATATTCGGCTGGGCGTCGACGCACAGAGCCCAACCGGCGCGACACGCCTCTACGAGCGCGCCGGCATGCACGTCTCGAGCGAGAACTCGTTGTACGAAAAGACACTGCGAGAAAGCGTTAATCCTGGCCGGTTGGAGGTAGGATACCTGCTAATGCAGCCCACGTAATGGGACAGCTTAACGACAACGATGGCGGAGTCTAACCTCCGCCATCGTTGCTGAGTAGAGCGTTGCTATTAGTCCTGCTGGTGGACGGTGTCGTAGCCGGGGTCACCAACCAATTCGTCGAAACCTGCGCCACCGTAGAGGGCATCGTGACCGTTGTTGCCCTTGATGTAATCGTCGCCTTCTTCACCATACATCAGATCGTCGCCATGGCCGCCAAACATTCTGTCATCGTCGGAGCCGCCGTACATGTCGTCGTCCCCGTCCTGGCCATACATTTCGTCGTAGCCCTGTCTGACCCAGCATGAGATCGTCATGGTGTCCGCCGCCCATGACATCGTTGCCCAGGCCACCGAAGATCCAGTCACGGTCGTGCTCACCGAGCATGAAATCGTCACCGTCGAGGCCGTAGATCGAGTCCTCGCCGTAGCCGCCCTTGAGGACGTCCGGCCCGCTGTCGCCGTGCAGCTTGTCGTTGCCGTTCTCCCCGTACAGGTAGTTGCGCTCGAAGTCCTGGCCGAAATTCACGTCGCTGGCTTCGGGGTTCGCCGTGTAGGTGTCGGGATTTATCGCGACATAGTAGCCGGCGTAGAGATTGTCGTCTCCTTCGCCACCCTTAAGCTGGTCGCTACCGAAGTCACCGAAGAGGTGGTCGTTCCCGTGCTCACCGAAGAGATAGTCGTCACCATCGTTGCCGTGAACCCAGTCGTCACCATTGCCGGCACAAACCACGTCGGTCTCGGCACCGCTGTAAATATAGTCGATGCCATCCAGCCCGAAAATGATGTCAATCCCTGCGGTGCCAATGATCGTCTCTTCCGCGTCGTTTGTGCCGAAGATGACATTGTAACCGGCGTTGTGCCACGCCGCCGCCGTGTATCCGTAGCACTTCTCGTGGCGGTACTCGTGCCACCAGTCCGGCTGGTTCGAAGCGCCAGCCGTGCCAGCGAACCCGACCGTCAGCATTACTACCGTCGCAAGCCCTGTCACGGCCATCGTCAGGCGGCGGGCCATCTTGCCAAACTTTTCAGTGCTCATCATCTTCGGCATCGTTCGCTCCTTTTTTCGCATTGCGCTTGTTGCGCGCTCACTGAGATCAACTGTTCACAGGGTATGGTCGTAGGGTGAAGTGAGCAGTTCCACGCGATGCAAGAGCGGGGTATCCTGCGATACACATGATGAAAGGTTGGGCTGATGACCACAACACGCGAAGACCGCGCGGCCGGGGCGATCATGGGAGCGCTGATCGGCGACGCTCTCGGGCTGGGCTGCCACTGGTACTACGATCTCGATCAACTACGCCATGACTACGGCTGGGTCGATGGTTATCGCGACCAGTACCCCGACCGGACCGACCGATTTCGGCGACATCGCCCGCTTTCGCCATCAGCAGGGGTTGCGCGCTGGCGATCTCTCACAGACTGGGCAGATGATCGCTCTCCTGCTGGAGAGCCTCGCTGAAACTGACGGCTACGACGAGACGGACTACACCAGCAAACTCGACCAGCTGCTTCTCACACTCGATGGCACGGCGATGAGCGGCCGCTTCACCGACTGGGCGGTGCGGGACACCTGGGCCAATCGCACCGCTGGCAAGGAATGGGGCGAAGCTGGGAGCATGGCAGACACGTCGGAGGCGGCAAGCCGGGCGGTTGTCCTCGCGGCGCGCTATGCGGGCGACACCGCCGCCTTGGTCCGGCACCTCGTCGCGAACATCGCCCTGACCCACACCGATAGATACATCGCTGGTCACTCCTACACTTTCGCGATGGTCGTTGCCGCGCTGGTGGAGGGGACGCAACCGGCCGAGATCGAAACGTCGATGACCGCGTTCTTCAGTGACCCGATCGCCGGTCCACATTTCCCCTCATTCGACATCGCGGACCAGGCGAAGGATCCGCTGCGGGCCCTGGATGTTGCCGTCGATCCGGTCGACGTTCCACGTTTGCATGGGCTTGCCTGCACAATCGGTTTTCTCGTGCCCGCCGCCTATTACTTCCTCCATCGCTTCCAGGATGATTTCGAGCGAGGCATCCTGACCGCGGTGAACTCGGGCGGCAACAACATGGCGCGCGCAACGTTGACCGGCGCGCTCATCGGCGCCCACGTGGGGTTTTCTGGAATCCCGGACCGGTTTGCGGATGGACTGAAAGACGGCCAGCTCTACGCCGAGATGTCGCGCAACGTCGCGAAGTTTTCGTCGTCAGCAGTAGCATAAAGGGGATCAGGACATGATTGGCATACGCTCCGCCAGAATGATCGATGTCGATGAGCGACGGATGATTGAAAACGCCGCGATCATCGTCGATGGCGACCGGATCATGGCTGCGGGTCCGCTCGATGAGATCGGTGCCCCGCCGGAATTGACCTGGATCGACCTGGGAGAAACGACACTTGTTCCCGGATTGGTAGACGCTCACAGCCACATTACGATCAACCCCGGGCTGAAAGGCATCCTCGGACAGCTTGACGGGCTCAACGAACCATCCGCGCGTCAGGTGCTGCGCGGCGCGCGCAATCTCCGGCTCGATCTCGCGTCGGGCGTCACCACGATGAGAATCGTTGGCGAAGTGCCCTACAACGATCTCGTGGTCAGGGACGCGATCAGGGACGGTTTCATCGCCGGGCCCCGGTTGCTGGTGAGCGGCCGGGCAATCACATCATCGAATGGACATGGCTCGCTGGTTACGGACTGGGTCGTCGATGGACCCGATGAGATGAGAAAGACAGTCCGCCAACAGCTACGGATGGGTTGCGATTTCACCAAGCTGATCGTCACTGGACGCCAGTACCGCGCCAATGCAACCGAATACGTCGGCTTCAACCGCGAAGAGATCGCTACAGCGATTGATGAGACCCACCGCGCTGGCAGCAAGATCGGCGCTCACCTGCGGGCCGACCTCGACACTGGCCTACGTCTCTGCCTGGAACTCGGCCTCGATTTCACAGACCACGTCTTCCCGGTGGATCAAGAGTCTATCGATCTCTTTCTCGAATCGGGAGCGACGGCAATCCCTACCTACGCGGTCGGTCTCCAGACCTGGGTTGATTGGGATGCCCTGCGCGGGCTCACGATAGCGGAGCGCTTGAATTACCTGCGCGCGCGCGACGACGAACGCCTGAGTCAGGACAGCTTCGACTCGAACCTGACCGCCGAACGGGTACGCTGGATCCTCGAAAGCGCTCCGGAAGATTTCATGCGATCGGTTGCGGCGAGCGTGCCCTATGCGCCGGGCACCGACGCGATGCACGGACTCTTCGCCTACGAACTCGAGATATTCGTGCGCTGGGGGCTGGAGCCGATGGATGCATTGGTTTCGGCGACGCTTGGAGGGGCAAGAGCGCTCGGAATCGAACACGAAACGGGTTCACTCACGCCGGGGAAATCAGCAGACATCATCGCCGTCGACGGGAACCCGCTCGCCGACATCACCAAGCTCGGCAACGTTTCGTTCGTCATGGCGCGTGGGCTACGTTACGATCCAGACACGCTCATCGATCAAACCGAGATGGACTGCTAGCCGTTCTCGCATTTTGAACTTGTCCGGTGCTGTCACACGCGGGAACGATGATCGAGACGTCCGGAGTCGCAAGGATTCACATGCGGTGCACTACAGATCCGGTCGGGAATTCTGGTCTCGACCCGACTATCCCTGATTCCCTTGTGGGATAACACCCCCGACCCGCTCCCAGTCGGTGATGTCCTCCGGCGTAATTCGTTGACCGGAGCCAAAGCCAGGGACGGCATCCGTCGCGGGATGTCCAAGCTGGAGAATCAGTTCAGGCCGGAGATCGTCAGGCAACTCCAGGGCTTCAATCAGACCGGATCTGCTCACCGACGTCACCGGCGTCGTGCCTAACCCGAGCGCGTGGGCCATCAGCTGCATGTTCATCGCCGCGGTGCCGACATCGATCCAGGTGGACTCATCGCTGCCAGCCTGCACGCCAGATTCCTCGGCTCTTGAAAGGTCGGTGCAGATGACGATGACCGCTGGCGGGCTGCCATAGAAGCCTGGCCCGATCGCGCTGATGAGGTCGATCTTTGCCCGGTCGCGGGTGACATAGAAACGGTGGAGTCGACGATTGCCAGCGCTTGATGCCCAGCGTGCCGCTTCGATAATGCGCCGGATCTGGGCTACGGACACCGGCTGATCGCCAAATGATCGCACGGCGCGCCGGGTCCGCATATTCTCGAATACGATTTCAGCCCGTTCAGTTGAATTCATGATGTGAAGTTCCCGTTCTCAAGCGTTTTCAAGGGGAACGAGGGCAAAAGCTTCGATGTCATTGATCCCCACACCCGGCTTCTTTGCCGCGCCTCTTGATCTCCCGCGCTATCTGGCCGGGAGCGGCGTGAAGCCATTGCTCGTATGCGGCCTCGTCGCGCCTGCGCGCAGCCATCGCCCCCTGGAGGCTGGCCTTGAACTCCGCCAGCCACTCCCGGCTTGCGTCGTCACCATCCCGGATCATCGCATCCAGAAGGGGGATCGTTCCCTCGATGATCCGCCTGCCAGCGTAGTGTGGCGGCTCGATCGTGTGCAGCTCCGCCGTCGAGATGAAATGGGCAAGGAGCCGAAACGCTTCATCTTCCCGGAGTACGCGGATGTCACCCACTCCCGCATCGTCCGTCACGGTGTTCTGCTCCTTCCAAGGAGCGTGCGAAAAGCAATCTGTCCTCACAGAATAGCCGATCGTGTCTTCTGTCGTCTCCCCAGCGCAAGCGAGGAAACAGAAAGAACCGCCGGCCTGGCAGCCTGCGGTTCTTTCAGAACGAGAACTAGTCGGGGTGTTACGCCCTAATAGTGCTCGAGGTAGCGTTCGCGCTCCCATTCAGTAACGTGAAGACGGAAGGCATCCCATTCCTGACGCTGTGCCTCGACCAGACGCTCGGCAACATGGCTTCCGAGCGCTTCGGTGATAACCTCGTCCGCCTGGAACTCGGCGATCGCTTCGCCAAGCGTCGTGGGTAGCGTCGTGACGTTGCGACGCTGCAAATCCTCATCGGTGAAGTGATAGAGGTTCTCTTCCACCGGCGGCGGGAGCTCCATCTTGTTCTCAATCCCGTCAAGCCCGGCAGCAAGCATGGCTGCGTAGGCCAGGTAGGGGTTGCAGGCTGGATCCGGACAACGCAGCTCGATGCGCGTCGCGTTCGTCGCCCCGGCGCGAATCATCGGAACGCGGATCAGCGCCGAGCGATTCTGACGCGCCCAGGAGATATAGACCGGCGCTTCATAACCGGGAACCAGCCGGCGATACGAATTGACGATCGGCGCGAGCACTGCGCACATTCCACGCGCATGGGCAAGCTGGCCAGCCATGAAGTGGCGCGCCAGGTCCGACAGGCCATAGCTGTCATCGGTATCGACGAAAACATTCTCACCTGTCGAAAGTGAGGAAAACGACTGGTGAACGTGCATGCCCGAGCCATTGATGCCAGCGACCGGCTTCGGCATGAAGGTTGCATGCAGCCCGTGCTGCTGGGCAATCGTCTTAAGAGTGTACTTGAAGACCGTCACCTCATCGGCTCCGGTCAAGGCGTTGCGATACTCGAAGTCGATCTCGTGCTGTCCAATAGCGACTTCATGATGGCCGGCCTCGACTTTGATGCCGAGCTTCTGGAGGGAGGTGATCATGTCTTTGCGCACCGCGGCTGCAAGATCTCCAGTGAAGTCGAAGTAGCTCCCGCGATCATGTGGCAGCACCGAGAGCTTGCCGTTCTCGTCGCGGGTAAAGAGGAAGAATTCCGGCTCCGGCCCTGTGTTGAAGCGATAGCCGAGCTTGGCCGCGCGCTCGAGTTGGCTGTAGAGGACGGCGCGGGGATCACCACTGAAAAGCTCGCCATCCGGCATGTGGACCCAGCAAATAACCTGAGCCGTGCAGCGGTCGCCGCTCTCCCAGGGGAGAACGTTGAACGTCGCGAGGTCAGGCATCAGGAACATATCGCTCTCAGCGATGCGGGCAAATCCAGCAATCGAGGATCCGTCAAACCACTGGCCATCTTCGATGACATGCGGGAAGACCTCGACCGGGATCGTGACCGTCTTGACCGTTCCCATGACGTCGCTGAATTGCAGATTGACGAACCGCACTCCCTGCTCTTCGCAGATAGAAAGCACGCGCTCGGCGCTCGGTGTGGGTGTCGTTCTTCCGATTTCTTCGAGTGTAGCGACCAATGCAGAGCCCTTCCTTCACAGTTCGCGCGTGCCACCCTGGCCGCGCGCCAGCACACCAACGGCGCCAAGCCTACGCCGCGGGCGAAGCCGGGAACATGGACGCCACGACCAATGCAAGGGGTCGATTTGTGCACATTGCACAAACCAGGCTCGTCGTGCGCGGCGACAACACCGGGACCCAAAGTGTCGATCAGTGATGGCTGGTGACGTAGACTCTAGCGAAATGACGCGGGTTAACTGGTAGATCTACCGGTCAGCCGGACGAGGTGCATCAGGTCATGAACACGAGCGAATCAAACAGCACATTTCACGCGGTCATTCCCGCGGGGGGCAGCGGCACCCGACTCTGGCCTGTCAGCCGACGCGCGAACCCAAAATTCCTTCAGCCGTTGCCTGGCCCACGCACGATGATTCAGGAGACAGTCAGCCGGCTTGCCGGACTCGTTGACGCCGAGAACATCCACATCATCACCGGTCCAGCGCACGCGGCGGCAATCGCGGATCAACTGCCGGACTTGCCGAGAGGCGCCTGCGTCATCGAGCCGGCGCCGCGTGGCACCGGACCGGCGATTGGCCTGGGCGTCGCGCTCGCGGCTCGCTCGGGAGAAGGGGTGATCGTTGGTTCGTTCGCCGCGGACCACTACGTCCGCCGTCCCGACATTTTCGAGCAAGACGTCTTGGCGGCCATCGAAGTTGCGCGCCAGGGCTATCTGGTGACGATCGGGATTCAACCGGAGTACCCCGAGACTGGATACGGTTATATCCATGTCGGTGAGGCGCTTGGTGAGTTCGCTAGCCGGACCGCGCACCGTGTCCGCGAGTTCGTCGAAAAACCCGATATCGAAACCGCCAGGGCATATGTGGCATCGGGCGAATACCTCTGGAATGCCAGCATGTTCGTCTGGCGCGCTGATATTCTGCTGGATGAGATGCGATCGCTGCTTCCCGCCCACTACCAGGCGCTGCAGACGATTGCCAGCAGTTGGGATTTGCCGGAGCGTGAACAGATCCTCGCGGAACTCTGGAGCGGCCTCGACAATGTCACCATCGACCACGGCATCCTCGAGCATTCTGACCGGGTGGCGGTGATCCCGAGTGAAATGGGTTGGAGCGACCTCGGCGACTGGCACAGCGTCGGCAGCCTGCGAGCCGATTCCCCCGGCGCTAGCGTTGCCACGAATACGGAGCTTATCGAGATCGACAGTAATTCGAACATCGTCGACGGCAACGGACGGATCATCGCGCTTGTCGGCGTCGAAAATCTCGTCGTGATCGACACCGGAGACGCCCTCCTTGTTTGCGATCGAACTCGCGCTCAAGATGTGAAATCAGTGGTCGAATTCCTCCATGCGAGCGGCCGCGAAGATCTGCTGTAACAGTGACGAACATCGAGCCATTCCTGATCGAAACGCTCTACCAGTCCCGCGTCTGGGGCAGCCTGCGATTCAGCGCTGGGATAGAACCCATTGGAGAGGCCTGGGGCGCTTACGAAGGGAACCGGATTTCCAGCGGTCCGGATCGCGGGATGACATTGGAAGAGGCGTGCAGGCTCCACGGCGCTGATCTGCTGGGCGCTGGATCCGTCGCGCGCTCTGGACGGCGATTCCCGATTCTGACCAAACTACTCGACACGCGCGAATGGCTATCAGTCCAACTCCATCCCGACGATGAGCAGGCTGCCAGTCTCGAAGGGTCGGGGCAAGTCGGCAAGACCGAAGCATGGCACCTGATCGAGGCCGTTCCGGGAGCCGAGATCATACTGGGACTCAAAGACGCTATCGACATCGAACAGTTCACGTCGGCAATTCGAACAGGTTCGACGCTTGACGTGATCGCCCGCCAGCCCGCTCAGGCTGGCGACACCTGGTTCATCCCCGCCGGCACGGTTCATGCGCTTGGCCCGGGAATCTTCCTATATGAAGTGCAGCAGTCCAGCGACATCACCTACCGTGTATATGATTGGAATCGCCCCGCCAGCGCCGGCCGCGAACTCCACATCGAACAGGCGATTGAATGTGTCCGCCCGTCAGCCGGTCAGCGGGTCCCTCTCCCGGCGCCGCAAGCGGGAACGCCAGCGCCGCTGATATCTTGCCCGTATTTCACGCTCGAACGTCTCTGGCTGCCGGATGGTTGCACAACACGTCTCGACACGAATCAGCTCTCGTTTCAGGCAATTACTTGCGTCTACGGAAGCGCGTCGATCAGCGCTGATGGCGGGATGCTGGCGATATCTCGATTCGAGACAGCGATCGTGCCAGCGGCGACTGGCCAGTTCACGGTCGAAAGCGCATCTGATACGACACTGATGATCGCCAGCGCCTGATCCGGGCTTCCCTGGCGTACGCATCTCATAACTTATCAGCCGAATTGCGGCGCATTGCGTCGTTCCTGCGGCCATCACCAGTAAAAAGTACTAAACCACTCCGGTCATGTTGACGCGGGTAAACGATGATTCCTATCCTCTAGGAGTTTCGTACGCCCTGGTACCGGGCCAGGCGCGACTTTTTGGCCAGGCGAATAGTCCCGGAAGCAACTCCTGGCCAGCGCGGCGGAAAGCACGGACATGTCCCAAACACGATTTCTCCGGTACATCGCTATCCTCGCCCTGACCCTCTCGGTCGCAAGCGCGCTCAGTCCTGCCCCGCTCCTCGCACATGAGGGCCCAGGCGATCACGATGATCACGTGATCGGACCTGGTGGCGCGCCACCGGCTGGCAGTGGGCCGGTCGACATCGCCGGATTCGTACGCGGCATCGACGGCGACACGATGGAGACGTGGATTGATGGCTCACGAGTTGGCATCGGCCTGATCGGCATCAATGTCCCTGAAGGCAACACAACCTGTGGCGTGCAGGCCACCAGCATGCTCCAGAACATGCTCTACGCCGGCGCGCATTTGGAAGAAGACAGCCAGATTGTCTTTGACGAGCGCCTGCGTCGGATGTATTACGGATACACGATTGAGGGACAATCACTCGCACACGCAATGGTCGCCGCAGGCATGGCCCGAGCAAGTGGCGAGGGGAAGGACGCAGCGGAACTGCTGGCGCTCGAAGACGAAGCACGGTTGGCGGGGGATGGGTGCGTCTGGAACGCTGACGCCGGAGACACAATCGTGGCGGAACCGGCGTCCAGCGCTCCAGAATCTGACGGGCGAGGGTTGCTTGCCCTGCCCTCCGGATTCCAGTCACTCACCGCAGCCAGCGGCCTGAACTTCCCGACTGATTTCGCCTTTCTACCCGACGGGCGCATCTTGATCACCGAGAAATCGGGCATCGTTCGCATCGCCGTCGATGGCAGCGTACTGAGCACACCATTTATCGATTTGAGCGCTCAGGTCAATGACTACTGGGATCGCGGATTGCTCAGCGTAGCGGTGGATCCAGATTTCGT
The DNA here is from genome assembly GCA_963709995.1 of uncultured Chloroflexia bacterium. Lineage (GTDB taxonomy): Bacteria > Chloroflexota > Chloroflexia > Thermomicrobiales > CFX8 > JAUIIK01. The sequence continues at coordinate 96,905 of CAVPYN010000018.1, read as the reverse complement.
CACGAACGGCTACGTCTACTTCCTCTTTACCTACGAACACAACGCCTCGGACTACAGCGGCCTAAAGACCGGACGGCTGATCAGAGTGACAGCCAGCGGCAACACGGCGAGCTCCTCCAGCGAGGTCGTTATCCTAGGCAACGTTGTCGGCAGTAGTTGCGATGACTTCCCGGTTGGCGCGGATTGCATCCCGTCGGACGGTCCTAGCCATTCGACTGGTGGGATGGAATTCGCCGCGGATGGGACGCTTTTCGTCACCCTGGGCGAAGGCGCGAACTTCAACGCCTCCACCCCGCAAGCCCTGCGCGCGCAAAATCTTCAGTCGCTTGGCGGGAAATTGCTGCGTATCACTGCGACTGGCCAGGGTGTTTCCGGCAACCCCTTCTGGACCGGCAATCCCAACGATATCCAGTCGAAGATCTGGGCCACCGGCCTGCGAAACGCCTACCGCTTCTCGCTTCGCCCGGGTGACGGAACCCCATACGTCGGCGATGTGGGATGGGTATCCTGGGAAGAAATCAACGTCGCGACAGCTGGGGCAAATCTCGGGTGGCCCTGTTACGAGGGCACGTTCCAGCAATCGGCGTACTCCTCGTACTCCGCCTGCCAGCAGCTGTACAGCGCGGGCAACGCGACCGCGCCTGTCATCTCCTGGGACCACACTACAGGTGGGTCTGCCGTTACCGGCGGCGTCTTCTACACTGGGTCCTCCTATCCAGCGGAGTACCAGGGAGCCTATTTCTACGGAGACTACGCCCGCAACTTCATTCGCTACGCGACGATGACAGCCGGCAATCTCGTGGCAACTGGTCCGTTTAACTTCGACGATTCCGCAGGCGGCCCGGTCGATTTCGAGATTGGGCCAGAGGATGACCTCTACTATTTGTCGATCACAACCGGAGAGGTGCGTCACATTGTCTTCAACGGTGGACCGGGAGGAAGCGAATCGGCGTTTGTCAGCGATCTGACCTGGGACAGCAATAGCAATGGCTGGGGACCGGTCGAACGAGACCAGTCCAACGGCGAAGATGCCGCTGGCGATGGCGGCCCGCTGACAATCAACGGCGCGACCTTCACCAAGGGGCTTGGCGTCCATGCAGCCTCGGAAGTCGTCATTAGCCTCGATGGGAGCTGTAGCCAATTCATAAGCAGCGTCGGTGTTGACGACGAGGTCGGGCCGAACGGGTCCGTCGTCTTTGACGTCTACTCGGGCGCAACGCTACTCGCGACCAGCGGCGTACTGACTGGCGCCGACGATCCTCAGACCTTGACGGTGAATCTGTCTGGCGTCACCCAACTGAGGTTGGTCGTGACTGACGCGGGCGACAACGTCTACTGGGACCATGCCAACTGGGCTGATGCCTGGATAGAATGTGGCCAGGACCAGATTGCCCCGACGGTCGTTTCCACTAGCCCACCTGACGGCGCAACCGGCGTGCCTGTTTCGGCAAACATCACCGCGACATTCTCGGAACCGATCGACGAAGCATCGTTGACCGGAAATGTGGCCTTGCTGGAGAGCGGCGCCGATCCAGTGTCAGCCACCGTCACCTACAACAGCAACACATCGACGATGACGATAAACCCGGACGCCAGTCTTGCTCTGGACACCTCCTATTCGGTCCGGATAACTGGCGGAACCAGCGGCGTGGCTGATCTTGCCGGCAATCCGCTCGATGGCGACGTCATGTGGAGCTTCACGACATCCGACAACGGTGGACCAGTTCCGGTAATTGCCAGCCCACTCTCCACCGACACGTTCATCGTCGGCAGCGAGATTGTCTACTCCGGATCGGCCACGGACGCCCAGGGACAGCCACTCCCGGCAAGCGCCCTCCGCTGGAGGGTGCTGATCTACCATTGCAACCACATCAACTGTCACGCTCACCAGGTCATCGACGAAACCGGCACGACCGGGGGCGCATTCACGGTGCCAGATCACGGCGATCAGTACTACTTTGAGATTCAGCTGACGGCGACCGACGCTGGCCAGAGCAATACGACGACTGTCGAAGTTCACCCGGAGACGGTTGATGTGACGCTGCTCAGTTCGCCGCCAGGATTGGAAGTGAATCTTGCCGGAGAACAGGCCCCAGCCCCGCTCACCCGCCCGAGCGTGGTCGGTTCAACGATTACTGTCGCCGCTCCTTCACCACAGGGCAGCAACACATTCGAGAGTTGGAGCGATGGCGGCGCAGCGGTCCACACCGTCCTGGTGGGAACGAGCGACCTGACGTTAACCGCCACCTTCAGCGGTGGCAACCCCGGCGGCGAGATCTACCTGAGCGACATGACCCCCACAAATACAAGCAACCACTGGGGACCTGTTGAACTAGATCAGTCCAATGGGGAACAGGCGGCCGGCGACGGCGGGCCAATCACCATCGGAGGCGTCGTCTTTGCCAAAGGCCTTGGGGTCCACGCGCCATCGACGGTGAGCTACGCCATCGACGGCTGCAGCCTGCTGCAGGCGAGCATCGGCATCGACGATGAGGTCGGAAGCAACGGATCGGTTGTTTTCGAGGTTCGTGGCGACGGGGTATCTCTTTATCAGAGCAGCACTCTGACCGGCGCGAGCAGCGCGGAGAACATCGCTGTCGATATCACTGGCGTCAGCAATCTGGACCTACTTGTCACCGATGCTGGCGACAACGTCTACTGGGATCATGCCGATTGGGGCGATGCTCGCATAACCTGCGGCCAACCACCACTTGACACGACGCCGCCCAGCGTGACGACGGTGACGCCAGCAGATGGCGCGTCTGGCGTCCCGACGACCACAACCGCAATCGCGACGTTCAGTGAAGCTATCGACCCGGCGACGCTCGACGGCAATTTCACCCTCGCTGTCCAGGGGAGCGGGCCAACCGTAGCAAGCCTCAGCTACGACAGCGCGAACACCCGGGCCACCCTCACCCCGTCAAGCGCACTTCTACCCGACACGACATACGTTGTGACGGCTAGCGGCGGGACTGGAGGCATTACCGATGTCGCTGGCAATCCGCTCGCCTCGGATGTCACCTGGATCTTCACCACCGCGCCGGTGGCTTCCGGCAGCGAGATCTTCATCAGCGACATGACCTGGTCCTCACAGAGCAATGGTTGGGGGCCGGTCGAACGTGACCAGTCGAACGGGGAGCAAGCGGCGGGCGACGGCGGTCCGCTGACGATTGGCGGGGTTGTCTACGCCAAGGGTCTCGGAGCGCACGCCAACTCGGAAGTCGTCGTCATGCTGGACGGGACTTGCGGAACCTTCGCAGCGTTCGTCGGGGTCGACGACGAAGTTGGCAACAACGGCACCGTCACCTTCGAAGTCTGGGGGGATGGCGCGCGCATTGCACAGGTGACAGGCGTGACCGGTTCTGGAAGCGCGATTCCGGTTACTGCAGATATAACCGGGGTGACGACGTTACGCCTGGTCGTGACTGACGCGGGCGACAACGTCTACTGGGACCATGCCGACTGGGGCGACGCAAAGGTCATATGCGGCGAACCACCACAGGACACGACGCCACCCGTCGTCACATCGATCACGCCGCCTGACGGCGCATCCAGCGTGCCGGTCACGACGACACTCACAGCCAGGTTCTCGGAAGACCTGGATCCCGCCTCACTCACCGGCAATGTCGAGCTGCGCGAGCAGGGAGCATCGACAGCGACCAGCATCCAGATCACCTACAGCGCGACGACCGATGTGCTGACCATCACTCCAGATGCCGGCCTGCAGCCGGGCACGACCTACGTCTTGACCCTTGATGGCGCTCCCGGCGGCATCGCTGACCTGGCCGGAAACTCACTGGCGACCGATGTAACCTCGACCTTCACGACCGCGGAGCAGGCAACTGGAGGCGACGTCTACATCAGCGACATGGCCTGGGTATCGTCGACGAACCATTGGGGACCAGTCGAGCGTGACCAGTCCAACGGCGAACAGGCCCTGGGAGATGGCGGTCCAATCACTATCGGCGGCAGCGTCTTCACAAAAGGCATCGGCGTCCACGCCGACTCCGAGGTGATCATCGCACTCGACGGAAGCTGCTCGACGTTCGCGGCGATGGTTGGCATCGACGCCGAGGTTGGGAATCGTGGATCGGTAATCTTCCAGGTTTTTGGAGACAGCACACTGCTCCATACCAGCCCGTTGCTCGAAGGCGGTGATGCGCCACATTCGATTCAGGTCGATATCACTGGCCACGCCCAGCTCCGACTGGTCGTGGCCGACGGCGGCGACAACCCTTACTTCGACCATGCGGACTGGGGAGACGCGCGGCTGATCTGCGATGGGGGCGGCCCGGGGGATACCACTCCTCCTGCGATTGTTAACCGCAGCCCGGTTGGCGGAGCGAGCGGAGTTAGCACCGCGGTTTCCATAACCGCGACCTTCTCCGAAGCGTTGGCCCCGGTATCGATCGATGGAGCATTCCAACTCCGGATCAGTGGCGGATCCATCGTTCCCTCCACCTCAACCTATAGCGCCTCGACGCTCACTGCGATGCTGACACCGGATGCCACCCTGGCAGAAGGCACGGAATACGAAGTGACGATCCTCGGTGGGCCATCCGGTGTGACGGACGTTGCAGGAAATCCGCTTGCATCCGACGCTGTATGGACATTTACGACGGACGAGCAAACATCGACGCCGCCGCTCTTCGACGATCCGTTCAAAGTCGCCACCGGGACGAACACCCATGGGGTCAGCGCGGCCGATGTGAACGAAGACGGCAATCTCGATCTGGTGGTAGCTACAACCGGAGCCGACACCATCGTGATTCTGCTCGGTGACGGCAACGGTGCCTTCGCCGCCAGCGGGAGTTACCCGACCGGCGTTCATCCCAAGTTCGCGACGACCGGCGACTTCAACGGTGACGGTCGACTCGACTTCGCTTCAGCGAATCAGGATGACGCGCAGCGGTGACGATGTCAGCGTCTATCTCGGCGACGGTAATGGCGGTTTCACAAACAGCGGTAACTTCGGCAGCATGTTCGCACCCCCACGAAGTCGCGAGGGTGATCTCAACGAAGATGGCGATCTGACCTAGTTGTCGCCTTGCTGGGGAGGCTCGGTCGCCAGCTCCTACTCGGCAACGGCGACGGCACGTTCGAGGCAGCGACCGATCTCAACGTCGGTTCCGCGCCGCACTCGGTCGTCATCGCCGACTTCGATGGCGACGGGAACCGGACATCGCAACAGCCGATCACAACAGCAACACCGTGAGCATCCTGCCCGGTAACGGCGACGGCACCTTCGCGTCGCGTTTGGTGCGCCGGTCGGATCGGGCCGCACTCGATGCGAGGTGGCGATCTGAACCGCGACGGTGCCCCGGATCTCGTAACCGCCAACGATGCCAGCGACTCGCGTCACCGTCCTGCTCGGGAATGGAGACGGCACGTTTGATCGGGCCGACTTCACGGTTGGTGATGAGCCAAAGGGCGTCGCCGTCGGAGACATTGACGGCGACGGTTGGCTCGACATCGTAAGCGCGAACATCCATGGAACCTACCCTTGTTGCAGCGGTGAAACCAGCATCACCGTGCTCTTCAACGACCAGAGTGGTGGTTACTGCAATCGAGAAGACGCCGCGGTCGTCTCCTCGCCATTTAGTGTCGTGACCGGTGATTTCAACGAAGACGGCCGACTCGATGTCGCCAGCGCGAACTGGCACACGAACGATGTCGCGATCTTCCTTGGAAATCGCTAAGTGATCGCTGGCTAGAAGATGTACGCGCATCGTGGCCAGCCAATGGAGATGCCCAGACGCCATTCGGTACCTTCGACTGTGGACCAGACTGGCGCCGCTGGACGACACTCTGTCAGCCTGGAAATCAAGGAATCTCGGCGGCTAGATATGACGTTGCAAGGTGAGATGATCGCGAAATGACGGAACTAACACTCGCCCAGATAATCCAGGTTGGCCGGCGGTGGTGGTGGATCCTCGTCATCGGCACGCTCCTCGGCGGCATGGCCGGCTGGGCCGCCGCCAGCCGGGCCGAGTCGAGCTACCAGGCGGACGCCAAACTCCTGCTCGATCGGAGCAGTCTGAGTTCTGCGCCAGATAATTCGGCCAGCGCCTACAACAACATCCTGGCAGCGGAGCGGCTCACGCAAACGTTCGGTCAGCTCGTCACCACCCGCACCGTCCTCAACGAGTCACTGGCACGCATGGGTGAAGAGGCGAACGGAATGACGGCATCGTCCCTCGAGGCCGCCCTGACCGTGACCGTCATCCCGGATACCCAGATCATCAAGATAGACGCGACCGATCCGGATCCCGACCGGGCGGCGCTGATCGTCAACACGGTAGCCGAGGTTTTCGCAAGTCAGGCCGCGACGATCCGTCCCGAGATCTCCGTCGAGAACGCTGACGCGCTGCAGGCTTCCATCGACGATATCGTCGGGCAAATGGAGGAGACTCAACGCCAGATCACTGAACTCGAAGCACGAAGCGACGCCAATTCAGGAGCTATACAAACCCAACTGCGAGACCTCCGCACGCAGCTTGGCCAGGACCAGAGTCGCCACGCCGAACTGGTCGAGACCCAGCAGCGAATGACGATCAACGCCGCGGAATCGGGCGTTCTCGTAAAGATCGTTGACCCGGCGGTTGCATCGGGTACGCCGGTTAACAGCAATCCATCATTCCTTCTCTTTGCTGGTCTCCTCACCGGCTTCATTCTCGCCGGAGGCGTTGTCTTCGTTCTCGGATATCTTGACAACACGGTGAAGGACCCCGCCGATGTGCAGCGCATTACCGGACGGAATGCGCTCGGGCTGATACCGTCGTTCGAGCATCCTGAGCAGTTCGAAGCGCTTACTGATCTGCGCTCGCCGCCCGCTGAAGCGTTCCGGGCGTTGCGCACAAATCTGCAGTTCGCAACCGTCGGCAAGGTGGTGAGGTCACTCGTGCTGACGAGCGCGGCGCCCGGGGAAGGCACGACAACGACGGCCACCTACCTGGCGATGGTGCTCTCGCAAGGTGGCCAGCGAATCATCCTTGTCGACGCGAATCTCCGGCACCCATCCTTGCATCGTGTGGCGGATGTAGCGAATCGAGCTGGCGTCACCAACCTTCTCCTGGGAGATTCCCTGGAGTCGGTCGAAGACTATCTGCGTTCGACTGATCTGGAGCATCTGAAGATCCTGACCTCTGGACCGCTCCCGCCGAACCCGGCTGACCTGCTGAATTCCCGCCGAATGGAAGACCTCATCAAGCACCTCGAACTGAAAGCCGATCTGGTGATCATCGATTGCCCGCCGTTGCGCTACGCCGATGCGCTCATCGTTACCGGAATGTCCAGCGGCGCGCTCGTCGTCGCGGCCTCCGGAAAGACGCGCTCGAATGATCTCGCGGACGCCATCGGGACCATCGAGCAAACCGGGCGGCCGATTTTCGGCACGATCCTCAACAAGGCACGCGTCCCACGCGGAGAGCGCGAAACGCAGAGTCCCGCCGCTGACGCGAGGACCGCTGGACCGGCAATTCCCACGAATTCGACGAGCAAGCGGCGAAGCATCGCCGGGCTGCTGTCACGATAGGCCTTCAGGCATCAGAGCACCCGAAGAGACCGTCAATGCCAGGGGTAGCACATGCCGTCCGAACCCGTATCGAATGCTGATTACCCGGCGACTCGACCACCATACAGGCGATAGGATTGTGTTGACGCGATTTCGTAGCAAGATTATCTGCTGATTCCCCTTCCCTGTAGCTGCGACACGAGGCATCGCCCGCGAACGTACTTGAGCAGCGTTCGGGAGCAGGTCGAGAAGGACACCACATTCCGAAAACATCGAGGGTGGAGCGGTGATTCATACTCCCGGCCATCGCAGGGGTGAACCTTGTGTTCATCCGCGAACGTACGCGGTCTTTGAGCCGGGTAGGGACAAGCCCTACCCCTACGATATTCGCAGGGCTTTCCCTTTCTGGCACGCAGTATCTTCGAGATCTGGTGTAGAAGGAGGAGTTTCGTATTACACGGATGCGTCAAACGCTCCAGGTAGTCATTCAAGACGCAATCAGCACGATCGCGTATGACGGAACGAGCCATCTACACCGCTGACGCTTCTACATCTCGATGACGGAGACTTCGCCGATCAAACTGCTGCATTCCTGGCATTGGAGAGGGACACGCTGGATCGCCTCGCTATCCAGTGTGGACAGCTATCAAACGCCCCCAGACAGTGATCCGCCTGCCAACCTGTGCCTATCCGGGAGTGATCAAGGCGCTCACAGACATGGTCGATCCGAGGGAAGATGGCGCAGGTCGAATTGTCCGATTCCAGCGAGAGATACGGACAAGGACGAACATTCGAGAGATGGGCCCCCAGTGCTGGCGACAGGGGCCGGCCAATCCCTCTCCTCCAACCGCTGAGGGCCAGAGCTGGCGGAGTCACAGATCGGGTGAGCGTTGTCCGGTCGCCAGATCCGGCTGCGAGTTGCTGGGCGTCGCGGATAAGCGCCCAGCCGATGCCAACGACAATCCAGTGGGGGATAGCATTCTGGGGGCTCTCCAGAAAGACATCCGTCGCACCGTTGATCTGCGACGCGATCACGTAGATCAGAATGATCCAGGTCATGTCCTGACGATACTTATCGTGCTGAAATATCCTTGACGCCTGCCATAGGCCATAGATGAGAACGAGATAGAAGGTGGCCCAGAGACTAGCGGCAAGCCACCCCCCGCGGGCGAGTATTCCCAACAAGGCGTTGTGAGGATTTCGAAGAGCATTGATGTCGCCGGCCTCGGTTTGAAATCCGAATTCATCGGCGAGATTCGTGCCCCAGCCAAGACCAATCGCGTAGCGATCATTTTCGACTGCATCCCCGTAGATGGCTTCCCACCAGTCAGCCCGCCAACTCTTGTTCCTGGCCGTGGTGGCATCCAGGCCGCTTGCAGCTTCGTCGGAGCCGACCAGCGAGCTGAAATTGGCCAGGAACTGGCGGGCGCTAACCTCCCGGTAGCCAAGGTCGATACGCGCGTCCGTGATCAGAAGAACGACGAAGACGAGCAACGCAACCGACATCATCGAAAGGGTCCGCCGTGTCGGCCTCCAGATCATCGCGAGCACTGCGATTCCAACGGCCATCATTGCTGAACGACTGCGTCCCATCGCGATCGCGAGCAACCCGGCCGTCCAGATCATCCAACGTGTTCTCAGATAACCGCGCATCCAGAGGACCATCAACACGATGAGCGGCATCACCGCATCGGTTGGCTTGTAGAAGAGCACGCTGACGCCATCCGTCCTCGGGAAGACGGGCAGGGCAAGCCGGAAGAAGATTCCGCCTACCACGGTGACAGTTGAGAAGATGAGGATCCATGGAGCGACTCTCGGCAGCAGAACCTCAAGTGTCTCGCGGTAGAAGTCTGTTCCGGCGAAGCGCGTAATCAGCGCAAAGGTGATGACCGCGAACACCCCGTAGTAGGCAATAGCGAGATTGCGCGCGACCTCAACGGGAGCCTGTCCTAACGCCAGCACAGAGAAGAGAGCTTGCCCAACAACGACGAGGGAGAACAGGCTATAGAGCCAGAAGAGCAGTTGGTTCGGAATCGGCACCGTCCCCCGGTGAATCAGGTAGAGAAGCCCGGCGACCAGTACGATCTCGCCGATGTAGAGCGGATAGAGCCCCAGATAAGCGAACGCCTTCCCGAACGCCCAGTAGCCGATGACAACAACGACCAGTATGCGGGCGATCAGATGTGACGTATTTGTGGATTGCTCAGTCCGCAGCCCGTCCACAGTCCTCATCCCATTCCGAGTTGTCTTGTTGCTCTCCGAGAATCTGCTCGTATGCACGCTCAACGGTGGCGTATCTATGCTCCCAGAGATGTTCGTTGCGGATGCACTCCCAGGCTGCGGTGCCTCGCTCCGCGCGCTCCTGTGGCGAACTGGTCAGACGGGCAAGAGCAGTGGCCACATCATCGCTAAGGGCCGACGGAGGACCAAGGGGAACCTTCAACACAGCGTCGTCAGGGAGATTCCTGATTCCATGCAGGTCGAGAGCAACAACTGGCAAGCCGCGCGCCATCGCCTCCATAACTGGCATCGGACAGGTGTCGCGAAGACTCGTGAAGAGAAAGATGTCGGCTTCGGACAAGATCGTCTTCACCTGGGAATGCGGCACCCAGCCGAGAAGCCGGACATCATGCTGCACGCCAAGCCGCACCGCTTCGACACGACACTGTGAAATCAGCGGCCCATCGCCGATGAGCCAGAGTTCCGCATTGTGCGTTTGACGAAGTTTCGCGAACGCCTCGATCGCCAGGCCAGGGGCTTTGCGGTTCATCATCCGGCTGGCCCAGGCGACAACCACCCGTTCTCGATCCCGAACGACCGGCGCTGCCTGGATCAGCCACTCCCGATCGACTGCCGCATCGGGCTGCAAGTGGACTTCCCGGGATCCAATCGCGGCAAGTTTGTCGAGAGTGTCGAAATTGGAAGCAAAGGCGACCCGACTATGCCGCGCGGCGGCTCTGGCCAGAGGATTGAAACCAACCGCACGAACTTGCAGGTTCCGGATGACTTCACGCAGCCAGCCTCTGGACCCCAAATAGCGACGCATTTGCAGCGGCGCTTGCTGCCCGCTTCCAACCGGCCCCCAGACGAACGGTTTCCCCAGGGCCCAGGCAAGGGTCGGGCCAGTCATCGTCGTCCAGGAAACGTGATGCACAAGATCAATGTCCTCGCGCTCGATAACTCGTCGCGCAACCTGATAGGCGGCAAGTTGCCAGAGAATGTATCGAGATTGGATGAACTGTTCTCCCGGCAAGACTCGCCATGGATCGACGATCGCGGGAAGTTCGACGTAGCGAACATGGAGGTTTGCTTTTGGTCGTATCGCTAGTTCCTGCTGAATCGCTCGCCGGCCCCGTGGATGAGTCAGCACAAAGACCTGATGACGCTCGGAAAGATGCGCCGCCCAGTGCCAGCCAATACCTGCTTCGGAGCCTCTATTAGGTTCGCAGCCGTAGGAAAACAACAGAATTCGCGCCATGTTATCCAGCTCCAGTTCCGAACGAACTATCTTCGAGCGCCGGGTGAATGCTCTTTGCCCAGACATTGCGCACGGCTGGCTCTGGGTTGAGCAAGGTTGACAAGGCAAGCTGAAGAACCGTCGCCAGCGCGCTCCCTCGCGCACGCGACACTGTGGCCGTCTTGTAGAAGACGAAGGCCATATCTTGCCGCCAGCGATTTAGCCGCTGGACAGATGGCGCCCGCCGTTCAATCTGCCTGAACTGGTTGAAGGACGGCTCGGGCCGGCCAAGCCGCCGCTGGCGCCCGCACATTTCCAGCCAGCGCAGTTCCCACGCCAGCCGACCAAATGACCGGCGAGTCATGCCCGCCTCGTGAAGCCGGTATTGCGCCAGAATCTCGGGCTGAACCAGGATCCGGTGTCCCTTTTCAGCTATGCGATTCCAAAGATCGGTGTCGTGAGACAGCGGGAACTGGGATCGATACCCGCCTACGCCCAGCGCAACGTCACGGCGCATGAGAACGCCGGAATGAATCAGGTAGACAGCACGCCCGCTCCGAAGACGGGCTTCGACCGCTTCACTGGTTGTGAATGGGCTTACGCCCCGTCCTATCGTTTGACCACGCTCATTGATGTAATCGACAAAACACCCCGCAACCGAGATCCCCGGGTGCTCCCGCACGAATCGCAGTTGCCGTTCGAGGCGCTCTGGCAACGCTACATCGTCAGCGTCGATGCGCGCGACCCAATCGTATTTCGCCAGGCTCAACCCACTGTTGGCCGCCTTTGCCACACCCTGGTTGGACTGGGTGACAACCCGAATCCGCGAATCTCTGGACGCGAAATCATCCAGAATACGCGGCGTACTGTCCACTGAACCATCATCGACGATCAAGAGTTCGAAGTCGGACATCGACTGGTCAAGAACGCTCTGAATCGCCTGCGCGATCCAGCGATCCCCGTTGTAGACAGTCATCAGCACGGTAATCAACGTCCTACCCCGCCCTGAACCTGGAAATGTCCCGGTCCCAGTTTCGCCCGGTCAGGCAGATCAATCGACGGCTGTAGGTCCCGAATTCTCTCGCTCGCGTATCGGGCCAAGCTAATCCGCATGGCTGCGCGCTTCCATTGGCATGAGACCGGCAGCCGTTGCTGGAGACACTTGTTCGCTTGCATGCTGTCGCAGACGAAAGTACAGAACCCCCAGGAGTGTTAGTCCGGCAATGAGGTCGACGGCCATCGCTCCCTCAATCCCAAACGCCAGAATCACCGGCGCGCCTATGCCAACCGCTACAATCAGCGTCGCAGTCTCGGCAACCAGGATGGCCCGGGGAATCTGCATTGCACTGAGCATGATTGTCAGAATCTGTCCTGCATAGGCAAGCAGGTAGACGATCGAGAAGAGCCAGACCAGCCACGCGTAGCCGTCGTATTGCCCGGCGTACAGCGCGTTTAGCAGTGGTTCCGCGGCGAGACTGACGACGAGCAGGTAGATAGCAATCGGAATCAGTCCGAGCCATGCAATCCGAGTCAGGTATTGCTGCATCGCCGGCTGTCCTTCCTGCTCTTCTATCGCGGCGGCGCGAGGCGTTGCCACGGACCGCACCGCGAGCATCATGATGTGAGTCGGTGCGACGAGGTTCTGAGCGGCCCGGTAGAGGCCGGCGGCCGTGATGCTCACGAAGCCACCAATCATCCAGAGATAGAGCTGAATGCGCCCGCTCTGAACGAAACTTGCGCCGAACAGCCACTTCCCGAAATGCCAGTTGTCGCCCACGCTCCGGCGATCAAACCTGGCCCCGATGCGATCGCGCAATTGCCAGACACCAACGAGCGCGGCCAACCCGGACGTGAGCCCTAACAGGCAGATTGCTCGCGGGCCGGTCAACCAACCAAGTTGCCAGAACAGCACGATGAAACCGATCTGGCCGGCATAGCTGACGCAGTCATTCATGAAAGCGGCGCGCAGCCTGCCTTCGGTGTAGAACACGCGTCGCAAATACTCCTGGATCTGCCAGGCCACGACCGCTGGCGCCATCGCAAGAAAGAGAGACGCTGACTCCCAGCCACTGGCGCTGCCGACAACATAGATTCCAAGCGCGACAGCGGCCAGACACAGGCTGAAGCCGAATTGCGTCACCAGTGTCGTCGCTGTGTACCGCCGGTAGCGCGTGCCGCTTCGGGTGGCTCCGAGCACATTATGCGGGATCGTGAAGAGGCCGCTCTGCAGCGCGTTCGCGAAAAGCAAGCCACCATATGCGAGGACGAATGCCCCGAAGTCTTCCGGGGTCAGTACCCTGGCGAGGAGAACCATCATCAGGAAGCTTGTCAACGATACGAGCGCCTGATCGGCAAGCCCCCAAAAGCTCCGGCCGAACATATTGCTGACATTCTGCCTGGAGATCTCTCTGCCGGCCACAAGCATTTCGTTGCGTTACTCCTCCGGAGCAGACATCGGTCGACAGCTTTCCCACACCACATTCCGTACGCATTGATGGCGAGGCGGTGACGTATCCTCGTGACCATCAGCAGGGATAGATCTTGTATTCACTCGCAAACGTGAGCGTACTCATGGCAAGCGAAGACCAGCTTTGCCCCTACGATCCGGGCCCTGCCCTCTTCAACACGCAGCATGTCCGAGATCCGCTGAAGCATCGGCCTTTTGAGCGCGGCGCCTGGAGGTGGGACGATGCCGCCCACCCCCGACTCGAACGCGCATCTAGTCCGCGTCGGCTACCATCGCAACCGGGGCCGAAATCCGGCCCTGGCGCTGAAGCTCTCCCTCAATCCATGCGTACGTACGACGTAACCCTTCGGCGAGCGGCGTCGACGGTTCCCAGCCGAGCAACTCCCGAATCAGCGCGTTGTCGCTGTTGCGGCCCCGAACTCCCTGTGGTCTTGAAAGGTCGTGTCGCTTGGCGATCGACTTTCCAGCCACGCCAGCAATCAGATCGACGAGTTCATTGATCGTTACCAACTCCTCGGTGCCGAGGTTGATTGGATGCCGGATGTCCGAATGCATCAGGCGATAGACGCCTTCAACACAGTCGGAGACGTACATGAAGGATCGAGTCTGCTCCCCGTCTCCCCAGATTTCGATCTCATCGATGTCGCCCGCAAGAGCGATCTTCCGTGAGATTGCTGCGGGAGCCTTTTCCTTGCCGCCATCGTAGGTGCCAAGCGGGCCATAGACATTGTGGAATCGCGCCACCCGCGTTTCCATACCGTAATCCTCGTAGTAGTACTGGCACAGTTTCTCGGTGAAGAGCTTCTCCCATCCGTAGCCTTCCTCTGGCGCGGCCGGATGGGCGTACTCTTCCTTCAAAGCAACGACGTCGGCATCTTCTTGACGATAGTCAGGATAGACGCAAGCCGATGATGAAAAGAGGAAGCTTTCGACCCCAGCCTCGCGAGCCGCTTCGAGCATATGGGTGTTGATCAGAATGTCGTTGCGGGCGATGGCCGCATGGGCGGAGCTGATATAGCCAATGCCGCCCATGTCGGCAGCCAGGTGATAGACCTGATCGACTCCTTCAACGACTTGTTGGCAGTGATCCCAGCGTCGCAGGTCGAGCACCATGAATTCATCGGCGTTGCTCTGCTCAAATTCAGGTAGTTTGATATCCGCGCCGCGAACCCAGTAGCCTCTATCGACCAGATAGCTGACCAGATGATGGCCGATGAAGCCACCTGCGCCGGTGACGAGCACGCGCGTTGTCATGAATCTTCTCCTTTGACATATGTCCGCGCGAGCTGGGCGACGAACATGCCCAGGAAGCGCGGATTGTGATAGAGGTAGCGACGCCAGAGCCTGCGGGGCTCGGTCGTGAGGCGGAACAGCCATTCGAGGCCATTCGCCTGCATGAAACGTGGCGCCTGCGGTTTCGTCTTACCGACATAGTCGAATGCCGCGCCAACGCCGACCAGCACCGCGTCAAGATCTCCTCGTCGTTCGTGCATCCAGCGTTCCTGCTTCGGGCACCCCAGGCCAACGAACACGACTCGCGCCCCTGAAGCACGGATCGTTTCGATCTCATGCGCAACTTCGTAGACCGAGAGTTCTCGGAATGGGGGGCTGTGCTGATAGCTGATTTGCAAATCCGGATAGGCGCGACGCAGGTTCGTTGTCATCGCCTCCAGGACGTCCGGAGCGCTTCCATAGAACCCGACCGGGATGCCTTCCTTCGCGGCACGTTCACAGATGAGCGGCGTCAGATCCGGACCATAGACGCGCCGCGCCTCCCGGACACCGAGGAGCCGCAGGCTCCAGACCAGGGGCATGCCGTCGGAGGTCACCAGATCAGCGGCATTTACCATCCGCTGGTACGCGGGATCATCTACCCCTTCCATAACCATGTGTACGGTCGAGACACAGACGTAGCGTGCTCGTCCCTCCCGGGCCCATCCGATGATTCTGTCCACGGCGCCTGGATAGTTCGTCCCGTCCACCCGTGTGCCGAGGATCACGCGCGATTCAATCTCCAGCGGACTGGCCAGTAGCTCAGGGCTACGAGGCGCCACCGCGGGTAGCTGCATTTCGGGCGAAGCGCGAACCGCCACTCTCTGTCTCCCCTCCACGTTGCTCAACTCCGGCCTAGAACGCGCCTCGTCCACGGAACAGGGCGCCAAATGTGCGGAAAAAGATCTCGATATCCAGGTGCAGCGAGCAGTTTCGTACGTAGTAGATGTCGAGAACCGTGTTCTGATGCATCGGCAGATCGCTGCGTCCGACGACTTGCCACCAACCGGAGAGGCCGGGCCGCACCAGGTGGCGCTCGTGCTGCCATGGTTCGTAGCTGGAAACGATTGACGGCAGTTCCGGCCTCGGACCAATGAAGCTCATCTCGCCCTTCAGAACATTCACAAATTGAGGCAATTCATCGAGGCTGGTGCGGCGCAGCAGTGCCCCAACCGTGGTAACGCGCGGATCACGACGACTCTTGTGAGAGCGGCGGCGTTCGCTACCAAGGTATGGCAATTGGCAATCGCGCCGGTCTGGAATCATCGTTCGGAATTTGTAGACAGTGAACAACTTGCCATTCCGGCCAACGCGCTCCTGACGAAAGATGATGTCGCCACCGGACTCCAAGCGAATCGCGACGACAATCAACGCCATCAACGGACTCAGGACCGCCAGCAACACAGTCGAACCGAGCACATCAAATGCTCGCTTAATCCAGTTGACGTAGACGATTCTCGCGGTACTGACTTCACTCGACACGTCGAGATACACCAGCCAGGCGTCCGCGCTCTCCAGTACTGACGTCGAGGGCATTACCTGGAGATTCCCCTGGAAAGCTGAATTGTGCGTCGTCTTTGACACGTCTTCCCCGCCCCGGATCGCATTCGCGTTACAAACCACCTGTGACTATTGTCATGGCGGGGTACTAGGCCGATAAGATATTAGGGTCCCAATGGGCCCAGTACTCGAGTACTTGTGGTCCGAGACGAGGATGGATGCCAGATCCGATTGTTTGGTCTATTCAGGAGCCAGCGACCTGGGAATCCAATAAACACGGGGAAAACGCCGGCCGGGCGGGAAGCGAGCATGCATAACGGCAGGAGAGCGCCACGATGCCGATACGCAACTCAAGCGCCCGGAATAGGACCTTCGTCCCTGCCCGATAGCCCATTCTTCTCAGCTAAGGTACTCCTATAGCGACCTCGTCGCGTGGAGGAAGGTCCCGTCACAATGCGAATCATTCACGTCGGGGCGCATCCGTCGCCCAACATCGTTGACGGCATCAACGCCGTCATCTGGGCTACTGCCGTCGAACAGGTGAAGCTCGGGCATCAGGTTGGATTGCTCCTGACGGGCAGGCCGGACGACGCGGCGCTCGCCATATCCCGAGACACCGGGTTAGAACTGCACTGCGTACCGGCATCCACCTGGCGTTACGGCACTGAAATTCGGACGGTATTCATCCACCGGAGTCCCGCCGACATCGTCCACTTCCACTCGGTCTTTACCCCACGTCAAGCGACGCTTGCGCGGCTTCTTCACCGGTGGTCGATTCCATATGTGATTACTCCCCACGGTGGATTGATGCCCCAGGTTCTTGAGCGAGACCGTCTGAAGAAGGCGATCTATAGCACGCTGATCGAGCGCCCGCGCTTCCGTCGCGCGGCTGGCATTGCGTTCGTCACTCCCGATGGAGAACGCGACATTCGATCCTATATCGGTCGCTTTGATGGGCCGCTGCGCTGGGTGTCGAACCCCGTAGACGTTCGCACTCTCCAACAACATGCCTGGGAACCGGCGGGGGAACGGGCGAGACTCGTCTTTCTGGGGCGATTTGACGTCCTTCATAAAGGGCTTGATCGCCTGGCGGAGATAGCCCGGCGCGTTCCCGAGGCAGACTTCCAGCTTTACGGAACCGAAGACCCTGATACCCGCTCCTACCTGGACTGTATCCGCGCTCATCGTCCTGCGAACCTGTCCTTCCACCCGCCGGTGTTCGGTGCCGAGAAGCTTGAAATCTTGCGCCAGGCGACGATGTACATCCAGGTCTCAAGGTGGGAAGCGCTTTCTATTTCCATTCTGGAAGCGCTCACGCTGGGCATCCCCACCGTCACCTCTCAGACGATGTCAATGGCGTCGATGATTCATGACAATCGCCTCGGGCTGGTCGTGCCGGCGGAGCCTAGGCTCGCCGCTGAGATGGTCCGGGGAACGCTATCCGATCCGGCGCAACTGCGTCTCTGGTCCGAGTGTTCACGCGCTTACGCGCGGATACTATTCGCCCCGGACGCGGTTGCCCGGCAGGTCATTGGAGTGTACGAAGAAGCGCTCGACTGCTGGGCCAAGCGCCTCGGCAATCTCGTGGAACTACCGCAACCGGAGAGTGACATCTGGCGCGAGTTGTTGAGCCAGATCGAGCAGCACCAGGAGAAAGATCGAAAGCCCGCACAACTCGAGGATCTCCTCGACCGACGTCGCCATCGCATAGGAGAGGCTGTCGAGTCCCCGGCTTTCGGCAACGATGCCTGAAATCATCTCGATTCCGAGCGCTCCACCGACATAGCACATGGCAGCCAGGAGCATGCCATTGCGCACGCTTCGCGTTTGCGCCCGGAGCAACGGAATAAAGGCGATTCCAGCGAGAAGAACTCCGACGATGCCCGGAATCACCCAGGCGTAGTAGAACAGACCGCCAGTATCCAGCTTCTCGCCCAGGATGTCACCGGCCGACTCATGCCCAAGCACTTGCTCATCAATCGAGAACGCCAGGAAGATCGCCGACAACACAAGCCAGCGCTTCCAGTGTGGATCACTGGCCCGGCGCGCCTGCCAGGTCAAAAGAGCCAGCGTCACACTGATGATGAAGAGCAAGATGATGCTGTACCAGGTCGGCAGTGCAAACTCCCGGTCGAGGTCGAAAGCTTTGACGACTTGAATCCAGATCGGAAACGCCGGACTCAGGAGTCTATCGAGAGTCTGGGTGAGTAGATCCACGAGCCCGAAGAAGACGACAAAGAACGCGAGAACGTATGCGACCTGCTTCCTGGGAATGAGAATTTCACCACCGGTGGAGGAGTCCCAGGCGCCACGCGACGATGCCGCGCCATCCAGGTCGCGCTGGCCGGGCGGCCGGTTCGTGATCGACCCGGGCCGGGAGATGCTAACCATGGGATCCTCCTGCCTTCGTCGCGAGGGTACACCACGCTGACCGGGGCAGGCCGGGTACGAAAGTACTTGATGGGAAGACCTTATGACTATGGGATGGCAATTGGTGCGCGCCGTCTCAACGACTGCGGCACGCTCTAGATTCCAGCGCTGGCCAGGATCTGATCCTTTTCATGCGTCGTCAGATAGCGGCTGCCCTGCCCGCCTGGAGAATTGTTGAAGTCAGACACGGTCCAGTAGGCCTCAGCACACCATCTGTAGCGCAGCTCCGGCCCCTCGTCCGTCGAGAACCAGAACTGATTTGCGTAGCCTCGATTGTTTGACGCGGGATCCGCCAGGACACCGTCCCAATCTTCGAGCCAGGCGAGTCCATAGGTGTTCCACCCGCCGTCGTGATTCGCAATGATCGTATTGTTGTGCACGGTATTTCCGGTGACGTTGCTCCAACGCACTTCTCCCCGGTTCTGGGACATCACCGCAATGCCGTCGGCGTTCCAGGCGAGGATATTCTCAGACACTTCGGTGCTGCTGGAATTCTGAATCAGGATGCCAGCGCCGAACCCCCAGGCGTCGAAGCCGCTACCGTTGCCGTATACGACATTCCCGTGTATCCGCCCACCAAAGGACAGCTCGTAGATGATTCCGGCCCTCGAATTGTCGTGCACACGGTTGTTGCGAATCTCGATGTTCTCGCCATCGATATCAACCCAGATTCCCGGGCCGTTGTTTCCGAACGCTTCGTTGTTCTCGATGATCAGATTGTGAACGCCACCGTAGTTCCCGGTGATCTTGATCCCGCCTGCTTCCCAGCCGGGATCAAGGTTCCTGGTGTTGTTCCCTTCGGTTACGTTTCCCCGAATTATCGCGCTGCCGACGCTTTCAACGCGTATACCGACGTTGCCGCAGCGAGATACATGGTTGTTCTCGATAAGATGCCCCGAGCCCTGTTTGATGTCGATTGCCGCGTTGCCGGCATCCTGGAACACGTTCCTCTGAATCGACCAGTTGTCATGGCCATCGTTCGAGAGACCGCCGTGATACTGCGGCTGATTGGAGTTGATGAAGGTAAAGCCCTCGATCGTGACGTTCGAGGCTTGACCCACGATCCAACGGTCCCGATCTTCGCCGTCGATGATGGCTCCAGGCTCCGCCAACAGGTGAATCGCCTTGGTTATGTATATCTTTTCTCGGTATGTGCCTGCCGGGACGAGCACTGTCGCACCCGCGTCTGCTAGGTCGATCATCGCCTGAATAGTTGTTGGGGCGGGGTTCTCGGTGGGAGTTGGGGATGGCTGTGGAGATGGGGGAACAGTGCTAGTCGCCGTCGGTTCAGGTAGGGGGGTCTCAGTCGCGGTAGGCGAAGAGGTTGCGGCAGGCGTTGGAGAAGGGTTGGCAGTCGCAACGCTTTCCGTCGAAGTCGACTCAGGAGTCGCAACCGGAAGATGATCTTCACGAATCTCAAGGATCGCCGCGTCCTTGAAAGTTGCCAGCGTGAAGTTCCGGTAGCTAACCATGACCGATGCTCGCAGAACATCGCCATCGAGCATTTCCGGTGGCACGACGAACTCGCTCGCCAGATTCAGCGTCGCGGATTCGCGGGGCAATCTCGACCTTGCCCAGCTGCGCGTGTAAACGACCTGTCCCGCGCCGTCGGTGACACGCAACTTGACGTCCACCGGGATCCGGACCCGGTCGGCCTTCACGTTAACAAAGACGGTTATCGGAGTTCCTGGCGCCGCCGACTCCCCGGAAAACGCCGCGGCGACCTCAACCATATTGTTTCCCGCCTCAGCGCGCTCCGGCGAGAGCGGGATGAACGCCGAGCAGAGCAGCGCGGCTATGAGGAGGCGAATAAGACGCCCGAAGTGCGGAAGCGAGCGTGCGGAAACGAACACATTCACACCCGGTTTCGGTAGCCCGGCTATCCCTGTCGGGACCCGTGGTTTTGCGACCCCGCCTCACGGCGGGTTTGCCTTTATCGATCCGGCGCAGGCGCCAGCATCCAACCTGATTGTCGGCGAGTCACGACGCGGCGGTAATGTCCCGTAGTTCCTGAATCCAGCGCGAGCCCTGGCCCTTCAGTACCGGAATGCGTTGCCCGTTCATGATGGTTTCGTGCGGGCTTGTCATCCAATAGAGCCCGATTGTTTGCCCGACAGAATGAATCGGCACATCTATCTGGGAGTCTGGACTGAATTGGATACAGGCACCAGCGCTGTCAGGGACGATGGGACTCTTCCATAGACGGAAGATCGCCGCCCATCTATACTTCGCTTGCCTGTAAGGGGATGTTCTCTTTTGTGAAAAACCCAAATGTGTGGGTAGCGGGAACCCAAATGCGCTTGCTGATCGTGGCTCCCAATGCGATGCTGACGTCATTATTGTCAACGGTGCTTGGCGATGAAGACGACATCGACGTTGTCGGTGCAATCACCAATCTCGACGAAGCGCATAACTACGTTGAGCAGACGGACATCGTCGCCATCCATGCCGATGTTGCCGGACCCGATCTATTCGACGCAATCCGACAGATGCGCGAGCAAATGCCGGGGACAAAGATCGTCCTGGTCCACGTGCCCGAGCTACGGGATCTCCTTCTAGGCGCGATCGAAGTTGGCGCGGTCGGCTACGTTCATAGCGATGAGAGCGTCGCCGAGATGCTGGCTACACTGCGCACGGTTCACCAATATGGCGCGTCGATCGATCCTGAGTTCACCTCGGTGCTAGTCGAACGGATGGCGCAGCTCAGCCAGCAGGTACGAGATCACGCCGGAATGAAGCTGAACCTGAACGCCGAGCTCACCGACCGCCAGCTCGAAGTACTGCAGCTCGTCCATCAGGGATTGACCAATGAGGAGATCAGCAAGCAACTCTTCATCTCAACCGGTACGGTCAAGAATCACGTTCATAACATTCTGAAAACGCTCGAAGCCGAAAACCGTGAGCAGGCGGCACTCTGGTATGCCCAACGCCAACGTAGTCTGGACAGCTCCATCCAGCCAGACGGCGTTGCGGACAGCGAAATCCTCAGCGACAACACCGCGTTGCTGGAAGTGGCTGACCACTCACCGGTGCGCGACGAGATCGCCCGGATGCTCGAGCGGTTCTGCCAGCGCCTGGGCTGGTCGATCGCGCACGTCTTCCTCCTCGATGCTGAGATAGAAGAGCTTGTGCCGACCGGAATCTGGTATCTGGATGACCCGGAGAACTACTAGGAGTTTCGACAGCAGACAATTCGTAGCCGGTTTGCGCCGAATGACAGTATTCTCGGGAACCTCCTCTTCGCTCCCGAGCCGGTCTGGGTCGCCGATGTCCGCTCCTATCCAGGGTACAAGCGTGCCAGCGCGGCCAGAGCTGCGGGCATTCAGTCCGCGTTGATCCTGCCACTCTTCGATGGGGATCTCATCGGGGTGATGGAATTCTATTCCACACGCAGATCTCAACCGGACCCCCGGGTCGTCGCCGAGATCATGCAGTCCAGCCGCAGTCTGGGGGTACACATCGAGAAGAAAGCGGCACAGGTAGAGTGCCAGGGATAGAACGAATCTGCCCTGCTTAAGCGGATCGTATGGACACAGTAGATCTACATTCAGTGCAGGTTGTTGTGTGGCATTCGACGCGCCACCGCGCATAATTCTCGATACCGCTCCAGGATCGCCGGGACGAAGGCTGGGCTCAAGTATCGGTCCCCCCTGGCAATCTGGCGCAGCCCATTGACCACTTCCGTCCACCGATCGCCATTCTGGACGATTGCGGATGCCCCGAGCTGGAAATACTCAATCAATTGTTCTGGAGATTCATTCACCCGGGCGATCAAGATCTGCCGGGGAGGGCGACCGATCTGCCCGAGAGCGCGCATGATCAGTTTGACTCGATCCGACGGGACGTCATCCTCGACCGTGACGATGTCCGCCATGGCCAGGGCCCGGATCGCCGGGTCGGGCTGATCGAGCACGACCTGCGCGTGCCAGGCATCAAACCCCTGGAGGCGTTCGCAAAGGCGCTCTCCCTTGGCTCGATCGGCTGTCACGATTGCTATGTTTATCATTCCATCCATTGACCGCCAGACCACACGATAGCTACCTTCAGCGGCGACCGCGATAGCACGAGAGACCGTCTAATCTTGAGTTATTTCACCCGGATAGTCCATGTATGGCGGGACACTTCGCGGGTACGTTCGAGGCACAGTCTTTGAGCCTCCCCGGTTCAATCACACCCAACGACACCTCTCCGACATATGCCCGAGGGCAACAGTGGATGTTGACTGGCAGCGCCTCGACGAAATCGCGCAGAGGTGCCGGATAGGGAGGAGCAATATAACGCGATCTGTTATACTTCTTGCGTAATATGATGTCAAAATATTCCCCATAAACGTGAAATATCACCGTTCGCGCGAGGAATGTATCCCCGGCATGACCACGAATGTATCTCTCAGGCGTTCAAATCCAAGCCTCGATGCATTAGATTGTTGGTATCGAAGCAACTACTCCGGGCGGTGCGGGTCTGGGTTAGAGGCCGCCAAGGAGAAGAAAGGAGGCAAGCAGTGATCAATATGCTCATTCTTGCTGACGGCAAAACACGAACGACCAGAATCAAGGACTCCCTCGCTGGCTGGGAGGTAGACGCAGTGTTGAGCACAGCCGAACCCTCACAGATCCCCACGCTTGCCTCCGGGGCGCTCCTGACATGCGATGTCGTAGTTCTGGACCATGCAGATCCGGCCGGGCTGCGGCTGGAAGCGGTTAGCACAATCCGCCGCGTGAGCCCGGAGACGAAGATCCTGATCGCCGGCATCCCCCGGCAGCAGGGAGACGATGAGGCTGAACTCATCTTCCACTATCTTGAGGCAGGAGCGGGCGGATGCGTCCCGGAGGAGAGACTCGACGCCGACTTTGTGTCTGCCCTTCAGGAAGTGATGCGCGGGGGAACATGGCTCGAACCAGCCATGACCGCCAGGCTGATTGAACGCACCGTCACTCTCCACCAGGCGCTGGAGATGATGAAGCCGTATGCCGCGCCCGGACAGGACGAGTCGCTCACTCGCCGCCAGCACGAGGTTCTGCAGTTGATCGCCGCCGGGCTCACGAACCAGGAAATCGCCGACAGGCTCTTCATCTCCGTCGGCACGGTGAAAAATCACGTTCACCGGATCCTCGACACGCTCCGGGCCACCTCACGCGAGCAGGGAGCCCAGTACTATCAATTCCTCCAGGCCCCCAGCCTCGCCGCGACATGAGCATCTGACTCACGTGCCGTCCCACCCACCATCAAGACATCCCTGAGGGAGGAATCCGCTCTCTGAACCCCGGGAGACGCCGTGCCTGGTCGCGATCAGGCAACCCTCCCGGGGCCATCGACGATCCGGCCCGGCATCGCGTTGGTGTGTTTGCCATCCGCGACGACCCGCGTGCCATTGACCCAGACATCGCGAATGCCGATCGAGAGTTGGTGTGGATTCTCGAACGTCGCCAGGTCAGCGACGGTGTCGGGATCAAAAACGACGACGTCGGCATAGGCATCGGTGCGCAGCACGCCCCGGTCGCGAACGCTGAGCCGGTCCGCGACTGACGACGTCATCTTGCGGATTGCGTCTTCGAGCTGCAACACGCCTTCTTCACGGACATACTTGCCCAGAACCCGGGTGAAGGTGCCGTATGCGCG
This sequence comes from uncultured Chloroflexia bacterium, assembly GCA_963709995.1. Lineage (GTDB taxonomy): Bacteria > Chloroflexota > Chloroflexia > Thermomicrobiales > CFX8 > JAUIIK01. Next base: position 72,647 of record CAVPYN010000018.1, on the reverse strand, counting down.
GGGATGCGTCGGGAGTGTCTGGCCCCGCCGGATCAATGCCACCCGCATCGGAACTGATCTTGATCCATGGTTGTTGCAATTGAAGCTTGCCAGATTGTCTTCACTCATCATGAAGTAGATCGTGCTGATTCGCTGCTGCTCGCTCGAAAGAAGCAGTCCGCGAACTGTGTCGGCCCAGTTCTTCGCCACGCATCTCGGCGATCTCCGGCAACCGTTTCGCGACGTACTGCTTGTTCTCTTCTCTGCATGAATCCGACCGGCATGATGCCGTCGCGATTCCGGGTTCGGCCATCGCCGTCGCTCCAGCCGTGGGATTGATCATATCTTCGCGAATGCGCGCCCAGACTGCGTCGTCGGCGAGGTTCTCGTACAGCTTGCCACCCTCGTGCGCCCAACCGGGAACCAGGACGTTGAGGCCGGTGCCGCTGGCCGGATACGGGTACATATCAGCGGTGACATCGAGTCCCTCGGCCCTCGCTTCGTCGATCATCTCGATTGCCCGGGGCATCAACGGCCAGGCTGGCTGGCCGGAGGCCTTGAAATGGTAGATCTCGATGATGCACCCGGAACGGCGGCCGATCTCGATCGCTTCAGCGATGCCCTCAAGCAACTGCTCGGACTCGTTGCGGACGTGGGTGATGTAGACGCCGCCATACTCGGCGATCGCTTCGGCGACAGCCGTCAGCTCATCGGTCGTCGAGTAGCTACTGGGCGGGTAGATCAGCGCCGGGGCGACGCCGAACGCGCCGTCCTCCATCGCCTCGCGGGTGACCCTGCGCATTGCGTCGAACTCTTCGGCGGTCGGGTCGCCCATGTCCCAACCCTTGGCGTATTCCCGGACCGTTCCGCCGCCGATAAATGAGCCTATGTTGAGCGATACGCCACGGTGCGACCATCGCCTCCAGCCAGTCGCGGAAGCGAAACCACTCACGCGCCTGGTCGGCCCAGAGTCCCCCGTCCGCGCCGAGCATCCGGCCGTTGAAGGGCGCTTCGATGCCTCCAGCCAACCGGTGCCGGCGTCCAGAGTTCGCCCATCACCTCGGTTGTGACGCCCTGGGTTGCTTTCGAGACGCAGGCGGCCGTCTTCAAGCAGCGGCATGATCGAATGGCTCTGGATGTCGATGAAGCCCGGACAGACAACATGGCCCTTGGCATCGAATACCGTCGTGGCCCTGCCGGGATCAATCTTTCCGTGTGGCTCGATCGCCTCGATTTTGTCGTCGGTGATCGCGACATCTCCGTAGAACCAGGGGTTGCCTGTTCCGTCGATCACCTTGCCGCCGCGAATCAGAATGTCGAACGTTGCCATACGTGCCTCTCACGCTTTCGATGCGCCGATGAATGGACATGGGCTCCCGGTGCTACAAGGGGCAGTGTAGCGAATGCCGGAGATTAGTTCGAGGCACGGTCAGTGCCGTGAACGCCCCCGGCGTGCGCTCAAATGACCTCGCCGGGCATCGCCGGATCCACTTTCAGACTACCGTGGCAGGCTACGGTAGAGGTGGAGCCGCCTGGTTGAAATTGATCGTCCCTGCAACAGAAACCTGCGTGGCCACCAGGTTATTGATCGTATCCAGCCTGTTCGGGCTCGCCACGCCTGCCGGGTCAAGCTGGGTGACGTTGAACGTGCCGGCTGTCTGGCGCACGCGCAGTACGGTTCCGCTGATGCCAGCAACGTTCGTAAACGTGTTTCCGGAGATGCTGGCATTGATCGTTCCACCGGCTATGATCTGATTGACCACAAGCCCGCGGTCATCCCGGATCTGATCGATAGTATTGTTGGTGATGGTCACGTTCAGCGTCGAAGCCGTCACAGAGTTAGAAGCGATGATGGCTTCGAACCCATTCACATTTCCATCGCCGATTTCCTGAACGGTGTTGTTCTCGATCAGCGCGGTAACTGTTCCCCCGCCTTCATTTGCGATGCGAATCCCACTGCCAATCTGAGATCCCGACGACAGCACGCCCTGGGTACCGACCGTGTTGCCGGAGATCGTCCCGGTCGCGTTTCCGGTTCCATTGGCATTGGTGAACAGATTGATCCCTAATGCCCGGTTGCCGGTCATCGTTGGATTGTTGAGAACGTCGAATGTCAACGTCGGGCTCCCGCTCGACAGCCCCATATCGACCGCGACGTTATTGTCTCTGAAGGTACTCGACTGCACGGTGACATCCATGATGCCGGTGTCAGCCACGTCGGTTTTCACACCCGCCGCCGAAACGACATTGCCACCGGATCGGAGGCCGTCGAAGGTGCTGCCACTGACACCGATCGTCATATTGGACGTTCCAGTGCCCACGAACAACAGGTTGTGGGCAAGTTGTGTCGAATTCGTATCGAACTCGAATGTGCTGTTCGTCACCTGCAGGTTAAGGGTGCCGCTGCTGTTCAGGATCTTGACATTGTTCTCATGGGAATCTCGAACGGTCGAGTTGGTTATCGTCGCTGTCCCGACGAGTTCAAGGAGGTGCAGGCCGGCTTCATCCGGGCTCGCCTGATCAGCATTGCCATCAACGACCACACCGTTGAGACTGAAGCCATCCACCGACGTCCCGAAGATGCCGTTGCGGTTGTTGTTGGTGATGTTCATAAAGGCGAGCGAGACGTCCTTGACGGTGTTTAGCACGATACCGTCCGTACCGTCGCCCGCACCGGACTTATTCGCGATCGTGCCCCCCGTGCCGGCGATGCCCGTGCCAGTGACGGTAAATCCACCGAGAGTTCCAGTAGCACTGAGATTGATGCCCGGATTGCTTCCACCGTTGGACGAAACGCTGGTGAAGGTGACGCCCTGAGCGCTAATCGTCGTGCTGACAATATTGACCGCGATCCCGGTTGTTGCGTCAACATCATTGACAACGTTGCCGTTAAGCACCTGAACGGTTCCACCGCCGGTGGCATTGAAGCCGGTCCCGCTGGTAGTGTCGATGTTGAGCCCGCCGCTGAAGGTAACGGTGTGACCAGTGTTGGAGGTCAGGTTCACCGCTGTTTGCGCTCCGGTGTTCGTCGTCACCAGGCCGGTGAAGCCGGTTGAGCCCGCGGTATTGTTGGCGATGTTCATTCCCGCACAACTGCTCGTGCAGCTCAGTGTATTCGAGAAGATCACCATCCCGCCCGTCCGGCCAGTCACGTCGACGACCTCACCGCCCGTGGCCTTGGCTACGGTGCTGGCGATGGTGATATTGGCGCTGCCCTGATCGATATCGACGGCATTGCCGCCCGGATCGTTAATCGCGCCGATGCTGCCACCGTTGATGTTCACCGGGTTGGTGTTGCCCTGGACGAGCAACCCGACGATGCCGATCGTGTCCAGATCGATGCTGGTGAACGTCACCGTCCCATTGCCGCCGGTCAGGTTGATCCCGTTGACGCCAGCATTGTCGATCGTCGTCGCTCCCTGGAACGCAATCGTCGCCGGACTGGCGTTGATCGCAATCCCGTCCCCAGTCGTTCCAGCAATAGTGGTTGTCCCACTGACCGTGAACGTTCCAGCGACCAGGTTCAGGTTGATGCCCTGACTACCGGAGCTGGTTACGGCGATGCTGCTGAAGGTGGCGTTGACGGTCCCGTTGCTCAGATTCAGGGCGCGTCCCGTCCCGCTGATCGCCACCTCGCTGAGGGTCAGTGTTCCAAAGTTGCTCCCATCGATCCCATCGCCGGTTCCGGTGTTGCCGATGTTCAAACCACGCACCGTATTCGTGCTGCCAAGAACGACCGCGTCAACCGCGCCGGTCGCGATCTGTGGGCTTACCTGGCCCGTGGATGGCAATGTGCTATCGGCTGGCGGAGTCAGGCCGGTAATCACGCTGATGCTCGCGGAGGCGCCAGCCCCCACGAACTTCTGTCCAGCGAGCAATGTCAGGCCGCCGGTATAGCTGCCACTTGCCAGGAAGATACTGTCGCCGGATTCATCAGCGGCAACCTGGTCGAAACAGCTCGGTCCACCCACCAGGCAATCAAAGGGGTTCGACAAGCGTCCATCCCCTCCGGCCGTCGCATCGTTGACGTCCACGAACCAGATCATGCCGCTCACGGTCAGATCAACCGTGCCGGTCTGGGGATCTCCGAATCCGTTGTCAATCGTGTAGCCGAAGGAGTCGCTGCCTTCGAAACCTGCTGGCGGGTCATAGATGAAGGTGCCGTTGCCATTGACCGTCACGTTGCCGCCCTGACTGCTAGTTGCATCAAAGGCGGTAATCGTCAGTCCATCACCTTCATCGTTGGTCAGGACGCTGAAATTCGAGCTCGTTGCCGTATTGATCCTGACGTTGCCGAGCACATCTGACGCATAGGTGTCATCCACCGCGTCGGGCCGCACACCAACGGCGATCGTCACCGTCGCGTCGCTTGCGCCAGCAGTATTCTCCAGTCGATACTCGAAGCTATAGAGGCCGGTAAAGCCGGTTGGTGGGTCGAAGATGAAGCTGCCATCGGCATTGACGGAAAGACTGCCATCGGGGAAGTCGACGAGCGGGCTAACGGTTGTGCCCGCATCATGCAATTCGACGTCACCGCCCAAGTCGCCACCGCCGAAGCTGACGATATCCCCGACCGGGAAACCGAGGTCATCGTTGGATAGCAGGTTGTCGTCGCCAGCCGTCTGGGTCGAGTTAAGGGTGGTACTGAGTGCGGTGTGGAAGAGGTCCCCCGGCGCGCTATCTGGAGCAGGGCCGTCGTCGTTGGCGAGCGGTGGGCCCAGGATCTCAATGGTGACGGTCGCGTCGTCGCTGCCCGCCGGATTCGTCAACGTGTAGTTGAAGCTGAAACTGCCGGTCTGATCCGGGTTGACGAGTGTGAAACTGCCATCGCTATTAACCGTCAGTGTCCCGCCAGCCAGGGCCGCTGGATCACCCGCATTCGCCGGGCCCGTTAGATCGCCGCCGCTGATGGAGGTGATGACGCCAGCCGGGAAGCCTCGATCGTCATTGGCGAGCAGGCCCTCATCGGTCACATTGGGAACGTCCAGAGTCGTGCCCACGGTCATTGAGTACGGGCCGTCATCGACCGCATCAGGGCCACGCTGGACCTGGATCGTGACCGTGGCCGTATCGCTTCCAGCCAGGTTATCAAGGGTGTACTCGAAACTGTAGGTGCCCGCGGTGTCCGCAGCTACCAGGCTAAAGGAACCATCGGCGTTGACGGTCAGTGTCCCGCCCCCAAGCGGCGTGGAATCGCCAGGGTTGGCAGGCCCGATGAGATCGCCGCCGCCAATACCTGTGATGACCGCTTCGGGGAACCCAAGCGTGTCATTTTCGAGTAGATCGTTCGGATCTGCGAGTCCGATGTCGAGGTCATCGCCTTCGAGCAGCGTATAAGGACCATCATCGACTGCGGTGGGCAGTTGTTGGACCTGGATAGTAACCGTTGCGTCGTCGCTGTCAGCGGAGTTCTGCAATCGGTACCGGAAGCTGTAGTCGCCGGTCTGACTTGGGTTGGCCAGAGTGAAGCTGCCATCGGCGTTGACCGTCAGATCACCGCCAGCAAGTCCTCCGACGAGAGTCGTGCCAACCAGATGCGTCGAGGCATCGCCCGGAAGCGATCCGCCACCAAAGCTGACAATAGTCGCCGCCGGAATGCCGAGATGGTCGTTCTCGAGCAAGCCAGGGGCAGGCGTCGTGAGTGTCGTCGTGACGAGGGTAGTGTACGGGCCGTCATCGACCGCGTCCGGACCGATCTCGCCGACTAGGAGAACAGGGACGAAGCCGCCGGGACAGGTTGCGTTCCGGCTGGCGGCAAGCTGGCGGGTGTACTGGCTGACGCAGAGCGTCACACTTCCGGCCTCGGGCAGGCTGATCGTGCCCCAGCCAGGGATGGGACTCGGGAGCAGGTAGAGTGTGCTGGTCCAGGGCGAAATGCTCAGAATAAAGGGGAAATCGTCGGGAATCTGAACGGTGTCGAAACTAGCCGGGCAGTTCGTGCCGCCGTCCAGAGGCATTGCCGCCGAGACCGCTGCCGTGTACGGCTGCACACAGATCGCACCAAGTTCCGGAGTGACAGGCGGAGTTCCCGCAGAGGCATCTATCACATCGCTGGCGGTCAACAATCCGGCCGCGAGCAGAACCACCACAATCGAACGCAGCAGATTGCGTCGCACTACCGCCATTGATTCTTCCAATCGTCCACTTTGGATTTCAGAGCATAGATCGACAGACGATTGTAACCTGCCGATCATGTCTGCGCGGGGGAACTCACATCTTCGTGAAGGAGACCATTTAGCCCATCTGGAGTAACAGGGCCTTGCCGATCGATCTCGCACAAATCAGCTACAGTCCCCTGGAAGCCCGGCAGCACATCCCCTCCATCGAGGAGATCTGCGGCGCGAAGTTTCCGCGCCGTCCCTCCGGGCGTGTGAACGGTCGCCGACTTGCTGCGGGGCCACACGACCCAGACCATCCGGACACCGGCTTCGAGACAGTCGCGCGCCTTGTCGTGCATATCGCTGGCGCTATCAGCGGGAACCACTTAGACGACAAGGACAGGGACAACAGGAGCGAAACCTACTAGCGCGCCGCCCTCGGTGAGGTGTTCGCTTGCGATGAATGACACATCGGGAATACGAACCAGGTCCAGATTTCGAGCGAGGATTTAGCCAAGTCCATCGGTGGATACAAGACCACCATCTCGAACTGCGTCCCAGACCAACTCATAAATCAGCGTCGCGATCAAATTGTGCAGCATTTCGGCTCCGGGCGTTTCAGCCAGTTCGCCGACCACCAGATCGAAGCGTTTGCCCGGCACGCCGGGCATCTTCAGGAATTAATCAGCCGTTACAAGCTTCTGTTTGATGCTCATGGCGACCCCTCTTCGCTGTCGGCCCAACCACGAGCAAGTTCTGTTGCCGCTTCTTTGTCATCGGGATCGAGATCGCCATCGATGACCATCTCTCGGAGACGGTCCTTGATGTCGCCAATCCAGCGGCCTGGAGGACGATCGAACATCTGCATCAACTCGTGTCCATCAAGCGGGCTCTGGAGTTCGTCGAGGGTGCGCTGGGCCTCGAGCCGCGCGAAGTGTTCACGCAATCCTTCAATCCTCTGGGCCGCCGCGCGCCGCCGGAACTCGCGCCCGCTCGTGACATCCGCCGCGGCGAGATCGACGAGGTCGGAGAACGCGTCGCCGGCTTCAAGCGCAAGTCGGCGCACCGCGGAATCGGTCCAGTCTGGATCGTACGATGATGGCCGCAGGTGCATAGCGACCATCCGGGCAACCCGTTCCTGCAGTGCCTTTTCCTCCTTCAAGCGTCTAAGCAGTTTGCGGGAAAGCGCGGCGCCGGCCAGTTCGTGACCGAAGAAGTGAACAGCGCCGGTCTCATCGACGCTACGCGTCCAGGGCTTGGCGGCGTCATGCAGCAGGGCTGCCCACCGGACAGCGAGCCGAGGCGGCGATTGGGCGACGACTTGGATCGTATGCTCCCAGATGTCTTTGTGCCGGGCCGCGCCACCATCGCGATCATCGGTGATCATTGGCGCCAACTCGGGGAGGATTATCGGGAAGATACCCGCCTCGTCCAGGACGCGCAGCCCCTGGGCTACGGCAGGAGCGACGAGCAACCGGTTAAGCTCGGCTGCAATTCGTTCAACACTGATCCGGCGCAGTTCCGGTGCGGTGGATCGCATCGCGTCGAGCGTCCCTGCGTCGATCTCGAAATCCAACTGCGCAGCGAAGCGTGCCGCGCGAAGTATCCGGAGGGGATCCTCGTCGAAACGCTCACGGGCATTCCCAACGGCCCGGATACGCTGGGCGTGAAGATCGACGACGCCGCCAAACGGATCGATCAGATCGCCGGTGAGGGCATTAAGAGCAGCAGCGTTAATCGTGAAGTCGCGCCGCGAGAGATCCTCCTCCAGGCTCACCCCATGACGAACCTCGGGCCGCCGATCGCGGGTTGGATACACCTCGCTACGATAGGATGTGATCTCAACCGTCAAGTCGCCGCCATGACCGTCGGCAGAGTGGTAGACCAGGCCGATGGTGCCAAATGCCGCTCCAACATCGAAGACCGCGTCGGCCCCGGCTCTCGCTCCGAACTGGCGGGTCTGATCCGTCGAGGCCGAGGTCGCGAAGTCGAGGTCGGCGCGTTCACGGTGCAGCAGCAGATCACGCACCACCCCGCCAACTAGATACAGTTCTTCGCCGAAAGACTGGAACACCTCGCTAAGGCGAACCGCGACCAGACGTTCCTCGTCAGGCAATCGGTGGATTAGATCCGGCAATCGCACCGGCTGAGTAATCTCCATACGCTTCACTATGCCTGGAACCTCCTCCCCATAAGTCTATAGGAAATGGATCGAGGCTCCCCGAAATGAGTCGCGTACCGAGAGAGAAAGCCGACAATTAGTGACTCCCCAAGGCAACTTTTCAGGCGGTCTGGCGGAAGAGCCGCCCAACATCGCGTCAACAGAAGAGGAGGAGATGGCGACTGCAACAATCCTGCAACCTATTCCCTCCAGTCCGTGATGCCGCTGTCACGTCGTGTAATTTACCCTCTATATCAAGAAATAGAAGCTCGCGATCCGCAGAATGATCGCTGGAACTCGCCTTCCGGTATCGTCTCAGCACCCTGTGGAAACCACGCGACCCCACCGCACCGAATGACACCAGAAGGGGCGGCACATGAACGAGATCTTCGGAGTGCAGACCTCCTCAATCCTCGTTGTGCTCGTCGCGCTGTTTGTGGTCTGCCTGGCACTCGTAGGCGCGATCGCTATCCGGCAACCGGTGCTGTTCAAGATCGGCATACGCAACATTCCCCGGCGCCCCTCACAAACCATCCTGATCGTGCTCGGCCTCATGCTCAGCACCTTGATCATCTCTGCGGCATTCACGATCGGAGACACTCTCAATCACAGCATTCGCGTCGTCGTGCTGGATACGATCGGAGAGATCGACGAGGGGATTGTTCTCTCCACGGGCGAAGAAGAAAGCACCAGGACTGGCGGTGTCATGCCCGAACAACTGCTTATGGACCTGCGAATGCAGCTCTCGGACGATCCGGACATCGATGGCCTGATGGGCATTCTCGTCGAGTCGACCCCCATGGTTCATCCGGGCACGCAACTGAGTGAGCCATCACTTACGCTCTCGGGGCTCGATCCTGAGGGCCTTGCCGACTTCGGTGGCCTGACCAGTGTTGATGGCGAGCCAGTCAACCTGCAAGCCCTTCCAGCGGACAGCATCGTCCTGGGCGAAGCGGCCGCTGAGGAGCTCGATGCCCGGCAAGGGGATATCGTCATCATCTTCGTGCGGAATCAGCCGATTGAACGCAGGGTCGCTGCAATCGCGCCGAATTCCCTGCTGACTGGCTACTATGAGGCTGGCGAAGCGGGCGGCTACGCGATGCGACTCGAAGACGCTCAGGAACTGTTGAGATACCCCGATCAGATCACTTATATTGCCGTGTCGAATCGTGGCGGCGTCACCAGTGGTGTGGATCTGACCGACCAGGTCATCTCCACATTGGACAGCGCACTGGCCGGCAAACCGTACGCGGCACAGGCGTTCAAGCGCGACAGTCTCGATGAGGCTGAAGTGGCCGGAAACCAGTTCCTGAGCATCTTTCTGATCTTCGGACTCTTCTCAATCGCGGTCGGCATCCTGCTCATCTTCCTGATCTTCACCATGCTCGCCGCCGAGAGACAACCTGAGATGGGTGTGGCGCGAGCGGTCGGGATGAAACGCCGCCACCTTATCGAATCATTCCTGGCCGAGGGAATGGCCTACGACCTGGTTTCTGCCGTCGTCGGCGCGGTTCTCGGGATCGTCGTCGCGTTTGTCATGGCCACGGTCCTGGCACGCATGTTCGCCAATGTTTTGGACATCCATCCAGCGGTCAGCTGGCGCAGTCTCGTTATCGCCTACACACTCGGTGTCATTGTGACCTTCATCACGGTTGTCATCTCTTCCTGGCGAGTCAGCCGTCTCAACATCGTGCGGGCCGTTCGCAACATCCCGGAACCACACTACCAGCGAGCGGGGAGACGCTGGCTCCTGTACGGAATCGCAGGCATCGTATTCGAAGTGTTGCTGGTCTGGCTGGGCGCAAGCTCAGGCCAGGCCTTTCCATTCACCCTGGGCGTTTCGATGCTGCCGTTCAGCCTGGCGGCTGTCCTCCGGCGTTTTGGCGTCTCGGCCCGTCTGGTCTACACGACCGCGGCATTGCTAGTGCTGATCTACTGGCTGCTGCCAGATGCGGCCGCGCGGCGGATCTTCCCCGAAACCAGTGGCGGAATCGAGATGTTCTTTGTATCCGGGATCATGCTGGTGTCCTCAGCAACCATTGCGATCGTCTGGAATGCCGACCTGATAACTGGAGCCGTCGGCAAACTAGGACGATCTGTGGGTCGCTGGCTACCGGCGGTCAAGACAGCAATCGCCTATCCACTGGCAAATCGCGGGCGCACAGGGATGACTATCGCGATGTTCAGCCTGATCATCTTCTCACTCGTGATGATGGCTGCAATCAACGCGAACATCCTGGCACTATTGACTGGCGAAAATGCTGGCGCTGGCTGGGACGTCGTGGCTAGCCAGCCGCCCACCAATCCTCTCCCTGGCTTCAACCAGGCACTCGAAGAGCAAGGAACCGACACAAGTATGATTGCGGCGTCCGCTGCCGTTCTCAACGTGCCGTTGACCAGTGCTCAAGTCCGGATCGTTGGCGACACGGATTGGGGTAACTACTCGATCAATGGCGCGACGCCCGACTTCATCGAACTGAGCGATGCGCCACTTCAGACGATCGCTGACGGTTACGTCGACGATCAGTCCGTCTGGGACGCGGTTTCGATGAACTCGAACCTCGCCGTCATCGACTCGTTTTCGCTTCCGACTGCTGGCCTGAACGCTGGCGGCGAGGCTCCTTTTCAACTCCGTGGCGTTGATCAGGATGACGAAACGATGGTGCCGATCGCGATCCAGATTCGAGATCCGGCGACCGGTCGGACTCGCCAGATCGAGATCATCGGGATCATCGACGCGGAAGTCTCTATCCTCAGCGGGATCTTCCTCCGGAACCAGACGCTTCTCGACCTCTTTGGCCAACCGGATTCGATCACCTACTTCGTCCGGCTCCAACCCGGAACCGACGACGAGCAGGCCGCGAACGTGATCGAGGCAGCGCTCATAACCTACGGGATACAGGCTGATTCGATTGACGCGATTATCGACGAAGCTGTCAGCCAGTCTCGCAGCTTTCTCCTGCTCTTTCAGGGATTTATGGGACTGGGGCTGGTTGTCGGTATCGCGGCTCTCGGCGTGATCGCGTTCCGCTCCGTCGTCGAACGTCGCCAGCAAATCGGCATGCTGCGCGCGATCGGTTACCGGCGAGGCATGGTGGCCGCCAGTTTCATGATCGAGTCGTTGATCGTGACTGTGCTTGGCGTGCTGTCCGGAACCTTGCTCGGCATCGCTCTCGCGCGCAATCTGATGGCGAGCGACTACTTCCTTGGCGGCAGCAGCGGGGTCGGTTTCATCACTCCCTGGGGAACGATCCTGATCTTCACGGCGGTCTCGCTGGGAGCGGCACTGGTCATGGCCTTCATACCGGCTCGACGAGCCGCCAGTGTGCCCGTGGCCGAAGCCCTTCGTTACGAATAAACGGGTGGAACGATCACCTTCACCCGAGGATCACCATCAGCAACACGAATACGACCATTGCTGAAACGATCGCGGTCGCGACGAGCGAGCCGATGAGAACCGGAGACAGCGCGACACCATCTTGCCACTCTGAACTGGCGATCCCAGCGGCGGGAGCTGCCGTCGATCCAATTTCGGGCAACGCTCGCGGCGGGGGGTCGCCGCCTACGGGGGCATCCTCCCCCACGGCTGGCTCACTCTCCAGTGGCGGCGCAACCGGATCTTCGATGGCGGATTCGTCCTCAAGTCTTTCGACTGGCGCGTCCAGCATCTCTGCGTCGTCAACAAGAGCATCTGTTATCGCGATGGCCGCTATCGCGCCCGGCTCTATCGTCCGCTCGTCGCTTTCAACGCCGGGAGATTCCCCGTCAGCGACTTCTTCCGGGGTAGCTGGTATCGGGATCTCGCTGGATTCAGGCTCACCGGCGGCAGGTGGCAAGACGACTGGGCGTGCTTCACGAGCAGCCATCCGCTCCGCCGTTGTCGTGCCGAGATCGAGATCCGCGGCGATCGCCGCGCCAAGCGCGATCCCATACTTCGGATGCGCGTCGAGATAGATCTCGCTGTTCGTCTCTTCACGGACGCGCTGGCGCACCAGCGGTATCCGGGAGGATCCGCCGACGAGCAGGATCCGGTCAGCTTCACTCAATTCCATGCCAGCGCTCCGGGCGGCGCGGCGCAGCGCCTCAACGGTTGCGCCAATACGCGGCCCAACCATCTCCTCGAACTCGCTACGGGTCAGCCGTACCTCAGTCTGAATGTTCGGCAGGATCACCGGAATGATCACGTCAGTGTCCACCGACAATGCTTCCTTCGCCTGGCGACACTCTTCTCGCAAGCGGGCGACCGCGGACATGGCGCTCGAGTCGGATGGATCGAGGTCCTGCACCTGGTCCGCGAGTGATTGCATGACGTGAACAAAGACAGCTTCATCGAAATCTATGCCGCCGAGACGTTCGATCCCCTCTGGTTCACCAAGCGGCTCAAAGCTCAGTTCGGTGCGCCGCAACAGGGCTGCGTCGAACGTGCCTCCGCCAAAATCGTAAACGGCGACGATATCGCCCGGCTCGATTCGCTCGCGTCCGGCGTAGTGGAGGGCGGCGGCGATTGGTTCAGTGACGTAGCGCGCTTGCCCAACCTCAGCCATTCTTACGGCTTGCTCGAGCAAGTCAAGCTTGTAAAGACCCCAGTTCGCCGGATGGCTGATCACCAGCGAGTCCGGCCGATCCCCTTGCTGCTCGACAACCAGATCGAAGATCCCGCGCAGCAGATAGCTCATCAACGTTTCGGCGCTGTAAGGCGCGCTGCCAAGCAAAATGGGCGTTGGATCGCCCAACCGCCGCTTGAACTCGCGCGCTGTCCTCAACGGTTCGAGTAGCGAGCGTCGTTCCGCAGCCTCGCCGATGAGGATTTCGCCCGATTCGCGCGCCACAATGATGGAGGGGATTGTCGGCGAGCGATACCCGAGCGCGAGAATCTCGACCTGGTTATTGCGCGCAATGGCGGCCGCTGAAAATGTCGTCCCGAGATCAATTCCAAGACTGTAGGGCAATAGATACATCCCATATGATGATTCGATACCTGCGCTCGATTATCGCACGCCACCCTGAGATCCGTCGCTCTGACTCGTACACTCAATCCGTCATAGAGCACCGGAGGGGACACCTGGAGATGACAACCAAGAGCCTTGCCCATAAGCCAACAATCATCGGTAGGCGGATCATCCTACGACCAATGAGTATCGCCGATGCCGGGCCTTTCTTCGCATCTCTGGATGACGAAGAAGGTTCGCGTCTGACCGGAACCCATCAATCATTCACATTCGATCAGATCCACGCGTGGACTTCCTCCCGGCGGGCCACGGAGGATCGCCTTGACCTGTCGATTATCGATCTTGCGACCGGTGAATGGGTTGGCGAACTCGCGATTCTGGATTGGGACGAGCACAACCAATCTTGTGGATTCCGCATCGCGATTGGTCGCGCCGGGCGTAACCGTGGTCTCGGGAGCGAAGCGACTCGCCTGGTCGTTGACTATGTGTTCGAGAACTTGCCAATCAACCGGATCGCGCTGGAGGTCTACGCCTTCAACCCGCGCGCGATCCATGTCTACGAAAAATGCGGCTTTGTCCGCGAAGGCGTCTTTCGTTCGGCCCTCTACTGGAACGGCGAGTACCACGACGCCATCCTGATGAGCATCCTGCGTGACGAGTGGCTGGACACCGCGGTCTGACACCCGGCAGGCAAGGACTACGCGTCCAGACCACCCAGCCTGGGCAAGCCCATCACTAGCATCACTACACCAGAGAGGAGCGTGACAGTTCTCTCCCAGCCACCAAGGCTGCCCGCATCGTCGATCCAAGGATTATTTCCTTTTAGTCAGAGGCTCTCGATTGATTCGTCGCGAGAGACGAAAGCTATGCGTTGGCCTGACCGGCTGGCTGTGGAGCCTCCGCGTCCGTTCCGGCGCGTTTGCCGATCTCGCCGGCTGCAAGGATCAGGACGACGCTGAGCGCCAGCGACGCGACCATCGTCATCACCATCGTATCGGTGTCAAAGTTCGTTCCGGCAACCAGCAAGGCGGCTGCCAGGTTGCGTTGCGCGGAACCAAAACCGATGGTGCTCCGAACGCTCGAATCGGAGCCGAAGGTTGCCAACCAACCAATCAACAGGCCCGCGGCCGCAAGGATGATCGTGCCGACGAATATCCAGCTGCCGACTGAATCGATGATGTCCTCCCAGGCAACCAGAACTCCGGCCGAGATCGCGATGAGGAGGCTGATCGTCGAAATACGGGACAGATCCGGCGCCCAGCCTGCCGCCGTATCCGGGTATCGGGCATTGAAGAGCAGCGCCAATCCGAGCGGCAGGAGCATCAGGAAGATTAGCGACTTGGCGATGTCCCAGGGAGCGATATCGACGCCATCGAGGATTTGCGGCACGACGAGCGGTGCGTAGCCGATGGTCACCACCATCAACAGCACCATCGTGCCGACCGAAAGCGGGACAGCACCCTTCGACATCTGGGCAAGTTTCGGGAGGAATGGGGCGCCGGCCATCGTGCCGAGCAGAATCATCGCCGTTGCGCCGGGGGCGTCCATCGGCAGCACTTCGCTGATGATCCAGGCAATCGCTGGAACAGCGACGAAGTTGGCGGCCAGAATGATGACCAGCAGGCGGGCGTTGCGCAGCGGGTCGATGATCTGATTCATCGTGAGGCTCATCCCGAGCCCCAGCATACTTGTCACGACGAAGGCCAGGATGCCAACTTGCGTTACGACAGCTAGCGTTTCGGAGATCATTCAACTGTTCCTTCCTGACACCCAGCTCGCTCGAAGTGAACCGGATGGTTCATCGGTGAAGACGTACTCTAGCCTGTCGATCTAGCTACCGTTGTGAGCAGGAGCAGTGGGGAGCACCCGCATTGTTCGCTCCCCAGCATGATGTCTACGGTGTGACGATGTTGAACCAGAATTCAAAAGTGTCAAGTAACGACACGAACTCTTCAATTCGTTCGCTGCTGCCATCCGCTTGCACTGCGCCACTCTGGATCTCGTCCGCGAGCGTCGATGTCTGCAAGATGATCTCGTTCAAGGCGGATCGAGTCAGGGTCAGCTCGGCATCGGCGCCCGGCGCCTGCCGGCCCAGCGAGTGATTGAGTGAGGCATTTGCAAGGAAAAGCACCCCCTGCTCGCCGGTGTCAGTGAACTCAAAGTTGATCGTGATCTTCTTACCGGCAGCCTTGGGACCGTTGAACCGCACTCCGAGATAGTCGAAGAAGAGATCGAGACTCATGGCCCGCACCGTATCGGGACTGGCGGTGTTCGGGATGGGCAACTGCATCACGCCATCGCGCAACTCTTTTGCACCGGTCAGGTAGAAGTTGCGCCAGGGTCCAGCCTCAGACTGGTAGCCCAATTGCTCGAATGCGTCAGCCAGCAGCTCGCGGGCCGGCTGGTGATCCGGATCGGCGAAGACGACATGCTTGATGACTTCCGCCACTCAGCGGTACTCCCCGTCGTTGTAGGCGCTCGTCGCCGCCTCGACGACTCTGTCCGCGCCGCCCATCATCTCAACGTACTTCTTGGCGGCTACCTCCGGCAGAAGGGTATGGAGCGTGGCAGGATTGCCGTCGAACCAGCCCAGGTACTTGGTATAGGTCGCCTTGACGTTGTTGATTCACCGACCCGTAATAGCTGCGCATAGCCCAGTGGTTGGCCAGTTCGGGCGGGAACTCGACCATCTCGGCGATCTCGACCGGGGTATAGCCATGGTTGGCAAGCCGCAACGTCTGGTCGTTGATGTAGCGGTAACCGTCACGGGCCTTTTCGAGCATTTCCAGAACGCGCTCTTTACCCCAGGCCGGCCAGTGATGCATGCCATACATCACCTCGGTCTTGTCGCCCCACATGTCGATGGTTTGGTTCAGATACTTCAACCAGGCCTGGGGATCGCGACAGCTAGTGCCACGCATCGAGTAGGTGTTGTGGAGCGTGTGGCAGCAGTTCTCGGCGGCGGTGAGCGCCCGTAGCTGCTCGATGTACCAGTGCATTTCAGCCGGCCCTTCGGTATCAGGAGCCAGCAGGAACTCGAAGTCGAGGCCATCGATGTTCATCTTCTGGCCGGTCTCGGTGACCTCGTGTGTTGGAGGTATCAGCGAGATGGTGCCGGTTGAGGTAGAGACGCCAAGCCCGGTGCCGACCTGTCCCTTGGGATCGGGCGGCAGCAGGTTGCCATACATGTAGCTAGCGCGACGGCTCATGACGTTGCCGGCCAGGACATTCTCGGCAATTGCCGCTTCGAGGAAGCCGACCGGCGCGATGATCTGGACCTTGCCGGCTTTGACATCCTCTTCGGAGATAACTCCCTTGATGCCGCCGTAATGGTCGACATGGCTGTGCGAGTGAACGACGGCAACGACTGGCTTTCTGGGACGATGGGCATAGTAGAGCTCGAGCGCCGCTCTAGCAGTCTCTACCGAGATGAGCGGGTCAAAGATGATCAAACCGGTGTCGCCTTCAACGATCGTCATATTGGACAGGTCGGCCGTCCGCACCTGGTAGAGACGCTCGACGACTTTGTAGAGACCGCCCTTGACAATGAGCTGGGACTGTCGCCAGAGGCTGGGGTTGACCGTGTCCGGAGCGGGCGCGTCTTCGCTCATGAAGGCGAAGCAGCTCAGATCCCAGACGATTCGTCCGTCGTCAGCTTTGATAACGCCTTCATCTGGCAGCGGCGCGACGAAGCCACGATCCGCCTCCTCGAAATCCCGCCGGTCTGAAAAGGGGGAGCGTTTCAAGAAAGAGCCGGTTGGCCTCTATCGTTGCGTTGGTAGCGTCCTTGCGTTCCCTACTCACTACGTCATTCCTCTTCTCTTCGCCACATCTGTTAGAGGTGGTAATCCTGTCCAATCTCAACTTTCTAGCTGGTGTACTCGTTCATCCAGGCGCGAAACAGGGAGCCTCCGGCAACGCCATGATGGAAGCTAACCCTGGCTGGCGGTGATGGGGCCAGCCTCGAACAACGTGGTAGCGAATGGTCGATCGAGACCTGTGCCTTTCATCCCTCCAAGATCGACGCGTTGGAGAAGGAACGTGGCGGAGATGTCAGCCGGTGATCCAAGTGCGCGCTGCGTCAAGATCGTCGGTATGGAATACCCTGACTTCGCCGGGAATGAGCCAGCCGAAGGCCTTGATGGAGCGCCGGACCCAGTTTGCGTCGGTGACGATTCCCATACGGTCGTAGGAGTTGAAAGTCTTCACCCCGAGCTTGGCGTCCTCCCACATCGCCTCTCCCTCGTAGCCGGTGAACTCGGCCCCCAGCACGTAGAGAAGGCGAATCTTGTCGTGGCGCGAAAGACGATCTTCGACGGCCGGTTCAAGCACCTTTTCATAGTCATCATCGTCGACTTCGCCGATCGCTTCCACCCCGATGACATTGTCGGGCAAGTCGGTCATGAGCCTCAGCACTGGTTGTTCCTTTCGGTTGCCGGCGGCTCCACAGCCAGCCGAGGTTTCTAATACTATAAGTCGGCGTCGGTCAATCGGGTTGGCAGGCTGGAGCCAGGTTCTGCCTCCGGTCCTTCCCAGGGTCGCAAGGCATATTCGCGCTTACCCTGGGAGACATGCTTGCCGCTATCGTTCGCACAGTACGGTTACCATAACGATCGGATCATGCCGCCGTCGACCTGGAGCGTTGCTCCGGTGATGTAGCTAGCAGCCTCGGAGGCGAGGAAGACGGCGCCCGCGGCGAACTCGCCGGCCTCGCCGTAACGCCCCATCGGGATGTTGCCAAGTTGCTGCTTCGTCACCGTCTCGACATCAACCCCCTGGCGCTCGGCATTGGCTCGATCAAGTTCTTCGATCCTCGCTGTTGCGATACGCCCGGGCACCAGTGTGTTGACCCGGATGTTGTCGCCAGTTAGCTCGTCGGAGAGCGTCTTCGCCAGGGCCGCGACACCGGCCCGCATGACGTTCGAGAGCAGCAGATTGGGAATCGGTTGCTTGATCGATGATGAGGTCATCGCGACGATCGAGCCACCGCCACGCTTCCGCATTTCGGGAATCGTCCGCCGAATCAGGCGGACGGCACTCATCAGCGTCAGTTCAAACGCATTTTGCCAGGCCGCATCGTCAAAACGGTCGAATGTTCCAGCGGGCGGGCCCCCGGCGTTGGTCACCAGAATATCGACGCCCCCGAATCGCTCGACGGCCGACGATATGAGACGATCGATTTCGGCCGGATTGGTGACGTCGATCTCCAGCGCCAGCACGTCAGCCCCCTGATCACGAACATCCGCCGCCGCGGCATCAATCCGCGCCTGGCTGCGGCTGCACATGACGACGTTTGCGCCCTCCTGCGCGAACCTCACCGCGACGGCCTTCCCGAGGCCAGCGCTTGATGCTGTGACAACTGCTACTTTCCCTTTGAGACCGGTATCCATATATCAGCGTCCTTTCCAGTTCCCGCTACCATACCCCGATTCCAGATCAGCCGGGATAACAGGGCCGGAACCATTCGCATGACTGAAATCTCTTCCCGCCATCCGGTGTTCGATATATTGAAGCCCGCGTACGTATGTTGTTCAATCTCATCGTGACATGCCGACTGAAGAGCTTGTGCCCGAGAATGGGGTTGCATGGCTTGACATGTACAAATATATCTGTATGATAGCATCAGTTTGTACGATGGAGTGAGGATCGATATGCGCGACGTGCTCTATATCGAAGATGTCGAGCGGGCCGGAGCATTGCTCAAGCCGCTGCGCATCGAACTGCTGCGCCGCATGATCGAACCTCGCACCTGTCCGGAGCTTGCCCATGAGCTCGGCGAGACATCGCAGAAGATCTACTACCACGTGAAGGTGCTCGAGAAAGCCGGCCTGGTTGAAAAGGTCGCCGAGCGCCGCGTGGGCGGGATCATCGAAGGGCAATATCAGGCATCGGCGCGAAGCTACTGGATGTCACCGCAGCTGGTCGGGGAGGTCGGTGGGACGGGCTCCGCCCGCGACCAGCTCAGCCTCGGCTACATCCTCGGCATCGCCGAACAGCTCCAGAACGACATCGGCAGGCTCTCACGGCGGGTTGGCGAGGACACGCCGTCGCTCGGTCTATCGGCCGAGATCTACCTTGAGGATGGCGACCGCCGGGCGGCCTTCCTCGAAGAAGTCCGCGACGCGGTGCAAAGCATCGCCGAAAAGTACGGCCAGGTCACCGGAGTTGAACGTGATCCTGAGGCATACCGGCTGATGATCGCCTGCTACCCGTCGCCAGACGCCCGGGACAAACAAGGGAACGGTTGAGCCCCGATCGCTAGACGAGAAGAGGAAAGGATGACGATGATGTCAGGTCAGGTCGTTGAAGCGCGAATTCGCATTGAAGCGAAACCCGCAAAAATCTACCAGGCGTTCACCACCGAACAGCGCCTCGAGGCATGGTTTGCCGAACACGCGAGCGTCTCAATTCCGGATCAACATTACGCCTTCTGGGGACGACATACGCTGGGAACTCCGGCTGGTGGCCTGCCGGGAATGATCGTTCTCGACGCAACGCCGGACCGGAGTCTCTCGTTTACCTGGCCGCTCGATGGAACAGAATCCATCGTTACGATTCAGATTGATCCGGACGGTGACGACTCCAACCTGCACCTGGAGCATCACAATCTGAGTGGCGCAATGCCCTGGCTGGTCGAAGCGTTCTGGTCGATATCGCTCGAAAACCTGCGGGCGTATATCGAACAGGGTGAGCCGGGACTACGCTTCGACTTCGCCAGCATCCCCTATGGCGATGTCGCGATTGAAGCCGAGATCAACGCCGATCCGGATGATGTGTTTGCCGCGCTGATCGATCCTTCACAGCTTGACCGCTACATGGCGGATGCACCGGCAAAGATTGATCCGCGGGTCGGAGGCAGCTACGACCTCGGCTGGAGCGACGAGGGGCCGGTGCAAATCCTTGAGCTGGAGTCCGGCGAGCGACTGAGCTATTCCTGGCGCTCGGGCAAGCCGGACATTGCGGACACAGTCGTTACCTGGGAACTCGAAGCAAACGCTGGACGCACCCGACTTGACGCTGGTTCACAGTGGCTTCGCGCCCGATCGCCCCGGATTGGACTTCGGGCTCGGCTGGCTCGACTACCTGAACCGGATCAAGCAGATGGTTGAGACAGGGGAGCGCTGGCAGAAGCCGCAAATTCACGTCCGCGAGCGTGAAGCGTCAGACATCTACATTTCGGCAGCCGGCATCACTGCCACGGTTCCGGTCGTCGCCGGTGGCGAAACACGAAACCGGGATCGATGACGATCACCGCAGGCGTCAGAAGAGTACGATCCGACGCTGACCACCAGGATTCAGACCCGTCTATGCAACCGCGCAAGCCCTGTCTTGAGCGGTTATCGGCAAGAGTAACTCCACCTCGTAAAGAGCACGAAAGGGAAGCACCGCGTGACCAAGAAGATCAGCGTTAGCGTCAATGTCGAAAAGCCAGTTGCGGAATGTATTGCGGCGTTTGTCGAAGAAGATCAGGCGGCCACCTGGCTGGCGGAGCATGCCGAGATTGATCTGGCAAACAGTGTCTATTCCCTCTCCGGTCCCAGCATCCCCGACACTCCTGCTGCGGGCGACGGCCACATGCATCTGATCTCCTTCGATGAGACGACGTTGCGAATCGGCTGGCGTCTCCGCGAGGACGACACGGTTGCCGTGATCAGATTCATGCCAGAGGGCGAAGGCACTCGGGTAGCATTCGAACACACGGGAATCTCCGATAACGAATGGGCATGGACCGTCGCGAGCTTCTGGTGCAACGCCGCTGAAAATCTCAGGGGCTGGGCCGAACGTCGCGTGATCGGGCCGCGCTTCGACTTCCGAGATCTAGTTCCGGGAGACATCGAAGCTTCGGTTGAGATCGACGCTCCGGCAAGCGAGGTGTTCAAGGCAATTGCTGACCCAAGGATGGTCGAACGCTGGATGATGTCCGACAATGTCACGATCGATCTCCGGGAAGGTGGCCAGTACGAAGTCGGCGGCTGGGTGCCAGATGGACCGGTCAAGATTGTCGACCTCGAAATGGACAGCAAACTCAGCTATTCCTGGCGCTCCGACTTCGTTGGCCATGAGACGCTGGTGACCTGGGAGTTGGCCGAATCCGCTGGCAGAACCAGGCTGACGATGGTGCATAGCGGCTTCGCGCCGGACCAGCGCCAGGACTCGTACCGCGCTGGCTGGCATGGCTTCCTGGTGCAAATCAAGTACCTCGTCGAGCGTGGTGATGCCTGGCAACCGCTCGAATGGGAGGTCGCCGACGCGATCCCAGCTTAGCCGATGCTGTTGATCGTCTCGCCTCCGGCAACTTGAACTGCTAGCCCTCTCCACCAGACGCCGGATGGAGCGGGCAGCAGTAGACAACGGATGGATGTCACATGACCACAACAACGACGACACTCTTCCCCAATGAAACCATCGAGTATCGAGAATCCCGTGAACGCCTGCTTGCAGCAGAGATAGAACTGATTCAGGCGCGAGAGCGGGTCGCACGGATGCGGCGCGAGCTTCCAGCTGGCCCGGAGGTCACCGGAGAGTACACGTTTATGGAAGGCCCGGCGGATCTCGACCGGGACGAGCCCGTTACGGTAGTGAGACTTTCCGATCTGTTCGCCAGCAGCAGCGACAATCTGATCATGATCAATTACATGTACGGGCCGGAGGATGACGCGCCCTGTCCGATGTGCACGATGTGGGCTGATGGCTACAACGCCGTCGCGCCGCATGTCAAGCAGCGCACAAGCTTCGTACTCGTTGCGGCAACCAGACCTGGTGACCTTCGCGGGATCGCCCGGAAACGTGGCTGGCAAAACATCCGCTTGCTCTCAAGCCTTGGCTCCACGTTCAACCACGATTATCAGTCGGAGGATCGGGACGGGAACCAGCGGCCGGGAGTGACGGTGTTCCGGCGGGATCCGGAGGGCACGATCCGGCTGCATTACTTCTCGGAGGCGATGCTCGGAGAGAAATACCAGCCACCAACGGGCCAGGACCCGCGCGGCATCGATCTCTTCTCGCCGGTCTGGAACCTCTTCGACCTATTGCCGGAAGGACGGGGTAACTGGTATCCCAGCCTCGACAACCAGCCAGACTGGTACGACGAAGCGACCGGCCCCGCGCCATCGTAAGCCTGGGAAGGAATCAGGGTAGACCGTGATCAGCAAGCATTTGCTAGACGTCGATATCGAGTGTGGCACGTTCATTCGCGCCGATCCCGATCGCGTCTGGAGATCCCTGACGACCGCTGACGGCGTCAATCAATGGTTTACCTCCGGTTCGACGTGGACACATGAAATCGGGTCGGCAATGAACTGGAGATGGGAAAACTGGGGAATCGACCAGATCTCGACTGCGTCGATCGGCAAGGTTCTCGAAGTCGAACCGTGCGAGCGTTTCGTCTTCAGTTGGTCGAACGGTTCGGGACCGGAGCCATCAATTGTCACCATGACGTTCACACCCCAGGAAGATGGCACGAAGGTTGAGCTTGTCGATAGCGGCTATCCCGATAGCCCTGCTGGCCGTCGCGCCCTGATGGACTGCGCCTGCGGTTGGGGCGAGGCGTTAACCCTCGCCAAAGTCTTCGTCGAGCACGGGATCATCTACTGAAGTGCATGTTGTCAAGATCGTGGCCAACCCAGAAGCGCCTGGCGTCTAAACCAGCAACGAGAATTAACTGGAGAAGCAGCGGATAGATCCCCCTACCTCTTATGCCGACCGGCTTGCCGCAACGCGAGCAATCACCGCGCGATTGCCGGTTTCAACGCGCCTCGTGATCTTATCCCCGGTCACCCCAGCCAACCTGCTGAATTGTCTCGGGATCCGAATCCTGATCGATCAGGACATCATCGCGCGCTGGCAACGACGGCAACCGATCCCCACGCCACCAGGCATAGAAGCGGCCCACCGGCTGTTCCGGTAGCACGTTGCCAGCGTTGGCCATGCTATGCGACATCTACAAACCATCTTTGTGCAAAACCTTCCCACCTGGAGCCGGTAGACCATAAATGGCAGGCCCGTCGCCACGTCTCTGTACTAACCGAAGGTGGCGACATCTCCTGGTCTCAGGATGCGCACATCGGTTGCCGGAGCGAGCTCAGACGTGGCCTGCTGGAATCTCACGGGCGGTTCAGAGAGGAAATGGAGCTTGCCAAGCACCGAGGTTATCGGATGGAGCGTTCCCCAATGGATCGGAATCGCGATGCCTGGTTCGAGCAGCCTGATCGCCTGGGCAGCCTGGATCGGATCCAGATGGCCATCGCCGAGCGTTGGGCCCCATCCCCAGATCGGAATCAGGGCGATGTCAAGATCTTCAACAATCTCCGCCATGCCGGAAAAGAGTTCGGTGTCGCCAGCGAAGTAGGTCGTGCGAGAACCGTCTATCAGATAGCCGAGCGTCTCCGCCGTCGGTCCGAACGGAGGGCGGTGCCCGGAATGGTAAGCGGGCACCGCCGTAACCCTCATCGCCTCAATTCTGAGCGAATCGCCAGCGCTCATCTCATAGACGTTCGGAAAACCCTTGCGAGTGAGCCACGAGCCAGCGCCGGTAGGCACGATAATCAGCTTGTCCCGGCCAAGTTTGCGCAGTGACGGAAGATCCAGATGATCGTGATGCATATGGGAAATCAGCACCGCGTCGACCCGCGCCGGCCAGTCTTCAGGAAGCATCGGGTTGCGCCGCATCAGATGCATCACCCGGCGACGGAGAATCGGATCGGTCAGAATCCAGGTTTCGCCCTCGTTCACGAGCACGGTGGCATGCCCGATCCATTTGACCCTGGTCCGCACCGGGCTTGAATCCGGTTCCTCGCCAGGCAGACGAACATCGGGGTCAGGCATGCAATGGCTCCCGCTGGCGGCGACGCCATGCGTGTTCCGCCTGGCCCCAGCCAGCGAGCGGCTGTCTAACGCCGCCCACGAACAGCCCGGAAGAGACCGAGGACGAAGAACAAGCCGACGATCCCCCAGATGGTCACCGCGCGGATCGCGATCGCCGATTGGTCCACGATCGGCACGAAGCGGCTAGTCTCGGGGGTCAACTCGATGTAGCCGACCGGCTTCACCTCGATCTGGCCCCCGCCACCACCACCTCCACCGCCGCCTTCGGACTCGGAGCCCTCGGCAGTTCCGTGGCCGGAACCCCCACCGAAGCCGTAGCGGGTCGATACCCGGCCGACCGGAATGACCGTTCGTTCGCCCTGCGTCTCAGCCGGACCAAAGATCGTCTCCGCATTGGAGTGACCGAGAATCCGCCCGACCGTTGAGTCGGCGATCCTCCCGATCATTGAGCCGGCTGACTCGATCTCGCCTTTGAACTGCTCGGCATAATCTGTGTCATCAATCATCAACTGCTCCTTTCAGATAGGTCCGTGTCCCATCTAGAGCATATGCTATCGACGCCGCCATCCGCTCAGGTCGATTCCCTGTTTGACTGAACTGACGACGCGATCTCGTCCGCCCAGGCGCGGATATCGTCCCAATTGCGGTAGTCGCCCTCTGGAGCCCGGACAACACGAGTGACCAGGCGCTCGCCCAGGCCAAGTTCGCCGCGGTCGAGCTTCCCGCCGAAGATCTGGTGATCGAGCGCACGCGTCTGTTCGACCAGACTTGTCACTTCGTCGTCATTGATCCCGATCCCTTCGGCGTCACCGATCGGGCCGCTGCTAAACAGCCAGACTGGACGCTCTCTGAGCATCGCTTGATGGTCAGAGAGAAACTCCTTCGCGGGAGCCTGCCAGCGTCCCATGTAGATGGCGCTTCCAACGACGTAGCCACTGAAACGTTCCAGATCGTCGATGCCATCGAGTTCCCGGAACTTCGCGTCAACGCCCCGCTGGTTAAGTTCGTCGCAGATCGCGTTTGCGATCTCGGCAGTGCTGCCATGCTTGCTGGCGGCCGTTACGAGAATGGTCATCTGTCATTTCCTTTCTATGCGGCAGGGGCAAGTGTTCCAGGATCAGGATTGCCGGGCAGCACGAGCCGCGACAACGCTTGCCCCAGGGCCATCAGCCTGTCCCGATTCTCCCGCTCCGGTGAGGCATGAGCGCCACAGCCGAAAGGTGAGATACCCGAGCCCGGAGGTGATCGGGATCAGCGCCCCAAGGAACGCAGGCTCCGCCGAGGGATCATCCCGCGCAACGAGCACAATCGCCATCGACGCGATCGACGCCACCATCAGCGTGACGAATCCTGTCAGTCCGTAGGCCGCGCGGACCGCGGTTTGGCTACAGCGCAACAACCCCACGGCGGTTGCGATCGAGGCGGGGATCAGAATGGCGAAGTCGAGCGTGCGAATCAGCCAGAAGGCGATCGGGTGCTCGACGTACTCGGTCGAGTAATCCCCACCAGCCACGGCCGCGATCTGTCCGCTCCAGGTCAAGGCAAAGAGTATCGCAACCAGAAGCAATATAGCCGCAACTGCCTTGCGCAACCCAGCTGATGGCATTGGGAGGATGGCGCGACTCAGCGCACTCCAGGAAACGGCTGTAAGCGCCAGGCTGAGCGCCAGGACCGCGACAAAGAGCGGGTAGTACTGCTCGTTGTTGCCGTCGTAGCGGTCATAGTTCGGGATCAGGATAAATCCGAAGAAGGTGTAGGCGGTGAACGCCGCCGCTGCGAGGGCGACGACCGGTGCGAGGGTTCGCCCCCGCAGCCACAGATAGCTCGCGATTAGCGCCGCTGGCGCGACGATAAAGAGCAGAACCGCATCGCCTCCGGTCGTCTGATTTTCCATGTTTTCGGAGAAGCGGTAATTAATCGTGTCCGTTACCAGCGGGCCCAGAAATGCGGTCGCGGCGACTCCCACCGCGAGCAACAACAACCCGGCAGCGACAATTCGCCTGGATTGCATCGCCGGGGCTACCTTCCGTTTCCGACAACCATCTCGAGCAGCACTGGCGTCCTGGTTAAGAGTAGCAATTCCTGGATGCGCCCGTCCCGCCTCCCAACGCAGTACCATACTTGCGGCAAGTGCTGGAAATGCAACGATGGTTCGAACGGAGGCACATCTGGCGGGAGGATGCGCGTGCGGGTGACAACGGCGGACGAAGCGGTCGCGGCGGTCCGTTCGGGAGACCGGGTCTATATCCACGAAGCGGCGATGGCCCCGCGAACTCTGATCGAAGCCCTGACCAGGCGACTCCCGGAGCTCCACAACGTCGAGATCATCCACCTGCACACCGAGGGACCGGCCCCTTACGTCGCCCCGGAGATGGCCAAGCATGCCCGACACAATGCCCTTTTTTGCGGCGCGAACGTCCGCGATGCGGTCAGCGATGGACGGGCGGATTATACCCCGGTCTTTCTCTCCGAAATCCCGGCCCTCTTCCGCGACGGCACGTTGCCGATCGATGTCGCGCTCGTCCAGGTCTCCCCGCCAAACCAGCACGGCTACGGAACGCTTGGCGCTTCCATCGCAACTGCACGGGCGGCGGTCGACACCGCCCGGACAGTGATCGCGGAGATCAACCCCAACGTTCCCCGCACCCACGGTAACAGCGGCATCCGAGAGGATCGGATCAGCGCCGCCGTCGGGGTCGATCGTCCACTACCGGCACTTGAAGCCAAGCAGCCCGGACCGGTCGAGCAACGGATCGCCGCTCATGTCGCGCCTCTGATCCAGAACGGCGCAACCCTTCAGCTTGGCATCGGAGCGATCCCGAATGCGGTCCTGGCCGCGCTGGGCGACCATGAAGAGCTCGGCATCCACACCGAGATGTTTAGCGACGGGGTCATGGAGCTAGCGCGGCGCGGCGTCATCACCAACACCCTCAAGACGCGCTACCGGGGCCGGATCGTCACCTCGTTCGTTGTTGGTAGCCCGGAGTTGTATGCCTACGTCGCCGACAACCCTTTTGTCGAGTTCCACCCGTCGGACATCGTCAACGATCTTTTCGAGATAGCCAGGCAACAGGTCATGATCGCGGTCAATTCGGCGATCGAGATCGACCTTACCGGCCAGGTTGTTGCCGATTCGATTGGTGACCGGATCTACAGTGGCATTGGCGGGCAGATGGATTTCGTTCGCGGAGCGGTGCTCTCCCCAGGCGGAAAGGCGATCATTGCCCTGCCGTCGACCGCGCGCGGCGGAACGACATCGCGAATCGTCTCCCATCTCCGACCCGGAGCGGGCGTCGTGACAACGCGCGGCCACGTCGAGCATGTCGCGACCGAGTACGGCATCGTCGACCTACGAGGCCGCTCATTGCGCCAGCGCGCCGGCCTCCTGATTTCCCTCGCCCATCCAGACTTTCGCCCCGAGCTCCACGCCTCGGCGGTTCACCGGCGACTGTTCGCGGCAACCGGCTAGCCTGAGTCATCCCGAGAGCGACGGCGACGCGCCAGGGAATACACCTTCCCGCTGGATGACGATCCCGATGACCAATTAGAGCGCCTTCCGAAAGCATTGAGGGTGAGGCGGTGACTCATCCTCTTGATCTTCGTAGGGGTGGGGCTCGTCCCCACCCGCGCACGTATGCGGTCTCCGAGCCGGGTAGGGACAAGCCCTACCCCTACGATGGTCGCAGGGCTTTCCCTCTCCGGCACGCAGTATTTTCGAGATCTGGTGTAGAACTTGTCGCCATCACCATCAGCCGAATGAGTGGCGACTCGTTTCAGCTTTGCGGAGTAGTCACCCGATATCTCGGCACGTTGCGGTGCCCGAACTGCTGCAATCTTGTTGCAGTCGCGATCGTCCATGCTCTGACTTTGTAACTGACCTTCGACGATAGTCAGTCTGTGCTGATCTGATTCAGTTCTCTGGAGAATTGGAGAGGAGACGATGCACAATGGCTTCTCAGACAGGTCATCACCGCGCCTTCGAAGTATGGACCGCGGGCGAACGCGAACTGAAAGGAAATCTGAGATGGCGGAACGATTCACGACCGAAGAGGCCAGGGAGATCGGCGCACGGATCGGGATCGACTGGGGCAATTCGCCCTTCGATGTCGAGGAGTTTCGAGCTGGCATGGACGTCGAGCTGGAGCACGGCGCCCACGACCCGGAGACCGACGTCACCGGCGACGATCCCCTCCTGACCGGGAAGATAGCCTGGGCACACCTCAAGGAGTTCCCCGACTACTACACCCGCCTCGAAGCGATGGAAGAAGAGGCGGAACGGGAGTGGGAACAGCGAGGCTCGTAGACCCTTTCCCACCGTTTAACACCCACGTTGGATCGGGCAACCGGCTGCTCAGGCATCGTTCCCCGCTTTCCTGATCCCCCTGATTCCCTCAGGATCCTTCCGTCGCTACTGGGGGATGGGCGCCCTCCGGGTACGACTGGCTACAGGCGGCCCAGATCCAGACGGCTCGGTCGACGGTCCGGTGGCGCCGATCGAGCCAGGTGGGGCGGGCGTTGTAGAGGTTCGTTAGCGTGCGTTTCTTGAGCTCAGCGTCGCTCGCGCCATCGGGATTGAGCCAGTTTTCCCGCAGCCTGTTCAACTCCTTCCGGGCCGCAGTCGTGCAGCCCTGACGCGAACCGGAATCCAGACGAGGCAGCCACTGGCTGTGGCGAAGAGCACGAGCCCAATCCCGAAGGCTGAGAAGCCGCCGAGCGCGATAAGACCACCGCCGGCAAAGCTGCCCAGAGCGGCCCCGACGGCGAAGAGAACCGCGTTGAAGGACATCGTACTGGCTTGACCAGTCGGCGTTTCGGCGGACATGAGCGTTACGATCATAACCCAGCCCACGCCACTACATGCCGCGGCAAGAATCAGCGCCAGCGCGATCTGTATACCACTGGTCGGTATGGTGAAGGCAATCGCCAGAAGCACTCCCATTGCGAAGGTGCTCGCGCCGTAGAGCAAGCGCGGATCGAGCCCGCCAAGGCGCGCGCCGGCCAGTTTGGTGCCCGCGAAATAGCCAGCGCCGCCGATCATGTAGGCCCATCCAATTTCGCGCACGCTCAGATCCAACGACTCGCCGAGGAAGGCTCCGAGATAGGTCAGCAAGCCGACCCAGCTCGTAGCACGCAGCGCGGATGCCGCGTAGATGCGGAGCATCGCCTGTGATTGCAGCAAGGGACGGTAGGAAATGGCGAAGGTTGCCAGGTTAATACGCGACGCCTGGTGCGCGGTGTCATCAGGCACAGCCGCGCGGAGGAGCACCAGCGCCACCACACTTGCGCCGGCAACCGCTACGTACGCGCCGCGCCACGAACTGAAAGACGCCACCAGCGTCAACAATGGAACCCCGACGATCGGCGCTGAAGCGGTGCCGGCCGTCACCCAGCTGAGCGTAGCCCTACGCGCCTCGCCCGCGTAGAGTGTGCCGGTCAAGGCAAGCGTATTGCCTACGATGAAGCCGCCACTCAGGGCTGAGAGCATGCGCGCGCCAAGAAACCAACTGTAGGTCGGCGCGAGCGCTGTGCCCAGCGCGCCAGCGGCCAGGATAAGCAGCCCGTACTGGATCATCCTGCGCTTGCCATAGTAATCCGCGACTGGCCCAGCAAAGAGACTCACGATCGCCGATACAGCAAACACCGCCGTTGTCACCTGCCCCAGCAACGGCACGCTGGAATCGAGGTCGGCCGCAAGATCGGGCATGAAAGCACCAAGTGACGCGCCATTCGAAGTTGTAAGAAAGACGGTTAGAGCCAGGACAGCGATGACGATTGTTGTTGAGCGAGAAGACGCGCCGGAGACGACAGGCCCAGGAACCTCTGGCATCGAGCATTACTCCTTCTTGCTTGACCCATTGCTAATGCGCGCCGACGCGGCGCTTCCGATACCTTATTCGTAAAAATACGAAATAGCAAGCAGCTAGCCCGGCTTCCGCCCTAGTCAGTCTTGATGTTGAGCGGGAACTGGAGCCGCTATGCCTTGCGGGGGGCTACGGTGCGCTGCTGCCGCGGTGGCGTTCGGTTCTCTCTATGCGCCGGTGGGAAGGGTCCTGATCTCGCCGGTTACCTCACAGGCCAATGCCAGCGTATTGTAGATCGTGCCGTACTTGGAGATGTTGCGGTGCAACAGGTCAACCCGGCGCTCGGGCTCATCCGTACGCAGCGTCAGAACAAAGTGGATGCGCGCCATGCTTGGCGGTGAGCCTTCGCGCTCAGCCTCGACACGAATCGCGGCTTCGGCGAACGCAAAGGGCATCATTTCGGCGAAGCGCTCGACGTTCTTGAGCACACAGGCGGCGAAAGCGCTGACGAGGAGTTTGGGCGGCCCGGGCAACCCGGGGGAATAAACCAGCCGGGGCTAGCGCTCCGCGGGGGCTTCGTCCTCGCCGGTGTTACGGGGATAGCGGGGCGCCCAGTCCGTGCCGGGGATGGCGCGGTCGCCACGCAAGAGCTTGCCGGCGGCGCGCAGGCGAACCCGTCGCTGGTAGGGGTCGTGCTGCTTGTCGACCAGCTCGGTCAGCACCGGCCCGTGCCAGGACTCGAATTCGCCGCCATATGGCAAGCACTGGAGATAGAGCACCTGGCCGGCAGCCTCGCCGATGGCCACGCGCTCTTCGGGATCGTCGACAGTGATTTCGCCGCGCCACTCGTCCAGCGGCTCGAACTTCTCGCCGGTCTCGTAGGCGAGGATGCACCAACCGCTGGCGATCTTCTCGCCGCCGCGCTCGTGGACGATCGTTCCGGGCAGGGTACGTGTCTCAAGCGGCATCGGAACACTCCTTCTTCACCAGCGGTCGATCGAGGCGCCCGGCGGGCGCAACCATATCTTAGCCGATTGCGCCGGGGTTCGTAGCCATCGAGCGCCCTCCCAATGCTATAGTCAGACCACCTTGAAGATCGCCCATCCAGCGCTGGAGCCATCCGCTCAACAGCACGATCCGATGACCAGGAGCGTTGCCATGCCAAACGTCCCGCCGCTCGACACATCCGACCTCCCCCGGTTCGCCGAGCGCTTCGCACACTACGAGAATACCCGGGGATTCCTCCCGAACAGCATCCTGACGATGGCTCGCCGGCCAGCGATTGCCGAGGCGTTCATGGTCCTCAATCAGGCGGTGCTCTACCAGGGCAGCGTGCCAGAGGAGACGAAGACGCTGGTCAGCTTGATTGCCAGCCAGGCGGCGGGGTGTCAGTATTGCGAAGCACACATGGCGAATCTATCGAGCATCTACCAGGCGTCCGACGACAAGATCCTCCATGTCTGGGAGTACGAAGCGAGCCCCCTCTTTTCCGACGCGGAACGCGCCGCCCTGCGGCTTGCCCACCATGCCGGGCTTGTGCCGAACCAGACGACAGAGGAGGATTTCGTCGAACTTCGCAAGCACTACAGCGACGACGAGATCGTCGAAATCGTCGGAGCAATCTCCCTCTTTGGCTACCTCAACCGTTGGAACGACACCATGGCCACCGAACTCGA
The DNA here is from genome assembly GCA_963709995.1 of uncultured Chloroflexia bacterium. Classification (GTDB taxonomy): domain Bacteria; phylum Chloroflexota; class Chloroflexia; order Thermomicrobiales; family CFX8; genus JAUIIK01. Next base: position 41,159 of record CAVPYN010000018.1, on the reverse strand, counting down.
AGGCCCGGCCCTAGCCGTCGCCCAGCGCACGATCGGCCCCCGCGGCTGGGAGCCCGGCAAGCATCTTGAGCATGACAGCGAGACAGGCGAGAAGGTTGGGGAGTGAATCGGGCAGGTTGCAGCGCATGGGCTGACCATTCCTTTCCTGCTGTGCCCTCCATCATCTTTCTTAAGCGAGACGGGCGGCGAACTGGGTAATGAGGGCGAGGACGGCGATCAGTCCGAAGAGCGCGGCGGTGTCGATGCCGGGCAAGAAGCGGCGCTGGAAAAGCGGCGCCAAACCCAACGCCGCCAACGTCACCAGGCCAAGCACCGGGTGATACCAGGGGACCCCGGAGAGCCCGCTGATCAACAGAATCAACAGGCCCAGCAGAACCTGTAACCCCAGCAATCCGTGCGCGATCCCAAAGAGCCAGGGTGGCGGCTCCTCGGTTTTCCGCGAGTAGATCAAGGCGACGATCATCGCCAGCAGATAGACGACGAAGAGTCCTTCGCCGATCGCCCGGTGAATGGCATCCACAGGCTGCTCCCCTCCCCCAATTGCCGCCCATCATAACCTCATTTGCTCGCATGCCGTCCATGCCCGCCAGCGTCGCCTCCAGCCATGACATGTACCCGTTCGGGCGGGATCGCCAGTCGCACCGGGCGGCCCGGCTCCAGACGCAGGTTCGCGGCGGCGGTCGGCGAGAGGTTGACCAGCATCGTTCCCCCGCCAACATTGGCCGAGACCACAATCAGCCCGCCGTGATCGACGACATCGGATATCGTCCCGGAAAGCACCGTTGCGTCGTCAAATCGGGACGTTTCCCGATCTTCACGCAAGATCCTGACTCCCTCGGGCCGGATCGCGACGGTGACCTTGTCGCCTTCAACGAGACCAGCGGCGCGCGTCCAGAATATGCCCGGCAGGGTTTCAACCGAAAACCCATCGCCCCGGCGCGCGACCCGGCCCTCAAAGATGTTGCCGGACTGGACCAGCGCGGCAACTTCGCGATCCACCGGATGATCGAGCACCGCTCGCGGCTTGCCGATCTGGCGGATCGAGCCGGCAATCATGATCGCGATCCGGTCACCGACAACCGCCGCTTCCTCCACGTCGTGGGTGATGAAGACGGCCGGTATCCGCAGTTCACGCTGGAATGCGCGGAACTCCCCGCGCAGATCCGCGCGCACCGGAGCGTCTAGCGCGGCGAACGGTTCGTCGACCAGGAGCACTTCCGGCTGGGTCGCCAGCACCCGGGCGAAGGCGACCCGCTGCAACTCGCCGCCGGACATCTGGGCGGGGCGGGCTTGCGCACGCTGTCGCAATCCGAAGCGATCGAGCAGCGCCAGCGCTCGCTGCCCTGCTTCGCGCGCAGGTAACCGGTGGCGACCTCGCCGCAACGGCAAAGCCACGTTGTCGAGGGCTGAGAGATGCGGAAAGACGCCGGAGCGCTGGGGAACGTAACCAACAGCGCGCTGTTGGGGCTGAAGATCGATCCCGGAGATCGAGTCGAAGACCTTCCGGTTGCCAATCCGGACGTGGCCGCGATCCGGGCGTTCCAGTCCAGCGATCATTTTGACCGTCAGCGTCTTCCCCGCACCCGAGGGACCGAAAAGCACAAGAATCTCATCATCGATGGCCAGATCAACGGTGATGCTGATATCCGGGAGTTCCAGCCCAACCAGCACGTCGAGCATCTAACGCGCCGGGTTAAGTGACGAGCGAGTCAGCACCTGAAAGATGACCAGAATGGTGAAGGAGACGACAATCAGGATTGCGGAGAGGGCGATCGCCGTGCTCAGGTCGCCACCTTCGAGCGACTGGTAGATGGCGAGCGGCATAGTCTGGGTCCGCCCGGCAAAGTTCCCGGCGAAAAGGATCGTCGCGCCGAATTCGCCTAGCGCGCGCGCCCATGTCAGCACCGCCCCGCTGAGCAACGCCGGCAACGCCAGGGGCAGGGTGATCGTCCGGAAGATCGTCAGGCGCGAGAGGCCCATCGTCGCCGCGATCTGGAGATAGTCCTCATCAATCGTCTCGAAGCCGGCCCGCGCCGAGCGAACATAGAAGGGCATCGAAACGAAGGTCTGGGCGATGACGACCGCCGCGAGGGTGAATGGCAGTTCGATGCCAAACGTCTCCGACAGCGCCGGGCCAAGCACTCCACGTCTTCCGAACGCGATCAGCAAGGCGATGCCAGCCACAGCCGGCGGCAGGACCATCGGGAGGTCGATCAGTGTTGAGACGACCGAACGGCCTCGAAAGTCTCTTCGAGCGAGCAAGTACGCCGCTGGCGTGCCCAGCGTGACCGAGATAGCAAGTGAAATCGCGGTCGTCACCAGCGACAGGGTCAAGGCTTCCTGAACGACCGGATCATTCAACGGGCGGATCAGTTGCCAATCCTCAAACCCTCGCAGGAAGATCGTGATCAGCGGAATGAGAATGAAGGCCAGCAGCACGACAGTCGCAAGCCAGAGCAGGACGGATGGCGACCATACGCGTTGCCATATCGACCGGTGGCGACGGCGGCGTTCATTCGGCGAGGGGTCGCCGGGCAAATGGCGAGTCGAAGGGATCGTCATCCGGGCGCCGCGGGCAAGAAACCCCAGCCAGCGAGGATCTGCTGCCCATCCGCTGACAGGACGAACTCGACGAAATCCCCGGCAAGCTCCTGGTCGCCATCTGAGAGCCCGGCTATTGGATAGGAAGCGATGATGTTGAACTCATCTGGAATAGGAATCATATCCACCTCGCTGGTGATGTCCGGCGTGACATCGGTCTCGTAGACGATGCCAGCATCAGCCTCTCCAAGACGCACCCGTGTCAAGACCTGGGAAACATTCGTCTCATTAGAAACGATGTTGAATCCGGTGAAATCAGGATGAGCTTCCTGAAATTCGACTGATCGTTCTAGCATCGTCAACGACTCTCGCGCATAGCGGCCCGCCGGCACATCCTCAGCCGCGAGGACGAACTTGAGATCGGGCCTGGCGAGGTCAAGCATGGATTGAACGTTAGCGGGATTATCCGCCGGGACGATGATCGCCAGCCGGTTTCGAGCGAACACGGCCGGATCACCTTCGACAAGATCTTCCCCGGCCACGCGATCCATCTGGACCTCGTTGGCCGAAGCAAAGACATCCGCGGACGCTCCCTCAACCAGCTGGGTCGCCAGTGCCTGGGATCCAGCGAAGTTGAACTCGACAACGACGTCTGGATGTGCCGCTTCAAATGCCGCTCCAAGCTCGGCGAAGGCGGCGGTGAGTGAGGCGGCGGCGAAGACGGTCAATGTTTCGCCGTTGTCCGATTCCACGTCATCGCTGCAGGCGCCCAGGAGGGGCAAAAGAAAGGTCAACCCGAGGAGCAGGACGTCGCGCCCGGGTTTAAGGGTCATCGATTGGTACGCTCTCGATCCGCCGCGCCCGTTCGAGCCACTGGGCAAGCGCCTGATTCTGGGCGAGGCGCATTTCCAGCACGAGTTTGTGGAACTGGTCCTCCTCTTCCTCAATCTGTATCGCCAGCGACTCGATGAACTGCTCGCACAGCGTTTGCTGCTCTCGCACCAGGCGCGCGACTCGTTCAGGATCAGTCTGATAGGCCAGATATAACTTGAGCAGAAACTCTAGACGAATATCCCGCGTCTTGTCGACTGGTTCGGAGAGCCAGCGTTGCAGCTCTGCCCGCCCCTCGCCGGTCAACGCAAAGACTTTGCGGGCCGGCCGCGCCTCCTGCGTTTCCAGTTCAGCGCTCACCCATCCTTCACGCTCAAGCTTCTTTAGGTGGGCGTAGAGCATCCCCGATTCAAGATGGACAATATCGCCCAGCACCGTTTCCGGGCTGAACTCCTTGGCAAGCTCGTAGCCGTGGCGCGGCTGAATCGAGAGGAGGCCCAACACTGCGTGCTCAGTCGCCATCGCGCCACCCTCTCGTTGTCCGCCTAGTCAATAGCTGAGTAGTATGCCGATCAACGGTACTTCGCGGGAAACCCGCCTGTCAACGGCCGCGCGGCTTGACGATCAGCCGGATCTAGACGATTGTTGTCTTGAGAATGATGACACGAGGGAACCTGGGGGTGGGACGATGACAAGCCACGAGGCGCGGGCATGGGGTGGGCATTCAAACGTCTGGCCACTCGAACGGGTACTCGTCTATCCGCCGGTCGAGCCCCCTCCGGGCTTGTCATGGCAGGACTTTGGCTATTTGCGGCCAATGAACCACCTCCAGGCCGTCGAGGAGCACGCCGCCTTCCGGCAGATCCTGCGCCAGGCGGGCGTGGAAGTGCTGACCGGTGAAATCGACGACCCGTTGCTCCAGGACGCCATCTTTCCCTTCGATCCAGTCTTCATGACCGGCGAGGGCGCGATCATTACCAGCATGGGGAAGGTTCTGCGTAAAGACGAGACGCGGCTGGCAGAACAGACGATGGCGGAACTGGGCGTACCGGTCATCGGCCAAGTCGAGCCGCCCGGCCTGCTTGAGGGTGGGGATTGTCTCTGGGTTGACGAACGAACCCTGGCCATCGGGCGCGGCTATCGCACCAACGATGAAGGCATCCAGCAGATGACCACGCTCCTGAACCGTCAGGGCATCGACGTCGTAAGGGTTGGCCTGCCGCACTGGCAGGGCCCCGACGAGTGCCTGCACCTGCTTTCACTGATCAGCATGATCGACGAAGATCTTGCGGTCGTCCACTTGCCGCTGCTCGACGTCGGCTTCATCGATTTGCTGCGGGCCCGGGGCATACAGATGGTGGTAATTCCCGAAAACGAGTTTGTGACCCAGGGCTCGAACGTTCTGGTTACCGCGCCGCGCAAGTGCATAATGCTCCGTGAAAATCCGGTAACCGGGGCATTGCTTGAGGATGCTGGTTGCGACGTGACCTTCTATACCGGCGGAGAGATTTCCCACAATCGCACCGGTGGTCCGACCTGCCTTACCCGCCCGATCCTGCGAGCGCGTGGGTAGGCAAGACAGCCCCGGTGCTCCTCGTGAGGCTGCGCCGTGGAAGATGTGCAGCGCTACGGCACCTCTACCGTCAACCGGTCGTACGCCAGCTGGACCCCTGGCGGCAGGCTGGCGTTGATCGGCGCGTGCGGCCCCATCTCGTGAGAGATATGGACGATATACGCCTCCTCGGGACCGATCTCGTCGATGACTCCTAGCGCTTCGTCCAGCGAGAGATGCACCGGGTGCGGGCGCTGGCGGAGCGCGTTGATAATCAGCACCCTGGCCCCCCGCATGGCTTCGATCGATTCGTCTGGAATCTCCTTGGCATCGGTCAGGTAGACGAGATCATCGAAGCGAAAACCATTGACGATCCAGCGCCCGTGTCCAACCTGAAACGGCACGACAGGAACGCCAAGGACATCAAACGGACCATCGAACACCTGCAAGTCAAGATCGGGTTTCCCACCGAAGAACGGGAATGGATGCTCGAAGGCATAGGCGAAACGCTCCCGAAGATTGCCAGCGGTGAGATGGTCGGTAAAGACCGGCAGCCTAGCCTGGTTGATCTGATTGTACCGGCGCAGATCGTCGAAACCACCCACATGGTCGGCATGAGGGTGGGTAAAGAGAACGGCGTCGATCCGATCGAGTCCCACAGCCACCGCCTGCAGGCGCAACTCGGGCGAGGCATCGATCAGAATCCGCTTGCCACGCGTCTCCACAAAGGCTGATGTGCGGGTGCGCCAGTCGCGCGGATCGTCAGATGTGCAGACGCTGCATGAACAACCGATGACCGGTATGCCATTGCTCGTGCCGGTGCCCAGAAAGGTCAGTTTCATGCTCAGAGCCTACGCGCCAGAGGCTATCTACGGCAAGAGAAGCCCGGATGGCCGCCATTCACGCGCGAATCCAGGCAAAGACGGTACCAATAGGGCAGGAAATAGCGCTTGTGTGACCAACGACGCTCTCTATGATTGAGAAAGAGTCCGTAGTCCGGCCTCCCCAGACGCGCACGCCCGGCGACGCACCGTGAATCCGGCGAGTGGTAGTGGGGTTCGCCACAACAGGGATCAAAGGATGACCGGTTGAGCGCTGCCAACGATCAGAGCACATCTCATGGCAGGGTCTCCTCGCTCGCCAACCCGGGTCCGGCGCCCGGCGACGCGTCGATCACCGAGGTGCTCGCCCGGCTGTCACTCATCTCGGCCGGGTCAGATTCGCTGCTCGTGCCCGATGCGGTCGTTCAAGCCGCGGTCAATCACCTACATGCCAGTATCGCGTTGATCCGGACGCTGACTCCGGACGGCCTGAGCCTGGCCGTCACATCTGCGGCGGGACCTGGTCCCGATATGGTCCGTGGACTGCTCGGCAGCTACTCTCCGGTCACAAGCTCGCTTGAGAAGGTCGCCGCCGGCAGTGGGATCGTGATTGCGATCGACCAGGAGGACGGTCCCGATGGCTATCTGACTGCAACCGAACGCTGGACATTCGCGGAGTTTGGCGCAACAGAGGCGCTGCTCATTCCACTGCACGCCAGTGGACGACTTGTCGGGCGCTTCGATCTGGCCTGCACACTGAACCATCCGTTGACTTCAGAGTTTCAAGTTCAGGCCGGGTTGCTCGGCGCAGCCGCCGCTGCCGCGCTGAACTTCGAACGCTTGACCGCGGAAGCCCAGGAGGCAATGGTCCACCGGGCGGTCTTCGGGCTCTACCAGCAGGTTGAGCATCTGGCCGACCCGAAAACGATTCTCCAATCGGCGGTGGAGCTCGCACGCCGGGAGCCGGGATGCCACCGGGCCTACGCGATGCTCTGGCGCGATGATCGAAGCGAATTCGTCCCGATCGCCGTTGCCGGACTGGAGCCGCGCCTGGTCGAGATGCTGAAGATGATCAGCCTTTCTCCCCAGGTCGTCCCGGCGATTGACCGGATGATGCACAGCGGTGAAACCATCATCATTGATGATGCGAAGGCCTCAACCCTCCTGCCACGTTCCCTCGTCGATACGCTCGGCATGCGCGCGGCCATGTTCGTGCCCCTGCGCGGGCGGCGGCATAGAACGCTCGGATTCATCCTGCTTGACTATTCCGAAGATGGACACGACTTCTCCGAAGAGGACGAACGTGTGATGGCGGGCATGGCTCCGCCGCTGTCGACGATGATCGAAAATGCGATGCTCTATGAGGATGTGATCACGTCGTCGGACAGCCTTGCCGTCATCAACGAGATTGGAATCCAGCTTGCGATGCTCTCCGATGAGGAGAGTCTGTTCCGGCAACTCCATCGACAGGTCGGCTCCGTGGTTGACGCGACCTACTTCGCGGTGGGGCTGCTCACAGATAGTCGCCAGGAATTTGACTTGCGCGTAGCCGCGGAAGGCGAATTTCGACGTTACCGCACCCATTATGTGCCTGGAAACGACCCGATCGCGCGGGCAGTGCAACTGGGCCGCGGTTCATCCGCCGGAACAAGGGAATCGACCGCCCCCGATCAATGGGTTGTACGAGTCGAAGGGTCGGCGCTCTGCCATTCGCAGATGACCGTGCCGATCACCGTCGGCCGCAGCGTTGTTGGCGCCATGACCGTCCGCAGTCCCCTGCGACACGCCTATGGCCCGCACGATCTCTCAGTTTTTGGTGCAATAGGCGTACATACAGGGGTAGCGTTGGAAAACGCCCGCCTGTACCGGATGGTCCAGGAACGGGGTAATCGACGAGCGGCGGTCCTCGATCAGGTGCTGCAGAAGCAGGAGACGGAGCGCAAGGAACTGGTCGACGATATTCACGACAACACGCTCCAGACACTTGCCGCGTGTCTCTACAATTTGGACCGCGCCCATTTGCTGGTTCAGGAGAGTAAAGACACCGATGTGCTCGTCGAGCAAATAGAGAGCGTGCGCACCGAACTCGCGGACAACATCGATCGCCTGCGAAAGCGCATCTTCGAGGTGCGTCCGGCGACGCTTGACATACTCGGGCTCCAACCCGCCCTGAAAGAGCTCCTGTCAGCAATTGAAGAACAGAGCGGCATTGCAATCGATCTTGAGGTCAGGCTTCCAGGCCGGCTCACTCCCAAGATTGAAACCGCTGTGTATCGCCTCATTCAGGAGTCGCTATCGCTCCTTGCCATTCCGGGAAAATCGCGCATGCTGACCTTGCGTTTGCATGCCAACACCGAACATGTCATCGTCAACGTTCACAACCCGATCGAATATATCGGCAGCGAAATCGAGGCGGAACAGCCGGGCATCGCGATGCTCGCGCTCATTGAACGGGCGGAGTTACTGGGTGGTGACGTGCTGCAAACTCACAATGCCGGTAAGGGCTCAACGCTCCAAATCACACTCCCGCTCATCGATGGCAAGACCGTGGGCGAACATTCGGCCATCTCGACGGTTGTGCAGCCCATAGATGGATTTGGAGACAACCGGTCATGACCGAGGTGTACGACCGACCATCTCGGGAACGCTACATGCGCACGCCGCTGGCCAGTTTCCCATTTGATTTGCAGGCCCGGCTGGTCGACGCGACATCGGTCCAGGATGTCTATGAAATCGGGGTCGCAATCCTGGCACGCATTCCGGGAACGGTCTGTATTCGCATCTTCCAACGCGACGATGAGGGACAGATGGTGCTGGTCCACGCCTGGCAATCACCGCTTGCCGATCCTTCCGGTGTTACCCCGGCGGAAATCGGCAAGGCCGTCCACCAACGATGGATCGCCACCCATCGGGTCGGCCACAACATGCTCGAATTCGCCCGCCCATTTATCGATCCCGCACATCGAGGATGGCTCATCGTTCCGCTGATGGCGAGCGACGAACTGATCGGCGCGATTGCCGCGGAGCGCCGGGATGGAGAGACCTTTCAATACGCGCCGGAAGACATCATCGCCTTTTCTGCCTGCGCCGCCGGGATGTCCTGGGGTATCCAGTCGCTCTTCCTTCGCGACCGGACCGACCACCTGCATTCACAGGGAGCCGATTCAGTTGAGGAGATTGCCGCGCGCGAGCGCCGGGAGATCGGCCGCGAACTGCACGACAATGTCGTACAAAACCTCGCCTATCTCAATATGAAGATGGAGATCGTGGCTCGTTATGTCAAAGATAATCCGGCCATCGCCCTGACCGAGATTGAGGCCACGCGGGACCTCGTGGACAAGACGATCACCGAGTTGCGCCGGACAATCGGAGAAATGCGGCGACCAGCCCTTGGGCGGCGCGGCATCACCGGCCAATTGCGCTCGATCGCCAAGAACATCGAGATCGACGCTTCGGAATTCGAGATGGACATCAAACAGATCTCTGGTGTTCAGCTGGTGCCGGAGGTCGAACGAGCCGTGGTGGGCATCGTCCGCGAGGCGCTTCAGAACGTCCGGAAACATGCCGGGGCAAATTCAGTTCGATTGGAAGTGGCCCAGCGCGACGGGGACCTGATCCTTCATGTCATCGACGATGGCGTTGGCATAGGCCATGCCGACGCAACGCCCATCGACCATTTCGGAATGGTGCAGATGCGCGAACTGGCCGAAGACCTTGGGGGAGAGCTTGAAGTCGTGTCAGAACCGGGGCAGGGCACGCGCATCGAGGCCCGGCTGCCACTCATGGTTCCAGCAGGGAGTGGGAAATCACATCTCGAAGGTTCTGGATTGAGCGCAAGCGAGTATCTCTTGCAGCCACCGCCCATGGAATCGTCGAATCATGGCGCGTCCCATGAGCGCCATGGGGCAGGGGACTAACCAACCATGGCTTCAGTTTCGGGCTCAAACCCCGAATTCGTGATCCGCAGTGAGAAGGACGGCCAATAGATGTTGCGTGTAGTCATAGCCGACGACCATGATCTGTTTCGTGAGGGCCTGCGCCAGTTACTGGCTTCGGTCGATGATATCGAAGTAGCTGGCGAGGCCAGCGATGGACGCCAGGCCGTTGAACTGGTCAAACAACATCACCCCGATGTCGTCCTGATGGATATCAGCATGCCGGAAATGGACGGCATCCAGGCAACCGAGATGATTGTGCAGAATTTTCCGAACACTCACGTCGTCGTGCTGACGATGTACGCCGACGATGAATATGCAATTCACGCGATCCGGGCAGGGGCCAAAGGATACCTGCTGAAGAACACACGCTCGAACGAGGTTATCCGGGCCATCCGGCTCGCGGCTGCTGGCGGTTCGACGATCGACCCATCGCTGGGGCCGGTTCTGATGCGCGAGTTCCAACGGCTGCTCAACAGTTCGTCCGGCAGCAGTAAGCAGCAACTGAGCGAACGGGAGATGCGCTTTCTTGAGCTTCTGGCCCGTGGCCGCAACAACCGCCAGATCGCAAGCGATCTCGATCTTGCGGAAAGCACGGTCAAGAATAATCTGAGCGCTCTCTTCCAGAAGATTGGCGTTCGCGATCGAACCCAGGCCGTCCTGTACGCATTCCAGAACGGACTCGTCGCTCCGCCCTCAGACGCTCGACGGGCCTGAAAAACAGACCACCTGGTAGATGACGGTGGATCAGCCTGTCATGACGATCAACGTCCCGCCGGGTGATCACACATCTATGCGGATGAAAACGAAGTTTGTCCCTGCGAATGTGGCACGTGTATTCTGGCGCCACATTCCTCGCTCTCCCAAGACGTTCTAGCGCTCGGCTGCTTTGAATAGCCCGTCCTCACCAATCCTGCTGGCGCAGCGCCAATGCCGACCACTCCACATGGCAACTATTGCGTTGCCTCCGATCTTCCCACCCGACCAGCACTCCCTCGATGCTGGCACGTATTGTCTGGATAAAGAATCTCGTCTACACTGCGCTATCCGATCTGTGCCGGCTCTATTGAGTAGCGGAGTGTTGCCCTGATGAGTTCTCCCAGACACTGCCCTGGATGCGGCAACCCTGTTGATCCCGATGCGCAGTTCTGCTCGAACTGCGGAACACCCGTACCACAAGAACCAGCAGGACCACGATATTGTCACAGTTGCGGCTCAGAAGTCCTCGCGGGTGCGTCGTTCTGTCAATCGTGCGGCGCGAATCTGCAACGGTCGAACGGAGAACGCAAGAGCCAGTCCCCGTCCCGCCAGCGATCGACGCCAGCCAGCCAGCATAGCGCCACTCCACGCCGCTTCTTCTCAGGGTGGCGCAAGGCGGCAATCATCACACTCGTCGCGCTCGTCCTCCTCTGTCCTCCGACCGGACTGGCGCTGTATTTGTATGACGCTCAGCAAGACGACAACAACGCTTCCATCATCAATCCGGACGTGATCGGCGAGATGATATTCTCGCTCGATCCTGATGACTTTCTGATTGCACGGGCTCAGTTCGAGTCGGGTCCCGATGTGCCAGTTAGCAGCCTTGAGATCTCCGGTGAGAACTCCTGGACGTTCTTGCATATCGAGGCATCATCAGGAACTGATTCGATGGATGTGGCGCTGGACGCTCGCGGCCTGCCAACCGCTGTACGCCTACCGGACAAGTCCAACCTCACCCTTGAGTATTTCCCAGACGACATCGTTGTCCAGTATCTTCTCGATGACGGCCATTTTGGAGCGTACGTCATTCCAATCGAAGGTGAACTGCGCGACCTCATCGACCAGGCAACGGGGCAGCAATCACACATCGAACCCCATGATGCGACGGGCAGGTTGGCAGCCGCTCTCGAACCGGCCGGAGCCATGACGAGCGCTGGAGCGTTGATCGGATCCGTTCCTCGCATCAGGCTCCTGGATGAGAGCGCAAGCGACTCTGACGACCTCGTACCTATCGATGGATCGGCTTATGTTTCCGTCAGCGCGTATGCCGACGACGGTTTCACCACCCCGATTTCAGGGGTCAATGTCGAGGTGCGCTGCGACGGGGAGCCATGCCAACCAGGAGCGTTCTGGGAACCCGACCAAAGTACACGTCGAAACATCGCTATCAATGCGGCACGGAGTCGTGGGATCCAGATGTCAGACGCCTGGATCAACTTCGGCGAATCGAACGGAAGCATCAGCCGGGTTCGATACGAAACATCGTTGTCTCGTTCTCAGGCAGCGGGAGATTATCCGGTAAGTATCGAAGACGAACGCGCGCTCATCAGAGACTGCGAAGAGCAGCGCCGCCTGGACGCCAGCACATTTAGCAATGGATCGCTGGGCATCAACACGCTCTGGCTTGTCGCCGGACTTCTGGCGGGGCTAGCCACTTCAAATCCGGGGATCGGGGTTGCCGTGGCCCTGCTGGGTTATCTCCACGGCACCGTCTGGCCCTGGATCGAAGCACGCGCAGAGGAGCCATTGTGCGTTGACATTGTGCGCCAGGCAATTGAGGCTTCTCAACTCGCTCTCGAGCTCAGCGAGCGAAGCTCAACGATCGAAGTCTGTATTTCCCATCCTCATTACACGTTTAGCGTTCCCTGCCAGACATCGGCCACGATCTACCCGTTCGGGGCCAATGGGCCGGCAAGCCGATCTCTGGGACCGTCGCAGCCGATCAATCTGGTGTTTGTCGGTAAGCACATCGACTACAACTGCGACGAGCATATCTCCACGATCGTCCTGGACAGGCGAGAGGGTTCCCAATCTCCACAGATAGCCACGCACACTAGCGCGGTTCATGTGGCGCAGCGAGGCCAGTTCGCTGTTGAGGATGACATTGTGCTGAAGTATTCCCCGCTGGACTACCTGGGAAGCTGCGACCTCCAACCGGCCGCAGAGGCATCTCCGACGCCTCTGGCCACTCCCACCCCTCTCCCGCCTACACCAGAACCACTCACGTGGGTACTGGCGGAAACCCGGATCAATCCGGCGAATGCTCCGCTGGAAGATACAAGCAAGGAAGACTACAACGCTTCATACACTGGCTCGATCGATGCCTGGGTGGTGACGGAAACGAGCATCACCGCGCAAAAACGCACGATCTATCTGAACGAGGCCCTCACAGATGCGACCTCGACCTTCAATTTTGATGCCCCGCCGCGGGAACTGGTGCCTGGCGAAACGTTTGAACTGAATGCGTCGGGGACGATGTCGGTGAGCGCGGCAATTCAACCCCCGTTTGAGCAATTTCAGTACAGTCTCAACGGAAATCAGGTTGCCGGTTCCTATTTCACGGTGAAACCGGATGTCTTGTCCGATAGTTCATCGATACAGTTGACCACGCCCTCGGGTTCACCCGGCGATGAGTTCACCATCGCGGCTCTGCTCTGGAACTGCCCAGCGTGCCACGTCGTTTGGGTCTATCGAGCCACGGAAGGTGGCTAGCGACTAGAAGAGCTTCCCTGTTTCCGCCACTCGCTCCATCCACGCTCGCTCGGCGCCGATCGTTGTCGGCCTGCCGTGCCCGGGATAGACGACGGCATCATCCGGGAGCGCGGCCAGGCGGCGGATCGTCTCGACGGTAACCTCGGCGCTGGCGTCGACGATCTCGATTGTGCCGTATCCACCCGGAAAGAGGGTATCGCCCCCGAGGAGGATCTTCTCATCCTCGTTATAAAGGGAAATCTGACCCGGTGAATGCCCGGGCGTGTGCAGCACTTCGAACATAACGTCTCCAAGCACGACCTGGTCCCCATCGATCAGCACGCGATCGGGCGAGAATCCCTGAATATCGCCGTAGGACGGCGCCTCCAGTTTATGCACGTCTGCTTCATGCACGAGCAGAGGCACGCCGTACTGTTGCCGCAGGGCGTCGGCGTCGGCGATGTGGTCCCAGTGGCCGTGGGTGACAAGGATCAGTTCTGGCGTCAATCCACGCTCTTCGATTTCCAGGACCGTTGAATCAAAGCTCTCCGGTGGGCCATCGACGATCATGGTCTTCTTGCTGCTCTTCTCGATCACGAGAAAGAGATTGGTTTCGATCGGGCCAGCAACAATTTGCACGATCTCCAGATGAGATGTCTCCGTCACGCGTTTCCCCCTGATGCTCAGACCTGCCTTCGTTCTGGCACTCTACCACTCCCGACCGCCCGACAAGTAGCGCTCAACCCTATAGAGAAGAGCCTGCCTGGAAGCCCGGGAGGTCGAACGATCACCAACATCGAGAGCCTCTCCGCCGAACTCATGGTAGACGCACGGACGGGCTCAATCAGGACTTGAGTAACTTCGACCGGGGCCCGACCACCCGTAGGCTGTTCGGTAGGAACCTGAGTATCTGACAAGTTCTTGATTGTCGGCCCGGAGGGCCCAAGGGATCCGGCGCCGGCAGTATCCGAAGGTATGTGACGTCATGGTGGATCTCGTGTTTCTCGGCGCCCGGCTACTCCAGCCGAACCAGGAACCATCGACAGCGGATCACGATAGCTTCGAGCCGGACCATGCCACGCCCGCGACGAGCGATCGAATCGCCACCATGGCGGCAACGCCACATCTCCGGATCATTGCCCGCAACGACGATCCCGTTCCCTTCAAGCATGCGCTCGAGTTTCCCGCGCTGCGTATCATCACCCAGAACAGAGTGACGAGCGAACCTCCAAGCTTCAGCCTGGCAGACCGGCTCGCACGCGGCTGGAGCCTGTCGTTTGTCGATGAAGAGCCGTGCCCGTCCTTCGATTCTCTCTCGTCGACCTCGCCGCCGGTCAGCATAGGTGCGGCACGAAGGAGTGCCGAGGTCATCCCACTTTTTGCCGGACTGAACCTCGCCGGCGACAGTCCTGACTCCAGGTAGCGAACATCGAGACGTTTCTCCTGAACTTCACGATAACCAGAAGATGTCCCGCGCCGCTATTGGGCGCTATTTGCGATTTTCCACACCTTTGGCGATGATGCGCGCGAGTAGACGTTGAAGCAGTGAACGGTGACCGCTGGATGACGAGTAGTAGTTACCTCTCGGCCGAAGAACTTCTCAACCTCACCAGGATCGCCGAAGCACAGATCCATCCTCAGGGCCAGATCGTCGCATACACTCGATCAAGCTCAGTCGGCGAGAAGGACAACCACGGTGGAACGTCCGAAGTCTGGCTCAGCGCGGGACTGGCCGGCGACCGGCGGCTCTCCGCTCACGATACGCACGCTCGCCATCCTCGCTGGTCACCAGATGGCGAGCAGCTTGCATTCCTTGGCAAGCTCAAGGGCAGCAAGCATCATCAGGTCTGTCTCCTGGATCGTGACTGGGGAGAGGCGCGCGTTCTGACAGATCAGAAGGCGGGCGTCTCCGCCTTTGCCTGGTCGCCCGATGGCGGCTCGATCCTGTTGCTGGCGCAAGATCCGGAACCTGACGAACTGATCGAGCGCAAGAAGAGTGGCCGGGACTGGATCGAATACGAAGCACACGATCGCTTCAAGCGTCTCTGGCGTTGCGACGTCCGGTCGGGCACGGCCGGCAAAATCACAGAAACCCCGCTCCACGTTTACGAGTTCGCCTGGTCACCGGAGGGCGGCCAGGTTGTCGCTATCGCCGCCGATGAGCCCTATGGCTGGGCATGGTATCGGGCGAGGCTCGTGTTGATCGACGTTGGCAGCGGGAGCGTCTCCGATCTGTACATCTCCGAAAAGCAGATTGCCCGCCCATCCTGGTCACCAGATGGCAATCTGATCTCAGTGATCACCTGTGTCTTCAGCGACGAGGGCATGACTGGCGGCGACATCTTGCTCATCGATCCCGCGTCAGGTTCCGCCCGGAATGCCACGGAGGGCCACCCACGCTCATACCTCGAATGCCACTGGAGCCAGGATGGGCGAACGATTCTCGCGCCAGCGTTCAAAGACGGAGCGGCGGCGACCTACCGGCTATCGCTCGACGGCGCGGCCGGGGCGCTCTGGTCTGAAGCCGCGACCCTGGCAACCGCAGGAGGGCGGGCGATGAGCGTCAGCAACGATGGCCGGAACATCGCAGTCACGAAATCGGACCCGGACCACCCATCGGACATCTGGATTGGCACAGTCAACGCCGACGAAATCGCATGGTCTCGTGTGACTGACGCGAATCCCGCCCTATCCAGGTTTTCGAGCAAGGTCTCGACGATTCACTGGCCAAGCTATGATGGTCGCAGTATCCAGGGGCTACTCGTCTGGCCCTATCATCTCTCGTCCGATGATCAGCCACTTCCAATGATCGTCCTCGTTCACGGTGGCCCGACCGGACTCTCTGGGTATGGATTCCCTGACACACGATCGATGGGCTGGGCGCACTTGCTGGCCGCCCGGGGATACCTCTGCTTTCTTCCGAACTACCGTGGCAGCATGGGTTTTGGCGTTGAGTTCGCGGAATTGAACAACCGCGACCTCGGCGGCGGCGATCTGGAAGACATCCTCTTGGGGATTGACTACTGCGTGGAGCAAGGCTGGGCGGACGCTAACCGGCTCGGCATCGGCGGGTGGAGCTACGGCGGCTACTTGACGCCCTGGGCAATCACCCAGACTCCCCGCTTCAAGGCCGCTGTCTCTGGCGCCTCGATCACGAATTGGACTTCGTTCCATGGCGTCAGCACAATCCAGGGATTTGACGAAGTATTCAACCGAGCCGACCCGTACAACGCCGACGGCTATTACACATTCAGATCACCGGTTTACAACATGTCGACCGTCCAGACACCAACGCTCTTCCTGCACGGGGAGCAAGACCCGATCTGTCCAGTCAGCCAGGCCTACGAGATGTGGCGAGGGTTGAAGGAGAGGGGAGTTGAGACTCAGCTCGTCGTCTACCCGCGCGAGCATCACGGATTGAGTGAACGGGAGCATGTCCGCGACTTGCTTGACCGCATCGTCGACTGGTTCAGCGAGCGAGTGTAGTCCAGTATTTGGACTGGACGTGATGCGGGCCGAGAGGCAATCTGGGACGTGGACCTGTCTCGCATACGAACCGTATTAGTTCGAAAGGCAACGCTCTTATGGCAGCCCCTCCTCTCGTCGTCGATTCCGTCCTCGACACGATCGGCAATACGCCGGTTGTAAAGCTGTCGCGTGTTATTCCCGATGGCAGCGCGGACGTCTTTGTGAAGATCGAAGGCGGCAACCCGACCGGATCCTATAAGGACCGCATGGCGCTGGCCAAGATCGAGGCAGCAGAAAAGCGCGGCACGCTTCGAGCGGGCATGACCGTCGTCGAATTCACCGGCGGCAGCACCGGCTCGTCGCTGGCTTTTGTCTGCGCGGTCAAAGGCTACCGCTTCAACGTCGTCTCCTCGGATGCCTTCTCGAAGGAGAAGCTGGCGACGATGGCGGCCTTCGGGGCCGATGTCACGATCGTTCCCAGTCTCGGCAAAGGCATCAACGCCGAACTGATGGCCGAGATGCGGGCGATCGTCGAGGAGATGGACGCTAGCGACGATGTCTACTGGACACGCCAGTTCGAGAACACTGACTCGCTCGAAGGTTACGGGAAGATCGGCACGGAATTGATCCAGCAGATCGACGGCTCGATCGACGCCTTCTGCGGCGGCGTTGGCACGGCCGGGATGCTGATGGGCGTGTCCAGGGCGCTACGAGCCGCCGGTCAGGACAGCCAGATATTCGTCGTCGAACCGGCAGCTTCGCCAATCATCAGCCAGGGCATCTCCGGCTCCCACGGCATCGAAGGCGTCGGCGTCGGATTTGTTCCGCCCCTCCTTGACCAAGCTTTCTACGATGCGGTGCTCACGATCGAAGAGTCCGACGCCCGCGAGATGGCCCGGCGACTGGCGCGTGAGGAGGGCATCTTCTGCGGTATCTCCAGCGGCATGAACGTCGTCGCCGCGATCCAGATCGCCGATCAGCTTGGTCCCGGCCATACCGTCGCCACGGTCACCTGTGATACCGGCCTTAAATACCTGGCCGGCAACCTTTTCGATGCGTAGTTCTCTCACACCAGATGCTGGCCGCGAAACAGGAAACTGCTCGCGGCCAGCATTGCCGTCACTCTCCCCCGGGCGGCTAGCGAGTGGCTGCCGCGATCCCCTGCGGGCTATTGAACGCTCCCGGACCGGTTCCCGAACTGCCCCACGAGTCGAGCAGGTTGCCGTTCGTGTCGAACCGGTTGATCACCACGTTGATCTTGTCGATGGCGTAGACTGATCCATTGTCTGCGAAGGCGATATCGGCGGTGCCGGTCACGTCACCTGGGTCGCCAAAGATGTCCTGCAGCGACCCATCGGCGCCGAACTTGTAGATGCGAATCGATGTGACATACGAGTTGCCGGCGCCATCCACGGCAACGCTGTCAGGGAAGCCCCACAGGTCCGCTTCCTGGTCATCAGCGTTCCATTGACCGAGATAGGCCCCACTCGAAGTGAACTTCTGGATGCGATGGTTGTTTCGATCGGCGACGTAGACGTTGTTCTGCCGGTCGACCGCGATGCCGGTTGGGCTGTCAAGCTGGCCATTGCCCGGGCCGAGACCGCCCCACTGGGTTATGTACGTCCCATCCGAACCATATTTCAAGATGCTGGCGCTCGCAACGTCGGTCATGTAGAGATACCCTTGACTATCGATCGCGATATCCCAGGCATTAATACCGCTACCCCACGAACCCAGGAAACGTCCTTGCCGGTCGTATTTCTCTATCCGGCCGATGGCATTGACATAGAGATTATTCAGCGCGTCGACGGCGAGCGCCTGTGGCCGCGCGCTCGGTCCGTCAAGGTCGTAATCACCGACCCAATCGCAGACGAAGTTGCCGTCGCCATCGAACTTCTGGATGCGGTCATTCAGCTGGTCGGCGACGTAGATGTACGTGCCGGCAGGCGAGTCAGGGCACGGCGCGGGAGCAGTGCCGGCATCATTCCATGTCTGGTAGTGCTGGCCGATGTTGCCCCACTCGATGCGGAACGGGTCACTATTGCTGTCGGTATAGGTCAGCACGCGCCGTTCGAAAAGCTGAACGAGAACACGCTTGACCTGTCCGCCGACGGTCGCGTCGATCCAGTACGGCTCGCTGATCGGCAGGCCGGCAACATACACCCAGTCGACGCCAACCTCGGGCCGGAAACCACTGGACGAGCTGTTGAACCAGGTCCAGAAGACACTGGCGATATTGTGGCCGGTCGCACTCTCGTAACGCGCCAGGGTGATGCCGCGACTGTCAGTCGACGTCATTTGGCCGATGCCTGACATGAACCCGGTCACGGCCTGGCCGGTCATGTCGGAGACGCGATACGGGTTGGCGCCGGCAGTGACGTAGGGTGCGAAGGTTGCATAGCGCGGCGTACCGGGATTGTTGCTCTGGTCGCCAGCGACATACTGCTGGGCGGGCGCAAGCTGTTCGTATGCGTCCGCTGCGTTGCCGCGCTTGAGTTGCCCGGTCACCAGCTCGACGGTGAGCAGGCCGTTGGTGACGTAGTAGATATTGTTCGGGTCACCAGCCGGGTTGTTAATCTCCATGCGACTCTTGTCGTAGTAGCGGACCTCACGTTGCCCACCGGGACTGTCGACGTAGGGCTCGAAGCGTTGCGCCCGAACTGAAGGACCCCAGAACCACGAATAGGTCGCTGTGCCGTTAGCCACCGACTGGTCGGTCGTGGCCCAGACATTGTCAAATGCCTCGTTGGCGGTAACGGCCAGTGCCGTCGATGGGAGTCCAATCAACATGGGAATGAACATGGCGATCATCAGCAGATACTTCATCCGAAGCACGGACATCATTTGTCCTTTCGCTCGTTGCGGTTACGTATATTTGAAGGATCCCTGGAGTGGGATCCACCTCTCTGTTCGTCGCTAACCCGTTGCGTGATTACCTTCGCCTTCTATCTCTGTACCACGATCTGAGCACGATTGATATTCGAATCTGTCCCGGTTACCCGGGAATGTTCGCGCGCTCGAAGACTTGAATCCGGTAATTGCCCGCGTCTGCCACGTAAACCAGACCGAAAGCATCGACAGCGATGGCCAATGGTTCGCTAAATTGACCCGGTTCGCTTCCCGCAGATCCGACGACTGCGAGGACCTGACCACTGGGGTCGAATTTCTGGATGCGATTGTTCCCGCTATCAACCACCCAGACGTAGCCGCTGTTTGGATGGACCGCGATACCGGTCGGACGGTTAAATTGCCCGGGCGCCGTCCCGAATCCACCGAACTGCCCTACATAGTCACCGTCGCGACTGAATATCTGAACGCGATGGTTATTCGTATCGGTGACGTAGATCAGCCCGTATATGGCGATATCCGTAGGTGCGTCAAACTGGCCGGTCGCGGTCCCAGCGCTGCCCCAGAGATCGACGACAACCCTGTTGA
Source organism: uncultured Chloroflexia bacterium (assembly GCA_963709995.1). Lineage (GTDB taxonomy): Bacteria > Chloroflexota > Chloroflexia > Thermomicrobiales > CFX8 > JAUIIK01. The sequence continues at coordinate 21,126 of CAVPYN010000018.1, read as the reverse complement.
CATCGAACTTCTGGATCCGATTGTTGCCGGTATCCGCGACATAGACATTGCCGTCCGGATCGACGGCAATCCCTTGCGGATCGTCGAACTCGCCGATGCCGGCGCCGCTCGCGCCATACGCGGAAATAAAGCCCCACTCCTTCGAGAAGGTTCGCACGTGGTAATCGTCTCCGGTATTGAGGACATAGTAAGTTCCCGGATACATGGCGGCGACGTCAGTGACGCCATTGAACGAGAATTGACCGGGAGTCGCGGGCCGAAACTCGTTACCTGGACTGCCGCTCGCGAAGTAGGTCGTTATGCGCTCGTATCCGGCGGTGTTGTCGGCCACGAGGACGCCCGACGTGATGTCATCATATGCGACGTCAGTCAGATCGCCGAACAAGCCTCGCGCACGGTCGCGAATCTCCCAGATGTAGTTTCCATTGGCGCTGAAGCGCTGAACGCGCCCGTTGAGCTGATCCGCGACCAACACGGTGCCATCCGCTCGAATGGCAATGCCCTGCGGCGCATTGAGTTGCCCGGGCGCATCCCCCGGACCGCCCCAGAGCAACTCGAACCCGCCTCCGGGCTTGAGCACCTGTACCCGATTGTTCAGTTGCTCGACGACGTAGACATATCCGTCCTTATCGACGCTAATCCCTGCTGGGTACGAGAATTGACCGTTGCCCGTACCCTGGCTGCCGAACTGAGAGAGGTACAGGCCATACCAGGTGAAGACCTGGATGCGGTGGTTGAGCGTGTCCGCGACATAGATGTTGCCCGTCGTGTCAAAAGCGAGCCCACCCGGGTGACTGAACTGGCCGTCACCGCTGCCCAATCCTCCCCACCCTCCCTGGTAGTCTCCAGCGAGGTCGAAGTACTGGACGCGATTGTTCACCATATCTGCAACGTAGACCGCATCGAACAGTACGACGATGTCGGAGGGCACATCGAACTGACCGATCCCGGTCCCGAACGACCCCCATTCCCGAATGAAGGTTCCGTCCTGGCTGATCACCTGGATACGGGAGTTGTAGGAATCGGCGACGATGAGCGTCCCGTCGTCCGCAAACGTAACCGCGAGTGGCGTGTTGAACTGAAGTTGCCCGGCGCCCTGCGAACCGATCGTGCGCTTGAACCGGCCTGATGAATCGAACTCCACGAGCATGTGGTTGTCGCTATCGACGACCCAGATGTCGCCATCCGGATCGACCGCGACATCGGCGGGTTTCCCCAACGGCGCGATATCCGTCAGCTGAGCGCCGAAGATGTTTTTGAGGACGTAGCTTTCCGGCAGTTCGATCGGTGTTGGTGACACGCTTGCGCTGGGCGACGGAGACGGATTGGAGGTGAGAGTGACTGGGACCGTGGACGTTGCGGTCGACGTCAAAGTGCCCCCTGGTGGCTGTGGCGGGTAGCGCCAGGCGTAGTAGTGCTGGCCCACGTTACCCGCTTCGACCCGCCACTCCGGCGCATTGGCCGGGTTGTAGGTCAGGCAGCGCCGCTCGAAACACTGCATCAGCACATCCTGGTAGGTCCCGGCAACCTTCACATTCGCCCAGTACGCTTCCGTAATCGGTCGCCCGGTCGCGAAGTAGGCGTTCTCGAAGAGCGGCGCCGTGATGTAGGCCGCGCCATCCCAGATGGTTCCCGATGAAGTCATGAAGGCCCAGAAGGGCGCAGCGATGCCGTGGTTGGTCACGTCGTCGATAAGCGCCACGGGTAATCCCTGACTGGCCAATGCGGGATCGTTCGTGATCTGTCCCGTGCGGCTCAGCCGGTTCGTCAGCGGCGTGCCGACCGCTGCCGGCGCCGCGGCCAGCAGATTCCCAAAGGTCGCATAAGTCGGGCCCGTCGAATCGTCAGCGTCGCCAGCCACATTGACCGATGCCGGTTGCTTCTGCTGGAAGCTATTGTCGCCAGTCTGGAGGTTGCCGGTGATCAACTCCACGACCAGGAGACCGTTGGTGATGTACCAGATCGAGTCTGTATCACCGGCTGGCTGGGTGATCTCCATCCGGGCTTTGTCGAAGTACTGGACGGTACGCTGTCCGCCGGGAGATTCCTGGTAGGGCTCATTGAGAGCAGCGGTGAAAGCTTCGGGCCCCCACATCCAGGTGCGCACGGCCTGGCTGGAAGCGACCGGCTGATCGGTCCTCGCCCAGGTACGCTGAAAGTGCTCGTTGGCTGGCGCGACCGCGACCGCTCGCATGGCGCTGCCAATCAACAACACTATGGCAAAGGCAAGAAGGAGAATGGTGCCTGTCCGACGACGCATGTCCCCGCTCTTTCAGTGCGGCAACTGGACGCCCGGACTATAGCACCAGGGACGATGCATCTATTCCGGTACGTGCATTGTAGTTGTGCCAATGTCAAAGTCAATGGCCGTCAGAGTCAAGCGAAACAGACGATAACACCAGCAGAAGATGGCTCGACATCGAACTCGAGTGTCGCCCACAAGCGCCTGACGCGAAGTGCCCGAGCGAATCGATCGTAGGTCAGGATGACTCTGAGATAGCTCGAGCGTTTCCCGCCAATAATTGACATGGAGACGCCCGGCATTTGTCGACATGCACCCCCGCGCAATGTGTAGAGAAGCTTCAATTCGAGCGTTTACTCGCGCATGAGGTCACGTCCTGCCCCTTCTACTTCTTCCACTTGCCGTCCTATTCACCTGTAACTTCTACCGGGGTGCATCCAGAGACTGCTGGGCCTTGTGGTTCCCATCCTTTAGCTTCCCGTGGGACTTCCCACTCATCTCCACCGTACCCCCATCCGGCCCGACTCGTAAGAGTTCCCGTAAAGAACCAGATCTGAACGGCCGTTGGCCCCGGGCGTCTTGCTGATTTCGGGACATTCAGGCATCGGGCTCGCGATTGGCATAGCTCAGTATCCGGCCGGCCCTATCCCGTCGCCCGGACCGGAGCCTGCGGGGGTCGTGCCCATCGGCTCACTGGTCTCTAAACAGTGCTACCTGCGCAACCTGTCATTGACCGGCCAACGTCATTGATCTCTCGCTCAAGCTGAAGGATGACAGTTTATCTGGCATCGCCAAACGCCCACCGGCTGCGTTCACTCCGTAAAGAAGATGCGCCGCCACGATGCATCGTTATCGCAAGGCAGTGGGTGCTCTGATCTGGACGGGCGTACTACCGTCCAATGTCTGCCGGCAGTACTGCTTGCCAATGCCTTCATCAGAGCAGGGGTTCGCGGGACAATTCTAGTCCCATTGGAAGAACCACAGAGCCGGGATGGCCGCGGCGATGGCAAAACCGGCCAGGATTCCAAGGTCGGTGAAACTCCAGCCGAAGCCATACCAGGGATCCTGGATAGCGGCTACCAGATGCGTCAGCGGTAGCAGCTCGCTGAAGTCGCGCAAACCCGAAGGCAACACAGCCCGCGGAGGGGCCGTGCCGCAAATGAGCCACATCCCAAAGAACAGGAGCAGTCCGATTCCCTGGGCTGCTCGGCTGCTCTTGACGAGCGACGCCAGCAGCAACCCGATTGCTCCGAACGCCACCGTTCCCAACAGCACAGCCACGATGACTCCGAACGGATCCTCCGGCAGCATCGCGTCGAAGACAAGCCAGGCGACGACAGCCATCAGGATGGTTCCGGCGACGAAGGTCAGCAGCGCGACCGTCAGCTGAGCGCTGAACAACGCCCAGGCGGGGACGGACGATGCCCGCAAGCGCTTGAGAATGCCCTGTTCGCGGTAGCCAGCCAGGTTGATCGGCAACGTCATCAGACCGAGGGCAGCAATGATCACCGCGACCGACGCGGCGGTGTAGTAGTTCACCGGCGTCACGCCGCGCCAGACGAGTATGCCGTTCTCGACCGCCTGAGCTTCTTCCTGGTCGTTGCCAAAGACAGCCGACAAGAGCATCATCATCATGAGCGGAAAAGCGAGGACGAAGACGATTGAGAATGGCTCGCGCAGGAAGAGCCGGATCTCGGCCGAGGTCATGGCGAGGTAGCCGCGCATCTCGATCAGCCTCGAATCGTTCGACCGGTAAGGGTCAGGAATGCATCTTCGACCGTGGGCCGGTCAACGCGCAGGTCGGGCGGGGCGATGCCATGCGCCACCAACTCGGCGGCGACAAGCGCCAGCACCGGAGCCGGTCCCCTGCACCTCGACGGCAGCGCCGCGTCGATCCAGGACGTCAACGACATCCAGCGCCTCCAGCCAGCTCAGATCATCGATCTCCGTGGAAAAACGCACGACGACCGGCAAATCCAGATTGTCAACGAGACCCTGGGGGGTGTCGAGGGCGATGACCTTGCCGCGATCAACGACCGCCAGTCGATCGCAGAGATACTCAGCTTCATCCATGAAATGCGTCACCAGCACAACCGTCGTGCCCTGTTCGCGAATCTCCCGTATAAGCTCCCAGGTTGCGCGCCGCGACTGTGGATCGAGCCCCTGGGTCAGCTCATCGAGGAAGACCAGCTCCGGTGCGTTGACGAATGCCAGCGCGATGAAGAGCCGCTGGCGTTGACCGCCGGAGAGACTGTCGAACGTCTGCTTGCGCTGCTCTTCGAGCCGCCAGCGAGAAATGAGTTCGTCGGGATCGACCGGATGGTGAGCAAAAGCGGCGAAGAGTTTCAGTGCCTCCTCGACCTTCATTCGGCCGGGAGCGCGGAATCTTGCAATTGGGAACCGATGCGGCCTGCGCACCTGCTCGATCTGCGTCGTCGGATCGAGATCGAAAACGCGCAGCGTGCCGCCATTGACATCCCTGAGCCCCTGCAAGCACTCAACTGTCGTCGTCTTGCCCGCGCCATTGGGACCGAGGATGCCAAAGATCTCGCCTTCCTCGACGGTGAACGACACATCCTCGACGGCCACCGTCGAACCGTAGGTCTTGTGTGGTGTCAACCGTGATCACCGACAGCATCAACGCATCCGTTTCATCCTGCAACACCGTCGACTCAGTACTAGTAGCACCGGACTAGCATCGACGAGGGATGAATGGCCCACGGGCGAGGTAGAGACGTGCCGCTGACGCGTTTTCCGATCACGATCGTGAACTTCACGATCCGTGGACGTTTGAACATCAAACGCGCCAGCGGCGTCACTCTACCCATTTTCCTCTACCAGACCGAAGGATAATCGAGCAGGACTGGTTGCTACAATGAGGAGAAGCATCGATGCTCCACCGTATCAGAGCCTCAGTCGTCGTGCCGGACGGTGAACATATCCTGCTGGTGAAGGCCTACGCGCCAGAAACATGGCCATCGGTCGGCGGGATGACCGGGCGCTACTGGAACTCCCCCGGCGGCGGACTTGGAGAACGACGAATCGGCGTTGAAGGCGCCGAACGAGAACTGCGCGAAGAGACCGGGCCGGGTCGTCACCGCCGAACGCGTCATCTATGTCCACGAGGTCATCCACCGCCTGGCCCCACCTGATGCACGCGAGCGGCCAATACGGCAAATCGAACTCTACGTTGCTCGACGGGAGGCGGCAGGGACGTATCACATCACCGACCCAGACGTGCTCGACGCGCGTTTTCTGACTCGCGACGAAGTCACAGCGATAGCGGCCTATCCACCGACGCTGGGCCGATCTCTTCTGGGAGGATATGGCGCGCGGATTCCCCGAGAAGCGCTTTCTCGGCACCCACTACGTCGGTTGAGTCGCCGGAGGGATCGCCAGCGGCCTGGTTCGCCGGCCGACCTGGAGCGGGTGGCGCGCACTGCCTGGCCTTCGGGCTGCGGTTCAACCAAAGTGCCACCTGCATCGCGCCGCGGCGGGTGTTTGTTGGCTCGTCTCGGCTGGAAGAACTCGAACGCCGCCTGCGCGACGTCCTGTCCCAGCCGGACCCGATGCGGAGCCCTGCATTGCCAAGCCAGACGCTCGCGCTGATTCAAGCTGCCATCCGAGACGGCGCCCGCGTGGTCACCGGCGGCATCGTGCGGGACCAGGGCGGCGAGCGGCTCGTCGGACCGACGGTCCTTGCCGACGCCCGCCCCGAAATGGCGCTGCTACAGGCGGAATCTGTTCGCACCGGTGCTGTCGCTCGTCGCCGTCGGCTCGGCGGAGGAAGCCCTCGGCCTGGACGAGTCGTGCCCCTACGCGCTTGGCGCCACGGTGTTCGGCCAGCCTCGTGATGCCGAGTCGTTCGCCGCCCGCATTCAAGCCGGTTGCGTGGTCATCAATGACCTGATCGTACCCACGGCCGATCCGCACATTCCTTTCGGCGGGCGCGGGCAGAGGTGGATTCGGAGTCACCCGGGGGGCCGACGGGTTGAAGGAAATGACACAAGTCAAAGTCATTTTGCACCGGCGGCAATCGCTGGCTGCCGCATCTCGAACCACCGACGCCCTGGGATGCCCCGCTGTTGGCGGCGTTTCTCGGGATGGTCCACGGCCGCGGCTGGCATACCAAACTGCAAGCTGCCCGCGCGGCAATGCGCGGCAGCGCCCTGCGACGTTGGCAACGACAACAAAGTCGATCCAGGAGAGGCAAGGATGAAGGCTAAGAAAAATGTCGTGGTGATTGGAAGCGGTCTCGGCGGTCTGGCTGCCGCCTGCACACTCGCGGCGCAGGGGACACGCGGTCACCGTCCTGGAACGAAGTCGCTGGCTGGGCGGCAAGGCGGCTGTGCTTGACCAGGACGGATTCCGCTTTGACATGGGCCCAACGATTCTTACCCTGCCATCGGTGCTGCGACGAATCTTTACAGAAGCGGGGCGGCCGCTGGAAGACTATCTGCAACTGGTCGAGCTCGATCCGCAATGGCGGTGCATGTTCGACGGCGGGAGACAACTGGATCTGGTGGCGGACACGACCGCCATGCAAGCCAGGCTGGATGCGTTTAGCGGCGGGCAGCGGGCGGTCGCCGCGGTTACGGGAAGTTCATGGAGATTTCCCAGCGTTTGCACGACGTCTCGAACAAGTTCTTCTTCTGGAAGAGTGTCGGATCGATTCGGGACACGTTCGAGCCGGGAACTACGTTCTCCCCGTCGGTGCTGTCGGACGTGCTCAGCCTGCGGATGGGCCGCACCGTCGCGGGACTGGTGCGCAGTGCGTGCCTGATCGAGCGCGTTTCCCAGATGATCGACCACTTCACGCAGTACGTCGGTTCGGCCCCGACGGCTTCGCCCGCCGTACTGTGTGGCATCGCGCACATGCAAACGAGCGAGGGGATCTGGTATCCGCTCGGCGGCACACGCGCTGTACCCGAGGCACTGATCCGTCTGGGGAGGAATTGGGCGTTCAGTATCGCACGAGTGCCGACGTCCAACGCTGCCTGATTGAAGAGGGACGCGTGACGGGTGTCCAACTGTGTCGGGCGAACGATTCGAGGCGGCGCCGTCGTCTCGAATTCCGATGCGGTACGAACGCACCAGGAACTGGTGGGCGGCAACGCCGAGCGGCAGTTCATGTCGCGCGCGCGCAAATACGAGCCGGCTTGCTCGGGGGTTGTCTTGTATCTGGGGTTGAAACGACGTTACGAGCAGCTGCTGCATCACAACTTTGTCTTCTCCCGACGATCCTCATCAGGAGTTCGACTACATCTATCGCCGTGGCGAACCGGCTCCCGATCCGACCTGCTACGTTTGTGCCCCGGCGATCACCGAGCCGAGCGTCGCTCCCGAGGGGGGCGAAGCGCTGTACGTGCTGGTGCACACGCCGTACCTGCGGCCGCACCACGACTGGCAGCGGCTGCTGCCGGCATATCGGCAGACGATTCTCGACAAGCTTAAAGTCGACCGCCGGGCATGGAAGATTCGAGCAACAGATCGTCTTCGAATCGCATTTGACGCCGCCGGACATCGACGAGCGATACCATGTCTGAACGGAGCCATCTATGGGCTGGCCAGCCACGGTCGCTTGTTGGGGGCTTCAAGCCGGCCAATCGCAGTCCCGATGTCAAGGGTCTGTACCTGGGCGGCGGCGCGGCCCACCCGGGCCCCGGCATGCCGATGGTCCTGATGTCGGGTTGGATCGCGGCGGACGCCTTCCACCAGGACATCCAGCAGCTGGCCGACTCGGCGGCCCCAACGACGTGTGGCCGCGAAGCCCGCGTCCACTCGCTTGTTCCAGTCCCAACCCCAGGCCCGCAGCTTGCGCGTTCCGATCGCCTGCAGTGTCCCGCGATCCACTTCTGCCCGCACGTCACCCCCTGGTTGTTCTGGGGTTTCGAACGCTACGTCGTCGTTACTGCGGCGACATTTCAATGCCGTGCGGATCGCGAACGGAGTCGCTTCCCCACTTGCCGGCCGAGCGCCGGTGATTTGCTTTGCCAACCATCCCGGTTGGTGGGATCCGTTGATGGCGGTCGCCCATCGCGCAATCTGTCGCCTGGGCACGGATTACACGCCGATCGACCAGATGCCCTCAGACCAATACCCGATGTTTCGTCGACTCGGATTCTACGGCCTGCAGACTGGCAGCCGTGGACGGCGCGAAACAATTCCTCAAAGTCACGCGGCCAAACTTCTCGTATCCCGCAGAGACGGCCACCGTGGGTGACACCCGGGGGCCGCTTCAGTGACACCCGTCGCCCCGTTGAATTCCAGCCGGGTCTGGCGCACCTGGCCAGTCAACTTACCCGGCCACATCGTGCCCCTTTGGCCATCGAGTACGCGTTCTGGGAAGAACGGGCCCCCGAGGCGCTGGTCGAATTCGGCGAGCCATTCTTAACGCAGTCAGGAGCTCATTCAAAGCACGTTTGGCCGGCGTTACTCGAGGAGCGACTCGCACAGACGCAAGCGCGGTTGGCCGAAAAAGCAATGTCACGAGACCCGTCGCGGTTCGAGATCGTGCTCGATGGCTCGGCGGGTGTCGGCGGCATTTACGATGCCTGGCGGCGGTTGACGGCATGGAGTCGGCTGGCCAGGTTCGATCCCCATCATCGCCGTTCGGCGGCGGGGAAGGGAACGCATGCTTGACTGGTTCGCCTGGATAACGCTGATTTTTGCCGTCGTATCGACGGCCAGCTTTCTGATCAATCTTTCCGGTTTTCGGAGAGCGGTCGGCGGGAGTGGTGGAAACGCGGGCAGGGCCGGTGCGGATGGGGCAAGATGGGACGGTGGCGGGATGCCCCAGCCACGAAGGGCTGCCGGGCGTGTCGGTGCTCATTCCCGCTCGCGATGAAGCGGCTGGAATTGGCCGCACGCTGCACGCCGTCCTCGCCAATCAGGGTGTCGACTTCGAGGTGATTGTCCTGGACGACAACAGCCAGGATGGAACCGGGGCGGAGGTTCGCGCTACCTGGCCGCTGTGACGAGCGATTGCGATTGGTGCCGGGACCGCCGTACCCGCCGGATGGTGCGGCAAACAATTTGCCTGTCTCCAGTTGGCGCAGCAGGCCCGCTACGACGATCTGCTGCGTTTCTGGATGCGGACGTAGCTGTCTCGTGCCGAGCCTCGGCGGACTGTGGAATCAGCGGCGGGCCGCACACGTCGACTTGCTGAGTGGTTTTCCCCGACGCGGGTCGTTCGAACTTTGGCCGAGCGCCGTAGATTCCGTTAATGCACTTGGTCCTGCTGACCTACCTGCCGTTCTGGCTAATGCGACCTTCGGGCTTGCCATCCCGTCGGCCGGATGTGGACAGTTGTTCCTCGCCACGGCGAGCGTATGGCGCAAAGCGGCGGGCACGCATCGATCAAGCGATCGCTGCACGACGGAGTCACCTTGCCACGGGCGTTTCGACAAGCGGGCGGAAGCACCGACGTCTTCGATGCGAGTGACATCGCGACTTGTCGCATGTACCGCGGTTGGTCGCAAACCTGGCGGGATTGTCGAAGAATGCTCACGAAGGGGTAGCCAATCCCCGCCTGATCGTACCCGCCACCAGCCTGATGGTGATGGGGTATCTGGTGCCGACCGTATTGGCGGTGCAACAGTGCCTCGCGCCGTCCTCGAGGCGCGTGCTGGTGTTGGCGGTGGTGGCGAGTGTCATCTCGTACGTGCCTCGACTGATCGCGGCGGCGCGTTTCGATCGGTGTTGGCTGGCCGCCGGATTGCTGCCGCTTTCGATCGTCCTGTTTGTCTTGCTGCAATGGGTGGCGTTCGTCAAGTATGCGCTCGGTTCCCGTCCCGTATGGCGGGGCCGCGCCTATGCGACCTCCAGCAACTAAGGCTGCCATCCATGGGCAATCCAACTGCCACTGCTGTCGATTCGCGACGCCCAGAAATCGTATGGCGCCCTGCGCGCCCTGCGAGGCGTTTCGCTCGAATTATTCTCCGGCGAGTTGCTCGGGTTGTTAGGGCCGAATGGCGCCGGCAAGACGACGCTCATCCGCTGCCTGGCCGGTCGCAGTACCTTGGATCGAGGCAGCATACAATTTGGCAGCAAGTTGGCCCGCAGTAAATTGCTGGGATTGGTGCCCCAAAGCATCGCCGTTTACACCGATCTCACGGCGGAACAGAATTTATACGCCTTTGGGCGACTCCACGGCGTTCGGCGTCGTCAGCTGCGCGAGTCGGTGGAAACCGCCTTACGCTGGTCGAATCTGGAGGATCGACGGCATCATCTCGTCAAGACATTTTCCGGCGGCATGCAGCGGCGGCTGAATATCGCCTGCAGCGTGCTGCACCAACCCTCGATCCTGCTGTTGGATGAACCCACGGTGGGTGTCGATCCGCAGAGTCGCGAACGGATCTACGAGATGCTGAACGAACTGCGAAGTCGGGGTACGGCGATCATGCTCACGACGCATCAACTGGAAGAGGCTCAATTCCGCTGCGATCGAATCGCCATCGTGGATCAGGGACACACCGTAAAAGTTGGCAGCTTCGAGGAACTGGTGACCGATACCGTGGGCCGGCAGCAGCGACTGCGGATTCGCTTTCGGACCGCGCCGCCTGTCGCGATCACTCCGCTCCGATGGATGCGTCGGGAACGACGGGAAGCTGCTTCGTTGCTGACGTGACGGCCGAGCTGCCTCAGCTGATGGAACGGCTGCGCGCGGCCGATTACCCCATTGACCACGTTGTTCTGCAAAGCCCGACCCTGCAGGATGTTTTCTTGCATCTCACGGGCAAGGAGCTGCGTGAGTAATGTTCACGATCTTCAAGATAGGTCTGCTGCGACTGTGGAACAACAAGCAAGAGTTGGTGCTGACGTTGGTGGTCCCCATCCTCTTTTTCAGTATTTTCGCGGTGATCTTCGGACATGGGATCGGAACGGGAACCTCCGCCATCAAGGTCGCCTTGGTTGATGATGACTTTTCGGCGACCACGAACCAAATGACTCAACTGCTCGAAGAACAAGAGTCGCTGCAAATCGAGCTGGGGGTGCTCCGCACGAATGAGAAGTGGCCGCTCGAAAAACTGGCCAGGACCGTGATCCGCGACAATGGGGTGGATGTCGTCGTATACCTGCCCCAGGGCCTGGAAAAGGCTTTGCAGCAGCGTTCGGAAATTGTCGTCTCGCTGTTCAGCGAAGGTACCAATCCGGTGGGACGGCAAATCGTCCGCTCGATGCTCTCACAAGTCGTGGCGGTCTCGGCCGGTGAACTTGCCTCGCGCCGGCAATTCGCCGGGTATCCTCCCGGCGCTGAGTCCACACCTGCGGCCCCCGCGGCGACGCTGGCGGCCCCCACGGCGGGACCGCTGGAGCGCGTGACCTTCGAGAATACCGACGTTTTTGCCTCGGACAAACATAATCCCAAAATCGCCATGTACGCGGCCGGCATCGCCGTCATGTTCCTGCTGTTCTCCGCCACCGGGGCCGGCGGCAGCCTGCTGGAAGAATACGAAGCAGGCACTCTCGATCGGCTGCTGACCACCCGGCTGACCCTTACCGGCTTGCTGGCCGGTAAATGGCTGTACATTCTCTGTCTCGGCTGTGTCCAGTTGACGGTCATGTTCATCTGGGCGCAGGTCGCCTTTGGCGTCGATCTGATTGGACATCTGCCTGGTTTTGCCGTGATGGCGGGCTGTACGGCTGCCGCGACCGCTAGCCTGGCGCTTTGCCTGGCCGTGTTCTGCCGCTCGCGAGCCGAATTGAATGGCGTCTCGATTGTGCTCATCCTCACCATGTCCGCCCTCGGTGGAAGTATGGTTCCCCGCTATATCATGAGCGAGCAAATGCAGCGCTGGGGACAATTGACCTTCAACGCCTGGGCGCTGGACGGATTCAAGAAAGTCTTTTGGTACGACCTGCCCGTCGCCTCGTTGGAGGTGGAAATCAAGGTGTTACTCGTAATGGCGGTCGCGCTGGCGTGCTTTGCGCAATCTTCGCCGATCGCTGGGCGGCGAAATAGGAACAAACCACAGACCATAGGAAAAGGATGACTATGAAATACTTATGTATCGTGTTGCTGCTCGTTTTAGCCGGTGCCATGTTGTGGAGTCGAAATGGAGACGCGTCGCGGTACCCAGCAACGATCGCAGAGCACCGAACAGCGGCTGACGGGCGGCAAACCATCGTCGCGAAGAGCAAGCTGGAAGACGGGGTCCGCGCTCCGTTGCCAATCAGAACGGGGGTTGAGCGTTCTCCGCGAAACGATGCCGCGGATGAGCCGACGTCCGCCCGACCAGCCGCTGCGCTGCCGGCGCCAGTTGGTGACCCTGTGGATACTGTGCCGATGGCATCTTCGACGATCGCCGACGGGCCGGCCTCCCTTACCATCCGCCTTGAAGGGAATAGCGTGGATGCGCTTTTTCTGTTGGCCATCTTTGATCAATCACTCGGCTTCCCGGAACGAGATCAGGCGGCGCGGACTTTGAAAGCCAGCGGGAGTGACGGCTCGGCCGAAGTCCAGCTGCACGATTTGACCCCGGGCACGTATGCGATCGGTGCGTTCCAGGACCTCAACCAGGACGGCATCCTGAATCGAGGGGCTTTTGGCGTTCCTCGTGAACCGTATGGGTTTTCGCGGGACGCACGTGGTAAATTCGGTCCGCCCACCTTTGAGGAGGCCTCGTTTGCATGGCCCGCTCAAGAGCCGCGAAATTCGACTGCAGCTCAAGTGACTCGCCCTGCCCGGCCTTCCCTTGCGTTGCGGGAAGGTGGCGGAAACGGTTTACCTCGTACAGAAACGTGTATCGTCCGGCGACCAACGCGAAGTTCAGCCAGTCGACTTGCCCGGAATGTCGCACCGAGCACCCGCTACCCGTCGATCGAGTCACCCCGTGATCAACATGTACGAACCACCCAGCAATGTCCTACTGACCGGGGCCACCGGCTACGTGGGCGGCAGGCTCCTTCCGCTGCTGGAAGGGTTGGGAGTTCATGTACGGTGTCTGGTCCGCAAGCCGGAAAACCTGCAGGGCCGCGTGAGGCCGCAGACCGAAGTGATCGCCGGTGATGTGCTTACCGGAGCCGCATTGCCGGCCGCTTTTGAGGGCATCGACACGGCGTATTATCTGATCCACTCCATGGCGTCGAGTGGCTCCTTCGAAGACCAGGACCGCGTGGCGGCCCAGAATTTCGCCGCCGCGGCCAAGGTCGCCGGGGTGCGGCGGATTATATTTCTTGGCGGATTGGGCGATGATGACGAGGAGCTATCAACGCACCTCCGCAGTCGACACGAGGTCGGTCGCATTCTTCGCGAAGCGGGTTGTCAGGTCATCGAATTTCGGGCGTCGATCGTGATTGGTTCGGGCAGTCTCTCATTCGAATTGGTCCGTGCCCTGGTGCAACGGCTGCCGATCATGATTTGCCCCAAGTGGGTGAGTGTTCTCGCGCAACCGATCGCGATCGAAGACTTGCTCGAATACCTGCTGGCTGCCCTGGAATGGCCCGGCACGGAAAGCCGCATCTTCGAAATCGGAGGCCCTGAACCCGTCAGTTATGGCGACATCATGCGCGAATATGCCCGTCAGCGAGGTTTGCGGCGATGGCTGATTTCGGTCCCCGTGCTCACCCCCCGCCTCTCCAGCCTGTGGTTGGGGCTGGTGACCCCGGTCTACGCGCGTGTGGGGCGTCAACTGATCGATAGCCTGCGCAATCCGACCGTCGTTAAGGACCATGCGGCACTCAACGAATTCCCGGTCAGGCCACGCGGGCTGCCAGAAGCGATCGAGCGCATTTATCAACGAGGATCAAAGCCTCGCGCACACGCGCTGGTCCGACGCACTTTCTTCCTCACGGGGTGTGCGGAGTTGGGGGGGTGTCAAGTTCGGCAGTCGGATTGTCGATTCGCGATCCGTGGCGGTCGCGGTGCCTCCGCACCAGGCCTTCACGCCCATTCGTCGCATTGGGGGAGAACGGGGTTGGTACTACGCGGATTCTTTGTGGACGATTCGCGGCTGGATCGACCTCCTTTGCGGCGGGATCGGCAAGCGCCGCGCGCGTCGTGATCCGGAGAACCTGCAGGTGGGTGAAGTCCTCGACTGGTGGCGGGTCGAGGAATACGAACCCGACCGTCGACTGCGGTTGTCCGCCGAGATGAAGGTGCCCGGCCGCGCCTGGCTCGAGTTCGACGTGGAGCCCACGCCCGGCGGATCGAGTATTCGGCAAACGGCCATCTTCGACCCGGTCGGTTTGTCCGGGTTGCTGTATTGGTACAGCCTGTATCCCATCCATGCGGTCATCTTCCGCGGCATGCTGGGTCAGATCGCCGCGCGGGCCGAGGACGGTACGGCTTAGTCAGGCCTCGATCATGTCGGTTCGTTGCAAAGAAGAACCTGCCTCGCGGCTCAATTCGCGTGCGACCAGTGGCTTACGGTGAACGGATCGAGAGAAGAACGTTTCGTTACGTGGCGGGGAAAACCGCTCCTGGGCGTGATTCCCTGTTTCGGACCGCGGGGGACGGCGTCTGGCATCTCTCTCCCAGCCCCGCTACAACCAGGGGTGCGAGCCGGCGACTGCCGTTGAGACTGTTGTTCCTGTTCCACTGCATCAATGGCTGAGCAAGCGGGATTCACTTTCGATTCGCTGACCCAATGCGAGTACCAAGTTCCATTTCGTTCTGCCGTGCTGGCACGAAATTGTTGTCAGCCATGGCGACTCGCCTCCGCCGGTCCTGTCTTGAGCTCTCCAATGCCCCTCGAGCACGAACCGCGATCGATCCGTCTGCCGGGTTGCGGCGGCATCGTTGTCTGTGGTGGTCGGAGCACCCGCATGGGCCGCTGCAAGGCACACCTCCCCTGGGGCGAGGGGACGTTACTCAGTCACGTTGTCGGCCAGTTGCAGCGGATCGTGTCGCCAGTGATTGTGGTGGCCGCCGATGGACAGAGTCTGCCGGAGCTTCCCGCTGGCGCCATCACGGCCCGCGACCGCCGTCCGGACCAAGGTCCGCTGGAGGGGATTCTGTGTCGGCCTGCGGCAGCTTACGGCGGATGTCGAGGTCGCTTATGTGACGAGCTGCGATGCACCCCTGGTTCGGCCGGAGTTTGTGGAGGCGTTGTATCGTCGGCGAGCCGAATTCGAGGTTGTCGTGCCCCGCGACGAGACGTTCCATCATCCGTTAGCGGCCATTTATCATCGTAACGTCGTCGATCGTATCGACGACCTGCTGCACGCGGGGCGGCGGCGACCCATCTTCCTGTTTGAACGGGCGGCCACGCTCGAGGTGGATGTCGAGACGCTTCGTGCGGTCGATCCACATCTGGCGACGCTGCAGAATGTCAATACGCCGGCGGATTACGAGCGGTTGTGCCGTAGGAGGCCGTGAGCTGCCTCCGCCGACGTCTGCAGGGTGACGACGGGACTAACTCTGCCCGCCGGTTTTTTTCTCACGGAGACACAGAGGCACCGAGATCGATGGCTGAGTCGCTCGCGGCGTGTGGCCACAACTGTTCGGTAAGACAACGCCCTGCAGGAACCTGGTGCGGGGAGTAAGAAAGGAGTAAGAAAGGGGTCAGGTCTCTTTTCAGCGATAAGAGACCTGACCCCTTTTGGGTCCTTTTTAAAATATCAGAAAATGGTGTCCACGTACTTGTCACTCATGTTGGTCGCCCCTTTCATGCGGAAAAATTGAGTTTCGCCGAGGTCGCCGGGGTCGTTAACTGAGAAAAAAACATCGAACTGAAGCAAGACAAGCAGCTCACGGTCTGTGCAGTCGGTCGCACACGGCGGCACGTTGATGAATTTTTCGTGAAATCGAAAAAAACGCAATTTCGCTTGCACAGCCGTTGTTAAATTTGCGCCAAAACCTGTGTGGCAACCGCTTGGGTCGACCTGGCTTTCTTTGGCGGTAAAGCCTGCTGCCCGGTTGCACGGAGTTGCTTCCTATCCGCCGGGAGATTGGACGGTGCTTCCGCCCGGCGAACGGAGCATCCCTCGCACATCAGAATCGCTTCATCTACCCCGGAGAAATGCGTAATGAAATTGAACCAAGAAAGCCACTTTGTGGTGCTGCTCGTGCTGCTGCTCGCCTCTTACGCCCAGGCGGCTCCGATTGCAGGCGGCGAAGCGACCTACGAGTACTTCAATGGCTTCATATCGCGACTGTTTCCGGGCACTCCGTTCAACCCCGGGCCCGATCCGGTAGACGTCCCAGTCGAGACCAACGGCGTGTTCGTCGAAGTCTGGGAGCCGCAGGTGGGCGACACGATTGACTTCGAAATTGTCAGCGTTACCGCCACGGGAAACCTCGCCGGCGTTCCCTTTCAGATTCTCGCAGGAGTTGAACAAACACCTGAACTCGGTCCCTTTCTTGGAAGTCTGACCCAAATCCAACAGGACCCGAACGACCCAGGATTTGCCACGGGCAACCCTTCCAGCCTGATCAGCGCCCGCCGTGTCGCCGCAGGGGCCTTCGCCCAAGTCTTTCCGGACGGCACCTTTGCCTATGGCGGGGCACCGTACGAATTCGAGAGCACCGTCGACAGTCTGCCTTACTCCGTCGGCAGCGAATTCATCGGCACAATCTCGAGTGAAGTCCCCGTATTCGTGCGGCAGGGAGATTTGCCCGATCCTGCGGTCGATCCTCAAATCGGCGTGATTCTTCCCGGCGGCGTGGTCCGGATCACTCGCGTCGTTCCCGAGCCAGCGACGAGTGTCTTACTCGTGGCCGGATTACTGGCCACATGGATTGCCGGTCAAAAGTCGCGGCGCTTAAGATAAGCGTTGTTTCATGATTCGTTGGGACAGTGATAGGACCGTTCCGCGAATGTGGCTTGCTTCCTGGTTTGTTCGTTACTTCTTTCCATCAGAGGGTACATCTAATGAATCGACACTACGCTTGGCTACTAAAGACATCCTGCCTTTTCATTCTCGCAGCGCCGCTGAATCTCGCGGCCGAACCGATTCAGGCCGGCAACACCAGCTTTCCCACGCGAGCGATTCAAGACATCGTCTTGCTGGCTGGCACCGGTATTAATCCGGGTCCGCAGATTCCCATTCCAGGATTTTTTCGGCGATGGAATCTTTGGCTTTGTACGAGAAACGCAAGTCGGCGATACGATCGTCTTCAATTCAACCATCGACACGGCATTTTACGGTTCTCTACCCGGTTTCGGCGACTATGTGTTTCGTGCGCGTTCGTACCCTACGAACCGAGCGATTACAGCGGGACGATCACGAACATCATCGTACACGATCACAAGTGATCCCGGTTTCGCCTCCGGCGACCCTTCCAGTTTCGTACTCGGGCGATTGGCAGGCCGGTGGAGCGGGATTTGCATTGGAGTTTACCAGCGGCCCATTGGTGGGCATCGTCTTGGAGACGGATACGGCTCAGTCTTTCGGCTTTCAAGGGTTGCTGGACGGTCTTCCCGCTTCCCCCGCCACGCTCTTCACCAATATGGGTGATCGACGTTCTGAATGTCTTGTTCAACGGTGAAGTCGTCGAAACGTCGTCGAATCGACGGTTGTTGGTCATTCCTGAGCCGAGCCTTTTCCCACTGCTGATGACATTGGCCATGTCGATCGTCGTGACTCATATCTTGGCGATAGCCACCCACCATCGTACCGGCTAGATGACCTGAACCCCCGCATGTCGATCGACGGGTTTCCCTGGCGGAATCACGTCGTTGAGTAAGAAAGGGGTCAGGTCTCTTTTCAGCGAAAAGAGACCTGACCCCTTTTGGGGCCCCTTTTGGGGCCCCGTTTTGCTTGCGAAACGAGCCTGGACGGCTATGCTAGTAGGCAGTCCAGTGGGTACCGGTGATCCCGACCGTCACGCCGAGTCCGTCATCTTTGCCGGCGAAGCTGAAAGACTTGTCCGAGCTGCCAACAGCTGGGGAAAGCGATCATGGGCGATGCCCATTCTGGTACCAATCCGCCTGCTGGACGCTCCGCTGCGTGGGGGCAGAAGTACGAAGGTGTCTGTGATGCGTTTGATTCCGCATGGCGACGCGGTGACCGGCCGTCCATTCGCCGTGTGCTGTTGAGTTTGAAGCGCCCCGTGCCGAGGAGCCTCTTTCAGCACCTCCTGGAGATTGAGGTCGAGTACCGCCGCCGCACTGGCGAGGTCGTCAAGGCCAGCGAGTACCACCAGCAATTCCCGAAGTGCCGTGC
Organism: uncultured Chloroflexia bacterium; assembly: GCA_963709995.1. Classification (GTDB taxonomy): domain Bacteria; phylum Chloroflexota; class Chloroflexia; order Thermomicrobiales; family CFX8; genus JAUIIK01. The sequence continues at coordinate 2,774 of CAVPYN010000018.1, read as the reverse complement.
CATCATCGAAAACGTCCTGGCGAATGACAGCCTGCAGCCGTCTGCTTCGCCACTGGCCGCCACACGGGACCTGCCCGCGGAGGGGCTCGAGGGGAGTGTCCTGGATCGCTACAAATTGCGGCAGCAGTTGGGTGAGGGCGGTTTTGGCACTGTCTATCTGGCGGAACAGACGGAACCGGTTCGCCGACGCGTGGCCCTCAAGATCGTCAAGCTGGGAATGGATACCAAGCAGGTCATCGCCCGGTTTTCCGCCGAACGTCAGGCCCTGGCGTTAATGGATCACCCCAACATTGCCAAGGTGCTGGACGCCGGGGCAACACACACCGGCCGCCCCTACTTCGTTATGGAGCTCGTCAAGGGCATCCCGATTACAGAATTCTGTGACCAGCACAGTACCTCATTGAACGACCGGCTCGAACTGTTCGCGGACGTTTGCACGGCCGTGCAACATGCTCACCAGAAAGGGATTATTCACCGAGACATCAAGCCCAGCAATGTCCTTGTGGCACACGTCGAAAACCAACCGCTGCCTAAAGTGATCGACTTTGGAATCGCCAAGGCGATAGATCAGCGTCTAACGGAGCACACCGTATTCACGGAGTTGGGGCAGTTCATTGGCACACCTGCCTACATGTCACCAGAGCAGACCGAGTCAACGGCATTGGATATCGATACGCGCAGCGACATTTATTCGTTGGGGGTGCTGCTGTATGAACTGCTCACGGGAACAACACCCTTCGACGTGAAAAAAATGGCGGGCGACGGGGCCTCGTTCGAAGAAATCAAGAGGGTGATCTGCGAACAAGAGCCGGTTAAGCCGAGCACGAAGCTGAGTACGCTGGGCCGCAATGCCACGACCGTATCGAAGCGGTGTGGGCTCGAGCCAAGTCGTCTGATTCGTCTGCTCAGTGGCGATCTGGATTGGATCGTCATGAAGGCCTTGGAAAAGGACCGCGGCAGGCGATACGAGACGGCTAGCGCTCTCGCTGATGACATCCGACGATTCCTTTCGAACGAACCTGTCCAGGCCCGCCCGCCATCGTTCGTCTACCGCTGGTCCAAGTTCCTGCGACGCCGCAAACGGACGGTCGTCGTCGTGGGTGCGATCTCGGCTGCCCTCATGTTCGGCGTGGTCAGCCGCCTGTGGGGTTATTTCGAGGCCCAGCAGCAGCGAGCAGCGGCCACCGCCATGGCCGACCGCAACCGCAAGGTTGTGGAAGCCTTCGTTGACTCGTTTCGCGACGTCAATCCAGACAAGGCTGGAGTCACGAGCAAGATGACCGCGCTGGAGGTACTGGAGCGAGCGCGGAAACGCATCGACCAGGATGAGACCATCCAGGGTTCACCGCTCACCAAGGCCCTGCTGCTGGAGGCGATCGGCAGTTCGCTGACGGGACTGGGGGAGTACGAGCAAGCCATTGGCGCTCTTGAATCCAGCCGTCGTTTGGTTGCGGATCGGATGCCCGCTGACAGTGCGGGCTCGGTGCGGGCAACGCGACTGCTGGCCAATGCCCATCTTAAAGAAGGCGATCTCAACGCAGCACGCAAACTGATCGATCCCCTGACATTGCAACCGTCTGGGGATCCAGTCCTCGAAGAACAGCGGATTTCCTCGCTCAACGTGTTTGCAAGTATTGAGCAGGCGAGCGGCAATCTTGCCCAAGCTGCCAAGCTTTTTGAAGAAGTGATTCAACGTCGAACGTCAATGCACGGTTCCGACCATCCTGAGGTCCTCATGGCGAAGGCCAATACCGCCGAATGCTACCGAACCACGGGTCGACTCACGGACGCGATCGACATGTTGGAGGAGGTGTATCCACAATTGCTCGAGATATATCCCTCCGACCACCCAAACGTGCAGTTTGCCAAACACACATTGGCATCTTGTTTCGGCGAACTCGGGCGATTCAAGGAGGCGGTCCCACTGTTCCAGGAATGCATCCAGTACTTGAGGCAGAAGTACGGCGATGAACACGACCTGACGCACGCTTCGATCAACAATTACGCTCAGTGTTTGGTGGGGCTAGGAAGATACGAGGAAGCCATCCCTTTGATCTCTGGATCGCGAGAACTACTGGCCAAGCGACTGGGTCCTGATCATCTTGATGTGCTCTCCGTGCAAAACAACCTCGGCCACGCCTATCTAAAGCTCCATCGACTCGACGAGGGCATTACCATCTTGGAGGATAATCTAGAACGATGTACACGGGTCCTGGGAGAAAGCCACCACCTCACACTCTACACCATGAATAATCTGGCAGGCGGTTACTTCTTGCTTGATCGAATTCACAAGGCTCTTCCCTTGAACGAGAAAGTGGCTGAACAGCTTGCTGCACAGATCGACGCCAATTCCCAACCAGCGGTGCTGAGTCAAAAAAACCTGGCCATTTGCTACATGTCGGTTGGTCGATTGGATGAGGCGATGCCCCGACTGGAGCATGCCGCACGCGTTTTTCCCGCAATGCTGGGGCCCGCCCACGCCGAGTCGCTGCAAGCGATGGAGGATTATCGATCGGCACTGCTGATGCAACGAAATTTCGCTCAAGCAGCGATTGTCTTCGCGGAGTTACTGCAAGTCCTCGAAGAACACCCTGACTCGATCGTGGATGCCGGGCGACCGATTCGGCGCATTCTTTTTGGCCGAGCGATGGCTCGATTCCCAGCAAATCGATCGAGTCACTCGCTTGCTGACAGAGACGGTGACTAACGCGAATGTGGGAAGGTCTCAACAACTGCAACTGCGAAATCTACGAAGCGTGGTGGAGGCCATCGAG
>CAVPYN010000017.1:0-316528 GCA_963709995.1 uncultured Chloroflexia bacterium | reverse complement strand
ATCTGCCAGCAACTCGATCGTGTAGTTGGCGCGGCGATCTCCCGCGGCGCCGAGATTAGCGAGCGTCTCAATGGTCGAATCCTCAACCATAAAGCGGCGTAGTTCTACACCACTCCAGTCGATTGATCGAAGAGATCGCGCTGCTTTTGAGTGATCGAACTTATCCCAGAAATCATAAGCGCGCGCAATCCGGGACAGATTCGATTTCCACAACGCATCATGCTCGGATAGCGATGTTGGGTCGAGTTGATCACAGAGATACATGCCCGCCTGGAATTGCATGCGGGACACCATTTCTGCCGCGAGTTCCAGCTGTCGTACCGCTTGAAATGCGTCCGGCGGCGCGTCAATGAATCGCTCAGTGCCGGGAATGACGATCCCAGCCTCTCGCTCTCCGGAGATATAGAGAAGTTCGCAGCCCTGTACCGACCCGGCGAGTGCCGCTGCCGCGCTCATCGCCTTGGTCCCGCTTGTGTAATTGACGATAATGCCCGCCGGTTCCAGTCCGGTCGCGAGAAGATCCCGAATCGCCTCCCTGCAGTGCCCAAAGATACTGTTGGCATCTTCCATATTGGTAAGCGGGCCGACGGTGTTCCATTCCAGGCAGGCTGCGGTTTCAGGGTAGTCGTTCTCAACGATTTCCCTGATCGTCTGCGCCGTGGTGTCGCTTTCCGGCGTTACGATGAATGTCACAACCTTTACCCTGGCTCGATCTATGCTCCAGGCCAACGCTGCGGCAAGCCTGTCCGGCCCACCCGCGGTGCCAGTGCCGACCGTCATCACCATGCCCTTGCGATAGGAGCGGGGTTGTTCAGTCATCGTTCTCTTCGATTCCTAACTCATCTTTGAGATTCTGTATCCAGGCTTTGCTGCGTTGCCACTTTCGGGCGTGGGTGTCGGGATAGCTCTCAATCTTCTCCCAGATCGCGATGAGGGATTGCTTGCGTAACGGCTCTTCTTCGCGAATTGCCTGCTGGTAAAGGTTGGTAATCTGTCCCTTGATGTCCTGAGGGCGGAGCGATCTGATCTGCACGATGGATGGATGATCCGTCACGACGACGGTGCGTTCTCCTTGCCCCGCTCGCCCGCCTTCGTCCACCGTTGCGCTCATTCGTCCATAGCCGCTGGAGGTCTTGCCGCCGACTCCCCACTCCGCCGCGGCATAGGTCAACAACGCCATCGCCCGGTCCGCCCACTCGCGGGTGGGACCAGAGATTGCCACCAGATAGCTCCCCCTCGCGCTGAGGAACTGCACCGGCGTCGGGTCGTCGAAGTCGGAGGGCCAGGCCCGCTCGCCAGAGCCGCCGGTGTAATATCCCTTGTGGTGCGGCGTCAGGACATCCAGGGCCAGCGGCCGGTCGTCCGGCGCGGAAGCGGGGATGTACCAGGCGTCGTGCCAGGTGACGTAGCCTGCCAGATCCTGTTCACCGAAGATCACCTTCATCAACTCAACATAATCACCGGACTGGAACTCGGCGTCGTCTTCCAGCCACCAGCGGGCGTAGGCGCGCGCCAGGCCCTTGAGCGCCGAACCGGGAATGATCGGGACGCCATAGCTGTGGTGCAGGGTGATGGCGGTCTCGCGTACATTGTCGCCGCCGGCCCCGACCAGCAACCGGTCCTCAATCTGGAACTCGCGCGTCGCCGTGTGGTCGCGGTCCTGTGCGTGCAACCCTTGCCAGCGCTCGAATGCCCGGCGATACAGTAGAGGTGAACGCGTCCTGCACGCCTGTTCATAGAGCGTCGTCAGGTGTGGCTTTGCCCCGCTCCCGATCTCCCGCAGGTAGTAGTCAAGCAATACCCCCGCATGCTCGACCGCGCCGTTTGCGCGTTCGCCTTGAAACGACCGGGCCAGGCTGGCTCGCATGGCGTTGACCATCATCCCTCCTCATCATCGCTGGTGAGATCGGCATCAAGGAAGGACACGCTGAAGCGTTTGTAGTAGACCCAGGCTTCCATGATCCTGCGGCTGTACATGATGTACTCCATTAGCGGAGCTTCCTGGACGGTGTCGAGCAGCCGCTCGCGCTCGATCCCAAGCACCTCGCTGATGTGCTTCAGCACCGTCTGGTGCGGTCCGTTGGCGCTGCCTTTGCCCTTGTCCTCCAGGAATGCCAGCGCCTGGCAGAGCCCGTTGGTCTGGACCAGAACCGGCACTTTGAGGCAGAGATTCCCGTAACTGGAAGCGATGCCGGAATCCCGCACCTGGCGAACATGCGCCAGGGCGCGGGCCATATCCTCTTGCTGGCGCGTTTTGATCCCGCTCATGCTGGCTGTCCCGTCAATCGCAGCCGGGTCAGCCCGCGGCCGACGCTTGCGTTTCCGCCGATCTGAACCGGTTGCTCCCCCGCCTGAGCCAGGACGGCGTACAGATCCTCAGACCCAGGCTGGCCGGCGCGCGGCGCGGCGACCACCGGGCAAGCGAAGATCGTTTCGGCGGGCACGGCTTCTTCGTACCAGAGCGCCCCGCGCGCGACCGTCTTGGTGTCTTCGTTGAGGCGCACCCGCGCCGTCACCTCGGTGCAGGTTTCGGCCAGGAAGGTAAAGACATCGTTCGAGACGATCCCGAAACGCGTCCTGAACTCGGTTTCCCATTCGGTGTCGCCGAAGATCTCGCCGGCGATCATCGCGGCTAGCACGCTGGTCTCGTCGTTCGCGCTTGCTGGAAGGTCGAGGTCCTTCAGAAACACCCGGCCGCCGTTGACGATAGCGGCGTCGGGGCTGGCGACGAGCATCGTCTCATCGCTCTCAATAGCTGGGATTGCCAGCCCCGGATGGCTGTCGTCGTTCATCCGATCGCGTTGCCACCTCCGGAGCGCCAGCGGGCAGCTGAGCCAGGCGACGGTGCCGTAGAGGCTGCGCACCGGCAAACAGAGCAGCCGGGCATCGCTAAACCAGAGTGAGCCAGCGCTTTCGGCCTCGTCCACGGTCGCCTTGCCGAAAGCGGCGTCGAAGGCGTGCCGGTCTTCCCCCTCAGCCGGTTGACAAGCGTCCCGCAGGACGCCTTTGAGCGTCGAACCGGGCACAAACGGCCAGTTGGTCGAAACCTCCCGGGCAACCGGCAGGTCGATGATCCCTGCTGACTGTCCGGTTCCGGTGTGCAATCCGCTCAGGGCGTGCAGATAAAGCGTCCTGATCGCGTCCATGAATGCTTGTCTCCTTTACCAGATGCCTGGAAGCGCCAGGCCGTAGCCGTTGTCGCGGTCCAGTCCAAGATCGGCGATTGATTCCAGCCAGAGGCCGCGCCACTGTTCGGCGGTCACGGGGCCGTTGACTACATCGAAGAAGTAGACCGCGCCAGGCGGCGCCGCGTAGCGCGTCGGGCGCTGCCCGCGCTCGCCATCGCGCAAGCGCCAGCCGCTGATCGCCATCCTGCGCCCAAGCGCGGCCGAGACGAGCTTGAGCTTTAGGCCCGGGGCGGATGGCGGCGCGCCCTCCAGCGTCCGGCGGTCCAGCCAGCCGGGCAGCCAGCCACGCTCGAATACCCCCGGCGTGACCAGCATCAACCGCAAACGCCGGACATTGGCATCAGGCATCTCCGGCGCGGCGGGCCAGAGCCCGTCCGGAACCGGCTCAATTGCCGTGAGCCGTCTCTCCCCGCCGAGCGGCACGAAGCCGGGTCGCGGATCCCACCCATCGGGAAGGCCAGACAGCCGCGCCAGCATCGCCGTTGCCGGATAATCCCCGGTCGTGGCGCTGTCCGGGAAGCGCAGCCCGGTCGTTGCGAAGAGCGCTCCTTCACTAGCCGTGCCCGACGCTTCGTCAAGGGCGACGTGCATGCGCGTTTCCTGCGGCAACGGTCCGAGCCATTGAACCGGCGGGGCTTCGTCACCGGCGCTTAGCAGCCAGCGCCACGCGTCGTCGATCGACCAGAAAGCGACCCCGTGCTCCGGTTTGACATCCTGATCCACCGCGAGCGGCTGGAGATCGCCGGGATACGGCAGATCGACTCCTTCGCCTCCGGCCAGCGATCTTGGAGAGAGACGCATGACCTTCAGATTGCGCTGGCCGGGCGGCAACTCCGGATTCTCGCTGTAGACGACGGCATCGGACGGAGCCGGTATGTAGGGCTGCCAGGCGCGCTCAGTGTCCTGCCAGGCGACGAGTAAAGGTCCTTTCAATGACATCTCATGGATTCGGATCAGGTTCTCGTGAACACTCCAGTCGAGATCGATCGCATTCCCAGCGTGAGTTCGTAGCGCCCCGGCGACCGTTTGCGGCCAGGGCCAGGCAAGGGTTGTTGCTCGCGCGCCAGGCGTCGGGTCGAACGGCCGGGCGTCGCGGGCGATTAGTGGATCTCTCGGTTGGAGTAGCACTGTCGTATGTGCGTTCGCACTCATGAGGTGCCAACCTCCACTCCAGCGGGACGGAGTACCGCCGCGAACCGGCGTGCCATGATCATCAGGTTGACAAGCCCCTCCAGAGATTCGGGATCGGAGCACTGGTGGCCAATCTCGTCGATGATCTCGTCTGAAAGCGACCGGTTTCCTCCTTCGAGACGCTTTCGCTTGAGAATGCGGCGCACCTCGTGGCGGACCAGATCATTTCCCAGACCGGCGTCAGATCTGGTTTCGAAGAGCGGCCGAAGCTCAGCCGCGAGCGCGCGCAGTTCATACGCCGCGCCGGTTGGAATCACATCAGTGGCGAAGCGATCGATCCACAGTTGCCACTGCCGCAACGGGTCATCCGAACCATCTCGCCATTGAAGGACGACCGGTTGCCCGTCCGAGCCGCTGGACCGCGTATGCCAGACAACCGCGAGGGCATTGCGTGGCCCCTTCGCCGCCGCTTCTGCCGCTCGCGCCCGGTCGAGCGCCAGCCAGAGTGGTTCTCGATAGAAGCCAACGGAAATGCCAGCGCTAAGGGTGACGTCTGCGCCGCAAGCAGCGCGAAACGCGGTTCGCAGACGGCCAGCGCAATCGATCGCCGTATCCACCGGCAGGAACACCAGCACATCATCCCCACCGCTGTAGACGATCACTCCCTGGTGCTCGCGCACGATGGCTCCGGCGTCCCTGGCGAAGCTCGCCAGCTTCCGTGAGAACGCCTGGTGCTCGTTGGGCGATTGCATCGTACCCAGGTGCGCCCCCATCCGGTCGCCGTCGGCCACCAGAATGGCGTAGTAAGCAGGGGCACGGTCGCCAACCAGATTGCGAATCTCATCCTTGATCCGCTTTCCATCTTCATCGCTGTCGGGGATGTCGGGGTCATCGGTGAAGAGGATCTGACTGTCGAACGGGAAGTCGACGTATGGCGCTGTGTGGAGACCTGTCTTGGAAAGCCGCTCGATGAATCCATGCCGCGCCGCTTCTTCCGCCAACTCGTTCAGGCGGTGTAGCTGTTCGAGCTTTGATGACTTCAGGTAGCGAATGTAGGGATCCGCGGCCACCCGCACGACGGATGGGTAACGAGCCTGTCCCGCTTCCGCTCCGCCGAGTCGTTTGACCAGCGAAACGCCGTCGAGAAACTCGGACAGGGTGAATGAGCCGTTTTCGTGGGAAGCGCGGCCAGCAAGGCTTAGACGACGTCCGAGCGTTTGCTTCGCGTCGTCCGTCTCAAGTTTGAACACGGATTCGCGGCTGGGATCGAGGCTGCTCTTGGGAACGTTGGCTTTCCCGTCGGCTTTCCCGAAGTCGCGTAGCGCTTTGCGGCCCGCCAGCAGGCGCTCGACGTTCAACCGCGCCTCCCGGTAGCTCTCCGGCGAGCCGTCGTAGGGAACCCAGGCGCTATAGAACTCGATGAAGTGTTTTGCCTGGCGGCTCGCGATCTCTTCGTCGATGTACGGCCGCGCGTCGCCAAGTCCTACGAGCGAATCATCGTACTGCTGTACGAGGAGATCCACAGCCGCCTTCTTGATCTCGGACACGATTCCCGATGGGTCGCTGCGAGGAAGAATTGCCAGGATCTTGTTCGCCACCGCCGGGCTTTCATCTCCAGTAGCTTCGACGGCGTCAGGATGAGGAAAGATCAGCACAGCGCCATACTCGACTTGCAACAGCCGGGCCACCTGTTGCGAGACCTCGCTGAGCAGTGTTGAGCCGTACCAGAGATCGCGCGTCTTGCGCGCCGCCGCGATGAAATCCTGCACCGGCCCGATGCTGATGGCCAGTAAACAGCTCATCAAAGTTCCTCCACTCGTGTTTTCCAGAGGCTTGCCGCGAGTGCGAGCACTGCGTCCCTTGCGTTTGTGACCTTGTAGCGTTCGTTGTGAAGAGGGTGAACATCGCGGCTCCTGTCGCCGAGTTGGAGCATGTCCCGGCCAATCTTCCGCGAACGCTGGCCCTGTTTGAGCATGAGCTCTGGGGTGCCGTTGTCCCAAACGTGCGGAGCATTCAATACCAGCACAAGGGGCACGGACCGGTCTTGTGCGATTGCCAGGGGTTTCAGAATAACTGGAGACGCCATGCGCGTGGACTCTTCAGACGGCCCTAAAGTAGGGGAGCCCTGCATCTGTTGGAAGACAATTGGTAGTCCAAGATCTGCGCGCGGAAATGAGGGTCGCGCGGGATGTTCCGGTTTGTGGCGGCGGTCATCGATGTTGAGAATGTCGCGCAGGGTGTCCGGTTCGGGCCAGCGGCTGCGGCCCGGACGGTTTCCCTGTCCGGGGTTTCGAGCAAATCCGGTTTTTTGCCGTAGATCGGCCATGACACAGACGGTCTCCTGCCAGGCTTCAATGTGGCCGCCTGTCTGCTCATCGACGACGAACCGGGCGCCTGAGAGCGAAGGCTGGAGACCACTACCGGAGCCTCCTGCGACGTGTCGTCCGGCCCTGTCCTGTAACCATGACGCGATTCTTCGCGTGTCAGACGGTGGCTGGAAGTTAGCGTCCGTACACCACAAGCTGCCGCAGCCTCGCCGCGTACGCGCACCTATGCCGCCAAAGGTGATCCATGCCCAGACGGCGGATTCAATCTCCTTCACCAGGCCGCTAGCCTGGTCCGACGTGATATGCATGGCTGCCGATACCGTGAGCTGAAAGCGGACTCCAGTGAGACACGCGTCCGCGACCGGTTTATCGTTTGACTCTTGGAACGGAAACAGAGCATAGCTGGGATATCCCCGACGCCATACTGGGCGACTTCGATTGTCCTTTTCTCGGAGATTTACGTGTCTGCCGGAATCCAAGAGTCGCACTCGCACGTTCAAACTTGAAGGAACTGGCTCTTCACTGCCGCCGACCGAGCCCCAAAGTCTGGCTTCATTCGCAAACATCTCCTCCGCTGTCGTGAAGCGCGACGCATTACAGGCCCGCCACCAGAAACGCAGGTGGCCACGAACCGTTTGGCCGGTGATAGGACGTTCCGGATCGACGACACCGGCGGTTGGGCTCCCGCCGAATAGCGGGGTGACCACGGAAATCTCAAGATCGAGCAACGGTTTACCACGTCCCGATCGCTCAGGGAGCGGCGGTGGGGACGCGACTGGAAGACGTCGAGGCATGGTTCCTCCAACTGGCGGTTCGGTTTTCAAGAATCTCCTGGACAGTATAATGCAGCCACAATGAAGAATTCAAAGTCGCTACTTAGGCTAACTTCGCGTAAGAGCAGAAGTTTCGCGATCTATGCAGCGGTGTCATCCACGATTTCGAACCCAGATACGCCGTTCTCCGGCGGCCTGGAAGTTCAGCCGTTCGAAGATGCCACGTGACATCGACGATGGGTTGGTTGCGAGCGGGAGGTTCGGGGCATGAGACAAGGCATGGCGCAAGACACTGGACCCCAGTCCTCGACCACGATAGGCAGGCAGGGTGAAGAAGGTGAAGACTCCGACACAGGCTGGATCTTCAAACAGGAAGACGCCCGACGCGAGTATGCCGTCCACCCGGAGGCCAGAGAATGTGAAGCGCTCGTCGGATAGGAGCGCAGCGGGATAGGTGTGACCGGATGTGTCGGGAGGGGCGCCTCCAAACCCGATAGCGCTCGCGGCTTCAAATTCGGCGATTCCCTTAGAAGTAGTGATGGTCTCAACCTCGAAACACGTGTCGTCAACGCCTCGCAAAGGCGGTCCTGCCCGGACGAACCACCCGTCGGATAGCCGAACGCGATATCCCAGTTCCGATAGATCGAGTGCCGCCCACGAGTCCATGATAAACGTTGGGACCTCCAGAGGACGAGAAGCGGTGAGGTGTTCGATTGCCGTGTAGTGTTGCTGGATGTCCGCAACCGCGCCGAGCGTCGCGCCATTGGCGTACGGAACGTCGAAGGTGTGCTGATTGGTCCAGAAATGATCGGTGAACGACCCCGTCGAGCCAAGTGCCGCCAGAACGGCTTCGCTCTGAAAGATGTTGTTCCTCGCCGCGAGCCCGATCAGTTCGCCCATTCGGTTATGCTCCTGTCCGTGCCGGTAGTAGCTGCCGTCAATGGGGGGTACGATACATTTCCGCGTCTGGTTCAGCGAATGCAGCCTATCCTATCCAGGTGACTCTTGATACGCACAAACAGGGTGCTGCACGTGGTTACAGCGCAAGTAACGTGATGCCCCCCTGATGCCAAGAGAACCGATTGCATTGGAACAAGCCATAGTCGAGCGCGGAGAATATACGGTTGAGAAGGACGCCACGACGATCTCGCACTCCAACCGCATAAGGCGATCCGTGCAGCGCGGCGGCTGATGGACACTACCTTGCAGGTGTTGTCGGATGCAGCGTTTTTCAACAACCTCCGGATCTTGCCGCGATCTATGAAACAACTAGGCTGAATCTGGCGCGAGAAGGGGACAGGAGGGGCAGTGGCACCAGTAACCCGGTATCGATTGCGCGAATTGGAATCTGCCATGGCTAGCGACTCACTGGTCATCGAGCGTGCCGCGGCGGAGTTCTCCAGGGACGATCTGATTCGATCGATTCAGCAAGCGCGACAGTCGATGCGCGATGCCATCAATGCTCTGCCGGCTAGCGCTTTTGATCCACAACCGCCCAACGCCGCGGGGGATCCGGTCTGGTCAGCCGGTGAGATCGTCAGCCACATCTGCGACGCGATGCTCTGGCTACAATTCGCGCTTGCCAGGCTTGCCGGAGATGATCCCCAGGGAGATCCGGAGGACCGGCCTGTCTCGCAGGTGCTGGAACGCCCGGCGACACACGAACTACTCGAACGCGCCGATCGCGAGCTTGCCCTGGCGCTGTTGGCGGCCGTGGGAATCTCGGACGACGCTCGAACACCTGTCGGCGCCCTCGGCGATCTTGGAGTTCGTGGCTTGCTGTTGCTTCACGCGATGCATGAATGGAATCATGCCGAACAACTCGCTGATCTGTTGCACGCTGGCTAATCCAGGGACAGACTGGTCTTTTGCGTTGTTCGGTCTTCTGACGTTCTCATCACGCAGACCGATCCCCGATACCCGATAACGCCGACTGCAACAGTGTTGTGCTCGCCCAGCACGCGGTTTCGACGGCTTGTTGCGGCGTGAGGCTGGCGATGTCGCAAAGGACGATCACGGCTTCGATCCCAGCATACGGTGTCAGAGCATTGAGCAGCCGGTCAAACTCCCCAGTTGTGAACTGGGCGCGGACCGGATGCAACGCCTGTTCAAGCCAGTGAATCCGGCCGCCCCTGCGGATACGATCCCGGGTGGCGTCGGGATCGAGCGAGGCGCGCAACATCGCTCGAAAGCTGGCGTCATATTCGATGACGACTTCCAGGATGGTCCGGACTAGCTGATCGAGACGCGCCACAGCGCCGTCGGACTCGTTCCAACCGCGGACAATCTGGTCGATCTCCGGCATGGCTCGTTCGAGCATCGCTTCGAGCAGCATCGCTTCCTGATTGGAGAAGTAGCGGTATGCCGTTGCGCGCGAGATGCCAGCGGCGTCGGCCACCTCCGGGATCGTCGGCACTTCGCCGGCTTCGACCAGCGTTGTGGCCGCCGCGAGGAGCGTTGCCCGGGTTCTTCGCTTTTGGTTGATACGACCCTCTTGACAGCTGGTTTTCATAGCTTTATGATACCATAGTCTCATGGTGAGACAACGGTCTTATTATCAACCAAAGGAGGTTGAAATGGTGCTCCAGCAGCAGGTTCTACCCGGAACAGTCAAGGCCAACGCCGGCAAGAGCTACCGGGTGATTAGCGACATTGTGACGTTCATCGCGACTGGCGAAGACACCGGTGGCGCGTACGCGATGTTCGAAGTCCGCACACCACCGGGAACTGGCGTGCCGCCGCACATCGAACACAACGACGACGAAACGTTCTACGTGCTCGAAGGGCAGTACATCTTCAAGATCGGTAACGAGGAACACCGGCTTGGCCCGGGTGATTATGCGCGGATTATCCGCGGCACCCCGCATGGATTTCGGATCATCGGCGAGACGGCCGGCCGGACACTTGTGATGACGATGCCTGGCGGCGTCCACGAGCATTTCTTCGCCGAAGCCGGTGTCCCTGTTGATGACCCACTCAACCCTGGCGCTCCGGATGGCCCGCCAGGCTTCGACCGGGTCATGGCTGCATGTGTCAAATACGGCATCGAGATGCTCCCGCCTTCCGCAGCCTGATCCGAGCCCTGCTTACCACGCACAGGTGGGTGATTGTTCAAGAGGCTTCCGGCTATTGCCGGAAGCCTCTTCAGCGTATCAGAGGACGCTCCTGGCTCCGTGGAAATCGTCCATCAGTAGGTTCGTACTTGCTACAGTTCACCGCGCCACTCCTGGCGCGACCCTTTTGTTTGCCCGATGTGGGGTGAGCGTGGCAGAGTCCGAAAAAACAAGTCGACGCCGCAGGGTGGCCAGGCGTCCCATCAGCGAGCGGCGCCTGCACAGGCCCGGTCTCGGACTGGCTCATACCAACACCGTCATCTTCTGGGCGATGCTCTTCAATGAGCTGTCGGTCGGCTTCTACCAGACGCTCAACCCCCTTTACATCGAGTCGCTCGGCGCGTCGCCGGGCCTGGTCGGCGTCGTCATCGGCATCCAGGGGCTGGTGCGTCTTCTCTTCCTCGCGCCCGCCGGCTGGATCGCCGACCGCATTCCGATGCGCACGTTGATTGTTGGTGGGCGCAGCATGACCGTGCTCGGGCTCGTGTTGTATGGCCTTGCACAGGAGTGGTGGCAACTGCTGCCAGCTATTCTGATCATGTCGATCGGGAACGTTTCGTTTCCGGTCATCTCGAAGGCGATTGCCGACTCCTCCGACGACGCGACGCGCACGCGCGCCTTCACCTTGATCTATACCGTTGGACCCAGCGCTGCGTTGATCATCTCGCCGCTGCTGGCCGGCCCGCTTGCTGACGGAGTTGCGCTGCGGGCGATCTTTTTCGCTGCCGCCGCCGCGGGGGCCGTCTCGGTGCTGTTCTTCACGCGCTTGCGGCCGGTCGAGCTATCCGCTACCGACGAGAGGAGCGGGGGCTACCGCGAAGTGCTCTCCTACCGGCCGATTCTCATTGTTTGCGGCATCTTCATGGCCCTGCTGCTCGTCTTGACGACCGGATTTACACTCGTGCCCAACTACTTACAGGACGTGCATGGGGTCGGCATCCGCGCCATCGGCCAATTCGGCTCGGTCTTCGCGCTCGGCAGCGTGATCCTCGGCGTTGCGATAGCGCGCATTAAGGTGCTGTCCAGGCCCTGGAACGCGCTGCTGCTTTCGACGCTGCTGTGCCCGGTCGCGTTCTTGTTGTTCTACTTCGGCGGGAGCCTCTGGATCTTCGGGCTGGCGTTCCTCTTCCGCGGCGGCTACCTCGTCTCCTGGAGCCTTATCTACGCTGCGATCAGCGAGGTGACGCCAGGACGCTTGCGATCGCGCGCCTTCGCGTTCCTGGAAGTGCTCGGCGGCGGCGGTTACGCGGTCGCCCCCTTCATCGCCGGCGCTCTGTACGTCGTCGATCCGGCCCTTCCGCTCCTGGCCGCGATGGCCGGCATCATCCCCCTCGCCATCGCCATGCTCTTCGTCCGTCGCTATCTGGCGGTGCGGGAGTCCGTCGTCCAAGTGGTCTAAGCTGCGAATGCCTAGCTGACATGAACAACGTTGGAAAGCACTATCGTGATCGCAGAACGGGACGAACTTCTGAACCGTGCCGTCCGCCAGTTTCAGGCCGAATCTGCGACTGCCATACATCTCTTCGGCTCGCTGGCGCGTAGAGACGGCGACCACCTGAGCGACATCGATCTCTGGATCACAGTCCCCGACGACAAGATTCACGCCCTGGTCGCACGCCGTTTCGAGATCTTCGGCAGTATCGCCGATATCCTCATTCACCACGAAGCTCCGCGCAACCGACCTCTCGGTGGTTCCTACACGATGGTCATCCACTGCATCGGCGACGTCCTGATTCAGTGTGACTACTATCTTGCGTCGGAGTCGACGAGCGTCATCCTCCCGGAAGCCCGTCATCTCTCGGGTAGCCAGGCGCTTCCGCGTGGCCCGTGGACGCTCGACAAGGACGCCCTAGTCACCGAGGACCGACGCGAACGCATCGACTTCCTGATCTGCATGTCGTTCATCGGGATCAAGAAGGTGTTGAGGGGCGATGGCGACTTCATCGTCTTCCTCAATCGAGAGTATGAGCGCTTTTATGCCACCTGTAGGTCGAGGCTCCACGCATCAAACTCGATTCGTGATCTTGATGATCTGGACAAAGCTCTGCGCTCGTTGGTTGATGTGGCTGGCAGCGGCCAGAAGGCCGCGATCGCGGCAATACTCACTGACGCAAGGAGACAGGCGCGGCTGGCAGCGGGTCGGTGATTCACACTGCTCAGACAGGTTCAAGCCCGTCGCCCAGCGCATAGAGGTCATCCGGTGTAATGAGCAGCACATTTCCTCGCTGCGCTCGCTCGCGGAGGCCATCTGTGAAGCCAGATAGACTCGCGAGCACCCAGAGACAGCTTCAAGGCTTTGCGCTGAAGACCAGACAGAACCCGATCATCGACCGGGTGCACGCTCCACTTACGCACGTGAAACTTAGGGAACAGCCGAGGCCCTTGCTGCATACATTACACTGGGTTGGGCGTCGATGTCGCTGGGGGCGAGATGGCCGAGTAGCTCAACTCCAGATGGTCGCATCAATCGAGGATCGAAACCTCTTCGCTGACATGTCCCGGGTGTGTGTGGTCGGGACAGTCCTTCAGGGCCTCTCCTTCAGAGAGAAAGATTTCGATCAGCTCGCAATAATGCGGTTCTTTGCTGTCCGGGGCTGCGGATTCCTTGAAGTGGATGCATCCCCGGCAGGGCTCGGCAACGCTCAGGTGGCCAGCGGCTCGCAGGCTCCAGACGATTCCGCCGAGCCCCCGCTCAAGGGCCGCGCGTTCTTCATCCGTGAGATCGGAGAGCGCATCGCTGAGGAGATGCCCCCAGCGTGCGAGCCTCAATGCAGCGGCTTCCCCCTTCGGCGTCAACCGGAGGAGCGTCACCCGTCGATCGTGCGCCGCGGTCTCCCGAACCAGCAGCCCACGATCGACGAGCCCGCTAACCACCCCGACGGCGCTGACGTGCGTCGCGCCGAGGTGAGCCGCCAGCTGGCCAATCGTGGTAGCGAAGCTCTTGGTGTTCTTGACGAAGAGGAGTGTCTGCGCCTGGACCGGCGTAAGTCCGACCTCACGCGCCTCCTGCAACCCGACCACGCGCGTAGCCTGGCCGATTCGGAGCAACGCCATCGTCAGTCGGTCCATCGATGCAGTGCTCCTCTCCGTCGCTTACGTCAATCACACCGGTAGTTCTTGGATGCTACGAGCTACCAGGCACCATCCAGAGTATAAGGGCGTGCCCAGAGCGTTACTTGCAACAAGACCGATTTGAGCCAGGCCTGGTGCATGCGCTCGACCTTTGCCGGGTCGTTGCTGCCATTTTCGAGGAACGGGCGGACAGTCGCGTAGATCGGATAGATCAAGGCATTGACGTATCGGAAGTGGATGATCGCCGGAGTCCCGGAGGCGGCTTCGCTATCAGCTTCGTTCTTGGCGGCGTAGTGGCGCCGGCCGATCTCATCCTGATACGCGAGCCAGGCGTCGTCGTAGTCTGCACGGCAGGTATCGGCGATCCACTGGCCGAAGCGCGCTCGTACCCGCTCCAGGTACCCGGCGCTCGGGCCATCCGGCCGCGAGAAGTAGTTCAACAGGAAGTCGTTGGAACCGACGAAGCCATACCAGACATCCAATATGTCATCTGTTTGCGGCACAAGAATCTCGCCTGCTTCCTGTAGCGCGACGAAATCATCCTCACCAAACAGCATCGCGGCTTTCAGCTGCTCGAACTCTGCCGCTGACAACATCGCTGCGGGTAGGGAGGGGTCTCCATACCGATAGCCCGGAATCGCGGGGGTGTCTGCGCTCATACCCGAAACCTCCTTCTGTGGAATAGGGCGTACCCATGATCGTCACTAATATGTAAGATACCTACATATTTAGGTTGGCGTCAAGTCCTGAGCCGATATCGCCGGCTGCTGCAAGCGCGGCGACATCCCAAAACGATGAGCAGGCACGACAAACGCCCCGGGAAGACTCCCGGGGCGTCACATGGGCTAGCGTGGATACCCTAACGGCCTACGAACAGCCGAGGCTGTTGCCGCAGTTGAGGCACTTGTAGCAGGCGCCGTTGCGGATGGTGATGTGGCCGCAGACATCGCACATCGGGGCATCACCCATCATCGCGCTGAGCTGGGCTTCGATGCCGCTCGAGGCGGATGCCGAGCGCTTAGCTCACTTCGAAATGCTCGCTGGCATCGATGCTGAGCGTCGTCGTCTGGACCTTGGACTTGGGTGGCTCCAGACGGGCGACGGCCACGACTTCCATTTCGCCCTCGCGGCGCACGCTTCGCGGCCCCGCTGCCATTGCCGTGACTGTGGCCATTGCCGTTCCGTAGCTGGCTGCCGGCTTCGCCTCGATCACCGGCGGCTGCGGCGGGGAGATCGGTTCGTGCTGCTCGTCCGGCACCTGGACCAGATCGTCCGGCCGAGGTACTCGTGACCGAGCACCCGGAAGACATAGTCGATGATCGAGGTCGACATCTTGATGTTCGGATGGCCCTCGACCATGCCCTGCGGCTCGAAGCGGGTGAAGGTGAAGGTGTCGACGAACTCGTCCAGCGGCACGCCGTACTGCAGACCCTTCGAGACGGCGATCGCGAAGCAGTTGATCATCGAACGGATAGTCGCGCCTTCCTTGTGCATGTCGATGAAGATCTCGCCGAGTGTGCCGTCGTCGTACTCACCGGTGCGCAGGTAGACCTTGTGGCCGGCGACCCGTGCTTCCTGGGTGAACCCGCGGCGGCGGGCCGGCAAGCGGGGCGCCGGACTCGGCGCGGAAGCCGTCGACGTTGGTCGTCAGCAGGGCCGCTGGCTTGTTCTCGCTGCCGCGGCAGCTTCGGCCACTGCTCTCTTCGACTTCTTCCTCTTCCTCCTTGGCGTCGGACTTGGAGGAGAGCGGCTGGCTGAGCTTCGAACCGTCGCGATAGAGCGCCATCGCTTTGAGCGCCAGTCCCAACCGGCCATGTAGGCGTCCTGATGTCTTCGATCGTCGCTTCGTTCGGCATGTTGATCGTCTTGGAGATCGCGCCGGAGAGGAAAGGCTGGGCGGCCGCCATCATCTTGACGTGGCCGATGTAGTGGATGAAGCGCGTGCCTTTCTTGCCGCAGCGATTGGCGGAGTCGAAGACGGGCAGATGCTCGTCCTTGAGGTGTGGCGCGCCCTCGACCGTCTGCGTGCCGCAGATGTCCTCGTTGGCTTCGTCGATCTGCTGGCGGTGAAGCCGATCGAGCGCAGGAGATCGAAGCCGGGCTGCGTTCCAGTCCTTCTCGGTCAAACCCAGCCGGCGCAGGGCGTCTTCGCCGAGCGTCCAGGAGTTGAAGGCGAAGGGCAGCTCGAAGACGCCGGCAGCGACTGGTTGATCTTGTCGATGTCGTCATCGTTCAACCCGCGTTCTTTCAGCGACTCGCGATTGATGTGCGGCGCGCCATCGAGCGTCAGCGTGCCGAGGACGTAGGTGCAGAATCTCCTCGACCTGCTCGTCGCTGTAGCCGAGGTTGCGCAGCGCCGGAGCAATCGACTGGTTGGCGATCTTGAAATAGCCGCCGCCGGCCAGCTTCTTGAATTTCACCAGCGCGAAGTCCGGCTCGACGCCGGTCGTGTCGCAATCCATCAGCAGACCGATCGTGCCGGTCGGCGCGAGCAGCGTCGTCTGGGCGTTGCGATAGCCGTACTGCTTCGCCCAGCTCGAGCGCGCGGTCCCAGGTTTCGCGGGCGGCCGCCAGCAGATCCGCCGGGCAGTCGCGGGCATCGATGCCCGGCGGGAGACGGAGAGGCCTTCGTACTCCTCGCGGGGCGTTGTAGGCCGCGCGGCGATGGTTGCGGATGACCCGGAGCATATGGGCGGCGTTCTCGGCGTAGCCCGGAATGGACCGAACTCGCGAGCCATCTCCGCGGAAGTCGCGTAGCTCTCGCCGGTCAGGATCGCGGTCATCGCGGCGAGATGGCGCGGGCCTCGTCGGAGTCGTAGGGCAGGCCCATGGCATCAGCACGGTGCCGAGGTTGGCGTAGCCGAGACCGAGCGTGCGGAAGTTATAGGTGAGCCGGGCGATCTCCTCGCTCGGGAACTGCGCCATCAGCACGCTGATCTCGAGCACCATCGTCCAGAGGCGAATGGCGTGCTTGAAGCCTCTCGAGGTCGAACTCCGGTTCTCGAATCGACGAAGGTCATCAGGTTGAGAGTGGCGAGATTGCAGGCGGTGTTGTCGAGGAACATGTACTCGGTGCAGGGGTTGCTGGCGTTGATCCGACCCGACTCCGGGCAGGTGTGCCACTCGTTGATCGTCGTGTCGTACTGGAGACCGGGATCGGCGCATGTCCAGGCGGCGTCGGCGATCTGCGTCCCAGAGCTCGCGGGCCTTGATCGTTTGGTGGACCGAGCCGTCGGTCCGGCGGATCAGATTCCAGTCCTCGTCGTTGAGCACGGCGTCGAAGAAGTCGTTGGTGATCCGGACCGAGTTGTTGGCGTTCTGGCCGGAGACGGTCGGGTAGGCCTCGCCATTGAAATCGGCCGAATAGCCGGCAGCGATCAGCGCCGCGACCTTCTTCTCTTCGTCCGCTTTCCAGGTGACGAACTCCTCGATGTCCGGATGGTCGATATCGACGAAGACCATCTTGGCGGCCCGGCGGGTCGTGCCACCGCTCTTGATCGCGCCGGCTGCGCGGTCGCCCACCTTCAGGAAGCTCATCAGACCCGACGAAGTGCCACCACCGGAGAGCGGTTCGCCTTCGCCGCGGATGCGGGAGAAGTTGGTGCCGGTGCCGGAGCCATATTTGAAGACGCGGGCCTCGCGCGTCAGAGATCCATGATGCCGCCATCGCCGACGAGGTCGTCCTCGACCGACTGGATGAAGCAGGCGTGCGGCGGCGGATGGGTGTAGGCATCGTCGGACTGCATCACCTCGCCGGTTTCGGGATCGACGTAGTAGTGACCCTGGGTCGGGCCGGTGATGCCATAGGCCCAGTTGAGACCGGTGTTGAACCACTGCGGCGAATTCGGCGCGGCCATCTGGTGGACCAGCATGTAGGTCAGTTCGTCGTAGAACGCTTGGGCGTCCTCTTCGGAGGCGAAATAGTCGTGCTGCTCGCCCCAGTGACGCCAGGTGCCGGCGAGCCGGTGAGATCACCTGCTTGGCCGAGCGCTCCGGACCGAGAACTGGCTGCCCGTCCTCGTCGAGGATTGGGTTGCCGTCGTCGTCGACCTGGGGCACACCGGCTTTGCGGAAATACTTCGAGACCATGATGTCGGTCGCGACCTGGGACCAGGTGGCCGGGACCTCGGCGTCCTTCATCTCGAAGACGACCGAGCCATCCGGATTGGTGATCCGCGAGGTGCGGCTCGCCCATTCGATGGTGTCGTAAGGGTCTTGCCCCTCGGTCGTGTAGCGTCGCGTGACCTTCAGTCCTTCGCGAACGCTCTCGTGTGCGCCGGGCCGGACGGCCGCGGACCGATTCTGGAAGCTGTCCTGCTCCAGGTTGATGGGATCGGTTGCCATTTCCTCGATCCTTCACTACCGGGATGCGGACCCGTCGACTCGCCTGCGCGGGGCCGTCAGTTCTCCGGAATAACGACTAGCGATGATCTCCGGCACAATTCCGAAGCCGCTTCACTCGCCGCCTATCCTCGCCACTGGACGGTGAAACGTCTAAGTATACCAGAAATCAGAACATTAGATCTACAGCCACCATATCTTGTGTGGGGTGTGCTGCGACGACGCAAGATCTAGTGTATCGACGTCAGCACGGGTGGTCAAGACTTGTCCTATTGTCACAGCAGCCCGGCCATCCCCGTCAAGAACAAAGGTGTACGTACACTATATACGTACAGTGCTGTGGTGGCAAGTGGGAGTTTCCGGCTACGCCAAGTTGGGAGCTTTTGATGGCACGAGCCCTGATCTAGATAAATGCCGGCAACCAGCGGGCCGAGGCCCGTTCCGGATGGGTTTCAGCAACCCCGGAAGCCAGTCGTGGCTCTTTGATCCGTTCAACTACCGCGCCGTTCTCCTTCGGATCGTGTGACTCTGGACCATGCACGGATGCTCTCCTCATTCGTGATTGACGGGATCGCGCCGTCCAATGTCAGTCCCCTTCCCTGAGATAGAGAGATAGAACACCTGAACCGTTTGCCAGTTGCCGCCGATGTTCGCGGTCTGGAACCCATCTACGTAGTCGAAAATCGGTAAGTCTCCCGATGCCTGATGCATCTCTACTCACCTATAGTGAGCAAGGCGGTTCGGGTTCGAATGCTTCATCGATACAACCTGTAAGAAACCTCGACGTCAGCGGTCCAACCGTTGACGGAGATGAGGATAGCGGGAACAAGGGAACGACACTATGAGCGCGGCAACGGCGACAGAATCGGAAACTGGTCTCGGCCGACTCAAAGCGAGATCGATGGCTGTGGAAGGTGAATTTGAGGCGATCTATGAAGCTTTTCGGGGCCGGATCTTCGGGCTTGCCTATCGGATGATGGGTAATGTGGACGATGCGTTCGATGTTACCCAGGAGACGTTCATCAGCGCCTATCAACATATCGGCCAGCTGGAGACAGACTGCAAGCACGGACGATCCCACGATTCGTATCTCACCGCCTGGCTCTTTCGCATTGCCACCAACAAGTGCATCGACGAGCTTCGCCGGCGCGGGCGGCGAGTATGGGTGGATTGGGACGCATACCTTGCAACTTCGCCAGATCCATCGCCAGAGAGCGAACTTCCCGAGGTCCAGGCAATCGCGCGGGAACGAAGCCAGCGCATTCAACGTGTACTTGACGGGATGTCGCCACAGTACCGGTTGGCGCTGCTCCTCCACGAAAACCTGGGGCTCTCCGTCCGCGAAGTGGCGGGAGCGATGGGGCGCACAGAATCTGCGGTGAAGTCGCTGCTCTTCCGCGCTCGCGAGCAGTTTCGCGGCCTTTACGAGCTGGAAGAGACTCTCGAGGCGGCCTGAAGCAGTCTGTCGAGCGTCGTCGACTCATACACGCCCAGGTGCCGGCATGGCAGGGCTCGATCTTGTATTCTGACTCCGCGACCGTCGATCCGGAGTATGAAACGGGGAATTGAGCCCGATGTATCCAAGTGCCTATGGCGCCGAGCGATCCTTCAAGAACCACGCTGAATTCTCGCTGCGTGACTGGTCCGATGGCGGCGAAATCATGCACTATACATTCCTCCACATGTCCGAGTTCTTCACCCAGGCGTTGATCCATCGCGCTGGTCCGATCTCCGAACTTGTTGCGGACGACCGGGATGATGTGCGGAGCTATGGTTTGGAGACGAAGCTCGGGCGAATCGACCTCGAAAGCTACGTCGAGAAAGCGCCGGTCAACGGCGTCGTCATCGTACAGCGCGGCAAGGTCATCTACGAGCGCTACCCAGGGATGCGATCGTTCGACAAGCATCTGCTGATGTCGGTTTCCAAGATCTTCGTGTCGACGATCATCGGCATCCTCGAAGATGGCGGGCAAATCGACAGTGGCGCGGCGATCGAAACATATCTCCCGGAATTGAGCGGCTCCGGATGGGAGGGTGTCACCATTCGTGACATCCTCGACATGGCGTCGGGGATCGACTGCCTGGAGTCGGATGAGCCGGGAGCGTACTCCGACCCTGCGACCAGCTATTACCAGTACGAAGCCAGTCTCGGCTGGCTGGCCGAGACTGACCGCACGGTGGATTCGACCTACGAGTACGTCGCCACGTTGCAGCGGCGTCGCGCGCCGGGCGAAGCCTTCGAGTACACGTCGCTGAATACGTTCGTTCTCAGTTGGCTTGCCGAGAGGATGACTGGAAGACTCTTCAATGAGATCGTTGCCGAGATGATTTGGAGCAAGATCGGCGCTGAGTCGGACGCCCTCGTTTCGACCTCAAGGGCAGGCGCTCCAGCCAGCCACGGAGGCATCTCGGCAACGGTGCGGGATGTTGCCCGTCTGGGAATGCTGTTCACCCCGAGCTGGGATCTCGTCTCCTCCGACCCGATCATCAGCGCTCGTCAGCTCCGTGAGATCCAGCAACTGGGCCGGCCGGAAATCTTCGAAGGCGCATCGACGGGCAAAGGGATCATCCAGAACCTGCGCGGTGAACGGCCCCGTCACAACAGCTGGCAGTGGGATTTCGTCACCGATGACGGAGATTTCTACAAAGGTGGCTACGGCGGCCAGGGGCTGTACATCTCGCCAGCGCGCGACCTCGTCGTCGCCTTCACCGGCACGCCCGATCTTGACAAGCAGGGCAACGAGATGATGTGGGTTTCCCGCCAGCTCGCGACCAGCGGGATCCTCTAATCGGCCTCCCGCTGTTTCCGTTTCAGCCAGTGGCCGCTGATGCCGGCTGCTTGATCGCCTGCATCACTTCTCCGGTCGTAGTGATCGTAGCGAACTCGGTGTGCAGGTTCATCAGCGTGATCTGGTAGATGTCTTCGGCCTTGAAATAGGTTCCGTCCGGCCCGACATTGTCCCAGGACGCTGTTGCGTCGCGTGGCAGATAGACATCGAAGCCGAGGTTATTCGCCATGCGGGCCGTCGTTTCGACGCAGTGATTGGCGACCAGGCCGGTGACAACCACGGTGCTGATCCCGGCTTCCCTCAACAGATCCTCAAGATCGGTCCCGATGAAAGCGCTGTGGTGGTGCTTGATGATCCACGGCTCCCCGGGCAGCGGTGCAACGAGGTTCTTGATCGGGAAGCCAGGCTTCCCGGCAACAAAGACCGAGTCCGGATTGAGGCTGTCGTGCTGGACATGGACGACCAGTTTACCTGCCGCACGCCATTCGTCGAGCAGCCGGGCGATGTTCTGCTCGGCATCGGGGTTGTTCCGCGGTCGCCGGGCGGGATCGTCCATCCCTTTCTGGACGTCGATGATCAGCAGCGCGGCTTGATCCATAGCTCTCGTGAGATCCCCCATGATGTTTCACCCTTCGTTTTTGACCGGTTCGGACGGAGCATAACAGATCTTGGAACCCTCGAATGATGGTTACGATCGACCTTCCACCGGCCCAGTTCCACTGTCGTTGCGGTCGTACTCTGACTGGGATGCCGCCAGTGAAGTTGCCCGGACAAGATGGGCGATGATTCGAGCGGCTTCGGCAGCGTTGAGCGAAGTATTGTCAAACTGCCGGTAGCGTCTCCAGGCGAGCAAGCGGGAAAGAGCGAAGACCGCCACGAGGAAGACCATCGCCGAAAGATCGAAACCGAAAACTGCCCAGAGAATGATCGCCAGAACACTGGCGAAGATGATGTGCGCCAGCACATTCTCCACCCACCAGGCGCGGCACCGATCTTGCCAGAGAAGCAGATGGGTTGCGTTGTCGTGGCGTTCTAAAGTTCCTGCGAGACGGGTGCGATCAAGCTCGACTGTCAGGAAATTCGATCCGACCATTCCGTCCAGGCCGAGTGGCCGCGCAAAGTGGTTGTACATGCGCCCAGGCTTCTCCCGGCCCGCCAGCCGTCGACGGCATTCCTCGATTGTCAGCGGCGTGACGATTCTGAAGTCCTCGTTTGGCTGCCGTCGTCCGAACCGGAAACGATTCACAACCAGCTCACCGATCCTCGGGAAACCCTGGCAACCTGAGCCGGGAAATCGGAGTCCGGTGGTAGCGTGTCGATTTTGGTCGCACGCACGAGGTTTGCCAGCACCTGCACCTCGTCAGAAATATCTGGCGCGCTCGCGTATTGCCCGGCAACCTCGTCCCCGCTGACCTTTAAGATGATTGCCAGGAGCGCCGTGCAGAATACAACATACCCGCCAAGGATCCGCGCCAGTGTTAGTCGATCTCCGATCGAGAAGATGGCCAGTCAAAAGATGGCCAATGCGATCGCCCAGAAACAGAACTCTGCCACGACAACCACCGGCCGCTTTGTGTCGAAAGTGAGTGCGAGATCGGTTTGAGCGCCGACGCCATTGGGAGACATCTCTCCGATCAGGCTGTGACACTGCTCTGGCGAGTCCAGATCAATGCGCAACTTGTGGCCCGTCAAATCGCCGGAGATCGAGTTGTTTCTGGAGAGTGAAGTTCTCTTCGAGGTCAGGTAGCCCACAGTGGATCTCCCCAGCAGGCGTAGCTTGCACTCCTCCATCGAGAGTGAGGATAGAACCCGTAGAGATCTGACAACGTGTGTCTGTTTACGAAGGGATCCTGTCGTGGTCGGTATCCGCACCGCCTGGTCCTGCCCTTTGTCTCCTCGCACGCTAAGCGGATAATGACAGGCCGTTCAATGGTTGCCCACCGGACATTGGACCCAAAGTCCTCGATCGTCCAGTTTGCGCCCCAGGGCGCATCCAGGCAGGGTGTCTTGGGCACCCCAGGACGCGATCAACCGGTCGATCCCTGTAAGGAAATGAAGACCGCCGGTTACATGGGACGGCAGCTTCTACGGTGACATAACTCGTAGAAAACTATTCGCCGTCGATGCGGCTAACGGTAAAACCGTCGGGATTGTGGTCGAGGATGAGTCCGTCGAGCGTTGGTGCGAGTTGGGCGGGCACAATGACGATCGGCTCTCCGTCGCGTTCGATGACCTGGTCGTGTTCCTGTGCCTCGCCTATCGCCACCGCCAGTTCGCTGTCGTCATTAACCAGCAGCATCAGTCCCTGTTGCGAAGTTACATCGTATTCGGACCGCATTTCAGCCATACGGTCGACTGCTGAATCTGTCAACTGAATCATCAATTCCGCCTTTCGCGGTGGTGCGTATCGTGCTCCTAACCTTAACAAAGCTGCTCTGGACACTCGTCGGAGCCGCCCGGTCGTGCTATACCTCAATGCTGATCCACACTTCGGGTTTCGGGGATTCCCACGAGGTACGGCTGGCTATGACGACGCTGATTCAGGCTTCTAATGTGAGTTACGCCCACGGGGGCAACGAGGTCTTTTCCGAGATCGATTTTGAGATCCTCGAAGGCGACCGCGTGGCCCTGATCGGCGAAAACGGCGCTGGCAAGAGCACGCTCTTCCGCCTCCTGACCCGTCAGATCACGCCGCATACCGGAGAGGTCACGCACCGGCGGAATCTGGTCATCGGCTACCTGGAGCAGGAACCGTCTGCGCCAGCTGGCGCCACCATGCTCGACGTCGCAAAAGGCGAGGCAACCGAAGACGAAGATGTTCGGATCGAAGTCCGGATGCGCGAGCTAGAAGGGTTGATGGGGGAGGTCGATGGCGCCGACTTCGATCGGGTCATAGAAGAGTACGCCGACCTTCAGGAGCAATTCGCCCTGCTCGACGGATTGCAGAGCG
Source organism: uncultured Chloroflexia bacterium (assembly GCA_963709995.1). GTDB lineage: Bacteria > Chloroflexota > Chloroflexia > Thermomicrobiales > CFX8 > JAUIIK01. Next base: position 292,844 of record CAVPYN010000017.1, on the reverse strand, counting down.
GCGCGCGAGTGGAGGCTGCTCTGACTGGCCTCGGATTTGGGCCGGAACGCTGGGCAGAACCATACGAGCAGCTGTCTGGCGGCGAAAAGAAGCTGGTCGGGCTTGCCCGGTTGCTGTCGAAGGATGCCGACGTTCTGCTGCTTGACGAGCCAGATAACCATCTTGACTATGACGCCAAGCGCTGGCTCGAGGAATTCATGAGGTCGCATCGCGGCGCGGTTGCGATCATCTCTCATGACCGCTATTTTCTGGATCGGGCAGTCAACAAGATCATCGAGCTTGAGGATGGACAAGTACACGTCTACCACACTGCCTATACCGGTTTCCTACAGGAGAAGCGCGAACGCCTGGAGCGCGAAGCCGAGTTGCGGGCATTGCGCGAACGTGAGATGAAGCAGATCAAGCGGTCGGCCGAGCGGCTGACCGAATGGGCGAAGCAGAATCCGAAATTCGCCAAGCGCGCCGGCAATCGCTGGCGAATCCTCGAGATCAAGCGGCAGGAACTGGCGGCGAAACCAAGGCCGATCCTGGAGCGGCGCACCGTCGGAATCGAGTTCAACGCCCAGCGAGGCTCGAAGATCGTTGTTAACCTCGAAGGCGTCGCCAAGACGTTCGCCGACTACGGTTCGGAGCGTCCCGTATTCGAGCCGTTTGATTTGCTGATCACCCACGGTGAGAGGGTCGGGGTGGTCGGGCCCAATGGAGCCGGGAAGACGACGCTCTTCCGGTTGCTGCTCGGAGACGAGGTGCCGACGGTCGGGGTGATCAAGATTGGCCCTTCCTGCAAGGTTGGCTACTACAGTCAGGAGCAAGAAACGCTCGATCCTGACAAGACGCCGGTCGAAGTCGTTCGGAGCCTCCGCAGCTACTCGGAGCCGCAGGCTCTCGGGTTCCTCGCGGGTCTGCTCTTTGCTTATGAGGACGCGACGAACAAGGTCAGAAACCTCAGTGGCGGTGAAAAAGCGCGGCTGCAGATCGCGACCCTGATGCTTCAGGGCGCGAATTTCTTGCTACTCGACGAACCGACCAACAACCTCGACATTCCCTCGTGTGAAGAGCTCGAAGCGGCCCTCCAGGATTTCGATGGCACGATCCTGACCATCTCCCACGACCGCTACTTCCTCGACAAACTGGTCGATCGGATCGTCGAATTGAACGATGGCAAGGTTCGCGACTACCCCGGCGGCTTTAGCTACTTCGACAGTCATCTGGGCAAGGGGCGACTGCTTACGCTGGACTCGAAACATTCCAGCACTCGCTGACAGAATCCGTCAGTCAAACGGGATGATCTCGGTGTGGACATCGGCCACCGCGCCAAAGGCTACATTGGCTTCGATGAAGCGCAGGATCTCGTCGACCATCTGATTGGCATGCTGGGCGGAAGATGAGACGCAAGTGACGGCGATTCCGGACATCTGCCAGGTATCCTGATAATCCACCTCCGCGATGCCGGCATTGTAACGATGACGTGCCCGCTCCAGCAGTGACTTCACCACTCGCCGCTTTTCCTTCAGCGAGTGGCTCTCGAACACCTGAATCGTGATGTAGCCCACCCCGATGAACATGAGTGAAGTATAAGGAAGGAGGCGCGCTTGTGGTTTGTCGTTCGGAAGCTAGACCAGAGTGAGGAACTGAAGGCGGCATGATGACAAGATGAGGGCCTTCAAGGGAGAGGCGAACCAGGCAGACGCATTCCCTGTCCACTTCCTAAACGACGTTATGCTCGGGGCTCAGCTCACCTTCTTCAAAGCGGGAGGGGCGGAAGTCGGAGAGATCGACGCTCTGAAAATCGCCATCGACGACGAGCTCAGCCATTAGCTTGCCGATGCCCGGACCCTGCATGAAGCCATGACCGGAAAATCCGGCCGCCACTAGCAGCCCTTCGATCCCCTCAACTCTACCAACAAGCGGATTGTGATCCGGCGTCACTTCGTAGAGCCCTCCCCAGCCGTTCCGTACGGTCGCGTTCGCAAATGCGGGCGCCCGGTGAACCAGCGCATCGATGGTTTTGACCAGCCACTCCTGGCTGACATTGCGGTTCCAGGATACTGGTTCGTCGGGATCGGTCATGCCAAACAAAAATCCGCTGCTTTCCGGATGGAAGTAGACGGCGCGCTCGAACTCGATGGTGAAGGGAACAGTCGGCGGGATCTCCGAGAACGGCCCGGTTACCCAGGACATCCGCCGGATTGGGACGACCGGAAGGTTGACGCCTGCCAGTTCACCGAAGCCTCCGGTGTAGGGACCTGCCGCGCAGATCACGCAGTTCGTGTTGATCGTGTGTTCACCAGCGGTGACCCCGTGAATCTGGCCGTTCTCGATAACCACTCCGGTGACTGGCGTCTCCTCGATAATCCTGACTCCCAGACGGCGTGCCGCCTGGGCGAACCCCATGGTGCTCGTCGACGTGTCCGCCCATCCATCGCGAGGACAGAACGTGCCGCCGATGATCCCGTCAAGCGTGATGTAGGGGTTTAGTTCGGCGATGTCGTCGGGAGTCACCCAGCGGGCCGGCACGCCCATCGACTGCTGGAGTTCGAGATTCCGGTTGAATGCCGCGACGTTCTCGTCTGACGTCAAGAGAAAGAGATAACCCTGCTGGCGGAAGTCGATGAACTGATCGAAGCGCTCTTCAAAGTTCTCCCAGTACTCGAAGCTGATCTGCATCAGTTCGATGTTCGCTTGAGTTGAGAATTGCAGTCGAATTCCGCCCGCCGCGTCAGCCGTCGATCCGCGGCCAACCAGGTCCTTTTCCAGCACGACGATGTTGCCTGCGCCTCGCTCGGCCAGGTGATAAGCGATCGAACAGCCCATGATCCCGGCGCCGACGATAACAATGTCGGCGCTCGTTGGTAGTTCCGTCACCTGAGCCTGCCTCTCGATGCGGCCAGTCGTTCACGCAACGCACTTCGGCCCGGAGCCGGAGACGCAATCATCTGGAGTCTCGCAAGTCCGAGGGCGCTCACGCGATCGCCCGCCCGGCGATCTCCAGAGCACGTTCGTAGTCCAAACCCCCGCCGCCGGACTGAATGCCCGTAAACCCGCCGTAGAGCGCGTGGCCGGCGTTCATCCAGAAGCAGTCAACATCGCTGAATCCAGCCTCTTCCAGCCAGCGCAATTGATCGAACAGCCGCGATGGTTTATCCCACTCGTCGTCCGGATACCGGAATAGATTCCATTCTTCACTGAGAAAATCTTCAAAGTAGGCTTCCGAGTCCACCAGTTCAATCGATTGCTCGCGGGCCGCGCAGTCGTATGATCCAGCGAAATAGGCGTTCGCGCGCGAGTTTGCCGGGAGAATGATGTCGGCGATCAGCAGAGCTCCCGGTATCCCGATTCGTTGCTGCATCGCGGAAAAGAGGAGTCGCTTGCCAGGGCCATCGAGATGATGAACGGCCAGCGAAGAAACTACCGCCCCTGCGCCTTCCACGTGATGCCACCAGTCATCACGCAACAGATCGAAGGACTCGATCGTGAAGCGGCCGGCGAATTGTTCGAGACGTTCGGTTGTCGCCTGTCGCATCGATTCCGAGCCATCGAGCGCGGTGATGCGACAGTCTGGAAATGCGTTCAGAACGGCCCAGGCCCAGCGACCCTCGCCGGAGCCAAGCTCGACGAGGTTAAACTCGTCGTCGACATCAAATGGCAGCAGGGTCAGCATTGCTGCAAGCTGTTCCGCGCGCTGGGGGACGGCGATCGCGGCAATACGCTGGTAGATGTCGCTGGCCTCCTCGGACCAGGTGACTCTTGTCTCCGTCATGTCTGGCTCACTTCACGATGACGATGTCGCGCGGCGCATGGTTCAAGCTTTCAGCACCATCGCCGGTCACGACGAGTAGATCTTCTATTCTGACGCCGAATTTCCCCTCCAGGTAGATGCCAGGCTCGTCGGAGAAGGTCATTCCGGGCCGTAGCGGTGTTTCGTTGCCGCCGACCATGTAGGGCTCCTCGTGGGTATCCAGCCCAAGGCCATGGCCGACCCGGTGGATGAACTGCTCGCCGTATCCGGCATCGGAAATAACGTCCCGCGCCAGCTTATCGACATCCTCGCAAGGCATGCCGGGTCGAACCCCATCGAGCACCGCGCGATTGGCCCGGAGCACGATCTCGTAGACTCGCCGGTACTCATCGGTCGGTTCGCCGACATGCACCATGCGCGTGACATCCGAGGTGTAATGCTGCCAGCGCCCGCCAAAATCGAACAGGACTGGCTCCCCTTCACGGATGATGCGTTCTCCAGTGATGTAGTGCGGCGACGCGCTGTTTGGGCCCGAAGCTGAGATCAGGAATGAAGTGCTCAGCCCGCGTTCGGTCATCAGCCGGCTGAGATCCTTGCCAACCTCGGTTTCTGTTCTGCCGGCAAACGTTGTCGTTTCTACGAACTCCTGCCAGGCTTCATCGGTCGCTTTGGAAGCGTGCCGGAGCAGGGTGATTTCGTGCTCGTCCTTGATCATCCGGAGTTCCCGGAGGATGCCCGTCGCCGACTGCCATTTGCCCGCGTCGATCTCACCCTGAAGCCCGAGCAGGAATCCAGACCATGTCTGATCGTTCACGGCGATCGTCGCGCCCTCGCCGCCTTCGACAAGACGACCCACGAGCTGGATCGGAGACTCGGTTTCGGACCAGACATGGACATCGATCAGGTCACGGCGATCGCCGAGGCGCATCGATTCGAGTTGCGGGGCGACGATGAACGGTTCTCCATCGCGTGGTATGCCCAGGAGGGTCAGTCGCTCTGACGCATGTGCGGCATATCCGAGGAGGTAGATCAGGTCGGAGGAAGGCGTGACGAATAAGAAGTCGACATCGCGCGCGTCCATCTCACTTTGGACCCGGCTCAACCGGGAAGCGAAAATCTGATCGCCACCACTCATGGTCTATTCCCTTTCGCCCTACACACAAGATCGAGCAGCGTGATTGTAGTGCAGGCACGCGAATCGAAACGTGCTCGCATCTGCGACCGGGCCGGAGATGCGATCGCCGCGGAACATTTCTAGCCTCTGAAGCTAGCCACCCGGAGTTGCAATGGGAGATCGTCTTCCTTTCGGGGCCGAACGCGCGCGGCGCCTCGACTTTCCGCAAATGAGATGCTAAACCTCCAATCGTTGGATATGCCGATATCGTGAAGTGGGGTTATGAGTGGCGGGCCGTCTCGGTAGAGGTTTCTACTATGGCTGGATCGTCCTCGGAATTGCCTTCCTGATCGGCTTCTTCAGTGCGGGAATCAACCAGGGCTTCGGCGTCTTCATCAAGCCGATGATCGACGATTATGGATGGTCCCGAGCAGACATCTCGCTGGCGATCTCCATCTTCGCAATCATGTCGGCGATCGTGCCACCGATTGCCGGACGCATTTCGGATCGCTACGGTCCACGCATGGTGCTGACCGTCGGCGTTGGTCTGAATGCTCTCGGGATGATCCTGATGGCGACCGCCAATACGTTGATTGAGGTCTATTTCTTCTACGGCGTTCTCATCGGCGCGGGATTCGGCTTCACCGGCATCGCAGCCACGACGGCGCTTCTCTCTCGCTGGTTTATCCGGAAGCGCGGGCTTGCCCTCAGCATTGCCGCAACCGGTCTCGGGGCGGGGCAGTTGCTCCTAGCGCCATTCACTACAGCGGTCATTCTCGCGTTTTCCTGGCAAACGGCGTTCGTCGTCGTCGGTGTTGCGTCAGCGATTCTCATACCGTTGACCTTCATTTTGCTGAAGAAGCACGCGCCGCCTGATGCCGACGAGGTCGCCACCGTCGCTCAGATTCACAACGACGCTCCGAATTGCATAACGAACGAAATGATTCGTCAGGACATGGACGTGGCCTGGGGTTCGCGTTCGTTCTGGATGCTGGCGAGCGGGTTCATGGCGTGCGGATTTACGATCTTTTTCCTGACAGCTCATCTGGTCCCGCTGGCGACCGACATGGGCATCTCCGCCCAGCAAGCCGGGGTCGCGCTTGGCCTGACTGGCGCGACCAGTATTGTCGCCAACCTCGGCATCGCCGGAATATCGGACCGCATCGCGCGAAAGTACATCCTGGCGGGGCTTTACGCAATCCGGGGCGTGTCGATCCTGCTTCTCTTCAGCGTGTCCGGCGCGACGATGCTCTACGTGGCAGCGCTGCTCTTCGGGCTGTCCCGTGCGAACGCTCCAGTCGTTTCGGCGTCGATTATTGATCTGTTTGGACGGCGGGCGGTCGGTTCGCTGGTTGGATCCCTTTTCATGTACCACCAACTCTTTGCTGCTGCGGGAGCATTCATGGGCGGCCTGATCTACGATCGCTTCGGCAGCTACGACATCATGCTCGGCATCGCTTTCGCCTCAATGGTAAGCGCCACCGTTTCGAGCCTCTTGATCGCTGAGCCGAGATCGGAACGAGATCCTGTGCTTGCGGTCGAGCCATTTCCCGTTACCGCGTCGGGAGACTAGCGCCCGGCTTATCAGCAGACAGAGACGAAACGGCCTCGAGGACCTTCGCTGCGTCTGGCTAGACGCGCCGCAATCCCTGCCGGTAACCTGACTCGTCGCGCCCATACAGGTGTCTACCTGCGAGTGGAACTCCAGAAGAAGGCAAGATGATTCCGGGGCGCTCTCTGGCCATATCGAAGCGCGTCTGGATGTACCAGGTCGCGCCAATGTCGCGATGGTGTCGACATGGTGATCAGTGTTGGAGCCGTGGCGGCGCCATGCGAATCTCATTGCGCCCATGATTCTTCGCGTCGTAGCTGGCGTTGTCAGCGGCGCTCAGAAGATCCCGCATCGTCGACCCGTGGTCGGGGTAGACAGAGACCCCGGCGGAGATCGTGATCGACGCGCGGTCACCCGATTCGGTTGAGAATGGCTCGTTGTCGATCGCGGCGCGGAGCCGCTCGGCGATAGCCATCGCGGTAGGCGCGTCCGCGCCGGTCAGGAGCGCGACAAATTCGTCCCCGGCATATCGAGCCAGTTCGTCCTGCTCGCGAAGGTGCCTGGCTAGTCGCTGGCCGACGGCGGTGAGCACCGCGTCGCCTTCCAGGTGTCCAAATCGGTCGTTGACGCTCTTGAACCCGTCGAGATCCATGACAAGAACAGCAAATGGTGATCCGTGAACCCTTGCCCGGGAAAGCTCCGCTTCGAACGCCTGTTCAAATCGTCTTCGATTCGGCAACTGGGTCATCGGATCGACCAGTGCCATCCTTCGGGCTTCTTCGTACATCATCGCGTTTTCCAGGACGATGCCAGCGTGCTGCGCGAAGGTTTCCAGCAACTGGGCATCGCGCATGCCGACCGGGCGGTCGACCGTGCCAATGACGTCGAGAACGCCCAGGACTTCACCTTCGCGAGTGATTGGCACGACCAGAAGTGATGTGGCGTCCGGAAACGTTGGCAGGTGGACCGACGGGTCGGTGCGTACGTTGGAGATAAACATTCGCTCGCCTGTCTGGGCGACCTTGCCCGCGGGGGCAAGGCCGATCGGCATTGGGACGAGGCGCTCGAGGGCGATGCCGTGAGCGGCACTGGGCACGACGAACCCGCCCTCGAGCAGTCCGGCGACAACATAGCGGTAGTCGAAGAAGCTGCCGAGCGTATCGACGATGCGACGGAGCGCTTCATCGACATTCAGAGTGCTGGTGACAATCGTCGACACCTGCTGCAGTGCCTCAACGGCGCGGCGGGCCGCACGTTCGGAGATCAACAGCGCCTCGTTTTCAAAGGCGATTCCCAGATGGCGGGCGATAATCTGAAGAATTTCCAGATCCGCTTCGTCCAGTGGTTGTTCATCGCCGGACTCAACGTTGAGGACGCCGATCACCGACCCAGATGATCGGATCGGCACACAGATTTCTGAGCGTGTATCCCATCCAGCGTCGATGTAGTCCGGATCCCGTCGCACGTCGGTGATGAATTCCGGATGTCCAGTCCTGGCGACACGTCCCGAGATGCCCCGATCGATCGGGATGCCGCTCGCATAGCTTTGCAACGGCGGGGTCGGAACGTTGATCGACGCCAGTGTGAAGTTGAGCCGGTCGTGCTTGATCAATCCGATACCAACGAGCTGAAAGGCAAACCGGTTTGCGATCTCCCGAACGACCTCGGGGATAGCCCGTTGAATCATCGTGCGAGCGGCGATCATGGACACGAGACTGTCGACCAGCCGTAGTTGATGGTTGCGGCGCTCAACCTCGTAGAGCCGCCGAAAGTTGGCCAGAACAAGTCCAATGCTCTCGGCGAGCATGATCAAAATGCCAAGATCGTCGACGACCAATGTCCGGCGCTCGTCGATCATCGCGCAAAGCACACCAGCGACATCTCCATTGACCCGCAGCGGGACGCAAATCGTTTGCCTGACTCCATCCCGCAAGGTGGCCGGTAGCTCGTTGTGCTGATCGGGTCCATCGATAAATCGAGGAGCCCCGCTTCGCAGAACCTGAGCGGCAAATCCCGTGTCGCTGCTCAAGCGTTCGCTTGGATTCTGGCGCTTCGCCGCGTCCCGATAGGTTCTGAAGAGATGAATCTCATCGCCGTGGGCAAGGCCGATGCGAACCTCGGTGTAGTCGAAGACGCTGGCAATGTCTTCCAGGATGTCCTTATCGACGTCAACCAGATTGTCGTGCCGGATGATTCGGGCGGTCAGGTTTTGCAGCCGGATCAGCCGGTCCAGGTGGTTGCGTTCGGATGCGACCTGTGCCGCGGCGTGGAAGCGAGCGCCGATAAAGATGCTGAGGATTGCCAGTTGCTCGCGTATCTGAACGCCGGAGATTTCGTCTGGCGAGCCGAGCACGGCGATGCCCGCACTGGCGTCGCCGGGCATGGCAATTGGCGCGATGAGCGCGAGGTGACCGTCATCTGGATCAATACCAAGCAGTTCATATTCGCGTGCAGACCTCGCCGGATTCACAATCCCAGCCTGCGCCGGCATCTGCCTGAAGAGAGATAGGTCAAGCGGGACGCGCCGCTCCTTTGCGTGCGGTTCGGGATAGAGGCCAGCAAGTCGGACCCCCCGGCGCTCGATAACCCCGATCAGCACCGCCGTGAAACCGAACTGCTCCTGAACGCCCCGCGCGGCGATAGGCAACATCGCATCAACGTCGCCGACCGCGACGATAGCACTCAGCACTTCGATCAGGCTCTTGTTCCCACTTCTGCCTGTCGCTGTGCTTGTAACAATTGAAGGCGCGCTCAACGGATCATGCACTTCGGTAGTTTCACGTGACACCTGGATTCCCGTACCCGATCTGCCGCTGCTGGAAAGGACGCTTGATCGGAGAGTGCGACCATCGTACCTAGGACCTTGTCTGGCTGGCATCGCCCGAAAGTACGGGTGTGCGCCGGGCATAGTCGCAATCTGTACGTACGGCAAGAGCCGTAAGTCGATCCGGTTGACTGCTTTGCCTGGCTTCGTGCTTGCGCCGACGCAAAGAAGGCGCGACCAGGCCCGGAGCTATCACATTGCGGTACGTTCGAGGGAGCGACAGGTCGCCCGGGCAGGGACTCACCGCGCGAGTGATGTACCATCCTTGGCGGCTAGGTGGACGCGCATGAGCAAAAAGGGACACAGGCATGGCAGAGCGGGACAGGCGGGTACGGATCTCGACGGGCAATCCATACGAAGTGAGCGTTGGATACTCCCGGGCGGTTAAAGTAGATGATCATGTGTATGTTGCCGGGACGACCGCGCTGAAGGGCGACGGCACGCTCGTCGGGGTGGACGATCCATACGCCCAGACCCGCCAGACACTTGAGACAATCGAGTGGGCGTTGGAGCAAGCTGGGGCAACAATGGATGATATCGTGCGCTATCGCGTGTATCTCACCCGTATTGAAGATACGCCCGAAGTCAGCCGCGCCCTCGCCGAGACGTTTCAGTCAATTCGTCCCGCCAACACGTTGCTGGCGGTTGCGGCGTTGGCCGATCCCCGAATGTTGGTGGAGATTGATGCTGACGCGGTGATTGGCTCCGCGTCGCCGATCGAGGATGCTTCTTAGTGGTGCGTACTTCTCCTCAATCCCCCAGCCTTGATGTCCGAAGCGATGGTCTACCTGGAAGTTCACTGCTCCATGCGATCTTCAATCGCCGCTTGATGTCGTGGAGTGATCGAGGTGGGGCGAGCATGATCATCGGTGATTGCTGGGCCGAACATTGCACGATCTACCTTCAAAAGGCTGTCGGCGAGTGGCGGGACGCGCCAGATGGACTGGGATTCGCGTTCAGAGGATTCGTCCGGTTGGATGACAATCCAGAGGTCGAGCGAGAGGCAAATCTCAACCAGTTGGCTAATCCCGACTTCTTGCTCGTTGGTGACGATGGCGCTGGGGGGATTGTCGTCCAGGCTGCCGACGCCAAGTTTGCTGCGGATCGCATCAAGCCAAACCAGGTAAGTGTCAACGCTGTTGACGATTTGCTTCGGATTCCCGAACGTGGCGCGACCCGGGCGGCATTGCAGCAACAACTGCATGGAACCAGCCTCGATGAAATCCGAATCGTCCCGGGCGTCTTTCTGGCACCGGATTCCGAATTGACCGACCTGCTGCTCGAACGTTCTCCACAGCGTGACGGATCTCAGCCAGAGGAGGTTATCGCCCGCGTGCCGCTCGATTCCGGCCGGCTCTTTGCCACAAGCGATCCAGCAGTGCTGATTCCAACACTGGCGCGTGCTGACCGGTTGCCGGTAAGCCCACAGCGAAATCTTCTGGCCGCCGTCTACTACCTTCGCGTGGCATGTGCCTCGCTTTACTTCTGGGCAGAGCAGACCCGGCCGCTGTTCGGTGATGACGCTGGCGAGGTTGCTCCAGGCATGGGCATGATTGCGGCGGAAACCAGCAATCGCTTGGCGCAGGCATCTTCCGCCTTCGGCATGCTTGTGGAGTGGCATCGCGATCTCAGAGCGATCCTGATGGCGCGTAAGTCAGTCAGTGATGCGGCCGCGCTGCCGGTGAGCATGGTGGAGATCAGAGAGCGTGTGAGCGCGGGGCCAAATGCTCAACACGGGGTGGCAGTCCGCCGGGCGCGTAAGGAACTTGAGATTTACTTCCGGACTGCGCTGCAGGAGCAGATCGGAGTCATATACCCTGATGATCCGCGCTCGCTGGACCGGATCGCGGGCGATGTTCGCCTGGCGGCGCGACGGCTACGCCCGTCGTTACTCGACAAGCTCGACGAAGTCTCCGGATACTGACGCAATCAGGTAGCGAGGACACAACGAGTACAATCCAGATGCGCGGAATTGCGCGCCTGGGTTGATTGGCAACGGCAGACGGGATAGACGCATGTCGGCAACGTTAACGCTTTACGCTCGGGATCTCATGACAGCGGACGTTCGAAAGGTCGAGCCTTCAACCTCGGTCGAAGCCGCCGCGCGGATCATGTTCGAGGAGTCGATTTCCGGGCTTCCGGTGGTGGACGAACACAACTATCTGGTTGGCGTTGTGTCCGAGTTTGACGTCCTCGCCAAAGAGGGCGCGACCGTGGCTGATATCATGACTCGCTCCGTCGTTTCCGTGGGCGAAGACACCGATCCGGAGGCGATCGCGCGCATGCTGATCGAGCAGCATATCCGGCGTTTGCCGGTTGTCCGCGATGGTCAAGTCGTCGGAATCATCTCGCGTTCCGACCTCATACGTCTCTTCGCACTGACGCGTTGGTCCTGTGAGGCTTGTGGCTACTATACTCGCGGTTTCGAGCGCCTCAGCACCTGCCCGAAATGTGGCAGTGAAACGATCATTCTCGAGCGCGAGCCGCCAGGGATGTGATTGATTCCTTGATTCCGCCTCTTACGTTGCTCTTCGTGCCCGGCCACCGGCAATCAATGGTGGTGAAGGCTCCTACTCTTGATGTCGACGCGGTCGTTCTGGATCTCGAAGATAGCGTGCCGTTGCAAGAGAAGGATGCTGCGCGGCGATCAGTTCGCGCCGCGTTGGAGAACTGGCCCGAAGCTGCCCCCCAGGTGTATGTCCGGGTCAACCCGCCGCGAGCCAGCATGGGCGCCGCGGACGGCGACGTGGTCGCGGACATTTCCAGAGCGGGCGTCGTCATCCCGAAGGTAGACCGGGCAATAGAGATTGATGTGCTGTCAGGACCGATCGGGCTCGCATGTCGAGATGTCATTGTGACGATCGAAACACCCAGGGCGATGTTTCATCTGGAAGAGATTGCTGACCACAGGCAGGTCGATGGTCTGTGTCTCGGAGGCGAGGATCTTGCCTTCTCGTTGGGAATGAATCGCACGGAAACCGCGGACGAGTTTTCTATTCCTCGCTTCATGATCGTCGCCGCGGCTCGCGCCAGTGGCATCGCGGCCTACGACTCAATTTGCCCCGAATTCCGCGATCTGGCGATTTTGCTGGAGGACTCACGCAAAGGCGCGGCGGCTGGAATGGACGGCAAATTCGCCATTCACCCTGCTCAGGTTCCATGCATTCGAGAAGCCTTCAAGCCAGGCCCGGAAGAAATCGATCGCGCAACGCGGATCGTGGACGCCTACGACGCGGCGGTCTCGCGTGGCGAGGGGGCGGTGGCTGTTGATGGCCAGATGATCGATCCACCAGTCGCCGAGCGGTATCGAGCAATCATCATGCGATGGAGCGACTCAGAACCGGAAGGAGATAGCTGATGCCACGCACTGCGCTCTATGTGACCGCGGGAGTTCTCCTGCTAGTCATCGTCGGAGTTGTTGCCGTACCGCGCTTCTTGGACAACGAGAAGACCTATAACGGAACGGCAGTTCAACCGGACGGCTCGCCGGCCGAGTTCCAGCTTCAGAGCGCTGACGGCGATGTTCAGCTAAGCGACTACCGGGACGATGTCGTCGTCATGTATTTTGGCTACACCAACTGCCCCGATTTCTGCCCGGCGACGCTCAGCAAGCTGGCGAAGGTCCGCGAGCGGCTTGGTGACAAGGCAGACGACGTCCAGGTTCTGATGATTTCAGTCGATCCCGAGCGCGACAGTCCTGAGCGCCTCGCACAGTACATGAGCTCATTCGATTCGACGTTCGTGGGCCTAACCGGGGATGACGAATCCCTCCGGAGAGCCGCGGCGGAGTTTGGGATCTTCTTTCAGAAGCAGCCCGGCAGCGAAGCCAGCGGCTATCTCGTTGACCACACAACGACACTCGTCGTCGTTGACCAGGACGGCTATGTGCGGCTGTTCCTTCCGGCGGACCTCACCGTCGATCAAGTAGAGCACGACCTGCGAAATCTCCTCTAGCCCGGGGTAGGCATACCCGGTTGTCGTATGTTCTGGGGAGCCGAAATCCTATACACTCCGGTCCGGACTGGGGCCTGCTCGTTTCTAAGGAGGTTCGACATTGACCAGCCGTTCTGGCCGGCAAGTTCTACTGCTGATCTCGCTCATTGCTGTCGCGCTCGTGGTCTTTGTCGCCTGTGGCGATGACGATGATGATTCTGGGTCTGATGGCGGAGGATCGGGCGATATTGTGCTTTCCGATGTCTGGGCGCGCCCGGCGATGCTGCTCGACGATGACATGGAACATGACAGCGACGGGACCGCCGAAGAGGGCGAAACAGACGAAGAATCGGACATGGGTATGGGCGGCACGAACGGAGCTGCGTATATGACCATCGAAAACACATCTGAGGAAGATGACCGCCTTGTTTCCGCCAGCACGGACGTGGCCGCGACGGTGGAGATTCATACGGTAACGATGACCGATGGCGTGATGCAGATGCGCCAACTCGACGAAGGTCTCGAAGTTCCGGCCGGCGAAAATGTTGTCCTTGAACCGGGTGGTTATCACATCATGATGATCGATCTCCAGGACAGCCTGGAAGTTGGGGATACGTTCGACATCGAGCTGGAATTCGAGAACGCGGGAATGATGACAGTCAACGTTGAGGTTCGCGAGCCGTAAGCGATCCCCGAGAGGATGGATAATTGCGATTAGCGGGGCGAGTCGTCTCGAGTGTGGGAATACTACTGATACTCGTAAGCCTGGTCGCTGGCTGTAGCCGCGGTGAAGATGACGACAGCGATTCAACGCTGGGCGTCACCGTGGAGATAGCCGTAACACCTGATCCTCCCGCCGTCGGACCAGCAACGGTCGAGGTTATCCTGACGGACGAAGCGGGTGATCCGATCAATGGCGCGGATCTGGAGATCCAGGGCACCATGAGCCACGCTGGCATGGAGCCGGTCATCGTTGATGCCACCGAGAGTCAGAATGGGCGGTATGTTAGCCAGGGATTCGAGTTTTCGATGGGCGGTGACTGGATTGTCACCGTGCGGGGAACACTTCCAGATGGTGAACAAATCGAACAAACATTCGACCTCAAGGGGGTGGCGAGCTGATTCATGCCTCCGGCGCCAGAAGCCGGCGTTCGGGATTCGATCTCCTGCTGGCACCCGTTCTGGGCAAACTTCTGCGCTGGAAGCACGCGCGCACCGTCATCCAGATTCCGATGCTGATTCTGGCCGTCGTCATCATCCTCGACGGCTTCTTTGGTCCGTCGCAAGCGCCGGATAACCTTGCGGGCGTTCTGCCCTGGGTGCACTGGCGGGGCTTCGTCGTGCTATCTCTGCTCGTGTTTGGCAACCTGTTCTGTATGGGTTGTCCATTTATGCTCGTCCGGAGGCCAGCCAAGCGTTTGCTACCGGCGAGGCTGCCCTGGCCTCGTTGGTTGCCGGGCAAATGGCTCGCCATACTCCTGCTGATCGCGTACTTCTGGGGGTACGAAGCCTTCGACATCTGGGCCAGCCCCTGGTTGACTGCCTGGGTCGCAGTCGCTTACTTCGCTGGCGCATTCATCGTCGATGGACTCTTCAAGGGCGCGGCTTTCTGCAAGCACCTCTGCCCGATTGGCCAGTTCCACTTCGTCAATTCGATGGCCTCGCCATTCGAGGTGAAGATCCGGGAATCGACGACCTGCCAACATTGCCAAACCAAGGACTGCATCAGTAGCAGAACCGATCCAGCGATCTGGCCGGGTTCTCCAGAATGGGTGCGAACTCTGGCTCTTCCAGCAACGCAAGGTGGGCAACCTGGACTGCACGTTCTGCATGGAATGTATCCAGGCCTGTCCCTACGACAATGTCGGCATCATCGCCCGCAATCCGCTCGATGAGTTCCGGCGCGACGCTAATCGTTCCGGAATCGGCAAGCTAAGCGAACGGCCGGACATGGCAGCGCTCGCGCTCGTTCTCGTTTTCGGCTCACTGTTGAATGCGTTCGGGATGGTCGGACCAGTGTTCCGGTTCGAGCGCTGGCTCGCGGGCGTGCTGGGCATTCAGTCAGAATCGGCAGTGCTCGCGCTCGTGTTCGTTGCCGGTTTAGTGGCCGTGCCAGTGGCTCTGGTGCTCTACGCCGGTTGGGCCAGCCGCTTGCTGGCACGGAGCGAGCATCCCCTGTTGCCGTTGATCAGCCGGTTCAGCTTTGGTCTGGTTCCACTTGGGTTCGCCGTGTGGCTGGCGCACTACGGATTTCACTTTTTCACTGGCGCGATGACGGTCGTGCCCGTGACCCAGGGATTCCTGACCGATCTGGGCGTGCCTGGTCTTGGCGAACCCAGAAGGGATCTCGCGGCGCTCTTGCCGATGTCGCTGATCGATCCGATCGAACTAATCGTTCTCCAGGTTGGTCTCCTGGCAAGTGTCGCCGCCCTCTATGTCATCAGTAAGGACGTGTTTGGACGCCGTCTTGCCGCCCGGAGCGCCGCGCCCTGGGCTGTGCTTGCGTTGCTGATCTTTGCCGCTGGCATGTGGTTGATGGCTCAGCCGATGGAGATGCGCGGGACCTTTTTCGGATAGTCGCGCGCTGCCCTCTCCGTGCGACAATGCCACCATTCGATTTTTTGGACTACACGACGACGAGAGGTAATGACGATGGCCGGCACGACAACCCGAATCCATGTTCCCGAAGCCCATGCCCATTGGGCCCGCCGCGATCCCGAAGACCTCGGGATCAACGCCGCGAAGCTCCAGGAAGCGATCGAATGGGCGAATGACAATGAAACAGACTTCGGACCCGACATTCCGACCGAGCTTGCAACCGACCCGATCAACGACCATCCCGACAACGACATCGTCGGCCCGACGAAAGTCCGGGCTGGCGTCAACGGCGTTCTCGTGCACGATGGGTACATCGCGGCGGCATGGGGCGATTTCAACCGGGTCGACATGACCTTCAGCGTCGCCAAAAGCTATCTGTCGACGATGGCTGGTCTCGCCTGGGACCGGGGCATGATTCCCAACCTCGATGATCCGGTCTATGAACTGGTACCGGACGAGGTATTCGAGTCCGAGCGGAATCGCAAGATCACCTGGAGGATGCTCCTCCAGCAGACGAGCGAGTGGGAGGGCGTCCTCTGGGAGAAGCGCGACCTTGCCGACCGCCGGATGGGCCGCGACCGTGAACTCCGGGAACCGGGCACCTTCTGGGAATACAACGATGTGCGCGTCAACTTGCTCGCGTTTGCGCTGCTGAAGATCTGGCGGGAACCGCTTCCTGAGGTACTCCGCCGGGAGATCATGGACCCGATCGGTGCATCACCGACCTGGGAATGGCACGGCTACCGCACTTCATGGACGATCGTTGACGGACTGCACATGCAATCGGTCAGCGGTGGCGGTCACTGGGGCGGCGGCGTCTGGGCATCGTCGCTCGACCATGCCCGTCTCGGGCAGCTCTTCACGGCACGCGGCCGCTGGGGCGACCGGCAGATTATTTCAGAGGAGTGGATCGACCAGATGATCGAACCATGCCCGCTGAACGAAAGCTATGGCTTCATGTGGTGGGTCAATCAGAATCAGGAACTACACCCGAGCGCGCCCGCGTCGAGCTATTTCGCACTCGGCAAGGGCGCAAACATTGTCTGGATCGACCCCGAGTTGCGTCTGACCTCAGTTGTCCGCTGGATCGATCGCGACGCCTACGATGGCTTCTGCGCGCGGGTCATGGCGGCCCTGTAGCGGTTAGTCGAGACGCGGGTCCGATAGATGTGGTTCGACTCCGGGCACGGGCTCGGTTTATCGAGCACGCGTCTGGGTTCGGAACTGTCCGAAGACAACTGCGCCCCGGCTCCCAGTGAAAGCTACCGCGGCTACGGTCATCCGCAGACTTCCTCGAAAATCCGAAGGAAGTTGAGGCCGAGGACGCCGCGGATCTGATCCTCGGTGTAGCCGCGCTCGACAAGTCCCACGGTCACGTTCGGCATTCTGGTAATGTTCTCGAACCCGGCCGGGTTGTCGATTGCGTCACTGGACGCGAATGAGTTCGGGTCATCGTGCATGTAGTCGACGAAATCCGGGCCGAGCGCGACGTGCTCGATGCCGACGAGGTTTGCGACATAGTCGAGGTGATCGAGCATCCCATCAAGGCTGGCTCGTTTAGGGTCGTCGTGGATGAATGCGGCGACACCGTTGATCCCGATGATGCCGCCACCAGAAGCGAGCGCCTTCAACTGGTCATCGTCGAGGTTGCGCTTGTGGCTGCAGAGCGCAAGGGCGTTTGAATGGGATGCGATCACGGGGCGCTGGCTGGCCTCAACAAGATCCCAGAAGGACCGGATCGTAAGGTGCGAGACGTCGAGCAGTATTCCGAGCCGGTTGCATTCGGCGATGTACTCCCGCCCTCGTTCGGTGATCCCGCCGTTGGAACGGTCCTCGCCAACACCTTCGGCCAGCAGGTTGCGCTGGTTCCAGGTCAGGCCGAGAATCCGCAAGCCAAGCTCGTAAAACACCCGCAGGCTGCCGATCTCATCCTGAACCGGTTCGGCTCCCTCCATTGCCAGAATGAAGGCGATCTTGCCTTCGTTGACCGCTGACTCGACCTCGCTTCGGGTTCTGCAGAGGGTCGCGCCTGGCGTCTCATCCAGGTCGTTCAGCGCTGAACCGAGTTGGGCCATCGCCCGGCGCGTCGCCCGATCTGGTTTGAAGTCGGGCTCGGTGTAGAGCGTTGTGACGACCGCATTCACTCCTCCGGCCCGCCAGTCCGGGATGTGTTTCTCGCTGAGATACTGTCGCCTGCCAGCCGTCCGGCGATTCGCGACGTCGGCAAAGACGTCCGAATGAGCGTCTATCACCAGCGCGCTGGCGTGCAGGGTCGCCGCGTCAATTGCCATCGTGGTTCATCCTTCCGTCATCAGCGACGATCCGAT
Source organism: uncultured Chloroflexia bacterium (assembly GCA_963709995.1). GTDB lineage: Bacteria > Chloroflexota > Chloroflexia > Thermomicrobiales > CFX8 > JAUIIK01. Next base: position 274,757 of record CAVPYN010000017.1, on the reverse strand, counting down.
CTCGCCCAATGCGTCGCAAAGTATCTGCACGTCCCTTTCGGTCGTTGCCCAGTTGTCGAATGCGGCCCGGATGGCTCCCTTGCCCTGCCAGGTGGTAGGCGTCACAAATGCGCGCCCGTCCCGCTGGATCGCCTCGATTGCTCTCCGATTGAACTCGTCGCAGCCTGGCTCGTCGAGACCCGCTGGCCGGTAGCGGAAACAGACGATGTTGAGGTTGACGCTGGCGAGGAGTTCCATGTCCTGATGTGCTTCGATCCAACTTCCGAGCAACGCCGCGTTGTCGAGACAGCGTTGGACCAGATCCCGGTAGCCCTCCCGCCCGTACGTCCTGAGCGCGCACCAGGCCGCGAGACCGCGGAAGCGGCGGGACATTTCCGGCACCTGAGCGCCCGGGTCCGGGAAGTCGCCTTCGGCGATGTAGGCGGCGCTGGTGCGAAAGGCTGCGTTCAGCCAGGTTTCGTCGCGGATGAACGCGAAGCCGCTGTCATAGGGAACGTTGAGCCACTTGTGCGCGTCAACCGCGACGGAGTCGGCGCGTTCTATACCGGTCAACAAGTGCGCTTTGCTCTCAACCAGCGCGGCAAAGAGCCCGAATGCGCCGTCGACGTGCATCCACGCGCCTCCTGGATGCTCCGCGCAGAGATCGGCAATTTCATCGAGCGGATCGAACGCTCCGGTGTTCACTTCGCCACCATTCGCGACGACGATGCAAGCGCCATCGGTTTCATTCAGCGCTTGTTGGAGCGCGCCCAGATCGACCCGGCCCGCATTCGAGGGGATTGCCCGCAGGCTCGACCGTCCAAGCCCGAGGGTGCCCAGGCTTTTCCTCGCGCTCATGTGGATTTCAGTGCTGGAGATAACCGGAATGGGGGGCTGCCCACCCAGCCCGTCCGCTGCCGGATCAAAGCCGCGTTGCGTTCCCGCCCACTGGCGCGCCGCCGCGAGCCCGATCAGGTTTGCATGGGTCGCGCCGGTCGTTAGCGTGCCGGCCCAGGACACCGGTAAGCTAAAGAGTTCCTTCATCCACCGGATGACCACCATCTCGGTATGGACCGAAGCCGGAGTGGCGTCCCAGAGTCCCGCATCCTGGTCGATGGCCGACGCAAGCCAATCGCCGGCCAGTGCAGCGGGAGTTGTCCCGCCAATGACGTAACCGAAGAAGCGCGGGCCGGAAGATGCGACGATGCCCGGCTCGGCCCGCTGGAACCATTCGTCTAGAGCCTCAACAGGGTCGCAGCCGATTTCCGGGAGCGGCTCGTCGAGCGCGGCCTGCATCGACGCTGGTGTGACCGGTTGGGCGACCGGGCGATCACCTAGCCCAGCAACATAGGCTGAGGATATCTTCCAGGCATGTTCCAGTACCGGTAAGCCGTCGCGGAACGGGTCAGCCTGGCTCACGCAAGCGCCTCCCAGCAGCGTCGAGATAGCCGCTGGATGATGGTTGCGCCAGCGGTGTGGCCCGGCGTTCCGTCCGGCAACGTCTCTGGAAGGTTGTCGGTGTAGACGGCCAGGATGAATAGCGGCGTTCCACTGGCGTCGAAGATGATCCCTGCATCGTTGATGTTGCGTGCGCCGGTGCCGGTCTTGTGGGCGACCTTGATGCCCGCAGGAAGCATCGCTGGCAATCGCGCGCGGAGCTTTTGCCAGCTGAGGATGTCAAGACCTAGCTGGCAGAGTTCAGTGGTGCAGCCAAGCTTCGCGGCGGCGTCTTCATCCGACGTGCCATCGAGGATCAGTTGGAGCAAGAGGCCAACATCGTTCGGTGTCGTCGTATTGGTCGCGTCGACCGGATGATCCCGCTGGAGATTGCCGGGCGGGATGCCGTGGCGGTGCATTGTGCCGGTCATGCCGATCGACTGGCAGAGCGAGTTCACCTCGTCGAGTCCAACCATATCCGCGACAGTCCCGGTGCAGGTATTGTCGCTGACGATGATCATCATCACCAGCGCATCCTGGAAGGTGATCGTGAATCCAGGTTGGAGATGCTGGAACGTGCCGGAGTTGTTGTTCTGATACTTTGCCAGGATCTCGACCGGTTGGTCGAGCGTGAACCTGCCCTGATTGACGCCCTTGAGCGCGGTCATCATGATTGCGATCTTGCGGGTGCTCGCCGATGGAACGGTGACGTCGCCCGCGCGGTTGGCCGAACCGCCAGTCTTGAGGTCCTTGAAGTACCAGCTTGTGCTGAACGGTTGCTCGTCGCACATCTGATTGAGATCGTCGATCAGTTTCTGCATGCAACTACTCTCCATTTCGATCTGTCATCCAGGTCAATCATCGCGGTTTTCGTTCGAGCGCGTCGGCGATGCGCTCCAGTGCCTTCTCGATGTTTTCGAGCGAGTTGGCATAGGAAATGCGCATGTAGCCCCGCCCCTGAGCGCCAAATCCGCCGCCGTCAAGAAGCGCGACGCCAGCCTCCTGAAGAAGATAGTCGGCGACCCCGTCCCCGTACGCGCTGACGTTCGGGAATACATAGAACGCGCCCTCAGGCGTCAGGCAGCGGACATCGGGGATTTCATTGAGTCCGGCGACAATTGCGTCTCGCCGGCGTCTGAATTCCCTCACCATCTCCCGTACCGGCTCCTGCGGGCCGTTTAGCGCTGCAACGCCGGCAAGCTGGGTGAAGCCGGGCACGCAGGAGTTGCAGTTGATCGCCAGGCGGGTAACGGATTCGGCGATCTTCACCGGCATGACGCCGTATCCAAGCCGCCAGCCGGTCATCGCGTACGTCTTCGAGAAGCCGTCCAGAATAATCGTCCGCTCGGACAACCCCGGATAGTTGACGATGCTCGCGCCCGGCTCATCGCTGTAGACGATTTCGCGGTAGATTTCGTCGGACAGTACGTAGAAATCGTGCCGTTCGGCAAGTTCCGCCAGCAGGCTCAGTTCCTCGTCGCCGAGCACACCTCCGGTTGGATTGCCGGGCGAGTTGATGATGACGAGCTTTGTCCGGTCCGAAACCATCGATTGAAGCTCGTCAAGGTCAAAGCGGAAATTGCGATCTTCACGCAGCGGGAGGGGTTTCGGAACTGCCTCCGCGAAATTCACGACCGAGCCGTAGATTGGAAATCCCGGATCCGGGTAAATGACTTCGTCACCCGGGCCGGTAAGGGCGAGAATCGAATAGAACATTACCGGCTTGCCGCCCGGGGTAACGACGACCTGATCTGGCGTGTAGTCGATCCCACGCGTTTCCGAAACGTGGTTAGCGATCGCCTCACGGAGCGCCGGAATTCCGGCTGCTGGCGTGTAGTGGGTTTCCCCGTCGCGCAATGCCTTGATTCCTGCTTCGACAACGTGGGCTGGGGTGTCGAAATCGGGCTCTCCGATCTCAAGATGAACGACGTCTCGGCCTTGAGCTTCAAGCGCCCTGGCGCGGACCAGAACATCGAATGCGCTTTCGGTGCCGAGCCTGCTCATGCGTTCCGCAAAATCCACCACGATTGTGTTTTCAGCCATAGCTGCTCCTCTATTCCGTATAGAGCGGCAGTATAGCCCGGACGAATCTCGATCTGCGGCTATAATACGTACAGGGTAAGCAATTGACGGGACGTCAAATGGCAGAACGCCCCGAAATCCAAATAGCAGCAGAAGCAGTCCTGAGCAGTTTCCTTGGTTCGCAGCGCCTTGATGGTTGTCCGATCGAGAATCTGGTGCTGCCAGTCGATATTCGAGACGCGATACTCGATCATGTCCGCGATGAGCTTCCAAACGAAGCATGCGGCCTGATCGCTTTCGAAGGATCTTCACCGGTTCGATTGACGCCTGGCACGAACATTCTCGCCAGCCCGACTCGTTACCGGATGAACGATATCGAGGTTGTGGTTGCGATCGAAGAAATGGACCGGCGTGGTTGGTGGCTAGGGGCGATCTACCATTCTCATCCATCCTCGGCCCCAGTACCTTCAGACACCGACCTGGCCGAGGCCAACTGGCCCGGGGCGCTAATGATGATTGTCTCACTGGTTCACGATGAACCTGAATTGAGAGCCTACCGTGTCAGCGAGGATCGAACGGACTATGTTGAGATTCCGATCACCTTGCAAGCAGTCGGTTCCAGAGACCGTGGCCGCTGGCGGGTGGCAGCAGCAGCCCGGAGACTGATGCGCCGTCTGATGCCTGAGCCTGATCGGTTCGGCTCTAGCCCGGTGACATCGGGAGCGGAAGGCATCGATAGCGGCGTGCCGGAGGCGCGGGCGATGATCGGTGTCCTGGGCGGGATGGGGCCAGCCGCTACCGGGGATTTGTTCCTCAAAATCGTTGCCGAGACACCGGCGGAAACCGACCAGGATCACATTCCGGTTGTGATCTACTCCGATCCCCGCGTTCCGGACCGTACTGATGCATTGCTTCATGGGGGTGAAGATCCCGTTCCCTGGCTCATCTCTGGCGCGCGGCAACTCGAACGAATGGGGGCTACCTTTGTCGTCATTCCGTGCAACACAGCGCACGCGTTTCTGGATCAGGTGGAGCCAAACGTTGACATCCCGATACTCAGCATCCTGGATACCGCCACTGGCGCGATCGTAGATGGTTACCCGGCTGCACGAAGGGTAGGGTTGTTGGCGACGAATGGCACGATCGCGTCCGGAATCTACCAGGATGCACTGCGGCGTCGCGGACTCGAAGTGATTGTCCCTAATGAAGAACTGCAGGAACACTGTGTCATGCCGGCGATTCGCGCTGTCAAGGCGAACAACCGGCACGATTCGGTTCGCGCGCGCTTGATCGAAGCAGCTGATTACCTGGAGCAGCGTGGCGCGCATGTGATTCTGGCGGCGTGCACCGAGATTCCGGTGATGCTTTCCGCTTCCGACATCAACGTGCCGCTTGTCGATGCTACTGCCGAGCTGGCAAAAGGCGCGGTTCGAGAAGCACTCGAGCGCGACGCTCGGCACGCCTCCCCGCCGCCGGTAGTGTCGGGTAGCGCCTGGTTATCCGGTCGATGATCACAATCGACCTTGCGGATCGTGAGGAGCTCATCGACCGCCTCGAACAGTTCCCTCTGCGACTCGATACCCTGATTGCCGAAGCAACGCCGGAGGCGCTCGCAAAGGCTGGTCCCGGCGGCAGCCCGGGCGCGGTTGAGCTACTCGCCTATCTTCGTGACTTCGAAGAGCTCTTCCACGAACGTACGAGTCTGATGATTGCTGAGGATAATCCCAGGTTGGCGCGCGTCGAGGATTCGCTCTGGCCAATTGAACGCGACTATGTGAATCAGGATCCGCTGATGACCCTTCACGACTTTATCGAGTTGCGGCGTCAGGATGTAGCGATCCTGCTCGATCTGCCCGTTGCCGGATGGGAACGAACTGGCCAGCATCCGGTGCATGGGAACATTACCGTCCGGCAATACGCGGAGCGAGTAATCGAACGCGACGAGGAGTACGAGGAACGTCTGCGGCAGTTGCTTGGTGGCTCCGATGCAGCCGAGACGGATGCTTGAAGCTCCCGTCACCCCCTTATCCTAAAGATTGGAATCCTTCGGGCATAACCGTGATATTCCTGTTATCGTGGCCCACTGACGCCGGTTCACAACAATGAACCCCATGACAGCAGTTAGGAGACCCTATTGGAACTGGAAAGCAAGTTCGCGGTCATCACCGGCGGAACCTCTGGCATAGGCGCGGCAATCGGGACCAGATTCGCCGATGAGGGCGCCACTGTCGCTCTTGTTGGTCGCAATTCCACCCGTGCCGCGGAGATCGTCGACCGGATCAGTCAGCGTGGCGGCACGGCATTCTTCGTCGAGGCCGACGTTCGGGATGCGGCAAGCGTTGAGGCGATGGCAACGGAAGTTGCGCGTCTGACGGACCACGTCGATATTCTCGTCAATAATGCCGGCATCATCGACTTTGGCAGCGTGATCGATATGAGCATCGACGCCTGGGACAATCTCATGAACACGAATGTTCGGGGAGTTTTCCTTTGCTCCAAATTCGTACTTCCGCTGATGCTCGATAGCGGCTCGGGACGAGGCGGCAGCGTCATCAACATCTCGTCAAATCTGGGCTCGGTCGGTTCAGCGGGCGTGCCCGCATACTGCGCATCCAAGGGCGCCGTATCCCAGCTAACCAGGGCGATGGCTCTTGAGCACATCCAGCAGGGTGTACGCGTCAATGCGCTCTGTCCAGGCACGACGGACACACCGCTCGTCCGCGCCCAGAGCGTCGAGCGCACACCCGAAGAGCAGGCGGCGGCGGACGAGCGTTTCAGAATGCGCTATCCGGTTGGCCGCATTGCCAACGCGGAAGAGATCGCCGACGCGGCGACCTACCTGGCTTCCGATCGTTCTGCCTTTGTTGTTGGCGCGGAGTTGATGATTGATGGCGGTTACACCGCCCAGTAGCCGGTGATTATGACTATCGTTCGGGGTCAACATCGCTCGCTCGCGCCACGGCCGCGATGATCTGGTCGTCCCCAGCGAGCGTCATCCAGCCTTTTTTTCCGTTCGGTTGAATGACGTCGATCCCCCAGGAACGCAGGATTTCCATTGATGCGCGTGTTCGCGGATGGCTGTACAGCGGGGGATTGACCGAGACGGCGACAACGACTGGCGTGCCGCGACCTATCGCTTCGGCGGCGATGGAAAGGGCGAGTGTATCCGCGATGCCGAGCGCGAGCTTGTTAAGCGAATTGAATGTGCAGGGTGCCATAAGGACAACGCCCTCCGGTGGATACGGAAGAATCGTCGGATCGAAGTAGCTGTCGACGACGGTGACACCGTTGATCAGCATCAACTCTCGTCTACTGATGGTGCGATTGGCGTTCTCGGTCGGCACGACGATGATTCGGTCAAACTGTGGAACAAGCCGTTCGAGGATCGCCGGGATACGACGCGCGGTGCCGGCGCCGGTAACGATCACATACAGCACATTCGAACTGACGGTTCCGTTGTTCAAGCAACTGCCAGGTTGCTGGTTTGCGATATCGACATCACAACGAATCCTGGTCCTCGTTATCCGGATCTCGCTTTGGATCCATGATCATCAGGTAGCGGGTGACGCTTCCAACTCCGATGCCGAAGATGATAATGATCATCCCATTAATCGCTCTGTTGTTGGCGATGTGAAAGATAGCTGGCGCAAGTGCGGCCACCATCAGGCCATAGAATAGCCAGTCCCGCCTGTTCATGCGTCGAATCATCTCGCGCAGCATGGTACCTGACCCTGATGATCTCCGGCCGGTGCTCGGAGCCAGCCTGGAGCGCAACGCGCAATGCAAGTGTAGTTAGCCGGTTCGTGCCAGGTCAATCCGAAGCGGTTCACCACACTTCATCCGATCCGGGAAAAATCAACCCTGAAATAAACCAAAGGATGATGCGGCCAGCACCGGTTGGGATGGATCATGATACCCGACGAGCAATGGGGCTCGCCGATGTTCGTGGTGGAACAGTTGGAGGATTCAACGATGCAACCGCAAGGTATTACCGGGAAACTCGCGCAACGCAGCGCGAACCACCCGTGGATCACGCTGGTTTCCTGGGTAGGCATGCTTGCTCTGGCGCTCTTTATCGCGTCCGGCTGGCTTGGCGACGCGCTCACTCAGGAAAGCGAGACAACAACCGATATAGAGTCGGTTACCGCTGACGAGTTGATTCAGGAAAGAATCAACGGTGGAGCCGAGGCCCCAGCTGAGGAATACGTCATCGTCACCTCGGGCGCCTATCGGGTCGATCAGCCCGAGTTCCAAAGTTTCATTGAAGAACTGGCGCTCGAGATTGATGCGCTCGAAGATGTCGCATCGGTGACGACGTACTATCAGACGTCTGCCCCGTCGATGGCTGCGCGGGACGGCGCCGGAACAATGGTCCTGGTGACGCTTGCCGGAGATCCGAACGAAGCCGTGGAAAACTCGGCGGAGTTCCTTGATTTGATCGAGGAAGAATCAACGGCGACGCCAGGCTTTGAAGTTCGGACCGTCGGCGGAGCGAGTATCAACCATGCGTTCGCTTCGGCAGCTGAGAGCACCCTCCAGCGCGGTGAGATGATCGGCATCGCCATTGCCATCGTCGTCCTGATCGTGGTCTTTGGCGCGCTGGTCGCCGCCGGGTTGCCGCTGATCCTGGCCGTGGTCTCGATCCTGACAACGCTCGGTGTAACAGCTGTGGTTGGTCAGTTCACTGACCTGTCGTTCTTTATCGTCAACATGATCTTTATGATCGGCCTGGCGGTCGGCATCGACTACGTGCTCTTTATCGTCGCTCGATTCCGTGAAGAGCGAGAAGCCGGGCACGGCAAGATGGATGCGATCGTACGAACCGGCGATACCTCGAGCAAAGCAATTCTGTTTTCTGGCCTCACCGTCGTCACAGCGCTTAGCGGGATGCTTCTCGTTCCAGATAGTCTCTTCGTCAGCCTGGGGCTGGGAGCGATCCTGGTAGTCCTCGTCTCCCTGGTCATGACGATGACCCTGCTCCCGGCGGTGCTGAGCCTGCTCGGTGACCGGATCAATGCCGGACGCCTGCCGATCATTGGCTACGGCAAGCGCAACCGATCGTCGGAGACGAGCTTCTGGGCAGGTATTGCCCGCACCGTAATGCGGAGGCCAATTGCCAGTGCAGCTCTTTCGGGCGGGTTTCTGCTCCTGTTGGCGTCGTTCACGTTGACTATCGATCTTGGATCATCCGGAATCACGACACTGCCGGCTGATGAGCCGAGCGTCCAGGCTTACACGATCTTCAAGGGCGAGTTCGAAGGCGCAGATATCGAACCGGCCAGAATTGTTGTCGATACCAATGATGTGAACTCTGTCGAGGTGCAGCACGCAGTCGATGGATTGCTCGCGGATCTTGAGGAAGATCCGGTGTTTGGGCCGGTTGAGATCGAGGCGGCGCCCGGCAACGATCTGCTGGTGATAGATGCGCCGATCGCGGGCGATGCACAGTCCAGCGCCGCGATGGATGCTGTGACCCGATTGCGCGACAGTTACATTCCAGCCCACTTCGAGGCTGACACCGTCTTCGTCGGAGGCAGCACAGCGACCACCCAGGACTTCACCGCGCTGATGGTCGAATACACACCGCGTGTGTTCGCGATGGTGCTCGCGATCAGCTTCTTCCTCCTGTTGCTAGCCTTCCGATCGATCGTCATCCCGCTGAAGGCGATCCTGATGAATCTGCTCTCGGTGTTTGCGGCATACGGGTTGATTACCCTGGTCTTCCAGCATGGGGTCGGTGCGAATCTCTTCGGTTTTCATACGGTTGACCGCATCGACAACTGGATTCCGCTCTTCCTGTTCGCGGTTCTCTTCGGTCTCTCGATGGATTACCACATATTCCTGTTGAGCCGGATCAAAGAGCGCTTCGACGAAACTGGTGACAACGCCACTGCAGTCGAGGACGGGCTGCGTTCGACCGCCAGCATCATTAGCGGGGCAGCGTTGATCATGGTCGGTGTGTTCGGCGGGTTTGCCCTTGGTGACCTGGCCAACTTCCAGCAGATGGGCTTTGGATTGGCGGTAGCGGTTGTACTTGACGCAACCATCGTGCGGTCAGTGCTCGTGCCTTCCACGATGGTGCTGCTGGGCGACCGTAACTGGTACTTCCCGAACTGGCTCGAATGGCTTCCAGCCATCAACGTGGAGGGAGCACGGGAAACTCCTGAACCGATTCCAGTCGCCGGCGACTAGCTGGAGTCTTTTCTCCTCTGCACAGGGCTCCCCGAAAGGGGCGCCCTGTATTGTCCGACGGAGTTTCTGGTCGCTGGTTTGCTTATCAGCATGGTTCGGGTAGGCGCGCGGGCGTTGTCGTACCTTTGCGGCTGCGCGCTGTTGGTCCTCGGTATCGGGGCGATCGCGCTGCGCGAACCGTCCGGTGGTGTCGGCGTCTGGATCCTGGCTGGAGCGCTGCTCGCGCTCCTCGCCGGCAGGGCGGGCCTTGACGTTGGCCTGGTCGGTGATCGGCTCCCGGCTCACCGGGCGAAGCTATCCCGGACCAGCGCAGCCACCGAGTAGCGGATGCACTGCTGTTCCCGTACGCATCGCCGGATCTTCACTCGGGGCCCCGAATCGGCTATGATGTGTGGGTACGGAGAAACGAACGGCCAAGGGTTAGGAGGATGCGCAAAACATCTGTAGGAATTCGCTGGTTATGACCTCTTGATAGTACCTGATTAGCGCTTAGTGCCATATCAAGGAAAGTGAGGACCCATTTGAGACGTATGATCAGTCTGGTTGCAGCCCTCGCGCTGCTGCTCGTTTCGGGATCGGCTGTCCTGGCCCAGCCCGCCCAGCCGGAAGAGGGATGCGACTATTTCGAAGAAACCGGTCACAACCTCTGTGAGCCGTTCCAGAGCTTCTGGACGCTGAACGGCGAACTTCCAGTCTTTGGATTTCCGATTACCGAAGCTGGGGACGAGCTCAATCCAGACCTGAACGAAGAGTTGCTGACCCAGTGGTTCGAGCGTGAGCGGATGGAATACCACCCCGAGAACGCTGGAACCGTCTATGAGGTCCTACTCGGGCGGCTGGGTAATGAAGTTCTGCTGGACATGGGCCTCAACTGGTTTACATTCCCGAAGGCCGACCCCAGCGCTGAGCATTACTTCCCGGAAACCGGACACGCGATCGCACCTGAGTTCTATGACTACTGGTCCAGCCACGGTCTAGACCTGGGTGATGAAGGTACCTCGTTCGCCGAGTCGCTGGCGCTCTTTGGCTACCCGATCAGCGAAGTTTCGATGGAGACCAATAGCAGCGGCGACACCGTGCCGACCCAATGGTTCGAGCGCGCTCGTTTTGAGCTGCACGGCGATCTGGTTCTCCTCGGTTTGCTGGGCAATGAACTCATCGGCGAGGTGGAGCCACCAGTAGAACCCGTCGGCGAGGTCATCGTTGATGGCATCAGCAATCCGCGTGGGCTGTTCGTTGGTTCGGATGGCCTGGTTTACGGTATCGACAGCGGTATTCCGACCGAGAACTGCTTCGAGGGGCCGGGGCCGGGCGGAGATCTGGTGGAAATCTGCTACGGCTACACCAGCAGCGTATTCGCTATCGATCCATCAGATGGATCGATGACGACGGTCGTTTCTGGCCTGCCTGAAGTCACAGCAGGTGGCGAGGGTGGATCTGTTCAGGATGTTGTCGTCGCGTTGGATGGCACCGTCTACGGCACGATCGGACTTGGCGGCGATCCCGCCGATCGTGAGGCAACGTATGGCGACTTTGGCAACAACCTCGGCTGGATCTTCATGTCGGACGGTGAAGGCGGCTGGGAAACGGTCATCGACATCGCAGCCTACGAGGGACTTGAGAACCCCGATGGCGGCGATCCAGAAGAAGGTGGCATCGATAGCAACCCGTATTCGCTCGCCATGGATGGCGCAGGCGGATGGGTTGTTTCAGACGCTGGTGGCAATGACCTGCTGCACGTCGACACAGAGGGCAACATCGGCACACTGGCCGTCTTCCCAGACCAGATGGTCGCAGCCCCAGCGCTTCTCGGACTTCCGGACGGCGCAATGATTCCAATGCAGGCCGTTCCGACCGGCACGGTCATGGGGCCCGATGGCGCGTTCTATGTCGGTGAACTGACCGGCTTCCCATTCGTTCCGGGAGCGGCGCGCGTCTGGCGAGTCACCAGCGAAGGCGATTCGACGGTCTACGCCGATGGTTTCACCAATATCCTTGATGTCGCATTCGACGGTGTAGGAAATCTCTTCGTCCTCGAAGGCGTGGCGGGCGGACTGCTGAATGCCGATCCGTCCAATCCGGCGTCGGCTGCCGCGCAGATCGTCAAGGTCATGCCGGACGGAACGCAGGAGGACGTCCCGAGCGACGGCCTCATCTTCGCCACAGGTCTGGCAATGGGGCCTGACGGCACCGCCTACGTCTCGAACTTCGGCGTTATGCCCGGGATGGGACAGGTCGTTGCTATCGAGGGAGTTGGCGAGCCTTTCCCCGAAGGTCCTGCCCTGACCGTTCGCGCGGATGGGCTTGTTGCGCCACGTGGTCTGATAGTCAATGACAATGGCGACATCTACGTGACCCAGGCAGGCGATGGTGGCGACACGTGCCAGGTCATCGTCACTCCGGATGGCGAAGCGGAAGCCTGCTTCGGCTATTCGAGTACCGTCGAGCTCATCTCTGCCGATGGCCGAACGACGGCTGTGGCCGGAATATCTTCCGTCGACCTGGGAGAAGATACTGTCGGTGCGCAAGATGTCGCGATGGATGCCGACGGACTGCTTCATACGGTTGTCGGACTGGGCGCTGATCCCGCTGCACGGGCGGACTACCCGGTGGAGGCATCTGATCTGGGCTGGATCGTTTCGGCGGCTCCCGGGAGCAGCCCGATTCTGAGCGTCGATGTTGCGGTTTACGAGACGGTCAATAACCCCGACAATGGGGAACTTGACAGCAATCCCTTCTCGCTCGTGTCAGATGGCGCAAGCGGATGGGTTGTCTCGGACGCCGGGGCAAACGCGCTGCTGCACATCCACGAAGACAACGTGATAACCACGCTCGCGGTGTTCGCCGACCGGATGGTCGATGCCCCGCCGTTCCTCGGACTACCGGAAGGCGCCCAGATGCCGATGCAGGCGGTGCCGACTGGCGTAGTCATGGGACCGGACGGCGCCTTCTATGTCGGTGAACTGACCGGCTTCCCGTTCGTGCCGGGCGCGGCGCGCATCTGGAGGGTTACTCTTGATGGGGAAGCTTCCGTCTATGCCGAAGGCTTTACCAACATCGTGGATGTTGCGTTTGATTCTGAAGGAAATCTGTACGCCCTGGAGCTTGCCAAGAATGGCTTGCTGAGCGAAGACGTCTCCTCAGCGGTGATGATGGTTTCCATGGATGGCGGGCACACGGAAGTTGCGAGTGCGGGACTGACCTTCGCGACCGGCCTGGCGATCGGCGCGGACGACACCTTCTACGTCTCGAACTTCGGTGTCATGCTGGGTATGGGCCAGGTAGTCAGCTTCACGCTGAACTAGCTACCCATTTCCAGTATCTATCGAAAGCACCCCGGCCAGTTCTGGCTGGGGTGCTTTCTTTGTTCGATGGAACCAGAATTGCATCTACATCCGGCGACCATAGATCAGTGGCCTGGTCAAGTCCTCCCGTGACGCGACCGTTGGGGTGTCGAAGATCTTCCACGCCTGGGCAAGGCTGATGACGAGCACCCAGATCATGAAGAGGAGATAGCGATTCCAGGGAGAGACGAAGAAGAACGCCACTGCCAGGGGGATGCTAATCCAGGCGGTCCAGCGCGGCAGGGTCACTTCCCTGCGGCTACCGAGGATCGCAAAGGCGGTCGATGCGATCAATGCCGACATCGTCGCCCCGGTCGTCATATGGGTTGTCCAGGCCAGGACCCCGAGCGCCCTGGCGGCGCCGAAATCTTCGCCGTAGTCGTCGACCAACCCGACCGCCATGTCGATCTGCAAATTGACGGCAATCAGGGCTGCGGTCGTGATCCCCGCGGCGAGCGCGGTCGGCGCCATCCAGCCGTCGTCGCCGTCGTCTCGTTCCAACCAGCGGTAGAGAAAGCCAATGAACCAGAAGAGGAAGAACAGCCCGACGAGCGCCACCCGGCTTGATTGCTCGACATCAGCAGCGTTGCGCATGAGCACCGTTGCGGTGAGGCGTCCCGCTTCATTCGGATTGGTGTCGATGCTTCCCTGGAAGGGACTTCCGAGACCGGTCGCTACAAAAGTGATGCCGAAGAAGGCAATGCCGCACAGTGGGCCGGAAAGCGCGCGGGCCCAGACCCAGATTGATCTCCAGCCTGTCGGAACTTCGTAATCTGCCATCGCTTAACTTTCATCAAGAACGGCTACGGCGCGAATAGGCGAGCCGGAACCGTTGCGAATCTTTAGCGGAAATCCAATGAACGTAAACCGTTTTCCAGCAAGTTCTTCCGGAATCGCCAATCCTTCCATGTGAATCATGCCCGTCTCCTGACACACGACGTGCACCCAGAAGTCCCTGTCTTCCGGATGTCCGGGATTGGGTCCCTCGACGCCGAAGTTTCTCACACCGCGATTGGCAAGCCAGCGCGCGACCCCCGCCGTGAGCCCTGGATATGCGCTGAAGAATTCCGGGCGAGGGTAGGTCCGTTCGTAGTGCCCGCTATAGAGCAGCACGATGTCGTCCGGCTCAATTGACAGTCCGGCGTGAGCGAGGCCGGCTTGAAGATCTTCGACGTCGATCCATCCCTCGCGTGCGGTTTTCGACACGTCGACACAGACTGCTTGGCCATAGAAGCGTTCCAGCGGGAGGCTGGCGATGTCTGGAGCGTCCGGCGAGGCGTCGAAGTGCATTGGAGCATCAACGTGCGTCGAGGAGTGGTCAGGCAGAATCAGCAGCCGGTTCGCGGACGAATGGGGGCTGTTGTGGAGCGGCGCGGTCTCGACGTGGCTGCGCCACTCCCATACCTGTGGTGGAATCGCTCCAGGATTGGACGGTTCGCGGTGGGAGATGTCGCGTGAGAGGTCTATCAATCTCATCTCGTCTCTTCCTTTTCCTGATAAGTCGCTCGACTACGGTGTGAAGAACCGGTAGAAGTCGCAGCCGCTATAGTTCGCGTGCCACGCCTGCCCATCGACGATGGTGTCGAAGCGAATGAATTCCGGCGAATGGTCATCCCCGACTCGAAACACCCCGTCTTCGCGTAGGGTGAGCGGTTCTTCGTCGCCATCCGGTGACACGAAGAAGAGGGTTCCCTCGCGCCGGATGATACGGAAGTTCGTCAACCACGGATTGTGGCTGCGGTAGTGCCCGGGGAAAGCCTGCCACTCATCCAGAAGATCGCTTGCCGCCGGCTTCGCCTGTTGAACGTGCCAGACGCGTTCACCATGGACGACCGAGCTGATTGCGCCACAATCGTCGCGGCGAAAACGAAGCGGATAGCGTTCGAAGTCAGGGTGATCGACCAGAAATGTATCCTCACCGTGGGGATGGAGCGGTGCTCGTTCGTTACCCCAGTCCAGGTTCAGTTGGTCGCCGCTTGCCGTCACCCGGAAATCATCGCTATTCGAGTAGTAGACGCTGGCAAAGGACGCGGCATCTGCGTCGGCGGTTCGGTTTGGGGGAGATTCGGGCGCGGGAAGTGGGAGACCCTGACAGCCTGCCTGCATCGCGTCGAAGACAAATTTGACAACCGTTCGTTGGCTGAACGGTCCATTGACGAGCGTGACGATGCCCACTCCTTTGGTCAGGTCGGCGATTATCGATGATGCGTAGCCGACCATCCCCCCACCATGGCTGAGGAAGCTGTGACCATCCTCCTCGAATCCGTAGAGGCCATAGCCATATGCAGCGCTCTCAGGGTCATCGAGAGGCACGTGCCGGCCGGTCAACGCTTGAAAACTCGCAGGCGACAAGATCGATCCTTCTGGACCACTGCCCCCATTCATCAACATGCGCAGGTAGGCTGCAAGATCGTCCGCGGTTCCAGCCAGGCAACCGTCCGCGGTGTCTGTTTCAAGCCAGGTTGCCGGCGCGAGTCCATGTTCTCGAAGCCATGGGCGATCGTCGTAGAAATGCTGATAGCCGGTGGCAAGGTCGCGCCGGAGCGAGTGCGTGATCGCTGGCGTGCTGTTGCCCATGCCTAGCGGGTCCAGTATGCGCTCCTGAATGAGGTTCTGATAGGTCCGGCCCGTGACCGCCTCGATGACGAGTCCCAGCGCTTTGTAGGCGACGTTGGAGTAGTGAAAGTGCTCGCCGGGAGGATTCACTGCGCGAGTATGGCGGAGCGCCCAGACTTCGTAGCGTGGGTCAGCCGGAAAGTCGGTGCCCCTGATGATGCCTGCCGTGTGCGTCATTAGATGATGGAGCGTGATCGGCGCGAATTCGGATTGCACCTCGAACCAGGGTAAGAGTTCGTCGACCGGCTGATGAAGGTCGATCAGCCCGCGCTCGACGAGTTGCAGGAGCAGAATGCAGGTGAATGACTTCCCGATTGAGCCCCATTCAAAGACGTGTTTGGTCCCGAGCGGCGTTCCGGCTTCGAGCGACGCGTAGCCATATGTTTGGCGGTGCAGAAGGCCGTCTCTGTCGGTTATCGCGAGCGCGAGCCCGGGAAGTCCCTGCGCTTTGATCTGTTGCTCGATCACTTCATCGATCTGTCTGTACATTTCGCTCTGTTCAGTCAAAGAGACCTCGTTTCAGCTTCATCTCGTTCCAGATCTGGTTGCTCGATTACGCGATGCGAGATCGCGTCGTCGGGGGTGATGATCATGACATCTTCCAGTGTCGCTCCGTCGTTCGCCTGGCGTCGTGAAGTACTCATCCGGAGAAGCACGGCGATGATTGGAATACCGGCGCAAGCCGACACGATCAGGGGCAGCGTCGGATCAACGCCGTAGAGCAATCCAGCGACGAGCGGCGCGGTGGAAAAGCCGAGGACGATGGCGATCTCGCTCAGGGTAAAAACGTGCTCTCGATCTCGAGGCCGGGTGTATTCACCAAGCACCGCCGAGAACAGGGAAATTGACCCGAACATGCCCCCACGAAAGAGAAACGCAATGATGATAAGCGGCAGGACCTCCGGGAACAGATACAGGACGTATCCAATCGATACGAGAAATATAGCGAACGCCGCTCCAAGCAGGGGGGCGTTGCTCACTCTCCGGTTGCGGACCACTAGCGCGCCAAAACCGATCGTTCCCAGAGCAGAAAAGGCGGAGAGTAGAGAGACGCGCGCGTCCGTGTAGTTCCCAACATCCCGGAGATAGTTTGGAATCAGTTGGCTGCCAATCCCGAGAGCGAAGACGGCGAGGATCTTGAGAATGAGCAGGTTTCTGACCGGCACGTTTCGCAAGACGGAAATGTAACCGCCCCGGGATGGCGCTTCCCCATCTTCAGTCTCAGAATCGTCCTCCTCCTGGGGCGCTGATTGGGTAATGCGGGTGAGGATGAGCACCGAAATCAATGAGAATGTGGCCGAGAGTACGAAAGGCGCCCGTAAGCCAAAAAACTCGATCAATCCACTTGAGATAAGTGGGGCGATGAGCAATGCGATCGATGGACCAATCGTAACGATGATCGAGAATGCGCGCACTCGGTCGCCATCCCGGGCGTTCGTGCTGACGTGAGCGAGAAGGATCGGGAATGCCATTGAGCCGATGGCCGATCCGAGCAGAACCGGGATAAGCCATTGCCAGCTCGGAGCAAGCGCGGCACTGGCAATGGCGATTGTTGACACAATGCGCGATGCGAGGAGCAAGCGCCGGTTGCCGATTGCCGTCGAGATTCGAGCCGTAGGCAATAGCACGAAGAGCCGGAAGATTCCCCCGAGGGCAAGCAGGAGTCCGACGATCGCAATCGGCGCGCCGAGTTCCTCCATGTAGAGGGGCCAGATTGGAAAGAAGGCGCCGAACGACCCTTCGATAAAGAGTAGCCCCCAGAATGCCAGTCCATTTTCGCGCCCGAGTCCAAGCTGCCATTTCATTGCTGCAACAAAGCCTGTCAATGGATGCCTTGTCAAGTCTCGACGGAGGATAGCCGGACGAGGCATCCATACGTGTTCGAAATTACGTTCACCCATAAACGCTCGTCTCATCTATAATCCGAGTCACGGTCCGCTATATTGACCAGAGTCCGGGTGGGGAAACGATAACCGCGAGATCTCTTCGATCTTGCAGGGAGTGAGTATCGTAAATGGTCATCGGTTTGATTATCCGCAGGCTTTTCTTCCTCGTGTTCGTCCTGATCGCTCTCTCCGCGATAACGTTCACTCTCATGCGCCTAGTCCCGAGCGACCCTGCCCGCAACATTGCTGGCCCGCGAGCCAGTCCCGAAGCAGTTCAGAAGGTTCGCGAGGAATTTGGCCTTGATCAGCCGGTGATGGATCAGTATGTCAATTACATGAAGGGCATCGTCAAGCTCGATTTTGGCGTCTCGTTGAGCTCTCGTCGCCCGGTTTCTGATGATTTGAGACGTTATCTGCCCGCAACGCTCGAGCTGGCGTTCATGGCAATGGCATTTGGACTCATCGTGGGCGTGCCGTTAGGGGTACTTTCCGCGGTCAAGAAGGACTCGTTTATCGATGCGGTGGGCAGGGTTGTGTCGGTTTTGGGCCTGTCAGTTCCGTCATTCTGGCTGGCAATCGTCATTCAGTTTGTGTTCTTCGCCAGGCTCGGCTGGTTCCCGGACGGCCAGAGGCTGCCAATAGGAACCGATCCGCCAGAAACAATTACCACTTTCTACACGATAGATTCCTTGCTTACGCTCAACTTCAGTACGTTCGTTACTTCCATGCGACATCTCGCGCTGCCGGTCCTTACTCTCGGCTTCATTTCGCTCGCGCCGATTACCCGGATGATGCGTTCGGGGATGCTGGAAGTGCTCAATCAGGATTACATTCGCACCGCTCGCTCCAAGGGCTTGCGACAGCAAACCGTGGTGATGAGGCATGCGATTCAGAATGCGGGCCTACCGGCGCTGACCGTTATCGGTCTGCAAATGGGGTTGTTACTCGCTGGCACCGTCCTGGTGGAGATCATCTTCTCCTGGCCAGGCATTGGCCGTTATGCCTTCCAGTCCATTCAGAACCAGGATCCGAATGCTTTGATCTCGGTGACGTTGATTATCGGCATCGGGTACGTGCTGGCGAACCTGATCGTAGATGTGGCCTATATGTTCCTTGATCCAAGGATTCGAGTGACATGAGCACGACCGACACTGCAGTTGTTCCAGAAACCCTACAGGAAGCCGGACAACCCCGTGTCCGGGCTAAGCGCTCAGGATTCAAATACTTCATCAAACGATTCTCTTCGGAAAGCCCGCTCAATGTCGTGGCGCTTGTGATCATTGGCGTGTTCCTGCTCCTCAGTCTCGGCGGTGATTTACTGGCTCCACATGATCCCCTGGCAACGAACGCCTCGGAGCGGTTAATCGGTCCGTCGCTTTCGCACCCGTTCGGGACGGACGAAATAGGGCGCGACGTGCTGAGCAGGGTCATGTCCGGCGCACGGTACTCGCTTGGTATTGCTGCGCTGATTCTCTTCATCGCTATCCCAGTCGGAACGCTGGTTGGGGTGGTTTCCGGATACGCGGGCGGGATGGTTGACGAGATATTGATGCGGTTGACCGACATATTCCTGGCGTTTCCCGCGATCATTCTGGCGATGGCGATTGCCGCGGCCCTTGGGCCCAACTTGCGTAACACCGTCATTGCCCTCACCCTGGTCTATTGGCCGTGGTATGCCCGCCTTGTTCGGGGTCAGATTCTCCAGATCAAGGAACAGGAATATGTTGAGGCTGGCCGGGCGCTCGGGGTCAGCACCCACCGGCTGGTGCTGAGGCATATCCTGCCGAATTCGACCGCTCCGATCATCATTCAAGGGACGATCGATATCGGTTTCGCGGTGCTGGCAACTTCTAGCCTTTCCTTCATCGGTCTTGGAGCCCAGCCTCCGACGCCGGAATGGGGGACGATGATCACCAATTCGCGCACCTACTTCCGGGTTGCATGGTGGTATTTCACCTTCCCGGGGATTGCGCTGATGCTGACCGTCGTGGGCTTCAATCTGCTTGGTGATGGATTGCGCGATTACCTCGATCCGAGAACCCGCGGAAGTTAGCCCGGATTCCGCTATCACGGTCTCTCCTACGAGCCGGTGACGCTATCTGCCGGTGAGTTAGCTTCGCATGGATGCCCTGGCGTTTCCTCATTCTCGTACTGAGCAATGCGCCAGGGCAAAATGACCTCTTCGAAGACCACCTGGAGTGCCGCGACTGCCGGGACGGCGATGAACGCGCCCGGGATGCCGAGAAGCGCCCCACCGGCCAGCACCGAAATGAAGACCGACAGCGGGTGAGTGTCGAGCTGATCGGCCTCGATGAGCGGAGCGATCAGATAGCCTTTGAGATTTTCGATCAGCACAGAGAGCAACATCAAGTAGATGACCATCTCAACGCCGTCGAGCGCCGCGATACCAACGAGCGGCACGCGTCCAATCCAGGGACCAATGCGCGGGATGATCTGGACCGCCGCGACGATGATCGCCAGCAGAAATGGAAATCGGACCCCAAGGAAAAGCAAGCCTGCGCACATCAGGATGCCGACGATCGTCATCACAATGATCTTTGCGCGTAGATAGTACCCGAGGCGGGTCCAGATCTTTGTCAGCACATCCTCCCACTGGTCGCGATCATCTGGATGAACCAGCAACAGGGCGAGATCGCGCATGCGTTCGCGGTTGGTCACGAGAAGTATCGAGATGAAGAAGACGCTTAGTCCATCGAACGCCAGTTGGGCTACGGTCAGAGGCAGTCCAATCAGCTTCTGCCCAACCTGCTCGGAGATTCGCTGACCGGCGTTGCTGAATTGCTCGTCGAACGATTCCAGCTGGGGGTACTGGTCGCTCAATTCCATATATGCCCTGCGCGCGCCTTCGAGACGGTCGGCATAGTCCGGCAATTCGTTGCTGAGGCTGCTAATTTCAGAAAGCACTGGAAAGACAACGAGCCAGCCAACCAGGGCCAGGAGCGCGCCAACGGCGACATACAGGAGCACGACCGCCACGGCTCGCGGGATTCGGAATCGAGTCAGGAACTCTGCTGGTTGCGCTAGCGCCGCAGCGAAGAGAACGCTGATGAAGAGAATCAGTAAGACATGCCGCAAACGAATCAGGATCATGATCCCAAAGACGGTAAGGATCGCGAAGAGCAGCGCGTAGTACGTGGGAAGCGCTCTTCTGATGGTTGAGTTGAAAGGCCTGCTCGCGTCTTTCGCCATCGTTGATCCTTGAAGGTTGCGTTACGTGAACATTATCCATCGCCGCTCGTCGATTAAAGCGAGCATGCAAGCCGCTGCCGCCATATCCCTGTAGCCGTGCGAGGGCTGATTTCGGGCACATTCGCGTCCGATCCAGCGTCGCCCGGGAAGAAACTACTGGTGAGGTGTGCATCATGAAGTGTATGGTCCGACTCGGAATATGCGACAGAATGAAAGCGAGGCCCGGATGTCGAACACAGGACCGAATGACTGGAACGCTCAGATCGTTGCTGAGTTCAGAGAGAGCAATGGCAAGGTCGGAGGGGTTTTTGAGGGATTCCCGCTGCTTCTGCTGCATCACACCGGAGCAAAGACCGGAACCGAACGCGTGACACCCCTGATGTATCTTGATGTCGGCGACGGATATGCCATCTTCGCATCCAAAGCCGGCGCGCCAAGCAATCCGGACTGGTATTACAACCTCGTCGCCAATCCCAGCACTACGATCGAGGTTGGAACGGACACCGAAGAGGTGACCGCTCAGGTGCTCGAAGGTGAGAACCGGGATCGCGTCTGGGAGAGGCAGGAGAGCGAATTCCCACAGTTCGCGGAGTACGAAGAGAAGACAGATCGCGAGATTCCGGTGATTCTTCTCCGTCCAACTGGCTGAGAAGTTCGATCACATCTGGTTGACGAAACGGCGCTCGACTGCGGGCGCTGTTTTGTTGTGTGGCTACTGGTCGAGCTCGCGAACTCCACGCTCGGCGGCCGACACATATCGCTCGGCGTCCTCCTCCAGCAGGAATCCCTGATCAACGAGCTCATTGGCTGCGTCTGCGATCATCCGGACGTAATCATCGTTGTTCGCATAACGCTCAACGATCGAGGAGCGAGAATCCTGGAGGCGAGACGCTCATCGATGGTCCCTGGTAGCCGGAAGTAGCTGCCGACCGTGCCCATCAGCGCGTCTCCAGACGATCCGTCAGGGCGGAAGTTCCAGCCGGTGTAGGTTGCCAGCGGAATGCTGACGTGAGGAGTCCGGATACCAGGAATCTCGTTGCCATCGGCATCGATCGCCGGGACATACACTGGATATTCCCTGCTGAGATCAACTTCGGGGGGCTCTATGGAGATTACCCCTCGCTCAAATTGGTTTCCGAAGTCCTGGACATGCAACCTGCATAGTTCGTTGGGGTGGCGCGCGCCGGGGATCGCCGGAAACGCTTGCTGAGCAGTAGCCGCGCTGGCCGCTGACCCATCTTCCCGCCGCGGGACCCGACTCGATGGCGGCGGGGTTCCGTCTGTCACCCAGGCATCGAGCAGGTCGATGACAGCTCGAAGCAGGCCCGATGTGTTCAGCGGGTTTGTCGGATAGGCCGGTTGCCCGTCCGGCACATCGCCAGTTGATCTCGACTCAACGTAGGTCTCCGGTGAACCGAGGAGTGGGTCGGCGTTGTGCTGCGAGCCTGCAAACAAATAGACCCTGGCGCGCCTATGCTCCGGGAGGTCGTTGCCATCGGTGTCGGTATGGACCAGCGATCCCCGGCGATCCCAGTACTCCGAAGAGGTCTGCGTATGGATGACAACCGGGTCGGTGTCTGGACGCTTGAGAATTCCGTCGGTGTTGCCGGTCAGGTTATCGGTCGTCTTGTGATAGGCAAACGGGAACTGGTCCGATGGGTAAAGATGGTCGTTGTGCTGGCGGGGAAATCGTCCTGGTTGCGCGAAGCGATAGTTGAGAAAGACGCGACCGGCGCCGGACACGTGCGGCGAAATGCCTGCGAACACCTGACGACCGCTGGCATCCTCGTTGAAGCCTTGATAGACAAAGTCGCGCAGGAAGCGCCCGCTCTGGGAACGGCCCCAGGCATAGGCCAGCTCGATGCCGGAATCCTTGTCGCGCAGGGGGTTCGGCTGCCCGGCATTGTCGGCTTCTTGATGCAACAGGAACGAGATGAGGTCCCGCACTCCGGTGAATCCAAGCCCCATGATTCGCGGGTTGATCGCGTTGTAAACGAGCTCGTAGATCCAGCCGGGTCGGAAGGCTGCCGGGTAGTAGAGATGCCCGGTTGACGGAGCCGGTTCCCCGTCCGGGCGAGTGGTTGCGAACATCCACTCGCTGGCCGCTATTTCGATGCGCGAGTCCTGCTGGTACTCACGCATCGTCAGCCGCGCGCCGGACTGATCAAGGGACGCGGCCAGGTAGCTACGAGTGTAGTCGTTTGCACTCAATGGAATTGTGCGGATGCCGGGCTCGTTGGCGACGAACTCGCATCGTGTGACGCCGGCAACCGGCTGCCCGTCGCGAATGGGCACTGGCAGGTCCATGGTCAGCCGGCCGTCGCCAGCCAGGAGATCTCCCTGCCAGCCGGACCAGACGATCGTGTAGCCACACCGCATCAAGTAGCCGTTTCCGGCATGCTCGATCGCCGAGGGATTGTTGCTGTGCTTCGCGTCGTTGAGAAATTGAAGCAACCGCTTGTTGCCGCGGTTGTTGACATCGTACATCAACCTGCCGTTGCTGCGCGCAAGGTTCATGGGACGCAGAATGTAGATGTCGGTTGTGTACTCGACATACCCGTCTGCATTGCGTGGAGCCAGCTCCAGGTCGACGATTTGCCGGTTCTCCGGCGCATCCGGATCGATGGCGAAGTGCGCCTTCCCAACTATGCGTTCGTAGGGTCCCGTATCTCCAAACGGGGCGCCTGCCGCGAAGGGTTCACGGAGGTCGATTTGCAGCCTGATTTCCGAGGTCACTAGTGATACCGCCCTACCAGTAGCGCATGGCGCCAGCGAATAGCGTTTGCAAGTCGTCCGGTGTCGCCGGTCGCGGGGAAAGTTTGGTCACCCGGTGCTGGGGGATCGTTCCTTCCACGAGAGCCGGGATGTCGTCGGATTCGAACCCGACCGCCGCAAGGCCGTTGGGCATCCCCACTTTCCGCATCAGGTCGATGATCGCAGCTGCCAGGATCTCGCCAGCATCCTCTTCGGAGGCGTCGGAAACGCTGGCTCCCATGAGCTCGGCGGCGTAGAGATGCTTCTTTGGGTTGGCTTCCGCGGTCCATCGGAAAACTGATGGCGCGTTCAGGATGACCGACATGCCGTGGGGAATGATCGGATGATCCACCTCGTAGCCTTCTGGCCGGAAATCCCTCACCATACCGGAGACCGGATAGGACATTCCATGCGGCAGATGGCAGCCCGCGTTTCCAAAGCCGATACCTGCATAGGTTGCTGCGAGTAGCATCTGACTGCGCGCTTCACCGTCTTCCGGCTCTTCAACGGCCCGCAGGATGTTTTGCGACATCATCCGCAGGGCCTGGGCGGCCCAGATGTCACTGATCGGATTCGAGCCCTGATATGAGGGCCGCAGTTCCGGGCTTTCCGATGCTTCACGGCTGTTGTAGGGAATGGCGGTGATTGACTCGATGGCGTGACAGAGGACGTCGAAGCCTGAGCAGGCCGCGACCATTGGCGGCAGGCTGCGCGTATTCTCTGGATCGATGATTCCCATCGCCGGCCGTAGTGCGCGGTGGGCAATGCCCGTCTTGGCATGCAGCGCGAGATAGTCGAATATCGCGACGCCCGTCGTCTCGCTGCCCGTCCCGGCCGTGGTCGGAATTGCGATCATCGGCTTAAGTGGTCCGGGCACTGGTGTACCTTCGCCGATGGGCGGGTTCACGTAGGTCAGAAGATCGGCGGGATAGGTTGCGTAGAGATTAGCGGCCTTTGCGGTATCCATGGCCGAGCCTCCGCCGACCGCCACGTAGCCGTCGAACTCGCCAGCCGTCGCGACCTCGATCGCGTCATTGAATGACTCATCGGTGGGTTCGACGCGGCTATGGTCGAAAACCTCGGCCTCGATGCCGGCCTCGCGCAGGGCTGCGATGGTTGTCTCGACCGGCGCGCTGCTGGCCAGGTTCGCGTCGGTCACGATCAGGACGCGCCGCGCGCCGAGCCTTCCCATCTCAAAGCCGACCTCTCGTGTCGCGCCCGGCCCATACTTGATGCTGGAAGTTTCCATCGAAAAGATCGTCTCATAGGCTGTCATATGCGTTCTCCCGTTCGTCATACGTTCGCCAACTAGTGTAGCCGGACGCTCCGGGTACTTTTTGGTGCGCGGTTGAGTGTCGATCGAAACGCCCTCTCGATCCGTCTTTGTTGCATATAGTGTTGCCGGGATCGATTCGTATGGCCGCACCGATCTGAGCGCGCCACTAGAATAGGCCGTCGATCAGGGGACTCGCTGTATGGGGAATACATGTGGAGGCAGCTGTGGAATCCAGGAATCTACTCGTCATCATGTCAGATCAGCACAACCCGAGGATGATGGGTTGCAGCGGTCATCCGCTGGTGCAGACGCCGCACATCGACGCCCTCGCAGCCCGGGGCGTGAGATTCTCGTCCGCCTACTGCAACTCGCCGCTCTGTGTGCCGGGGCGGGCCAGCATGATGACGGGCCGTTATGTCCACCAGATCAAGTATTGGGACAACGCGACGGCCTACGACGGTCGCGTGCCCGGGTGGGGGCATGCCCTTCGGCAGCGCGGAATGCCAGTCGAGAGCATCGGGAAGTTGCATTTTCGCAACGAGACCGTCGACACCGGTTTCGACCGCCAGACGATTCCGATGCACATTCTCGATGGCGTTGGCCAGATTTGGGGGTCGGTGCGCGATCCCCTGCCTGTTCGCGATGGAGGAGAGCAGATGGTCGGCGAGGCTGGTGCTGGGTTGTCTAAGTACAACCGCTACGATCTCGCCGTCACTGCAGAGACGACGGCATGGCTGCGACGACGAGCTGGAGATGAGGACAGCTGCCCCTGGGTGCTCTTCGTCGGACTCGTAGCGCCACACTTTCCCTATGTTGTCCCAGAGGAATTCTTTAACCTCTATCCGCTGGATGCTTTGCCGCGCCCGGTTGGTCATCCTGAAGATGGCTATGTTCGGCACCCGTGGGTCGAAGCGTTTATGAATGTTCGACCGGGCGTCGACCAGAACACCGAGCATGAGCGCCGTGCAGCTATGGCGGCATACTTCGGCCTCTGCACCTTCGTCGATCACAATGTTGGACGGATCGTCGAAGGGCTTGAAGAGTCAGGGATGGGCGCGAACACCCGCGTTATCTACACGAGCGACCACGGCGATCTCGTTGGTTCGCGTGGCCACTGGGGCAAAGCCTTGCACTACGAGGACAGCGTCGCCATCCCGTTCATCGTTGCTGGTCCGGAGGTGCCAGCTGGTCGGGTCTGCGAAACGCCGATCTCGCTGGTCGATCTCTATCCAACGATTCTCGACGCGGTAGGGGAGGAATTGAGTCCAGACGAGAGGCAGATTCTCCCGGGAACGTCGATCTTCGATATTGTCGCGGCAGAAGACGATCTCGAGCGCCTGATGTTCGCTGAATACCACGCCTACGGCGCAGCTTCAGCTGCCTACATGCTGCGCCGCGGCCGCTACAAGTTCATCTACTATGTTGGCTTCGAGCCTGAGCTCTTCGACCTCGAGACTGATCCCGACGAACTGGACAATCTAGCGCGGGAGGATGCATATCGAGCGACGGTCACTGAATTTGAACGCGAACTGCGGTTGATTCTCGATCCAGAAGCCATCGATGCAGAGGCCAAGCGGGATCAGGCCGCGCTCGTGGAAGCTTTCGGCGGTGTGGAGATCGCGAGCCGGTCGGGAACGTTGAATGAGACCCCAGCGCCGGAGGTAGTCCTGCCGACAGACGCGGGTGCCCAGGGTTAGGTCATCAGAATTTCGGTGTTGCGATCAGATACTCGATTCTGAGGAACAAGCCGGGTCGCTGGCCGGCTACTCACAGCACTTTTGTCTTTCAAGGGCTCTTAGCCAGATAGAACGACGGTACCTTCGATCGGAGGAACCTGTCCGATCTGCGAAGGGAGTAAAGCAGCATGGCAGAGGACTATCGGAAGAAGAAGTAATAGATGATTGAGAGCGCGACCAGAGTGGTAATGCTGACGGCAAGCACGACGTGCAGGAGACGCTGTGGAGGATTGGCCAGTGAAAGCGCTGTTGCGACGCCGACAGCTGGGCCAAAGCCGATGAATGCTGTGCTGCCAGACATAACCGCGAACACGATGCCGAGTCCGCTGCCGACAACAATCCCGACCAGCGCGTTGCGCAAGGTAATATTTGTTCTTGGGTCCATCGGAGGCACGTCCCTGAGCCAGTTGAGTCAAGAATTTGAGATCGGCCAACTTCAAAGGGAAGGGTTGGACAAACTCCCCAGCTTTACAGATACCCTCTAAGCTGGCCCAATCTCTGCCGGGCGGAGCGCATTCCAAACGATCATGTCCAGAGGCCCGGCACTGGCAAGAACATTGTCCCATGTCGCGTTCACTCAGGTTTGAGATTGGGAGCGCTCGTTTCGCTGTGCCTCCACCTGGAGTGACGCTTCTCCTCGTTTGCTCGCGAGGCTCGTGATGCTTCCACGCGACGCGTTGTAGCCGTAAGCAAAAATGGATGGCATCGCTAGCGATGCCATCCATCTCTATTGCCAGGTTCGACCGGTGGCTAGAAGCGTGCCCCTACATCTCGACGCGATACATGTCGTAGACATTGTAGGTGTTGATGTAGATCGGGTTGTAAACGAACCCGCGAATGGACGGATCGAGGACCGTGTACCACTGCACCGATCCGTAGAACGCAGCAGCTGGATCTTCGACAACCATGATCTGGTTGATCTCGGCAATCGTCTGATCGTATTCCTCGCCCGCTCCCATCGTCGAGCTCTTGTCGAGCAGCTCGTCGACCGTCTCATTGCTGTATCCGAGAGCATTCGAGCCGTTCGGAGCGAGGGATGCCGTCGCGAAATTCGGGTAGATCTCGTTCCATGCGTCGTTGTAGTCCGGCCACCATCCCCAGTCCGCCAGGTGTGGACGTTCGCTGGGTGGCGCCTCGCCATACATGAGGTCGGTAAACTGACCTTCTTCCAGTTCGGTGATCTTCATGTTAACGCTGATCTCGGAAAGGGTCGCCTGGTACAACTCGGCCACGGCCTGAGTGAGCGCGCTGCCGGAGGAGATGATGAACTCGATCTCTTCGCTGTAGTCAAATCCGGCCTCATCCAGAAGGCTCTTGGCCATTTCGAGATCGGTCGTGAAGATGAATCCGTCCGTGGGATACCCGCGTGTCGTTGGTGTGATCGCACCGCTCGACGGCACGATCAATCCTTGGAAGACCTCATTACGCACGTCGTCGTATGGGAACGCCCAGGCAAATGCTTCGCGAACCTTTGGATCCGGCAAGCGCTCGTAGTTGAACAGTACCCAGTCGGCGTTAGTCGTATCGTAGCGCAAGACCGTCAACGCGCCTTCCTGCTCCATCTGCACCACGTCCTCGGGCGTCAAGGTCTGGGTCAGCGCATCTGCTTCGCCAGACTCCATGAGCTGGCGACGAGTGGTCGATTCTTCGACGTTTCGGAATACGATCTCGTCGAAGTGGTTGCCTTCCCATCCGCCGTGGTAATCCTCGAAACGGACGAGCCGCGCAAAATCGCCAAGCTGATGTTCTTCGAGCATATAGGGACCGGTGCCCACCATGTTCTCGCGGAACCATTCGTGCGCGTAGGGGTCATCTGCGGTTGCGTGCTCTTCGACGGCAGCTGGCGACACGACGAGCGGGCCATACTGCGACGCCATGGCCGCAAGGAAGATATCGGTGCCGTAGATGAGTTTGAAGGTGATCGTGTTCGCGTCCGGAGCGGTGATGTCGTCGGAGCTGGCGACGAAGCGCGAAATCACGTTGACCGGGCCGAGGCCCATTTCCAGGAATCGCTGGAACGATTTGACGACGGCTGGGGCATCGCAATCGGTGCCGTCCTGGAACTTGATCCCATCGGCGATCGTGAAGCTCCACTCGGTCTGATCCTCGTTCGATTCCCAGGAATCGGCGAGCATCGGCTCGTATTCGAAGGTGTCGCTGCCCTTCAGCCGCAGCAGCATTTCATAAGCGCCAAAGAAGAGCGCGCTGGCGTCCGAGTCGTAAGCCGACTGTGGATCAAGATCCGGGATGCTACCGGTCTGGATGATCGTCAGCGTGCCGCCATTAATAGGCGTCTCGTCGCCGCTGCCGCCACCGTCGCCGCTCGTCGCGGTTGCGTCGTCACCCCCGCCGCCGTCGGAAGATGTGGCTGTCTGATCGGCGCTGCCGGAGTCGCCGCCACTATCGTCGTCGTCATCGTCATCGCCGCCACAGGCTGCCAGGATGGCTGCAAGCGCAGGCACGGATAGCCCGAGCGCAAGCCCCCGATGCAGCAGTTGTCGACGGTTCATCCGGCGACTGGTCGCGTCGCTTAAGAGACGAGCGTAATCGTCGCTTTGTGGGTCGTCTTCGGGACGCTTTCGAAACTGCAAAGGATCCTCCTTAGAATGAAATCTACAAACCCCACTCATTTTGACTTGCCCGTCTGCAAGCCGGGCGACGAGTCGACCTTGTCTCCAGGCTGCCCCTTCCTCCGCTACCATGTGCTAGATTCCGCATGACCTTACGCTAGCAGCGTTGGCGGTGTTCGTTCTGCCTGGGTGGCCCCTTAATATGAGGTACGCACACAGCTTGTGATCGGACGCACCGGCGCAAGGTGGGTGAAGTAGGGAGGTGCGGGTTCTCAGGCGTGATGCGGTGTGTTTCCGAGGGTGGTTGTATTTCCGAGGGTAGAAGGAGAATAGTGAATGTCAACCGGAGAAAATAGCCGGGATTTTCTTAACCTGCTGTCGCAGGTGCGCGCGGGTCGATTGTCACGCCGCGACGTCCTGCGACGGGGTCTTGCGTTGGGCCTGTCCAGTTCACTCATTGTCAGTCTCCTCGCTGCTTGTGGCGGCGATGACGACGACGATGACGACGCAGATGCCACAAGTGGGGATTCAGCGGGAGCCGAGCCGACAGCGACGAACACGGCTGTCCCGGTTGGCCGCGCGACCGCCACGACCGCCTCGGATGAACCGACGCCCACGACCGGCGACGAACGCAATATGTCGGACAATCGAACTTTTGTCATGGCCTTCACCGGCGGCGTCCCGGATGTCGATCCCCAGTCCGCCTACGACAACCAGGCATCGAGTATGTTCCTGGCCGTATATGAGATGCTACTGCGACTCAAGGGGTCTTCGACATTTGAATATGAGCCGATGCTTGCCGATTCATGGGAGTCGAACGAGGATCTCACCGAGTTCACGTTCACGCTCAGGGAAGGCGTTGTGTTCCATGATGGCACGCCCTGTGACGCTCAGGCGGTCAAGGACTCGCTGACCCGCTTTCACCAGATGGGCCGGGGACCAGTCGATGTCATCGCCCGTTTCATCGATGACCCTGCTGACCAGATGGTGGCCGTCGATGACGTGACGATCAAGTTCATCATGAACAAGCCCGAGCCTCTCTTCCTTGCGGCCATGGCCTCGGAGTATGGGCCGTTGATCGTCTCGCCGGCGGCTGTTGAAGAGAACAAGACCGCCGAAGACGAGTGGGCACACGAATGGTTTAGCCAGAACATGGTGGGCACTGGACCGTATATTCCGATCGAGATCGAAGCGCAGGAACGCTTCCGTTTCGAGCGCTTCCCAGACTACAACGGCCCGGAACACTTCTTTGACGAGATCATCGCGCGCGTCGTACAGGAAGGCGTTACCCGGCGTCAGTTGCTGGAAGCGGGTGAGGTCGACGCGGTAGCGGTGTTGCCGGCCGACGACATCATTGCGTTGCGTTCGGACCCGAACGTCAATGTGGTGTCGTATGACACGACACAGTGCAGCTGGATTCGCCTCAATTACGCTCGTCTCAACCGGGACATGCGCGAGGCGCTGTGCTGGGCGTTCCCGTACGACGACGTCATCGACCAGGTGCTCCAGGGGCTTGCCAAGAAGCAGGGACCGATTGCCGATACGGTCGTTGGCTTTGACCCGACGATCGAACTCTTCGATACCGATCTCGAAAAGGCGCAAGAACTCTTTACCGCGGCTGGTTACGACGGCGAAGACCTCGAGTACATCTTGGCCGAGGGCAATGCCGATGATGACGCCGTCGCCCAACTCTTCCAGGCGAGCCTGGCCGAGATCGATGTCAACCTGACGATCACCAGAGTTGATCGCTCTGCTTTGATCGACATGGCCTACGGTGATTCACCGCCGGAAGAACGCCCACACATGATGTCGAGCGGCTGGTGGCCAGATTACAACGACTCCTACAACCAGCTTTTCCCGAATTTCCATCCGGATTCGGCCGGCAGCAATGGCTCGAACTCGATGTTCTACGGCAACCAAGAGGTTGGCGACCTGCTCGACCAGGCGCGGGACGCCGAGACGGAGCAGGAGTTGGTTGATCTGACGAGCCAGATCCTGCAGATCATGATCCGTGACGACCCTGCCGCAGTCTTCTATGCCCAGATCACCCGGTCAACGATGCTCTCCAGCGACATCATGGGCTTCACGCCTAACGGCATCTACATTGCTTCCTACAACTTCCACGAGATGTGGCGGGAAGCTCAGTAGGGGAAGGGACCAGGGAAGAGGTAACAGGGAACAGTCGAGGAGTGGGGAGGTTGTGGTGAGTAGGCGGTAGACAGACCAGTCTCTACCTACAAACTACAACCTCCCCACGACTATTCCTCTGACTTCTATCCGACGGTGCGGCCGGCTTCGTCGAGGCGGGCCAGGAGTCCAGCCTCTTCGAGTTGATCGCGGGTCTCTTCGACCGTGCGGCGATGGGCCGGGAAGTCGTCGTCCTGGGACATCGCCAGCGCAAGACGGGCGACCAGCGCGGCGGACATCTGGAGACCGCGGGGGTGGATCTTGTCGAAGGTGTCCGCCTCGGTATGGCCGTAACCCCGGCCGATCATGCCAGCGGTCGCGTCCAGCGAGTTGAGCGTTCCGTTCGGTATGCCACGAACGGCGAACGGATAGTGATCGGAATGGGAGTTGAGCTGATCCTGGATGATGAAATCGTAGTGGTGTTCGTCGGACCATGCTGAAAAATACTCGACAAGCTCCGGCCAACCGGAAAGGACCAGGCGCTCCTGCCCGCCCTGGCCGCGTCCTGCCCCATCGAGGTTCATCACGAAGCGGTAGCTATCTGGGTTCGTCTCGTCCGCGTGATGCCACGCACCGTTGAGCCCGAGTTCTTCCGAACCGAAGCAGATGACGCGCACCGTGCGCTTCAGCTGACCCTTGAACTGAGCCAGCGCACGGCCAACTTCCAGTCCGGTGATCGTTCCCGCGCCGTCGTCTCCGGCGCCCTGGGAGATGTCGTGGCCGTCGAAGTGGCCCCCGAGCAGGATTACCTCCTCCGGATACTCTGAGCCAGTGATCTCGCCGATGACGTTGCGGCTGGTCGACATGATCGTCTCGTTCTCGAGCTTCATGTGGACCTTCGCTGGACCGCGCTCCATCAAGCGG
Organism: uncultured Chloroflexia bacterium; assembly: GCA_963709995.1. Taxonomy (GTDB): domain Bacteria; phylum Chloroflexota; class Chloroflexia; order Thermomicrobiales; family CFX8; genus JAUIIK01. The sequence continues at coordinate 242,684 of CAVPYN010000017.1, read as the reverse complement.
AGAATCATCGAGCCCGACTCTTTTGAGACGCCTATTGCCGGAATCGGCGCTTCATGGTCGTGTGCGGTGTTGCCTTGCGGGTTGCGCCCGCGAAGCGAGCCCGTGATATGGAGCAGCCCAGGGTTTTGATTCACATAGATGTATCCGGCCGCGCCGTGTTCCAGCGCCCAGCGGTATTTGTCTGTCCGGTGGCTGCCCCGCTCGCCGGGGCGATTCGTCTCGGCGGCAGAAATGACGATCTTGCCTTTGACCTGATCGCCAAGCCGCTCGAAATCATCTTCCTCGCCATCGCCAACGTCGAGCAGTTCGGCGGTCAGATCGGCGGCCGGGCAATAGGGCAGGGATATGCAGGAAAACTCGCGCTCGACCGGTTCCAGCAACGTGAGTTCGGCTGCGCCTCGTTCCCAGGTCGCCATTGGGAACTCTTCGATGTGGACGTTCTCGAGACCGTATTCCTCCATTTTTTGTTTGAGGAACTCCGCGCCCTTGCGTTCTGACTCGGAACCACCGAAGCGGTGTCCGATATCGTCGCAAAGTATCCGCAGCGTCTCGTACGCTTCGTCGGAGGTCCAGATTGTCGCCAGGATCTCCTTCTCCATGGCGAGCAGATCGTTTTCAGCCATCTGTTTCTCTCCTCGTGTTGAACTCGACTCGATCTCGCAAATCAGCGGCATCCTAGCATTGCCGGGCGCTTGGACTGCCTCAAATGGCGAACGGATCGAAGTACGGGCTTTGGAGAGAGAGCGGTACATCTGTCCCCAATATTCCCGCGCTGTCGACCATCGGAGCATCCGGCACGGGTATGATGGCGTAACGTTGGTAGAGATCGAATCGTCTCACAACCTGGGGGTGCAGTATGGGTGTGCGAGGGGTGCGGGTAGTGCTGGCGTTTGCGTTGATCGTGACGCTGGTCGCGAGCGCGGGAACGGTTGGCGCGGAGAGCGGGTCGCAAAAGGCTCCCGACCTGAGTGAGTTCCGGTTCGAGGGCCTGGAATCACCACCCTTGAACGTCAAGCATTTTGGCGCCGACGCGGTTTCACATCACGATCGAACGACATTGCAACACGTAGATGATGAGGAGAGGCATCCCCAGATCGTCATCGGGCCGGATAGTCGGATTCAGGTGAGCGACACCACCATATACCCGTATTCCGCGGTCGCCCAGATTATTGGCTATGACGCGAGCCTGGAGCCGGGATTCGCCTCCGGATGCACGGCCACGTTCGTCGGGCCGGATGTGTTGTTGACGGCAGCGCACTGCGTCTGGAGCGTTGAGCGATTTGGCGGTTGGATCGATGAGGTTGAAATCATTCCAGGGATGAACGGGGATTCCGCGCCCTTTGGAGTGCTTGTGCCAGAAACAATCTGGTTTCCGGATGAGTACGTGGAGAACGACGCGGTGAACTCTCCCTGGGATTACGCGTTGATCACTGTTTCAGATACAAGCGTGGAGGAAGTTGTCGGTAGTCTGACCATCGGCGTCCTGACGACGAGTGAGTTGCAGTCCGCGAGCTTCAATCCGACAACGAGCGGCTACCCGGGAGACAAGACCCGATTTACACAGTGGATCGGCAGTGAACCAGCATTTGTCGATGTCGATGATGACTGGCTGGTTCATGAAATCGATTCGTTCCAGGGTCAGAGCGGATCCGCAGTGTGGAGAGCGAGTGACCTGGCCGTTGTTGGGGTCGAATCATGGGAGAATCAAAACTACAACTTCACCGTTCGAATCGATTTGCCGCTGATCTACGACCTCCTCGGCGCTTGCCTGGAGTTCGACTGCCAGCTCAATCACTTTCTAACGGACATCCCCGGTGACGAGGGCGCATACGATCGCGTCTGGCAACGCACTGACCAGCCGGTAGCCCAGCAGGTTGAGCCACGCACCTGGATGTGGGGGCCGCAACCGATTACCAAAGTAATGCTCGAACCCTACGCCGAAGCGCCGAATGGCTTTCGTGCCGTGCTCTACCAGGAAAAATCGCGAATGGAGATCACCGATCCAAGCAGCGACGCCAACTCGAACTGGTACGTCACCAACGGCCTCGCCACCGTGGAGATGATGACCGGAGAACTGCAACTCGGCAACGATCTATTCGAGCAGCACAATCCGGCAGAGATAAACGTCGCTGGCGACGGCGACGATCCGAACGGCCCAACCTACGTCACCTTTGCCGGGTTACGTTCTTTGCCGCCCCATGGCGGCGCCCCGGCGCTCTCCTCCGAACTGGAGGGCGGGCCGGCACTGATCACATCAACTGTGGACCGCGCTGGCAATGTCGGCAACGATCAATCGCTGGCGACCTACGGTGTGACTGCCGACCACTATGTGCCCGAGACCCAGCACCGGGTGGCCTCGGTCTTCTGGCAGTTCATGAACTCGTCCGGGACTGTTTGGCAGAACGGTCAGTACGTCCAGGACCAGCTCTTCACCAATCCCTTTTTCGCGACAGGATACCCGATCACCGAGGCGTATTGGGCAACGGTGAAGGTCGGCGGCACCGAGCGAGTCGTGCTGGCGCAGGCGTTCGAGCGGAGAGTGTTGACCTACACGCCGGGCAATCCCGAGGGCTTCCTGGTTGAAGCCGGTAATGTTGGCGTCCACTATCATCAGTGGCGCTACGAGCTTATTCCATCCGAAGATTCAGGCAACGGCGGCGGTCCGGCCGATCCTCCGCCGGCGATTGGCGAGCTGCTTGGGCGAGCCGACTTTTCGATGTGGCCAGAACTAGAAACGACGAATGGCGATGTGGGCGGTCCGGTGGACGGCGTGTATCAGGTGACGGACCCGCCAGGTGGATTCCTGCAGGTGCTTGCCGAAGGCACATTCGGAGATGCTTACTACTCGCTCGAAGCGCGCGCGACTCAGACATCTGGCGCCGGGGCGGCCTGCCTTCTCTTTCGTGCTGATCCGAACGAGGCCAATCCGCTCTACAACGACTTCGGCTACTGGTTCTGTCTCGTCTACGAGGGTCCCAGTGTGGTAGGCGTCGCGGTCGTCTACGAGACGGTCGCTGGAACAACTGAAATCGCGGGTGCCGAAGCGCTCGAACCATATCCGCTGGCCTCGGACTGGCATCAGATCGGAGTCGTCGCAAAAGGCCAGAAGTTCTGGCTTGAAGTCAATGGAGAAATAGCCGGCTCGATCACTCACGACATCGGCCCCGGAAGCGGCCAGGTGGGAATGCTGACGCTCAACCTGGATGCTACCGAAGGAGCCTCAAGTTCCACGTTCCAGTTCCGGAATCTTGAGATCTACGCGTTGGCTTCGTAAGGACGTTTTGGGATTATGAGACAGAGAGCCAGGCGGGGATCCCCGCCTGGCTCTCTGAGTTCGTGATGGGTGAAACTAGTTGTCGCTGGTCGTGCTGGCTTCGACCTGATGCACTTCGGTCGTGCCGCCGCCGACCTGGATGCGTCGTGGCTTCGCTTCGGGCGCTTTCGGCATCGTGAGCTTCAGAATGCCGTCTTCAACCGAGGCGGAGACGCTTTCCAGATCAATCTTGTAGGGCAGGTTGAAGCTGCGCTGGAATGACCCGCTCCGCAATTCCCTGGTGTACCAGGACCAGTTTCCGGACTCGTCACTCGAATAGAGATCCGGGAAGGTGCCAGCGATCGTCAGAACGCCGTCATCGACCGTGATGTCGAGCGAATCGGCGTGGATGCCCGGGACGAATGCCTGAACGATAAGTTCCTCGCCCTTGTCGAAAACATCAACCGGGAGCGTCGCCACACGGGCGCGAGCGCTGCCTGCGATCGCTTCCTGGGCCATTCGATCCATCTGATCAAAGAGATACGCGAAATCGGTCATCGGGCTGACCCGTCGAACAACCATAAATGTCCCTCCAGTCGATAGTAACTATCTTTTGCCTCTCGCCGGTGCGGTGTCGCGGCTCGAACCTTGCCACCGGAACGGCTCATACTCTCTTACGCGTTGAGAATAACATATGAGTCTATATGTGTCAAGGAATAGCACTCATAGATAGCAGGAATAGTCCTACGAACTGCATAAGTGATCGTGCGATTTCTACAGGCAGTCTAAGCCGCGACCCGGGACGTCGCTTGCAGGAGGTCCGCGATGAGATCATCCAGTGATTCAATGCCGATCGAGAAGCGCACCAGACCGGGGCTCACGCCGATGCTGGCAAGCCCGGCAGCGTCGAGATGACGATAGTAGTTCACCGCTGGTAAGACTGCGGTCGTCATCAGGCCGCCAAGGGTCTCCGCGATCTGGACGAGCTTCAGACCGTCAACAACCGCGCGGGCCGTTGCTTCGTCGCCGAAGTCGATCGAAATCAGGCTGCCATAGCCGTTCTTGAGCATTCTCCGGGCGACGGCATGACGCGGATCGCTAGCGAGCCCAGGGTAGTAGACCCGTTCGACCCCATCCACGCCGTCGAGCGCTTCGGCGATGGCGAGCGCGGTCGCGGAAGACCGGGAAAGGCGAAGCTCCATGGTGCGCAAGCCGCGCAGCGAGAGCCAGGCGTCAAACGGAGTTACGACGGCGCCGGTCAGGATAGCGGTGCGCCGAATTCTCTCGATCAGGCTGGATGGACCAAGCACGGCGCCGCTGGTGACGTCGTTGTGCCCGCCGATGAACTTCGTTCCAGAGTGGATGACCAGCGTTGCGCCATGTTTGAGCGGGTTGAAGTGCAACGGTGTCGCGAATGTGTTGTCGACGATCAAGGGCAGATTCGCTGTATTTGACAGGCTGGCAAGCGCCGGGATGTCGTTGGTGAGCAGCGTTGGATTCGAGATTGTGTCGGCCCAGAGAAGGCAGGGCGCGGGGTCGGTCGACAGCGCGCTTGCGACCTGATCGAGGTCACCGAGGTCGACGTAGGTCGTGACCACGCCAAACCGGGAAAGTTCGGCGTCGAGCAGGCCGCGTGTGCCGCCGTAGGTGTTGTGCCCGGCCACTAGCCGGCTTCCCGACTCGGTCATGGCGAGAAGCGTCGCCAGGATGCCGCTTGTCGCGCTTGTCGTCGCCAGCCCCGCCGCGGCTCCTTCAAGCTCTGCAAGTGCTTGTTCGAGCGCGCGAGAATTGGGCAGACCGTATCGACCGTAGATATAGCCGGAGTCCTCCCCGGCGTGTATGCGGTCGATCTGGCTCGTGTCGTCGTAGCGATAAACGGTCGTCTGGAAGATCGGCGGCGCGAGCGGAGCCGTTGCCGAGGGTTCGATGTGGACATCTTCACCCGCGTGGACGTAGCGTGTCCCGTCGCCAGAAGCGGCCATCAGTCGATCGCCTGGGCCTCGGTGATTTTGTCGATGCCTTCGCGGCGGGCAAGGTAGTGGCCGACATAGCGAATAGTCAGGAACCCGAGGACGAGCAGTACGAGGAATCCGATGGTGAAGAGTTCAAAGTACTGATCGATCCAGTTCTCAATCGTCTCGCCGAAGATCGTCACCAATCCTCCGATGATGAAGAATCGGCTGCCGCGCCCGATCAGAGACGCGATCATGAAGCGCTTGAAGTTGAGTTCCGCGACCCCGGCCGTTATCGTAAAGATCTTGAACGGGATCGGGGTGAACGCCGCCGCCGTGACCGCCCAGACGTCGTAGCGTTGGAAGAGCCTGCGGGCCATGAGAATCTTATCCGGTCTGAAAAGCCGCTCGACGATCGGCGCGCCACCCTTTCGTCCGATCCAGTAGCCCAACGCCGCGCCAGCAACCGACGCAGCCGTGGCCATCGCCGCGTAGATCAACCCGAACTCCGGCCTGGCGACGGCCATCGCAATCAGGAGCGGGTCAGGGGGGATCGGAAAGAAGCTGGATTCCCAGAAGGCGAAGAGCACCAGAGCAAACGGGGCCCACGGAGAACCTGCCCAATTGAGCATCCAGTCGGTTGCGTCGTGCAAGAATTCCAACGGATTGTGGGCCCTTTCTCGCGAATTGCCTGTCGAAATCCCGGAATTTCCGTCGGTCAGTCTACCAGAGTGACCGTTATCACAAGCCGGTGATTGTACGCCTGGTTATCTGTTTCGGTACGATTCGCGAAATGAGTACGAGGATCAACATATCAGAGTCTTGTCAATATTGCTCCTAGTCACCTTGTTGTTTGCTGCCTGCCGTGGCGGTGACGATGAGGCTGATGCTGGTGGCGGCATCGAAGCAGGCGATCAGCAAGCTGCGACGACGCCGGTCTTGCAAGAGGTTGCAGGGGCGACGGCGCCCGGCGACGCCGGAAGTGCCGGAGTCGCGTCAACCCCAGACCCCGTCCAGCAAGCGCAGACAACGCCAGGCGAAGTCCCTTCGACGAGCGACCGCCGCCAACGGCGGTCATTGATCCTACGCCGGCGCCAAGCAGCGAGAGTCTGCTCCCGGGACACCGCATTATTTCCTACTACGGTCATCCAAGCACGCCAACGATGGGCATCCTCGGCGCTGGCGCGCAAGAAGGAGTTGCTTGATCCGGGTTCGACAGCACGAAGCCGAATTCCTGGCCGTTGACCCGCACACACCGAACAAACTCGCCTTCGAACTCATCGCGACCGTCGCCCAGCCGAACCCCGGCGACGACGGAACCTACCTGCTCTACACCGGTGACGAGTGGATCGGCGAATATGTCGATTTCGCAACCGCCAACGACATGATCGTCATCCTTGACCTTCAGATTGGCCACAACACGATCGAAAACGAGATCAATCGTGTTCGTCACTGGCTGGCGCTACCGAACGTCCACGTCGCGCTCGATCCGGAGTTCGCCACGACAGCGAACGACATTCCGCGCCCCGACCGAGTGCCTGGATCGTTGATCGGTGAGATCAGCGGCTATCAGGTGCAGACGGCGATCGACATGTTGTCGCAGATCGTCGCCGAGAACGATATCCCGAACAAGATCCTGATTGTCCACCAGTTCGAAGAAGAGATGATCTACGAAAAGCACGTCATCGTGCCAAAACCAGGTGTTGACGTCGTCGTCGACATGGACGGCTTCGGTAGCCCAACAACAAATTCAATGGCTACCAGCTTTACGTCACCGACGAGTTGATCCAGTATGGCGGCATCAAGCTCTTCTTCAATCAGGACGACCCACTGCTTGATCCAGCGACCCTGCTTACGCTCAACCCGCCGCCGGTGGTCGTCATTTACCAGTAGCCTTCACCCTCTCGCTCAACGAGAAGGGCGCCGTATCGGCGCCCTTCTCTCCCGCTAGCATCACGCTGAACACGGACTGGATGAACGGGGGCTCAGTTCCCGGCCTACTTGGCCTTGGCTGGCCCGACTCATTCGTGCTGCTCCTCAGCTTTGTCAAGGGCAGCTTCGGCGGCTTGTCGAGTTCCCCTGCGCATTTCCAATGGCAGGCTGCCTGCCGATAGGCGGTCGCGGCCGAACCTGGATTCTCGGCCTTGATGTGCTTCCCGGCTGCTCGCTCGAAACTCTTTCGCCTGATCTTCCCACGACGGCCTCTGGTGGTGATCGCCCTTGACGGATACAAGTTGCGAGCAGTCGGAGTTGCGGCTATAATCTGTAGGATCGGGCATCTCGGATGCGCCAACGATCGACGCATCGTTCGACCCCGCCGGTTATATTCGCGCTCGCCCCCGCCGGGGTAAGCACGTCCACGAGCAGTAGTGAACGATGATCGCCAGAAGCATCAATCGTGCGGCCGGTCCTATTGAGAGTGTCATCGTATCCTCCTATGACTCGCTATGCGACCTCTCTTGTGGCTATGACCGGTGAGCGGAGAACTTCTTACACTTTCAGGCTACGACTCCGGTCACATGATCTGAGAGGGCTGGCCAATTGGAGATTTCGGAGCACGCTCGGGAGATTCACCGCCAGGCAATCGTGATTGATGGTCACAGCGACATCCTGCTTCCGGTTGTCGATGGGATTACCTCGCTCGTCGATCCCTGGCCGGGCGCCGAGCGGGAACGGTGGGAGACCATCGCACGCAAGCAACGCGTCGCCCATAGCGCCAACTACAGTTACCAGCTCGACGCTCTCGCCCAATTGACAGCGCCGGCTGGCCAGTACGAATTGCCATTGCTGGAACAGGGCGGGGTGACGGCGCAATGTGTTGCCATCTACATCCCCGATGACCGGCTCGATACTGCCCTCACAATCAGTCTCGAAATGATTGCCGCGCTCAATCGCGCGATCGCGGAACATCCCGAGCGCTGCCTGCTGGCCAGGTCGACGGCGGATATCCACCGGGCCAAAGCCGAGGGAAAAGTGGCCTATATTCTGACGATGGAGGGTGCTGAGCCCTTTCAGCACAGCTTGGAGCTGATCGACATCTTTGCCGAACTCGGGTTGAAGATGGCGACGCTGACTCACAGCAGGCGCAATCTGCTGGCGGACGGCACGCAGCTCGGGCGCACGACCGGCGGACTGACCAATTCCGGCATCCAAGCGGTGGAGCGGCTGAGCAAGAATCGGATCGTCATCGACCTCGCCCATATTTCGGACGAGTCATTCTGGGATATCATTGAGCGCGTTCCCGGTCCACTCCTTCTCTCGCACACAAGCCTGCTGCAGGTGGATCCCGCGTACCGCGTGGCGTTCGACCATGTCTTCCCGACGTACGGCATGACGAAGGCGCAGGCGATAGCCGCCAACGGGGGACTGATCGGCGTTGTCTTCTGGGGACAGCCGGACGCGATGACGCTTGTTGATGAGATCGACGCGATAATAGCCCAGACCGGCCCTGACCACGCTGGAATCGGATCGGACTTCTATGGGTTCGATCGCGCCCCGCGTGATCTCCACCATATTGGCCAGCTTCCCGTGCTCACCGAGACAATGCTCCGGCGTGGCTATGACGAGGAGACGATAGTCAAAGTCCTCGGCGCTAACTACCTGCGCATCTTCGATGCCGTCTGGTAGCCCTTGCCGGGCGATTGGCGTCGTTACCAGAGCGCCCGTGCCTGGCAACGTCAAGTCACGTCTCGCGGGAGCTATCGGCAGCGAAGCCGCCGCGACGCTCTACGCGGCGTTTCTGCGTGACGTGCTGGTGGCCGCGAGCGCGATTCCGGAGACAGCCGTTACGGTGTTTCATCCTCGGAATGATCCCTTCGGGACGATCGAGAGACTTTGCCTGCCGGGCGTGCGCCTGTTGCCCGATCAAGGCCAGGGCTACGACGCGATCCTGCCAGCAGCGTTGAGGCGCATGCTTCAGGACTCGCCCGTGGCGGCCCTGCTCGGAGCGGATTCTCCCGGGGTGCCCGAAGCCATCATCATGCAAGCGTTTGAAGCGGTGGAGACGGCCGCAGACGGCATCGCAATTGGCCCTTCGTCCGATGGCGGGTTCTATATGCTGGCGACAAACGGCGATTATCCCGATCTCTTTGCTGGAATTGACTGGGGAAGCAATCGAGTCTGTGCTCAGGTGACGGGCCGCGCGTCGTCCTGCGGATTGCAGGTAACGATTCTGCCCGAGTGGTACGACATTGATGGAATCGAGGATTTGGAGCGTCTAGCGCTCGATCTCTCGACTAACGTGGCGCTCGGTGCGGCAGCCAGTCGTGCAGCCCTGCGAGACTTCAAGCTGTCAGGGCGTGATCTGCGGACACAGTCGCCCTGGCATGTTGAAGCGCGAACAGTAGTCTACGCTACGCCCTGGCGAACTCTGGTTGAAGATCGGCTCGCGACGCATCGCGGCGACCTCATTGACTATGCGTATCTGGAGACCGGGCAGGCAGTCTGGATCGTCCCGGTCACGACCGAAGGCCGGGTCGTCCTCGTTCGGCAGTATCGCCATCCGATTGGCGAGATCATTCTTGAGGTTCCAGCGGGTGGGGGCGATGGCGATCCTGAGGAGATCGCCCGTCGTGAACTGCGGGAGGAAACTGGTTGTGTCGCGGAGCGCCTGACCCGGGTAGCTAGCTTCTTCCCGGCATCGGCTCACACAACCCATCAGGGCCATGTCTATGTTGCGCTCGGGATTTCTTGTGGCGACGCTGAACTGGAAACAACTGAACTGCTAGCGTCACTGACCGTGCCTCTTGACCTGGCAGTCGACATGGCGCGGCGCGGGGAGATCGCCGATTCCCAGAGCGCGCTTGCGATCCTTGCCGCGGAACCGAACATTCGCGCCTGGCTCGACGGTAATGAGAACATCTTCAGGGAATAGCCGTGGTGGCGATCATGTTTTCAGCGTTAGGCGCCGATCGACTGCTCACGAATTGAAGGAATCTATGGCGAAAGCGATCTGGAACGGAACCATCCTGGCTGAGAGCCACGAAACGATCATCATCGAAGGCAATCACTACTTCCCGCCGGACTCGGTCAAAACCGATTACTTCCAGGAATCAGCCCAAACAACGATCTGTTCCTGGAAGGGCGCAGCGAACTATTACGACATCGTGGTAAACGGGGATCGCAATCCATCCGCTGCCTGGTATTACGCTAAACCGATGGCTGCCGCGAGCGAGATCGCCGGCTACGTGGCCTTCTGGAATGGCGTCCACATAGAGGCATAGCCTGACAGGAAGACCAGCCGGACGCGAGGATTGCTCGACGGACCCAGCGCTGCGGTTGTGCTCTCACGGGATTGAATGTGGCGGGAGGCACTGTTGTGGGGCCCGCTGTCGTTTTGACGGCATCAAGCGTGGCAAGTACACTGAGCGCTCATGGGGGTTTGCGTGGATTTGCCACGCAAGGGATGGTGAGGACGGCGAGCCGGCGTGACGGTTTTTCTCCTGGGCGCGAATCACGATACCGCGGCGGTTGCCGTTCGCGAATGTCTCGCGATTCCCGCGGAACGCATCGTCGACACGCTTCGTTTCCTCGCGCCATCGACGGGCGAGTTGGCCGTCATCTCGACGTGCAACCGGACTGAGTTCTACGCCGCGTCGAGCGATGCCGAGCGGAAGCTGCGCGACTTTATCTACCGGCATTCCCAGCTAGACGAGGGTGTGCTGGATCATGCTCTCTATCGGCTCGAAGGCCGCGACGCGGTGCGGCACCTCCTGCGCGTATCTTGTGGCTTGAACTCGATGGTCGTGGGAGAACCGCAAATCCTCGGCCAGGTGCGCGAAGCGCTGCAACTCGCCCAGGAGGCAAATGCTGCCGGTCCAGTCATAAATGGACTATTTCAGACCGCGCTGAATGCCGGGAAGACTGCTCGCGCGCTTACGGGAATCTCTCAGGGCGCGCTCTCAGTCTCTCAAGCCGCCGTTGATCTGGCCCGGGAGAAGCTGGGGGATCTTGAGGGGCGGACGGCGCTTGTCATCGGCGCCGGGGAGACGGGAGCGATCGTTGCCCATAGTCTCAAGTCCCGTGGCGTCGGTCGACTGATTGTGGCCAATCGCACCTTCGAGCGAGCGCAACACCTCGCCGCCGATCTTTACGGCGAGGCGGTGGAGTTGCGAGTATTGCCAATGGTCGTGAATCAGGCCGACATCGTGATCGCATGTACCGGCGCGCCGGAAGCGTTGATTACGCCGGAAGTCGTGTTGGCCCAGCGGGAGGCGCTGCCGGCAGGAAACACGCTGATGATCGACATTGCCATCCCGCGTGATATCGACCCGCGAGTTGCCGAGATTCCGGGAGTGACCGTTTGCGATCTGGATGATCTCCAGGCGCTGATTCAGACGAACCTGGAGCGCCGCAAGAGCATCGCCGTCGATATCGAACACGATGTGGATGCCCGGACGACCGCGTTCATGAGCTGGATGTCTGGCCACAGCGCTGGCAAGACCATACGCGACCTCTACGACCACGCCGAACAGGTGCGCGCCGATCAGGTTTTGCGAGTGCTGCGAAAGCTTTGTGATCTCTCTGATCGCGAGCGGGAGCAGATCGAGATCTTTTCAAGCCAGTTGGTCAACGCGCTCCTGCACCAGCCAGTCAGCCAAATATGGGATCACCAGATCGGCGCGTCCAATGCCGATGCGATCCGGCGACTCTTTGGCCTTGACGAACCAAGCCCTGCGCCAGTAACTGAATCCACGCCACAGTCGAGGACGAGCCCGGCTGCCTGAGTTTGTACTAGTGATCGAGGAACACCTGTTGTCACGCACCGCCACCCCTTCCACAGCCGTATCCGCGAAACTCTTTGAGCGCGCGCGCCAACTGCTGCCCGGCGGTGTTGATAGCCCGGTTCGCGCGTTCGGCGCGGTCGGCGGGACGCCGCGGTTCATCGAGCGAGCTTCTGGTTCCAAAGTCATTGACGTCGACGGCAACAGTTACATCGACTACGTCTGCTCGTGGGGGCCGCTGATTTCCGGCCACGCTCACCCTGCCGTCGTCGAAGCGGTCCAGCAGGCGGCGGCGCGAGGCACTTCATACGGGGCGCCCACGGAAGGCGAAAACGAGCTAGCCGAACTGGTGATCGAACGTTTTCCTTCGGTCGAGAAGGTACGTTTCGTCTCATCGGGCACTGAAGCCGCGATGAGCGCCGCGCGACTAGCCCGCGCCGCGACTGGCCGCGATCTATTGGTGAAGTTCGACGGTTGCTATCACGGCCATGCCGACAGCATGCTCGTTGCGGCGGGCTCCGGCGTGATGACCTTTGGCCAGCCGGACAGCCCGGGAGTGCCCGAGGCATTGGCGCGGCTCACGATTTCGATTCCGTTCAACGATGTTCCACTACTGGAGCGGTTGTTCGCGGAAAGTGGGGACCGCATCGCCGGTGTCCTGGTCGAGCCGGTAGCTGGCAACATGGGCGTTATCCCGCCCGCGGACGGATTCCTGCGGGCCTTGAGACGCCTGACATCCGCTCACGGGGCCCTGCTCGTCTTTGACGAAGTGATAACCGGTTGCCGTGTTGCCCGTGGGGGTGCCCAGGACCTGTACGGCGTGTCGCCCGACCTGACGATTCTCGGGAAGATCATCGGGGGCGGCTTGCCGCTGGCGGCATATGGTGGCGCGGCCGATCTCATGGATCAGCTTTCTCCGGTCGGCAACGTCTACCAGGCGGGGACGCTATCGGGAAACCCGCTCGCGGTGGCGGCCGGGATCGCCAGTCTCAAGCTGCTTGACGGACCAGGGGTCTATGAGGGGTTGGAGGAGCAAGCCGGGCGTCTCGAGGCGGGCCTCGCTGGCGCGTCGGAAAAGGCGGGCATTCCGGTGCAGTTACAACGAGTCGGATCGATGATGACCATGTTCTTCAGCGAGCAGCCGGCGACCGACTACGCCTCGGCGAAGGAAGCTGACACCCGGCGCTATGCAGACTACTTCCACGCAATGCTTTCGCAAGGTGTGTACTTCGCTCCATCGCAATTCGAATGTGGCTTTGTCTCCACAGCTCACTCCGATGACGATCTGGACGCTACGGTCTCTATCGCTCGGGAAGCTTTCATGGCAATGTCTCGCTAAGTTGAGAATCCTTCGCACCTGAAATGACTCGCGCCCACATTCCGTCTTGCTCCCGGTGATTGCTATTCTGCCGGTGGACGCTGCGTTACCTGGTAGACACAGTGTGGAAGGACGGGGTGAGACGTGACCGAAGTATTCCTCTTTGCTGTCGTCCTTCTCATTGCTGTCCTTGTGTCCGGTATTGCTCACCGGACGATTCTTTCGACGGCAGTACTCTTCCTCGTCGCCGGATACCTCTTCGGAAGTGACGTTCTGGGACTCATTCTTGAGACGCCCGATGATCCGGTTCTCAGTCAATTTGTCCAGTTAGCCCTGTTTGCGGTGCTATTCACGGACGGTATGCTGATCGGTTTCAGAGATTTGCGCACCTCCTGGCGCTTGCCCGGGCGCGCCCTGTTATTCGGGATGCCGCTCACCTTTCTGATGTTGGGGCTCTTCGCCTATGCCCTGTTCGATCTGAGCTGGGCGCAGGCCCTTCTGATCGCCGCTGTCCTCAGCCCGACCGACCCTGTCTTTGCGTCAGCAATCGTTGGCCGGAAGGAGGTGCCACTTCGATTGCGCCGGATGCTGAGTGTCGAGAGCGGCATGAATGACGGACTTGCCCTGCCGGTTGTGCTCATCCTGCTGGAAATTATCAGCGGAGAGCATTTGTCCGTCAGTGAGTTGACCATCGAGGTGCTGCTTGGTATCGCGATCGGAATCGGGATTCCGGTGGTAGCTTTGCGCCTTGAGCGGTCTAGATTCTTCTCTGCTGAGCTGGTATATGAGCCGCTCAACACATTCGCGATTGGATTGCTGGTCTATTCAGTTGCGGTTCTGTCGCACGGGAATCCTTTTCTGGCGGCGTTCACCGCCGGGATCACCGTCTCGACCGTGGCGCCTCGATTCAGGGACGCCTTCCACCAATTCGGAGAGTTGATCGCTGAACTGCTCAAGCTCGCTGCGCTGTTGTTGTTCGGCGCGCTGATAACGGCGAGTTATCTCACCGATATCGGCTGGGCTGGTGTCGCCTTCGCGTTATTGCTGCTGCTCGTGGCCAGGCCGGTCGCCCTGCTTCTGGTCCTGATTCGTAGCGGGCTCACCCGGAAAGAGAAAGTGGCCGCGATGTGGTTTGGTCCGAAGGGCTTTGCGTCGGTTGCTTTTGGACTGCTGATCTTGAGCACCCTTCCCGGCGATCCGGATTTTCCGGTATCGGAGCGGGACTTCATCTTTCACATCATTGCTGTAGCGATCGTCATCTCGATATTCCTCCACTCTTCCACGGATGTGCTGGTTGCAAACTGGTTTGCTCGCGACCAGGACAAGCCTGACGATGGCGGAGCGGAGTCGCTCGCAAGCGGCAAGGACTGATTCGCAGTCGCATGGGTTGATCTCTACAAGGACTCTTCGCCCAGATCTTCTCCGGACACGTCATCGGCATCGTCCAGGATCACCTGCGCCGGTGGTTCAGCGATGCCCCGCCCGCCGATCCTCCAGGGCAAAGCGCCGCCAGACATTTCGTCAACATAGTAGGCACGACAATCTGGAAAAACGCGCAGCCGGTGTTCATTCGAGAACTGAATGGTCAAATCAAAGCCCGGTCTTCGCACATCAAGTTCGTTGACGGAGGCGCCAATCAGAACGGTCGCGAGATCGGCAACGTCCTCTTCATTGTCATCCCAGCCAACCACAGGAATCTCCGGCGCATCGATGCGCCAGGGGCACTCGATCGCGAGGACGTACTCGCCGGCGAATTGCCCGCCTGCCACAGGCGCGAGATCGCCTAGATCGACGATCAGCGACTCGGCCATGCCGATCGACACCTGAGTGCAGATGGAACTCGTAATCTTCGGCGCCAGGGCAGCCTGTATCTCAAGTGCTTCTCGAAACCGCATCGTCAAACCTCAGTTGAGAAGAATGCTGCATTTGGTTCTTCCCAATCGTCGGGAACGTCGATGCCATCGACCCACCAGCTAACGAAGATCTCGTCGTCGGTCGGATCTTCGTTGAACTGCATCGCGTCGCAGGGGAAGCACCGCACGATGAATGGACCAGTGAAATGCAGACTCAGATCGTAACCGGGATGACTGACGTCCGCTCGCACGAGCTCGCGCCCGACGAGTCGATCGAGATGTAATTCCCGATCGGGGTCGTTGAGATCTCCGGAGGCGGCAATGATTGTATCTTCCTGTTCGATGCGCCAGATGCCCGACATCGAAATCGCTCGCTCGGGCTCTCCATATTCGGTTTCGATGCCAAATCGGGCCTCGTAGAGCAGCAGCGTGAGAATGTTCGCTTCCTGATCGAATTCGACCGAGGCGCAGGCCATTCCGATTGCAGTCGGGAGCCACGATTCCTGAGCTTCGAACGCGTAGATCGTCATTCGACCCGGGTTGGCTGAGAAAGGCGGGCTATTCGCCCCAGGAAGGCATAGGCCGCTGGCCCGAGGGCGCTGAGCAACGCTGGGATACTGTCTCCAAGGCGCACGATAACGCGTTCATCCCCGGGATCGAAGTGTCCCTCGATCTTCGCGCCGTCAGACAGCAGGAACTCGAGTGGCAGTTCGCCGTCAGCTAGCGCGATGAGCTGCTCTGGATGCAACCAGAGAAAGAACGGATGTTCCTCGGGAGCGGCGACAACCGGACGGCCGACGAGCGCGCCAGCATACACCGTGACCGGTACGACCGCATCGTAATCGTCTGACCACGGATCGAATGGCGGGGTCCCGAGCCGGCAATACACGATCGCGGCGGGACCGATCTCGCCGACAATGCAAACGTCTTCGATCGTGTCCGGGCCATGAA
Source organism: uncultured Chloroflexia bacterium (assembly GCA_963709995.1). Classification (GTDB taxonomy): domain Bacteria; phylum Chloroflexota; class Chloroflexia; order Thermomicrobiales; family CFX8; genus JAUIIK01. The sequence goes on along the minus strand of CAVPYN010000017.1, from coordinate 226,635 downwards.
CGATCAAGGTATCTTTGAGATTGATCAGAGTGACAGGCGCTCCGGTTTCTTCAACCGTTTCCCGCAGCGCGGCTTCAGAAAAGCTCTCGCCTGCCTCAACCCATCCACCGACACCGGTGAGGTTAATCAACGTGCACGATGGCGCGGGAATTGGAGGTCGAGCGGCAACGAGAAACCGGCCCTCATCGACGACGAGAAGGCTGGCTCCACGACCCCTGACCGGTCCGTCCTGGATTGTCGCAATGGTCTGGTCGACGGCGTGAATCACGATGACACCCTAAGTAAAGTAAGACGATAGTACCACCTAATCATCGCACCTTCCGAGGCTGGTGTCTATCGCAAATCCATCGTGAAAACAGATCCCGCGCCGGATCAGTTGGCGCGGGATGCATGCTAGCAGTGGTTAAGAGGTTGCGATCTGATTAGATCGCGGCCAGAACCGCATCCGGATTCGGATGCTCGCCAGTCTCCTGCTTTGAGTGGACGACTGTATCCCCGTATGTGACCTCATGGACGCCACCACCGGATGGGATAAGTGTAACCTGGCTGATCTTGTCGCTCTTTTCGTCGAGTAGCTTTTCCGTCAAACTGACGGCTTTCTCAAGATACCCTCAAGACGTGCAGTACTCGATCGTCACTGGCCTTCGATCGTCGGCCATTCGAACCTCCTTTGCGTGCATCACCCCACAGAAGATGGGGCAACATTCGATCTATTGACCATTAACTTCTACCCCCACCGAGCGACGGTCGTCAAGGTCTGGCGGGTTTCATCGCCACCGCTCTCCATTTGGTTGGCCCAAGTCGACAATCAGTGCGAGTCAGGGTCTGATTTCGATTGGGCGCCAGCCGATCGGCCAACAAGCCAGAAAATTCGATCCCAGGAAAGTGCGTAGTGGACGATGACGAGGACGGCGAGAATAAGCGCCATTGTCGTGGCCCGGCTATTTGCGTGCGCGGTGAGAAGCGCGGCCACCGCCAGCCCAAACAGGCCAAGTTCAATCACAAGTCGGATCGGGCCCGGGGTTGGCACGATGCCCTGGCCGCCGCTCGACGCGTCTCCCGGCGTTCGGAAGATCGCCCAGATTGCCATCGCAGCGGCGGCGATCCCGATCGCCAGCGGCCAGCGATACCAGCCGCCCCATGCCCAGCCCCAGAATGCGAGCGCCGAGACAGCCACGACTTCGAGTAGAAAGCGGAGAGCGAGATTTGCAGGGTGGTTAGCCAAAGTGGTTCCTTGTTTGACGATCTCCCGACAGGTCCACCGCGCAGAATAGCGTACATTTGATGCTGATTGGAAAGGACCGGCGCCACCAATGGAAGAGCCAAAATCCAGTCCGACGGTTTATCACCTGAAACCAGGACAACAAGAGCTCCGCGATGATGTCATCGCGATCCTGTCCGCGGCTGACGGGCTATTGCGGGGCTTTCCACGGGTTGAATCGGTCGCGAAAGACCTGACATTACTTCGTGAAGCCCGGCGCAATGTCGAAACACTCTTTCTCCTTGTCGTCGCCGGTGAGTTCAACTCGGGCAAGTCGGCGCTGATCAATGCCCTCATTGGCGAACCGATCATGCCCGAGGGCGTCACCCCGACAACCAGCCGGATTCATGTACTGACCTACGGTGAAGAGGGGCCAGATGAGACTACCCCGGATGGTGTGATCGTGCGCACCAATCCAGCCCCGTTTCTCCAGGAGATCAACATCGTCGACACGCCCGGCACGAACGCGATCATTCGCGAACACGAAATGCTGTCGCGGGACTTCGTCCCCAGAGCTGATCTGGTGCTCTTCGTCACCTCGGCAGACCGGCCGTTCACCGAGTCGGAACGTGACTTTCTCGAAGAAATCCAGCGATGGGGCAAAAAGATCGTCTTCGTGTTGAACAAGATCGACCTCTTCGAGCGCGAATCCGAGCTTCAGGATGTGCTGGATTTCATTGCCGAGAATGGACGCAAACTGCTGGCTATCGATCCTCTGGTGTTCCCGATTTCCGCCCGGCTAGCCGAACGTGGCGATGCGAATGGCAGGTTTGCGCCATTGAGGGACTACATCCTCGCGACCCTCGATGAAACGGAACGCCTGCGGCTGAAGTTGCTGAACCCGATCGGCGTAGCCGAACGTCTGCTGGAACGCTACGCGAGCGTTGCCGATGAGCGTCTTGCGATGCTCGGGGAAGATCGGGCGACGATCGAGCGCATCGAAACGTTCATCGACAGCCATGAGTCGGAAACGACACGCGAATTCGCCATTTTTGAGACACGCATCGAGAATATCGTCCACCGGCTGAATGAGCGAGCCGACCGTTTCTTCGAAGAGTACATCCGGATCGGCAGCGTCTTTGATCTCATGCGTTCCGAGCAGACGCGAAGCGCCTTCGAGCGAGATGTCGTGGCGGGCACCGAGCAGCAGATCGATCAGACGGTTGAAGAACTGATCGACTGGATGGTGGCCCAGGATCTGCGACTCTGGCAAGCGGTCAACGCGATGCTCGACCGGAAGACGCTGGAACGCTACCGTGCCGATATGGTGGGCGATATCGGGACGCGCTTTCATGCGGATCGTCAGACGTTGATCAACCAGGTCTCGCGGCAGGCGGATGAGGTTGTCGATCGCTACGATCAGCGTGCGGAGGCCGCTCACATCGCCGAGAACGTCCGTTCTGCCATCGCTCAGACAGCGGTCGCCCAGGCCGGGGCCGTGTCACTTGGCGCGGTTGTCGTGGCGCTTGCCACGACCGCCGCCGCCGACGTCACGGGGATCCTTGCCGCGGCGACCGTCGCGGGTCTGGGACTGCTGATTCTGCCGGCTCGCAGGAGATCTGCCCGCACAGAACTGCGACGCGCTCCGCCGAACTCGAACAACAACTGAGCGACGTGCTCGAAGACGGTTTTCACGCGGAGATAGCCCGTTCGATCCGGCGGGTGCGGGAGGCACTGTCTCCGTACACCCGATTTGTCGCGAGTGAACATGATCAGCTCTCGCGGGTTCGGTTGGAAATCGATGATCTCCTGAGCAGTGGGCGCGACCTGCGCAGCCGGATTAATAGATCGTAGCGCCACTCAGGACGAGAATGCTACGTGGAAGAAGAGGCTCGAAGATGGATATTGAACGAAACAAGACGATTGTCGAGCACTACTATGGAGAGCTCAATCGTGGCAATGTGACGGTCGTCGATGATCTCTTCGACCGGGACTATGTCGCTCACGACCCCAGTCTCCCTTCGGAAATGCGCGAAGGCAGAGACAAGCTGAAATCGATGATCGAGCGATCGCGGGCTGCTTTTCCAGACCAGCGCTTTGAACTCGATGATGTGACCGCAGAGGAGGACCGGGTTGCCTTTCGGGTCAAGTTCGTCGGGCATCTTGCCGGGGAATGGGACGGCCTCGACCACGACGGCCGCCAGATTTCATACACCGGCATGGGCATGTTTCGGATAGAAGACGGAAAGATTTCCGAGGGATGGTTCAACTTCGATCACCATCGCTTCTTGCGGCAGCTCGGAGCCCTTCCACCCGAAACCCGCGACCCTGATGCGATGTGAAGGAACTGTGTCGGGATCCCGTTTTGGGGCATTCCAGTAAGGTTAAGCGTCCCAACTCGTCTCCGGATCGAGCGGCCAGATCGGGCGTTGGACATGCTGGAAATCGTAGCGATCAAGGTTCGGGTTTGCGGCTCCCGACGCGTCCACCTCGATGATTGTCCTGGCGAGCGGTTCAAAGTCGGCCCGAAAGTGACCGCGTGACTTGATGACCAACAAGGGTTCTCGCTCTGGCTGGATGCCAACCATCTTGAAGTAGCCCTGGTCATTCGCGGCATGCCGGACCGTCGTGACGACGATTTTCAGTCCACCGACATCAATCAGCGCGGTCCTGCCGCAGCGAACCGTGAGCCCGCGGACGACTGGCCCGTAACCGATGAAGATGCCGTCCGAAAGACAGCGTACGATGCCCCGGGCCACAACGGGTGGCCCATAGAGGGAGCTTGCCTTGCCGCCGAGATTGAACTCCAGTTCCGCGCCAATACCGGCGATATGAGCTTCGTCGACCGTTTCGGGATCCCACAGGCAGGCAACCGCGCCCCGTGCTCCCCGGCGGACCAGTTCGTGGATTAGCTCAGGCGTATCCCCGGATCCCCCGCCGCCCGGGTTGTCGGCGACATCGGCAAGCATGACAGGACCTATCCCGGCAGTATCGTTGTCCGCGATCATCAGTGCCCGTTCGAGGGCTTCATCAACCGGTGGGATCGGCTTCAGGAACTCATCACGCAGATTCCAGGCGAGCTGCTCCCATCTCTCGCGCGCAACGCTGCCCCAGATCGGGATCGGTCGCCGTCACGACGATCGAGGTCCCCGCGCCAGCGAAGTCGGCGTAGGGGAATCCGGGAAACACGGCAACGTTGACGATGCCAGGGCCGGATTCCCACTCTCGCCCGCGTTCCAGCAGCTTGACCATCGGCCCCTCAGCGGTGCGCATGTTGATCGTTGGTGGGAGCATCGGCGGTTTCGAGATGTGAACCCCGGGACGCAGGATCTCTTCATTCAGGATCGCAGCCATCAGGTTCGCGGCTTCGACGCCACGTTCGTAGGTATCGATATGGGGATTCGTGTCGTAGACGATGACGCCATCGACGACCGCGCAGAACTCCGGCGTGATGTTGCCGTGAAGATCCATCTCGACGATCAGCGGGATCGCAGGGCCGATCACCTCCCGGACCGCCTCGCAAATATCTCCTTCGGCATCCGGCGCATTCTCCGAGAGCATCGCGCCATGCAGGTGGAGCAGGACGCCGTCCAGTTCGCCTGCCGCCACGAGGTGGTCGATCAACTTCCCTTTGAGGGCATCATGGGCGCGCGAGCTCACGTTTGCTGATGGTGTTGCCGAGGCAACGACCGTCCCGATCATTTCCCAGCCATGCGTTTCTCCGACTTCCAGGAAGCCGCCGATTCCGGTCTTCGTTCCACCGAGACTCGAAACAACGGCAGCGCCTTCGATGATCCCGTAGCGCTGCTCCGCGAATGCGGTGATATCTGTTGGAATCGGTGAGAAGGTGTTTGTTTCGTGCGAGATCATTCCGATTGCCACTCGTTTGCCGCCGGTCATGGCATGCCCCTTTCCAGATTCGTTCGACATCGTAGCCGACCGTATGGCTCTGCCGGTAGGATCATTGATATGCGAGTGCTTCAGGGGCGAAACCAGAACGAAATCGGCTCGGATGCGTTTCGACAGATGGCGTCGGGCTACTCCGGTGTGGACCTCGACATCGGAACCGGTGATGGCGGCTTCGTGCTTGACCGTGCCAGGGCCCATCCCCACCGGCTCGTCGTCGGATTGGATCCCGTTCCCGAGGCGATGGCCGACGCCGCCAGCCGGATTACCCGGAAGAAGTCGCGCCGGGACAATGTGCTGTTCGTCGTGGGGAGCGTCGAGCGGATGCCGGGAGAACTGGACGGGTTGGTGGAGAATGTGTTCGTCAACTTCCCGTGGGGCAGTCTGATGCGTGGCTTGATCGTGCCAGATCAAGAGGTGTTGAAAGCCCTGGCGCGGGTCGGGGCGCCAGGCGCGGCGTACCGGATCATTCTCAATCTTCGGATCTTCGATAATCCGGTTCCACTTGACGCCCGGGACTTGCCGGAGGTCACAGTGCAATATGTCGAGGATGAGCTACGGCCTTCTTATCGCGAGGCCGGGCTGGACATTGTTTCAGTGGACGAGGTGGGTCCGGATGATCTCCAGCGACTCCGCACTAGCTGGGCGCGCCGGTTGTCCCACCGCGCGCCACCCCCGTCGATCCAGATCCATGCCCGGAAGCTCTGATCGTCGAAGAGGGGGCAATCGCCGTCGCTCGCTCAGCGTCGATCCGTTTCGCGTCTACAATTCCGCCGGTCCGTTCGACGAGAAGACGAGGAGACATCGATGCCAGCCGAATATCCCTGTGCCGTGCCCTATGATGCCGAGACCCGGCGCGAGTGGACGAATCTGCGCTTTTCGCTCGACGAATACGCTGAACGATTGAGGTCTGTCCGCGTTCAGATGGCGGGGGCCGCATTTGACGGTCTGTTGGTCGTTGGCAACCACGAGGATTCTGCCAGCCTGGCCTATTTGTCGAACTACAAGCCGCATGGTGGCACGGCATTCCTGCTCGTGCCGCTCGATGCCGATCCGGTGCTGGTCTTCAACTACATCTTGCATGGTGAACCGATGCACTCGATGATCTGGGATGCGATCGTCGATGATGTTCGCCCGGCATCGGTCCTTCCTGGCTCACAGCCAGGGACTGTCGCCGATCTGATCGTCGAAGCGATACATGAGCGCGGACTGGCGACTGGCACACTAGGCGTAGCGTCGTTTGCCAATCTCCCGGCTTCCATCGGGTTCGAACTCAGGTCCAGGTTGCCGGACGTCCATTGGAGAGAGGGCGCCGCAACCGTTCTTCGCCCACGGTCCATCAAGAGCCCGCGCGAGATCGAGTACTTCCGCGATGCTTGCAGAATGACCCGGGTCGCTCTGGAAGCCGGGATGGTTGCCTGCCAGCCCGGAGCCAGCGAACGTGAGGTCGCCGCCGCGATGCAGGCAAGGTTGATGGAGTCGGGCGCCGAGCGCATCGGGTTCGAAACGGCGGTTTCGAGCGGTCCGCGAGCCGGGCTGAAGCACGCTGACCCGACCGAGCGGGTCATGTCGCCTGGCGACCTGGTCTTCCTGGATACCGGAGCGGTGATGGGCGGGTATCATGCGGACCTCTCTCGCACATTGACGGTCGGAGAAGCCGGCAGCGAAGAGCAGGCGATGCTTGACGCGTCGGTTGACATGTTCCGCGAATGTCTGCGGGTGATTCGTCCAGGCACGCCGGTTCGGGATATCTATCGGGCGGCGGAGCGCACTGCGCGGCGATCTGGATTCAGCGCAGACTACATGCCAAACGGGCTCGGGCACGGTCTTGGTCTCTCGCTCTTCGAAATGCCGTTTCTCGGCCCCGGCGACGAGTCGCTGCTCGAAGTGGGCATGATCTTCGCACTTGAGCCCATGCTGGTGCGGTACGGCCTCGGCACTGCGGTCGTTGAAGAATCTGTGCTGGTTACGGCCGATAGAGCCGAAGTCCTCTCGGGAGCCGAGTGGTAGGCGGCGCCGTCCCTCACTGGCCCCGCAGTCGCAACATGCGCGGCACATCCTGGATGCTCAGCTTCTCCGGGAATGGAACGCGTCGCACCAGGCCGGAGGCAATCGAGATCGCTTCGCCGAAGCCTGGACGCTGCGGTTGGCGAGCGATCGCCAACTGCTGATGCTCAAGTCGCAGATACTCCGGAACGAGCTGCCGGACAATCAGCAGGCCGATTGGGATGATCATGTAGTCGTCGACGATGCCGATAAGCGGTATCGGATCGGGAACAATGTCAATTGGGCTGATCACGTAGATCGCGAATGCCGCGGCCGCCAGGCGCGCGTAGGCCGGTACTCTCCCGTCGCGTGCCGCCAGATAAAGGATGTATGCGTCGGTCCAGAATTTGCCGGTCTTGGTCGCGAGCCGGCCAACGCGTTTGATCAGTGCCATGCAGAGGCCTTTCCAGATTGTTCGCTCTAGCACCATCCAATTATTACTGACTCAGGACTGTGCCCACGTATCTTCCAGGCACATTCGAGGATAGATCCGCAAGCAGCGGTCCAGCGCGATCCATAAGCATTCCCTTGTATTCAGGATCGGTCTTTGGCGCGCTGGCTATATCTATCAACTCAGTGCCCGCCAGATCGTAATGCCAAGGCCGATAAAGGCGATGATCCACAGGATTGACAAGAGCCCGAGTGCGACGAGGAAGACCCGCCAGAGCCGGTCGCCTGCATTCGACGCCTGGGCATGGCGATGGGCCACCTCCATGAGCTGGTCGGGCATCATCTTCGAAACGACAACATAGGCCAAGGGGATTGCCAGGAGATCATCCGCAATGCCGATGAACGGAAGCGGTTCCGGGATGATGTCAATCGGGTTCAGAACGTAGAGCGCGAATGCTAGCGCAACCAGACGCGCCGCCCATGATGCATGCGGATCCCGCAGCGCCAACGACAATGCGTAGATTTCGGTCGCCGCGCCGATAAAGTACGAACGAAATGTTGAAATCCGTCGCCGCAATCGCGCCCGGCCTATTCGATCACGTACATCGACGTGGTGTCGCTGTAGTCAGAGAGCAGTTCGGCGCCACTTTCTCGAAAGAGCACCGTATCTTCGACATGATACGTTTCGCGCCCGTCAGTCGTGATGTGTTCGATCTGCATGACCATCCCCGGCTCCGTCAGCCGGTCATCATCGACCGTGATGAAAGGTCGATCATGGATGCCGAGGCCGATGCAATGACCGAAGCCGTGCACGTTGAGGCCCTCCGGCAATTTGGGGCCGGTGATCTCTTGCATCTTTCTGGCGATCTCAGCCATGGATTGTCCCGGGCGAAGCCACTCGATCACTTCCTGCTGCCCTTCGGCGAGCGCCCCATAGACGGCGGCCTGTCGACCGTTGGGTTTGCCCACGACGGCCATCCGCACCAGATCGGAGACATAGCCGTCGAATGAGCCGCCGTAATCCACCCGGATGATATCGCCATGTCGCACCGGGATCTCCTCTGCCAGATGGTGGCCGAGCGGGGTGCGCTGTCCGGCGGCGAAGACATTGGCAAAAACGAAGTCCGCGCCCAGTTTGGTGATCGCGTAGCCCATGTGATCGACAATCTGCTTTTCGGTGTCTCCAGGGCGTGTGAATTCGTAGGCGTTGGCGATGGCCTTCTCGGTCTGGACGGCTGCGAAGCGCAGTTGTTCGATCTCGGCTGGCGTCTTCACCATGCGGATTTCGTCCATGACGTAGTCGCAACTCACCAGTTCGGCTTCGGGCAGGTTCTGACGCAGCTGGTCGGCGTGATAGACCGGAACGTACAGTTCTTCATAGCCGATTCTTCCCGTCAGGAGACCTTTCTCAGCCAGGACATCGCGCACCATCTCCATCGGATATGGATTGAAAACGCCGTCCAGCAGCTTGTAGCCGCGAATGTCCTCAATGAAGCTCATCTGTCCATCGCTGGCGGCGCGCCGGTCGGGAACGACGAAGACTGGATCGCCCTCACGGGGCCAGACGACCATGCATATCCGATCGGGCAGCAACCGGAGATCAAAATTGTAAAAGCCGGAGCAATAGACGACGTTCTCCATCTGCGCGACAACAATCGCATCGAGTTGATGGGCTGCGATGACGTCATAGATTCGTTGCTGGTTCGTAAATGAGCTCCGGTCAGTCAATGGCATGTCCTGCATCCTCCTCGTTACGCCCAACCCGCCGACAAGCTCAGTATAAGCGTCAACGGCAACAGCAGATCTGGCGAGACCGGGGGATCTCCGTAGATTGACGGATGGCCGGAATCGAAACTACCGGTAGGATGGAAAGGAATCGACAATCCATCAAGCGGGCAAGGCCGCCCGAGATTGGGAACCAAAATGCACCGCCCTGGGGAGTTCTACGATTATGCGACCGGCGGGAAGCTGGAGCTCGATCTGCGCTCAAGCCGTCCCGGCTACTTCAAGCTGCTCCGGAAGTTTGCCTACATCGATCCGAAGTATCCGGACAACCCATTTGTCATACCGGGGGATCTCAAGAAATGGGAGACGGATCTGGCGTCGATTCCGCGCTACTTTCGATGGCTCATTCCAAGCATAGGTGAGCATTTGCCAGCAATCGTCCTCCACGATGGTCTGGTGGTCGATCATGGAGGAGAACCTGAACACGACGGTCCGGAGATTGAACGGGAAGAGGCGGATCGTATTCTGCGCGATGCGATGCGGGAACTGCGAACACCGCTGGTTCGGCGCTGGCTGATCTGGACCGCCGTCATCATGGCGACTGCCTGGCTCGATCTCAAGCCCGTCCGGCGTTGGCGTGGGGTTTGGGTCGCAACGGTGGGAATCATTCTGATCCTCGGAACGATGGCGACGCTCGATCTGTTTGACGTCTGGAACGTGTTGCCCTGGATGGGCGATCGCGTCTGGTGGCAGGAAGTACTGCTCGGAGGCCTGTTCGCTGTGCTGATCCCGCTGGCTCTGGCCCTGCTCTGGGGGCGGCTGCGGATTGCCGCGGCGATCTTCGGCATAGCGTTCGCGTTGCTGATCCACGTGACCTTTGCGCTCGCGCTGTTCTATGGCGTCTATGAACTCATCGAACGTCTCGCTGCTCCGTTCGATCCCGCGTCCAGAACTGTCCCAGGGGCCGATCCTCCTTCCACCTAGACTCGCTTGAAGAGGCCGGGATAGTCGATCACCAGTCCGTCGTGGTCCACGGTGATTAAAGTCTGGAAGCCGGAGTCGAGCCCTTCATATCGATAGCGGTTCAGGTCTTCGAGCGGCTTCAGACGTGTGTACCGCTGGCGGCTGCGATTGACGCGCAGCGCTGGCGCCGCGATGTAGGCCACGACGATTTCACGTGACTCGCCCGGATCGAGATTGAGGCGCCGGATCGGCAACGTGTTGGTAAAGGGAGTAACAGCGAGGTCGATGTCGATGCAGTCTTCAAGGTCCGTTGTTTGCTCGAAACCGTGGTGCTCCCAATGCCCAGATGCATCCCGGCGCAGCACTGCCGGCTGGCGAGGGTTGCCCGGAGCCTGGAAGGCGGGGGGTGTTACCCGCAACTGCCTGACCCCCCCCATCGTCGTCGACGTCAATCTGGTAGTGGAATCTGAAGCGTCTTTCCTCTTGACAGGCGAGAACCAGCCCATCAGCCGCATAACCCGATCGGGTCGTGGACAACTGCAGGTGCTCGATACCGGTCCAGGCCAGCGACTGCCACATAACGTCAATATGTGTCACAGCTTTCCTTCTTCGGTTCGAATTGGCTCGATGGACGCGAGACTGGCTAGATCTTCGGCGTCATCGTGTGCCAGTCTGTTTCCTGCTGGAACGCGTTGGCGATTGCAATCAGCGTGTTTTCCGTTCCAACGCGACCCGTGATGCAGAGCGATGTCGGCAGGTTGCGCTCGCCGAACCCGTTCATGACCGCGATCCCGGGCACGCCGGTGATATTGACCGCCGATCCGAACGTGCGACGTCTCCGGCTGGAATCGTACGCGTCGAAGCGTCCCTCGATTGGCGCGGCGACGTTGGGCATCGTTGGAGAGAGGAGCGCGTCGTACTTGCCGAGCAGCGTATCGATGTCGCGGCACATCGCGCCTCGCAGGCGCATCGCCCGCAGATAGTCCACCGCCGGTATCGTCAGCGCGGTGTACGGGTTGATCCCATCCTCGGGCGCGGTAAGTTCCCTGATCTTGCCCGAGCGAATCATCTCCTCGAACGCTGAAGCCATCTCGGCCCGGATGATCAGCGCGGTCGCCTCGGAATAGGGATGCTCTGGAAATTCGACGGTCTCGACCGATCCAAACTGGCCCAACACCTCCACGGACGCCCGGAAATTCTCGGCGACCTCCGGCTGGGCAATTTCGACCTCCGACTCGACGACCGCAAAACGGTACGGGCGAGACGGAACCGCGCTGCCCGGATAGCGATAGCTGTCGGTTAGCGACGATGGATCAGCGGGGTCGTAGCCAGCGATGGCGTTCAGCACCAGCCCGCAATCGTGTGCCGTGCGCGCCATCGGACCGAGCTTGTCCATCGTCCAGGAGAGCGCCATCGCTCCCGACCGGCTCACCCGCCCGTAGGTCGGTCGCAGGCCGGTGACGCCGCAATTGTTGGCGGGCGAGTGGATCGAACCAGCGGTTTCCGAGCCAATCGCGAACGGCACGCATCCTGCGGCGAGCGCGGACCCCGAACCACTCGACGATCCGCCGCTCCAGGCTTCCTGATTCCAGGGTACCTTCGTCGGGCCGGTAAAGGATGCGTTTGGTTGTTCGTAGCCAGCGCCACCGGCGAGCTCGATCATCGCCAGTTTCGCCACCAGAATCGCTCCGGCATCGCGGAGCCTTCGAACCACGGTTGCGTCCTGCTCGAACATCTGGTCCTTGAATGGTGCAGCGCCCCAGCTTGTTGGATAACCAGAAGCCGCCAGCAGATCTTTCGCGCCATACGGGATGCCGTGCAGCGGGCCGCGATCGATGCCTTCGTTCAGCTCACGCTCCGCGTTCTCCGCCTCGCGCATCGCGCGCGCATCGGTGATCGTGACGACCGCGTTGAGCTGTCGCCCGACGTGTTCGAGTCGTCCAATGGCCTCGCGAGCAAGCCGGGTCGGCGTTGTTTCGCCGCGCCGGAGCATCGCGCCCAATTCCGCCACGGTCTTGTAGTGGGAAGCTGCCATTGCTCAGGCTCCTTCCCGGTAGGCGCGGAAGATTGTGTAGGGTTCGTCGGCATTGCTAACCGGATGCTTGCGAAGCGTCGCCCCCTGATCGAGTTTGTCGTCGATCCCCCTGCGGATGCGTTCGATGTGCTCCTCCTCGATCTGATGATCGACACTCGCCCTGAGCTGGGCTACGAGTGCGTCAACCAGCTTTTCATCTGCCATGCGGGTTCGTCTCCTTCTTGCTGCCGTTGCGGATCCAAGCGTGTGAGGTCAGTCTAGCCCGTTGCGGGACAAGAGGGACACCGATACGGTGCAGCCGAACGCGCCGGGGCGCAAGGCTACAAACGTTATGCGTATGTGGCGAACAACCCGATGCGCTATGCCGACCCGACCGGGCATACGATTAGCGATGTCGAGCAGGGAAACGACATGCTCGAAAGGCTCGTGGCTGATCTCCTTGTCTCCGATGAAGAGGCCCGCGCCGGGTAGCCGGTTCGGGATCGATTTCCATACCGGGCTCTGCGCGTCCCGCAGGGCATGACGATGGAATAGAGGGACGGGGGTGATGAGGCTCCGGCTCTAGCTCGCCGCTGGAGGAGCGGTGTTGGGAGCGCCGGGACGCAGCTTCTTCAGCAGGATCTGGCGGTTCGGCGCATCCGTTGATTCGGTCATCCTCGGCGATGTAGCCTGGCGGCGCTCATGGCGGGAAATCTCTTCAGTCCAGTCCACCGATGGAACGATCGGCAGCGGGGTGATCGGCTCGGATCGAGGCTCGTGCAGACGCGCTTCCTTGAGGATCTTCAGCTTTTCCTCGATCGAACGCTGCGGGAAGTCCCGAGTCGGGGATGGCTGAGCTTCCCCGGTCGATGCCGGCTCCAGTTCCAATCCCTCGTCGTCTGCCGGGTCGTCGTCCAGCTGGTCAGTGCTCCGGTGCGCGCTACGCTGGATCCAGCGCTGCCGGTTCTGCGTTGGTGTGCTCTCCTTTGCGGGAGTGCTCCACGCCAGCACCGGCCCGGAGACCGTCACAGGTTCTGGCGCGGCTTCGCGTGTTTTGCTCAGCTTCATGCCGATGAGGTAAAGAACGAGAACGACCCCTCCAACGATCGCCATGCCGACAATTGGCGAAGCCCGGTCGTCGAAGGACAGCGCTCGCGTCGACTCGGCCTGCAGCCGCTCTGCGGTTCGATCGACAAGGGTTCCGTCAACGTTCACCCCGGCGGCGCGCAACTCCGCCTCAGTTGGCGGCGTGTTGGTCCGCTCGACTAACCCGGCGGCAAGGCTGGCGACATCGGCTTGATCCAGCTTGACTCCGGGCTCGTGCCGGTAACTGAGCCGGGCGATGTAGTCGCCGTTGCGGATGACGGCCTCGGTGAAGTCGACCGTTTCATTGCCGGCTTGCCGGCTGAGATCGACAACGTATGCCTCGTCCGCATCAATGGAAGATGGCGTGGAGACATCGGCCCCGGTGACGGTGCCGACGGTGAGCCCTCGCTGGCAGTTAGCCTCGGTGTCGCGACGCGCCGAATCCATGACCGCCCGCGCGTCTTCACCGGTGGTCTCGATCATCAGCAGTTCGATGCCAGCCTCTGACCCGCGAGGACGGAAGCTCATCGCCCCCCTGCCAGCGATGCTCGTTCCTTCGAGCATTGGCACGGCCAGGCATGGCGTCAGGAACTGCTCGTTGAAGTTGGCGCGTGACTGGGGTGACGCGGTCCAGCCGTCAGGAGCGAGCGTGCCGAGAAGCAGTGATGTATTGAGATCGGTTTCGGGGTCTCGGAACTTCAGATAAGCGTCTGATGCGGTATAGGAGATCACCAGCAGCATGCCGCAGATCGCAACGAGCAGGGTGACGATGCTTGCTGACCCGCGCATCAACCGACATCCTGACGGAAGCGAGCATCAAGATAGCCGGAACGACACATTCGTCGTGCCGTGGTCCAGTTCAAACATGGACAGCTGGCAATCACGCTCACGGCCTGCTCCCCAGAGACGCTCGTTCCTTGACGAAACTGTTTTCGCGGCATTGAACGAGGGCGGAGTACTGCTGGATATCAGTGTTAGGTCTCTGGCGCCGCGCGTCAATAGAAACGGCGAATTCTCAGTACGGAATTCCCATGCAGAAGGTGAACTAAGCGGTTCCATTCGGCTTCGAGAAATGTTCGGGACTTTCTGGTGATTAGCTTGTGATGACCCAAGATGCGAACGTTCCTATACTCATAACGAGTGTTGAAACTCGATCGATCCACCAGGTAGATGGGTTGTCCGCGTGGTGTACCCATATTCCAGAAGCGTCGTACGGAAGTCAACAGCGCCGTGAATTCGGTTCAGGCGCCTGAACCGGTAGACGAGTTCACGGGCATCCAGCCGGAGTCGCCGGGGCCGGATAGCGACGCTATGCTGCCCTCACATCCGGGTCTCTCGCTTTCGGTTCGCATCCTAGCGAGTCTCGCCTACATCAGCTTCTTCTCCGTCTTCATCGTGTTGACCCGACCCAGGGCGCGGTTCATTCGGCGGCATGCCAGCGTGGCGCTAACCCTCTTCCTGGTTCGTGTGATCTGGACGGGCGTGATCGTTTCAGTTTGGTGGTGGCGGCAGCCGGATGGAATTGAAACCAGCGGCAAGCTGCGCTCTTTGATGATCGATCTCTTTACGATGGTCACGGTAGGCGCCCCGATTGGCGATGTCTGGCGCGGCGATGCCGCCCCGTGGTTGGTGACGCCGGTCGTTCTCAGTGTGCTCGCCGTGCTGTTCGGGTTCCTGATTGCCATCGCCGGGCGCACTGCTGATATACATGCGTTTCTGAACGCGGACTGGACGGACCCGATCCCCCGGCGGATCTACCTCGGTCAATCGCCCGAGGAGGAGAAAGAGCGCGCGCGACGGGCACGCGAGCGGCAGATCGAACGGCTGCAGAAATCATCACGAATGCTGCGTACTGAACAGGAGCGCCGCACGATGATCTCTGGCGTCGAGACGCAGCTTGAGCGGGTTTCTCTCCAGCGCGAATACCACGACCAATTGCTGGCGCTGGGCGAGGTCAGCCAGCGCCGCTACGATCAGGTCAATGCGGACCTTGACGAGCAAGAGGCCCGGCTGCGAAGCCAGTTATCAGGGCTTGAGACGCGCGTTCAGAATGTAGGATCCCACCATCTCGATTCAAATGACGGGCGCCTGCGGAGGCCTTCGGAGACGCTTGTTGAGTCAATTGCTATTGTGACGCCAGATGGAGTGCCGATCTTCACCTACGGTCAATTCCAACTTGATGATGCCATTGTCGCTGGCATGCTCAGCGCCTTTGACAGTCTTAGCGAAGAAGTCTTCGGTTCACGCGTCCATAAGACGTCCCTCTCCGAAGGGCAAGTGCTCTATTTCGCGCATGGCGAGTTTGTGCTGATTATGGCGGGATTCACCGACGAACCGTCGCCCCGTCAAATCGAGGATCTCCGGACAATGCTGAAGCAGTTCGAATCGGCGAATGAGGGCCCGCTCGCCCGACGGGCATACGATCCGGCATACCTGCACGAAGTGCCGATCCCTTTTCGTTTCCTGGAGCGCATGCCTCGCGGCGAGCCCGTTCTGCCGGAAGCGCTCTAGCGCCGGTACAATTGTCGGTGATCCTGCGGCGATGATGGTCGCTCTGGATCGCTTGCCCGTCCGCAGCACGCTGAGGTTGTACGTTCGTCATGATCACATCCACCAACGATCCCAGGGCGCCACTTCAGGCTGCCGTATCGATACCCTTGTTGGGAGGGGACTCGTCGCGCCTACTCTTCGAGAACTACGATGTCGGCCCGAGAGACGGAGAGGGTCGCATGATCGTCGTCGCGATGAGTGGCGGCGTCGATTCCGCCGTCACCGCGCTCGTGCTGCGTGAGCGTGGCTACCGGGTCGTTGGCATCAATATGCGGCTTTACACTCCGCCGGACGGTGAGGAGTACCCGAACCCTTGTTGTGCCCCGGAATCCCTAGAAGACGCGCGAATGACCGCCCGGAGCATCGGCGTTCCCTTCTACCCGATCAACCTGGAGCGAGAATTCAACGAGACGGTTATTACCTACTTCGTCGACGAATATGCTCGTGGGCGGACTCCGAACCCTTGTCTTGAATGCAACCGGGAGGTCAAGTTCCGCCACCTCATAGATCGGGCCAGGCGCATCGGCGCGGAATTCCTGGCAACCGGGCACTACGCGCAGGTCGTCCGCGATGCGGAGGGTACGCATCGCCTTTACGAGGCCGTCGATGCCGCGAAGGATCAGTCATACGTCCTCTATGCCATGAGCCAGGATCAACTCGGATTCCTGAAGTTCCCGCTTGGCGGTCTATTGAAGTCCGAGGTGCGGGAGATCGCATCGCTTTACGGGCTTGATGTCGCGGGCAAGCCGGACAGCCAAGAGACATGTTTCGTCGGCAGGGGAGCATACGCCGAGTTCGTCAAGGCCCGCCGGGGTGGTCTCGACGAAGCTGGACCGATTGTCCTGACCAGCGGCGAAGTCGTTGGGGAGCATCAGGGATTGATTGGTTATACCGTCGGACAGCGCCGGGGCCTGGGCATCGCCCACTCCGAGCCGCTGTATGTCCTGTCGCTGGAGACTGAATCCAACCAACTGGTGGTAGGCACCCGGGGAGAACTGTCATTTACATCGCTTACGGCAGAGAATGTGTCGTTGACATCCGGTATATGGCCGGAGCAGCCGTTCGAGGCTGAAGCCAGAGTGCGATATCAGGGGAATCGCTATCCCGCGGCCGTTGAACCTTTGTCGCCGGGAAGGATGCGAGTGCGGTTTGCCGAGCCTCCCCGCGCGGTTGCCCCCGGCCAGGCGGTTGTGCTGTATTGCGGCAGCGAGGTGCTGGGAGGCGGCACGATCGAGCGTGGAGAGCCGTCTGTTCGCTTGCATCTGCAGCAAGTCTGAGCAGGCCTCAGGAGATGTCGCCTGCCACCGTTCTGAGTTTGGTTCTCATCATCTTCTACGGTAGCGTCGCCCATATGCTGCTTGGACGACGGATCTGGCAGTGGCCGCTATTTCTGGCGGCAGCCTTCGTTGGTTACGTTGGAGGATTCGTGGCTGGTGTTGTCTGGAGTATAGATCTTGTTCGCGTGGGCGACGTGCCGCTTCTGGCGGCCACTTTCGGCGCCGCAGGTTGTATTGCTCTTGCCTGGTTCTTCTCATCTCCAGCGGCCGGTTCGGCAACGCCCGACTCAAACAGCTAATTCGATTTGTGCGACAATAGTTCTTGAATAGACGAGCCGACCAGTGCCGGGGGGAGGAAGGTCGGATTGGACGACACCGCGAAATCTAATAAGCTGCCAGATGATGTGACTGCTCTGAAGGTCGATGTGGCGAACGGGAAGCCGGATCTCGAGACCGAGATGCCAGACGAGGGGCGGACCTTCGGCCAAACGCTGATCTATATCCTGGTTGCGTTGCTCGGGCTTCTCTTTGTCATCGGCATTCCCGTCGGGCTGTACATGTTGGGCGTCTATGAGCCTGCAGCCCTGGTGCGATTGCGAGATGTGACGATCATCCTTATGGGTGTCTTCGTCCTGATGATCCTCGTGTTCGTGACAGTGATCACGTTCGTGATGGTCTGGCTTGCCTTCCAGGTCAAGAACCGCGTCTTGCCGATGCTTGAGGAGATCCTGATCACCGTCAAAGACACGTCGAGCGAGACGACGGTCGTTGTACGGCGCGCCCGTGGGACGGTTGAGTTCGTAAGTGAGCGGGTCGCCAACCCGATCATCACGTCACTGTCCACAGTGGCGAAGTGGCGAACCACCGCTCGGATGTTCGCTACCGGCGATAAGAAGAAGAGCAAATAGGCCTCGCACAGAGAGGTGGGAAGTTGTGCCATTTCTAAGACGGCGACGTTCGCGTCGAGAACGGGTTAGACGCCACGTTCGAGATCTGCGTGAGCGCCTGCCGGAACCTCCGGATCTGCCGGACTTTCCCGACGTTCCCAGTCTCCGGGAGATTCGGGTTCCCGGACGGTCAAAGCGTTCCGCAAGCCAGGACTCCCCACTGCTCTCACTCGCGGGCGGGCTGTTGCTCGGGCTGCTGGTAGGCATCGTTGTAGCATTCGTTCTCATTGCTCGCGGTGAGAACGAAGATGCTTCGAGCCAGCGACAGACCGGCATCACGCTGCTCCCGGAACAAAGCGAGGAATCCCGCGCGAGTTCGACAGCGAGCACGGGAATCTGAACCATCCAATAGCTTGATCGCTTTGGTCATTGTGAACCCGCCGGTGGGCCAGTCGCCCCGGCGGGTTCGCCGTCGATGACGGTCGATCTTCGCTTTCATCGCATTCTGCAACATCTGCCGGTCATACGAATTCGTTTCGGTTAATTCCCATTCCCGGTAGCTGCGACGCGATCGTGGTTAACTAGCGTTCGGGAGCAGGTCGAGACGGAAACGGCCGGATTTCGTGTTGCATCATCTCGATGGGGGCGTACCGTCAAGATGACAAGGAAATAGCGCCTATCATCGCTGTCCGGCACATGTCGCCTCAGGATCATCTAGCTGGCGTCGCGAAGCAGTGGAAGCGTCGAGCAGTGAATGCCGCCCCCATTCTTTCTCACTTCGCTGTATTCAACTTCGACGGTTTCGACACCCGCCGCGTGGAGGCGTTCGACCGTGCGTGGCGCGCCCTCGGAAATGAGGATTCGCCCGGGCCGCACCGCAAGCGAGTTTACGGCGTGGCCCTCACCTGGCCAGGCATGGACGGCCTGGATTCCAAGGCTGTTGAGTTCGTCCAAGAACCAGTACGGCAGCCTGGTTATGTTAGTCAATGCCTTGTCATAATCCACCATCACGATTCCGCCATCAAGGTGCAGCGCGTGACCGGTGAGCGGAACGCAAATGAGCCTCACTCCGGTGACGGCGAGAGCTTCCTCAAGCTGCCTCGCACCTTCCGCATTCTGGCGAAATGACATCCCGACCGCGGCTGTCGACTCGTTCAGAAAACAGAACGACCCTCCCTCAAGCAGCCCGGTCCCGGCTATCGTTCTGATGATCGGCATGCCGAGATTGGCGAGCACACGCGTGACATAGGCTTCTTCGCCGCGCCGTCCATAGCCGAACGGTACACCGACCGGTCCCATGCGACAGATGATTGCGCCGCCGTTGATCGCAATGGCCATGTCGCGAGTGAAGACTGCTTTGACGTCGCCGTCTGATCCTCCAACATCGACTATGCTCACGCCTTCGGCCTCTAGCGCAGCCCGCAGCCCGTCGTGTTGCCTCTGCATCAACGGGATGTCGGGTGGATTGACGTCCCGCCAGTACCATTGCTCATGATCGTCGATCAGCGCTTCGATGGTGTCGTCATACTTGTCCGGGTCAATGTTTTCCATTTCAGCGCCGGGCCGGTGCAAGGCGACGACCTTCAGCGTCCCGACATCATTCAGGACGCCCCACCTCTGTCCCCAGACCCGCTCCTGCATCTCTGGCTCGTGGAAGGCTGGTGTGGCGCGCGGCGGAATGCGCTCAAGCACGACGTGGTAATAGGCTTCGGTGTTACGAATCGACGCATCCTGTCCGCTCATCCTGATCCGTCTCCCAATCTCTCATGTCACGGCATATGGCAGGTAAGATCCTAGATGATGGCGCGCGGGCATGCATATCTAGCCGCCAGATCGGGCAGATGATCGCCAGCGCCGGTCAGCGCAAAAAGGGCCGGCCTGAGTTCAAGTCAGACGATTTATCACGAGATGGGGTACCCGTGTCAGGAGCAGGCAGTCTTCGCTGGATAGATGTCGGGACGCTTTCGACGGGCTTGCCCCTGAGAATCGCCATACACGAAATTCGTGGACAGCGGCCCGGCCCAACCGTTGGCATAACTGCCTCGATTCATGGGGACGAGGTCACCCCGGTCGAAGCCGTGCGACGCTTGCTCGCGGGCATCCGCCCCGAGGACATCAAAGGCCGTCTGGTTGTCGCGCCGGTGGTGAATCCGCTCGCATTCCAATCTCATACCCGCCACACGCCACAGGACATGCAGAACCTCAACCGGGTCTTCCCCGGCGATGCCGATGGCTGGCTGACGGAACAGCTTGGCCAGGCGTTCGTCGATGGGTTCCTCGGCGACCTTGACGTCCTTCTAGATCTTCACGCCGGCGGCGCATTGGCGACCGTTGACTACGCCTATATCGACAACGACGAAGCTTTGTCGCGAGCATTCAACACGCCGATTCTCTATCGAGGACTGGGATACGAGGGCACGTTGAGCGCTGAAGCAGTGAAGCGAGGCATCCGATGTGTCGTAACGGAGTTTGGAGGCGGCGTGCTTGCCGATGAGATCTACGTGGACCGGACACTTGAAGGCTTGAAGAACGCGCTACGGGTCGCTGGCGTACTGGACGGGCCGGTCGTCGACTTCGGGCCGAAGAAAGTCATCGACGAACTTGCCATCCTCCGCCCGCACCACGGTGGGTTGCTCGTGCCGGATGTTGGGGTCGATCAACTTGGCACTGTGGTCGAGGGTGGGTCGTTGCTTGGCGTCGTCGTGAACGCCCAAACGTTCGAAACCCTGGAAGGGTTGTACGCGCCGTTTGAACGGTCGTTGCTCGTCTTGCTGCGCGGCGCGGTGACACGGATCGAGGCCGGAGACTACGCCTTCATGATTGGACGCGATCCGGAATCGGAAGCACACTAGCCCGTAGTCAAACTACGAGGTTCCGGGTGACATGAACATCTGAATCAAGATGGGGTGGCTCCATGCGGGAGAGCCGGGAGTACGGTCACGTCACTCCTTGTGGCGTTGTAGGCTTGTACGGTCGTTGGTCCGTCCGGCAGATTCGATGAGACACAGATGGTGCGGCGACGAATCCGGCGAACATCTCGAAGAGGTCTTGCGAGACGCGGGTCGCGCCAGTCTCGGGCGGCGCGGCTAGCGTCGTTACGTGTTGCCCGGTCGCACCGCGCCGCGCGGCGGGGAATTACGCTCTTCCGGACGCTCGGGATCGCGGTCGTCTTTGCCGGTTCGATGCTCGCCGCGATGTTGCTGGTGGCGATTGTGGCCGGCCTGTCTATCTGGAACTATTTCAGCGCCGATCTCCCTGAATTGAGCGCGGTCGAAGCGCGTCAGTTTGAAACCACCCGGATCTACGACCGCAATTGGAATCTACTGTACGAAGTCAATGATCCGCTTACCGGGTTCCGCACCTACAGCACCCTTGAAGACATCACTGGAAACGGAGAAAACATGGTGTTGGTGGACGCCACCATCGCCGCGGAAGATCGCACATTTTGGAGCAACTTCGGCATCGATCCAATCGCGATCATTCGCGGGGTATATATCACGCTGACAGGTGACGGGCGCTCTGGTGGATCGACGATCACCCAGCAGCTTGTCCGGCAGCTCTATCCTGACACGATCGGCTATGAACGATCGTTGGACCGGAAGCTGCGCGAAGCTATCGTTGCGACGCAGTTTACCCAGGCGTATAGCAAGGACGAGATCCTCGAGCTGTACTTCAATACGATCTATTACGGTAATCGGGCATACGGGATCGACGCTGCCGCGAGGGCGTATTTCGACAAGGCTCCGTCTGAGTTGACGCTTGCAGAAGCGTCGTTGCTCGCCGGTCTCCCCCAGGCTCCAAGCGCCTACGATCCGACGGTCAACCTGGCCGCGGCAAAGGCACGCCAGCGGTATGTGCTGGATCAGATGGTGGAAGCCGGGTCAATCAACCGCCAGGAAGCCGAGGCGGCCTGGCAGGAAGTTCTCGTTATCTATCCCCGACAGAGCGCGGAGATCCTCGCGCCACACTGGGTGAACTACGTTATCGGCGATCTGGAGGCCCGGCTGGGCGCGGAACTGGTCTATCGCGGCGGGCTGTCGGTGCGTACAACGCTCGATCTCGCCTTGCAGGAGGAAGCCGAGCGTGCCCTTTCCAGTCATCTCCAGACACTCGATGCTTTCGACGCGAACAATGGCGCGGTCGTTGCCATGCTACCCGGCACGAGCGAGATCGTCGCCATGGTTGGATCCAGCGACTACTTCGATGACTCGATTTCCGGTCAATTCAATGTTGCGACGTCGGAGCGGCAACCTGGCTCCGCCTTCATGCCGGTCGTCTACGCGTCCGCCTTCGAGCAGGGTTGGAGTCCGGCACAAGTCATCCTGGATTATCCAGTTCAGTATTCGACGCCCGGGGCGCCTTCGCCCATGTTCGTTCCACAGAACACTACCCATCGGCACTATGGCCCGGTCTCTGCCCGTGAGGCGTTGGCCCGCTCGATCAACGTTCCGGCGGTCAAGACGCTTGACATGGCTGGCATTGGCCCGACGATCGACCTTGCACACCAGCTTGGCGTTCGAACCGGACTCTGGCGCGGGCTGGATTTCTATGGACTTGCCTTGGCCCTCGGGGCAGGCGAGGTTTCACCGCTGGAGTTGACCAGTACATACGCCACATTTGCGAATGGCGGCCGCTATGTCATGCCAAATGCGATTCTCGAGATCATTGACCGTGGAGGTGAATCGATTTTCAGCCTCGACGAAGCAGTTCGAGAAAATCAGGGCCAGCAGGTTATCAGACCAGAAACTGCCTACCTGATCAGCGATATTCTGAGCGACGACGAAGCGCGATTGCCTGCCTACGGGGAAGGGGGGCCGCTCGAATTTCCAGAGCTCAATGGTATTCCGGTTGCGGTGAAGACGGGAACGTCATTTGACTGGTTTGACAATTGGACCGTTGGCTACTCTCCGGATTTCGTCGTTGGCGTCTGGGTAGGCAACAGTTCCAATCTTCCCCTGCGTGAGCTCGATGGGGCCGTTGGCGCAGCCCCGATCTTTCACGATGTAATGGTTGCCGCGCATAGTGGAGCATTCGATGGGACGCTCGCCGGAGCCCGCGGCACGACCCCCGCCCGCGCGTTTTCAGTGCCGGATGGATTGATCAGCCTTGACGTGTGCCGGTCAACCGGAGGGTTGGCGCGTCCGGCTGACTCGTCGATGACCGTCCTGGTGGACCAGAACGCTAGACCTGCGGTGCGCTGTGATCAACTGACGGCCGGAGAGTGGGAGGAGTTGCAGGCTGCCCTGTTCGCCGTGAGCGTGGATGCGGGATCATTTACCGATGCAGCGCAGGCCGCGCTTATCGACTACGCCAGCGCGGTGGACGGTGGCATCGGCGTTGCTGAAAACGCCGTGGAACCAACCGCGACACCAACCGGAATTCCAGCGGCGTCGCCGACGGCAACCTCGCGCCCGGCGGCCACTGCAAGACCAACATCGACAGCGTTCCCGACGCCGACCCCGACACCGTCGCCATCACCATCGCCGACGGACTCGGGTGGTCCACCGGGATCTGGTCAGGCTCGAGTTCCTAACGTGCAGGGCCTTTCGCTTAATCAAGCCATCGCTGCCCTGTCATCTCGTGGTCTTGAGGTTGGCGATGTTGTCTATCTCACCCAGGCTGATCTGCCGCCGGGCCTCGATATCACGATCGTCTCGGTTGGTCAGGTGTACTTCCAGACGCCAGCGCCGGGCACGTTGGTAAGCATTGGGGACGCCGTTTCGCTGGCAATACGAGATGCCTGATCTCCTCTGTGAAACTAACTGGCGGCCAAGTGACTTCCGCAACCGAACGCGCCATGCCGTGATTGGCAGACGCCGGACGTCTCGGCATACACTTGACAGGTAATGAGCACAAAGACTGCAGAAAGCACCGGGCAAGAAACGATTCAGCTGACTCTGGATGACATGGCCTTCGAGGGCGCAGCGTTGGGGCGCGCCGATGGACGCGTCGTCTTCGCTGATTACGGCATCCCGGGGGAAGAAGTCATCGTTCGGATCGAGTCTACGAAACGGCACTTCGTGGAGGGGCGAGTTATTGACGTTCTCTCCCCGGCCGGAAGCAGGGTCGAACCGCCATGCCCGTACTTCGGCAGGTGTGGGGGATGCCAGTGGCAGCACATCGAGTATGAAGAGCAACTACGCCTCAAGCAACATGTCATTCACGATCAACTCCGCCGGATTGGAAAGATCGAATCACCGCCGGTTTCGGCAATGGTGGGCTCATCTAACCCGTACAGCTATCGCAACAACGCGCGTTTTTCGACTGATGAAAATGGAAGTCTCGGCTTCATTACCCGAGGTCCGGGCGGGCGCGAGTTTCTGAGAATTGATCAGTGCATGATCATGAACCCGGCCATCAACCAAATGCTGAAAGAACTCCAGGGACACGGTGCCGGGCTCCATCAGGTCGTTATTCGCCTGGGAGAGAACACGGGAGATCTGTTCATCCAGCCTGATGTGAGTGAGCGGACGACTGCGATTGAGTCTGGTCAGCCCGGCTACGATGAGGAATTGCTTGGCGCTCGCTTCACCGTTTCGGCGCCATCATTCTTCCAGACCAATACGAAGCAGGCGGAGGCATTGATCCAACTGGTGCGCGAGAAATTGTCCCTGGGCGGGACAGAGACGGTGGTTGACGCTTACGCTGGCGTCGGCACGTTTGCCCTGTTGCTGGCTCCGCATGCCCGCTCGGTCATCGCGATCGAAGAGGCGGCGTCGGCTGTGATCGACGCGAGGAAGAACGTCGCCGGAATCGAAAACATCGAGTATCACCAGGGCAAAGTCGAACACGTGCTTGATACGCTCGACATAACGCCGGACGCGATTATTCTCGATCCACCCCGCTCCGGATGTCACAAGCGAACGCTTCGCGCCGTGCTGAAGTTCCGGCCAGCAAAGTTGATCTATGTTTCGTGTAATCCCTCTACCCTGGCCCGAGACCTGCGCACGTTGATTGATGGCGGCTACAACCTGCTGGACGTGACGCCGGTCGACATGTTCCCGCAGACATATCACATCGAATCGGTTTCCACACTCGAACTTGCGGATTGATGATGGCGCGAATTATTCTCGCATCGGGATCACCACGCCGACGCGCATTCGTTGAGATGCTTGGGCTGCAATTCACCATCATTCCAGCTGACATTGATGAGCCCGCGCCCGGATCTGTAGACAACCCCGAGGCGTTCGCTCGCGCACTGGCACGGGCCAAGGCCAGCGTCGTCGCTAGCCGGAATCCTGGCACTCCGGTTCTCGCCGCCGATACGATCGTTTGCCTGGATGGCCGTTTGCTGGGAAAGCCTGAGGATGCGGCCGGGGCGATTGCGATGTTGCAGGAGTTGCGCGGACGCGCACACGAGGTGACAACCGGTGTCGCGGTGGTTAGCAAACAGGGACAGTTGCGCGTCGGCTCGACGACGACGCGGGTCACGATGAGGCCGTACGCGGACGATGAAATCGCCGATTCGATTCAACGCGGAACACCTTTCGACAAGGCCGGCGGCTACGCAATCCAGGATCAGGAGTTTGTTCCGGTCGCCCACTTCGATGGTTGTTACTGTAACGTGGTCGGATTGCCACTGGCCGTCGCGATTGAACTGCTTCAGGAATCGGGAGTTCCAGCGCCGGTCAGCGAGCCATACCGGCTCCTGCCGTACTGCCTGTCCTGCCCACTGTTTGCCAGGGGCTGAGTGCTATAGTTCTTCGCGAAGCTGCGCCAGCGCGGGCGACGATGATAGATGGGAGCGAAGCGAGTCGTGCTAGAAGGTTACGCGATCATCGGGGTTGCATTGATCCTTGCCGTGGCCATGGGTGGGTCGCTCCTGCTCCTCGGCACGCTATTTCGCCCGAACCGTCCCAATGCGCGAAAGCAGGCTCCGTACGAGTCAGGCATTCCCGGCATTGAACCGCCTCGGCAGCGCTATACGCCACGCTTCTATGTTGTGGCTCTCCTTTTTGTCGTCTTCGATATTGAGGCGATCTTCCTGTTCCCATGGGCCGTTGCATTTGATGCCCTGGGGTTATACGGCTACATCCAGGCGGTAGTGTTCATCGCCCTGCTGCTTGGCGGGCTCGCCTACGAGTGGAGAAAGGGAGCTCTCGAATGGGTCTGATGGAAAACCGATTCGAAGAGAATGTCCTGACAACGTCGGTTGATTGGGTCTTCAACTGGGCGCGACGTTCGAGCTTGTGGTGGCTCCAGTTCGGCCTGGCCTGCTGCGCGATCGAGATGATCGCCGCGATGCAGCCGCGATTCGACATGGGCGAGCGATTCGGCATGTTGTTCCGCGCTTCGCCTCGACAGGCTGATCTCATGATCGTCGCCGGCACGGTGACCAAGAAGATGGCGCCGGTCGTGCGGACGCTCTATGACCAGATGTCCGAGCCGAAGTGGGTCATATCGATGGGCTCGTGCGCCAACATCGGCGGCCCATTTGATACCTACGCTGTCGTTCAGGGCGTCGATCAGGTGATCCCGGTCGACGTCTATGTCCCCGGTTGCCCGCCGGTTCCTGAAGCCCTCTACTACGGCGTCCTCGAACTTCAGAACAAGGTCATCAAATATGACCGCGTGCTGCGCAAAGAGGGACGGGATGCCGCAGAACAGCTGCGTGAGAAGGAGCGGGCTGATACGAGCGCGGCGATGGGACGCCCCGTCGCGGCCACGGCACGCTAGGAGCGAGATTCACGATGGCTGACCGCGAGGAATTGCTGCCAACCGCGACCCCCGACACTGCCTCAATTGAGAAAGACAACCCGTGGCTCACCGAGATCGCGGAGCAGCAGCTCACCGAACAGGCGCATGACAAGACCGGCATTGCCAGGATCCATCCTTCCCTTGTGTTGACTGGTTTCTGGGGACCGCTGCAGATGGATCATCCTGCCTACGTCGCGCTTGTGGCTGCGTTTGGCGACGATGTGGAGGAGATCGTCTTCTTCCGAGACGAAGTGACGATCCGGCTTGCACCCTCAATTTGGGTGGACGCGCACATGCTCTTGCGAGACGACCCAGATCTTGCCTACAGGATGCTCTCCGATCTGACGGCGGTCGACATGCTGAAACTGCGCGCGCTGCCGCGCTTTGATGTTGTGTCCACGCTTTACTCGATCAAGAAACGCTGGCGTTTACGGCTCAAGGCTGGCATCGAGGATGGTGAGTCGATCGAGACGCTTACCAGCGTGTATGCGGCAGCCGGCTGGCTGGAACGTGAGACGTATGACATGTTCGGCATCACTTTCGATGGACACCCCGACCTGCGCCGGATGCTTCTGGCAGATGACTGGGACGAGGGTCACCCGCTGCGTAAGGACTATCCGATTCGCGGCTACAGCCAGTATGTCGAGCCCGGTTTTGAAGATGGCGCAGCGCCGCGAGTCAAGGACTTCCGGAGGCTCTAATTATGGCGACGACCGAGCAGGAAACGAGCGGTTTCGGAACCTGGGACGTTACCGAGGAGCGTGATCTCGGCGGCGGGCGGCGCGAGATGGTCCTCAACATGGGGCCGCAACATCCATCCACGCATGGCGTCATGAGGCTGCTGCTGAAGCTCGACGGCGAGACGATCGTTCATGCCGATCCGATTATCGGCTATCTTCACCGGGGTGTTGAGAAGATCGGGGAAAACAAGCGCTACAGCCAGTTCACGCCCTGGACTGATCGCACAGACTACACCGCCGCCCCGTTGAACAACCTCGGCTACATCCTGGCCGTCGAAAAGCTCTGCGGGATCGTCGCCCCGGAGCGGGCTCAGTACATCCGTGTGCTGATGGCCGAACTCAGCCGGATCGCCGCGCACATGGTCTGGCTCGGGACTCACGCGCTCGATATTGGCGCGCTTTCGATGGCGCTCTACACCTTCATCGAGCGCGAGAAAATCCTCGACATTTTCGAGGAGTTCTGTGGCGCGCGTCTGACGACGAACATGATGGAGATCGGTGGATTCTCCCGCGACATCAAGGCCCCGACCATCGAGAAGATCGAGCAGTTCCTGGTGGAATTCCCGGTCGCGCAGCAGGACTGGGAGGATCTGCTCTCCGAGAATCCGATCTGGATTGCCCGGACGCGTGGTGTCGGCGTCATCGAGCCCGAGGCGGCGATTCGACTACGGACTCACCGGCGCGTGCCTGCGCGGTAGCGGGATCAACTATGACATCCGCAAGGCACAGCCCTACCTGATCTACGACCGGCTCGATTTCGAAGTGCCGCTCGGCACCAACGGCGATGTCTACGATCGCTATCTGGTCCGCATGGAGGAACTGCGCCAGACGCTGAAGATCATCCGCCAGTGTCTCGACCAGATGCCGTACCGATGGCCCGATCATGGCGAACGACTCCAACTACGTCATCCCCCCGCACGACACCGTCCTGCGGACCGCCGAGGACATGCAGCGCCACTTTGTCTGGGTGATCAAGGGCTTCAACGCCCCGAAGGGCGAAGTCTACAGCGCCATCGAGCACTCCAAGGGCGAACTTGGCCACTACATCGTCTCCGACGGCACCTCGATGCCTACCGTATGCGTATCCGCACGCCAGACTTCGTCAACCTCCAGGTGCTGCCCTACATAGCCCAGGGGGCCATGCTGGCCGACTCCGTCGCCCTGATCGGCACGATCGACATCGTCCTTGGCTCGGTCGACCGGTAGGGCGATTACACCGGATCTCAAACATACTGAGCGCCGAAGAGGACGAAATCTGGGGATATCCTCGGGGCGATGCTCGTCTTCGTCCGGCCACGAGCAGGCATAGGTTCGCGGGTGCACACAAGGTTCACCCCGACGATGGCCGGGAGCATGAACCACCAATCTCCCCTCGCTGTTTTCGGAAAGAGGTGTTGCTGGCGGATTCAGCCTGCGACGCAATGAAGTTGCGCCCGGTAGCAGTCAGCTCCACTTGCAGCGCACCGCTGCCGCTTGCCAGTCGCACACGTACCAGCCCCAAGTCATAGGCATCTTCCCAGATCGTGAAACGTGGGCAGTGCGTCTGCCAGGCGTCCATTGTTTGCTGATAGCTGCGGGGCTGATGCGCGAGCCAGTCGAGAAACTGGAGTGTCAGGGCGAGATTGGAAGGAGGCGACTCTGGCGCGCTTTGCTGAATCCCTGTTTTGGTGCTTGTCATGGAATCCCGACTCTCTTGATCCAAAGACCTGCACGACTTATGTGTATGGTACGCGGCAGGGAAGGTTACGCTAGCACAGGACAACCAGCTGAATAAAGAGGATCAACCTGTCACGATTTCGGTCAGGTACGGTACACTGACCCGGGTTACAGCCCGGCCAGTTTGGGGAAGCTGGTTTGATCGGGGAACGTAGAGGGGAACCGTCTCCGACGATGGTCGACCAGCCTTTCTGGATCACCGTCATCGCCGCATTCATCGTTCTCAACGTCATGCTCATCGGCATGGCGTACATGACCTGGTTCGAGCGGCGGGTCCTGGCTCTGATGCAGGATCGTATCGGTCCGAACCGGACCGGCCCATTTGGGCTGCTCCAACCGATTGCCGACGGTGTCAAGCTCCTGGGTAAAGAGGACATCATTCCGGAGAACGCCGACCGGCGTATCTTCCTGGTTGCCCCGCTGATCACGTTTGTGACCGCGCCACTGATCGCACTCTTCATTCCTTTTGGCGACACGGTGACAATTGCCGGCCAGGAAATCAGCCTGGCGGTTTCCGACATTAGCGTCGCCGCGCTCTTCATCATCGGCATCAGTTCGATCGGCACCTACGGGATCATCCTCGGCGGCTATGCTTCTGCAAATCGCTATTCATTGCTCGGTGCGTTGCGCTCCGCTGCCCAGGTAATCTCCTATGAGATCGTTCTCGGTTTGTCTCTGGTCGGCGTGTTCATGCTGGCCGGATCGCTTTCGCTCGTCGAGATTGTTGACGAACAAAGCCGTTCGTTGGATCTATTCGCGTCTTGCCATTCCGAACTGGTACATCTTTTCCCAGCCACTGGCCTTCGTGCTTTTCATGATCGCTGGCGTCGCTGAGACCAATCGACCGCCGTTCGACCTTCCTGAAGCTGAAGCGGAACTTACCGGAGGGTTCCACACCGAGTACTCCGGCTTCCGCTGGTCCTTCTATTTCCTTGGCGAGTTCATCGCGGTCATCGTCATCTCGTTGCTCGCCGCGACGCTTTTCCTCGGCGGGATCGACGGGCCGATCAAGGACGGCGTCTGGTGGCTACTGCCCAAGACGTTCATCTTCCTGTTCTTCTTCGTCTGGCTGCGCGCCACCCTTCCGAGATTTCGCTACGATCAACTGATGGGACTTGCCTGGAAGGTGCTGCTCCCACTGGTACTCTTCAACGTTCTGCTGACCGGTTTCATTGTGCTGATACGGGATGGTGAAATTTTCTAAGCGTGTCTACTGAAGTGCTGGTGTTCGATTTGCTCGCTATTGTCGCGGTCATCGCGGCTCTTGGAGTGATCCTGGCCAGAAATCCGATTCACAGCGCAGTCTCGCTGATCGTCACCTTCATTAACCTCGCCGCGATCTTCGTCATGCTCCACGCCGAGTTCCTGGCTGCCGTGCAGTTGCTCGTTTACACCGGCGCGGTGACAGTGCTGATCATCTTCGTCATCTTCCTTGTACGGGTAAACGATCTTCCGGAGTTCTACGGTGGCAATCCGATCCAGCGCGTCTTCGCGTTGCTGATCGGTCTTGCGCTGCTCGGCGAATTCGCAGCAGCGATCCTGACCCGCTCCGCCATCGGCCGCGAAGACATCTGGACGCCGGAAGCAGTCGCCGGGGCCGGTGGGAATGTCCAGGTAATCGGGCAGGTCCTCTACACGGACTACGTCATCGCGATCCAGATTATCGCTGTTGTCCTGCTTGTCGGGACCGTCGCGGCGCTCG
Organism: uncultured Chloroflexia bacterium; assembly: GCA_963709995.1. Classification (GTDB taxonomy): domain Bacteria; phylum Chloroflexota; class Chloroflexia; order Thermomicrobiales; family CFX8; genus JAUIIK01. The sequence continues at coordinate 195,735 of CAVPYN010000017.1, read as the reverse complement.
TGCTGGCCCGTCCGGAATCGGCGTTGCTGCCCGACCGGATGAAGCGCACAGGCATGATTTCCCTGGCTCACCCGCGCGGCGCGGACCGCGAAGTCGCCGCTGCGCTGCCAGCAGGGCTCGAAGCGACCCGGCGTGGGGAAGCCTCCGGGGTTCGGTTCGACGACCGGGGCGTTGTCCTGGTGGATAATGCGGACTCCTTCACCGACAGTTCAGCCTGGGGAGGCGATCGTCTGGAGGAGGAGGACTAAGTGGATGAACTTACCGCAACCCATTTCCTGCTCCTGAGTTCGGCGCTCTTCATCATCGGCATGATGGGCGTGCTGACACGTCGCAACGTCATCGTCATCTTCATGTCGGTTGAGCTGATGATCAACGGCGTGATCGTCGCGCTCATCGGATTCGCCTGGGAACAGAACAGCATGATCGGGCAATCGTTTGCCCTGTTCGTGATCGCGGTGGCGGCTGCGGAGTCCGTGGTCGGACTCGGCATCATCATGGCGCTGCAGCGGCGCATCGACACCGTCGACGTCGCTGACATCCATCAGCTGCGGGAGTGATCTGAGCATGAACGATCTCCTCTTTCTGATACCACTCCTTCCGTTGCTGGCCGCAGTCGTCAATTTCGTTCTTGGGCGAAATATGCCGGACAGAGCGACATCGTTGATTGCGACTATCGCTGTCGGGGCTTCGTTTGCCCTGAGTCTGGCGGTCTTCGCCAATCAGCTGGATTCCGAAGACCCTCTTCGACAGCATCTCTACACCTGGATTCCAGGCGGCATGTTCGATGTCCCGCTGAATCTCTACGTCGACCATCTGACCGCGATCATGCTGCTGGTTGTCACGACGGTGTCGCTCCTCGTCCACATCTATTCGATGGGCTACATGAAGGGCGATCCGGGCTTCTATCGCTTCTTCGCCTTTCTGCCGCTCTTCGTCTTCTCGATGTTGATGCTGGTGCTGGCCGACAATCTTGCTGGTGATGTTCTTCGGTTGGGAAGCGGTTGGCCTGTGTTCCTACCTGCTGATCGGTTTCTACTTCAGACGCCATTCGGCCAACCAGGCCGCGAAGAAGGCGTTCATCGTCAACCGGATCGGCGACTTCGGATTCGCGACCGGCATCATGCTGATCTTCTGGAAGCTCGATACGGTCATCTTCGACGAGATCTTCTCTCGGCTTGACATCCTCAGCGCGGACACGTTGACGTTGATCGCCTTGCTGCTTTTCACCGGCGCGATCGGCAAGTCCGCCCAGCTTCCGCTCTTCGTCTGGTTGCCGGATGCGATGGAAGGCCCGACGCCAGTGTCAGCGTTGATTCATGCCGCGACGATGGTCACGGCTGGCATCTACATGATGGCCCGGCTCTACCCGATCTTCTCGGCAAGTCGACGATGCCTTGCGAGTGATCGCCGTGATCGGCGCCGTCACCGCGTTCATCGCGGGCACGATCGCGATCACCCAGTTCGACATCAAACGGGTCATAGCCTATTCCACCGTTTCTCACCTGGGGTTCATGGTTTTCGCCGTCGGCGTTGGCGCGTGGGTTGCCGCGATCTTTCACTTGCTGACACACGCTTTTTTCAAGGGACTGCTCTTCCTCGGCTCTGGCTCGGTCATCCACGGGATGCACGAAGAGCAGGACATGCGGAAGATGGGCGGCCTGCGGAAGTACATGCCGATCACGTTCTGGACCTTCCTGGTCGGCGCGGCATCGAACGCTGGCATCTTCCTGTTCGCCGGTTTCTGGAGCAAGGACGAAGTGCTGGTCGGTGGTTGGATCGACGATGAGTATGTTCTGACGATTCTCCTGCTTGGGGCGGCATTCCTCTCGTCGCTCTACATTTTCAGGGTCGTCTTTCTGACGTTCTTTGGCGAAGAACGCTTCGACCCGGAGAAGGTGCATCCGCACGAATCCCCGCGAGTGATGACGCTCCCGCTGATCATGCTGGCGATTCCCGCCGCGATCATCGGTTTTGCCAGTTTCCCACCGGAAGAGGGATGGATCCATGATTTCCTGGAACCCAACTTCACCGTTGAGTCGTCGGGCGAAGCGGCTTCCGCGGTTGCCATCTTCGCGGAAGATGGAGCGGACGAAGAACATCACGTCTCAACGACGACAACGATCTCGTTCGCCCTGGTTTCGTTTATCTTGTCCGCCGCGGGACTTTTGATCGCCTACTTCGCCTACGTCCGAAAATCTCCTGCGTTGGACCCAAGAGTCTGGGCCGCACGCGCCGGGCCAGCCTACAAGACCTTCTACAACAAGTACTACCTGGACGAGATCTACGAGCGGTACATCGTTCACCCGCTCTACTGGTTCTCGGAACATGTGCTCTGGAAGATCGTCGATATCGAGATCATCGATGGGGCGGTGAATGGCGTCGCAAGCCTGGTTGATTTCTCGTCCGCCCAGCTTCGTCGGGTCCAAACCGGGTTCGTGGCGAACTATGCGCTCGCGATCGCCATCGGCGCAGTGCTCGTCATCGGGATTGCTCTGGCCTTCCAGAGCGATCTGCTGGGATAGGGGGCAGCCATGGACTCTATTCCAATTCTCAGCCTGATTACCTACTCGCCGCTGATTGGCGCGCTGATTCTGTTCTTTGCTTCGAGGATCGCGCCGGAGAGAAGTCGCCAGATTGCCATCGTCTTCGCGGCGATTGCCTTCGTACTTTCGGTGGCGATGCTGGTCAGCTTCGACCTCGACGAGTCCGGGATGCAGTTCACCGAACACATCGAATGGCTGCCGGATGTTGGCGTCAACTATGACTTCGGTGTCGACGGGATATCTGCCGTCCTCGTCGTGATGACAACACTCCTGAGCCTCATCGGCATCGTCGCGTCGAACACGATCACCCACCGGCGACGCGAGTACTACATCACGCTGCTCCTGCTCGAGACCGGCATGATCGGCGTGTTCTTCGCGCTCGATCTGTTCCTTTTCTACATCTTCTGGGAGTTGATGCTGGTTCCGATGGCGCTGCTGATCGGTGTCTGGGGCAGTGCCAACCGCGTCTATGCGGCGGTCAAGTTCTTCCTCTACACGCTCTTCGGGTCGCTGCTGATGCTTGTCGGCATCGTTGCGATTTACTGGGAGAACATCGAGCTTGGCAACGAACCGACGCTGAACATCCTCAAGCTCGCCGCCGTGGACTACAGCGACAACCTGCAGTTCTGGGTCTTTCTGGCGTTCTTCATTGCCTTCGCGATCAAGGTCCCGATGTGGCCGTTCCATACCTGGTTGCCGGATGCGCACGTCGAGGCTCCGACCGTCGGATCGGTGCTGCTGGCGGGTGTCCTGCTGAAGATGGGTGGGTATGGACTTATCCGCTTCAATCTGTCGCTCACCCCGGATGCGGCCAGGGACTTCGCGCCGTACATCATTGTGCTGTCTTTGATCGGGATCATCTACGGCGCGTTGGTGGCGCTCGTCCAGCCTGACATGAAGAAGTTGGTGGCCTATTCATCGGTCAGCCACATGGGATTCGTCACGCTGGGTATCTTCGCGTTCAACATGCAGGGGCTTTACGGTGCGATGATCGTCATGATTTCGCACGGATTCGTCACCGGAGGGCTCTTCCTCAGCGTTGGCGTCGTCTACGAGCGCGCCCACACGCGCCTGATTAGCGCGTTTGGCGGCGTCGCTTCGCGGATGCCGGTCTACACGGCGCTTTTCGGCGTCTTGATGCTCTCTTCGCTCGGGCTACCGGGGCTATCCGGATTCGTCGGCGAATTCCTTGCGCTGGTGGGCGCGTTCGATGCCTACCGCTGGGCCGGCGTCATCGGGATGTTCGTCGTGATTCTGGCGGCCTGGTACATGATGTGGATGTTCCAGCGAGTCGTTCTCGGCCGGGCCGCTGGCGAGCCACCAGACCCGCATGATGGCGCGCTTCCGGCGGTATCGGGAGCGTCCGGAGTAGCTGGAGAAAGGGCCCATGATGGCGAATGGCCGGTCGATGAACATGGCGTGCCCCGGTGGCCGGATGTCAATCGGATCGAGTTGCTGACGATTCTCCCGCTGGTTCTCTTGACGATCATCCTGGGCGTCTGGCCCGGCTGGCGTGATGGACTTGATGCAAGCGACGCTGGAAGCGGTCCTCGTTCCATTTGGAAGCCAGGGAGTGTAGGGAAGCCGCATGTTGCCGGGACTTGAAAAGATCAATCCGGACCTCACTCTGCTCTCTCCCCAGCTGATCGTGCTCGGGTCTGCTCTTCTCTTGCTGTTGCTCGATGTGACCGTACCGCGCTGGCGTGGCGCTCCGATGGCCTACCTGACCCTGATCGGCTACGGCGCGGCCCTCGTCGCGAGCTTTCGCGCTGATCGGGACCAACGAATCGACCTTCAAAGGCATGATTCGTGCCGACGATTTCAGCGTCTTCGTCAACATCATCGTTCTTGTGGCCGGCATACTGTCTGTGCTGATCTCGATTAACTACATGACCTCCCGGGCAGAGCCAGGGTCGATGCCGGCGCCGGAGTACTACGCCCTGATTTCCTTCTCCATCCTCGGCGCGATGCTTGTCGGAGCCGCTGGCGACTTGATCATCGTCTTTCTCGGAATCGAGATGTCGTCGCTGGCGGTCTATACCCTGACCGGTTTCGCGCGTCATCGCACGACATCGCTTGAGGGCGCGCTGAAGTATTTCTTGCTCGGACTCTTCGCCTCAGCGATCCTGGTCTACGGCATGGCCTGGACGTATGGAGCGGCAGGCACGACCAATCTCACCGGGATTGCCACCGAACTAGCGCGATTCGACACGTCGGATGGAGTCGAAGCGTCACTCCTCCTGGCGGTGTTGCTGATCGTTATTGGACTCGGTTTCAAAGTCGCCGCGGTGCCGTTCCATATGTGGACCCCGGACGCCTATCAGGGTGCGCCAACGCCGGTGTCGGCCTATATGTCGGTCATTCCGAAAGTTGCTGGATTCGCGGCGATGGTCCGGTTGCTCGTCCAGGCGCTCCAGCCTCTAGCGGATGAATGGACGATCATCATCGGAGTTCTGGCGGTTATCACGATGTTCTTCGGGAACATCGTCGCTATCGCCCAGACCGACGTCAAGCGTATGCTGGCTTACTCATCGATAGGACACACCGGCTACATGCTGGCCGCCGTGGCAGCTTACGGGGCCGGCGACACGATTCAGGACGATCTCTCGGTGACATCGCTCCTGTTCTACCTGCTTGCCTACGCCTTCATGAATATCGGCGCGTTCGCGGTCGTCATCTGGTTGCAGGACCGGGGCCGTGGTGTTGACATCGACGATTTCAGGGGGCTCGCCAGCCAGTCACCCGGAGCCGCGCTGGTAATGGCGATCTTCCTGTTATCCCTCACCGGCCTGCCGCCTCTTGTCGGCTTCTATGCCAAGTACTACGTGATCCTCGCGACGGTAGATGCCGAGATGATCTGGCTGGCGGTGGCAATCGTGCTGGCTTCGGCGATTTCCGCGTTCTTCTATTTGCGTGTGATCGCCGCAATGTACTTTGCGGAGGCTGAGCAGCCTGAGCCGGCCGGCAGCACTCCATTTCTTGGCGTGGGGCTGATTGCGATGGTTGCGGGAACCGTCTTCGTCGGCATCTTTTCAAGCCGCGTCCTGGACTTCGCCCAGGAGTGGGTCAACGCATTGACAACCTCTGTGAGTTAGCGGGCGTCTGTGTGGTCAGCATCGAACTCCAGCACCTTTATCGCAACGGGGCGCTGGTAATCTGGCCACCTGACGAGGTGCGAGCGACGGTCGGGGCGCTGCGGCAGCGCTACGATCCAGCCTCGCAGGCGATATGTGACGCGCACATCACATTGACCCAGCCGTTCCGGCGCGAGCCAGCCTCAGAGGATCTGGCCGCCATCGAGCATGTTGTGGCTCACGAGAAGCAGGTTGAAATCGATTACGGGCCGGTGGCGACCTTTCTTCCTTATCCCTGTGTCTATCTCAGGGTCGAACCAGATCAGCAGATCAGAACGCTTCGGGGCGGGTTACACGATCTCGGGATGTTTAACCTGACGCTGCCATTTAGCGACCCTGCTGAGTTCATTCCCCACATGAGCATCACTGACGGATATCCTGACCCGGAGCAGACGCGATGGATCGTTGATGCCCTCCGGGGTTCGGAGCCGGAAGGCGCGTTTTGGCTCTCTGAGATCGTCTGGATTCGGCCTGACGACCAGTTTCATATTGAAGTGGTCATGACATTCGCTCTTGCGGCCAGTTAGGCGCAATGAGTGAAACGGCCGGTGATCTTGGATCGAATGAAGGTAGACGTGGAAGCTTCATGAATCATCCAATTCGAATCAGTGTGCAAGTCCAGCCACATCACCAATCAATCGATGCGATGCGGGCTGCATGGAGGACGGCTGAATCGCTCGGAGTAGACGCACTATTCAACTGGGATCATCTCGCGCCGCGCTTTGGGGATCTCGAAGGCGAGGTCTACGAGTGCTGGACGATGCTCGGGGCGATGGCCGAGGCGACCTCGATGGTCCAGATCGGACCGGCGGTCTCGGCGATTACATTGAGGAATCCCGCGCTACTGGCTGACATGGCGCGGACGGTGGACGTGCTCAGTGGAGGCCGCTTGATCCTTGGCTTGGGAGCCGGCGGCTGGGAACGAGATTTGCTCGATGCGGGCTACCCGCTCGGCACACCGAGATCGCGGCTCGCCGAACTTGAGGCGGCGATTCCGATCATCCGGCAGCGGTGGCGTGACAAAAATCCGCCGCCCGTCCACGGCTCGATTCCGATCATGATCGGCGCGAGCGGCGAGAAGATCGCGTTGCGGATCGTTGCCGAACACGCGGATATCTGGAACGGTCAGGGAGATCCACCGGAGCTTGCGCGTTTGAACCAGGTGCTTGACGAATGGTGCGAGAAAGTGGGACGAGACCCGGGCCGGATCGAGCGATCGGTGCTCCTTGTTCGCCCTTACCAGGTGGACCGGATTGATGAGTACGTCGATGCTGGAATCACACACTTCATCTACAGCGTGCGGTCTCCCGCCAACGAATTTGCCCCGGTTGAGCAGCTATTGCGCTGGCGGGGATGACTCCGATTGCCGCGCTGACGGCCAGAGTGTGCCCTGGGCGAGTATCTGTTCCGACGGGTACCACCGTTCCCGCACATTGCCAACGAGATAGAGTGAACCAGTCACGATTACCGCGTCATCAGCCGTCGCAATGCTGAGCGCAGTCGCAACGGCTGCAAGGGGGTCGGGCTCCACACGCACATCGTCGATCCTTGAACGAGCGCGCTCGGCGATCTCCGCGGCTGTGATTGCTGGTTTGGCATACACCCGGGGGGTCGTGGCGACCAGCACATCGACGCGCGGCGCCAGAGCGGCGATCATCTCCTGGTGATTCTTGGACTCCAACACGCCGAACACTGCAATAACCCGTTTGCCGCTGGTGATTGCGCAGAGGTCGGCGGCAAGTCCCGCGATCTTCTGCGGATTGTGAGCCCCATCGAGAATCACCAGCGGCTCTTGCTGGACGATTTCCATCCGTCCCGGGAATCGGGTAGCCTCCAGCCCTTGCTGGATTGCGTCGTCTGTCGCGCTGCTCGGATCAAACGCCCGTGTGATCGCGATCGCCGTTGCGGCGTTGCTGGCCTGGAAACGACCGGGCAACACAACGTGAAATGATTTTCCCGTGGACATGTCGACGAAGGATGTGCCGTTGGCGCCGGTTGATTCGAGTTGATACGTCTCACCGGCCCGGACTTCGAACAACGAAGCTCCAACTGCTTCAGCTTCCGCGCGAATCACTGCCAGCGGCTCATCATCTTGCACGGCGGTGACAGCCACTGTGCCCGCTTTGATGATGCCGGCCTTGTGCCAGGCGATGGATTCGAGGGTGTCTCCGAGTGTCACAGTGTGATCCAGGCCGATGCTGGTGATCGCGACGACTTCCGGCTCGATGACGTTCGTAAGATCAAACCGGCCGCCCGCGCCCACTTCGATCACTCCGACCTCGATTTCCTCTTTCGCCATGAAGAGAAAGGTCAACGCGACCCAGAATTCGCCGTATGCCAAAGGATCATTGCCAGCCGCCACCCACTCTTCGACCCGACCCGCTAATGCCTTGACAAGCTGGTTGTATCGATCTGCTGCCACGATGCGGTCGTTGATGACAAGCTTTTCCGTCGAGACCTGGAGATAGGGCGAGACGTGTAATCCGGTGCGATAGCCCGCGGCATGCAGGATCGATGCCGTGAGCGCCGCGGTAGAGCCTTTTCCCGATGTGCCTCCGATATGGATCGCCCTGAATTGTCGTTGTGGATTGCCGATGAACTCCAGAAACGCCCGCATTCGCTCGATACGGTCGATGGCGCGCTGGCGAATTTCTTCCGGCGGAGTATCCGGCGGGGGCGACGGTGGACCGGTAATCAAACCGAGGATGTAATCTTCGGCATCATGATATAGCTGGCTGGAGGAAGCATTGCGCTTGAGGTCGATCGCCACAATCTGGCCTCTCCGATATCTGGCACATCACACATGCCAATTCTACGTTCCCTGTGCCGCCGGGGCACGGGCCAGCCCTCAGGATATACTTGCTATGTGCCCGGTCGAACGATCCGTGTCAACAGAGAAAACCGGGAAATGATGACATCCTGTCGACCAATCCAGTGGATCATTCGCGCGACTGCTCTCACGTTCATCGCGCTGGGAGTCTTGACCGCGCCGCTATCCGCCCAGGAATCAGAACCGTCCGTTACTGAGTTGACGATTGATGGTCCGATCACACCGGTGATGGCGACCTATATTGATCGCGGGATCGACACCGCAATCGACCGTGGCGACGACGCCGTGATTATTCGCATGGACACTCCCGGGGGTCTTTCCTCGGCGATGGATGACATCATTGTTGACATTCTCGCATCGCCGATTCCGGTCATCGTCTGGGTGGGTCCTGAAGGATCGCGGGCTGCCTCGGCTGGCATGTACATCACCTATGCCGCTCATGTCGCCTCGATGGCTCCGGTGACAAATATCGGCTCGGCGACGCCAATCCAGCTCGGCGGAGAAGAGGATGGTGAGGAGACTGCGCTGGATCGCAAGGTTGTCAACGATGCCGCGGCCCGGGCGCGAGAGCTCGCGGAGCTGCGGGGCCGCAACGCCGAGTGGGCGGAACTTGCGGTTCGAGACGCGGTCAACGTGGGGTCTCGTGAGGCCGTCGAACTGAACATCGTTGACTTCATCGCCACCGACATTGACGATGCTCTCGCCCAGGCCGACGGGCGCGAGGTTGTCGTCAACGGCGATATCGCGGTGGTCAATACGGCAAACGCCAACGTTCAGCCGGTTGAAATGTCCTTCTTCGAGCGACTGCTGCAGATCGTTGTTGACCCGAATGTCGCTTTTGTCCTGCTGAGCCTCGGCACGCTGGGATTGATCTTCGAACTCTCAAACCCCGGAGCGATCTTTCCCGGCGTGGCCGGCGCGATCATGCTGATTGTCGGTTTCTATGCCCTGGGGACGCTCGAGAGCAACGCGGCAGGCTTTGTCTTGCTCGCGCTGGCATTCGTCCTCTTCGTGCTAGAGGTCTTCGTGGTGAGCGGCGGGATTCTCACCGTCGGCGGGGTCGTCATGTTCGTGCTCGGCGGATTGCTACTGTCCAACACGCGCAACCCGGAGGTGCTGCAGATTTCTCGCACAGTAATCTTTACTGTCGCGGTGCTCATCGGTCTCTTCTTTTTGTTCGTCGTTGGTTCAGTCGTCAAATCCCGCGGAAAGCCGCCGGCCACCGGACGCGAGGCATTCATCGGGCGTGAAGGAGTCGCTCGGACCGATCTCGATCCGAGGGGCATGGTGTTTGTGGAGGGAACGCTCTGGTCCGCTCATTCGGTCGATGATACGGTCATCCTGAAGAACGAGCCGGTACGGGTTCTCAATCGTGATGGTATGTTGCTTGGTGTAAAACGGATCACGGTCGAAGAACGGGCCGGCGATGAACTGGTCGATCCTGTGATCCAGCCAGTCGCCAGCCAAATGGAAACGGATTAGTTTGTGGATACAGGCATTCTGGTCGCGCTTGCCGCGGTCGTCGTCTTCGTCGTGATATTGATCTCCGCATCGGTGAAGATCACCCAGGAGTATGAGCGCGGCGTCATCTTCCGGCTCGGTCGCTTCGTCGGCATCCGAGGGCCGGGCCTGGTGTTGCTGATACCTTTCGTCGAGCGCATGCAAAAAGTTGATTTGCGGATTCTCACGCTCGACATCCCTTCCCAGGAAGTGATCACCAGAGACAACGTCACCGTGAGCGTCAACGCGGTCGCGTATTTTCGCGCGCTCGACCCCGAGCGAGTGGTCCTCGAAGTGAACGACTATATCCGGGCGACGTCCCAGATTGCCCAGACGACGCTGCGTTCGATTCTCGGCCAGTCGGAACTGGACGAACTCCTGTCGGAACGCGACGAGATCAACGCCCGTCTCCAGGCAATCATTGATGAGCAGACCGAGCCGTGGGGTGTGAAAGTCCACATTGTCGAAGTCAAAGATGTTGAACTTCCGGACACGATGCAGCGTGCGATGGCTCGGCAAGCCGAGGCCGAGCGCCTGAAGCGCGCCCGGATCATTGATGCCGAAGGCGAGTTCCTGGCCGCCCAACGGCTCCACGAAGCTGCGGTCGTCATCGCTCAAGAGCCGACCGCGTTGCAACTTCGCTACCTTCAAACATTGAGCAATATCGCCGCCGAACAGAATTCGACGATTGTCTTCCCGTTGCCACTTGATTTGCTCGATGCCTTCAAGCATGTTAGCAGCGTTCTGGGGGCCGTCGGCGACCTGGAAGATGGCCGAGCGTCCACGTCTCAGGAGAAGCCCGAACCGCCTGCCAATATCTCCTGACGAGTGCTCCCCATCGGCGATCTTGGACGCCAGCCGTCGCGTAATATCACTATCGGCGGCTGGCGTCGCTTCTACGCTGATTCCGGATCAGACGGTTTCCCGGTGCTCTTCCTCCACGGTATCCCGAGCCATCACGTTCTCTGGCGGGAGGTTACAACCCACCTTCAAGGCAACTTCCGGTCGATTGCGCCTGACCTCACCGGATTTGGTTTCTCAGATCTGCCAAGCAGGGCCGATCTGTCGCCGGCCGGACAGGCTGCGGACCTGCTCGCCTTCCTGGATCTTCTGCGCATCGATCGATTCGGAATCGTTGCGCATGATTTCGGGGCCCTTGTCGCCTGTGAGATTCTGAACCAGGCTAGGGGTCGAGTGACTCACCTGGCAATCACAAACACGAGCCTGGGATTGGGGGATTGGGCAGGTACCTGGCTCAACCCTTTGCGACTTTTCCAGATCCCCTATGTTGGCGAACTTGCGATGTCGTTGTCGCGGCGGTTCATGCTGAAGTGGGCGTATTCGATCTATGTCGCGGACCGCAGTAAGCTCAACGACGATCTCATGGATGCGTTGTGGGAGCCCTTCGAACGCGATTTCAGTCAGACGTTGTTACGCCTGCTTCGAAGTCATCGACCACACAGGGCAGACGCCGATCGCTGGCGTGGCGCGCTTCAGCTATATAGCGCCCCAGCCCTGATCGTTTGGGGCAGGCTCGATCCAACGTTTCCGTCTGACAGGGCGGATGACATCGCCGCACTCTTGCCCCAGGCAAGCCTGATCAACCTCAAGCACAGCAATCACTTCGTCCCAATCGACCGGCCGCGGGTTCTTGCCCGGCTGATCAACCGGCTCCTGGCGGAAACGGCGTCGAGCTAGATGCCCAACGCCAGGCCTTCGCTACGTGGATCGGCCCCGCCCTGAAGCACACTGGTCTCTGGGTCCCGGCTGATGACAAACATCGTTCCACCGGCGCCGTACGGTTCGAGAACCTCGACGCGATGTCCGCGCTTTCGTAGCTCATCGAGGGCATCAGCGCTGATTCGCGACTCGGCGCGCACGACGAACTCATTTTCGATGTTGATCGGGTCGGTGCCGGGGAAGGAGGTCCATCTCGGGGCTTCGACGGCGGCCTGGACGTCCATACCGTAATCGATCAAGTTGGTGATGACCTGCATATTCCACTGTGGCTGCTGGTCCCCTCCGGGTGTTCCACCGACAAGCGTGATCTCTCCGTGCTTGCCGAACGCATAGCAATTCAGCGTATGCATAGTCCGCTTGCCCGGTTCGATGACGTTGGGATGACCCTCTTCCAGTGTGAAGCCACGCCCGGCCCGGTTGTTGAGTAGGACACCGGTGTCGCCAGCGACGAACTGGCTGCCGAAGCCCGCGGAAAGCGAAGTGATCAGAGACACCATATTGCCGTCGCTGTCAGCGGTGCAGAGATAGGTTGTATCGCCGGTTGTCTCCGGGAGCGCGCCAGGCTCGACGCTCTCGGTTGCTCGATTCATGTCGATGGTCGCGTAGCGTTCGGCTGCGAATTCCTTCGACAGCAGCACGTCGAGCGGCACATCACCGAAACGAGGATCCTGAGTGTAGGCGAGCCGGTCGGCGAACGCGCGCTTCTTGGCTTCGATCATCAGGTGCAGGGCGTCGGCGCTGTTGTGGCCCAGGGCGGCGAGATCGACCTGCTCGAGGATGTTCAGTTCTTCCAGCACGATCTGGCCCTGGCTGGGCGGGCGTGTTTCAAAGACGGTGACCCCACGATACTCGGTCGAAATCGGCTCGTAGACTTCGCTCACATGCCCGCCGAAATCACTGGCGGAGAGTTGCCCGCCAGCGGCTTCAATCGCCGCGCCGATCCGGTGGGCGATCTCTCCATCGTAGAAGAGCTCTGGGCCACCGCTTTCGACCTGGCGCATTGTCCGGGCCAGGTTCTTCTGAACCAGGGCATCGCCAGGCACGGGCGGTTTGCCATCTCGAAGGAAGATAGCCGCTGAACTTTCGAAGCTACCAAGCTCTGTTCCTGCCGCTTTGATGACACGAGCACCCCCGACGGACAGAGGGAATCCGTGTTCTGCATAATGGATGCCGTGCGCGAACAGGTCAGTGACACTGAGCCTGCAATGATTCTCGATCGCCCAGAAATAGGCGGCGACGGCGCCGGGCACGGCGATCGAAAGCGGGCCATAGAACGGCACCTTTTCGTGACCGCGAGAAACGAACCAATCGCGATCGACCGAACGCGGTCCGATGCCGGAGCCGTTGACCGCGGTTGCCTTCTTCTTCTTGTTGTCCCAGTGGATCAGAAAGCAGTCACCACCGAGTCCATTCATTGCTGGAATTACAACAGCGGTTGTCATCGCCGTGGCGATGGCAGCGTCCATCGCATTGCCGCCCTTGCGGAGTGCATCGACGCCGGCAGCAACCGCAAGCGGATGCGCGGCGGCCACCATGCCACCGCTTGCAAAGACGGGAGATCGAGATTGCTGGAATGAAGCTTCGAGAGATTTGTCGGTCATTTCCGAGGTTGCGAGTGCCATGTCTGAGATCCCTTCAATCGGACGTATCAATTCGGCTCAGTCTAGCCGAGCAATCCGTTTCGTGGTGAATCGCATACCATTCTCTTTGCATGGGCTTCTCTGCAGCCGGGCAAGAGCAACGTCACGAAGCGAGCGAGATCGAGGCGTATTGGATGACGGAGACTACCCTTCAAATCCTTCACGCCTTGCGCCGCCGCCATCATGAAACCGTCGCGACTCGTGCAGCAACTCGCAGATTGCGGAAAGGAAGCGCCAAGAATGATCACCGGTTTTCACCATGTGGTGCTGTTCTGTACCGACACCGAAGGATCCCGGGAATGGTATGAGCGAGCAGGATTCGAGTACAGCCGCGGGTACGGAGGGATGTACTGGTTCAGCGCCGGCCCGCACGAAATCATGCTTCATCCGTCGGAGAGTGGGCCGGTTGGGAACACGCCACACATCCATGTCGCGACCAACGACGTCGATGAGATGTTCCGGCTGGTAACCAGGAACGGTCTCGTGCCGATCGACCACCAGCAGCCGGATGTGCGTATTGAGGAGCCGGTGACGAGGCCCTGGGGCGATCGGGAGTTCGAGCTAGAAGATCCAGACGGTTACCGGATCGTCCTTACCCAAGAGTAGTTGCAGAGTTCAGATTCGTAACCAGTCGCTCGTTCACACGTTAAGGGTGTGACGTCGCAGGTACAATTCGTTTTGTCATAGCAGTATTTGCTGCGATCGACACTACAGCTTCGCGAGCAGGGAGTTTCATCGGGTGACAGTTATTCGACGTGTTGTGCCCTTGGCGCTCAGCCTCGTCCTCGTTCTGCTCGCTTCTTCTCCCGCATTGGCCATAAGGTCCAATCTTTCGAACGACGAGCCTGTTCGGGTCATTGTGCGAGTTCGACCGGGTTCGGAGATCGGGCAGGAACTGTTAAACAATCGGCAAGTGACTCTTGATGGCGAACGCCCGGGTGATGTTCGAATGATCTCGGCCGATCGGGGGGTCGCGAGCTTCTCGTTCTCTGACGAGCGCAGCGCGATGCTGGCGGTGCGGGAACTTCAGATCAACCCCGACGTGCTCGTTGCCGAGATTGATCAGCCGCGTGAACTCTACTGGGAGCCAGTATCCGAACCTGAGTACGACGAACAACTCCAGTGGGTCCGTCAAGTCAAGCTGCCCGATGCCTGGAACATCACGACCGGCGCTGACCAGACCGTGGTAGCTGTTGTTGATAGTGGGGTGAGCCCGACCCATCCTGACCTTGCTGACAAGCTCGTGAACGGCTACAACGCCGTCGATGGAAACGATGATTGGGCTGACATCGACGGCCACGGCACACACGTTGCCGGGATCATCGCCGCAAGCGGTTCCAACGAGATTGGCACGGTTGGCGCGGCAATGGATGTCCGGATCATGCCGATTCGCGTGCTTGCCGCCAATGGCACGATATCGACTTCATCGATTGCTGATGCCATCTACTGGGCGATCGATCACGGTGCTGACGTGATCAACCTTAGCCTTGGTGCTTCGACGCCATCGGAGGTCGAGCGGGCCGCCGTGGTTGAAGCGACCAGCGCGGGCATCCCGGTCCTCGCCGCCTCCGGGAATCGTGCGAGCCAGATCAGCTATCCCGCCAGCTACCCCGAGACGATCTCTATCGGGGCGCTTGACAGCAACGGCAACCGCGCCAGCTTCTCTTCGGTACTCTCCGAAGTCGATATTGCCGCGCCGGGTATTCTCATCTTCTCCCCAAACTGGTCGGAAATCGAAGGCGACACCTGGACGAACGTCTATAAGAATCAGCCGGTGTCTGGGACATCATTCTCGGTCGCAATTGCCAGCGGGACGGCCGCGCTGATGCACTCGATTGACCCGTCTGTCGGACCTGAAGATGTACGTGAAGCGTCTCGTCTCGACGGCGGAGGATTCCGGTGATCCCGGAAATGAGCCAGGTGTTGGCGCCGGTCAACTCGATGCCGAGGCCGCGCTCAGATCGATTGCGTTCCAGAGCAATGTACGACAACTGGTACCGGACAGACAGTCTTGTCGCCGAAGCCGCGGTCGAACGCACCTGGCTCTGGGGCGAAGATCCACCGCCGCATCACATGTACGAAGAATATGTGGAAGCACAGCACGAAATTCGCCTCGTCTATTACTACGACAAGAGCCGCATGGAGATAACCAATCCACTCGCGGATCGCGCAACGACCTGGTATGTCACGAATGGCCTGTTGGTAAACGAACTCGTCTCCGGCGAGCTGCAGGTTGGCGATGGCGAATTCATCACTGGAACTCCCGCCGAAGTCAACGTGGCTGGCGATCCCGATGACGTACTCGGACCAACCTACGCAACCTTTCAATTCGCTTCTCGATGTTGCGCCGCTCGCAGAGGATCTGCCGATCACACAGACGCTCGCGAGGAACGGAGCCGTCGGGTCGGATTCTCTCCTTGCAAGCTACGGAGTTTTCGGTTCCTATCTGGATCAGACAACCGGGCATCGCGTCGCCAGTGTGTTCTGGGATTACCTGAATTCCACCGGCCTTATCGCATCGACGGATGGTCCGGTTGAGGGGCTGCTCTTTGAACCCTGGTTCTTTGCCACCGGCCTGCCAATCACCGAGGCCTACTGGTCGAGGGTGAAGGTCGCGGATGTCGTGCAGGATGTGTTGACCCAGTGCTTCGAACGCCGCTGCCTCACCTACACTCCCGCCAACGAACTGGCCTGGCGTGTGGAAATGGGCAATGTCGGTCTGCACTATTACTCCTGGCGCTATCCGGAGGTACCTGGCCCGCCGGAACCGCCTGTTGAACCGGAACCTCCAGAAACACCAACGCCGCCCGAGCGCGGGGATCCAACTTTCACAGCAGGGTTTGATGTTTGGGGTGACGCCACCATCGACAGTGGTTCACGCACAATCATTGAGGACGGCTACCTGCTCGCGGTAAACGAGTCCGGAACGGAACTTGGCGTCCTCGTTCCCCAGGTGATTTACGCTGATAACATCGTCGAAGCAAATGTGCAGGTCTTGAATGGGAATGAGAGCGGCGCATACTGTGTTGTCGTACGGCGAGACGCGCTGAGTGGCGCGCACTATCGCGGCTGCGTGACAACTTCTGGAGACGTCAAGCTGAGTTACTTGTCATCAGGTGGTGCAGATACGCTTGTCAGCGAACAAGGACGGGTGACTGCCGGGCGCTTGGCGGAAGGCGTCGACATCGCTGTCCTGAGCCAGGGATCGACATTCTGGCTCGAGATTGACGGGGAGATCGTTGGATCGGCCGAGCACACAGCCAGGGCCGAAGGCTCCTCTGGCATGATAGCGATCGGCGTTGGCGAGTTCCTTGTGACAACGTACGTCGTTTACGATCTCGAATAGCGGCGAAACGGGAGTTTCAGCTGGAGGGTAATCAGAACGTGCGAGTGGCGGTTGATATCGATGGCGTTCTGACCGAGCACCCTTCACCACTCGCCCACGAAGCCAATCGCAAGTTTGGCTTGTCATTGCCGGATACGGCGTTTATCGATTCCGCCGGACACAACGTCACCGACGAAGTCCGGCACTGGGTCTACGGCGACGGCGGACCGGCATCCCGGCTTGCTCCGGCCGCCGGCGCTGTCGATTTTCTGCGCGGAGTTCACGATCTGTGTGGCGTCGACAATGTCATCCTGATAACCGCTCGACCCGCAGCTTCCCAAACGATGACCGAGGCCTGGTTGCGGCACAACGGATTTCCCGCGCATTTCGTTCACTATGCCGACGACAAGGTGAAGATTGCTCGCGAGATCGGCGTCACCCACGCCGTCGAAGACAGCCTGCGCCACGCGCGAGCGTATGACTCCGTGCAGATCCAGGCCGTGCTGATTACCGGCGAACCACTGCCCGTCATGCCAGCAACGATCAGGCAGGTTCCCGACCTCGTCGCTGCCCTGGATGCACTTTCATCCGAGTCGCCGGTGAATGCGGACCCGGCCAGCGATCTCCCGGTCGTCGTTGTCAGCGATGTGATCGATGCCGGAGCGCGGCAGGCGCTTGCAGCAAGCGCGCGTCTGGTGGATGTGGACGGGACGGATCGTGGCGCGTTGTTTGACGCCGTTACAGATGCCGATGCGCTTGTCGTGCGGAGCGAGACACAGGTTACCCGCGAACTGCTCGACCACGCAAGAAAGATGAGAGTCGTTGCGCGTGCGGGCGTCGGCATCGACAACGTCGACGTCGATGCCGCCACCGAGGCAGGCATTCTCGTGCTGAATGCTCCGGGCGCAAACCGGTTTTCGGCCGGCGAGCACACGATCGCTCTGATGCTGGCCCTCGCCCGCCAACTACCGGACGCCAATGCTTCGATGCACGCTGGAAAGTGGGAACGCAAACGCTTTCAGCTCTTTGACCTGCGTGGCAAGACGGTCGGCATCGTTGGCCTTGGGCGGGTTGGCAGGGTGATCGCCCACCGCTTGCGGGCTTTTGGCTGCCATATCATCGCCCATGACCCGTATGTCAGCGCGGACATATTCCGCGACTATGCTGTTGAGCGCGTCAGCTATCCTGAGCTTCTCGCGACCAGCGATATTGTGACCTTCCATGTTCCGCTGACCGATGAGACCCGTTGTTTCCTTGATACTGCAGCGATCGAGCAGATGAAACCGGGGGCAATCGTCATCAATGCGGCGCGCGGGGAGGTAGTCGATCATGACGCGCTCGCCAAAGGACTGGAGTCGGGGCGGATTGGTGGCGCCGCCGTTGATGTGTTTCCCGAGGAGCCGCTCTCCTGGAGCCCGCTCTGGGGCAAGCCGAACGTAATCCTGACACCCCATCTGGGCGGAAGTAGCAACGAGGCGCTGGCCGCGGTTGGCGAGATGATCAGCCGGTCGGTAATTTCGGCGTTGCGCGGGGAATCGGTTCCGAACGCCGTCAACCTCCCGGCCGCACAGATCGAGCCAGACACATCCCGCCGGCTGGGCCGCGCGGCGAACGCTGCCGGGCATCTCCTGAGCGTGCTCGAACCCCAGGTTCCGGCATCCTTCGCGATGACCGCACGGGGCAATGTTTCAGATGAAGTTTACGAACTCGTGTTTGCCGCCGCGCTGGCGTCCGGGCTAGAGCAGTGGTCCGATGCGCGGGTGTCGCCGGTCAACGCTAGGATGGTTGCCCGCCAGTCGAACATCGAACAGCTTTTGTCGCGTTTCAACGTGCCAGACGGACAGGACGTGGAGTTCGCGTTCGAGGTTCGCAACGACGACACCCACCATGTCACCATTCGCTGGTCTGGCAACGATGTCGGCATCTACGAAGTTGACCGGTTTTCACTGGGCCAGCCGTTGGCCGGTGATGTTCTGATTACCCACCACCACGACGTTCCAGGCGTCGTCGGCAGGGTTGGCACGATCCTCGGCAAGCACAATGTCAACATCGCAGGCATGCAGCTCGGACGCCATGGTCGAGGGGAGGATGCCTTGATGGTTCTCAACGTCGATGACGCGATCAGTGATGATGTCCTGGCAGAAATCAAGACCGCCCTCAACATCGAAAACGCCTACGTCGTCTCTCTCCCCGGATCTGACGACTAGCTTAACGAGATCGCCAGAATACAGTTCCCATCAAATCATCGAATCTGTCAACGACAAGCGTCGCGTTCGGACGTTGGCTGCTCAGTTTAATAGCGAGTCACTTCTCGCCACGGCGGTGTACTGGTAATGAGCTTTGGGTGTGAAGGGCGATCGGGAGAGATTCGTGGATGACCGTCAGCTTGTGGAGCGAGCGAGACTCGGGGACGTAGACGCCTACGAGGAGCTCGTTCGAGCATATCAGGGGCATCGCGTATCGGATCGCCCTTACGATTACCCGCGACGCTGGCGAGGCGGAGGACGTGTCTCAGGAGGCCTTTGTCAAGGCTTGCGTAGCCCTTCCGGACTTCAAACAGGGTTCAGCGTTTCGACCCTTGTTGTGGCGGATCGTCACCAATGTGGCGCTCAACCGCCAGCGGTCTAACTCTCGTCGTGCGAATCGAATGAACCGGGCGGTCAGGCGCAGTGGCTGGACGGCTCCCCGGCTAGCTGAGAACGACCCCGAGGAAGCGACTCTAGCAAAGGAGCAGCAAGAGATGGTGCTACGAGCGTTGGCAAGTTTGCAGGGGACCGATCGCGACGTGCTGACCTAGCGTTACCTGATCGATCTTCCGATTGCCGAAATAGCGGGTGTGCTCGGGATTTCCCAGCGAGCTGCGCGATCGCGCGTGTCACGGGCACTCCAGCGCTTGCGGCAACGTTTGATTGACGATGCGGGACAAGTCTGCAACAAGACAGCGAAGGATGACCAGCGATGAGACGAGAAGAGGTCCCGATTGCAATTGAGGATATTGAACGCATGCTTCTTGACTACCAGGTTGAGTTGTCCAGGAGGGCCGTGCCCGATGGCGGCGGATCCGTTCGAGGTCTCATAGAAGGCAACCTGGTTGGGGGTGGAGTCAGAGTGGGAGTAGCTGAGTACAGCACTGAGGACGCCACACTTCCTCGATCCGAGTTCTTCGAAGGCGATGGCATGACACCGCCCGATTCGCCGCCTGAAACCGTAGACCTGGGGCGCATGGTTGCTCGACGCTCAGACGTCTTCAAGCTCGTCGGAAGCAGCGTCGCCGCCCTGATAGTGTTGGGCGCACTGCTGATCGTGTTCCGGCCGGGAGCCGGTCGCAATGGGGGCACGGGCGATCAGAGCGGCATGGCGCAGGTTTCATCGGCGGTCGTCGTGACCTCTCCCGGCCTACTGGCCCCATTTCCTCTCCTAGCGATCACAACACCTCCAGGGCAACAGGAGATCGTCGAAGTTCAGCCGGTTGACGCTCTCACGCTTGAACCGCTGCCTGGCTACGAACAGCTGGGGTTCGAAGTCGGACGTGCCGGTGGTTACGTTGAACACGCCGCCAGCCCTGACGGCGAGAGGGTTGCGTTCTTCGTCCATCGCCCGGAGAACCTTTCGCCGGGCGGGAGGACGACCCTGCACATTCTCGATCTCAATAGCTGGCGCGATGAGGTCGTCACCGAGTGGGAGCATTCAGGGAGTTCAAGCACGATGCGCCCACAGTTCTCGGCTTTGGGGGATACCCTGTACTGGGTGATGAAGGATGGCGCTGACCAGGTGCTGGTCTCGTATGAGTTCGAGGGATCATCCAGAGCGCAATTGCTGACCCTGCCGCCGGACTTCGGAGTGCTGGAGTTTGTGGTGAGTCCTGAAGGCGACGATGCCCATTTCTTTGGCACACCGGTCTCCCCAAACCTGCCAATCGATGACGGCTATGTGCTGGGCGACTTTCCGTGCGGCAACGCCGAGGTGCTTGTCGCCGACTTGGGCAGCGGCGCAATCACCGCTAAGGTCGTGCTCGACAGCGTTGTCGCTGGTTCCGTGCCGGTCCAGGATGCGGAAGGCGACAACTTCCCCGTACACAGTGTCATGCCGGGGCTGTTTTGGGACCTGGACGGGCAGCGCCTATTTGTGGCGCATGCTGATGGCTTGGCGCGTGCCACGGTCGTTGATCTGGCCGATGGTGTTGTTCTGGATGAATTCGCGTTTGACGAAGGCGCATCCTGGATCGACCGATCGACGGCATGGCTGCTCCCGCCAGCTAACGCGGCTGCCAGCGCGATCTCGCTCGGATTCGCTACCTATCTGGAAGGCCGGAACGAACTAATCGTCGCGCCGGCGTCGGAACGGATGACGGTTGACAGGCAGGAGTTGGAGATAGGCATCCACAATGCCGTCTGGTCCATTGATCTTGAAACGGGCGAGCAGTTGTGGCAATCGCATCTTCTGGGAGTCATTGGACTTGAGGCCAATCTCGATGGCTCCCGACTACTCGTTCATAGCACGTTCGTGATCGATCCGGCAGGAACGTTTGACGAAAACGATGAGCATGTGCTCTGGCTGGTGGATGGCGCCAGCGGCGAGATCGGCGATCGGCTCGATTTACCCGGTCGTCCCGCGCAAATCCAGGGTTCGATGATCGTCACTCCAAGCCATGTGTACATAGACACATTTGGGAAGGATGGCCACGCGATAATCATCGTTGACCCGTCGACGTTGGCGGTTGTCGGCAGCTGGGCATGGAACGACGGTGGATCGAACATCCGTGAACTGTTGCCATTGCCATGACCGGAAGGTCCCCTGGCTATAACCGGGCGATTGATCTGATCGAGCGTCGCTTCTCTACCTCTATCTCAGCATCTGTCCGCGCCGTGCATTATCCTGGATGGGTTCCCTGACTTGCAGCGACAGAGTCGAGGTCCGCAAGTGTTGCAAGCGCTCGAAGGGGCAGCGGCCTGATCGGCGGCCGCGCCGTGATTAGCCCGCTGGATTGCTGGCTGACACCGGCCCGGCGCTCCAGATATGGGGTAAGTAGCTGGGCGCAGATTCGTCCCTGGCAGGGGCCCATTCCGCAACGGGTTGCGCGTTTGACGGCATTCACTGTCAACGCGCCGTTGGCGATTGCCGTGTCAATTGACGATGCCAGGACTTCTTCGCAGCGGCAGATCGTTGTTTCTGGTGTGGCGAGGTCGGCAAGCCCGAGACCAGGCTTATAGATCGTATTCAGCACTTCGGAAAACGATCGCGCTTGCTCTACCTGGCTTTGAGCGCCGGAAACCTGATCTTCGTAGCTCGGACCGGTTGCGAGTCCCAGGTCATGAGCAGCGGATAGTCCGGCCAACCGCCCGGTCGCCGTGGCTAGATCCGCGCCACCGACGCCAGCAGACTGACCGGCGACGTAGACCGCCGGACTTGTCGTCCGCATCTCCTCGTCATGCACGACATACCAGCCGCCTCTTGTGGGGTCGAAAGTGACCTCGCAGCCAACCATACGTGCTAACTCCGTGCTTGCCACGAAACCGAAGTTGAGGCAGACACTATCAACCGCGAAGCTTTTGGATTCACCGTCGAGCACTTGCCAATCGTCGTCGATGCTGGACACGGAAGCCTCGCGGACGTGGCTATCGCCCAGAACGCCAGTAACCACCTGTCCGGAAAGCACTGGGATCCCATGCCGGCTGAGCGCACGTCGATAGTCCCAACCCTGTTTCACGCGTCGCATCTGGCGCAGGAAATGATGCACATGGCGCAGTGGGACTGTTGCCTTACTTCCCTCAACAATGGCGACGACTTGACCCCCGGCTTCGGCGATTTCGACGGCAACGGCGAGCAAGAGCGGTCCCGTTCCAGCGACGAGGAAGCGCGTGCCTGGCAGGACCCCATCGCGGGAGATCATCGCCTGGACACCACCTGCGGTCATGACACCGGGCAACGTCCAGCCCGGGAACGCGGCGACGCGCTCGATTGCTCCGGTAGCTAGGATGATGCGGTCCGGTCTGAGGATTTCCGCTCGATTGTTTCGGTAAATCGCCAGTTCGTTGTTGTCAAAGAGCCCCCAGACGAGCGTTTCGGTCAACACGGTCAGGTTGTCGTGGGACAGGCCGCCCGTTTTCTCCTGGCCAGCTTGATGACGGTCATCGAGATCTCGGCCTCGGGGCACATCCTTCGCGGCGCTGAACTGACGGTAGTACTGCCCTCCGAGATTCGTGGCCTCGTCGATCAACGTGACCCTTGCTCCATATTCGAGCAGTTCGGTAGCGGCTGCTATCCCGGCCGGACCCCCGCCAACGATCGCCACTGATTGGGGATGTTCACTACCACTCATAGATTCTCAGTCACTTCCTGCGTTGTTGTGAGGTCTGACCGCACGATCATTCCCGGCTTGGCCTGGGTTATGCATGCCTGGCGTTGTGGGATGTCATCGATCGTTACGAGGCAGTCGAAACAGGCGCCAATCCCGCAAAGCATCAGGCGCGGCTGGTGTTGGGTTGGTGTGTGCCGAATTGTTCTCACTCCGGAGGCCAGGAGCGCCCCCAGGACCGTTTCTCCCGGGTAGGCAATGACCTCTTGTTCATTCCAGTAGAACGCAAAAGGGTCTCCTCTTGTAACCGGCTCCCCGCGTAGTTCCTCGATTCGCACCACAACTCTCCCTGCCGCCCGTCAGTTCCTCTCCATCAGATAGCCATCATAGGTTTGGGCCGGAAGTTTGTAAACGCGACGGCAGGCGCGCGGAGTCGCGTGCGGCGCGAGAGGTGACGAACGTCACACGCCTGGTGAAGATCTAGTGTCACAATCAGAGGTGGACGTGCTCCGAGGGGACACTTGTTGAGAGGAGAGAGGCAGGACATGGAAACCGCGGATATCGTCGTCATAGGCGGTGGGTGTACCGGAACGAGCACTGCCCTGCAACTGGCCCGCCGGCAGGCCGGCAAGGTCATTCTGCTGGAACGGGCAACGCTCGCGGCAGGCGGCACCGGGCGTTCCAGCGCGCTGGTCCGGCAGCACTATACACATCCGGCTCTCGTGGCGATTGCGTTGCGGGCACTGCGCATCTTCCAGAACTTCGACGAAGAGATCGGCGGCACGTCCGAGTTCAAGACGACCGGATTCCTGGCAACCGTCGGGCCCGAGGATGTTGGAGCGCTTGAGCAGAATGTCAAAATGCAGCGCGATCTCGGGGTTGATACGTGCGTGCTGAGCCCAGCCGAGATCCGCGAGCTTGAGCCACGTCTCAACGTCGACGATGTTGGAGCCGCCGCGTACGAGCCAGAATCCGGCTATGCCGATCCCTACAGCACGACAGTTGCGTTTGCCCAGGCGGCGCGCAATCTTGGTGTCGAGATCCGGCAACATGCCCAGGTATCCGGCCTGGTTACCCGGGGAGATCGCATCACCGGGGTGCAAACCACCCAGGGGACGATTGGCGCCGGGACAGTGGTGATGGCCGCTGGCTATCACAGCCGTGATCTGGTGTCCCCGCTCGGCATCGATCTCCCGCTAACACCGGTTCGTCATGCGATTACCTTGTTCGAGCGGCCCGGTGACTTCGGCGCGGCGCACTGTATCATCATTGATTTCATCCAGCGTGCCTATATGCGGCCGGAAGGATCGAACCTGACACTGGTCGGGTCAGCCGACGCGTATCAGCGGTCGGACGACACCGACCCCGACATCGACAAATCCGTTGACGCCGATGAGACCACGCTCTTTGGACAGCGATTTGCCCATCGCTTCGCCGGCATCGAAGACTTTGGCATCCGGCGAGGCTACACCGGCGTTTATGACGTGACGCCGGATGGACAGCCGATTCTCGGCCCGGCGCCGGAGATTGGTGGGCTCTATCTTGCCTGTGGCTTCAGCGGCCACGGCTTCAAGCTGTCGCCGGTCATTGGCCAGATGCTCGCCGAGTCGATCTGCGACGGTGAGAGTAGCGTGGTCGATCTTGGCCTGTTCCGTTCCAGCCGTTTCGCGGAGAGCGATCTGGTGACATCGCCATTTCCCTATGCCCAGGCTATCACCGGTTCGAACTAGCTCGGGCTGGAGTAAAGATGTGGCTGTGCGTTCGCGTTGCCTGGTCATCTGAACGAGCGCCTGGCTGGTCCCTTCGGCCTGTACTAGACCGCAGCGAAACGCGCCACCGGGCACTAGCCTGGTTCTAGATTGGCGCGAACACGCTATGATTCCGGCGTTCAACTGGATAAACGAAATGGAGATTCGACTTGGAAGAGCCGTCAGGAACTCAAGTGCTGCCGTTTGGGGTTTTTGCCCACAACCGGGCAACGGTGACCTCGCAATACTCGGTGATGCCACCAGCGGGTATCCTTCCGAGCCGCCTGCCGGGATTCGATCAGACGAGCGTGAGGATTCAGACCTCGCCGGAAATGGGGGCACGATTCGCCCAGATGCTGCTGGAGATCGATCCTGGAGGCGGAACGACCCACACCCGCGATGACGGACTCCAGCACTTCTTCTACCTGCTCGGTGGTGAGGTCGCGATCAGCATTGGACAGGCAAGCCATACACTGCAGCCACATGGGTACTGCTACGTTCCGGCGGGAACTACATACGCGATCCGCAACGTGGCCGGGGAGCAGTCAAATCTGCTCTGGATTCAGAAGCCATACGAGCGGATCGATGTGCCGGTTCCCGATCCGGTGGTCGGGCATCGTGACGATGTTGAAAAGACCCGGCCGCACACGGATGGTCGCTACTGGCAGTACCTGTTGCCCACGGATGACATCGCCTTCGACATGCATATGAACATCCTTGCCTTCGAGCCTGGCAACTATTTCCCCTATGTCGAGACGCACATCATGGAGCATGGTCTCTACATGCTCGAGGGCCAGGGACTCTATGTGCTGGCTGGCGACATTCACGAGGTTCAGGCCGACGACTTCATCTGGATGGCGTCGTACTGTCCACAGTTCTATTTCTGTACTGGCTGGGGCGAGTCGTCCTACCTGCTGTACAAGGACGTCAACCGGCACGTGAAGTTCTGAACGGAACGTTGACGGTTCCTGCGTCCGATCTCGGAAACACAGCGTGCCGGGGAGGGAAGATCCGGGAACACCCTGAACCCGAATTGTTCATGGGTGACAGAAAGGCGCCTCTCTGATATGAGTAACGATGCTGCTGATTCGAACTCATCTACGGAATTGTTATCATGCGGCAGTCTGCCACAGAGTAGCTGGCGTTTGCGCGTGCTGAACGGCAGCATCACCTCGCTGACCCGGGCCGGGACGGTTGTAAGCGTCGATCCAACATAGAGAAGGAACGCTTGTGCCACCGGACAAGCGTTCCTTCCTGACTGACTAGCGTTTAGTCCAGATCAGCCCGATGCGTTGCCTCGACGATCAGTCGGAGCAGATGCGTCCACGCCCCTCGACATCGACGACACCAGCAGCCAAATCGACCGTGCCGTACACGGTCAGGAAACCTGACGCACCTTCAACGAATGTCATCGTGTTGTGGACCCGGCCACTTGGTGTGATGGTTCCTTGATCATGGGTCACCAAGTCGCCAAAAGCGGTTGATTGGAACTCGTGGACTCCGGTGAAGTGGATGGTTCCGCCGGGAGTCACCTCTTGGATCGTAACTTCCACCAGTCTTTCGCCAACCGGCGTGCCGCCTAGCGGTCCAGTCAGCTCGACGACGTATATGTCGAACCCAACCGCCGTCGGCATCGCCTGACCGATGAATGTGCCGGTGATGTTCTGACACTGCGAAGCAGGATAAGGAGCAGCGACGGTTGTGGCAGGGGCAACCAGGAGGCCGATCCCGATTATGAGTAGAGCTAATTTGCGCATAGCGCTCTTCCTTCCAGACTTTGGCACTCGATGCGAGTCCCACGTGCAACTATTTGACCTCTCTCCCAATATGAGGGCGAAGCAGATCATCGACCACGAGCAACCCACGCAACGACTCACGCAAGTGCCTCTCGCCGCTTGCTGATTGCGTGGTAGGCTGATTTCAGTCTCGAAGGGTTATGACGCATGGCTGGGCCGTATCACTGCAAGCCCGAGTTTGCTGACCTACTTCGTCGCGCTCGTCATGCTGCGGGATTGACACAGGAGGAACTGGCCGAGAAAGCAAGCCTCAGCGCGCGAGGCATCAGCGATCTGGAGCGTGGCGCTCGTCAGGTGCCGCAACACTTGACGATTAGCCTGCTCGCCGATGCATTGCAACTATCCGACTCAGATCGGGCCGAGTGGGAGAACGTGCGCCGGGCCGCTGCCCGGAACAACCTTTCTGCTGGACAGCCGACCGGAACGTCCACCGCACCGGCAATCTGGACCTCTCATTTGCTTTCGAGCCTGGTGGGCCGCCAGCGAGAGACGCAAGAAATCATCGGGTTCTTGAACGATATGCATGTTCGGCTGCTCACGCTGACCGGCGCTGGCGGGGTTGGCAAAACCCGGTTGGCCCTGGCAGTAAGCGAGCAACTCGAAAATGACTTCACCAGCGGTATCCGGGTGGTGTCGCTCGCTCCGCTGAGCGATCATCGAGCGGTCCTGTCGACAATCGCCGCAGCCCTGCCCATCGTCGAGCAGCCCGGTATTCCAACCATCGATCTGATCTTCGGGCAGATAGCCGAGCGCCAACTGCTGATGGTTCTCGACAATCTCGAGCATGTAGCCAGGGCCGGACCTGACATCGCCCGCTTGCTCGCCGCATGTCCTGGATTGAAGGTTCTGGCAACGAGCCGGACGCCATTGCATATTTCCGGAGAATATGAATACCCGGTAGAACCACTTGCGCTACCAGATGAACGCGCCGGATCCCCACTGGACGGGATTGCCAGAGCAGACGCGATACGGCTTTTCGTCGAACGGGCACGAGCCATTCAACCCGGCTTTACCCTGACCGACGAGAACGCTGCAAATGTCATAGCGATCTGCCGCAAGTTGGATGGGCTCCCGCTTGCCATTGAGCTCGCTGCCGCACGATTGCGGGCACTTTCAACAGGTGATCTGCTCGCGCGCCTCGATCAACCGCTTGTGCTGCTCACCGGAGGGCCGCGCGATCTTCCAGATCGCCAGCGAACATTGCGCAGCACCATCGCATGGAGCTACGACCTGCTCAGCACGGATGTGCAGGGCCTGTTCCGGGTACTGAGCGTCTGCCGGGGCGGCTGGACAATCGAAGCTGCTGCAGCACTCTCAGGTTGGGGAGACACCATCGTTGACGGTGTTGGCGGGCTCATCGAACATAGTCTCGTCCACAAGCATGTCGGGCCGGAGCACTCGACCCGCTACGGGATGCTGGAAATGATGCGTGAGTTCGGTCTAGATCAACTTGCTGAAGCAGGCGAAGTAGATCGGGCACGGGCTCGCCACGCCCGACACTGTTTCGACTGGGTCGAGCGCAATGGCTGGGATGTTTATCGAGACTCCGGCGCCGATTCCGTCTCAAGGATCGAGCTCGAAGTCAACAATCTGCGCGCTGCGTTCGATTGGAGTCTGTCTCCTGAAGTACCTGATCCGAAGCTGCTGGATATGGCGCTTCGTGCCGGCTTTGTCCTCTGGGGATACTGGCGGGCCTGTGGGCGGGTAGGTGAAGGACGCCGCTGGCTGGAGCTGGCCCTCTCGCGACCAGGAGCGTCCGACGAAGCCCGCATGGACGGTCTCAATGGCGCCGGTTTCCTCGCGAAGGAGCAGGGCGATTTACTCCAGGCAATCGCCCACCACGAGGAAAGCCTCTCAATCGCGCTCGATCGAGACGATGTCGATCGACAGGCCTATGCACTGTGGGGAATAGGTCGCGCGGCAATGTGGAATGGTGATCTGGATCGTGCAATCGTCGCATATGAACAGGCGCTCGGGATTGCCCGCCAGCTCGGAAGGCGTGACTGGATACGCAACCTGCTCGGTGGCCTTGGTGCAGCAAGGTCCCGGCTGGGCGAATATGAACACGCAGAAGGACTGCTAATTGAGGCTCTGGACATCCAACGGGAAGATGAGAGTGAGACTGATCCGATTATCACGATGGATCTCGCGCACGTCGTGATGATGCGCGGTGACTATGGCCATGCTCGAGAGTCGCTGCGCACTATTGTTTCGGGATTTTATGCACAAGGACCATCGCGGATGGTCGCTGATGGAATTGGTGAGTTTGCCCAGCTGGCGCTTTTCGAGCAGCAGCCGGATCGAGCTGCTCGCCTGCTCGGGGCTAGCGACGCGCTACGTGACACGATCGGAGCTCCGGTACCGCCAGCCGACCAAGCAGTGCGTGAGCAATTCATCGAGTGCGGCCAGTCGCAGCTCGGAAAATCAGCATGGGAGGCAGCGTGGCGCGCCGGCAAAGAGACGTCCCTGGATGAGATCGTCGAGTACGCGCTTGCCGGCGAGCGCAAGTCGGGCAGCAAGACTGCTGGCGAATCGTCTTTACTCTCTCATCGTGAGATGCAAGTGCTAACCCTCGTCGTCGACGGGCGCTCCAATCAGGAGATCGCTGACGAACTCTTCATCAGCCCGCGCACCGTCGCCCAGCATTTGCGCTCGATCTTCAACAAGCTCGGGGTCGGCTCCCGCACCGCTGCCGCTGCCTGGGCGGTTCGGCACAAACTTGTCTGACCCCACTCACTAGAAATAGTGAGCCCTTGACACCGGACGATGCGATCGCGTACGCGACTGCTCGTGCTGCACCATTCCACCACAGCGAGAGACGCCGCGTCGCATTGACGGTGTCTCTCGCTGTGGTGGGTCAAGCCTGCTCACTTGCTCCTATACTTCGGGGTTGCCACATTCATTCTGTACAGACGCGTCCATGGTAGCGGATCTCGAGCAGACCAGTGGCAAGATCAACCGCTCCATGAGCGCTGATCGCGCCGGATCCACCCTCGAAGATGGTCAGGGTGGAATTCACTCGCCCGTGCGGTGTAATCAACCCCGTATCGTGCGTCGAAAACGCTCCAAGCGCGATCGTCTCGAATGCGTGGTTCCCGGTGTAGAACGTCGTTCCACCTCGAGTGACTTTCTGAACGGTTTCACTGAACAGCTTCGAATCCGGGGCGTTGCCTGCCAGTGGTCCGGTCGTTGCAATGACGTAACCGTCAAACCCACTAGCCGTCGGAACGACTTGGCCGAGGAACGTGCCGGTGATGTTCTTACACGATGCGGATGGTAGCGGGTCAGCAGATACGGTAGCCGGCACGATCATGAGACCGATGCCGAGGATGAAGATGCCAATTCGACGCATATTGCTCACCACGGTGGTTGTCCTTTCAGCTGGTTGTTGCTTGCTCTATTTGGACGCCGAATTCTTCGTGAGCGAGTGGAGATTGCCGCAGCCACTTCTCGAGCGAGGTCAGCTGGACCCCGTAGGCGATCGCAAGTGCCTCCATCTCCAGCGGCGAGTCATACAACTCGGTTGCCGTTAGTAACTCGGTGACGACGGGCGGGTACCCGGGCAAGGCCGCACCAATTGGCAACAGCTCGACCGGGATCTCCCGGCCCAGGATGTCTCCAGTGGATGCCACGACATCCTGCCAGGACACTGGCTTCGGGCCGCCTATGACCAGCACCTGATTGCGTGCTGCCGGGTTCTCAACGGCCGCCACGGCAAAGGCTGCGACGTCACTCACGGCAACGAGCGAGTGCTGTCGCTTGCCTTCACCGATCAACGTCACCGGTGCTCCCTGCTGGAGCGGGAGTCCGACGATGCCCGGGATCCAGACGTCCATGAAGGAATCCGGCTGGAGGATCGTATAGTCCATCCCGCTCGCTATGAGGTGCTGCTCGGTTCGCGCCTTGGCCTGGAAGAACTCGCTCGGGTGCTCCAGGCTGACGCCAAATGCTGAAATGTAGATGAAGTGCTTGACGCCGGCCTCTACGGCGGCATCGATCAGGTCACGGTTGCCGTCCAGGTCGACTGCCTGGATGGTGTCCTCGCCATCCCGCTGCGCCGAGTTGGCCGTCGTGATGACGACCTCAACGTCCTGGCAGGCGTGCCGCAGGCTCGCCTTCTGTTTGAGATCTCCGACGACTGGAGAAGCCCCGGCGGCGACCAGCTGATGTTGCGCGGAGTCCGGTCGAACGAGCACGCGGACCTGGTGATGCTGTTCGAGGAGATGCCGGGCAATCATGCCGCCCAGCATCCCGGTAGCGCCGACGACGAGAATCATGATGTGTCACTCCTTACGATGATGTTGATACCGCGCTCCCAGTTCTGGGCCTGCGACGGTGAGCGAAACGGGTCTGGGACATGCCGGATGACGCTACGGCTCGCAATAGCGTTGGCCGTTGCCCCAGCAGGCGCTGGTCTTCCCGGATGACGGCCTGCTCCTGCTGGAGCCGTCGGATGGCTGGCGAACTATGCCCAGCCCAGCTGCTTGAGCGTATACCCGTCATTCCAGATCTTGGTCATGTGTTGGATCTTCTCGCCGTTGAAGTCGATCACATAGACGTAGTCGGCGGTCACGGTGTTGCCGGTCGGCGGAACCGGCCCACCCTCACCCGTGTGTGTTCCGCGGCCAACCGCAACGACAGAGACGGAATCCCGCTCATCATCGACCGCGCATGCCTTGATTTCGTACGTGAAATCTGGAACCGAGGTATAGAACCCTTTGATCCAGTCGGTATAGGCCCCAAGCGTCGTGATCTCGGCGAGCGTATTCGCCTGGCACGCAAAGCTGGCGCCCTCATGGCACCAGGCCTTGCAGACTTCCCAGCCCTTGCCAGAATCGCAGGCATCGAAAAAGGCCATCGCAATTGCGGAATTCGACACGGTTGCTGTTTCGGATATCGACATAGGTCGTTCCCTTCACCTAAAGTGCGGACTGGTAGGCGGCTGCGGAACATTTCGGCGCTCCGGACTAGAAAGATGACAAACGGTTTACCGGTGGATCTCGTCGATCATCCTTCATGGTTTCGAGACCGTGAATGGTGACCGAGAAGCAAGTGGAATCAGGCGGTGTCGTTACGAGATAGTCCTTTCGTGGTGAGTCGAATGGTCAGCGATCGAGGTGTCCCCGTTCTCAGGCGAGAACCGCCCGCAAGCCGCGCGTCACCCGCGTCGGCGCCTCGATGACGCCATAGTCCTTCAACGACCACCATGACATGAGCATCGACGGGGGACCATGAGCAACCCACGCAGTCACCCACGCAAGGCATAGGCACACCCCACTTCCGGTGCTATGATGATGGCATCAAGAATGGCAAACAGCCCATGGCTCGCTCGCACGACAGCACGCCGGAGTTTGGAGAGTTGCTTCGCCGTGCTCGACATTCTTCTGGCATGACGCAAGAGGAGCTGGCCGAGAAGACGGGACTGAGTGTCCGCGGTATCAGTGACCTTGAGCGCGGAGCCCGACGCACCCCCCAACGCATGACAATCGATCTACTTGCCGACGCCCTGGACATTCCCGATACCGAACGCTCCACATGGAAACGCGCGCGCCAGGTTTCGGCTGGCAGGACCGTGCCTACGGTTGCCGTGCTGCCGCGGCCACCACCATCAGCGGCACGTCTTCCCCATCCAGCATCGAGCCTGATCGGCCGTCAGCGTGAGACACAGGATGTCCTGACGCTGTTGTGTGATGCACAGGTCCGGCTTGTCACGCTGACCGGTCCTGGCGGCGTCGGGAAGACACGGCTCGCCATTGCTGTGACGGAGCATATACAGGACAGCTTCCGCGATGGCGTTGCCTACATCCCGCTCCAGTCCCTCACCAACCCGGACCTCCTCCTGGCCGTGATCGCCCAGGCGCTCAAGGTACGCGAAGTGGGCGATGAGGCACTCATCGAGCGACTCGTGGAGGTCCTGCGCGACAAACAGCTACTGCTCGTATTCGATAACTTCGAGCACCTGCTCCCGGCGGCGGCGCTGGTGAGTGACCTTTTGATTGCTTGTCCCGACCTGTCGGTCCTGGTAACCAGTCGGGTAGTGCTCCACTTTTACGGCGAATATGATTACTTCGTTCCACCACTCGCCCTGCCCGATTCCACACACGACGTGCAACCAGAACAGGTGCAGGACAACGAGGCCATGCAGCTCTTCACCGAGCGTGGCCAGGCCGCGAATGCCTCGTTCAGCCTGACCGCTGAGAACGCGAGTACGGTGGCTGCGATCTGCACGCGGCTCGATGGTCTGCCGCTCGCCATCGAGCTCGCAGCGGCCCGCCTGCGGATGTTCCCGCCGCAGGAGCTCCTGACACGACTGGAGCACCCGTTTGCCCTCCTGACCGACGGCCCACTCGACGTGCCGGCTCGGCAGCAGACGTTACACAACATGCTCGAGTGGAGTTACTCCCTGTTAGGTGAAGAGGAGCAACAGCTGTTCGCACACCTGGCCGTCTTTCGTGGCGGCTGGACGATTGAGGCAGCGGAAGCCGTGTCTGGCCCAGTGTTGAATGCCCTAGAGGGACTGAGCACGCTGGTCGATCACAGTCTCCTCACCCAGCACGAGCAGCCGGATGGCACAGCGCGTTTCAGTATGCTGGAAACGATCCATGACTTTGCGCAGGAGCGTCTCGAAGAAGATAGTGATTCACATGCAGTACACGCGCGGCATGCCGAATATTTCACTCAGCTTGCCGAACGAGCCCGAACGGCACTCAGGGCCGGGTCGGATCAGCAATACTGGCTGGCGTGTCTCGAGTCGGAGGTTGCCAATCTGCGGACTGCCTTCGACTCGACAATCGTGCGAGACGATATTGAAACGGCGTGCCGTCTTGCCGTGTCACTGGAAGAGTTCTGGTACGCGCATGGCCATGGTAGCGAAGGGCGCCGTTGGCTCAAGCTGGTGCTTGACTCAGCCGATTCATTTCCGGTCGGAGTGCGTGCGGATCTCAAAAAGTCACTCGGCAAGCTGGCCGGAGATTGTGGTGACTACCAGGAGGCGGAAACCTTCCTCGAACGAGCTATCTCGCTCTATCGAGTTGCTGATGACCCCATGGGCTTGGCCAGCGCGTACGAAGCATCAGGTGACACCGCACAGTATCGAGGCGACTTCGAGCGAGCAAGAAGGCAGTACCAGCAAGGTCTCGATATCGCTCGTGCAGCAAGAATTCCGCGCCGCATTGCCGGCGGACTGGCTGGCCTGAGCATCGTTGAATGGGCCGAGGGCAACGGCGCACAGGCCGAGAGGTTCGCGTCAGAATGTCTGCAGATCGCACTCGAAAACGACGATCAGATATCCATCACGATGGCGCGCACCTTTCTGGGGTTCATCGCACTGGCACAGGGAGATGCTGACACGGCTGCTCGCTGGGCCGAGGAAAGTATCGTTTGCGCCCGCGAACTCGGCGACTACGGCTACCTCGCGCTCGGTCTTCAGCTGCTCGGCTACGTCGAGCTAGAAAGCGAGGACTATTCCCAGGCTCACGGGCATCTTCAGGAGAGCTTGAGCAGCTTCTGGGTGGCGGGCGAGATGATGCTCATCGCTCACAACCTCGAGGGATTAGCTAGCGTGGCTGTTGGACTGGGCGATGCCGTGCGAGGCGTTCAGCTGCTCGGAGCATCAGCAAGGCTACGGCAGCGGATTGGATCGCCAATTCGCCCGCCGTTGCTCGGCGCGTACAATCACACAGTAGCCGCTGCGCGAAAGGCGCTGGATGAGGAGTCATTCAGGCTCGCAGAGGATGACGGTCGCTCGTGGTCACTGGAGCAGGCAGTTGATTGCGCACTTCAGCCGCTCGACATACCTCGAACTGAATTAGCCTCTAGTGCGGCCAGCATTCTCACTCCCCGTGAACTGGACGTGCTACGGCTGTTGATCGAAGGTTGCTCGAACCAGGAGATCGCTGCCGAGCTCTTCATCTCGCCGCATACCGCCATCTCCCATGTCGCGAACATCATGAACAAGCTCGACGTCGAGTCGCGCACCGCCGCCGCGACCTGGGCAATTCGTCAGGGCATTGTCTGACCTCACTCGCTAGAACTAGCGAGTCCTCCATAACAGCGAAATCACTGAATTTCGGGATGTGCAACGTCCTCCCAGCCCGCATGCTGGGTGCATGAGTATCGGAAGTGAACTGGAACTGCCAGAACGTCAACCGGTACAGCGCGAGAAGGGACCATCCCCATGCAGGCACAGCCAACCCGCACACGTGGCAATGAAATCAACAAGTGGACCGGCGCAGCCGTCGGGGTGACAGTGTTCGCGATATTGGCACTCGGGGCTTTTAGCGGTTCCGACACCTCATCGTTCAGGGAGGCTGCTGGGCAGGCACGAGTTGCAACTGCACTGGAGACGCTTCAGGACCACAGCAGCCATCGCCATGCGGGGCTCCAACCAATGATTGCAGCCTCAATAGTTCAACCGGCAACACGTCCTGAAAACGAGCTTGTACTCGCCGGACATCGCTATATGTTCTATCTGAATGAAGGCATGGTCACCTCACGCAAAGCTGCAGCCCCTGCCGCTGCGCGGCCGGCCCATCGGTACGACCTGCTTGAGCAGCAGCGTTAATCGACGGGCGACGACCCAACGCACCGTCGCGGTGTGCAGCATGATCGGTGGGACCATGCACGCATATGGTCGGCGAATGCGGCAAGCTCAGCCCAAGACCATCACGAAGGTGGACAATTCGGACTGGTGGTGAAGCTGATCTTCGACCGGCAAGAGCGCGCGTGCGTTCGCGGTTGAGCACGAGGTTCACCCCTGCACTGGTAAAGCGGATGAGTCATCGCCTCGCCCACAGTAGTTGGGGAACGTGAGGCAGGGCGCATTCGATAACTTGTCTACCGAGCCATTCGCCCGATCGCTTCATCGTCGTAACCAAGCTCTCGCAGCACTTCCTCAGTGTGCTCGCCCAGTAGCGGAGGCGGCAGGTGGGCGCTTGCGGTCGGTCTTTGACAGGCTGAATGGGAAACCAGTCGTCGAGATCTCACCGAGCGTCGCATGGGTCGACTTTGCGCTCGAGTCGGAGATGATGGGCCTGGGCGTCGGCGAAGACCTCGGGGACAGTCAGGATCGGCGCGGACGGCGCTCCCGCTTCTTCGAGCATTCTGACGACCTCGGCGGTCTCAAGACTCGCGAAGCGCTTCTCGATGATCTTGCTCAAGCTCCGGCAGATTCGTGATCCGACCCTCGTTGTCGACGAAGCGTGGGTCGTCGCGATACTCGTCGAGTCCCATCACACGTCGTGAACGAGTGCCAGAAGCGGTCGTTGCCGATAGCGATGTTGACGTGTCCGTCGCTCGTCGGAAAGGTCTGATAGGGCGCGACGATCGGGTGAGCGTTCCAGGTCATGTCGGGCACCTCGCCGGTCGCGAAGTAGATCGCCGCCTGGAAGGTCAGCAAGGCAACCTGGCCGCCGAGCATCGTCGTGTCAATGACCTGACCCTCGCCGGTGCGCTCCCGATGGAATAGCGCCGAGACGACGGCGTAGGCGGCCCACATGCCCGCTGCGATGTCGGCGATCGGGACGCCCATCTTCGTCGGCTGCCCTGGCGGGCCGGTGACGCTCATCATGCCGCTCATGCCCTGGATGATCAGGTCGTAGGCGGTGCGATCGTGGCCCGGTCCGGTCTGGCCAAAGCCGGAGATCGAGCAATAGACCAGATCTGGTTTGCGCGCCAGCACCGTACTCGGCGTCGAAGCCGAGCCGGCCCATCGTGCCCGGCGAGAAGTTCTCGACCAGCACGTCGGCGCTCTCGATCAGCTTCCAGAGCACCTCCTGGCCCTCGTCCGACTTCAGATCGAGCGTGATCGAGCGCTTGTTGCGGTTGACTGAAAGAAAGTAGCCCGGACTCGCGCGGCGCGCCCTCCTTCTCGACCCACGGCGGCCCCCAGGCGCGAGTGTCGTCACCTGCGCCCGGCCGCTCGATCTTGATCACGTCGGCGCCCATATCGCCGAGCATCAGCGTCGCGTACGGGCCCGCCATAACCCGCGTCAGATCGACGACTCTGATTCCCTTTAGCGGTCCGGTCGGCTCACTCATGCTGTCTCCTCATCACCGAGCGCCTGCCAGATCGTCTCGTGGAGATCTCGACGATCGCTTGCCCGGCCGCGTCTTCGTCCTCTAGCTGCTTCGAAAAGATCGAAATCACGTAGGGATGCTCCGCGTAGACGATGCCAGCATCGTTGCGAACACCGCGCAGTGAACCGGTCTTGTGGGCAATATCGACACCATCCGGCACACCCGCCGGAATACGAGAATTCAGGGTCTGGCGCTTCATCGTGTCGAGCACACCCCTTCGCGGCCGACTCGCTCAGCCCGACGCCCTGTTCGATCAGTTCGCAGAGCTTCGACATCTGATCGGGCGGTGTCAGATCGTTACCAGAACCTTCAGCTGTCCTCCCAGCCGAGACCATCACGGTCATACTCGCCGGCCCGGGCGCGTTCTCTGAACATGTCGTAGGTGTGATCGGGATTGGAAGCGTCCATCCCTACGACCGAATAGAGCAGTTCGCGGCAGGTCAGCGGCACCCGGATACGGATGAGTCCCAGTTCGTCAAGGTCGGCGTGCAATCGCTCGACGCCAACCATGCTGATGCAGGATGTCAGTCGCCTCATTGTCGGAGACGATCGTCATCAGCATCGCCAGATCGTAGATCGTCGGCTTGAGGCCCGACGCGCAGGTGCTGGAGAACGCCGGAGCCCGGGCACCCGGTGGGCGTCGGTGATCTCGATGCGCTCTTCGAGATCTGATCTCGTCCCGGTCGACCATGCGATAGAGAGAGTAGAGAATCGGGATCTTGAAGGTGCTGGCAGTCGGGTAGAGAACATCGGCGTTCACTCGATCCGGCTGTCCATCCACCCGATCGGCCAGGCGGCGACGCCCATGCTGCCGTTCGAGACGGAGACGATCTTGGCTCACCTTGTTGTTGGCTTGCCGCGACGTCCATCGTTCTATCGAAGTCCTTCCATTCCCCTAGTTCGGACACTTGCACGGTTCTAGATTGCGCGATTAGCGTAGCGTATAATGCAAATGATAGAGATATCTCCGCCCTCATAATGCTGTACTCAGCGATGAACCTTGAAATGGCTCTCCGGCACGATTCGGGGAGCGCGAATCCGCGGAACGGATGCGAAGATGCGTCGTCGAAGACGGCGTCCTCGCTCTCAGGCCGCATCCGAACAAGAGTCGACGAGTCGCGAAATTCGCTATCGGCAGGAACAACCGGAAGACGAAGTCGTACTCGGTTGCGTTGCACTCGGCAAGGTTCGGTACCGGATTCGAGACCCGCAAGCACGCGTTCCAATGCGATGTGCCCTGGGTTTCGCACTGCGAACCGACGATGACGTTTGCCAAGTGCCTCGCTGTCACTGGACCTTCGGAGTGTTGGAAAACGCTGGACGGGGTCTTTATCGTCATCGACGATCCGGACTCCGATAACGTGGGGCCCGACCGCCCGGCGGAGGCCGCCGACTAGCATTACTCGTCGACTCGAAATCCACGATTTCAGCGGATGTGGCTCTGACGCGTTTGACGCTTTGCGAACCCGGTAGCGAAAGCTGCCGGGTTTCTTTCTGCTCGCCGTGCGCCGGGCAGGGCGCGGGTTGCTCTACAATCGCCTGGTTTGTTCGAGTGCATTACGAGCTTGTGTAGCTGCGGAAAGGATCCGACATGGCCGTCAGATTGAGTGGAGCGCCGCCAGAGGTAACGATCGAGTTCAGCGCAGCATCGCCGGATGAACTCTCCGTCGACACGATTGTCGTAACCGTGCCGCCCGGCGGGGCGCCATGGTCACAAGGAGCGGACGCTGTTGATGCCGCGACAGGTGGCGCCCTCAAGGCGGCCCTCGCTGACGCTGCGTTCTCTGGCAAAACTGGCTCGACGTTTGTGCTGCCGACCCCGTCCCAGCTCGGTGCGAAACGGATTGTCGCGACCGGACTCGACATCGGGTCGGCGTCGCTTGATGACGTGCGCTCGGCGTTTGGATCGGCGGCGCTCGCTGCCCGCGGCTCAAAGAGCGCATCGGTTGCCTGCTTTGTTCCTGACGGGGAGCAGCGTTCGACTGATGTCTACCGGGCGGCGAGCGAAGGTTTTCTGCTCGGACTCTACACCTTTCAGACGTACCGGTCGAAAGAGGATAACAGCGGCGTTGATCGTCTGATTTTCGCTGGCGAGGAAACTCAGGATTCGGCGGAGGGCGTGCGCCTTGGACAGGCGCTGGCGTCGGGGATCTACCTGGCGCGCGACATGATCTTCGAACCTGGCAACACGATCTTTCCTGAATCACTTGCCGAGGTCGCGCGCGAGACAGCGCGGCATATGGAGCTCGAGTACGAAGTCTTCGATGAACGGCAACTCGCCGGGATGGGCGCAGGGGCGATCGTTGCCGTTGGCCAGGGGAGCGAACATCCTCCTCGACTCGTGCGCATGACCTATTCGCCGCCAGGAGAGTCGAAGGCGACGGTCGCGCTGGTAGGCAAGGGGATCACCTTCGATACCGGCGGCATGAGTCTCAAGACCGGCGAGGGCATGGTGCCGATGAAGACGGACATGGCCGGCGCGGCCGCCGTCCTAGGCGCGATGCGAGCAATCGCGGAACTTGATCTGCCATTCACTGTTCATGGGATCCTTGCCGCCGCCGAGAACACGCCCAGTGATACCGCCTACCGGCCCAGCGATGTCTTGAAAGCAATGAACGGCAAGACGATCGAAGTAATATCGACCGACGCTGAGGGCCGCCTCGTGCTTGCCGATGCGCTCGTCTACGCGGCTGGACTCGGCTCAGAGATCATGATCGACCTCGCGACGTTGACCGGCGCGAAAGTTGTCGCGCTTGGAAGCGAAAGCGTCGCGGTCTTCGCCAATGATGACGCGCTGGCCCGGGACATCATCGACGCCGCGGGCGAGGCGGGTGAACTGTTCTGGCAGATGCCGCTCTGGGATTCGATGCGCTCGCAGCTGGACAGCGAGATTGCCGACATGAAGAACACCGGTGGCCGCGCCGGTGGCTCGATTACCGCCGCGCTGTTTATCTCAGAATTTGCCGAAGGAAAGCGTTGGGCCCATCTCGACATCGCTGGCGCGGCCTGGGCGAGTTCCACGAAAGGCTATACGCCCAAGGGTGCAACCGGTGTGGGGGTGCGAACGCTCGTCAACTATCTGGAGCGGATGGCGGTAAGCCGGGCCTGAGATGCGGGAAGAGGCTGGTCGGACTACAATAGAGAGTGACCAGACTGGTCCTGCATACAACCACAAAGGAGGGAAGCAGAATGGCAGTCGATACCGCTAGCGAAACCCGGAAAGTGCAATTGCTCATCGCCGGAAAGCTTGTCGATGCCGCCGAGGGCGAAACATTCGAATCGCTCAACCCGGCGACAGGCAAGCCTTGGGCAACCGTGGCCAAGGCGAGCAACGAAGACGTCGATCGCGCGGTCAATGCCGCGCGCAAGGCCTTCGATGAAGGTCCGTGGCCCGGCATGCAGCCGTTTGCCCGCGGGCGCGTCCTTGCGAAGATGGCCGACCTGATGCGCGAGCGCGCCGACGAGATCGGCGAACTTGAGAGCCGTGACACTGGCAAGCCACTCGCCCGCGCACGCGGCGAAATCATGGCCAGCGCGATGGTCTTTGACTACTACGCTGGCGCGGCCGACAAGTTCTTCGGCGAGACGATTCCGTTTGGCGATGGCGCGCTGAGCCTGACCCTGCGCGAGCCGATCGGCGTCTGTGCCCAGATCGTCCCCTGGAATTTCCCGTTCATGATGGCCGCATGGAAAGTCGCTCCGGCCCTGGCGACCGGCTGCACCTTGATTCTCAAGCCAGCCTCCAATACCCCGGTGACTGCCCAGATCCTGGGCGAGATCGCCTATGACGCGGGCGTGCCCGAGGGCGTTGTCAACGTCCTTCCCGGTCCCGGCGGGCAGATCGGTGAGTACCTGGCGTCGCACCCGCTCGTGGACAAGGTCGCGTTCACTGGCGAGACGGCGACTGGTTCGAAGATCCTTCGCGCGGCGTCCGACACGATCAAGAAGGTTTCCCTGGAGCTAGGCGGCAAGAGCCCGAACATCGTCTTCGCCGATGCCGACATGGAGAAAGCCGCCGCCGCGGCCGTAGGTGGCGCGTTCGGCAACAGTGGGCAGGTTTGCACCGCTCGCACGCGCCTGTTCCTAGACAAGGGGCAGTACGACAACTTCATGAACCTGATTGTCGATCAGACGGAGAGCTTCAAGGTTGGTGATCCGATGGCGGATGGCACTTTGATGGGCCCCGTTA
Source organism: uncultured Chloroflexia bacterium (assembly GCA_963709995.1). GTDB lineage: Bacteria > Chloroflexota > Chloroflexia > Thermomicrobiales > CFX8 > JAUIIK01. The sequence continues at coordinate 154,918 of CAVPYN010000017.1, read as the reverse complement.
TCTCCGATGCCCAATGGGAGCGGGTCAACGCCTACGTCGAGATTGGCCGCGACGAAGGCGCGGAACTCGTCTATGGTGGCGCTCGCCCGTCCGCGTTGAGCGACGGCTACTTCTACCAGCCGACGATCTTCGCCCAGGCATCGAATGACATGCGCATCGCGCGGGAAGAGATCTTCGGCCCGGTGCTGACGGTCATTCCGTTCGATGATGTTGAGGATGTAATCAAGATGGCCAACCAGAACGATTACGGGCTTGCCGGGTCGGTCTGGTCGAGTGACATCAACAAGGCGCTCAAAGTAGCCAAGGGTGTCCGCACCGGCATGATGAGCGTCAACGGTAGCGGCTCGGCTGGCGTATTCGGCCCGTTTGGTGGCTACAAGAAGAGTGGCATCGGCCGCGAGCTCGGCATGCACGGTCTTGAACTGTATACGCAGGTCAAGAGCATTCATATCGAACTCAGCTAAACGCCAGACGCAAATCGACGTCGATCGCGCCTGCGGCAAATGTCGCAGGCGCTTTTCTTTGCTTCGACCACGCTCGAGAACGTCAACCGCCGCGTGACCGTCGTCGCTTTTCCGATTTCTGCCATACTAACGGTTGCGCCGGGCTGTGGAGGACGTGACGGGAGATTTCGATGTTTCGGCAGTATGAAGACCGGGCCGCGAACCAGATCAACGACGTGCTTGAAGAGCTCGGCTACGAGCGTCAGGATCTTCAACTGCGCCCGATACCTTTCTCTGGCTCCTGGGGCACGTCGCTGGCGTCTTTTCCCCTGGCAAGCCAGATTGTCTCCGTCGAGCACGCGTCTGAAATGGACGGCTTGTCGAAAAAGGAGGCGCGCAAACTTCAACAGGGACTCGTGCGTGAAAAGTCCGTCGAGCTGGCCGATCAGATCGCCGAGCGCTTGAATGCAGGTATCGAGAGCGCAAACGGCGCTTCCGCGATCAGCCGGGTTGAGTCGGTCAACGGCTATGTCAACCTCTTCTTCGACACTGACACTGTTGCCTGGGATGTACTCAACACCGCAATCACCGGGGGCGCTGACTATGGCAAGGGTCCGAAGCGCAAGGACCGGGTGATGGTGGAGTTTTCCCAACCCAACACGCACAAGGGATTCCACATTGGACATACCCGCAACGCTGCACTTGGGAATGCCCTTGCCAACATCACGAAATTCGCCGGTTTCGAGACGATTCGGGCGAATTACTGGGGGGACATTGGCATGCACGTCATCCAGTGTCTCTGGTGTTACACGAGCTTCCACAAGAACCAGAGAATCACCCGAAAGAAGCGGGGTCGGCGCCTGGGAGAGTTCTACACCGAGGCCGTTCAACGCTTGAATTACCAGAAGGATGTCCTGGAGCTGCTCCACGAGTTGTCCGAGGACGACGCGATGTTCGTCGAGCAAATCGATGCCCTTGCCACGAAGATGTACCGTGAAGATGGGGTATGTGGCGAAGACGTAGCCTATCTTCTGGGCCAGGTTGCCCACCAGCGCGAGATCGATAGCGAGAAGCTTTTTGAGCCGGATAGCATTACCAAGCTGCTGAACCATGTCGGACCTCAACTCCGTGAGGAACTGACCTTCGTCAAGGAGCATGGCCCTCAGGAAGCTCCGCCGCCGACTTCCCGCACCGCGAACGTCCGATACCCGCCTCCTGTCGTGACGGTTGAGAACACGACCGAACGCATCCAGCGCTGGAAGCGTCTCAACGCTCACCCGGAGTGGTGGCCGTACGTTCCTGGTTGGCAGGAACAGATCAAGGATCTCTTCCAGGTCTGGGAACGCAAGGAAGAGTGGTTCGTCGATCTCTGGCGCGAAACGCGAGAGTGGAGCATCGATGAATTCCACCGGATTTACGACGAACTTGGGATTCGCTTCGACATCGAGTTTTCCGAGAGCGAGGTTGAGGAGCAGGGCCGGCAGATCGTGTTCGATCTAGTCGATCGAGGCATCGCCGAGATGAGCAACGGGATGCCGGTCGTTGATATCGACAAGAAGCTTGGTTTGGAAGACCGTTACCGCACCTTGCCGCTCCTGCGCTCGGACGGGACAACGCTCTATTCCACCAAGGACCTGGAGCTAACTCGGAGGAAGTTCGAGGATTTCGACATCGATCGCTCGATCTGGGTGATCGACAATCGCCAGGGCTTCTATCTCCAGCAGATCTTCAAGATCATGGAACTATGGGGCTTTGAGCAGGCCGACAACTGCTTCCATCTCGGATACGAGTTCGTAACCCTGCCATCGGGACCGATGAGCAGCCGGCGTGGCAATGTTGTTCTCTATGAGGACGCGATGACCGCGATGCGCAAGCGAGCGCTCGAAATCATCGAGGAGAAAAACCCGGAGGGTCAGCTGTCCGACGAACAGAAGGAGGAGATCGCGACGAACGTCGCCGTTGGCAGCGTACTCTATCTGATGCTTTCGCGAGACAACAATACGGTCATCGCATTCGATATGGAAGAGGCATTGTCCTTCCAGGGCCATGCCGCGCCGTACATCCAGTATGCCCACGCGCGCGCCTGCAGAATTATCGAACGGGCGGGTAAGATGCCGGAAGGTCAGGTGGAATTCGTCGACCTGCAACCAGAGGAAATCGATCTGATCCAGAAGATCGCGGAGTTTCCAGAGGAGGTGGCGAAGTCGGCGGAAGAGTATCGGCCGCTTGTCATCGCTGACTACGTCTTCGAATTGGCGCGATTGTTCAACGACTTCTACGCCGACTTCGACGCCCGTCCTATTCTGACCGCGGACGAGCCTACCCGCTCGATGCGGCTCGCGCTGGTTGCGGCTACGCGCCAGACGCTGGAAAATGGTTTGGGATTGCTCGGCGTCCCTGCCCCCGAGGTCATGTAGTGGTAAACCCGGGCAACGGACACTTGAAGAATCGACTGAAAGACTCGACTATCGGCATCGACGTCATTCACATGCCGATGGCGCTTGGAGCGAATCGTCCCGGGGTCGACCTCGGGGCCCAGCAGCTGGATCAGGAACTGCGAACCGTGCTCGAGCGTCGCGGCTTTCCCGAAATCCTTAACAGATTGTCGGACCCAATCGTCATCGATGTCTTGACGTTGCAGGAATCTCACGCGCTGTCTCAGGTCGTGGAGAATGCGATGCATGCCGGCCCCATCGCCCAGGCGTGCCGGAGGCTCGCGGAACAGGTGAGCGCGTCGATCGAGTCCGGCAGGTTCCCTCTAATGCTGGGTGGCGATCATGCATTGTCAATTGGCAGCTTCGCTGGTGCGTCCGCCGCCGGGCGGCTTGGAGCGATCTGGATCGACGCTCACGGCGACATCAATACCCCTGCCACGACACCAAGCGGCAACGTGCATGGGATGCCGCTGGCGGTCGCGTTGGGTTTTGGCCCAGACATCCTTGTGAGTGTTGGTCATCGCTTCGATCTGGTGCTTGATGACATCGTGTACATCGGTGTTCGTGACCTTGATCCGGGGGAACGAGAACTGCTCAGGCAGTCGCCCGCTACCGTCTTCACGATGGACAGCATCGATGTGATGGGCATTCACGGCGTCGCCGAGGAAGCTATCCGGCGCCTGCTGGAGCGCGGAGTTGACGCGGTCCACGTTTCGCTCGATCTCGACGCGCTTGATCCGTCGGTGTTTCCCGCGACCGGGGTGACGGTTCCCGGCGGGCTGACCTATCGAGAATTGCGCCGATGCTTGACGACCTTGCGAGCGAGCGATCTTCCGATCGTCTCCGCGGACATCGTCGAGTTCAACCCACTGGTGGATGGCAGCCCCGAGACGCTCCGGCAGGCCGCACGGCTCACCGCCGCGTTGCTCGGCGAAGATCTGGCCTGACCGCGCTCAGTTTCCCCATACGGGCCCAGTTCTCGACTACGATGGTTGACCGGCATGCCGTGCCTGTCAGCGCGTCGAACGGCGAGATCGGTCCGGGGAGCATCTGTTGTCATTTGGGCGAAGCGTTCGAGGTCACGTTGATCGCTATCTGCGGCCCGGAGTCCGGGCTTCCGCTGCCGCCTCACCTACGGCGGGTGGCGAGACGATGCATGGAAGATACGCCTTCAAGTGGTTCTGGATCGCGATTGTAATCGGGATCGTCGCCGGGCTCGGCGCGATCGTCTTCGATCTGATCATCAACTTCATCTCGGTACTAGCGTTGAATGATCTCGCAGACACGACGATCCCGTCCACCAGCGGGGATCGCGAGTCCCCGCTAAACGTGATTGTTCGTTCGATCGGTCATCCAGTGCTGTTGCCGTTGATCATTGCAACGGGATGCGGGCTGAGTGGTCTTTTGGTGTCAAAGCTCGCCCCCGAGACCGGCGGTGGCGGGAATGACAGCGTGATCGAGTCCTATCACTTCGAAGCAGGCAGGATGCGTGGAAGGGTGCCGTTCGTCAAGATGATCGCGTCCGCGTTGACCATCGGCGCCGGTGGGAGCGCCGGCAGGGAGGGCCCCGCCGCCCAGATATCAGCCGGCTTCGGCAGCATCATTGGCGGGCTCATGCGTCTTAATACCAACGAGCGCCGGCGTTGCGTCCTTATCGGGATGGGGGCCGGCATCGGAGCGATCTTTCGTGCCCCGCTCGGTGGGGCAGTGCTGGCCGCCGAGATGCTCTATCGAGAGGATATTGAGTCCGACGCGCTGATTCCGGCACTGATCGCGTCTATCTCAAGCTACACCGTCTTCAGCGCTTACGGTGGCTTCGATCCCCTCTTTGGCTCGCAGACCAACGTAGTCTTTGATGACGCGATTCAACTCTTTCACTTTGCGGCGCTTGGTGTCCTGGCGGGAATTGTTGGACTGCTATACATCAGATCCTTCTACTGGACGGATCGTTTCTTCAAGCGTGTGCCCGCCCGGCTTCCGGTCAAGACCGCCGTGGCTGGCTTCCTGGTTGGCTTGATCGCGTTAGCCGTGCCCCAAACCCTCGAAACCGGTTACGGTTGGGTGCAGATGGTGATTGACCGGGAATTTGCGGACATCGCTCTCTGGGTACTGCTGTTGCTGCCCTTCCTCAAGATCTTGACGACTAGCCTGACCGTTGGATCGGGAGCCTCCGGTGGCCTGTTCGGTCCGGGCATCTTCATCGGGGCGATGCTCGGAGCGGCATACTGGCGATTGTTTAAGAACGCGTTGCCAGGGATGCCGTCGGATCCTGCCAGCATCACGATCATCTCGATGATTGCCCTGATTGGCGCGGTGACCCACGCCCCACTGGCCGCGATGCTGATGATCGCTGAAATGACGCGCAATCTCTCCTTGCTTGCCCCGGCGATGATCGCGGTCGGTATTGCAAGCTCGATTGTTGGCCCCCACACGCTCTTCCAGAATCAGTTGCCTGGAAAGTCCGATTCTCCAGTTCATCGCCACCGATATGCGTTCCCGTTGCTTTCGACGCTGGTGGCTGGTGAAGCGATGCAGTCCGCGATCACGATCTTGCGGCCGGGCCAGTCGGTTGCGGAGGCGGAGGGCATCCTACATCTCAACGGACTGACTGGCGCTCCTGTTATCGGCGACGGGGACGAACTCGTCGGCGTGCTAACGGCCCGCGATATCGCATCCGAACCCGAGCAAGAGCGTTCCAGCATGTACGTGATTGATCTGATGTCGGAGCCGAGGACGCACTACGAGCGAAGTTCGCCGCTCGACGATATCTTTGACTCTATGGCGACGGAAAATCTGGGCTGGATTCCAATTGTTGAACAAGGAGAATCAGGGCGCATCCAACTCGCTGGAATCGTGACGATCCAGTCGATTCTGTCAGCCTACCGGCACGCGTTGCAGCGCACGGTACGACGCACCGACGCGATGATGGTCGGAAGCACATTGCTCGAAGTCAGGGTCACCCCGGAATCGCCGCTCTGCCACGGACCGGTTCGCGATCTCAACTTCCCTGAAGATGCGCTTCTCGTTACCTACACTCGTAGACAGGTCGTTCGTTTCCCACACGGCGACACTGTGTTTGAGCCCGGCGACATTGTTGGAGTCGTGACGAGCGTCAGCGCCGAGTCGCGGATTCGTCGCCTTCTTGAGGAAGAGTTTCTCGTCGAAGGTGGGTGACGTTCGAATGCCGCCTACGGTTCGAGCGCATTGATGCGTCCAACAATCTGGGCGCGATTGCCGGCCGGATCATTGAAGAAGGCCAGTTTGTCGCCAGCAGGGTTGGTTGTGTCCACATCAAACTCAACTCCCGCGCCGAGCAGTCGGGAGCGGAGGCCATGATATTCCGAGACCGGGACCGCGAACGCCAGATGGCTCGGATGGCTCATCGGTGAGCCCTCGGCGACATAGACTTCGAGCCGCCCACCCGACCCGTCCGAGATGAAGCTGATGCGGGGCGGCCCCGCCATCTCACGGATCACCGACCAGCCGAAGTTATCGCAATAGAACCCCACGACCTCTTCGAAATTCTCCGGGGTTGCTGGAATGCCGACATGTTCCAGTTTCACTGCTGGCATGGAAGCTCCTACTCATCTTAGCCTTGACGCGATTAAACGACGGGCAGATCGTAGCGCAGTCGCGGGTGAATAGCATCTCGCGTGGTAGCATGCCCGGTCATGAGCGATGAGTCGAGAAGCCTGGACCAGCGACGATCGTGTCAGGACGGACGAGCCAGCCGGTGAGCACCCGCCGCACGCTTATCATGTCCGTCTATGCCCCGTCGGCGCTCATCGCGCTCAGTGAAGGCCTGCTTCTCCCGACGCTTCCCCTTTTTGCCCTTCAATTTGATGTGAGTTTTGCGGTTGCGTCGCTGGTGATTGCGGCCTCGGGCATCGGCACGATGTTCGCAGATGTTCCAGCAGGCATGGTCCTCGGGCGATTCGGTCTCAAGCGCACGATGATTGCCGGAACTGGATTGCTGGCGGCATCGCTTTTCGCTCTCGGCTTCACGACGTTCTTCCCGCTCCTGATTGTCTACCGCCTGGCGGATGGCGTAGGCCGGTCGATGTGGGCAATGTCGCGTGTGTCCTACATTGCCGAAGCGATCGAGCCGAGCGAACGTGGGCGGGCAATCTCGGTCTTCGGCGGACTGAACCGCATTGGAACCTTCGTCGGCCCGGTGACTGGCGGGCTTATCGCCGAAGCCTTTGGGCTGAACGCCGCGTTCATCCTTGCGGGAATGCTGGCGGTCGCGGCGCTGATCGTCTCGCTGGCATTTGTCGACGACACCGAAGTCGTGGCAGAGTCCAGCCATCGGATGCGTTGGTCACTTGTCTGGGGCTTGCTCAGGGCGAATCGGCGTGATCTCAGCGCGGCGTCGATCGCCCAGCTTGCGGGACAGATGATTCGGGCTGGCCGCCAGGCGCTCATCCCGTTCTATGCCGAATCTATCCTTGGCCTGAACGTTGCGCAAATCGGGACGATCCAGTCCGCGTCAGCAATGGTGGACATGTCGCTATTCTTTCCGGCTGGCTACATCATGGACAGATTTGGCAGGAAGTTCACCTCGGTGCCTTCGTTTGCCGTCATGTCCCTCGGAATGGCGCTAATCCCGTTCACGAACAGCTATTTCACCTTGCTCGTGGTGGCGCTGATCATCGGATTCGGCAATGGGCTTGGCAGTGGCGCCATGATGACACTCGGGACCGATCTTGCCCCGCGCGGAGCGATTGGTGAGTTCATGGGTCTTTGGCGTTTCGTTGGTGATGCGGGAAGGGCTGGTGGTCCGCTTGCGGTCGGGTTCCTTGCCGACGAAGTGGGCTTTACCGCAACGGCGTACATTCTGGCTGGAGTAGGACTGGCGTCGACCGCGACGCTGGCCTTTCTGGTCAAGGAAACACGAGCTGCTCCAGTTATTCGGCGCTCAGGACCATCACCGGGGGGCTAGTCGCTGGAGAGCGACCAGAGGCGAGCTCCGCTTTCATAGGAGATAAAGACGCGATCGGCGTGGGTCGAGAGAACCAGACCGGTGACCGGGGCGTCCTCGCCTAGTCGGGTCCAGGTCGCGCCACCGTCGACGCTCAGATACGCTCCCCGGTTGCCGCCGATCCAGATCCGATCGCGATCTACTGGATCAATTTCCGCGAACTGGAATCTACGGAACGGATCAACTTCATGCTCCGGTATACCTTCGAACAGCGGGTCGATCGAATAGGTTGCGTCTTCTAATCCCTTGCGGGTCCAGTCCCAGGTTTCGCCATCGTCGTCGCTTATTCCGACCTGATAGGCGTGGGCCAGCACGATGCGTCCGTTCCTCCAGGCAACCGCCGCATCTCCCCAGAACTGAGCGATCGTGTCGATGTAGAGAGGACTCGCTGGATCGGTCGTATCGAACACGAAAAGCCGGCCAGTGCCGCCCTCGGTAACGCCGACAACCAGAATTCGCTCCATGAGATTTCCGCGCTCGGTGGTTACCGCGAAGATGTCTTCACCGTTGAGATCGACGACACGCATCCAGCTTTCGCCTCCATCTGCTGAAACATCCAGCCCGCAGTTTGTTCCATAGAGATATGCCGCGTTTTGCGTTTCATACCCAAGGAGCGGCCGGACATCGCGATTCTCTTCGCTGTCTTCCCATGAGTCGCCCGCGTCGAGCGAGCGGAGGAATGGACCGAACGAGAACCCTCGTCCACAGCCGCCACTGTCACCGGCATAGAGCACAGCCGCATCGTTTACCGCGGCGATCATTGGCCCGAACTGGCCTTCAGCTCCTGCTTGCCATGTCTGGCCCCCGTTGTCGGTTCTCCACAAGTTTGTGTCGCTGATGGCATACAGGGTCTTGCCATCGTCGCTACCCTGGACGACCCGGGTCACCGGATCCCCGTTGATGAGTAGCTCCGCGCCTCCGAGCGGTATCGCTCCAGCGGTTGGTGAGGCGGTTGCAGCATCCTCATCTGTTGGTTCGGGCGGTCCGGATTCAGGAGTCGGTGTGGACTCTGCCGGGGTATTGTCGACCTCTCCCGACTCGCCAGCTGTCGGCGACGGGGAGACCGGTACCTGCGTCGGCGTTGGCGTCGATTGAGCCTCGGTATCTCCGCCGTCACCGAGCGGGCTTGAACACGCGGCCATGGCCATGACTGCGAGCGCAAGAACGACTGCAGCTATTCGCAGCATGGATAGGTGGGAAATACGTGGAACCCCGTCCAACAGATTCGGCAAATGCAGTCGAGATCTTGAATATCCAGTAATCGCCTCAATCCATCCTGGGAGCCGTTGCGCCATTCAAGTAGATTGTTCCACAGGCGCCTCAGGAATCGTCTTAACCCTGAGGCGTTGTTGATCATCGAAGCATCATATGCCGTTGAATTGCCAATCACATTTCCTGGGTATATCCCTTACGAAGTCAACCTGCATAGTTCCCGGAATCCGTAGCGGCGCTTCGCTCTTGCGCTCACGCGTCAAACATTCAAGGTCAATTACGGAATCATCAGCGCGATTGCGTAAAACCGGAAACCTCCGCTGTAGCGAGTTGTTGCGGGGCGAAACACGAAACCAGCCCCGCGCATAAGCGAAGGACTGGTTTCGTGTTTCGAAGGACGGCGCCTGCTTGTTAGCTTGGCAACGTCTTCGGATTGTCGCTGTCGAGCGCGGCGTTGTAGCTATAGCCGGTCAACGCGATGTTATCGACGGTGAACGTGTGAGTGCTCGGCCAGCCGATTTGGTTCACGACGATCGTAGCCCGCCCCTGAGCATTCGTTACACCGCTGTATCCGGCGGACTGTCCGTAGGCATTGCGCAGTGTTCCAGTGACGGTTGCTCCGGCGCCGCTTGCGCCGTTTGACGTTCCGACGTAGATGCTAACCGTCCACTTTCTGGTGGATTTGGTCGCGTCGATGTGATCGACGTAAATCTCGGCGCCACTGCTGGCGGTGACATTGACGGTCGTTGACTTGCTGTTGTTGGCTGCGTTTGTGTCGCCCGCAAGCTCCGCGGTTGCCGTGAAGGTGTGATTGCCTGCCACAGTTGGACTCCACTGGAACTGGACGGATTGAGATGCTCCAGATCCTAGCGTGACTGACTGGGTGGTGTTGACCGAGGCGGATGAGCTATTGAGGCGAACGTTGAACGTGGCGCTATTTGTGCCATTGTTTCGCACGTTGGCGGTGAACGTCACGTTGGGACCATTTTGCGCCACCGTGCCGGTCGAGCGGGTCAAAGAGACAACCTCCGCGTCGACCGTGCCTGATTGTGTCACGGTGACGGTCGGGCTGTTTCGCTGGTTGTTGCTAGCGTTCGTGTCACCGGCCAGGCTTGTTGTCACGGTAAAGACGTGGCTTCCCGCGATCGATGCGGGCCAAGTGAACGTCACTTGCTGGGTAGCGCCGGACGCCACGCTTACATTCTGACTGCCCGAATATCCGCCCGGCCCGCTAATGCTCACCGGGATCGTGGCCGCGCTGGAACCATTGTTTCCTATCGTGGCGACGATCGAGACGTTCCCGGAGTTCAGCACGAGTGAAGTTGGATTTGCCGTCACCTGGTTGACGCTGGCATCAACGGTCACCGGCGGCGATCCACCGCTAACGTTTACTGATCCGGAGTTGACAACGTTCTGGCTTGATTTGTACACGTAGCCCGGCTTCGTGATCCTGTAGACGTAGAAGTAATGGACTCCCGTCTGGGTCGTTGTGATCTGCGGACTAATCTGTCCGGACGCATTCGCGGTTAGCGTTACGAACTGGTAACTCCGGTTCGGGAAGTACCAGAAGCCGGTCACAGACGCCCCGCTTGCGGCGGTTGCATTCGGACCGACTGTAACCGTCGCATCTAGTTGATGACCGCCACCTGACGGTGTTGCGGAGACGCTAATTCCCTGAACGAAAAGATCCGTCGTGGGTGGCGCAGGGCTGGTGACCGTTACCGTGTTCGTTGTCCAACTGTTATTCGCGCCATTCTCATCGCCGGTTAAGTTGGTTGAGACGGTGAAGCTGTGTGTGCCGGTGATCGATGCTGGCCATGAGAACTGGACCGGTGTTGACGCGCCACTTGCCAGAGAGACAGAGGTCGAATCCGTCCAGCCACCTGGTCCAGTCACATTGACCGGTATCGTCGTTGTGCTTGTCCCATTGTTGCGCACAGTCGCTGTGATCGCTACGTTGCCGGAATTCTGTTCCAGACTCGCCGGGCTCGCGGACGCGGCGGTTACTTCGGCGTCGATGGTTTCACCACCGCCGCCCCCGGCACCATAGAGCGCTTGAATTCCAGCAACATCGTCCGGATGGAGAGTATGAGCCGCGCCCGAGTAGTACGCGTACATGATCGCGCCGGTTACGTTCGAGTGTCCCAGCCCGAGTGAATGTCCGAACTCGTGAATTGCGACTGTCTTCAGGTCAATGCCGCCGCTCGGGATCGGAATCGTCACCGTCCAGGTTTCGGCTTCGTCGAAATGGGCATCGCCAGCGATGCTGCCGCCGTTCGGCGGGGGATAGAAGGCGTGGGCAAGCACGCCACTGGGGCCGTCGAACTCGCATTGCGAAGCCGGAACGCACGGATCGCCGTGATCGCCGGATTCAAAACTCACAACAATATCAGCCGCCGAAATCGAACCGACTTCGGTAAAGGTGAGTGGCGTTACCGCGGCCCAGGTGTTCAGCGCCTCCTGGAATGCCGTGCGTTGGGCAGCCTGGCTGAGATCCGGAGTGTATTTGTTGAAGGCGTAGGTGAGATCTGGCCTTGGCCACGCGCGGATGGCCGAGTACCCGTCGGACACCGCGCCGTTTGCGGCGACGTCCGGAAGACTGTCGTAACGCGGGGATTGAATCAACCGGTGCGTCGGTTCGTCGATGACGCCCGATGCACTCAGGTTGTAGTAATCCTGAAAGCTCAGGACCGCGTCCGTTGTCGCTGCATCGAAGGTTCCACGGGAAGCAGCATGACTATCGAGGAATCCCAGCACCTCAAGATAGGATTGGAGGGCGTCGACGCCTTCGCCCTGATCCCCAGGTTCCAGACCTACCTCGATGCGGGTGACATCCGGGAAACCCTGATGATCCTGGCCCGCGTTCTCAGTTCCCTGAGCGACCATCGCGACCTGTGTGGCGGAGAGCGCCGCGATGAGAAGAAATACAAACAATGTCCGTCTGGCAAATCTCATTCTGTCGTCCCGTCTGCATGACTCGCTGGACAATTTGGTGGTTGGACCCTTGCGGCACAGTCTGAAACGCAAGTGTACCTCTCTTAATAATGGTGGAAGACGAAAGGGAAATGAGAGAGCCGATAGGTCCAGGGAGTGACTAGTACTTCTGGGACATACAAGCCCGACCAATACCCTTCAACGCCCCCGCACGGCTCTCGCGTTATCATTGAACAGTGGCCCGGCAATCGTTGCCACGCAGGCACACGAGCGCCCCGTATTCACCGATGGAAGCATGACGACCAATGTTTGAAACGCTAACCGATCGACTCAACCAGACCTTCGCGAATCTCACCAGTCGCGGCCAGCTCTCGGAGTCTGACGTTGATGAGGCCATGCGCGAAGTTCGACGGGCACTGCTCGAAGCGGATGTGAACTTCCGCGTTGTTCGGGATTTCGTCGCCAGTGTGCGGGAGCGCGCCGTTGGCGAGGATGTGCTCAAGTCCCTGACACCCGCCCAGACGGTGATTTCGATCGTCAACGAGGAGCTCATTAAGATCCTCGGCGATGAGCCGGTTCCGCTTACGAGCGCTACCAGTGGCCCGACGATCATCATGCTCGTTGGGTTGCAAGGCTCGGGCAAGACGACGCACATCGGCAAGCTTGCCCGCCACTTGCGGGCGCAAGGACGTAATCCACTGCTGGTTGCCGCGGATGTGTATCGCCCGGCGGCGGTCAACCAGCTCCAGACACTTGGCAATCAGCTCGAGATACCGGTGTATGAGGAAGGCGTCGCCGAAAAGCCACTCAAGATCGTCCGGAACGCTCTAAAACACGCTGGTGACCGGGGGCAGGATCCGATTCTGATCGACACGGCCGGCCGTCTCCAGATCGACGCGGCAATGATGGAAGAGCTCGAAGAGCTCGAACGGGAAATCAAGCCGACCGAGATCCTGCTTGTGGCGGACGCGATGACCGGCCAGGAGGCGGTCAATGTCGCGGAGGAGTTCAACCGGCGGCTCGATGTGACCGGCCTGATACTCACCAAGATGGACGGCGACGCCAGAGGTGGCGCCGCGCTGTCGATCCGTTCGGTCACCGGCATCCCAATCAAGTTCATCGGAACGGGCGAGCGGCTCGATGCTTTGGAGGCCTTCTATCCCGATCGCCTGGCGTCACGCATCCTCGGCATGGGTGACGTTCTTTCGTTGATCGAACGCGCCCAGCAGCAAGTCACCGAGGAAGAGCAGGCGGCCTTCGAGGAACGTCTCGGAGAGGGTCAGTTTGACCTTGAGGACTTTCTCGAACAACTCCAGCGGATAAAGAACATGGGGCCGCTGTCGCAACTCATGGAGATGATCCCCGGCGTCGGTTCGATGATGCGAAATCAGGACGTGCAGATTGGTGATGACGAATTCAAGCACATCGAGGCAATTATCCAGTCAATGACGCCTCAGGAACGGCGATTTCCGGACATCATCAGGAAGAGCCGCCGCGATCGCATCGCAATGGGTGCTGGCGTCGGATCGCAGGATGTTCGAGCGCTTCTCAAGCAGTTCTCTGATATGAAACAGATGATGTCCCAATTCGGGCTGATCGGCGGGCAGGCTAAAGGACGCAAGCGAGGTCTGATGAGCCGGATGCCAGGTGGCCTTGGACAGGTCGGCAGCGCTCGGGACATGATGAAGGCAATGCAGGAACAAGGCATCGATCCTTCCCAGCTTGGCGGGATGCCAGGGATGGGGGGCGGGTTGCCCGGAATGGCGCCGGGCGATCTCGAAGCACTCATGGGTGGCGGTCAGCAGCTGACGAAGCTTGAACGCCGCAATCCCAAGAAGGCGAAACAACAGTCGAAGAAGCAGCGCCCCGCTCGCAGCAAGCGCCGTCGCTAGTAGCCTGCGCGAGAACCATAGCCGTGAAGAGGTGAACCATATGCAGGAATTCCTGGTGTCTACCGAGTGGCTGGCAACCCACCTTGATGACGGCAACGTCGTTATCGTGGACTGTCGCTTTGCTTTTGATCGCGATGCCCGTGAAGACTTCCTGTCGTCCCACATTCCCGGAGCGCGCTACCTCGATTGGTCGAAAGATCTGACCGATCTGGACCACGAGGTTGATGGGATGATTGCGCCCCCCGGCAAAGTCGCGATGACCATGGAACGACTCGGGATTGGCAACGACACCTTGATCGTGGGATATGACCATGAAGGTGGACATTTTGCCGCCCGGCTCTGGCTTGTCCTTGCCCGCTACGGCCACGGAGACCAGGTGCGCATCCTCGACGGTGGCTGGACTGCCTGGCAGCAGGAAGGACGGCCTGTAACGAGCGACATGCCTGATTTGGCCGCTGCGTCAACGTTCACGATGAGCCAGGAGGACTTCCGTCCGGATCTGGTTGCGGACGCTGCACGCACGCTGGCGGCGGCACGGGATGAGTCATCTGTCGTGCTCGATGTGCGCCGGTGGACTGAACTTACTGGCGAGGAAGCGCGAGCCGCGAGAGGCGGGCGCATCCCGGGCGTTGTCTGGGGATTATGGAATGACAATCTTGATTGGGATGGCGACCGGAGATTCAAATCGCATGAGGAGTTGCATGCGCGCGCCCGAGAGCTTGGCATTCCGGAAGGCGCGCCGGTTATCACCTACTGCCAGGGAGGAGTTCGGGCCGCTCACGCCGCAATCGCCTTGATGATCGCAGGCTGGGATGATGTGCGCGTCTACGATGGGTCCTGGGCCGAGTGGGGCAATCGGGATGACTTGCCGGTGGAAACAGGAGAGCCCCTGGGTACCGCGTGAGCGTCGAGGATCTTCTCTACATCTGGACGCATGGCGATCCCGGCATCTCTCCGGCTGATTTCACCTGCATCGACGTGCCAGGAGAGCGGGATCTCGACCTCCTGGCCGCCGCGGTGATCGAGGGGCGACTCGGACGCATCCTGCCGGTGAAGCTCCACTACGCGGATCGGCCCAACCCAGAGCCCGCCCAGGTGAAGGCGATTGACACCGCGCGTTTTCTACGCGATTACAGCATCCGTCACCGGCGACGTTACGAGGTCATGATCGACGCCGGAGTAGATGCGCCGGCGAAAGCGTAGTTCGATTAGCAGTTCGGTTGGTTGAGGAGGCTGAGTTGGCAAGTATGTACCCCGGCTCCGTCCGCGCCCCCGAGTTTCCGCTGGACCTTACCTGGTTGAACACTTCACGTCCGATTACCCTCGCCGACCTGCGTGGCAAGCTGGTGATTCTCGATTTCTGGACATACGGCTGAATCAACTGTTTGCATGTAATCCCGCAGTTGCGGGACCTTGAAGCGAAATTTCACGACCAGTTGGTCGTGATCGGCGTCCATAGCGCGAAATACACAACCGAGAGACGAGATGAGCATCTGCGGGCCGCGGTTGGCCGGCTTGGCCTCAACCACCCGGTCGTAAACGATCGCGAGATGCGCATCTGGAACGAATACGCTGTCCGCGCATGGCCAACGTTGATGTTCGTCGGACCCGATGGCCGGGTCATTGGCAAGCACGAGGGTGAGTTCGATCCCGATGCGATGGAAGCGGCCGTCGGGCAGATGATCGAGGAGTCCGCCAGCGCAGGCGATCTTTCAGAAGCCCCTTTCGATCTGCTCGTCGCTCCACCTGCGACACCGACGTACCTGGCGTATCCGGTGGCGGTTCAGGTAACCGGGGATCGGATCTATATCGCGGATACCGGCCATCATCGCGTGATCATATCGGATCTGGACGGGGACACACTTCAGGTCGTTGGCAGTGGTAAACCGGATTTCCGGGACGGTTCGGCGAGCAGCGCGGCGTTCCATTCGCCGCACGGTCTTGATGTTTGCGAGGGCGTGATCTACGTTGCGGACACGGAGAATCATGCGATCCGATCAATTGATCTGGCAACCGGCGACGTTTCGACGGTTGCGGGCACAGGTGAAATCGCCCGTTCCTATGGATCGGGAGGTTCGGTTCGAGACACGCCTCTGCGGTCGCCCTGGGATTTGACAGTCGACGACGGCAGGCTATTCATTTCAATGGCCGGGAATCATCAGATCTGGATGCACCAGATCGGGAGTGATAATATCCGCCGGTTTGCGGGCACTGGTCATGAAGGCAAACGAGACGACACGGTTCCCCGCGCCTGGCTGGCGCAGCCGAGTGGCATCGACCGATTTCGCAGCGGTCTACTATTCGCAGATGCCGAGACGAGTGCGATTCGAGTGGCTGGTTCAACGATGGGGGACGATGTCGTCACTCTGGTTGGCAAGGATCTCTTTGATTGGGGTGACGACGATGGGCCCCTGGAGGGCGCCTTGCTGCAACACAGCACCGGCGTCGCTTATGATGCGGAGTGCGGCCTGATCTACCTGTCCGACACCTACAATAACAAGATCAAATACATCGACCTCGACCAGCGCATCGTTGCCACTGTCGCCGGAAGCGGACGCCCTGCTTTTGCGGACGGTGCAGGGGCGGACGCGGCGTTCTTTGAACCAGACGGCCTGTCAGTCTCGCGTGGAAAGCTCTACGTCGCGGACACCAACAACCACGCGATCCGGGTGATCGACATTTCAAATGGCTCCGTCTCGACGTTGCAAGTGGGTGGGTAACCGGAGTTGCGCGCTCAAAGTCCGGTAAGATCTATTCCCACTCGATCGTCGATGGCGGTTTGGATGAAATGTCGTAGACGACCCGGTTAATGCCGTCAACCTCGTTGATGATTCGGGTGGACATCCGTGCTAGCAATTCATGTGGCAGCCGCGCCCAGTCGGCCGTCATCGCGTCTTCACTGGTGATCGCCCGGATCGCACATGCGCGGCCATAAGTACGGCCGTCGCCCATCACGCCGGTTGATCGCACCGGCAGAAGCACCGCAAAATACTGCCAGATAGAGCTTGCAAGGCCGGCCGCTTCAATCTCCTCGCGCACGATAGCATCGGCGCGCCGCAGCATCGTCAGCTTTTCCGGGGTGATTTCGCCAAGGCATCGCACCGCGAGTCCAGGCCCCGGAAATGGTTGCCGGTGGACGATCTCGTCCGGCAGGCCGAGCCGGGTTCCGACATCGCGCACTTCGTCTTTGAAGAGCATTCTCAGCGGCTCGATCAACTCAAAGGCGAGGTCTTCCGGCAGTCCGCCGACGTTGTGGTGTGTCTTGATCTTGTGCGCCACCCCGGTTTCAGCGGACGTTGATTCAATGACGTCGGGGTAGAGCGTGCCTTGCGCCAGGAACGCGAATGGCCGGTCTCCAGTTTGCTCGACCGCCGCGCGTTCGAATACGCGAATGAACTCTTCACCGATAATCTTCCGCTTCTCCTCGGGGTCGGTCACCCCGCTTAGCCGGGATAGGAAGCGATCGGTCGCGTCGACATAGACGAGATTCATGTGGAAGTGGCGGCCAAACACCTCACGGACTGTTTCCGCCTCCCCTTCCCTGAGCATGCCGTTGTTGACGAACACCGGCGTCAGTTGATCGCCGATCGCCTGGTGTATCAGCGCGGCGACGACCGAGGAATCGACGCCGCCCGACAGCGCAAGGAGGACCCGATCTTCGCCCACCTGTGTTCGAATCGACTCGATGGTCGATTCGATGAAGGACTCCGGCGTCCAGTTTCCGGTGCAACCGCAGATGTCGTAGAGAAAATTGCGAAGCATTGCACGCCCGAGGGGGGTATGGACGACTTCGGGATGGAACTGCACCCCGATCATCGTGGCGTTGCCCATGGCGGCGTGGGGCGAATTTTCGCTGGCGGCGAGAGGAGAGAAGTCTGCTGGCAGGACTTCGATCCGGTCACCGTGACTCATCCAGACATCCATCTCGACCGGCAGATCACGGAACAGCGCGTGCCCGTCGAGTGCCCTGATCCGCGCAGGGCCGTATTCACGCTTGGTCGCCGGCGCAACCCGGCCACCCAAGCCCTCCGCCAGGAGTTGCATGCCGTAGCAGATTCCCAGGACTGGCAGCCCGCTCTGGAGCACCCAGTCGGGAAGGCCGGGCGCGCCAGGAGCGTAGACGCTCTCCGGTCCTCCGGAAAGAATGATCCCTCGCGGTTGGAGTTCGTCGAGGATGGATGCCTTGCTGTTGTGCGCGATTAGTTCGCAGTAGACGTGCGCTTCTCGGACGCGACGAGCGATAAGCTGGGCAGTCTGGCCGCCATAGTCGATCACTACAACGCTGTCGATCGAGGTCGGGGGTCTAGCGGTTGTCGTCATGGGCTCTCCTCATCGAAACTGGATGGTTCGGCGCTTTCACGGTGCGAAGCGCGGTCGATGGCGCTCACTGCCCGGGGACTTCTCCGGGAGGATGTTCTAGCTCATAGCGCTTGATCATGCGGCGAATCTCGCCTGGCGTATGGGCGATGACATCGACATCCAGCAACTCGCCGAGTTCTGCCGCGGACCCGTATCCCCTCGGCTTCGCCCATGCCCAGAATTTGGTCCAGGAAACATCCTCTGCCGCCTGGGCGGGCCTGAGGTCTGATTCGTTTGAAGCGCCGGATGGCGAAGGATCGCCATCGTAGGGTTCGGGGTGCTCGAATGTCGCATTGGAGGAATCGTCCGGCTGATCCGCCGTCTCGCCTTCATCCGTCTCCGGCGATTGGTCCGGTGGCTGTCCAGCGGGTTCAACGCGATCCAGCAGCGCCCTGGCCGTCATGAGATTAACCGGAGGCTCAAGGGTTGGCGAAATCTGTACATCGTCGTCGTCGATGTACTCCGCGCCGTATCCAAGAGCGGCAAGCGCGCGCATCGTCGAGCGGTTTTCAGCATCTTCGACCGCTTGCGCGCTCTCGGACCGCCGGGCGCTTCCATGGGCTGTCACCGACGCGCCGGATCGGAGGGTGATTGAGGTGCGGCAGACGACTTCATCTTCGTTGGTAAGGACGACCTGGGTCTCGATGGATGCATCGGGTTCGCGGGATCGAAGCCAGACGAGCCGCCATTTGAGGTCGAGGTAGGGCCGCCCATCCTCCAGGTCGCGGACATGCTCGTCTGGGTCGAAAGTTGGACGCACGAGAGCCTCCCTGTTGTCTGGCGCGACTGCCGCGCTCGAATGGTGTCCGTTCACCCTGGGTTCAATTATAGCGGCTCGCGAGCAACTCGCTATTTGCAACGAGACCAGCTTACAATGCGACCGCTTGCTCACACGTAGAGAACGGACACGGAATGCCAGCCACCAGCGAAATTCTGATCGACCGGAACGGTGATGGTTTCTACGATGACGCGCGCGTGCGTTTCCTGGTGAACCCATCGGACCCCAGTGAAACCTTCTGGGCCCGCCTGATCGACCTGGGGGCTTGTTTAGGGTTGGAATCTCAGGCCCTGCCCCTGCCGCTCTTTGTGCGAACTGATGACGCTGGCCGGGATCCAGTCGATTCGGAAGTCTTGTATTCTATCCAGTCAATCGACGACATCGCCGCTATTGAATCGCCGTTCGATGGGCTGCCTGTGCAGAGTAGCAGTGTAGTAGTCGAAAATGAGTTGCCCCGCTCAGCGGACCTGCTCGATATCTTCACGCCCCAGGGAATGCTCCTTGACCTCGACGGCGACCTGCTTCCCGACTCGACGACGATTGGCTTTGACCTCCCGGAAGATCTTCCGGCCTGCATTGGCGTTGCCCTGGCAAATCTCGCGACGCGAATCGGGCTGGAGTCAGGTGGAATCAGCCTGCCACTGGTCGGAGATGCCGGAAGGATCCTCCGGGTGCGGGTGAACCATTCGCCAGCCGTGCTGAGATCGGAGGGCGATGGCTGGACCGCTCAGGGAGACCCTGACTCACTGTCAGCATTGATCGAGGCTCTCAGTCAGACCTGGCCACACTACGGGTTTCCGGACACAGCTGGCGCGCGGTACTCCGTCGACGTTTTAGGCCGCGTTCTCGCGTCGCATAGCCGGCCTGAGGATGAGCCATCGTCGATTCAGTGGGAGCTCCAGTGGTCCGCCGAGCCCGAGACGGATCGGATCTTGAAGGCGCTCGATCGCGATCTGATCTCCCGGCTCATGCCCGGAAATGAGGTGGAAGTAACTATCTTCGCCTGCGAGCCACTCCCCGTTCGTAAGAAGATCGAGCGCTCAATCGAGCAGAACTTTTCGGAGCGCGGGATCGAGGCCGCGTCGGTGACGGTGCTTTCCGCCTTCAAGTCTGGACTGTCGTGGCTGTGCGAGGTGGTCTTGCCGGATCTTGTCACTCGCGATGTTGCCCGTCTGGAAATCGAGTACCGACGATTCGCTCCGGCAGGACCACCGCCCCATCTTGATCTGTCAATCCGATGGTTGCAGGAGCTCTTTCCTGGGAACGAGATCCTGGCGCGTGAGCTAGGCATCCCGCTCGATGCGATAACGATTGCGGAATCGACGAGCGAGGACGGTCCCGTCTACCTGGCCCGGGCGTTCGACAGCGACGGGGCACAGCTGGGCGCCTGGGAATGCGACCTGTTGTCCTACGCGATGCCGTTCCTTCCCAATAGCGGAAGAAGCGAGCAGGTACAGGTCACAACCGGAGGATTCATCGCCTCCGTTGATGGATTAGAGCGCCGGGTACCGATCGATACCGACCTGGATCGATTCTGGAGGTTCTGGCAGGGAGAGGTTCTACCGCGTGTGCTGCAAGACATTCGTGAAGACGGTGGTTTTGCGGCTGACCGGCAGCCGTTCTTTGGGGCGCTGGAGGCGGAAGTCTGGCTTAGCTCGCCGAATAGCCGGCTTGGAGTGCGCGAGGAAAACGACTCGGCCGCCGAAGCGCTACATGAAGACATCTACTTCAACACATTGGACACGATCGAAGTCGTTGGTCAGGATGAATCCGGAGAGAGGACGACCGCGCCCGGCCCGGTGATTCCAATTGTCCATGTTGCGCCGGGGATTGCGCCCCATGCCGTCGTCCGATTGCGCTCTCCATTGCCTCGCGGGTTGCCGTCACCGGACCTATCCATTACCGAACTTCGGATGGCCGATCATGATATCGTCCCGGTCATCGACGTTGAGGATGACGGGGCGCTATCGAACCTGACGTGTGGCGCGCTGAGGTCGATTGAGGGGCCAGCCACCGCGATACCGGCCCTGCTCCGCACCGACGACGTCGAGATCCTCACCCACCTGCCCCTTCCCAGGATGCTTCGTGCTAAAGATGCTGCTGGCGAGCCGCCGCCGATGGATGTGAACCTGCACGGCGATGCCGTTGCATCCTTGAGCGCAACTCTGGCTTCCCAGGATGTTGTTTTCGCCTGGGTTGAAGATCATAGCTACCAGGGCCGCGACATCATCGGGTTGGCGCTGCGCGAGGAGCTCAGGGGGCGGGTATGGTCGCCGTCGAAGCTCTCGCAATTGAAACCGACCGCGCTGATCGTCGCCCGTCACCATGCGAACGAAATTTCGAGCACAAATGCCGCCCTGCGACTTGCTCACCTCTGGGCGACAGACCCGGAATGGGAAGGACTCCGGAAGGCGCTCAACGTCGTGATCCTGCCCTATGAAAACGCTGATGGAGCAGCGCTCCACGCGCGGTTGAGCGCGGCTTCCGGCGCCGCCACCTGGAAGCATCACCCTGCCCGATACAATGCGCTCGGTCACGAGTTCGGGGAAGATTTTCACAACCGACAAGCGCAATGGGGAGAGGCACGGGCACGGCCCGCTATCTGGCGCCGCTGGTTGCCGGATGTGATCGTCGACAACCATGGCGTGCCGTCGCATGAATGGGTGCAACCATTTGCCGGGTTTGGCTCTCCTCCACGCTTCAGTGTTTCGTACTGGATTCCCCAGGCGTTGATGTATGGCATCGTCAGATACGTCGATGATCCCGATTTTCCGGACCATATCGCGGCAGCGCTAGCGTTGCGGGAGGCAGTGTCTGACGTGGTTCGAGACTCCGATATCGGCGACCTGAACCGTTCGATAGGCGAGAGTTACCGGTTCTGGGGACAATCACGCGATCCTGATAGTTTTCCCGGCGATGTCCACAAGGATATGCTGTGGCATATGTCAGCAAGCCCGGTCGACGCGGAGGGCCGCGGTTTCAACGTCCGCTACCCAAGGACGACGGTGCTGTCCTGGGTGACCGAGGTTAATGACGAAACGGCCACGGGCGAACATCTAGCACGGGTGGCGCGGGCGCACCTGCTCGCCAATCGCGCCATGCTCGACTTGATGGCCGCCGCTGGCGGGAGCCCCTATCATAGGGTGCTCAATATCAATGGGCGGACAGCGCTTCAGTACAAGCGCGACCGACCGTTGAAGCTCGGTTAGCGAGGGCGCGTATCCGGCGCCTGGGCGAGAGGGGCAAAGCCACGCTCGCGCAGTGCTCTCATCGCCTGCTCGAACACCCGTTCGGTCGCGTCAGCCGCATCGTGAATCAACCCGATCCGCCCATCCTCCAGTTCTGTCGGATCCAGACCAGCCGCGGCAAGAGCATCGATGATCCGTTCCCTATCCGCGGCATCTTCGGGTGTCAGCAGCACCACGCGTTGCATCCAGACCCGATGATAGCTGCGATCCCAATCTTCTAGCGTGTAGCGCACTGTCTGCGGCAGAGGTTGGCCACTCTGGCCTTCGAGAAAACGCACAATATCGCCGATCTGCACATTGTTCGCGAGCGCTCGTATTACCGCACTGGCGGTCAGCGCAAAGGTCGACACGCGATCAAGCGCTTTCGGCTCCGAGAAAGCCGATAGTGCCCAGACGCGGCGCGGCGTGGGCCGGAAAAGCAAGATCTGGAGATTTGCCCCGACAGAGAGCGGCGCAGTTCCGATGTGCTGGCCGGACGGTTCCGCTCTCCGACCACCAACCCAGCGGCCAAACGGAGTAAGTCGAATAACCGGTTGGCGGGAGACGATCTGGTGCGAACGCTCGATGATTCCTAGCCAGACACAAGCTGTTTCAAGGGTCATCGCCGTTACCAGCCGCAGCACGTCCGCCCGGCGATCGCCTGGTCGCTCCGGTTCACTCACGCTCATCGCCAACTGGGTCTTCGGAACCGATCCGACCTGGGCTTGCCGGAGCAGATCGGGTTCGCTTGCGATCAGATGCTCCACGAACGCGTCCTGATCGAACCAATGGTCTTCGTCAAGTTCAGAGAGGCTGCGCAACAATGAAGCGCGGAACGCTGGCCAGGACGCGCCATACAGCGCAAGATCAAGCCGGTCTCGTCCTTCGATCCATTCCTCGGAAGCGGTCCACGCCGCGACCATGCGCCGGTTGGCCGTCGTGAATGCTGCAGAACGCCAGGATGGGGCTTCAGGGCCGGGCGCGCTTCGCCCGTCGACCTCTTGCAGCACGCCGAGAGAAGCCCCGATACGCGCGAGAAATCCAAGGTAGCCCGTCGGGATGATGCCGGATTCCAGATCCGTTCGCCAGAGCAAGCTGCCAAGGCGCCGCTGGATTGCCGGATCTCCGGAGACGAGCGCTGACCAGCGCGGTCCATCGCGCCCGGACTGACGCAAGATGGTCAGGAGATCCCAGGCCGCTGCCTGGGGGAAGCCCCAGGCCTCTTCAAAAACATCCTCTTCATCCACTCGTTCGACTTCCGGGACAGGTAATGGTTCCGGCCTTCGTGGGTTGAGAATTCCGTCCGGGATGACCAGAAGCCGCTGTCCGGATTCACGATCGTATGCATGCCAGATCAACAGCCGCTCTCCGAGCTCCCGTACAGCTGCGCGGAATGGCAGATCCGCGAGACCTGAATCGTCGCGAGTGTCGTCATACGAACCCTGGCCTCCTCGCTCCCGGAGGCTCCTCCAGAGACTGCGTGAAGCTGCAGACAGCCTGGCCAATTCTCGCTCGACTCGATCTGGGCGCTCAACCTGTCCACGGATGATGTTGATCAGTTCCGCACGAGAATGCACTCCCGGTGTGACGTTCGCACCCCAGAGCCGCGCGGCGTCTTCAATGTCGAGAAATGAGACCGTCGCCAGCAGTTCTTCGAGCGGCGCGGAATGGTCGATGGGGTTTTCGCGCTCGGCGGTGAGATCGTCGAGGAGCGTCCCGATTTCCCGAGGTAGGTAGAGTCTCGGTGGCGCGCTGGTATCCGCTTCCCGTGCTGGTTGATCGAGTGCGACGAAACCGATTCGATATAGCTCCCGCAGGCTTTCCGTGACGGACTCAATGTCGCCACGGACTTCAGCCGCAAGCTGTTCGTTCGATAGTGGCGTGTCCGAGTGCCGCGCGAGGATCAGCGCTAACTCGCGTTCGAGTTGAGGCAGTTGCTCCCAGGCGTCCCTGGATGCCCAGATATCGGTGATTTCGCGATAAATCGCCGCGACGTCTGCGTACCGGTCGCGTCCGGTGAGTCTTACTCCCCAGAATGCGGCGATGCGATCGAGCTCGGCGGGCGATCGTTCAAGCAACCGGCCAATGAGATTACGCACTGGCGACGTCGACAGATTGCTGCAGGAAGATCACCATTGGGCTTCACCCCACTAGCGCGAGCTTGCGTTCCGATAGCTCAGCATACACCTCGATGAGCCAGGGAATCATCTCCTCAGGAATTTCGCGTTCAGCGATAAATTGATGAAGCAGTTGAACCTGGGAACCTGCGTTGAAGTGAGACGAATACCAGACAAACTCGGCAATCTGGGCCGCGGCCTGAAACTCCTGATCGCTGCGTGCCTGGAGGAGCAGCGGGCCAGCGAACGCAAAAAACAGCTCGCTGGCCGGGTCTAGATCCAGCTGGTCGCCTTGTTTCGCTGCTTCCCTCGCAGCGATGGCCGACTCGCGAATCGACTCGCGTGTCGGGTCTTTAGAAGGTTGGCGTCGTTTCCGGGTCATATTCGCGGAGCCCTTCCTCCGGCGGCTCGAATCCGCGCTCAGTTAGATAGTCGACAACGTTCTGGATCACATCATCGGGGGTCGATGCGCCGGCGGTGATGCCAATATCGCCGGCGATGTCGAGCCACGTGTGCTGGATATCTTCTGCGCGTTCGATGTGGTAACTCTGGACGCCGAGCTGTATCCCCACTTCCGCGAGCCGGGCGGTGTTCGAGGACTTCTTGCCGCCGACTGCGAGGATAAGATCGACCTCCCGTGCCAGATCCTTCAGCGCATTCTGCCTGCTATACGTGGGTTCGCAGATCGTGTTGCAGATCCGCAGTTCGCCACCTTCGGGCAGCACCCATGTCGCAAGCTCACTGCAAAACGCGAGAAACTCGTCGGTGTTCTTCGTTGTCTGGGACACGACAGCCACTTTCCGGGGTGGGATCTCCTCATCTAGATTCTTCGATCCGCGCGGCCCCGTCCATGGAAGGTGGGCCAACTTCTTGGCGGGATACGCGCGGGTTGTGCCGGACCAACCGATAATGCCTTTGACTTCAGGATGATATGAGTCCCCGTAGACGACGATCGAATAGCCCTGCTTCACCAATTTCTGGGCCAGCCGTTGGACCTTGGTAACCAACGGGCAGGTCGTGTCCATGAGGGCGACTCCGTGTTCGGCGGCCTCGTTCGCCATGTGGGGGCCCGCACCGTGGGCGGTGATCGCCACCCGCTTGTATCCCGATTGCGCCGCATTGGTGATCGTGTCGCTCGTCTGGACGCCTTTGGAGCGGAGGCGATCCACAACTTGTGGATTGTGAATCACATCTCCGATTGTCGCGACCGGATCAGTTGGATCACCAGCGTCTTGAATAATGTCCAACGCGCGCCGGACCCCCCAGCAATATCCCATCTCGTGTGCCAGCTTTATGCGGCGAATCATCCACAATCCTCGCTTTTCTGCGTCTTTCGTCGTTGCTCCCGAGGCATGCTGCCTGGCAATGTATCGTTGATTACGATGGTTGAATCTTGCGACGCCGGGCCTGCGTCAGGAACCCACTATACTGATTATACCGGTACGATTCGTGGCCGCAGGCCGCGATGGGCACGCCCCGCTCGGAGATGTGCACGACGTTGGGTTGGCAGAGCCTCATCCTGGCCGCGCAAAGTCAACGATTCACCTCAGCCAGATGCTGAGTAAAGGCGCTCAAGCTTCTGACCTCCAGATCCGGAGGGGAGCCGCCCGTCCAGCGCTGGCCAAAGCGATTCATCCAGACCGCTGGGATGCCCGTCGCCTGTGCTCCCATGACGTCGTGATTCGGCGAATCCCCAACGTAGACCGCCAGATGAGCCGGTACCTTTGCCGTTTCAAGCGCCAGTTCAAAGATGCGTGGATCCGGCTTCCAGAATCCGGTGTTTTCAGAGATCAGTGTGAAATCAAACAGGTGTTCGATCTCCAGAAGATCGATCTTCGGTTGCTGAATATCGGTTGGGCCATTTGTGATCATTCCGATGATAAACGTCTCTCTAGCAGTTTCAAGAGCCTCCAGCGCATCATCGAATAGCGCCAGGCCACGGTAGCGGTCGGATCTATATCTCGCGACGGATTCTTCTATCGCTTCCGGGCGACGCACATCGAACTGGTCGAGAAGCTCCGGGAAGTGGTCAGTCCCGTCCGTCACGATACGGACCGACGACTCGACCGCCATCGCGCGCTGCTGAGGGTCAGGCAAGGCTATCTCGAACGCGTAATCGAGGCGTATCCTGAGTGAGGTCCGATGATCGCAAATGGTGTTGTCGAGATCGAAGAAGATGGCCTTTGGAAACTGCCGCAGTCCGCTGCACGTTGGATTCACACGAGCCCGTCCCTACTCCGTCAATTCAGCCCGAATACCGAAGATTGTCTAGCTATTCTATCCCGAGCCAGGGTCGTTCCAGTTTCGCTCGCGACATCGCATCATTGTTACGATAGCCGGTGTCGAGCCAACGATTCCCTAGGAGGAGGTTGAAAGATGACCGCGACAGTCGATGTTGTCAGCTATCGTAGTGAATTCCCACTGACAGAGGAGTGGGCATACCTTAATCATGCAGCCCACGGGCCATTCCCCACCCGAACGATTGAGGCGGTGAAGCGCTATGCGGAGTCGTGGGGGAGTCCACCAGATGTGTCGAGCGATTACAGCGCAACAGTCATCCGCGAGGTTCGCGAAGGCATCGCCGAACTCGCTGGAGGAAGCGCTTCGAACGTCGCATTCGTCGGTTCGCTCGCTGACGGCATGAACCTTCTGGCGAATGGCCTGGAATGGCAGCCGGGCGACAATATCCTGATGCCGCGCCAGGAGTTTCCTTCGGTCGTCTATCCGTTCCTCAATCTCGAGCGCAAAGGCGTCGAGATGCGGTTCATCGAGCGAAACAGCGATGGGCGAACAGACCTGCTTCTGTTCGAGGCTGCGATGGACGATCGCACACGGGCCGTCGCGATTTCGCATATCGAGTGGCAGGACGGATTCCGAAACGACCTGAAAGCGCTCGGCGAACTCTGCACTTCAAAAGGAATCGAGCTTTTTGTCGATTGCACGCAAGCGCTTGGCGCGCATCCAATCGATCTGGAAGAAACAGGGGTCACGGCGATAGCGGCGCATGGATACAAGTGGTTGCTGTCGAGTTTCGGCAACGCCGTCGTCGTCTTCAACAAGGGCGCGGTTGAACGCATTTATCCGACCTACGTTGGCCGTCTCTCAGTCACCGCAGGCGACGAAGATCAGAACTGGAAGCTGAATCTCCGCGACACTGCCGAACGCTATCAGACTGGTGGACCCAACATCCTGTCTCTTACGGCGATGAGAGCATCGTTGACGATGCTCCGGGAGGCGACCCCAGCCGCGATTGCCGAGCAGACCACCCGGTTGGCGGACTTTCTGGTGGATGGGCTGGGAGATGCCGGATACGAGGTCGTATCCGATCGATCTCCCGCTCACAGATCCCAGATCGTGACGTTCACCAGCGGCGACAAGGATCGCAACGCGAGTCTTGTCGAGGATCTGGCCGGGAGAAAGATCTCCGTGTCACTCCGTGGCGGATGTGTGCGAGTCTCTCCCTTCTTTTACAACACGACGCAAGACATCGAAAAGCTCTTTGAGGCGTTGCCCCCGCGGTAGCTAGTGAGCCTGGACCAGAAGTACTGGTCCAGGCTGGCTCTCTCAAATTCGATGAATCAACCCAATGGGGCATTCAGCTCGTCCGCGATTCAGGTGAGAATGGGATTGCATCGATGAACGAAGTCAATGTCTTCCCCCGGGACAGTGGTTCTCCATATCGTTCTTCGAGGCTCATATTCTCCTCCTCCCTCCCCGACGAGCGGTCGCAATTTTCCGGCCGCTCGTTCGTGTTCGAGATCAAAATCCAGAAGTGGCGCCCCGAATTCAACAGGACTGGAGTTGGTAGATGATGCATTCGTTCGAGCTTGATGCGTTGGCGGCAGAGCATGCCTCTAGCGGAAAGCTGTATCACGAGTTTTTGCGCGTGCCTTCACTGAATTGTGGAATCTATGTCGTTCCTGCTGGCGAACCTGATCCCCAGGCACCGCATGATGAGGATGAGGTCTACTACGTGATTCGAGGTGCTGGTCGATTCGTCGCGTCCGGCGAGGACATCTCGGTTGGCCCTGGTTCGATCATCTATGTGGAAGCTGGAGACGACCACCGATTCCATTCAATAACCGAAGATCTCCAGATTCTCGTGTTCTTTGCGTCGAAGGCATGACCGGAGGGCGGCGAGATGAAGTCCCGCCGCCCGTTGTCCGCACTACGCGTTCCAGGTCATCTCCGGGTCAAGCGGCCAGAGGGGCCGGTTCACTCGATGGTAGGTGAACGTGGAGATGTCGACGGAATTCAGGCCCGGTGTGTCGGCTTGAATGATCGCGTCAGCGATCGGCTCGAACCCGGCCCGGAAATGGGCGCTCGACTTGATCGCAACGATCTTGTAGCGCATCACATCGATCCCATGCAGCAGAAACACCTCCGGGTCGAGGGTCTGGGCACGGCGAGATGAGACCAGCGCGTCGATGCCGTCGATCTGGAGACGCGCCATCTTTCCGAGGTCGACGCTCGACCCCTGCCCCATCGGCGATTGCTGGATGAACCGCCCGTCGCTGACGCACTTCACATAGGCTGTCGCTTCAATCGGCTCGCCATGCAACTCCTCGTGCTTTCCGCCGAGCCGAACGCTGATGGTCGCGCCGGGTCGCGCTTCGTGCGCTTGTTCGGCAACCTCAGGATCCCAGATATGTCCGAATATGGCGTCGTCCAGACCTGCATCGAGCATCGCTCGCAGCAAATGGGTGCCGTCGCCGGGTCCGCCACCTCCCGGATTGTCCGATGCTTCATTCAAAATCACCGGCTTGCCCTCGGCGGCCAGCGCCGCGGCGATCGCTTCTTCGGCAGACCGCAGCGTATGCGGAAACTCGTCCCGGCGGTTCCAGATCGTCCGGGCGACATCATTCGCGATCTCACGGGCTCGATCGGGATCGTCGTTCGTCGTCGTCAGAATCGTGATGCCGATCTGTGGGATATCGGCTGGTGCGAATCCGTGGTTGATAGCGCAGTCGACCACGCCGGGTTCTTCCTCTTTTTCGAAACACAGGTCGTTGATCTGACTGACCGGCGGTAGGTTGGAAGTCGTCGTCGAGATCACCATCGGGAGGATCGTGAGATGTGAAGTTGGCTTGAGATCGCCACTGACGATGGCGGAGAGACTATCGATCGCCTCCTGTCCGCGTTCATACATGTCGATGTGGGGGTAGAAATGGCAGGGTAGGCACAGATCGGCGTGTTGCACCATCTTCTGCGTCATGTTCCCGTGCAGATCGAGAGTTACGACGATAGGAGTTTCCGCTCCGACGATCTCGCGCGTCCGGCGAACGATGTCACCTTCGATGTCGTCGTAGCCGTCCGCGACTCCAGCGCCGTGGAAGGTGAGACAGACGGCGTCGAATGGACCCTCATCTCGAATGCCATCCAGTAAGCGATCACGCAAACTTTCGTAGGCGTCGCGAGCGATCGTCGCCGAGGGCGTCGCGTTTGCAACGAAGATCGGTACCAGTTCATAGCCGTTGCGAGCACGGCTTCGATCACACCGCCTTGATAGGTGCGCACGCCGGTATGAGTATCGACAATCTCCTGCCCACATTGACGAAAGTCGCTGGCCGGCGTCTAGCCCGGCGCAAAACGTGTTCGTTTCATGGATTACCCCGCCCAGTGCGATTCTCATTCTTGATCCTTCCTGATCCGATTCTGAGGCGCGCATAGTAGCCCCACGCCGGTGGAACGCAACCTCACTTGACGCATATTGACATAGAGGCGCGTCACCGTAGCTTATGACTTGCCTGGCCGGCGGCGGCGGCATCGTCTGTTGCGGGTGTCAACACGACCAGAGAGGGTTGAGACGTGCCAAAGAGAACATACCAACCGCGAAGAATCCCACGGAAGCGCAAGCACGGCTTCTTGAATCGCATGCAGACAAAGGGTGGCCGCCGCGTCCTTGCATCGCGTCGGCGCAAGAGCCGCGTGAAACTGTCGGTGAGCACCGAGTTCAAGCCGACGAACAAGCGCTAGCGGCTTGGAATCGAAATTGTCATTGAAGCCCACGCGTCGCGTTGGGCTTCTGGTTTCAGTGATTGCTGCCGACAATGATCGCACGTGAACTGCGCTTGCGAAGTCCAATCGAATTCGAACGCGCCGATCGAGGGCAGGAGTTGGAATGATCGCAGCGTGTTGCCGTCGTCCTCGCCAATGATCTTGCAGAAAACCGGTACGGCTTCGCGGTCGGAAGTAGAGTCGGAAGCGCTGTCGCTCGCAATCGTGCGAAACGTCTCATGCGCGAGTCAACTCGCAACTTCATCCGCGACTCCGCCAGGGGTATGACGTCGTCTTCATTGCCCGCAATCGTGTCAACCGTCGACATCGTCGAAGGTCATCGACGAAGCCCTAAGCGGTGCTCCGGAAAGCAGGCTTGGTTGTGCTTGATCAGCCATCGGTTCGGATGAGAGCTGAGGGAAGTTCATATAGCCACGGTTGGGGTATCATCGAGGCGAATTTGCAGGTCCGTGACGATCGGTGTTGCTACACTCGCGATGCCCTCTGTTTGGGCCTATCCGAACACCTAACTGTACGTAGCCTCTAGAGGCTATTGAACCGATTTCCGAGAGGATTCCCTTCCAACATGTTCGATACCATTCTCGGACCCTGGAATCAATTTGTTCAACTGATCGAGTGGTGCTTGACGTTCCTTGCCGATTACACCGGCAGTGCCGGGCTCGCGATCGTCATCTTTACCCTCGTCGTGAAGACAATCCTGCTTCCTCTTACCATCAAGTCCGTCCGTTCAACGATGGCAATGCAGGAACTACAACCGAAGATAAAAGATCTTCAGAAGCGCTACGGCAAAGATCGCCAACGCATTTCCGAAGAAACGCTCAAACTGTATGCCGAACACGGAGTCAATCCTGCCAGCGGTTGTCTGCCGATGATCGCCCAAATGCCTGTGTTCTTTGCTCTCTTCTTCGCAATTCGTGAGCTTTCGACAACTCGCGACGGTCATTTTGCCGAAGGATTCCTCTGGATTCAGGATCTCGGCGCAGCCGATCACTGGGATCTTCTCTTCATCCCCATCGTACCGATCGCGATCCTGGCCGGTGTTTTCCAGTTCATCCAGATGCGCATGTCCCGACCGGCCAATCAGGGGCAAGTCCGCGATCCGCAGCAGGCGATGATGCAGACGATGATGAACTTCATGCCGCTGATGGTCGTCTTCTTTGGATGGAACTTCCCGGCTGGAGTGGTGATTTACTGGGCTGTCCAGAGTCTCTACTCGGTCCTGCAGCAATGGTTCATCACCGGTTGGGGCTCGCTCAAGGACTGGTTTCCCTGGCTTCCGGAACTGCCCGAAAATCGGCGTTTGGGACGGCCGAAACCCGCACCAGAGGGAGCGGCCGGCGCGGATAGCGGCCCGGCTGAATTAGGCGGATTCTTCGGATGGATGCAGAAGAAGACGGACGATCTGCAAAAACGACAAGAAGAAAAGGCAAAACTTTCAGCGAGCCAGCAGGCGAGCGATCGTTGAGGATATAGAGGCGGACGAGGAAGATCTGCCCGATGGCGTGGTGACCCTCACCGCGTCCGGAGGTCAGGTACGCAGACGTGGCAAGCGACGCAGATCCGGGGACGCGACTACATCAGACTAGCAATTTCACCCGTCAGCGTTCTCTGTTCGAGTTGTGGCCCGCGACAACGTGAAATTGAGAATGGACAATGGATCGACGATCTAGTGTTGATATTCAGGCGAAATCACGTGACGAAGCTCTCAGACTCGCTCTGGAGCAACTCGGTGCGAGATCTGAGGATGTAACCGTCGAAGTCCTGGCCGAGATCGAAAACGACTTCTACGGTGACGGCGAAGTGCTATTGCGGGTGACGCGTAAAGGCGCTCGTGTGCGGCCAGAGCCGGAACCGGTGTCGCGCCAGACGGTGGCCGACGATGCGCTCGAAGAGTACGAGCAGTTGGCCAAAGATCTCGTTTCTGAATTGCTGGAGATGATGAACGTTGAGGCAGATGTCGTAGCTGTCGATAACCCCTCGGTGATGCCCGTCGGCGCTGATGACCCTCCGACAGTGTTCATCGACATCATGGGCAACGATCTCGGTTTGCTGATAGGGCGACGCGGCGAGAACTTGAGCCAGTTCCAATATCTGATCAATCTTCTGCTCAATCGCCAAACGGATGACTGGGTACGCGCGATCGTCGATGTCGAGGGCTATCGAATTCGTCGAGAAGAATCGCTTATCGGGTTGGCCGAACGTGTCGGACGGCAGGTCGCCAGGAATCGCCGGGCAATCTCTCTAGAACCGATGCCGCCCAACGAACGGCGCGTCGTTCACCTGACGCTGCAAAACCAACCGGACGTGTCAACCGAGTCGAGCGGCGACGAGCCGCAACGACGCGTGACGATTACGCCGAACTAGATATAGCAAAGGCGATGGAGAGCCCATGAATCTGCGCGGTAGCGCTGGCGCACCCGACTTCGTCGCCATCGGTCACTTCACAATTGACAGGATGCCCTGGGGCCATGTCGCTGGGCGGCATCGGTGATCTATGCCGCCCTGACCGTAGCCCGCGCGGGATTTCGCGCTGGCGTGCTGACCAGCGGCAACTATCGACGACCTGCCACGCACCGTGAGGCAGGAACTAGAAGCTGTCTCTGGTGAGGTCGAACTGATCATTCAGGCCTCCCGAGCGACGACCACGTTCACGAACGACGAAGTCGTCGATCGCAGGGTGCAGACATTGCATGCCCGGGGCGCAGAGATCGACCTGAGCGGACTGCCGCCTGACTGGCGCGCCGCCGAGACGATGCACATCGCGCCTGTGGCTCAGGAATTGGATCCACGCGGTCTCTGCTCGCCTTTCTCCGGTTTCCTCGGCGTAACGCCACAGGGCTGGCTGCGACGCTGGTCTGCAACATCTGCCGTCGCGGGTGCGCCATGAAACCCTGCACTTGAACCCGGAGATTGCGCGCGGTTTGACTCGATGGTCGTCTCCTGCCGACGAGTTGATGGATCTGAGGGAACCCTACGATGTCGTGAGTCGCCCGGGACTCGCCGTCGTGACTCGCGGTCGCCGCGGAGCAACTGCTATTGATCGAGGGCGCGTCACGGAGGTGTCAGGCTATCCCGGCGAACGCGTCGACACAACCGGGGCTGGCGATGTCTTCGCAGCGATGCTGTTCCTGATGCGCGGTCGCCGAGAACCGCTCCTGCGCAGCCTGAATCTCGCTTCGGCCTCGGCAGCTTCCCTGTCGATTACAGGTCGTGGGACGTCGCTATCCCAACGTTGCCGAGGATCGTAACACGGAGTCGAAGTCGAAGCTTCCCGGCGCTAGCCGATGTATCCGACACGATCGCGGCGATTGCCACCGCGCCCGGCGAAGGCGGCGTCGGCATCGTGCGCCTCAGTGGGCCGGATGCACTGGCGATCGCACTGACGACTCTTTCGGCAGTCGAAGATTCAGGCATTCGCATTCCCGCTCCGGAGACTTCGAGAGCCATCGGATGAACTACGGGTCGATCGTCGATCCGCGAGCGGCGCGTCGTAGACGAAGTGCTGATGGTCTGGATGCAGTCCCCGCGGAGCTACACCCGCGAAGATGTCGTCGAAATCCACAGTCACGGTGGCAACGTCGCCCGTGCGATGGTGCTCAATCTTGCCTTGCGGCTAGGCGCGAGACTTGCGGAACCAGGTGAATTCACCCTCGAGCGTTCCTCAACGGGCGGATCGATCTGAGCCAGGCGGAAGCGGTCGCCGGGATCGTCAGCGCGCAGACTGGCCGATCGCTCGACCTCGCGATTGGTGAATTCGCGGGCCGCATGACCGAGCGGCTACATCCGGCTCGCGACCCCTTGTTGAAACACTGGCGTATCTCGACGCCGCCGCCGACTTTCCTGATGACGAGATTCCTGATCTGGACATCGACGCTGCCCTTCAATGTATCGTCGACGCTCTCAACGATGTGGTGGAATCCGCTCAAACCGGACTTGCTCTATCGGGAGGGTGTTCAGATCGCTATTGTTGGTCGACCCAACGTCGGCAAATCAAGCCTGCTCAACGCGCTCCTGGGCCAGGAACGGGCGATTGTCACGTCGATTGCCGGGACGACGCGGGATGTGGTGTCTGAGGCGATCGACGCTGAAGGGGATACCGGCTACATTGCTCGATACCGCCGGAATCACCGAGACCGCCGATGTCGTCGAGGCTATTGGTGTGGAACGCTCCCGGCACGCGTTGACAACCAGCACCCTGGTCGTTGTCGTCCTGGATCGCTCGGAGTCGTTGAGTATTGCTGATCGTCAGGTCATGGCGCTCGTCGACGAGCGCCTCGATCCTGGTGGAATCGTCTACGCCTTGAACAAGAGCGACCTGCCGCCACGGCTTAACCTGAACATCTGTCGCTGGATCCGTCGCTGCCGGTCGTGTCGCTTTCGACCGTAACCAGGGAAGGGCTCGGCGAGTTGACCGAAGCCCTGCACAATGTGGCGATTGGACGAACGGATGTCGAAACCCGGCCTGCCCTCGTCACAGCCAGGCAGTTCGACGCCTTGCGCAGGGCATTGTCAGCCTCTCGTGCAGGGCTGGCGGCGAGGCGGGCAGGCTTGCCCCTCGACCTGATCGCCGTCGATGTGCGCGTTTCGCTCTATGCCGTCGGGGAGATCACCGGTGAACACGTCAGCGAGGCGGTGCTCGATGAGATCTTCAGCCGGTTTTGTATCGGGAAATAGCACTGACGCTATTCTGATTGGCGTTCGTTGAGGGTGTGATTAGCGCCCGAGCGGTTGCATGACGGCCCAGAGATTGGCCTTCGTCTTCAAATCCGACCCCGGGCGTCTCGAAGGGAAGGTGACGTAGCCATCAATGACGGCCTCGGTATCAGCAAAGCCGCCGAATGGCTGGAACACGTCCGGATAGGACTCGTTGCCTCCCAGTCCGAGCCCCGCGGCGATACTCAACGCAAACTGGTGGTCCCCGTGGGGGACGCACTGGCGGCGTGACCATCCGTTCTCCTCCAGCATCGTAATCGTCCGGAAGTACTCGACCAGTCCGTAGGACAGCGCTGGGTCGAATTGCAGGATGTCGCGGTCCTGACGCATACCGCCGTAGCGGACGAGATTGCGCGCATCCTGCATCGAAAAGAGATTCTCTCCGGTCGCAAGTGGTGGCGCATACGTGCTGGCCGAGCCGCGCTTGAAGCTCGTAGTCGAGGGGGTCGCCAGCTTCTTCGTACCAGCGCAGGTTGTAAGGAGCAATCGCCCCGGCATAGCGCAGCGCATCGTCCAGGCCAAAGCGGCCATTGGCATCGACGGCCAGTCGCGCACCGTCGCCAACGAGATTGACGACGGCTTCTATCCGGCGCAGGTCTTCGTCGAGAGAAGCGCCGCCGATCTTTATCTTGACTGTGTCGTATCCAAGGTCGAGGTAGCCCTGAATCTCCTCACATAGTGCTGCCGTATCCTTGCCTGGCTCGTAGTAACCACCAGCGGCGTAGATCCATACACGGTCAGCTGGCTGGCCATTCCCGTAGCGCTCGGCGAGCAGCTGATGCAGGGGCTTTTCCTCGATCTTCGCCACTGCGTCCCAGAGCGCCATGTCCAGAACGCCGACGGCCACCGATCGTTCGCCGTGCCCACCCGGTTTCTCTCCGGTCATCATGACATCCCACGCACGGTGGGGATCGAGGTTTGAGGCTGACGCATCGGCGATTCTTGCCGGATCCGCTTCGAGCAATCGCGGGATGAATCGTTCTCTGAGGAGTCCGGACGGAGCGTATCTCCCGTTCGAGTTGAAACCATATCCGACGACCGGGGATCCATTGCGATCAACATCGGTGACGATCGCGACGACCGAGGCGGTCATCTGGTCAAAGCTGATGAACGCGTTACGAAGAGTTGACTTGATTGGCACGACGGCTTCATTGATTGCTACGATGCGGGGCATTGGCATTGGCTCTCTCTATCGTGGTTCCCGGCTGCCATTCTAGTGCGCATCGCAGTGCTGAGGAGGCTGGCTCCCCGTTTGCAGTCCAGCCTGGCGGGACTGATCCTGCCGGTCAGGCAACATCCCCAGCCCGCATCTGTTCGGGGATCTCGATAAGGATGAAGTGGTTCCCATCGGGATCGGTGAACTGCGCCTGGATGCCGCCCCACTCCTGAGGAGTTGGTTTCTCGATGAAATGAACCCCTTTTTCTGGGAGATCCGCATACGTGGATTCGCAGTTGTCAGTCGCGAAAACCGTGCAGAACGATCCGCCGGCATTCGTGTCCCCGCCTGCGGGAAAGAGCACGATCCCACTCTGTCCCTTTGGCGGCGCAACCATGAGAAAACGCATACCGTTTCCCATCACAGCGTCCATGCGAACTTGAAATCCAAGTGTGTTGCGTTAGAACTTCAGGGCAGAGTCCTGATCTGAAACGACGATGCTGATGGCGTCGATGCTGTTGATCATTGCCGGTCCTTCCGAGGTGCTTGATCGGACTACGTGTCCGACAGGATAAGTTCGTTGTTGTCCGCATCGAGAAACATCGCGGTCTTTGCGCCCGGACCGGACTCGAATGGGGGATGGCTGAATTCGACACCCTTCGCCATGAGCTCCTGATAGGTCCGGTCCATGTCATCCACTGCAAGGACGATCGGATGGTGGGAGCCGATCGGAAATTGTCCCGGCGCGTGGCCGGGAAGCTTGTAGAGGGTTATTGCCGTCTCACCCTGGGGTGGCTTTACGACGATCCACCGGGTTCCGTCGCCTATCTCCGCGTCCGAAACGACGCTCAACCCCAGTTTGTCCCGATAGAACTCCAGCGCCTTTTCCTGGTCGTAGACGTGGACAGTCACGACGTTCACATGCGTAATCATGGTCGTCCCTCTCTATTGTGCGAATCTCGCTTGTGGCCCGCATACGACTCGGGATTGCGGGCTAAAGCGCGAGCCTGGAGATGCTCCCACAGTTCCTCTCGAAGCAGGCCGCCCCAGCCTTGCTCGAGCACGTCCACGGCTTCGCTTCCGGCTTTGCCATGGCGCGCGAATCCGCTGTGCGTCAGACATACTCGTGTTCCGCCATCGATCTCTTCGAGTTGCCAACTGACGAGCGTCTTCCCAAGCTTGGGTGGGCTTGCCCATGTGTAGGAAAGGCGATGCGGCGGCTGGCAGGCGATGACCTCACAATGGATATCGAGGATTTGGCCGTCGGGCCACGGTTCATGGTCGAAGAAGGTGAAATGATGTCCAACCTCGGCGTTGAAGTTACTCGTCATCAACCAGGATGCGATCTGCTCCGGTTGGGTGATTGCTTCCCACACCAGTTCAATCGGGTGCGGATACACCATCTCGTGGACGATCGCGTCACGTTCCGTCATGACGATCCTCAAGATAACTGCCCAGCGCGTCGAGCCGGTCGCGCCAGAAGTTGTCGTAGATTTCCAGCCATTCGTGCACTTCCTGGAGTGGCGCCGGATCAATGCGATAGAGCCGGTGGCGGCCCTCTCGTCGTTCGATGACGAGCCCGGCTTCCCGCAGGACCTTCAAGTGCTGTGAGACAGCTGGCCGGCTCATCGCGAATGGCGCGGCAAGTTCTCCAGCGGATACCTCGCCCGACACAAGAGAATCGAGAATCTGGCGTCTGGCTGGATGTGCGATTGCCTGGAATACGTCAACAGTTGTCATAGCCGTGATTATACGTAAGCTTGCGCTTACATGTCAACGGGTCACAAGCTGAGGACATCACGGCACAGTCTGAGTTCTTCCTCGATCAGCCGCGTAATGAGGAAGTTCTGCTGAACGTGCGTCCGCCCGCGAGCTGCAAGAACCCGTGCTTGCGGTGGATCGTCCAGGATGTGGATCGCTCGTTCGGCGGCTTCGTCAGGTGACTCGACGAGAAAGCCACCAGTTCCGGGCAGGATCTGGAGTGGGATTCCTCCGGCCCTGCCAGCGACGACCGGGCTTGACTTCCAGAGGGCTTCGGTAACGGACAGACCGAAATCCTTCGCGTTTGCTCTTCTGGAAGACGACCTGGGAAAGCGTCTGAACAGCCGCGACCTCGCGGGCGCCAATGTCGCCAGGATCGACGAAAACGAAGATATCCGGGTCGGATGCCGCGTAGTTCAACACGCTTTCATACACGCCGTACGCCTCGGGATCATCCTGTGCTTCGATGACGCCGAGAAGGGCGAGTTGCACGCGTGGGACCTTGGTCTTGACAACCCGGTAGGCGTCGATCACTCCCCATGGATCCTTCCAGATGTCGAGCCGGGAGACCTGGGACATCAGAGGGCGGCCGGGATCAATTCCTATGCGCGCAATCGCGTCGATGGCGAGGGAGTAGGGAAGCGAGCGATTCTTCGGCGTGAGTGGGTCGATTGCCGGGGCGATGATATGGAGTTTTTCTCGCGGGATGTCTGGCGGTGCAAAGATGCCTAGCGTGAACACGGCCGCGTCGAACGGATCGAGTTGTGGCCTCAAGCGTTTCCAGATGCGTTGGTCTGGTGACGAGGAGTCGACATGGAGTCTCCATATCCACGCTGGGGCGCGCTGGTGCGCCATCGAAGCGATCGCCATTGGTTGCGGGTCATGCAGGATGACGAGATCGGCTTCCGGCATACCGGCAGCGTTCTGCTGCTGGCAATCGAGATAGATCGTCCAATCTTCGTCCGAAATCTCAACGATCTCCCCCTGCATCCCGTTATGCAGGCGCTTCGTGATTGAGAAGAACTCGCTGCCGGCTTCCAGCGTCCACCACTCGGCGTCGATGCCGAGCGAGCGCAAGAGCGGAATCTCCGACTTCAGTATCTCGGCCACTCCCCCGCCGGCAGGCGTGGCATTCAGGTGCACGATGCGCTTTCCGCGCATCGCGCTCGCGAGATCGAGCAGAGTTTCGATCTGGTCGTCGCCAGCGACGGCGGCATACCTTGAAATGTCTAACTTCTCGACTGCAACCTGCCGCACTCAACAACCTCCCAATGTCACCGGGCGTCTCTCGCGATGCGGATCATCGCAATCTGGCACCCGTATTCTCAATCACGCGGTTGGCGATGCGGCCACCGGCCGCGGATCGCGCTGACGACCCGGGCAATTCTGCTCCAGATTCTGGAATTAGAGTAGCCGGAGTGCATCGCTCCTGGATCAGGAAGCGACGCCACTCGTGTCTGGGGCGGATTCCTTCTGGACGAGCGTGGTCATCCTAGGGGTCCGAGCCTGGCTGTTAACTGGTCAGATTGAGAACCCTCCAAATGCGTATCCTTGTGCCGATGTCGCCGGACTGCTGGATGTGTGCGTCCGGCAGTGGTGTGGGAAGTTGGCAGGTCCTGTGTGCGTGGCGGGCGACTCTTACCGGTGAAGATGGCAGGTGAACCTTTGCGACGCTCCATATGCTACGTCGCATCTTATGATCCTGGTTACCCTCGCAATACTGACATCATTCGCGTCCTCAAGCGAGCCGGAGTTCGAATCGAACGGGTAGCGGCGCGCGCCACAACCTTGGACAGGACTTCCAGCCGTCTGGATAGGAAGATCATTCGCCCGCTCTTCGAGGAAGCCATTCGCAGATTCCTATTGCCCCTCGACGTTGGTCTTCGAATGCTCCGTTGTGATGCCCTGGCGGTCGGGTACGCCGGACAGATCGACATGCTGGTCGTCGGACCGGTGGCCCGCGCCCTAAACAAACCGGTCATATTCAATCCTCTGGTGACACTCACCGACACGATCATTGAAGATCGTAAGCTGGTGCGCGGAGGGCTTCCGGTATCGGTGATTCGCTGGATCGATCGCGCTTCACTGAAGCTGGCGGATCTGGTACTGGTTGACACCGAGGAAAACGCAGCGTTCGTGTGTGACCAGTTTTGTATTGAGCGGTCCCGGATTCTGGTGTTTCCGGTTGGTGTCGACGAGCGCATATTCTTCCCCTCTAAAGGCTCTGACGATCCGGCGCGAGCTGGGCTTGACGTTTTGTATTATGGCAAATTCATTCCGTTACACGGAGTGGAAACGATCGTGCATGCTGCGGCGCTTCTCGAGCAAGCTCGCCCGGACATTCGATTCGAAATGATTGGACACGGGCAAGAGTACAAGAAAGCACGTGAGATTGCTGGCCGCTCCGGCCCTGGCGGCATAAAGTGGACGGATTGGCTACCCTACAGTGCGCTCGGTGACCGGCTACGCCGCACCGATGTTGCTCTCGGGGTGTTCAGCAGTGGGACGAAAGCGGCGCGAGTGATACCGAACAAAGTTCACCAGGCTCTTGCTTGCGCGGTTCCAGTCGTGACCCGTGAGAGCCCCGCCGTCGAGCGTCTACTCAAACATCGCCACTCGGCGCTGCTGGTCCCGCCTGGCGATGGGCCCGCGCTCGCCAGCGCGCTCATTCAGCTTGCGGATGACCCTGCGCTGCGCCGGAAACTTGGATCAAACGGACGAGATGCATGGCAGGGTTACGCCTCGGAAGAGAGGCTAATGGCGTTGATGGGTGAGGTGCTAGGACAGGTTGCAATAGGGTGCTGAAGCGTCTGAAGAGCAATCTCACCGGCATCGCGTTCTGGGTTGGACTGGTCATCGCGATCGCTGCGCTGTGGTTGACCGGTATCCTGGAAGATGCCTGGAATGGCCTGCGGGGCGCAGAGTTGATCCCGCTGATCTTCGTGGTTTGTGCCGGGATCGTGTTGCCCATCATTCATGCCTGGCGCTGGAAGGTCGTGATGCGTTCCCTCGACCAACATCTGTCCATTGGCGAGGCGTCAGAAATCACGGTGAGCTCGGCCCTGCTCAACTACGCTAGCCCTGGATTCGTTGGAGCATCAGCGAAGGCGCTGCTGGCCAACCAAACCCGCTCGATACCTTACCGGCTCTCGGCGTTGGCGATTGCGTTCGAGCACACGCTCGATCTGGGCATGATGGCGCTAACCTCGCTCGTCGTGATTCTCATCATCGGCCC
This sequence comes from uncultured Chloroflexia bacterium, assembly GCA_963709995.1. Taxonomy (GTDB): domain Bacteria; phylum Chloroflexota; class Chloroflexia; order Thermomicrobiales; family CFX8; genus JAUIIK01. Next base: position 113,657 of record CAVPYN010000017.1, on the reverse strand, counting down.
TTCAGCCTTCAGTGACGTCACCTCACCGTTGCAAGGGCTGACTGCGCTCATCGTTATTGGCGCCGTAATCGGAATTGCCGTTGTAGGGCTCGTTGTCGCCTGGCGGCTTGGCGCGCTCCGCAAGGTTCGGGAGATGATGTCATCGGCGGGTCAAATGGGCCGCCAGGTCAATAGATCTGAAGTCATCGCGCTGTCGATACTGTACTTGCTCCTCCAGATACTGGTCGTGGCGCTCCTCTTCTGGGCGCTGGGTATCCCGATGATGCTCATTGATATCGTGGCAATCGCAACGGTGCCGATTCTGGCCGGAATGCTCGCGCCTGTCCCGGGCGGGGTTGGTGTTCGGGAAGCGGTGATCGTTGCCCTGGCGACGGTCACCGTGGCTACGCCCGGGGAACTGCTCACGCTGGCGATCATCCAGCGTGTGTTGCTCGTTGCGGCGCTGCCGCTGGCGCTGGCAATTGTGCGCCTCGTGCGTCGTTTCGCCGTCCGGTTCGCCTGAGATGACGCCCCCGATGTTCAGGCGCAATCGTTGGATGGTTCTCTGGACGGTCGCGATACTCGTCCGCCTGATCGTTATGCCGTTCACACTCCATATGGATGCGTACCAAATCTACTCGCGAGCGGCTGAAGCTGCTTATGACGGCGAGTGGTTTGGTTGGACCGGCCAGCTCGTGGTGCAGACTGTTCATAATGTCTGGTTGTTGATGATTCGCCCTTTGCTCCCGGATAGTGCCGGGATCTGGTCACCGACGGCGTCCGAGGCTGGCGTCGGGGCAAGCATGGCCGATTACCGGGGGTTCATGGAATACGAATACGTCCATCGGGCCATCTTCCTGATGAAGATGCCGTACGTCGTCGCGGACCTTGCCTGCGCATACGTGCTCACGCTTCTCGTCGAACCGGCACGACGTTTCGCGGTTGCCGCATTCTGGTTGCTCAATCCGCTTGTGATTTACGCAACGGCAATGTTCGGCCGCCACGATGTGCTGGCAATACTGCTCGTACTTCTGTCCCTTCTGGCCGCGCGCCGATCAACCGATGCCGGACGGCTCATGGGCCTCTTGCTCCTGGGTCTGGCGACCCTGATGCGATTCTTTCCAATTGTCCTGGCTCCCTATTATCTCATCGCATTCAGGCGCTCCAGGCGGCAGCTTGCCGCGGCGGTCGCGATTCTCATCGGTCTGTGGGCCGGCGTCGAATTGCTCGGCATTGCCGCTACCGGTGAGAGCCCGACATTGGAGATACTCAACACCCACGAACACTTCCAGAACTGGTTGGATGCCGATATCCGGCTACGCTTCGACGATTTCATCTTTCTCTTCCCCGTTTTCTACATTCTTGGCCTGCTTTGGATTAGCGAACGTGACCTTAGGCCGTCCGAGTACCCGACAGCCGGCGCGGCGGTGTTTCTCCTGCTTTTTGCCCTGACGTTTTTTCACCCGCACTGGTCGATCTGGATTGTGCCCTTTCTTGCGCTGACGATCGCCACCAACAATCGAATGCTCGTCTATCACGGAATCCAGATCCTGGCGTTGTTGGTCTACTTCATGCAGTGGGGGTCCTGGACGGCCTGGGAGCTATTGAGACCGGCGATCGGTGATCGTGTCGCGAGCCTTCCGGATCCGTACGAGGCGATCGCCGCCAGAATCGAGCCAAGGCAGTTCTTTGGCGTGTTCCGTTCGCTATTCACCGCGATTTCATTCTGGATGATCTGGAAGTTGATTCAGCCGCTGAGAGATAAGCAGCCCGGTGCGTGACCCGGTCACAGATCTCGGGACGCGCGGCCGTGCGATCTTTGTCGCCGTATTGCTGTTCGCTGTCATGCATGGCGCACTCTACGCCTTGACAATCCCGGCGTGGGATCTCTTTGACGAGGAGCAGCACCTGAGCTACGCCCTGTATCTGGCCGACGAGCAATTGATTCCTCGAGTTGATGATTCGATTCAGGTTCGCATCCTGGAAAGCGCGGTTGCCACTGATCGTTGGTCGAAGTTCGGAATCGAAGCGCCAGTTTCCCTCGACCCTTCGCAGATCGGGCTCGAGGGCCTTTCCTACGAGGGGTATCAACCACCGCTGTACTACGCCCTCGTCGCGCCAATTACCTGGTTGGCACCGGATGACGCATGGTGGGAACTCCGGTTGGCGAGGCTGTTCGGACTCTTCCTTATCCTTGGATTCGCCAGCATTTGCTGGGGATACGCCCGTGACTGGATGCGTCAGGCTCAACCGATTACCTGGGGATTGGTGGTTGTCATCTCGGTCGCCATTCCATCGGTGGCCGCATCGGCCGGGCGCGTCAACAATGATCTCCTGGTCGGGGCGGTGCTCGCAGCTGGCGTTCTGATGGCTTCGAGGTTGCTTGAGGACCGTCGCGTTGACCAGGCAATCTTTCTCGGACTCCTCAACAGCGCCGCCATAATCTCCAAGGGCCAGGGCGCCGTGCTCTTGCTGGTGACCATCGTTGCGCTGGGAATCCTGGCCCATCGCCGTCAGGGGACGCCGCTCATTTTCGCGGCATCGTTGGCGCCAGGCATTCTCTCGCTCGGCGCTGCAACCATCTGGAACGAAGTGCGCTATGGACACCTTACCGGCGCCAGCGCATTTCTCGACCTGGTCGTTCCCTTCGAGCCGCTGGGCCCAGCCGGTTTTGTCGGGGAGGTGTGGCTGAACAGCTGGTCGAGTTACTGGGGCGCATACGATGGCGGTGGGCTCAAGTGGTTGACCGGGATCTTTCTTCTGCTTGCCATGGCAGCTGGTCTGATCGGATTGTTCACCGGGCGCAATCCCTGGCATCGAACCCCGGAGGGCAGGCAGCGCCTTGCATTAACCGGCACGCTCGTCCTGGGGACGCTAATCGCTCTCTGGATCGCAAATGATTCCGGTCTCGCTCATCCCCATGGAAGGATGCTCCTGGGCGTTATCCCGCCGGTGGTGACGCTCACCGTCGCTGGCTTCCGGCGGTTGGCAGGCGAAACCGGAGTGTTGCAGCTCGGAGTCGCGGTTGTTGGGCTCTCGGCCGTTTTCTATGTCCTCTGGTTTGTCCCGTTGTTCTACTAGGCTTGGAATATTGTTGAAGCCTGGAGCGATGAAGTTCGGAATCTATCTGGCGATCGGGCTCGCGGCGGCGTTCGTCGCGCTTGCTTCTGGCTGCGTCACCCGGACGAGCGGAATGCAATCCCCATTGCCGCATGACTATGACGGCGTGACCTGGCGACCCCTTGAGACATCGGTCAGACAGGACTTCACTGTCGCCCCTGCATATGGAGCGGTTGTCGAGAATGACCCGGCGACGGACACTTTAGCGCTGGAGCAAAGAATCGAAAACCTTCCCGAGGATGCTCGAAGTTCCGAGTTGATTGAAGTCCGGGTCGCAATTCGACCGTCACCAGAGCTCGTTTTCGATCGGGCATCCACCGTCGTCGTTAGAAGTCTCGAGGAACCGGCACTCCAAATCTCAGGACCGATTGCGGATCTTGAATTCGATGGAGAGTGGGTGGTGATACCGTGGAAATCGGAGATACCGGCTGGCTCGGCGATGGCGATCGAAATCTATCCCGGTTCACCCGTGAGCGGTTGGGAATACGGCTTCACTCCAGGACGCGCGCCGTACGGCGGGAGCCCGGCAGAGCTGCAGGTTGAGAGCGGCTCTCCGGTCCAACTCAGTGGCTCGCTGGGATTCATGACCATATTCGAGCAACCCACCGACGTTCGCGCGGTGTTTTCCGAGGCTGGTGAGTCGGTCCGGGGCGGGTTGCTCGGTGATCGCCTGTTGTTTGTGACCTACGCTGGTCTCCTGGTTGCCGGCGGCGGCTACATTGTCGTGCGAATGAGAAATCGGGAAGGAGACGAGACCAATGGTCGTTGAGCGGTCAACGCGCTCCTGCCTGCTCTGTGGCCGCCGATTCGATGGGCGCACATTCTTGTGCCGGGAATGCTCGGATGCCTACCGCAATCGGGATGTGCCATTCGAGGTTCGCCAGCGATTCTACGAAGAACTGGATCTTGCCTACCCTACTCGTTCCAACACATTTGGCGCCTATAACCGGCCAGCTGCTCTGCTGTCGATGCTGGTCCGGCTGCCGCGCAATGTCTCAATTCTGGAGGTCGGCGCTGGCGGAGGGTTCCTGCTCCAGGAACTCCGCAACGAGGGCTTCACTGATCTCACCGCGAGCGACATCACCGAATCGGCGATCGACCAGATCCAGCTTCGTGTACCGGAGGCGGACTTGATACTGGCGGACGCTTCGTCCCTGCCCTTCGGGCCAGGGACGTTTGATGTCGTCATCGGCAGCGATGTGATCGAACATCTGCCAGAAGTTGATCAGCACATCGCATGTGTGGCACGCATCCTGAAGCCTGGCGGCCTCTATTTCATCAAGACGCCTAACCGGCGAGTTGCGGAACTCTATTATCGGGCGCGCGGGTTACACGACAGCTACTTCTGGCACCCGTCGATGTTCAGTCCCGGCGAGCTGCGCGATGCTCTGGACCGGCACGATCTGGAAATGCGTTTGCTCCGTCCCCCGCGGCTCACGGAGGCGCAAATCGTCAAGATGCCGGGAGGCAAGCTGCTACGCCCTGTGCTGGAGCGACTGCCGCTGGAGTTTTTCCCGCCAGCAGTCCTCCCGCACATCGAAGCCGTCGCCCGTAAGTCCAGTTGAAGCCGGCTTCGGCTGCTGCGCCAGCCCGACTATGCTTCGAGAGGCGCTAGCGTATGGCTGGTTGTCCGGGCCGGACCTGCTATCTGCCCATTTTGATGTAACGGTAGGACTCGGCATGTTGGATATCCTGCGCTCCGGGATAATGCACATGGCGCGCGATGGCCGCCGTATCTCGCGCCCACCGGGTCACGGCCTCCAGCGGATCCCAATCACCAAGCTGACTCTTGTGCTCTCGCAGTGAGGCTGCTTTCAGTTCGAGATAGTCGCTGACATCGACGAAATGGTCCGCGCGTTCGTCGCCGGTCCGAACGTAGATTTCGGTCACCTTGTGAGGTTCGTACCCGTCTTCGAGCAGTTCAGGGAACGTCAGCCGGTCGCGCGCCGAGGGGTAGATTGCCGCTAGCGTGGCTTCGCCCATCGCGACGTGGTCCGGATGCTGGATGTAGTTGCCGAAGTATCGTGCCGCTGGATCCTGGCAGACGACCGCGTCCGGCTTGAAGTGCCGGATCGCCCGGGTAATTTCTTTTCTGAGAGCGAGATCAGGGAGCAATTCCGCGTCTTTGAAGCGCAGGAACATGACGTCCTTCACCCCGAGCACTCTGGCCGCCGCGCGTTGTTCCTGCTTCCGCGTCTCGATAAGTTTCTCGCTATAGTACTCAGGATCTCGAACTCCCTTTGTCTCCACTGGTCCCAAGGACGAAGAAGACCTCCTGCCCCTCGGCTGCCCATCGGGCCACCGTGCCGCCTGAGCCAAACTCGATGTCATCCGGGTGCGCCATCGAGACAAGGACTCGCCTTGGCTGGTTCTCAGGCATTTCATGATTCTCGCGCTTGTCATCAGAGTCCCTTTCCAGGTTTTATTCTCCACGAGCGAATTGCCGCGCTACAGCCATCGGAGCAGAGGAGCGAACCGGCGGCTCCAGCGAACGATGCTCTTACGGCTCCAGTCGCGTCATTGTCCTTGGGAATAACGTCACCTCACGGACGTTCGTCACCCCGGTCAATCGAGCGACGAAGCGTTCGAGGCCGATAGCGAAGCCGCCATGAGGCGGCATACCGTACTTGAACGCTTCAAGGTAGCCTTCCATTCCCTCGCCAAGTCCGCCCTGTTTCCAGCGCTCGACTGTACTCGGAGTAGAGGTGGTGTCGCTGGCCGCCGGTTACGAACTCCAGACCGCGAAAGAGTAAATCGAACCCGCGCGAATAGCCGGGTCTGCTCCGGATCGGGGTGGGTGTAGAATGGGCGTTTCGACATCGGATAGCCACGACGAAGAGCCACTCGGATGCGTGCTCGTCAACCGCCCAACGTCACAGATCGCGCTCATCCGCGGGAGCCAGAGTCGTGCGCATGTTCCGGAGACTTTCCGAGGATCGTCCATTGCGCCTGGCTAAAGTGAAGACCGGAATTGCTGCGGGAACCATCGGCACGTCTAGGTCCCGGTCGGCGGCACTGATGCCCAGCGCAGCAGTGACCGCCTCAACCATGCCGCAATGGCTCACGCAACGTCTGCATCACCTCAACGTGGTCCCGTATGAAGCCCATTTCGGCGTCGAGAGAGACGTACTCGTTGAGATGCCGAGCTGTGTCGTGCGGCTCAGCCCGGAAGACTGGTCCCGACTTCGAAGACCCGTTCGTGTACGCCGACCATCATCTGCTTGTAGAACTGCGGGCTTTGTGCGAGATAGGCGCTGCGCCCGAAGTAGTTCATCGCGAAGACATTCGAGCCACTTTCGGTCGCAGAACCGACGAGCTTCGGTGAGAAGATCTCGGTGAAGCCCTGGCGTTACATTGTCGCTCTGAAGCCCCTCGCCAACGGCCGCTGGCGATCTCGAAGTAGACGCCCGGCGCTGAGGATGCCGGTTCGCGACAGTGGCATGATCGAGGATTGTCGGCAACTGGGCGCCAATTCCGGCACGAAGATCTCGAACGGTAGCTGCTCGTCGACCTCACGACAGAACACGGATATCCGGTTGATGAAGCTCGACGCCTCCCGGGGCCTGAGGTTCGGCGGCAACCATCCCGCTGACTTCCAGAACCGACTCATTGCCAAGTCGCCCAAGACGCGGACTGGATCTCGCGGATCGTCAACGACGATCTGCGCGAGACCGCTGCGATCTCGAAGAATCAGGAAACTGATCTTTGCCCAGCTGGCGATAGCGATGCAGCCAACCGGCAAGATTTAACCGCTTCTCCGACGTGGTCGGAAAGGGATGTGGCCCAGATCGCGGGCCAGCGGTTCAGCTGGAGCTGAAACTCGACAGCCTGCATAGATGACACCTCCTCACGAAACGCAAAACCCCCTCGCCGTGTGGACGAAGGGGGCGTTCGTGGTGCCACCACACTTTGTCGCCGCTACAGAGGATGGCGCGCGGCGACCTCGGAGGCCGGATAACGGTGGCAACCGGTGGACCCTTGCGTTCGTCACTTTCAGATCCGCGCTCGGGAGTGTCTTCACGCTGCATCCGACGACCACCTCACACCAGCCGGTGGCTCTCTGGACGGCGGACAGAACAGCGACTACTCGTCTCCGTCAACGCTGTTGGAAACATCATACCAAGCCCGAATCGGAGATCGCTGAATTTTACCAGAGATCGCGGGCGTGGCGCATCAGACGCATTGGCCGTCGTTCGACCTGAGCGCGAGGAGACCATGCTGGCGTCGCCGGGCGCTGGCGCGGCGTTGCGGAACCGTCAGCCGCTCTCGACGACTTCGGACCACGCTAGACTTGCGAGGCTATTGCTCCAAGATTGCGTTGCGTAGGCAGCAGATAGAGTTTAGCCAACGACTTACTGCGCACCGTTCAGCTCCCGGCCGGATCCAGCTTGCGAGACTTCGCCTGAGAGCGCGCTCGCTCTCGGTTGGATCTGCCCTGCGTACTTGTTGCCCTCTTTAGCCCGATATGGGACCTCCGCAGGGCTGGAGAGTTGTTCGAAGGTGAAGGAGCAAATGCGCATCCCTGGATAGAGCGCGACCGCCATTCTACCGAGATTGGACAGCTCCATCGTCGCCGTACCGAGCCAGCCGGGCTCGAAAACGGCGGCTGTTGAGTGCACCGTGATGCCAAGTCTCGCTATCGACGAGCGGCCCTCGAGACGCGCGACAAGATCATCAGACAGTTCGAGCGTCTCGATTGTCGATGCCAGCGCGAAATCTCCGGCCTGCATGATGAATCGCTCGTCATCGTCGATCTCGATCGTGCGCATACCCTCACCAATCGATTGTGGCTGGCGCGGATCGATGTAGGAATAGGAGGAATGTTCAAATACCATGAAGGTATTGCCAAGCCTGAAGTCGATCGAGCAAGATCCGAGCGCGTCAGTCAAGATCAGGGAATGGGTCGATCCGTATCGAACCGTCGTCAATGTATCGTTTAATGTCTCGGTCGGACAATAATCATGTCTGTCGTTATCCTTCTGTCGATCTGGCGCGTTACGATCCAGCCAGAATTGCGCTTATCTGTACGCGACCTGATCGTAGCCCAGAGAACGGCAATGCGTACGTACAGTATTCACCGAGTTGTGCCAGTGCGTCAAGGGAAGGCAATGTTGCTATACTCTTCGGCTGTAGCAGGTCTTGATGTCAGCTGGATTCGTGCCCCGTTCGAAGCGGGGGGCGGTCGCCCCCGGCAAGTAGGTCCCGTCACAAGCGCCAGGCGAGGAGCGCGATAGTCCATTGCCTCGGAAGTACCATCGCCGTAAGGGAGCGAAGCAGCGTAGGCGCATTCCGCCGGCGTTGCGAATCGCGCGCGGTCCACACACACTACCGGAGACATCCCAGCCAGAGACGCCGCTCGACGCGGTAACAACCACTCAGCCGACCGATCTCGTTCAGCGTTCCACCTCAATGTCCGCGGCGGATTCTGTCGCGGCACACGCGGGCGCGATCGATCTTGGTGACGACCAGGCCCCGTCGCTCGAAGAGTACGTGCGACGTATCGAGCAATTGGCGGCGTTGTCACAGGTCCAGCGACATGGCGAGCGGGAGGGCGAGCAACGGCGCGCGCTGTCCATCTCCGGAGTGCCCGCGGCGCTGCCACGCCGCAAGCGGCCACCAGCGGAGAAGAAACCGTGGTATAGGCGACGGCGGACCTGGATCCTGGCCGCCACGATAGTTCCGCTTCTATTTGTCGTTGCCGCAAGCGCCTATGTCTTGAACATCGTCCGTCTCAGCATCGATGCCTATGGCGATATCCACGAGGATCCCGTGGAGCGGCAGCGCTGGCAGGTGAACCCACAGGGAACGCCGGAACCGGTGCCGTCGTCGCAGGTGGACGCGGTTCTGCCCAATTGGGATAAGGACGAGCCGGTAAACATTATTCTGCTCGGTGTTGATGCCAGAGAGGGCGAAGATCTGCCGCCGCGTTCCGACACGGCGATCGTCGTCAATGTGAACCCGGCGACCAATGAAGTTGCGATGATGAGCATTCCGCGCGATCTGCTCGTCTATATCCCCGGATTTGGCGAGGACAAGTTCAACGCCGCCTACCCGCTTGGCGAGGCGAACGATGACGAAATCGAGGGTGGCGGTCCAACGCTCGTCGCGCAGACGATCGAGGCGAATTTCGACATCCCGATTCACTACTACGCGACGATCGATTTCGACGGGTTTGAAAAGGTCGTTGACACCGTCGGCGGCATCATGGTCGATGTCCAAACGCAGTTGATGGATGACTTGTATCCGACGGACGATCTGCGGGTAACGCGAATCTACTTCGCCAGCGGACTCCAGAAGATGGATGGTGAAATGGCGCTACAGTATGTTCGAACCCGACATGCGGATAGCGACTTCGGGCGCTCGGAGCGCCAGCAGCAGGTGCTTATGGCGATCAGGGAGCAGGCGATCTCTCGCGATCTGATTACCCAGGCGCCTCAGCTTATTCGCAATGTACAGGAGACGGTTCGGACCGATCTCGATTTCAATCAGATGCTTGCGCTCGCAAACCTGGGGCGTGGGATCGACGCTGACGCAATCGCCAAACTAAATCTTTGGGAAGAGGGATTGCTGATCGAGCATCTTCCGGAGTATCAGGGGGATGCCTACTATGTTTCCGCTCGGTGGGATGCGGTTATCGCGGAGACGCAGGCGTTCTTCGGCGTTCCGGTGAGTTCGGCAACCGGCGCCGCAGTCGGCGGCGAAGATCAAGAGGTCGATCTCAGTGTGTCAGTCGTCGTCCAGAACGGCACCGACATCCCGCTGCTGGCCGGAAACAGCACCAGGATTCTCCACGACGCCGGTTTCGAGGATGTGCTGCCCAGCGATGCGAGTGAGATACACATCAAGTCGGTGATAGAAGCGCCGCAATCACAGCTCGGCACGGCCAGGCATATCGCCGAGCTTCTCGGGCTTCCCAAGTCGGCCATTGTGAGTGAAGGTGGAAGAATCGGGATAACCGTGATTCTCGGCAATGACGTCCCAGGTGAACTAGTACCCGATCCGGAACAGCTTGCCGGTTGAATGACTCGCCCGGTGTTGGTCATCGTAACCGGCCCGCCAGCGAGCGGAAAGTCGACGCTCGCCGGAGCGATCGCAACCGAGCTCGCCCTCCCTGCGTTTTGCAAAGATAAGCTCAAAGAACACCTGGCGGATGGGATTCCAGGTCAAGATCTGGTCTGGTCCAGGATGCTCGGCGGCCTGGCATTTTCGTTGTTGTTTGAAATTGCTTCTGAGATTGTCGGGCGAGGCTGCGACTGTCTGATCGAAGGGAACTTCAATCCAATCTATGATCTGGAGCCGCTCGACCGGATAGCCGGAACAGCGCGCGTGATACAGGTCTTCTGCCATGCTGACCCCGCTATCCTCCGGCAACGATACATCGCGCGATCTGAGGCAGGAAACCGGCATTCGGTGCACCTTGACCTCCATCCGGAGCGCGTTGCGGCGCTGGACTCGCTTCTCTCTCCTGAAACGTACCTGCTGGACATTCGCGGGCCACTTATTGAGGTAGACACGACCGCGCGTGAGACATCGTGTCCGCTGGATGTCGCGGCGAGGATCAGCGCGTTGCGCTGCTAACGACCGCGCTGATCGAGATAGCGGTTCAGGCCGTCGATGCTCATGTAGAAAGGTGTGACGTAGCCCGTCGCGTCCACTGTCGAACCAGAATCCGGCTCGGACCGAATCTCCTCAAGAACGTGATCCTCGAGCGCGCTGATCATCTCTTCCCTGCTTAGCGAGCGGCTTCGCCACTCTTCCACGAGACACACCCACTCGTCGAGCCGGCGGTCGAGTTGATCGAGATGTTCCCAGACATTGCGATATGGACCGAAGTGAGCAATCATCACCTGCTCTGGATCGAGTTCGCGAATGAGTCTCGTGCTTTCTTTCCAGGCCTCGATATCGATGTCGGGTGGTGGTGTCGGGGGCCAGACCAGGGGTGAGGGAGGGACGCGCGCTCCAGCGACATCGCCCGCGAATACGACGTTGCGGGTCTCCTCATAGAACGCGACGTGGTGCGAAGCATGTCCCGGCGTGTAGTGAACGTCGAACCGAACCCCTCCGAGTTCCAGACAGTCGCCGCCGGTGACGGAAAACGTCCGATCCTCAGGGGTCGGGAGGAAATCCCCCCAAAGCGGATCCATGAGCGCTCCGTAGACCTGGCGGGCGCTTGCGAGTAGTCGTTCTGGCGCTAGCATGTGCCGGAAGCCCCGCTCATGCACGTAGAGACGGGCGTCAGGCAAGCGCTCCATGAGGGCGCCTGAAGCGCCAGCATGGTCGAGATGAATATGTGTCACAAGCAGATGCCGGACCTCGTCCGTCTCCAGCCCTAATTCCTCCAGCCCGGCGAAGAGGGCTGGGACCGTGCTGCCGGGTCCGATGTCGATCAGCGCGAGCCCGTCGTTTGTCTTGACGACGTAGGTGGCGATCAGGGCGATTCGCTCCTGAAATTGGAGATCGATGATCCCAAGCCCGTCGTCGATCCAGCGCGTCAGAGTATCAGCCAATGCTTACTCCTTTGCAGCGCGAATCGGAGGGTGACTAGGCGTCGGCGAGAGAATGGATGTAGCCCGCGAGCGTGCGTAGGTGTCCGTTATCGATCGCATAATACTTCATGCCTTGGTCCGGCCGCACCGAGACGATCTGCGCGGTCTCGAGCGTGCTCAGGTGCCGCGAAACCGCTGATTGACTTATGCCGAGCTTGCCGACGATTTCCTGGGCGTAGTGCTCGCGTTCTCTCAGCATCTCCAGGATTCGGAGCCGTGTGGGATCGGCGATCGCTTTTATCCCGGCCAGGGCGACTGACTCGGTGAGCTGGGCCGGGGATGAAGCGGTCCAGGATATCGGCGGCTGCACGCCCCCAAGGACTGACGCTGGATTGAAGAACAAGATCAACTCCGGCGGATAGTAGATGTATTGGATGAAGCTTCCAAGATGGCTCGAAGGGCAGTATGTAACCCGCTCGACATCGGAAAGATGGGTCGCGATGTCCTCCGGCAGGCGATGGCCCGTAAGCTCGGCGAACGATATCTGGACAACCGGATGAACAAGAACCTGTGCCCGGCGAACAACCCGCTGGAGTTCCGGCCAGTCCTTGTTGAATTCGTCCTGGTAGCAGATCGTCCAGAACTCCTCGATCATTCGCAATGACCGGTTCTTCAGTTGCTGGGGGTCGGTGATCAGATCGACGAGTTCATCGAGATCTCCCGAGATCACGCCCTGACGAAGGAAATCGCGCCACTGCTCGGCATCGGCGTCTTCCGGAGGTTCGATCTGGAAGCCCTGATCTCGATACAGGCGCTGTACCGCGTTGACGGCCATGCGTTGGTAAGCGATCGCAGGCAGCGTCAGGAGGTGTTGATGGTAGTCCTCATACGTGGCGTCGATATGGTCAGGTTCAAGCGGGTCGAAGGAAAACATCAACTCTTCACCGTAGTAGAGCAGGCGTCCGGCGAAGCCAAGCAGGAGGTCAAGATCGTGCTGCACTTCTGGCGAAAGTTGAGATCGGGCCTGGATGAACCAGGGGTCCACGGAAGGAATAACCGGATCGCCGTCACGTGAGACCGCCCGGTAGGTCATTGAGATAGCGGAAGTAAGCACGAGTGGAACGGAAACGGCGACAACCTGTCGCAGCACCGGCCGCCCGACCAGCAATTCGCCCAATGTTTACTCGTCAGTTCGTCATGTGCGGACAGCGCGCGAGGACGTGCGCGGAACCACCCCGTATCACATTATGACGATAGCACGGTTGTAGAACGAGGGCAATACTCCGTTTACTTCCCGCTCAGACGGCGCGGCGCAACCGGCCCGCACTATCTCCGGCCGGTCAGGACGAGGCGGCAGCCAGATAGTCCTCGCGAGGCGGAGAAAACACATCCATGACCACGCAGCCCTGAGCGCCCCCAGTGCCTTCATGCTCGACACCGCCGGGAATGACGTAGCAGGTCTCGGGTCCGATCTCGCGCGTCTCATCCCCAATGCGAAGGATGATCGAACCTTCTATCACATATCCAAGCTGCTCGTGTGGATGGGAATGCGCGGGTACTTTCGCGCCGGGCTCAATGCGCACCCAGTTCAGCATCCCTCGGGCGCCAGCGAGCATACTCATCTGAACACCGGATATCGGCTCGAACCCATCGAGTTGACTGATCTCCCAGAAGCCGCATTTCGCCGGCAATGCCTCGATCTGTACGCCCTCGCCGGCCCGGTACACCTGATGCTCACTCATTGCTGTTTCTCCTCCAGTTTCGACACTGGCACACATCATAGACCAGGCCAGTGCCAGGCGACCGGTTGCGCGTGGACCGGCATGAGTTCTTCATGGCCCGAAAGTCACGATCTGGCGTGACTCCAGGTCAACATAATGGCAAGCTCCATCTACTCCGGTACAATGTAGCCGTCCATGTCAGACCCGGACAGCAGGTCCGTCGCAGGTGGGGCGACGATGAACGCATGGGAGTCTTGAGTGACAAGTAGATCTTCACGACGTCTTTGGAAGAGCGGGCGCCGGAGCATCGTCGTGATGTCCGTCGCCGTGTTGGTCGCAGGGCTCCTGCTACCGCTTCTTTCGAGGTCGACTACCGCGGTTCAGGAGAGCGACCCTGAGATTCAAGCGGCGCTTGCGGCGATGAATCTGTACCGAAGCTGGCTTGGCCTGGAACCGATGGTCATCGATCCTGCTTTGCAGGCCGCTGCGGAGGCTCACGCGGAATACTATCGTCTTAATTTCGGAGATCCGAATCTCTCCGGCATGGGGCTGCACATGGAGACGCCTGGATTGCCAGGGTTCACTGGCGCCACGATGAGCGACCGGGCGTCCGCCCACGGGTATCAGGGTTCAGTCAACGAGAATGTCGGGCTATCAGGTTCGATTCTCGCTTCCCTGGACTGGTTCATGGATACGATCAACCATCGGTTGCCTATCATCGACCCGCGATACACCGACGTTGGAATCGCAGCGATCAGTGACGACGGGGTAGTCTTCGAGATCATTAACTTCGGTATGCCATCGTATAGTGCAAACGCTGAACCAGCCTGGGTCGTCTGGCCCCCGCATCGCACTACTGGAGTTGGACGCTCATTCTGGGGCGAAGCGCCGAACCCGTTTCCCGGCGCGACGTTTCCTACCGGATTGCCAGTTACGCTCAGCTTTTTCGGTCCGGGCGAGATAAGCCTTGAATCCTGGTCGATCACGGCGAATGCGGTGGAAGTCCCATCCTTCGGTGGTGTTGGTTCCGGGTTCCTGAGTGGCCGCGCCGCGTTGATTACTGCCGCTGCGCCGCTCGAGTACGGGACAACCTATTCCGTTCAGGCGTCTGGTGTTGCCGGTGGTGAACCCTTCAGCTGGAACGTCAATTTCACGACGAAAAGTGACGATCTCGAAGAGATGGCGCGCGATGGTGAAGCGCCACCTGGCGAGGATTCGTTTACCCCTCCCGTGGTTACGCCGGTTCCGGAACCTCCTCCGCCGCCAACCGATCCGATCCTCGGCGGCCCGACCGGACCGGTGGATCCGGATTCGCAACTCCCGGCTGGCATCCAGAACAGCCCCCAGAGCGTCCAGATGATGTGGTGGGATCTCGATGGTCCGGTGTATCGAAGTGAAGTTGAACGATCGTGGCTCTGGGGCATGGATGCCTGGGCGTCTGGTTCAGAAGACTATGCCGAAGCATCCGATGGAACGAGAGATGTCTACTACTTTGACAAAGCACGGGTAGAAGTTTCAGACGAAACGGCGGAGCTGGATCCGGACCTGTTGACGACAGGGCTTCTGGTCCGGGACATGATCAGTGGAATGGCCCAGGTCGGAGATTCGGAGTTCGTTGATATCGGATCGGCCACGATTCCGCTAGCGGGCGACCCGAAAGAATTCAACGAGAACGCACCGACGTACGCGAGCCTGATCGATGTGGCCACAGTGGACGTGGATGTCGCTGCTGTGCCGAGTTTCGGACGGGGCATTGTGGATACGATCTCTCTTGACGGACACATCTCGGAGAACGCAAGCCTTGGCGACCTCGCGTCGTATGGATCCTATTTCCCGGGCACTGGTCACAACATCGCCGCAGTATTCGAGGGCTATTTTACGGCCCTACCGGTCGCCTGGTGGGAAGCCGTTGGCCTGCCGATTACCGAGCCGTACTGGGCAAGGGTGAAGGTGCGTGGAGAAGGCCGTTGGGTTCTCGTCCAGGCTTTCGAGCGCAGGCTTCTCACCTTCACGCCGTCGAACGCACTCGAATGGCAGGTTGAAATGGGTAACGTTGGCCGCCACTACTTCACGTGGCGTTACGGGGTGGAACCGCCGGCTTCACCATGATCGAGAGCGGCGATTATCGATGCCGGGTCGTTGGTCGTGAGGTAGTCCGCTCCCAGACTCTGGATCTGCTTAGCCCGATCCGGATCGTCAACCGTCCAGACATATACGCGCATCCCTTTTCCGTGAAAAAACTGGACGCCTTTCTCAGAGACTAGATCATGGTGCAATACCGCGGTCTGGATCCCCATGAGACCCATTTGCACTCGAGCGATCGATAAGAAGATCGGACGCGCGATCCTGCCCACATCCGAACGGAATCTCGTCGGAACTCGCGTCAAGGTAGATCCCCGAGATAGACCGGTGCGAAGACGTGGAAACCGGCGTTTCAACCGCCAGAGCCCGAAGGAAAACGTGCTGGTTACCAGGACGCGGTTGATCATCTGTGGATCATTCAAGAAGCTGGCCAGCGACCGGTCGACATTTCGGTCCTTGAGATCGAGAACGAGCCGCATCTGGGGATTGACACGGTCAACGACATCGAATATCTGTTCCAGGGTAAGCAATGTTGGGATCAATCCGCGCAGTTCGTCCGTGGTGAACTGGGAAATCGGCACGCCGGCATACTTCGTATCATGATATATAACGATTTCATCATCCGCCGAGAGCTGCAGATCACATTCGAGCAGATCTGAGCCCACGTTGATACCGTGAATGAGTGCCTGCGAGGAGTTGTCAACATCGTTGGGGTTCCCTCCCCGATGGGCAACGATCAGCATGCTAGTCGTGAGGGGTATCCGACGCGCCACGGCTACGGAGGCCGATGAGGCTGAGCAGTATCCCGGTTCCGAGGCTGTAGCTTCCCAGGACATCGGTCAACCAATGATGTCCCAGATAGACACGAGAAACTCCAACCAGGCCGATTGCCATAGTCAGAATCGCGACCGGGATCCGCCGCAGGAAGGAGTTCCGAACGTGCCAGTCCCAGAGATAGACCACAAATCCCCAGAAGACCACGTAGTACAGAACATGACCACTCGGGAAGCTCGAGTCTCGTAGATCCGCTTCAACGACCAGGATGTTGTCGCCGCCCGGACGTGGCCGTTTGACCAGTAGCTTCGTGGAATAGGAGATGAGTGAGGCGCACCACGCGGCGGCGAGATAGCGAGCATCACGCTTGTGTCCGAAGACCCAGGCTGTCGATACGATGCTGGCGGGTAAGAACAGCGACTGAGGTCGAAATCCCAGCCAGGAGACAATGGCCATCAATTGGGAGAGTTGCGGGTGCTGACGACGCTGCACGCGAATCGTCGCCGCGACATCCGAGGCCAGCCTCGGATTACGACGAACGACCAGCGTCAGAATCCCAAACAACGCGAAGGCAAGCGCGACTGCTGAGGTAAACACCAACCGTCGTTGCCGTCGTTGTGAGTTGGAATGACCTAGACCTGTACTCGCTTTGGACACCGTCGCTATCCCCTGTTCCCGCGACGATTCTACGCGATCCTCCGCCTCCGCGGTGCATCTCCAGCCTCGTGCCCGGATTCTTCCCGCGAAAAGACGTACGAGATCGTGCCGAATCCAATCCATCGGACGCCTGGTCACGAGCTTGCTTTTCGTCTATGTCACAAGCGTCAACATCATCCGATACGCGCGATTTGATCGGGGATCTCGTCAGCGTCGAGCGACGCGGGAACTATTTCTCCACACCGGGCGCGGGCAACCAACCCCGGCGGATCAGGACCTCGCGTCCCAGGTGACCAAGCTTGATCTGTTTGTCCCAGGCGTCATCAGGATGGTACTCGAATCTGGCTCTCTCGAAATACTGAACGAGCCGGACGCTGCCATCGGTGAGCGACGCCTCTTCGAATTTTTCGGAGATCGGGTAGCCGAACGATTCCAGACCACCTTCCGATATCCAGGTTTCCAGAAATCGATACGAGGTCGTGTGGCCGGTTTCTGGAAAGTACAACATCTCTGCGGTCGAGGCGGTTGCGGCAACAGGCTGAAACGCCTGCTGGCCCAGTCGCGAGGCTACGGCTTCGGCTCCGAGGAGGCCGAGCTTGACGACATCGCCCTTGGAGGCAAGTTCAGGATGGTATTCGAAACGTGCTCGCTCGAAGTACTGCGTGAGGTACGTCTCCCCGTCAGTGGCCGATTTTTCGTCGAACGCCTCAGTCAGGGGAAACCCGAATCTGTTGAGTCCCCCGTGCGCAGCCCAGTAGGTCTGAAACACAGCTGGCACGATGTGGCCCGTTTCGTCGACATACTGGCCGCCGGCGGACAGATCTCGTTCGACCCGGCTCACCAGTGGGTGGACGACGTGTACTGCGTCGGAATCAGCATCACCCCCAAAATAGCGCACGAACTCGCGGACAAGTGTTGGGACGAGCGTCTTGGTGCCGATGTCGCTCATGCGGATGTAACCAACGATCTCCCGCTCTTCGCCAACCTCGATCGGTTCTCCAAATCCCCACCGATAGGGATTCGGAACCCCATCGCGTTCACTGACCTCAACAGCCAGACGGTAGCGACCTTCGATCTTGGGGTTGCCGGTAGACTCGAAATTCTGATCTTCCTCGTAGACAAACCCTGGATCTGGCCCCTGTGTGACGAGGACGTTGTCACTAATGTTCGCGATCTTCGCGCGGATTTCCACCAGATCCCCCTGGTTTACAAGTGTTGGGGCCGCGCTGAATTCGACAATCGCCGGTTGGCGGGGAGCAGTCGGAGGAGGGAAGTATATCGCCCCAGTTCCGGCAAGCCGCCCACGTATTTCTGGAAGAAAGTCCTGAAGGACACTTCCAGGACAAGCTGTCGCCATCACATCTCCGTGGCCACAGATGTTCGGCACGCCCACCCAATCGATCCACTCACCTGCCGCTGCGGGGTCAACGTGTCCGGCTCGGGTGCGAATGAGTTGGACCAATGCATCCTTCGCAGCCGCGGTCGGGGCTGCATTCATATAGCTACCGATTAATGCGATGCCGATGGAACCGTAATTGTATTCCCTGGCATGGCCGCCGATGACGTTCGGCCCGCCGTAGCGGCCCTCATAGACGTTGCCGTAAGCGTCGATAAGGAAGTTGTAGCCGATGTCGCCCCAATCGAGTATCACCGCGTGATAGTAGTAGACTGATCTAACCACCGCAGCGGGATCTTCCCAGCCAAACTCAGTCTCAGTATGGTGCACGAGGACATGATCAATCGCGCTGTATGTCGGTGGCCAGGCTATGGGCCCGTTTGGATCCTGACCCTCTCGACGATACGACTCATCAGCGTTCCACCCGGCCCGCGGGATGATAAAACCATCGATCAGGTCGTATGAATTGTCGTCAGGCATTCCTTGCAGACCCGCGGCGCCAATGCTGGATGTATCAAGAGTAATGACCTCGAAGCCCCCGGCATTCTTCTCATCGGGAGTTTGAACTCGAAAATCCGTGCCCGACAAGAAGATGGGATTGAAATGTACAGCAGCATTCTCCGGGTTAGAAGCGTGGTGATCTTCGTGAATCGGGTTCCAATTTGACCAGGCCCCGTCCAATCCAAGCACCGAGACGCTTGCTTCCGGAACGAGCGTAGGATCACCATTCCAGCGAACTATCAACGTGTTGAACGGTTGCCCGGAGGCATCCTCAGGGATGTTGTTGACTTCTGCTGCTCTGGTTTCAAATCCCAGGGGACGATAGAGATTCCCTGCGGCTATCGCCAGCCCACCGCCTGCGAGACGCAATAGCCGTCGACGCGTGAGTCGCTTCAAACCTGGCCACCTTGCCCCATCGCGCATCGGCACAATCCAGAAGACTATCCGCCACACATGGTAGCGCGTCTATATGCTGTCCCCCCGTTCGCAATTGAACACTCATCGACGTGTACGGTCAACCTACCAGTAAGTACCGTACTTCAAGTTTGACTACGGGGCACCGATAGCACCGGGAAGTGAGAACAGACCAAGCCACATGATGGGTAACACATACCTGTCGTCACACTGAGAAGCGCTATGATGTGCACGATGTCCTTTTGCGACGCATGACGGTGCTCTCCTATCCCATCACCCATCTTTCAGGGCCTCGTCTCAACAGGGGCGTGCCATGCCACTTCATCGCCGCCAATCGATCGATCCAACTGATGACTGGCGACAACTGCAGCTGTTGGTCCAGTTTCCCGAGCAACTCAACTACGAGCTGCTGCGGCCGGTCGTCCTCTTTGGGCTATCACCGGCTGAACGAGCCCGCGAGACCGGCGCGCCGCAAAGCACGCTCTACCGCCAAGTGGCTCGCTTCGAAACCGAGGGTATGCGCAGTCTCCTCGCGCCTACCCGGGAGCAGCGCCGGCAGCTGCCAGAGGAAATCCGTCAGGCTATCGTCGCGCTCAAAGCCGAATACCCGGCGTTTCGTCCGCATCAGATCGCGTCCATCTGTGAGGTGCGTTTTGGCCGTCGACCCGGTGCACGCACCATCAAACCAGATGCTGCTGCCCGACGGCTGGCGATCATCCGTTTGCACAGCGAAGGCTGGACCAAACAGAACATTGCTGGCTACCTGGAGGTTAGTCGTGAGACGGTCCATGCCACCTTGCGCCGCTGGATCGAGGAAGGCGTCTACGGGCTGGATGACAAGTCGCATGCCCGCAAACCCAGTGTCCGCAAGGTCGATCTGCGGACGATCGCCCTGGTACGCGAGCTCCAGGAGAATCCCGAGGTAGGTGCCTTTCGGGTGCATGCCGCCCTCAAGCAACTCGGCATCGAGCTCAGTCCACGCACCTGTGGCCGGATTCTGGCCGGGAACCGCCGTTTGTGCGGCTTACCCAAGCCTGCCCGCGGCCGCAAAGAACCACGCGAGATGCCTTTCCGGGCTCGGCGACGTCACCAGTACTGGACGGTCGATATCCGGTATCTGGATCACGGGGTCGACGAGGAGCGGGTCTACTGCATCTCGATTCTCGAGAACTACAGCCGGGCTATTCTGTCCAGCGGGATCTCTCGTCGCCAGGATCTGACCGCCTACTTGATGGTCTTGTACGCCGCAATCCGTCAGCACGGCGCTCCAGAAGCGCTGGTCAGTGATGGTGGTAGTGTCTTTCGGGCGAAGCAAGCCCAGCAGATCTATACCGCGCTGGGCATCACCAAGCTGGAGATCGAGCGGCGCCAGCCTTGGCAGTCCTATATCGAGACGCAGTTCAACGTCCAGCGTCGGATGGCCGACTGGCACTTCGCTCAGGCCACAAACTGGCCAGAGCTGCAAGCCGCCCATGACCGCTGGGTCGTCGACTTCAACTACCAGTCGCATTGGGCGCATCGGGAACGGGGCGATGGCCGACACAGTCCGGCTGAGGTGCTCGGTTGGGTGAGTGGTCGGCAGTTCAGCCCAGAGGAGCTGCATCGCGCCTTCTACACGACGCGCTTTGGCCGGCGACTGAGCCGCACCGGCTACCTCCGTTTTCGCCACTGGCGTCTCTATGGCGAACGTGGTCTTGCAGGGGAAGCCGCAGCAGTCTGGCTCTATGGTGAGCAGCTGACCGTCGTCTTTGCTGATGAGGCGCTGGCCGAGTATCAGGTCAGCTACCAGCCGGATCAGCGTCAGTTCACGGAGGTGATGGAAACGCAGCTCTTTGACACGCCCTATCGCTCACCGCAACTGTCCTTCTGGTAACGGGATGAGGTGGAGTGGCTCACGGTGATCCGGGTGTCGCCATACACGGCCCGCCGGTCTCAAGCGGCTCAAGCAGCGCTCCAGTTGTCGTTGCTCTCGCACGTTGAGCGAGATCGCGATGTCAGCTAAATCCGTGCGTTCTTCCCATGGCGACGACAGGTATGTGTTACCCATCATATGGCTCGGTTTGGTGAGAAGTTCTCATATAATCATCGTGGAGAGCCAGAGTGCAGGAGGTGATCGAGTTGTCCGTGTCGAAAACTGCCGGGCATTTGGTGACCGAAAACCGGAAGCGTCTGGGTTGGCCAGCTGTGTTCGTCGGGCTTGTAGCCGGGTCGATCGTCATGTTCTCGGCGTTCCCGGGTACGGTTGAGGGCAAGTCACTGGCGGTGCTCCACGGGCTCTGCGCCCAGCAACCAAGTCATTCCTACTATTTTGGTGAAGCTCGATTGCCGTTTGACGCGCGCATGACCGGGATCTATCTGGGAATTGCCGTCACCACTGGCTATTTGCTCTTGCGCGGGCGTTGGCGCGCCGGCAGTCTCACGGATTTGAAGGTAGTCGTTGCGCTTGCGGTCATGATCGTTCCGCTGGCGATTGACGGAGTGAACTCCTTCCTGAAAGACCTTGACCTTCCATATCTCTACGAGCCATTCAATCTACTTCGCACCCTCACCGGACTGTTGGTCGGCACTGCGCTGGCATCGTTCGTGTGGATGCTTATCGCGCAGACGGCGTTCATCCGCACAAGCAAGTCAGCGCAACCGATCTGGCACGGGCTACCAGACCTCATGCTTGCGCTCCTCGCCCAACTTGCGATCGTCGGCGTTATTGGAACGAGTTGGTGGGCGGTGAGAGTCCCGCTGACCTATCTGCTGATGCTCTCCGCGGCGGCAGTGCTTACGGGCCTGCTCTTGCCGTTTGTGCTGCTGGCAACGCGCAGGGAAAATGCCGCACGTGACCTGAAGGATCTGGCGGCGCCAGCAACCCTGGCGCTCGTGGTGGCTCTGTTGTTTATGGGGGCGACGGCAGGAGGACGGTTTCTGCTGGAAGTATTGCTTGGCTTGCCGTCGCAGGTTTCGGCATAGACGGCAACGGGACGAAAGGTGTTGACCTTCCGCCCCGCTAGCAACCAGGGATGCTCATAACTAATCTCCTGGTTTTCGTGTAGGCAGCGAAACAACGCTGCGTTAGGGCTTGACCGTCTTACGCCGGCGCTTATGCTCGGCTTTCCGGACCTTGGCTCGCTTCTGCTCGCTCTTGCTTACAAAGCGACGCTTGCTGCGGTACTCGCGCAGGATGCCGGAAGACTGCAGTTCGCGCGTGAACCGGCGCATCAGCTGTTCAAAAGCCTCGTGATCGCGGGCTTCAACCTTCAATGGCAAATGCGTTCACCCCCTTTCCCGCTTGATACTGGCGAGACCAGGCACAACCGCTTGATCTCCAACCGTCAAGTATATACGACTTATGACCGAGAATAGTCCCATTCAACAGGGCCGCAAATACAGGAAGGGCGGGGCATCGTACAGGCGCCCCGCCGTCGATCGACACATCGTCATGGGTTCAGGAGACAGGCATTGCCCTGAGCAGTGCCCGAAGCGACTCTGTAAGCTGAGCTCGCTCATGCGCGTCCAGGCGGACGAGCGCAGCTTCGACTTGGTTTCCGTGTGCCGGTAGCAGTCGCTCGACCAGGTCTCGACCGTCCTGAGTGAGGTTGTTCAGGACGACGCGACGATCGCGATGGTCACTCATGCGAAACGAAAGTCGCTGTCGCACCAGACGATCGAGAATGCCCGTGATCGTTGGCGTGGAGACACCAAGGCGGACGGCAAGATCTGACACGCGAGTCGGACCTTCGTGATACAAGATCGTCATGACGCGAAGCTGCTGCATCGTCACCTGAGCGGATGACCATGCTTCAGAGATTTCCTCGGACGAAGGTTGGAGGCGAATGACCGCTTCGCGCAGGAGCTCCGCGAGTTCTTCAATCTCGACGGAATTACTCATCGATTCCGCTCGCCCCGGTGTTCGCAACATCGCTTCCATTTTGATTGAGAGGATCCCTCCCGGCATCTGATGTCCCTCCAGATCAGGGTAGGCATGACGAGGTCAGTAGCTCAACCCGTCTCGATTAGTGTAGGAGCGAACCACTGATTAGCACTATGAGAACTTGGTCCCGTATGGATTGGGACACCTGCGACAGAAGTTCTTTTCACTCGGAGATATCGTCGTTTTGGGCACATCCGCCGTCGCGGAAGTTTGCTAACTTGGGGGATCGAGGCTCACTGGTGTCAGAGCGCGGGATCTGGCGAGCGAAGTGCCCGCGTTGTCAAAGATCATGGCCGAAAAGATCGCCGTTTGATACCATCAGCGTTTGGTGGTCGAGTGGCCACCAGCACAATATCAGCGTGCATCCGCGCCGAATGGTCCAGGGAGGCAGATAGGCAGATGCCAGCACGACCGACGCTCGTTGCAGAAGAGCGCACCATCATTGGAAAGAAAGTCAAACGCTTGCGGCGAGAAGGCAAGGTGCCAGCCATTATCTATGGCACCCTGCTCGAAGCGCCAATCCCGATCACCCTCGATGCCCGTGACATCTATCGCACGTACATCGACTATGGCAACATCTCGCTCGTCGACATTCAGATTGATGGCGATACCCACACGGTCTATATTAGAGATCTCCAGCAACATCCGGTCTCGCGCAATCCGCTCCACGCGGAACTCTATGCGCCGAATCTCCTGGTGCGAATGTCGGCGTCGATTCCCGTCATTCTTATCGGGCAGTCTCCAAACCTGGATGGTGTCGTTACCCAACTGCGCGATTCGGTCGAAGCTGAAGGTCTCCCGACCGATCTTCCCGGCGCGATTGAAGTCGATGTGACGGGTCTTGAAGAGATCGATGACACCGTTTGGGTGGGTGATCTGACGATGCCAGACGATGTCGAACTCCTGACAGACGAAGAAGAGCCGATTGTCCGGCTCATGGAGGTTCGCATTACCGAGGAAGAAGAGGAAGAAGAGCTGGAGGGCGAAGAGCTCGAAGGCGAGGACGCCGAGATGGAAGGCGAAGGCGAGGAATCGTCCTCAGAAGAAGACGATTCCGAGTAACGCCTCGAACGCCATTGATAGTTTCATGGGTTTCCGCCCCGTCCACTAGTGGACGGGGCGGAGTTCCTTAACCTCAGAGCAAGAACTCGGCGAGAATGCCGTTCGAAACCATCGCGCCAGCAGCGGACAAGCGGACGCTATCTCCTACCTGCTCCATCAACCCCAATTGCTCGAACTTGCGCAATAGATCGCCGTAGCGTTCCTCCAGACTGACACCATGCCGGGCACGGAAGTCCCGCCGGGAAACGCCGTCGCGCAATAGCCGCAATCCGAGAATCATCGATTCTCCCATCGACATTTCCGGTGTGATCGTTTCGGTTGCAGCGATGGGCGGTTTACGGGAGCGCGTTGCGTCGATGTAGGTAGCGGGGAGGCGCGTGTTCGATGCGCGGACGCTACCCAGATAGGAGTGGGTGCCAGCGCCAATGCCGTAGTACTGACCATTTCGCCAGTAGACCAGATTGTGAATCGATCTTTGCGATTCACTTCGCGCCCAGTTCGATATCTCGTAGTGATCCCATCCGGAGGCTCCCAGATGGTCGACCGCGACATCGAAGAACATCGCCGTCGTGTCGTCGTCTGTGGGCACGAGGCTACCGCGCCGGACTGCTGTTTCATAGGGCGTTCCCGCTTCGACGATCAGGGCGTATAGCGAGAGATGATCGGGTTGCCACTCAGCGATCTGGACCAGGTCGGCCTTCCACTGTTCGAGCGTTTGGCCGGGCCAACCGTAGATGAAGTCCAGGCTCATGTTTTCGATTCCGGCCGCCCGTGCGGCCCTGACGGCACGATCGCTGCCCTGCCTGCCATGCAGGCGTCCCAGAACCTTGAGACCACTTGCCTGATGTGACTGAACTCCAATGGAAAGACGGTTGACGCCTGCCCCAAGAAGGCCACGGCAGTATTCCTCGTTCAGGTTGTCCGGGTTGCTCTCCATCGTTACTTCTGCGCCAGCAGCCAGTCCGATCGTCCGTGCGGCGGCTTCGATGATCTGGGCCACTTGAGCCGGATCAAGAAGTGACGGTGTCCCGCCGCCAATGAAGAGGGTTGGCGAGGGGCCGGATGGTGCGTGGAAGTCCGCTATCAGCGCCATCTCCCGTTCAAGGGCAGCAAGATAATCCGGAACGAGCTCTTCCTGCTTCGCATAGACATTGAAGTCGCAATATGGGCAGACATAGCGGCAGAACGGGATGTGGACGTAGATGGCCGCCGGTTCGTCCGGCCTGGCGGGAACAGTGATCCGATTTCCAGTCACACGCTAGGGGTCCATATCCCGGCGGGGAGCGTTTCGAACACTATCCCAACTTTCGTCCATGCTAGAGGCGTCGAGGTCGCTTGCGGGAACTCCACTGTACCGCACACGCCGGTAGATGGTCGTCATGCGGTCAACCGCGGACGGACCATTTTCCTCAATTCTGCCCCCAACAGCTGGCCGGTACTCCTCGGCGGTCTCCCGGGGCCGTCGTGCTCTGCCGAGCGCGCCTCCAAGTTTCTGGAGATCTCGGTAGCGCTCTCGGACCCGGATGGTGTACTGCCAACGGCTATCTCCTCGAAGCGCGGCGTAGGGATCTGAACCCGGTTCGCGATCAAATAGAGAACGTAGCCGGTTGCCCAGACCGCCCCAGAGTTCACCCCAGTCCAGGACGGACTCCCGCTCTTCGACCGTCGTCGGGCGGCGGCGTGAGCGCCGGCGAAAGAGATAGCGCGTGAGAAAGGAAATAATCACGACAAGCACGATCGCCGCAATCAGATATTGAAGTGCCTCGGGTATGACGAATGGCTCAGTTGGCGTCTGCTCCAGCGAGCCCTGGCCCTGTTCTCCAGCCGGTGTGGCTGTTGCATTGATGAGTTCCGGTTCCAGATCACCGATGAGCCAGAATATCGGTGTCAAGATCAGGAAGGCGAGCACCGCGATTACAAGCACGATGACCTGGAACACGACCGCTAGCACGAAGAAGACCGGCGCTAGTATCCAGAGCATCGTGTCCAGGAAACGACGAGAGAAGATCCCGGCGCCGACCACTGCCACCATGATGATTACCAGGATCGGTGTCGCAAAAGTCGCGAGCCAGCGGGGCCCCAGCGGGCTGCCGGTTCGGAACCCTTCCAGTTGCATTCTCGCCAGTCCGATGGAGCCAAGTGAAAAGACGAAAAATCCCAGGACGCCGAGCACGAGCGAGTCGCGAATGTCACGTTCTTCCGGAGCGCCGATCATGATGAAGATGAGGATGATGCCTAACGCTAGCGTTCCCCAACGCAGCATCGTGTAAGCGCTGTCGAGCGATGGTTCCTCTCGAGATCTTCCCCGGAACCAGGCATATCCGATGAACAGTACATTGCCCCAGACCGGGCGCGATGCGTCAGTGTCAAAGAACGCAAGCCCGTTGACTGCTTCTACTATCCAGGCCGGATCGTAAACCGGAATGTCCGGAAAGCTGCCGGCTTTGATCGCGATCAGGAGGGTCACGACAACCGAGACGGACATAATGATCTCGTAGTCCGGACTCCATACCCGGGCTTGATCCAGGAGATGAATGACATAATGAGCCGTCAGCATGGCCAGCGCGATAACCCAGAATGGGTAGGTATCGTTGCTGAATCGCTCCGCCATCACCAGACCGGCTACCAACCAGATCAGGCAGGACTCGGCGAGAATGATTGCAACCGAAAGTAGCTCGCGTCGCCACTCTAGCCTCCGGATGACGTCCCCGAAGGTGAGCGGGACTTGCGACGAATGACCTGGATTCTTATCGGGGGAATCGAGCATTTTGGGGCTAGCTCACCATTTCCAGGGGCGCCACCGGAACCCCCGGCATCTGGACGGCATAGTGGTGGTGCTTCGGAATGTACTGCCTAAGCGCGTCCATGTCGATCGTGAAAATGTCGAGCCGGGCGTGACGGGGCACATCAATCTCTCCCACGGTCACGATTACAATCCGGTGGTTGGCTCGGAGCAGGGTATCGAGTACCTGGCGTAGTCGCTCGGTCATGATCGATGTCACGAGCACGACGGTGCTACCGATCGGATAACGGGAGGTTTCGGCGCGAACGAGACTGGCGTAGTCCAGCGACGCGATCGGTGAGAGTTTGGCTAGGCCGGTCAGGATTTGCTCCATCTGGCGTTCATCGAGGCTCGGTCGAATGCGCAGAGCCTGGTCCGACCCGCCGACGACCCCGTTCGCATACATTCCCACCATATGCCGGGCATCGACCGCATGCGAGGCGATCGTGGCCGCCGTAATAATCGCGCCTTCAGCGCGTTCGAAGTCGAGGCCTTCCCAGTAACGCTCAAACGTATCGAGGTTGAGAAAGATCCCGAACTGAATTGAAGTCGTCGGCTCAAAGATCTTGGTCTGGAGAGTCTGTGCCCGGGCTGTGGCCTTCCAGTGAATATGGCGGAAGGAATCCTCGGGCCGGTAGTCTCTAATGCCGATTGTCCGCATCGGGTCGGTGATGATTGGGCGTCTGATCCGTTGATCACCGAAGAGATGCCGGGCAGGCACCAGAATATGATCTAGAACAGCTATCGGGGGATAGACGGTTATGTGCGAAACACCTGGAATCTGTTCCCGCTGCTGGTAGAAGCCAAAGGCGTCCGCTGATCTCAGCGTCACCGGCCCTACGGCGAAGTAACCTCTTGCGGGGCATTCGACCGTCAGGTTCCAGGTTATGCGCTCATACCAGCGTGCCGCAGTTGTCATACGCAGAACTGCCAATCCCGGTACGCCGCTTGGCGCGAGATCTCGCTCGCTGATTCTCAACCGGTCGGCAACGCTGTCTTCAATCTCTAGCCATGCAAGAGGCAGAAGTTTGCGATTCGTCAGGATGATCTGCATTTTGACCGTATCGCCGCAGAAGACTCGATCATCGGCCAGCACACGAATGTATTCAACGTCTACCAAGGAGTAACGTGCCCACAACCAGGAGCCTCCGGCTGTTACCAGCGGCACGAGCCCGAGCATCGTGATCGCTGGCTCGCGCATGACCATTCCCAGGATGATCATGAACACCCCGGCATAGACCCAGACACGATTGAAGAATGTTGAACGGGACACCTTTAGCCGGTCCGCCAGTGATGCCATCGTCTGCCTCAGGCCGTCAGAGGTTCGACCGGCGCCTCGACTTGTCCCACCACTTCCGAGATAATGTAATCCACGGTCCGGCCGCGCAAGCGTGCCTCGGGATTCAAGATAATGCGGTGTGAGAGTACGGCGCGGGTGAGGATCTTGACGTCGTCAGGTTCGCAGTAGTTGCGGCCGCGGAGGGCCGCCAGTGCCTGGGCTGCTCGGAACAGCGCAAGCGAGCCTCGCGGGCTGACCCCAAGCTCGACGGCATCGTGCTCACGAGTGCCCCGAACGATCTTCGTGAGATAGCGGCGGATTTCTTCATCGACGTGAACCTCGCGAATTGCGCGCGAGGCCCCTGCGAGTTCGTCCGTTCCGGCGACCGGCTGAAGTTGTTCCAACGGGTCGCTCGTCTGGAATCTCGAGAGCAGTTCAGTTTCTTCGTCTTCCGTGGGGTATCCCATCGGAATCCGAACGAGGAATCTATCCAGTTGGGCTTCCGGCAGCGGGAATGTCCCTTCCAATTCGACCGGGTTTTCGGTCGCAAGTACCAGGAATGGCCGCGGTAGAGGCATCGTGTCGCCTTCGATTGTGACCGTGCGCTCCTGCATAGCTTCGAGGAGTGATGACTGCGTACGTGGAGTCGCTCGGTTGATCTCGTCGGCGAGCAGGATATTCGCGAACACTGGCCCCGCGCGGAATTCGAACTCGCCGAGCTTCTGATTGAAGTAGCTCAACCCGGTTACATCTGATGGCAGGAGATCAGGCGTGAACTGAATTCGCTTGAATTCCCCGCCGATCGACTTCGCGAAACTCCGGGCAAGCATGGTTTTGCCGACTCCGGGAACATCCTCAAGCAGCACATGCCCTTCAGACAGCATCGCCACGAGAACCAGCTGGGTCACACCGCGCTTTCCGATGATGACCTGATCGACGTTATCGAGAATGCGCCGGCCGAGCCCGGCGATTTCTTCAACTTGCATATAGATTTCCGAAGTTCCTGGTGCCGTTTCGTAGAATTCAACTGATCTTCGCGCTGCCTCATTAACGTATGGCAGGTCGCGATTGGGTTGCCGGGCCAGATCCTATCCTACTTCAGTGTTGTGTACTCCGCGCTTAGCCTACCGGGGATTCGTCGTCAATTTGAGTGCCCGGTTGAGTTCGCGAAAGGACGCGCGGGAAGTGGGTTGGGTCGAAACTGGCTCCGGAGGTGACCGTGGGATCACGTTCGTCTCGTTCGAGCCAGGCTGCGAGGGTCTGGCTCAGGTATTCGTCCGAATAGCCGCTGGCGTCGTATCTGCCGCTTATTCTCCGCTGGCGGAGCATTTCGTACAGAGTGACCGCGCATGCGACGGATATATTCAGTGATTCGGCCATTCCCATCATTGGGATCTTCAGGCGCTGATCCGCGAGATCGACTGCCTCGTGGCTCAGGCCGCGCGACTCGTTTCCAAATGCGAACGCGACCGGCGCAGTCAGATCCAGGTTGAAAAGGTCCGCTGTGGGGCCCTCGATCGTCGCGGCGATGACCGTGAACCCGGTTGACCTGAGATGCGCGTAGCAGTCGGCGATACTCGCATGGCGATGCACGTTGAGCCATCGCAGGGTTCCAGCTGCGACGCCGGTGCTGAGCGCTGGCTCTTCTTCTTTGTCGTACACGAGGTGGACGTTATCGACCCCGGTTGCGTCGCATGACCGCAGCACGGCGCTGACGTTGTGTGGGTCGTGAACGTCTTCCACAACGACGGCGACATCTGGCTGCCGGCGCGCCAAAACGGACGTCATTCGATCCAGACGCTTCCTGGTAATTGGTTTGCCGCGTTGCTGGCGTTCCATTGCGCGTCTGTTCCTTTCTTCCGGGAACGCAGCTCCCGTTTCCCGAATTCACGATTCAATGCTACTGATAAGATGGATTGTCGTCGTCCGCGACCTGGACTATTCGTCCCGGAGTGTGAGGTTGGCGGCGAAGAAGAGAAGGGGTCGCAACGATGGGCATCCTCACCTGGATTCTCTTTGGCGCTATTGCTGGATGGCTTGCCAGCATTCTTACCGGCCGCAACGAGCGGATGGGATGCCTTGGAAACATCGCCGTCGGGATTGTAGGCGCCTTGATCGGCGGGGCGATCGTCAGCGCAGTGGGCGGAGCGGGTGTAACCGGGTTCAATCTCTGGTCATTGCTCGTTGCCGTCGTTGGTGCGGTCATCCTCCTCTTTGTGCTCGGAATTATCCGCGATTAGTGGAGCCGTGAATCCAGGTTACCGCCCTCCGGGCACAGGTCTACCGTCCCGCCAGATGTGGAGGCAAGCAATGACTTACGCGAGTGATCCGGTCGTTATCGTCGGAGCCGGCCTTGCTGGATTGCGATGCGCCATTACGTTGACTGAGGCAGGCATCCCGATTCTTCTTCTGGACGCGTTGGACAAGCCCGGCGGTCGAATGCGCACAGATGAGTATGACGGCTTCAAACTTGATCGCGGCTTTCAGATTCTGCTCACGGCCTATCCCGAGGCTGCGGCTGCCCTGGACTACGGGGCTCTTGACCTTCATCATTTTCGACCCGGCGCCCTGATCCGAGCGAACGGGACGTTTCATCAGATTGCTGATCCTCGCCGAAATCCAGGCAGCATACTCCAGACGCTCGGCGCGCCGGTTGGTTCGTTGCTGGACAAAGCTCGCCTCGGCCAGATGCAGTTCCGGCTACATCGCGGACAGATTGACGAAGTCTGGAAGCGGCCGGAAACGACTTCACTCAACCATTTGCGCAAGAAGGGCTTTTCTTCGTCGATTATCGACGGATTCTTCCGGCCATTCTTTTCCGGTGTCTTCCTCGAACCTGATCTGCGCACGTCGAGTCGGATGCTGGAATTCCTGATGAAGATGTTCATTGATGGTGAAAGCGCGCTTCCCGCAAACGGTATTGAAGAAATCCCTCGGCAGTTGGCAGCCCATCTTCCGGAACGATCAATGCGGTTCAACGCACGTGTTGAGTCCGTTGAAGACGACGGCGTCAGACTGGCAGACGGAGAATTCATCCGAGCATCCTCCGTCGTCGTTGCTACCGACGGTGACAGTGCCGCCGCACTGCTGCCCCAGGTTATCGCGCCTGGGTTCCGGGGAACGGCCTGTCTCTACTACGCCGCGGAGAAAGCGCCGATACAGGACGCGATGCTCGTTCTGGATGCGGAACGCAGCGGTCCACTGAACAATGTCGCGATTGTCAGCAATGTGTCCCCGCTCTATGCTCCGCCCGGCGCCGCGCTTATCAGTGCCTCAACCGTAGGTGTGCCCGTTGTGGATGATGAAAAGCTGGATCGCGCGTCCCGCGAACAACTATTCACCTGGTGGGGAGATCAGGTGCGGGACTGGCGGTTGCTTCGGATCTACCGGATTCCGCGCGCGCTGCCGCGTCAGGAACCGCCAGCTCTCTCGATGCCCCGGCGGCCGGTCCACGTGCGGGGATCGTGCTTTGTCTGTGGGGACCATCGAGACAACGCCTCGATCAATGGCGCGCTCGCGTCAGGCAGGAGAACAGCCCGGGAAGTAATCGCCAGGTTAAACAGCTGAGCCTGGCAGGAGACCGACGATTTGGCTGGCGCCTCCTCAGGGTAGAAGACTGCTAATGTTGGATTTCATTTGCCGACTGCAACGCCCTGAACGAAAGCGCCAATCGACTCAACGGCCTCTGTTCCCTCTACCAAGGTCTCGTGCGTTGGAAGCAGCGCTGAAAGCAGATGCCATTCATGGACCATGCCTTCATAAATTTCCATCCGCGCTGGAACGCCCGCCGCTTGGATCCGTGCCTCCAGTGACCTGGCATCGTCGAGCAAAGTTTCAAGAGATCCGACCTGGATGAGCATCTGCGGGAGTCCTGCGAGATCCGCGAAGCGTGGAGAAGCTTCCGGTAGTCGCGGGTTCTGTCCTTGCAAGTACGACCTGGCCGACTGGAGCAACCCTTCACGTTGCGCGAGGTGGAGCGGGTTTGCGTTCTTCGCCATCGTTTCGCTATCGCAGGTTAGATCGACCCAGGGTGACAAGAGGACCAGTCCCGCTGGCAACGGATGACCATGCTCTCGAAGACGGAGGCAGGTTGCAACGGAGAGGTTCGCCCCGGCCGAATCGCCACCGATAACGACGCGTTCACTCGGGATGCCGCTACCAATCAATCCAATGTAAGCGGAAACGGCGTCGTCAATCGCGGCCGGGAAAGGGTGCTCCGGCGCGAGACGGTAGTCGACGGAATGGACCACCGCGCCAGCGGCGTGAGCGATTCGCTCGGATTGTTCGCGATAGATTCTCGCTGAACCGATAACGAAAGCCCCACCGTGAAAATATAGGATCCGCCTTGAATCGGATGGAATGCCAGCCTGACTGTTAGTCGTGATGACCGGAACGCCGCCAATCTCCTGGCAGATGTGCTCCATGGTGAGCTGCCGCGTCAGCGCCCTCCCGAGGGATTCAAATGCGTCTCGCTGTCCTCGAACGTCATCACTGGTGACAACCCAGTGTTCTCGCATGAGTTCGAGCATATATTGGACACGAGCGTCGCGACTCATCGGCGCCTCGACTTCCTTACCCTCCTGACGGAGCGGCCTGAACCAATTGCCTGCTTCAGTCTTCCGCACTCGCTGGCCTGGCGACCGTTCGTTCAGTTCTGGCTGTGCGGACGGTTAGATCGGAGCCTGGATTTCCGGCGTCGAACCTACCGCGGTCACCAGTAGGTCGATGTTCGCGTGCTGGCGTGCGCCATTTTCGTCGGTCCATTCGACGTCGAGGACCATCTTGCTGATGAACCTGAAGTTCGCTGTCGACCCAGACGTCAATCTCACCATCCGGGTCGTTCATCGTTTGCCCCTCGGCAATGCCGATCTGCTCGAGGGCGCTTGGATCCACCTCGTAGTGGACTGCCTGCCGGCCCTCGACATCCTCCGTGCCGAGCTGCCGGGCGAGAGGAACGTCATCATCGGGATAGGGGATCTGGATGAGATACGCGGCGGGTGACACCAGAATCGGATCAATGGCAGATGCAACCTTGAAGATGCTCCCATCCGGGTTTCGGAAGTACGTCCCATCTTCGACGACCCAGATCTCGACTCCAGCGGCCGCGCGCACGTGGTAGCGGGTGGGAGAGGACTGTTCGATGAATATCTCGATGATCTCGGGCTCTTCGTCGTCCTTCTTGAACTCGCCTCGATATTGCAGCGTGAAGTTCTCCAGAACTGCGTCCGGGCCCGGGATACCAGCGAAAGGATTGTCGATTTCGGGAAACGGAGTGGCCGTCGGTGTGGGCGAAGGAGTAGGCGTGCTGGTCGTCGTTGGCGAGGATGTCGACGTCGCGGTCGAGGTTGCAGTAGGCGTGGAAGTCGTGGTCGAGGTGACACTCGGTGCAGTTGTTGGCGTTGAAGTGGGATTTGATGACTGAGCCGTGGCCGTTTCCGGCGCTTCTGCCGTGGCCGTCGGGGCGCTGTCGTTGCTCTCCCAGTTGATAGAACAGGCGGAGAGGAAAAGCGCCAGCGACAGCAAGCTGAGTGCCGCCAACATCAACCGTCGATTCACGCTGTTTGCCTCCATACGCTGAAACGAGCTTGTTACCGTGCAACGATGCAAACGGAGCCGCCGACAAGTAAACCAGAAGTATGTACGGACAGCGGCTCGCTAGCGTTATCTTGCATACCGCGCCGAGCAATGCGTGCCCTTCGAGCCTCGTAGCTGGCCCCAACCAACGTCATCCAAACAATGATATCGGGACCGTTCTAGTTCCGATGCTGCTGCCAGCAGGAATTCTGCGTTCCTTGATTGGGCGGTTCTGAGTCTTACGACAAGTAGATCCTGGCGAGATGCATTCCCAGATAGGCCGCGGAGATGCAGAGGACTACCGTCGCGCCCGCGTAACCCGCGGCCGCGAAGATGCGCGATCGCTCGATCAGGAGAACAGTTTCGACGGAGAACGTAGAGTAGGTGGTGAACGCCCCCAGCAAACCGCCGCCAAGCAATAGCCGCGCTTCGGGGCCGATTCCGATCCGGTCGCCGGCGGCCCAGGTGAGGCAGGCCAACAGAAAGCTCCCGAGCACGTTGATGGTAAGTGTCCCATATGGAAATGAAGGTTGGTTGAGAGCTCGAAAGAGCAGTACGGACATTGCAAAGCGAAGGGGGGCGCCAACGGCGCCCCCTATCATCACCAGGAATAGCTCTCTTGCCGTGAGATCCAAGGCTGAACGTATGCCTTATCGGAGATCGACGCTCAGCGCCATGCCGTCGAAGAGCGACCAGGATGCCATGAATTCATCCCAGCCCCACGCCGTCAACTCGCCGGTTGATACGTCCGAGACGAGCACACCCTCATCGTTGTAGCCATAGACCACCACAGCGTGCTGTCCAGGAATCAGTGAATAGCGGCCACTCTCGTCTTCGATGACTGTGCGCTCCTGCGCTATGAGATCATGGGTCACCCAGACTACTACTGGAGTTCCACCGTCGATCTTCGCAGTGAGCGCTCCAGCGTCGCCGTCCGCATAGAACGCTTCGACCGTGAAGCCGAACGCGGTCATGGCCCCGGCGAGTGCTTCGTTATAGACGCCGTAGTCATCCGTCATGCCCCACATTCCCTCCGGGTTACCCCGGAAGCCTTCGTGCGGATTGTCGGACGCCGCAAGCATGCCGAGGAGTTCATCCGTTGAGATCGGCGCGCCCCAGTAGGCGGTGGCGAGCGATGCCGCCGCAAGTTCGCTCTGCAAGGGCCACTGTTCCTGGGCTGTCGGCATCCCGATAAGTTCGACTGAGGTCGACGATGCCGCTGGAATCTTCAGGATCATTCCCGCGCTGATCCCTGCGGTATCGAGCGCGTTGGCGGCTATGAGCTGTGCTTCGGTGACGCCGTACTGGGCTGCAATCTCGGCAAGAGTCTGAAGCCCCTGGACAAGGTGCAACTGACCGGACGCGCTCGGAACCGCCACTGCTGAACCGTCG
The DNA here is from genome assembly GCA_963709995.1 of uncultured Chloroflexia bacterium. Lineage (GTDB taxonomy): Bacteria > Chloroflexota > Chloroflexia > Thermomicrobiales > CFX8 > JAUIIK01. Next base: position 78,516 of record CAVPYN010000017.1, on the reverse strand, counting down.
GAATCAGGCGTTAGTGCCGTTTCATCAGACTCTGAGCCAGCGCTATCGGTTTCAACCCCGGCCGATTCATCCGCTCGTTCGAGATTCTCGTCAGACCCATCCAATTCGATCTCGGCATAGCCCGCGTTCGCTTCGGTGGCTGTGTCCTCGACGCCATTGTCGACGTAAATCAACAGGACGCTGCCCGGGAGGATGAGATCGGGATCGCTCAGCTTGTTGATGATCGCGAGCTCGCTCATGTCGACGCCGAACTCCCCGGCGATACTAGAGAGGGTGTCGCCATCAGCGACCGTGTAGGTGATGAGCTCACCGGACGGGACGCGCAGGCTCTCCCCAGTAATAATCAAGTCGGGATCTTCGAGACCGTTGAGGTTGGCAAGTGTCTCCACGTCTGTGCCATGCTCGCTTGCGATTTCGCCCAGAGTGTCGCCAGCCGCGATACTGTACAGGCTTGTCGCGGCTGAAGTGGCTACCGAAGCAGCGATGAGAATCGCGATCGACACCATCGATGCAAGTGCGAGCTTGCGGCGTCGAGTCGTTGCCCTCCGCTGTGTGGCGGTATCCTCAGTAGGTTGACTCGAGCCTGAGCCGGGTGGCCGGGTGGTACGTGCCATGAGGAACCACTCCTTTCGTCGGGTCGCAAAGCAACCGGTGCGTAGGTGTACGTACACCTCGTCCGTACATAGTAACAATGTTGTGACTGAATGGCAAGACATCTGTCAGGTGACCGGAGTGTTGGGAGGATGAAGGGCATTTTGAACGCTACAGAACTGCTCTATATGGACGATTCGTATCTTTCAGCCTTTGAGGCTATCGTCGTTGAGGTGATCGCCGATGGCGGCGTGGTGCTTGACCGTACGGCGTTCTACCCGACCGGCGGGGGCCAGCCGCACGACACCGGCACGTTGACGAGCAACGGACGGACCTGGCGCGTGACGGGCGTCAAGAAGCGAGGTCTTGCGGTCATACACAACATCGAGAGCGACAGCCCGCCTGCGGTCGGGACGCCGCTTGCCGGGGAGATCGACTGGGACCGCAGGTACAAGCTGATGCGAACCCACACCGCGCTGCATGTGCTCTGTGGGGTGGTTTTCAATGAGTATGGGGCGCCGGTCACCGGCGCGGATATCCAGCTGGAGAAAGCGCGCATGGACTTCGAACTGGCTGATCTCGATCTGGACCGTGTGGAGCGGATCGAGACGCTGGTGAACGAGGCGATCCATCGCAATCTTCCAGTCTCCTGGCGTTCAATACCCCGTGACGAAGCATTTCAGATCCCGGATCTGATCCGTACGAAGATCAATCTCCTTCCGGAACATATCTCAGAAGTGCGCATCGTCGAGATTGAAGGTTTGGATCTCCAGGCCGACGGCGGCACTCATGTCAAGAACACATCGGAGATCGGCGGCCTTCGTGTCATCGGGACAAGATCCAAGGGCCGGATCAACAAGCGCATAGAAGTCGAACTGATGGACGCTTAAGTTGAGTCAGGGAGCAGTCAGTATGACCGAATTCAACTGGGGGGCGACGATGGCGCGCCGGGCCCGTTCGATGCAGCCATCGCCATTTGTAGACCTTAAGCCGATGATGGAGCTGGAGGATCTAATATTTTTCGGTGGCGGGACACCTTCGCCAGATCTCGTGCCCGTCGATCGGCTCCGCGAGGCGTCACGGGATGTCTGGGAGGAAGCCCGTGACATTTCGTTCTATGGCGAACCGTACGGTCATGCTCCACTCCGTGAACTCATCTCCGCGCGCATGTCCCGGCGAGGTCTTGTTGCGCCACCGGATCGGGTGCTGATTACCAACGGCTCGCAACAGGGGCTGGATCTCGTGGCCCGTGTGCTCTTTGATCCGGGCGACCGCGTTATCGTGGAGGGCCCGACATACTTCGGCGCGCTTCAAGCGTTTGATGCCTACGAAGTTGAGTATGTTGTTGCCCCGATGGATGAGAAGGGTTTGATACCCGACGAACTCGAAGCGATTCTCCGGTCGACCGGGCGGGTCAAGGCGATATACACCGTCTCGATCTTCCAGAACCCAACCGGAGTCACGCTAAGTGACGATCGGCGTCATCGAATACTCGATCTGGCGCAACAGTTCGGCGTCGCGATTATCGAAGACGATCCGTATGGCGAGCTGGTGTTCGATGATTCGGTGACCCGGCCCCTCGCCGCCGACGATCCAAATGTCGTCTATCTCGGGACCTTCTCGAAGACGATCATGCCCGCGCTGCGTATTGGCTGGACGGTGTTTCAGCAGGCGATCGCCGCGCCGTTACTCGATGGCAAGGAAGCGGTCGACATCCAGTCTGACCGCTTCGTGCAGCGCATGATTGTCGGCGCGGCACAAGGGGGCTGGCTGGACCAGCACATCGAATCGTCGCGCTTAGCTTATTTTGACCGCGCCAGCGCGATGTTCAGGGCTCTGGAGCGAGAGATGCCGGAAGGAGTGTCCTGGACCAGGCCGGGGGGCGGGTTCTTTACCTGGGTTACGCTGCCGGATGGTCTCACCGGTGATTATCTGTTGCAACATGCCGCAAACCATCGCGTTGGTTATCTCCCCGGCTCGTTCTTCTATTCCGATCGTAGAGCTGTGCCTGCCCTGCGTTTAGGTTTCACTACACTGCCTGTTTGCCAGATTGATGAAGGCATTGCCCGGCTTGCCCGGGCAATCCGTGACGCGACGGAAGCCAGGTGATGTAATTCAAGGCGATACCGCGTTCTTTGCGGAACATTCATCATCTTGCCTCAAGGCTAGCAACCAGCAATGAAAGTGGCGCCATGAGTACCCGAAGCAACAATCACGACAACCAGCCGCCGATAGAGATTGGCGCGACCGCACCCGGTGAGCGGCACAGTGACTCGTATCAGGCCGACAAGCAGCGCATTCTCGCCCGGCTTCGCCGGATGGAGGGCCAGGTGCGCGGGGTTCAGCGGATGGTTGAAGAAGAGAAGTACTGTGTCGATGTGCTGACACAACTCTCCTCAATCATCGCGGCTGCCCGATCGATCGGACTCGTTATCCTCGAAGACCACATTCACGGCTGCGTGATCAACGCCGACGATAAGGAAGCCGCCGCCGCCGAACTGATCGAGGCGATTGAGCGCTTCACGAAGAGCGTCGGCTAGTCAACCGGATAGATCCGTAGCGTGTTATCCCTGAGGATGGCTCGAGCGATGCCAAGCCCCTCATCCAGCCCGATGATCTGGTCGTCGGCGAGTTCGCCCGTCACTTTCTCGACCGCCCATCTCCAGACGTGGATCCCAAACCACTGGAACTCCGGCGTCATGTGGCCGTCGGTTGAAGCGAGGAGTTGATCGACCGGTGTGAGCTCGAGCGTCTCTGACAGTATCCGTGCGCACCCATGGCCGGCTATCGGGATCGTCAATCCCAAATCGACGTACACGTTCGGATAGAGGCTGGCCAGATATCCTGCCGTCCGGTGGTAGGGATAGCAATGCAAGAGGACAACCGGAACGCTACGAAATGGCTCGTGTTTCAGTATCGCGCGCATCAGTGATGGATCGTTCTTCGTCAGGACGATGTCGTCGTCACCGAAAGCGACATGGAACTGGATTGGAAGCCCGTTCGGCGCCGCTGCCTCGAAAGCTGTCCAGACGATCGTGTCAACCAGGCGCTTATCCTCGATCCGGGCGGGCTTGCCGCTGTTGATGCGCTCGCGAAACTCGGTATAGGCAATAGCCGCCTTCCGCCGTTGAGATGTGGAGGGCGCTTCGATATCCAGCCCCACGCGATATCCAGCAATGCTCTTTAGTCCTACGAAACCACTAGCGGGCGCTGCGCCGACGACGCTCGCGAGCCTGTCGAGGGCGTCATCCAGCGTCGGGCACTCGTGCTGGTTTTGCTCGACAAATGTCTCGATCCGCAGCAATCGATGGACCGCCCGTCCGCCGAGCAAGGCTGACCACTCGTCTGGCAGGAAGCTCCTGTCAAGCGAAAAGAGATAGTCGGCGTATGACCCGCCCAGGTTGGCGGCGTCCGCGAGCAGCCGGTGATACCGCGCTTCTTCGATAGCGTTGCGTGCCGCAAGCACCTCGGGCTCGCTGGCGTCCACCCCGAGAAGCGAGGCGAGCTCCCTAACCATCCAGCGATATCCGATCTGGCTTTTCAGTGGACCGGACCACACTGCTGGGATTGCCGCCTCCGTGAACGGTCGCCGGAACGCGGCAATGTCAAGCTCATGCCCCAGCTTCTCCGGAGCGTGGACGTGATGGTCTTCAAATTCTATTGCCTGGATCTCATTGGATATATTCACACGCGCTCCAAATACACATTGCGCTCCCAGTTGCCGACCTGGGTGTCATAGCGCGCAAGTTCGTAACGTTTGATCCTTAGAAGCTCCGGGCCGCACACTGGTCCAAGGCTTTCCATCACCGTCGTATCGTTCTCTATAGCGTCCAATGCCTCGTGGGCGGTCCTTGGCAGGAAACGCACCCCACGATCTGCAAGCATCTCGGCGCTGAGGTAGCCCAGATCATCTTCGGCGGGCGGGCCCGGATCGACCGAGTTTTCGATGCCCTCGATGCCAGCAGCGATGAGAGCTGACAATACGAGATAGGGGTTTGATGTGTTGTCTCCGGCCCGGAACTCCAGACGCCTTCGGGTCGAGCCGGGAATGCGAACCAGAGCCGAACGGTTCCCCATCGCATAGGCGACGTGCGCCGGTGCCCATGACGCTGGTTGCAGCCGCTTGTAGGAGTTTACGGTTGGGCTAGCGACGCCGCACAGCGCAGGCGCGTGTTGGAGCACGCCACCGACAAATGTACTCATCTCTCGCGAAAGTCCGGCGGCTTCCGACCCTGTCGATCGGTCAACATCGCCATTTTCGTCCCAGAGAGAGAGGTGGACGTGCAGGCCATTTCCCGCCGAATCCTCGAATGGTTTTGGCATGAACGTCGCCACCAGCCCGGCGTCCCTGGCGAGAGCGCGAACAGTGTCCCGAAAGACGAGTAGCTGATCCGCCGCCGTCATCGGATCCTGGTGGCCGAGGTTGATCTCCAACTGTCCTTTGCCGTACTCCGAACCGATCTGGATGATATCGACTTCTTGTCTGACCAGGGTCTCCTGAATCCGCGCGAGGAGTTCATACTGGTCGTCAATCCGGTCGATCGTATACATAGCGTGGTTGTCAACCGGTTGCAGTCCGCCGGCTGGGTCGCGACGGAAGAGCGTGAATTCTGGTTCGAACGCGACACGTGCGGCCAGTCCCAGCGCATGGAGACGGTTCAACTGGTGGAGTAGGCGGGTGCGTGGGCAGCCATCCCAAGGTTCGTGATTCTCCGTCATCATCCAACTGTGAACCCGAGCGACCCCCTCGCGGTAGGGAACTGGAACAAGCGTATCCAGGTCTGGGAAGGCGAAGAAATCACCTGAGTCCGCTCCGAAACGTGGCTCCGGCACCTGATGATCGTCGATCGTGAAGTTCAGATTTGCGCGCGCAAAGACTCCCCCGCGACTGATCGCTTCGAGCGCCGCCGAACGCGGCGCCCACTTCGCGCAGGAACGGGCACTGTAGTCGTGGAAGATGATCCAGACTCCCTGCGTACCCCACTCCTCCAGTTGTTGTTCGATTCGGTCCAAATCGGCAGCGCCAGGACGGTGCATGCGGCCGGATCTCCATCCGTTGAAAGCGACTCCGTTGGTTCACCAGCTTAACCGAACCGGGACGCCCGTGGCGCCCCGATCCGGCGGTGAATGAGGTTCGTTTCTGTTATTCGACGTTGCGATAGGAGGGATGCAGGAATCCGTAGAGGCCGACGATCGTGGCCAGCAATACTCCCGAAATCCCGATGACCGTTGGAGCGCCATAGATATCGACGAGAAAGCCCGTCGGCACGACTGACAGCGGCATAAGAGAGAAGGTGAGCATGTTGATCGACATAACGCGCCCATGATAAGCCGGCTCGGAGTGCTCCATGACCAGGGACATGTTCAGTGCCATGTAGGCTGCCGAAGCCGCGCCAACGATGATCAGCGTCGGGACTGCGACTGGCAAGGACTGACTAAATGCGAATACGGCGAGAGCCCCACCAAAAGCAACTCCGAGACCGATCTGCAGCAGCCCGCGCCTGCGGAAGTTGCTGAATGTCGCGACCGCCAGGGAGCCAACGAGCGCCCCGATTCCGGTGATAGTCATCAGCAGACCGAGACCGGTTGCTCCAACGTTGAACACATCTTCAGCAAAGACTGGCATCAGGGCCTGATAGGACATGCCGAGCAGCGTGGGCGCGAACGCGAGCAGCATCAGCGCGGATAGTATGCGGTGGTTGCGGATATAGCGCAGGCCGTCGATCAGTGAATCGAGACCTCGCTGCTTGTTCGCGCTCGGCAGGACGCCGTGATCCGGCAATCGTGAGATCGAGAGGACAACCACGGCGTACATGATCGTCATGATCACATAAACCCCACCGATTCCGATGAATGAGATCCCGATGAACGCTCCGGCAATCGATGGACCGACGACGCGTGCCATATTCATGCCGGTATTGTTGAGCGCCACCGCGTTGGTCAGCCGGTCCTTTCCGACGAGTTCGGCAACGAACGCTTGCCGGGCCGGCATGTTGAAGGCGAAAGCCGTACCCATCATGAATGCCACAACAGTCATCTGCCAGATTTGAATCAGGTTAGTCAGTACCAGCACCGCCAGGATCAGCGCCGCCAGCCCAACGACCGACTGGGTAGCCATCAGAATCTGTCGTTTGGATAACCGGTCGGCTACGACGCCGCCGATCAGCGACAGGAAGAGCATCGGGATGCCAAACCCGAGGGTCACAAAACCAACCGCCGCCGCCGATCCAGTGATGTCGTAGGCGAGGTACCCGTTGGTGACCATGCCCATCTGCATCGCTAGAGTACTGGGTAGCATGCCGAACCAGAGCAGGCGGAAATCACGTTCCTTTAGCGAGTCGAAGGTGCGCTGCCACCATGCCGGTGCGGGGGCGTCTGTTTCGATCGTCGTGTCCGGCGAGCCGGCCGGAGGCGCGACTGGCGCATCCTCGACGTCGACTACTGCAGTTGTCTGCCGGCCCAATGCCATGGACAGTTCTCCTCATGTATGCGTATCGTCATTGTGCAGCCTACTCCATGCGCATGCATCCTGGTTCGAGAGAGGCTGCGATCGAGCGTCGTTATTCGGGACGCGGGAAGTCAAAGTATCGAGTTATTGTAATCTAGCTAAACCGTCAAGCGCCACTAAAGTAAACGCCGGGCGCTAGCCGCAAATTCCCAATTTCGCTGGCAATCGTCCCAAATCACCAGACGGATGTAAACCTTGCTACTGAATAGACTACGCGGTGCGATACAATCCGAACGGGCAGTGTGCCCAATTATTGTTTGCTGACGATTAGCCTGACCCGGGAGGAGCCTGACGTCGATGAAATGGCGTGCCTGCGCGGAACGTGACGGCCTCTTCCGTCTTACTCTCATCGTCGCAACCGCGTTGATCCTGGGCGCGTCGCTCAGCCTCCTGGCTCAACCAATGCAAGTTCACGCTCAGGCCAGTGAGATCGGCTTAACGCCAGATTTCGTGCCTCGAAAGGCGTACTTCCCGGAGACGGGACATCATCTATCAGGCGACCTCTTTGATTTCTGGAACACTAACGGGGACTTCACGATCTACGGCTATCCAATTACCGATCCCATTATCGAGAATGGGCGTGTAGTCCAGTATTTCGAGCGGGCTCGCCTGGAATTCTGGCCCGAGAACGTCGCCGAACATCCGGACTGGGTCGTGCAGGGCACGTTGCTCGGCGCCTGGAAAGCGGAGAAGGTGGCGAACCCTGCGCCGTTCCTCCCTCTCATCCTTCCTGACTACGAGCCGAATAGCGAATTCTACTATTTCGAGGAGACTCGTCACACACTTGCCAACGGCTTCAAGAAGTACTGGGACGAGCACGGCGGGGTGCCAGTCTTCGGTTTCCCAATCTCAGAAGAATTTGAAGAAGGCGGATTCATCGTCCAGTACTTCGAACGCGCGCGCCTGGAATGGCATCCCGAAAACGCCGGCAGCGAATACGAGGTGTTGCTGGGCCATCTTGGGCGCGAGTATGCAGATGCGAAGGAAGTGGATACCGCTCCGTTCGATCGCGCCGGGGATGCGGTGGAGTTCGACCGGGGCCTCTTCGACCAGAAGTGGGGCAGTGCGCTCTCGACCTGGGGCGATGGACGCTGGGCGTTCGTCGAAGTCGACGCTTTGAACATCCGGTCCCAACCTACCGCCGATAGTTCGGTCATTGACGTGGTCTACCACCGGCGGCCGCTCCAGCTTTCTCGACTCGTCTCTGGCGCATCCGAAAAGGGAGTTTCCGGCTGGTATGAGTTGTCGACGGGCGGATACGTTCCGGCCGTCTACGTCGACCCATTGATCGTGGCTGCCCCGCCACAGACCTACGCCGGATCCTGGGTTGATGTGAATCTGTCGGAGTTCTATGCGGTTGCCTACAGCTGGGACACTCCGGTCTACGTGGCGATCGTCACCGCTGGCCGGGGAGACAGGACGCCGAAGGGTGTGTTTAACGTTCAATCCCGCGTCGAAAATGAGACGATGGACTCGGCAACCGTTGGCTTCCCGCCTGGGCATCCGGAGTACTACTACCTTGAAAACGTGAAATACACCCAGTATTTCCTAAGTGGCGGCTTTGCGCTCCATGGCAATTACTGGACGAATGAAGCCAGTTTCGGAGCATTCAGCTCCAACGGCTGTGTCGGGTTGATGGAATCCGACGCGCTCTACTTCTGGAATCACCTTGGCATCGGTTCGGTGATCTCCATTCACTTCTAGAGTACGGAGCAAAGTCGCCAAGTCGACGAGATCGGGGATAACCCGGTCTCTTCGCCTTGTGGCTCGATGCCCGATCCGAACAAGTAAGCCCGGGCTGGGCTACGATAGGGTCACTAACACGCTCGATACAGCGCATTGGAGGAATCGAAGATGACGGTCGTATTTTCGGGAGAGAATCCTGGACTGACGCTTTACAAGCCCGGCACTGATGACCGGGTCGCGGCGGTGAGTTACTGGCGATGTGTGTACTCCGAGCATGGTGAAGGCAACGCCTTGCTGATCTGGGTCGACCCGGACGGATCGGGACTTGGGGAGTTCGCTCCCCACGCGATATACACGGACAATCCGGGCGTGGCCAAGCTCGCGACCGAGCGTTTCACCCGGCACTTTGGCGGCTTCAGCGACCTCGGATTTGACTCCATCGAACCAACACATGCGCGATTCTTCCAGGAATCCGACAGCCGCTGGTACCACCGCGTTGTCTGCAATGACGGCGACGGCGTTGTCGAACTTGTCTGGTGGGACGTCGCCGATTACCAGCAGGTACTGCGCCAGGATTACGAGCTGGGCGGCGCGAAATGGGATCTCATGACGGTCATCTGCCCGTGCAATCAGGCGCAGGTGATGGTGAACAACCATGCTGTCCAGGGGGAGGTGCGGACGCGAACCGGCGACGACGGCCGTCCAGGCAGTTCCTGTTTCCTGGCCTTCTCGGAGACCTGGGTTGAATTGGGCGGAGAGTAGGTACTGCCTGACCTTCCGATGCCATCGGAGACCGCACGAGTCGTCATCGACTGCGATCCGGGCCGGGATGACGCCCTGGCGATCCTGGCCGTTCTCGGTTGCGAGCGGCTGCAATTGGATTTCATCTCTACTGTCGCGGGCAATGTATCGATAGAACGGGCTGCCTCGAACGCCCTGGGGGTTCTTGCGGTGGCCGGGGTCGACGACATTCCGGTCTATGTTGGAGCCGCCCGGCCGCTGGAGCGAGAGTTCAAGCCTGGCTCAGATCTACATGGTGATATGGCCGAAGGCGAGCCTCGTTTGCCAGCGATCACCGTCGCGAGTGCTGGGCCCGCCGGGCCCGCGCTCCGTCGATGGTGTCGCGAACCCGCTGATCTCCCTAAGCGGCTGGTCGCGATTGGACCGCTGACAAACATCGCGTCGCTCTTGCGGGATGACGCGGATGCCCTCGCCGCGGTAGATGACCTGTTCGTCATGGGCGGGACCGTTGGCCAACTCCCGACGCGAGCCAGTCCAACGGCCGAGTTCAACTTCTACACTGATCCCGAAGCAGCCGATCTTGTTCTGCGAAGCGGCGCGCGCGTTTGGCTGTACGACTATGACGCGACGACTGGTTGCCAGATTCCCACGCAGGCTGTTTCCACGATTGCCCGCGCCTTTGAGCCTCGCATCGGCCGGCATGTCGAGGGCTGGCTCAATCATCTCTGGGCATACGCGAATCGCGTCTATGGAAGAGAAGGGATCGCTGTTCACGATCTCTATGCCGCGGCTGGCGCGGCCGGGATTTCGCCGGGACGCTGGGACCATTACGAGATCGCCGTCTCCACGACCGCAGACCGGCGAGGAACGGTTGAAGCTGTACCGGCTGATGAAGGGCGGGGCATTGCCGTCGCCCGCGACCTCGACGTTGACGCGATGATCGAATTCCTGCTGGAGTCGGGAGCCAGTCTGACCAGCGCGGAGTCCTGACAAAAAACCCAGTGGTCAGTCACGGTAGCAGCCCGAGCGCTGTGCCGGTCATGAAACGACCGATTTCGTGTCCCGGGCTAGAAGATGCTATCGGGCGTCTCGCCAAGCGGAAAGCCGCGATCCTGCCAACGCTGATACTTCCAGAGATTGACCGCCCGGCGGACCTCACGCAGTGTTCTCGGATCCATGTTCGAGAGCAGCGCCAACGACGAGTCTGGCGTCCGGTCGATATGTTCGATCGTCTCATAGCCGTGGCGATTGAGAAGACTATGAACACGAGGGGGAATGTTCAACTCTTCGATCCCCGGTTGTTTGCGCCGCTTGTACTTGTGCCAGGCGGCTTCGATCAAGGACCAGAAGAATATCGGCGTCACGAACACCACTCCGGCAGCGGCCATCCATCCAAATCCGATCAGGAGCAGCGCCTGAAGGTCTCCCCGAAGGAGAACGGCGGGCACAATGAGCATCGCCCACGAACCGAGAGAGATGAGCCCGGACCGCCGGACAGGATTTGTCGCAAAGATGTCGTCCGGCGCCGAACCGTAGCTGCTATAGCGCGCGGCATGATAAACCTCGCGCGCGTTGGTAGCCCTGCGCGCGGGCACCACGGTATTCGACTGACGATTTGACCGGGCCATGCCCCTCCATCGATTGGCTGCCGACGCCGTCATGGCTGCTTAACCCACGTGCCTACACTAATGATACGGTGACAGCGCAGGAAGCGGTTGTCATGCAAGCGCACATCGGCGCGTAGTTTCTGGCAGGTTGCTCGATTCCATCGCAAGTTCCTATACTTGGGCGTTGCCCAGGTGTGAACCGGTCGGGTTCACCGGGCCAGCGCCGAAGTGGCGGAATGGCAGACGCGACGGTCTCAAAAACCGTTGGCCGCAAGGTCGTGTGGGTTCGACTCCCACCTTCGGCACCACCGTTTTTTCGCATGGATATCATGAAAATGAGCACCTCTCCCAGTCTCGCTATTCGGGCCAGGGCTGCGACTGTAGCCAACTCTGTAGCCAAATCTCAGGAGGCCCCTCTGAGCAGCCGTTCCATCGCATCGGCAGCAGCTTCGTGCATCGCCGGAATCACGTGGGAGTAGGTGTCTAGCGTCAAGGTGATCGTGCTGTGTCCCAGCATTTCCGAGACGTCTTTCGGATGCGTCCCGGCATGCAACAATAGCGTTGCCGCCGTGTGACGTAGGTCGTGAAATCGAACCGCTCGCAGCCCCAGCCGTTTCAGCGTCCGCTTGAAACCCTTAGAGGTTGAGCCGGGGATCAATAGGGCCGCCCCAGGCTGTCGTAAAAACCAACTCCGGCATCTCCCACTCGCCAGGGAACTGTAGTCGTTCCTTGACCTGTCGCTGGCGATGCTCCCGAAGGGCCTCAATTGCGGTCTGTGTGAGCATCACCGTCCGGCGGCTCTTGCTCGTCTTTGGTTCCGTAAATTGGAGCCCCTGTCGAGGGACACGTTGGAGCGAGCACCGAACGAATAGCCGACGGCCATCGAAGTCGATGTTTTCCCACTTCAGCCCGAGCAGTTCCCCTAGCCGCATCCCGGTCGAGACTGCGAGGGCGTAGAGCCCTCCCATGCGATCGATGCGGGTCGCATCGAGGAATGTCGCGACCTGTTTAGCGGATAGCGTCTGCATCTCCTTTTTCTGGGCACGTGGCGCGTCCACAAGGTCCACGGGATTACGCGGGATCAGTGGCCCAGCAGTACGCCTGATCGAGTGTCTTCCTAAGAGCGCCTTTCAAAACCGTAATTGAGCCGTGCTAAGATGCGGCATTATGGCCAAACCACTTGTTCCTGATGAACTCTGGGAAATCATCGAACCGCTGCTTCCGCCCGAGCCGCCCAAACCCAAAGGCGGCCGTCCGCGGGTACCCGACCGCGCCGCGCTGACCGGCATCATCTTCGTGCTCAAGTCCGGCATCCCCTGGGAGATGCTGCCGCAGGAGATGGGCTGTGGCAGTGGCGTCACCTGTTAGCGCAGACTCCGCGACTGGCAGGAGGCCGGGGTCTGGGAAGCGCTGCACCAGGCCTTACTCGACCAGCTCGGCGAAGCCGACCAGATCGACTGGAGCCGGGCCAGTCTCGACAGCGCCAGTCTCCCGCGCTAAAAGGGGGGCGACCAGATTCGGCCGAAATCCCACCGACAAGGGCAAACCTGGTCGCAAACACCATCTGATCGTCGAGGGCCAGGGCATCCCGTTGGCCGTCTTGCTGGGCCCCGCCAATCGCCATGACAGCCTCCATTTCGAAGCCCTGCTCGACGCCGTCCAGCCGATCAGACGGTCTCGCGGACGCCCGCGAAAACGCCCGGCGAAAGTGCACGCCGACAAGGCCTATGACATCCCGCGCTGCCGGCAAGCGCTGACCCGACGCCACATCACGGTGCGCATTGCCCGCAAGGGCATCGAGAGCAGCGAGCGGCTGGGGCGCTATCGCTGGGTCGTCGAGCGCACGCTGGCCTGGTTGCGACGCTTCCGGCGCCTGACGATCCGCTATGAACGACGGGCCGACATCCACGAAGGCTTCCTCCATCTCGGCTGCGCCCTCATCTGTTTCTTCACTGCCCTCTAACGGTTTTGAAAGGTGCTCTTAGCACTCCAGATCAGTAATGCTCTGATTCCCGAACGTTCACGCGAATGGATCAGATGAGACGTTGCGCATTGGAGCGGGCTCGGAAAGGAAGGCAGTGGATGGTGCGTCAAATCGTCGACTTTTTGATTCTTTGCCTTATTTCCGCAGTAGTTGCTGGATTTGTCGTCACTCTGCTCGAAGGCTTTAGCGGAAGTGAACTTCCATCCGGTGTGTTTGGAGCAGTCTGGGTTGCGATCCTAGTCATTCTGTGGAGGAAGCGTCGCGGACAAAGCTGAGACACCAATAGGCGAAGACGCTCATCTATATGAGCCAGGGAATCAAGCGGCCATTGCCGTCTCCCGACGGCGGCGTTATCTGATCACCTCGATCGCCCTCGGCTGGGTGGCGGACCTCGTCACTTCAGTCACTCTCGCGTTTTGGGTCTTCAATACAAGTGCGACATCCGGGACGCCGGGACTCCTAGCCTGGGCAATCTTCAGTATCTGGCGTCTACAACGACCGGCGCAACTACGGTCCAGAACAGTTCCGTTCGACGATACGCCGAGGCTGGCGCTGGGCTGTAGTCTTGCTCATTCCGCTAGTGGCGGGAATCGCGATTCTTTGGTTTGCGCCCACACTGTGGTTCGCAGCCGCGCTGCGTAAGAACCGCACCCATTCGAGTTCGAGGTCGATTTCGGCAACTAGCACCTGTGCCCACGTACCAAACTCTCCGCGTCCGATTTCCTTCGATATCGTCAGTCGCTCTCGTTCGGCAGTAGTGATGAAATTGTCAGATACTTCAACAAAGCCTTGGTTTCCAGCAGCCTGATCGTATTCAATGATCCCGTTCGATGAGATGACGAAATGATTCCACGCTTCTGTTATTGGATTGCTTGCCTCTACGATACGGTTCCATTGGTCAAGTGCGTCTTTGACGTCGGTCTCCCAGGGCCAATAGGAGACGATACCACCTCCACAACCTGAAATCACTTGCGTCAGGGCAGTTGGGGTAGGTGAGGGCGCGGGAGTTGAAGTTGCCGTTGGTCTTGGTGTCGGTGTAGAAGTCGGACGCGGGGTAGTTGTTGGAGTCGTAGGTGTAGCCGTTGGTGATGGGCGCACAGAGGATTGAGGCGTATCCGTTGGCACCGGATTCTTGGTGCCCATCGGGGTGGCGGTGTCCAGTCTCGCAGGCTCGTTGTCTTCTGAAGCTAGTGTGGCCTGAACAGCTTCCGCGATCTTTGTTTGCTGCGACACATCATCATTGCTTCCTGACGAGCAGGATATGGCTAGTGCCGCCTGAGCGACCAAAACGAACAATAACGCGGCACAGGAATACTTGGTGTTCCAGCTTCTGGATCGCATACGCAACTTCCAAAGTCACTCTTGTCTCGTGTGCTACACAATACTAGACTAACACCTGCCAGATCACGAAAGCGCTAGGCGTCACTCATGGATTCGAACTACTCGCAAGCCGATTCTATGGGGCGGTCTGGGACTGCTTGTACTGGCGCTGGCGTTGACGAGCTGCCTGCCATTGAACGACGACAGTGAATCGGAAGACGAGCTTCGGGCAATTGAAACTGGTGTCTCAGTAGCTCGGACCGCAACTATGAGAGCATCCGCAGATATGGGCACGCTGATCGCGGAAGGTAGTTCGCGGCGACGCTTGCCCAGATTTCCACTGCAACTCAGACTCCGGTTCCGAGACCTTCATCCGTCTCAGTGCCTACCGCGAAGCCGACATCCTCGTCCCACTGCGACGACCAGGCCGCCGGCTCTACCGCCGACCCTCGCAGTTCGAGCACCGACTCCGCAGCCATCGCCGACGCCGGTTCCAATCCCGCCATCTCCTAAGATCGGCGCAGTTATTTATCAGTGCGTCTCTCCTTGGGAGCTGGTGGCTGGAGATGCTGATTGGGGAAGTACTTTTGTTGACCGTCGGGCACCTACCATGTCCGAATCAATCCTGAGAACAATCGGTCGAATTTTCTTCACAGGTGACGCTTATCGCTTGGACGTTAGCTGCGTCTATAGAGCTTCGTATGATTCGGGATCTTACAATTCAAGTGGATGCGTCAAAGCGCGATACTGAGCATTCAGGAGATGAAATCAGTAAGGCGCTTCAGTTCTGTGTAAGTGGGATCGGCATACTCTCGAGCGCGTATGCTATCACGCTTGGCAGCGACGATCCCGATAGAAGTCCAAAAGCAGATCGTCGCTACTTTGCCCTTGCGATAATCAACGTGTCGATCCGAGCGTCTTCAACGCCGCTGACCATCATTACGCGTGGGAGAGCGCAATGTTTGGTTTGACGTCAACGAGAGTCAGCAGTTGGGTGGGCTGAATCGACCGTGGCATGCCAGATTGGACCGTAGTCGGCGTAGGAGTTCGCCAGGTTTCCAAGAGCGAAACGGCTGAAGTACGCGTTCACCAATTTCACCATTCGTGCGCTTGGAAGTGAGCCGCGAGTTATCTCAGCCGATTAAGTGACCTGTCGCGCTGCCTTTGGGTTGCACGCATCGCAGCAGAACTCCCCTTTCTCGATTCGTTGACGTTCGCCCATAATCCAATATAACAACCTCCATGCAATCGAGCGCCGTGACGTAGACTCATCCTCGAAGTATCCGTTGATCTCCCTGCGAAAACATCTATTTCTGTTGCGAATCATCCGATCCAGGTCGTCTATGCTGTCAGTACCGTCTACGGAGCATCCCGCTCGCACTCCGGAGCCTTTTCTCTCCGCCTCTTCGGCAGATCTCTCCGCCATGCACCGCCGTAATCCGTTGTCGTTGTGCCATTTGAAATATCACGGCTATCGCTGGCTTGCCGTCTCGACCAGCTCGACCGAATTCCTGGAGGTAGTCTTCGACCGACTCAGGCTGCATCCAGTGGATCACCGTGCGGATGTTCGGGATCGTCTAGTCCCATACCGAACGCGTTAGTACAAATGATCAGCGTCGATTGCCGGTTGGAGCCTGCCTGTGAATCTGCCGAGCAGGAAAGTCTCGTTCATGTCCTGGGAGTCAGGCTATGATAGAACGGCAGGCATCGACGCCGAGACCTCGCGAGGTCGGATCGAACTTCATCACCGACACGCCTCGTCGGCACGAAGATTGCGGTCTTTCCGCCAGACGATCGGATGAGGCGCGCCGTGATGTGGAGTTGCTCCTGCTTCGAACTCGGCTCGATGACGAACGAGAAACCGTTGCCGCAAGGTCGTGTGGTTCGACTCCCACCTTCGGCACCTCCAGATCAAGACTGATCATCACGGTAAGGAATCTGCCTACCGCGCAGGGTTCCCTGGCTGCTCGAAGGCGCTGTTCCCGAATCTGGTTCGCCTCATCAGGATAGGACGACATTGAGTGTGGATCAGGTCGACGATCCCGTGCCTGCGGTTGTTCGGTTGCCGGCTCATTGATTTCCGTTAGTAACCGGATCGAGTTTGCTGGTTGAATTGTGTTGGTCTTCCCTGTCTATCGACGTTCGTCTGGTAAGGAGATGGTGCTGAAGGAGCGGAGCAGTCGCTCAGAGATATTGGATTGCCTGTCCGAAGAGGTGTCGCCGGATGAATTGCGCGGCAATCTCCGCGACATCCGGCGCGCGAACCGATTCTTCGGTGGCACGAAACCAGTGCTGAATGTGGTCTCGCGCATCGAACGCGAACGTGCGCCGTGCACCCTTCTCGATATCGCGACTGGTTCGGCTGATATCCCAGCCGCAATCGTCCAGCACGCCGAGCGAACGGGGTGGGATCTTCGCGTTGTCGCCACCGATATCCAGCCAGACGTTCTCGCGGTCGCTCGGGCAGCGGAGCTTCCTGACCGGCTCGTAGTGGAACGGGCGGATGCGCGAAACTTGCCCTACCCGTCCGATTCATTCGATATTGTGACGCTCTCGTTAGCACTGCATCACTTCCAACCGAACGAAGCGCTGATGGTGCTATCGGAGATGCGACGGGTCGGACGACGCGCCCTCGTTGTCAACGATCTAAGTCGATCACAGACTGGTTACGTCGCGGCCTGGCTATTCGCGAACCTGGCGACCCGGAACCGGCTTACCCGGCACGATGCGCCGCTCTCGGTACTGCGCGCCTATACGCAACGGGAGGCGCTGTCTCTGGCGGCTGTGGCTGGGTGGCGGGGAATGGCATCGACGCCGGTGTTTCCATTCCGATACATGCTGGTGGGGCGCCCATGATACGACCAGGATCAGCAGGGTTCGAGGACCACATCACCTGTTTGCAGCAACTTGTGTCGGCACATGACTGACGTTGATGTCCTGATCGTCGGTGCGGGGCCAGCCGGCGCCTGCACTGCGATCTTGCTCGTCGAGCGTGGCTTTAAGGTCATGTTGATCGACCGGGCGAGGTTTCCGCGGCCCAAGGCTTGCGCGGAGTTCGTCAACCCCGGGGCTATTCGTGTTCTCGACCGATTAGGTTTGCTCGAGTCCGTTCAAGCATCTGGGGCCGCGCTGTTTCGTGGTATGCGCGTGGTTTCACCAGGTGGTCAGACGCTTGGTTTGGATTTTCAAGCTCATGCCGGACAAAATGCATTGGGACTTTCGCGTCGCGTTCTGGACCAACTGGCCGTTGAGCGCTGTCGCTCACTTGGCGTCGAGGTGATTGAAGGGACGCGTGTACGTAATGTACTTCGCGAGGGGAACCACGTTATTGGCGTTGAGGTAAGTGAGGGGTCCAACAGGAGACGAACAATATCTAGCGGGATCGTGGTAGGCGCGGACGGGCACCATTCGGCCGTCAGCAGATCGCTTGGACTCGACATAACAACGCGCTGGCCCCGTCGGATCGGGCTTGCCGCGCACTATGCGGATTTTCCGCTCTACGATGGATTTGGCGAAATGCACGTTGGCACGGGTGGTTACTGTGGAGTCGCTCCTCAGGAGGACGGCATTGTCAATGTCGCGATGGTGGTCGACCTGGGCCGGTTCGAGCAGCGTTCGGGTTCGGTGTCACAATTCTTCGAGGCGGAGTTGGACAGTTACCGGGGATTGCGCGGGCGTGCGGCCACAGCGCATCGAGCGACCCAGGTGCGCGGGGTTGGACCTCTTGCCCGGCGGGTGAAACGGGTGGCGGGGAGCGGTTTCCTGCTTGTCGGAGACGCGGCCGGATTCTTCGATCCCTTTACTGGGGAGGGGATTGTTGACGCGCTCCTCGGAGGAGAAATGGCGGCAGATGCGATTGCCACCGCGCTTGAGCGTCGGGATACTTCCTCATCCGGACTGGCAGGCTACGTTCAAGCCCGGGAGGTGGCATTCACCAGCAAACGTCGCGCGGCACGGCTCGTCCAGGTTTTCGTGCGATCGCCTATCCTGATGGACTATGCAATTGGCCGTATCGGGAGACGTCCATCGGCCGTTTCGACGCTAACCGGTGTGTTTGGAGATTACCGGGATGCGGCGGAAGTACTATCCCCGCGATTCCTGCTGGAGACGCTACGTCCGTAGGATACTTGCTTGCCGGGCGTCCCAATGGCGCGCTTCCGGGGTTGTGGCTACCGCGATCAGCCGGCACTCACTGGCGTTAGAGGGATACGAAAGGCAACACAATGGATCGCCGTGACGAAGTCATAATCGATGCTGACATCCAGACGGTGTTCAAACTTGGATCAGAGATCGAAAACTGGCCCCAACTACTTCCTCATTATCGATCGGTGGACATCCTCAAGCGGGAAGGCAACCGTTATATGGCGAAGATGCGAGCAACTCGCAGTGGCATTCCGGTGTCATGGACCTGCCTCCAGGAACGAGACGCGGCAATTCCGCGAATCTTCTTTCGCCATATCGGTGGCTTCACCCGGGGCATGGAAGTCTTCTGGACCTTCACCCAGCGCGAAGATGGAGCTATTGTCGTGCGTATTTCCCACGATTTTCGCAAAGGCTGGGCGCCGGAACTGTTCGATCGATTCGTGTCCGATACGATTGTTGGCGATTTTTTCGTTGGGAATATTGCGGGAAAGACGCTCAATGCGATCAAGCGTATTGCTGAATCAGCGCCGGCCACTGCTCGCTCCGACACGGAAACAGAAGCTGGGACTACCGGGATGTCATCATGAACGGGCGTCGCCGGATTGTCATCACTGGGATTGGCGCAATTACGCCGATTGGTCATGGCGTGGACGGACTTTGGAATGGTGTGATGAACGGCGAGTCCGCGGTGCAGCGGATCAGCCGCTTCGACCCTACCCCATTCCAGTCACAGATTGCGGCGGAAGTTAACGACTTTCGTCCGGAGGAGTTCCTTGAACCGCGCCGCGTCAGGCGACTCGACCGCTTCTCCCAGTTCTCGGTTGCCGCGGCCCTACAGGCCGTTGCTGATTCTGACCTTGGCATTGAGAGGTTTCCGGAGCGTGTTGGGGTGAACCTCGGCACGGCATTGGGCGGCGTCGCGTTTGGCGAGCAGCAGCATGAGAAGTTCGTTGAAGATGGGCCGAAGGCTGCCAGCGTCTTGACGGCGCTCGCGGTCTTTGGGGGCGCCGGAGCAGCCAACATCGCGATCGATCTGGGTATCTTTGGTCCCGCCATGGGCAACGCCAATTCTTGCTCTTCGGGCGCGATCGCGATTGGAGAGGCATTCCGGCTGCTCCGTGACGACCCCCATGCCAGTCTTGACGCCATGCTGGCAGGTGGAGCCGAAGCGCCGCTTGCTCCGTTGTCCTTTGGAGCGTTTTCGATGATTAAGGCAATGTCAACCAGCAATGCTCAACCCGATCGGGCTAGCCGGCCGTTCGATCGTCACCGCGATGGATTTGTGATGGGGGAGGGTAGCGCCGTTCTGACACTTGAGGCCTACGACCGCGCCCAGGCTCGGGGCGCGCATATCTATGCTGAGGTGCTTGGGTATGCGCACACGAACGACGCATACCATATGACCGCCCCACGTCCGGACGCGGCTCAGTCCACTCGCGCGATTCAACTTGCGTTGGCGGATGCCGGAATCCAGCCATGCCAGGTCGACTACGTGAACGCGCATGGATCCTCGACACCGCTCAACGATTCGACCGAGGTTCGGGCTATCCGAGCCGCCCTTGGCAAGCGAGCTGAAGCCGTGCCAGTGACTGGAACGAAGGGACTTCATGGTCATGCGCTCGGGGCGAGTGGCGCTATCGAAGTGGCTATCGCTTGCCTTGCTATCGACCGCGGCTGGATCCCCGGCACGGCGAATCTTCGCGAAGCTGACCCCGAGTGCGATCTTCAACACTTCCCGGGAGGCGGGATCGAGCGAGAAGTGGGCATAGTCCTCTGCAACTCGTTCGGGTTCGGTGGGATCAATGCCTGTCTCGTGCTCGCCAACCCTGGCTGGGCGGCATAGTTCAGCACTCCTTTGGGTCTGATTCGAAATTGGCCCCAGGGGAGTCTGCGGAGCGTGCGATCGTTCGATGACTATCTCGGCGTGCGCTGCCCGATCTGAATCGGTCTGGTTGCCGATTGGCAATGACTCGTTGTCGCGTCCGCGAAGAGAATAGTGCCAATGCCTCCAATGATGATGAGGGGGACAGTCCAGAGAGCGACAAAGCTGAACCTGCCGGCAGAGTAGAGCCGCTTCCAGTTCTCGATATCCAGCGTTCCATCATCCGGCAGCAAGCCAAAGATCAGCCCCACTACACTACCAGCGACGGCGCTGATCCTGAGTCCGTACATGGCAGACGAGGGAAGTGGATTGGGATGCAGATAGGCCGATCCGGTTGTTGGCCGGCCCGGTGGAAGGCAGGGCAATCCCCAGCGGCATGAGACGGTCGAATGACGACACTCCCTTACGCGCGAGCCAATCGAGTGCGCGCGGGAGTGTCGTTACTTGCGAAGCGTTGGGATCTGAAATCCTCTACTCCTCTCGAACCCAATCCTTGAGGTTCCAGATTTCATTCGACCATCCTGATGGCTGCTGCCCACTGATGCCGTTTTTGATCGCATAGGTCTGGAAGCGCCAGACCAGCGGGATTTCGACGACGTTGTCGACGATAATGTCGTTCATGCCGATGAACAGTTCGTCCTGCGTGGCCGGGTCGAGTTCCGTCTCGGCCTGGGCCCAGAGTTTGTTGTATTCGTCGCTCTCCGGCGTGCCGAACCACCGAGAGGAGTTCCCGCGCGCCCAATCGTTCGACTTCTGGGGGATGTCGGTCGCGACATCGATCGACTTGTAGAGACCCATGTACTGGATCGGATAGAGCGTTCCACCGGAAGACCACATGCCCATGTCGGCGTAGAATTTGGTCCAGGTATCCGGGTTCCCGACATCGCCAGAGAAGTAGACGCTGCTTTCAATCGCCTTGATCTCGACACTGATCCCGACTTCTTCGAGCGCCTGTTTGATGATTTCCTGGGACTTCTGACGGACGGAATTGACGGTTGTCTGGAATACGAATCGGGTTTCGTACTCGCCCTTGGTCCGCACGCCGTTCACGACTTCCCAGCCGGCATCGTCAAGAATCTGGGATGCTTCCTCAATGTTGAACTCGAACGACGTATTTGTCGATGCAAACCGTGGTGGTCCAGGGAGCGTGTTTGCGGTCGCTTCGCCGGACGGACCGTAGAGTTGGGTCGCAATTGATTCGCGGTCGACGAGCAGGGCGAGCGCCTGGCGGAACTCCGGCTCAGAAATCGCCGGATGACGCGTGGAGATGTGCGCTTTCTCGCCATCAACTTCGGTGTTCGGATCGCTGAACTGGAGGACGACGCGTTCCACGACCGAAGCACGCGTGGCGCCGATTGACCCGACCCCCGCATCTTCCATCGCCGCGAGGAGTTCGGGCTCGACTTGGAGAAACGGCGCGAAGTCGAAGTCGCCCGTCTCCAGAACAGCGCGGGCAGCCGACGTGGCGTCGCCGCCGCCTTTTAGCTCGACCGTGTCGAATGCTGGCTTTTCGGGATCCCAGTAATCCTCGTTGATCGCGTAAAACGTTGTGTCGCCGGGCTTGAATTCGGTCACTTTGAAAGGGCCGGTACCGATTGGAGCCAGATTGAAGGGCGCGTCCTTGGCGGTGGCCCCGACCCAGCCGTTCAGGATGTGCTCGGGCAGAATGATGCCGGTCGTGCTGGTGAAGACGTTGAACCAGTCGGGAACCGGCGCGGAAAAGGTGATCTTGACGGTGTAATCATCGAGCGCTTCGACGGACTCGACGGTGGCGTAGGTTCCGGCGGTTGAGGTCGCCGCGTCCGGGTTCGTCACATATTGCCAGGTGAAGACGACGTCGTCCGCGGTAAATGGCTCGCCATCATGCCAGCGGACGTCGTCTCGCAATCGCCAGGTTACGCTGGTGCCGTCCGCCTCGACATCGCCATTCTCCAGTGACGGCACTTCACTGGCCAGGACGGCGACGAGTTCTCCCTCCGGGTCGAAGTCCGCAAGCGGTTCAGCGTAGATACGAACCGCGAAGGTGTCCTTTCCCCCCTGGGCAAGATGGGCATTAAGGATTGTTGCTGCCTGCCAGGCGATGATGTCGAGCGGTCCGCTGCCACCTCGACCCGATGCGGCGTCTGTTGTCGCCGTCGGGTCATCGGACGCTTCAGTAGCCGTCGGATCTTCAGGGACTGGGGTGTTCGTGGGTTCGGGAGCCTCCGCTGAAGCGGATGGCGCCTCCGATGCTGGCGTGCTTGTTGCCTCCTGGGCGGGCGGTGACGTCGTGCTCGCATCGTCATCGTCGCCGCCACAAGCAGCCAGGAGACTTGCCACGACCGGAGCCGTTAGTCCGAGCGCTGTTGCGCGTTTCAGAACCTGGCGACGGCTCGACTTGCCCGGGACGATCAACTCGTCCACAGTCACTTCGACCTCCAACTGCTGTTCATGCTGATCCAATTTGGATTCCTTTCCGTCCTCCATGATCGCAAGCTCAGTTGCTGATGCATGGGGCCCGATGGTCGTAAACCGTTGAGGTGACGGCATGTCCACGATGGAACTGTTGCCCGGAGTTCAGCGTCATAGTGCGGCCGGGTTCGAAGCCAGCCGGGGATCGAGCCGCTAGCGGTCGCAGCTTTGACCTCTCCCTTGGAACAAGGGCCATCGCTCGAACATTCCCGTCACGATGAAAGATCGGGAACCCATAACAAGGGGGCGGGGCCTAGAGACTTCGAGCGCACCGTTCAGGGTGTGGCCTGGACAACATCTCCTCCTGCTTGAATTGGAACGACAGCAGGCAGGAATGGCCCCCTTGTGCTAGAGTCGGATGTTCAAGCGGTTTGCCATTGCATAGAACGCAGGGGGATGGTTTTGTCTCGACTCAAGAACTTGAAGGTCATTGCACTCGTAGCATCGCTCGGGTTGCTGATATTTGTCTACATCACAGCATCCGCCGAGATTCCAGGGAATCAGTATTTCCAAGGTGTCTGGGAGCGGACGGATCTTCCAGTGAGGGACGGACAGGTTGTCCGCACCTGGAACTGGGGACCAGACGCGTTCACACCATCGATGATGGAGCAGTACCAGGAATCTCCCAACGGCGAACGCGAAGTTCAGTATTACGACAAGTCGCGTATGGAGATTACCCAGCCGGTCACCGGCGATCCCACTTCGATCTGGTTTGTCACCAACGGCTTGCTGGTAAACGAACTGATGACCGGGCAACTCCAGCTTGGCGATAACACATTCGAGCAACATCAACCGGCGACCGTCAACGTCGGCGGGGACGCCGATGACACGCTCGGACCTACCTACGCCTCGATGGCGAAGCTGCGCGCCGCTCCAGCGCTGCCGTCGGGCTCAGTCATCACCCAGACGGTTGACCGCAATGGCAACGTTGGCAACGACGCCCAATACGCCCAGTACAACGTGACCGCGGCGAACCGTGTCCAGGTGCCGGGAATCGACCACCAGGTGGCAAGCCCCTTCTGGGCGTTCATGACCTCAACCGGACTTGTCTATGAAAATGGCCAGCTGGTCACATCCGAGCTTTTCGTCAATCCATTCTTCGCGAGTGGGTTCCCGGTGACCGAGGCATACTGGTCTCAGATCAAGGTGGCCGGGACGGTCAAGCCGGTGCTGATCCAGTGCTTCGAGCGCCGCTGCCTGACGTTTACCCCCTCGAATGCGCCTGAATGGCAGGTCGAGCAGGGCAATGTCGGCCAGCACTACTACAAGTGGCGCTACGTAGACATCATCGGTACTCCGACGCCTACTGCGACATCTACCTCAACGGCCACTGAGACCGTCACCGAGACCTCGACAGAAACGGTGACGGAAACGGCGACCGAAACTGCAACCGCTACTGAGGTCCCGGCGACCGACTACGTGTACGCATCGAAGTTCGGGCAGGAAAGCGACCCAAATCGTTCAATGGACACTCCGTATGGGATTGACTTTGATTCCGCCGGAAACATGTACGTCGCTGACTGGGACCTGGATCGAATACAGAAGTTCGACGCCCAGGGCAAGTATCTGACCCAGTGGGGAACGACGGGCACCGGCAATGGTGAATTCAATACTCCGGCAGACATCGCGATTGACGCGGCCAACAATGTCTACGTCGTCGACAATGACAACGATCGTGTGCAGAAGTTCGACCAAAACGGCCAGTATCTGATGCAATGGGGCGTCTTCGGGGCTGGCGATGGACAATTCAATCAGCCTTATGGAATTGCGATTGATTCTGCCGGCAACGTGTATGTTACGGACTCAAACAACGACAGAGTTCAGAAATTCACCAGCCAGGGCGTATATTTGTCCAAGTGGGGCACGTCTGGGTCGGGTGACGGGCAACTTGACGATCCCGCTGGTATTGACATCAGCGCGGACAATACGGTGTACGTTTCCGAGATAGATAACGATCGCATCCAGGTCTTTGACCAGAATGGCGTCTACCTCCGAAAGTGGGGGAGCTTCGGAACCGGGAATGATGAGTATGACGATCCCTGGGGCGTTGCGCTCAGCCCGGACGGATCCCTGGTCTACATCGCGGACTACAACAACCACAGGATCCAGGTAACAAACACTCAAGGCGTGTATCAGAGAACGCTGGGATCAGAGGGGGATGGGGCCGGCGAACTCGACTTCCCGAGCTTTGTCGCGCTGAACTCCAATGACATGGTCTATATCGCTGATGAAGACAATGATCGAGTCGCGGTGCTTGCAACCGCGGACGGCAGCTTCCTCGGACAGGTTAACGGCGACAGCCGGGGACGGTTCATCGAGCCGGTCGGCCTGACGCTGGATGCAGCGGGCAACATCATCGTCGTCGACGACCTGCTGGATCAGGTGAAGGTATTCACCCCCAGCGGCGGCTATGTCAGCCAGTGGGGTGATGAGGGTACTCAGGTGTCACCGAATCTGCCACTGGATGGACCGATTGGCGTCGCGCGAGATAGCCAGGGCAACATCTACGTCACAGATCAACAGAATGATCGCGTCGTCAAGTACAACGCCCAGGGCCAGCAAGTCGCTTCTTGGGGAGGTTTCGGCGCTGGAAACGGGCAGTTCAATGGTGGAAATGGAATCGCCGTCGATGCCAATGACAATGTCTATGTGGCGGATGAAGGCAATGATCGAATCCAGAAGTTCACGTCGAGCGGCACATTCCTGACTGCCTGGGGCACGTTCGGGAATGGCCAGGGACAGTTCGACGCGCCTGGTGGAGTGGCGGTCTGGGGCGACTCGGTCTATGTGGCCGATCAGTTCAACCACCGCATCCAGGAGTTCGATCTCGACGGCAACTACGTGCGGCAGTGGGGCAGCTTCGGGACGAACGATGGGCAGTTCAATGTTCCCGCGTTCATTGCCGTCGATGACGCTGGTTACATCTACGTAACTGACTCCGGGAACAATCGCGTTCAGAAGTTCACTCCGGAGGGCGTGTATTACACGAAGTTTGGGGTTCTTGGCACAGGAAATGGGCAACTTGACAACCCGCTCGGGATCGCGATTGACGTCAATGGCAACGTGGTGATCGCTGATTCTCTCAATACCCGGATACAGACGTTCAGTCCAGTCCCGTAGGCGGCTAGATCCGTTTGCCGACACAAGGAGCGCTCCCATTCCGGGGCGCTCCTTCTGTTTTCCACCGTGGACTCATGATCCAATATGAGATGCTGATGACAGCTGTCCGGTTGGCGGCTTGAGAAATGCGAGCGATGCATCGTGTCGCAGCTACAGACACGGCAATACCTCACTCGGATTTCGTATTGCCTGTGTGCCCGGAGGACATCATGAGTAGAGTCGTCTTGAGTCTTCAGGAGGCCCGTTCGTGAATTTCGAGCTTTGTACAGAACCGGAGACGGACGCCGAGCTTGATGCGTTCCTTGATTGGGAATGGGCCGCCTGGCACACAAGCCAGAATCATGATCTCTCGATTGTCTGGTCCAGCTCTCCAGTCACGATCGTGGCACGCGATGAGCGACATGAAGTTGTCGGCGCCCTCAAAGGTCGTATCGGGGCTGGCATCGGCCATTTGAGCGAATTGATGATCGCCGGGAGTCACCGAGGAAGCGGGATCGGCACGCGGCTCGTCAGGCAGTTCGAAAGACACTGCTGGTCGATAGACTGTCACAAGCTAACTGTCCATACCGAACTCGATGGTCCTGCGCACATCTTCTATCAGAAGCTCGGCTGGCGCGACGAAGCAATCTTCCGGCGTGACCGTGGTGGCCGGGACTTCGTTCGGTTGTATAAATACAGTGATGAACACGGATCTGAATACTGAGAGGTCGGCAGCATGTCATTCCGCAGAATCCCGAAAGAAATTGATCCGCGGCGGCCGCCGAAGAAGCGAGGCGAATCGGGCAACGAGAAAGCAACGGCATCTGAGCCACGCTCCTACGGCCAGTATGTCGAGATGACGCCCGAAGAAGTCGCGGAACTCGAGCGTGCTACGGGGGAGGTGGCGCGCGAAGGGTCTGAAACGTCTTCTGACGACGCCGGCATCCTGGCCTCATGGCGAGCCCACCGGGAGATTGAGGAGCGCGAGGCGTTCGAAGATGCGACTGACGAGGTAAGCCGCGAAGATTCCGATCAACGCGATTCGTAATGAGCTCCGTCGAGGTGGTCGATCACCGGCCGTACCCGCTCGATACCCGGCGTTGGGTAATGGCCCAGCGCTGGCATGACCTGTTGTTTGCGCACTGGCGACTCGATCCCGCGCTTCTACAGTCTCTATTGCCCCCTTCATTAGAGATTTCCGTGTATGACGGCAGCGCATGGCTCGGCATCGTGCCGTTTGTGATGGCTGAACTGCGCGGCCCCGGAAAATTGGGCATCTTCCGCAAGCCGGATTTTCTGGAGCTCAATGTTCGAACCTACGTGAATTGTGGAAACGTCGACGGTGTCTACTTCTTTAGCCTGGACGCCTCGAGCCGGGCGGTTGTAGCCGCGGCCAGGGGCTGGTTTCATCTTCCGTACTTCAATGCCCGCATGGGTTTGCGACGCCGCGGCGACTGGATCGACTACCGATCGATCCGGACACATAGACGTGCTGCATCCGCTGGGCTGGCAGTCTCCTACCGCCCAACTGGTCCAGCCCGATCAGCCGCTGCTGGGACGCTCGACCATTGGCTCGTCGAGCGCTACCGCCTTATCGTCCCACGACCGGATGGCGCGGTACTCAGTGGGGATATCCACCACGGTCCCTGGGATCTTCAGCCAGCGGAAGTGAGCGTGCACGACAACACGATGACCGACTGGCTTGGGGTGAATCTGGACCGGCCACCGGATCATGTTCGCTTCGCCCGCTTCCAGGATGTCTATCTCTGGCGACCGCGGTTGATTGGGGATATCACGGAGAAGGAAGATGGGACACAATGAGGAAGTTCTGGATCGATACTGACACCGCTTCGGATGATGCCGTCGCGATTCTGATGGCCTTGCGATGGCCAGATGTTCAGGTTGAAGGCATCTCCGTCGTCCACGGCAACGTCGCGCTGGCCCAGGGCAGCATGAACGCGCGCTACACCGTTGAGCTTTGCCGGGCGAGCGCGCCGGTTTACGACGGCGCAGATCGGCCATTCGTTCGAGAAGTGGCCGACGCAACGTTCTTCCATGGTCCGGACGGTATGGGCGGGTTGAATTACCCGCCTCCCAGAGTCGCGGCACAGCCCGAGCACGCGGTGGACGCGCTGATTCGCGCGGTCCGCGATAGCCCCGGGGAGATTACCCTCGTAACACTTGGCCCGCTCACGAACATCGCCCTGGCGATTCGGAAGGCGCCGGATGTTGTCGAGAAGATTCCTCAGACGTATGTCATGGGCGGAGTGGCGGCAACGACCGGCAACGTCACACCCGCCGCCGAATACAACATCTGGGTCGATCCCGAGGCCGCGCACGTCGTGTTTCATTCCGGATTACCGTTGCTGATGGTTGGCGCCGAACATTCGCGAGGCGATGCCAATCTCAGTGAAGACGATGTCCAGCACATTCGCTCGCTGAACACTCCACTCGGGCATTTCTCGATCGATATCAATCTCTTCGCGCTTGACGCAAATCGGAAGCATTTCGCTCAGGCTGGCATCGGTTTGCCTGACCCGGTGACGATGGCGATCGCGCTGAACCCTGAGGTCTGCACGCGGCGATGCAACCACTATGTTGATGTCGAGGTTGTGTCAGAAGTCACCAGGGGAATGACGGTTGTCGATGAATTCGGCATCCTTGGCCGTGAGCCGAACATCGAAGTCTGCTGGGAGATCGATGTCGCGAAGTGGAAAGAGACGCTGCTTCTCACGCTTGCCTAGAGGGCCACAGATTCCCGACCAGCTCTTGCCGCTCTGCTGGAACGCTACAGGAGCGAAACCTGCCAGCTACGTTCGGTTGCGACCGGGTCGAGCAGGTTGGCGGTGTCGTGGCGCGGTAAGGAGCGCACTTGCAAGCCAATTCCGCGCTCATTCAGCGCGGTCTCAACAGCCGTCTCAGCAGTCAGGGGCAGGTTGTTGTGTTCCGAGAGGTGTGCGAGCCAGACGGTGTGCGCCTTCGGGGTAAGGGATCCGGCCAGGGTTGCGCCGCAATCATCGTTGCTCAGATGTCCGAGGTGACTACGAATGCGGCGCTTGAGTGTTGCAGGGTAGTCGGATCGCCGGAGCATCGATTCGCAGTAGTTGGATTCCAGAACCACAATCGACGCCTCACCAATCGCATCGTTGACGTCGGATGTCGGCTCCCCGAGATCGGTGAACAAGGCAATCTGCTCTGAACCAGCCGTGATGTGAAAACCGAACGGTTCGCTTGCATCGTGCAGTACCGGAACGGCGGTGATTTCGACGTCACCTATCGGGGTTGGATCTCCAGAGGCCAACGCAGACCAGTTCGATTTCATGCCGATCGCGCGGAATGTTCCATCGCTCGCGTAAACCGGACAACGCTCGTAGCGCAGAAGAGAATGCAGCGCGCGAACGTGATCGGAATGCTCATGGCTGATGATGATCGCATCGAGTTTTCCGGCGGCGTCGAGATCGATGAGAGCTCGTCGAAGTCGCCGGATGCCAATCCCGCAGTCAAAAAGGAGACGCGCATCATCACTCTCCAGCAGGAACGCGTTGCCACTGCTGCCCGAGCCGAACGAATAGAAGCGCACTAGATGGCGTGTTCCGCGTGGAAGATTGCCCGGCCGACGCGCACCATCGTCGAGCCTTCTTCGACAGCTACCTGGAAGTCGTTCGTCATGCCCATCGACAGGACTTCGAGTGAGCGATCCGCATACTGAGCTTGCAGCTTTGAGGCGAGGTTTCGCATTTCGGCAAAGACGGGCCGGGTTTCTTCGGGCTGGGCGTGGTAGGGAGCCATCGTCATGAAGCCCTGAACCTCTAGATTTGACAGGCCGAACAGGTGCTCGAGAACCGCCGGAGCATCGCCCACGCTGCATCCATGTTTCTGGACCTCGCGGCCAACGTTGACCTGCAGCAGCACCGGCTGTACGACATCGGCGAATTCGGCTCGCCGGTTCAGTGCATCCGCCACATCCGGCGCATCCACTGAATGGACGAGCGCGAACATGCCCGGTATTCCAGCGAGATCCTCTCCGCGCAGGGGGCCGACCATGTGGAGAATGAGGTCCGCCGGGACATTTTCAGCGAACTTCTCCAGCGCCATCTCGACCCGGTTCTCGCCGAATTCGCGCAACCCAGCAGCGTATGCCGCGTTGACTGACGCCCTGGTGACGGTTTTGGAAATCGCGACGAGGCGTACGTCTTTACCTGTACGACCTGATTGTCGCGCAGCTTCGTCGATAATACTTTGGATCCTGGCAATGCGACTGCCCAGGCTCGTATCCAGCGAGGCGTGGTAGGTCCCGGTCATGCGTTTTGTATTCCTCTCGACAGTTCAAGCGGGCATCAAGGCTATCCGGCGAGTTGCGCCACCATAATCATACGCCCTCGTGGACGCTCACCGGCCATCGCAGAACGATGGGAGAAGAACCGGTCTCCGTGACAACGCGTGCAGAGACCGGCAACCTCGATGCGGCTAGATTCGACGCCTGCCTGTTCGAGAACCATGCGATTCGCGGACCAGAGATCAAAATGGGGTCGGGGCTGCCGTTCGGCGGTGGCGCCGGACCATGCTCCAACCCCGGAAGACGCCCAGAGATCAATCACATCGGAACCGACCTCGTAGCAGCATGGACCAATCGATGGACCGATTCCGGCTCGGATATGTGAGGGTTCCGTGCCAAATTCGGCTTGCATGAGTTCGACTGCCCGAGCCGCGATGGTCTGAACGGTTCCGCGCCAGCCGGCATGGATCACTGCCAGCGCGGGAGCGTCGGGATCGTAAAGAATGATCGGAACGCAGTCGGCGACGATAGTACCGAGTGCCACGCTCGCGCTTCCGGTCGCCAGGCCATCGCTATCCGGAATCGCGTCAAACGCTGGCGGTTGGCCCCGTCCGCGATCCTGGCGCCTGACGATCGATACCTGATTGCCATGGATCTGGCGTCCCAATGTCAGCGCCGCCGGATCAAAGCCCGCCGATCGCAAAAATCGTTCGCGATTCTCCTGGATGTGGCTATGATCGGTCCCCCGGGCATAGGCGATGTCGCCCTCCGAGGGGAGCTCAAGCTGGCGAAGCGACATGGCGTGGATGAGAGGCAAGTCTTTGAGGCTCTGAAACTGGTAGTGCATCTCAGCCTCGCTAACGCCGCTGCGCTTCTTCCAGAATGATCTGATCCACGACCAGTTCGACCGGAGCACGATCGTCGGTGAAGACCATCGCGTCGCCATCCCATCTGCGCACCGAACCAGAACGGATGGATGAATCACCGACCGCTTCAAGGATCGAGCCGCTGGGCAGATTCTCGACATTCTCGAAGAAGGCGTCGACGCTTGACTCCCCGTTGACGCCAATCACCATCGTGTTGTTGAAATCCTCGACGTCGATCAGATACACGTGGTCGAAAACGGCATCCATCGTGGCTGCGATAACCTCAACCAGCCGAAAATCTTCGCTGGTGCGTCCGGCGTTGACGATGGCGACCCCGTCGTCGGTCAAATGTTCGTCAACCGCCTCGAAGAACTCCTCTGTCGTCAGGTGGAACGGGATGTACGGCTGGCGGTAGGCATCAATCCCGATCACCGAGTACTGACGATCCGTCTCTTCAAGAAAATACCGGCCGTCCGCGACGATGACATTGAGATTCGGCTCGTTCATGTTGAAGTATTCGCGACCGACATCGACGATCTCCGGGTCGATTTCGACCCCATCGATCGGTATCGGTCCGTACGCTTCAGTGAACTGGTGAGACACCGTCCCGGCCGCCAGGCCGATCATCAGCAGACTCTCGACATCTTCCGGCTGAGTATCAGGAACTAGATAGGAGCCGATCATGAAGTAATCCCAGGGGCCGCGTGTGAGGGATTGGGTGGGATCGTAGATCGAGTGGATCGCGTGACCCTCATTGAGAACCAGCAACGTCTCGGTTCCTCGCTCCAGCACCTGGATGTAGTTGTACTGGGACTCAGCTTCGTGAATCACCGTGGAGTTGCGATATTGCGCGGGACGGATCAGGCCGCCCTGATCGATGAGCGGGATCGAAGCCGATAGCGCCAGAATCGCAACTGCGAGAATCGACCACTGCCGGTTTCCGGTCGCGATCAACGCGACCGTCGACGGAATGAGAATCGCGAGCGAAAGGACGAGAAACGAATCCCGCGTTCCGAGCAGCGGAATCAGCACGAAGGCGGGAAGAAGGCTGCCGAGTATCGAACCGACCGTAGACAATGCGTACAGCGAGCCGGCTGTGTTGCCCGCGGTCGATACGTCCGATGTTCTCAATCGCACAGCAAACGGGGAGACCATTCCCAACAGCGTAATCGGCACGGCGAAGAGCAGAATCGTGCCCAGCAGCGAGCCGTAGAATGCGCCGACATTGACATCATCGAACGCGTCGAGCGACAAGCGAAGGATCGGGCTGGATATCAGGGGAGTGAACGCAATCGCTCCTCCGGCTATCGCTGTCAGCAGGTAGAGCACCTCCGGTCGCGGCCAGCGATCGGCGACCCTGCCGCCAACGAAGTACCCGATCGTTAGATAGAGGAGCGTCAATCCGATGAGGTTTGCCCAGATGAATGTGGACGAGCCAAAGAACGGGCCGATCAGACGAGAAGCCGAAACTTCTATGGCAATGCTCGAAATGCCGCCAACAAAGACGACAAGAGCAAGGACGCGGCCACGCGGATCTATTCCAATGCGATTAACCGCGACAGCTTGCCGTGCCGCGTTACCCTGTGCGCTGGTCAAGAGTGGCGACTACTCTCCATAACGTTCAAAATCTACCGGAACATCAATCAGCATTGGTTCATTGAGCGTACGGGTTTCCCGGAGCACCGTCGCGAGTTCGTCAGGCGATTTTGCGCGATGCGACTTCATGCTATAGGCATCGGCAATCTTGATGTAATCCGGGTTGACCAGATCCACGGCGATGTACCGTCCTGGATAGGTTCTTTCTTGAGCAGCCTTCACTGCACTGTGCGTCCCGTCATTGAAGATCACAATCTGTACCGGGATCTGGTGGTGCACCGCGGCGCCGAGCTCCTCAAGGGTAAACTGAAATCCGCCATCACCGGCAATCGACACGACCTGACGGTCTGGGCAACCAATCTTCGCGCCGAGCGCCGTCGGCATCGCGGAACCGAGAGTTCCGAACCCGCGCGGGAAGATGTAGCTGCGCGGGACATAGACCGGGAAGTAGCGGACTGCCTCATAAGCCAGCATCGTCATGTCGTTGACGAGAATCGCGTCGCGGTCCATTCCGTCACGGAGCGCGTGAACGTAGGGTGTGTATCGAGCGGCTCGCTCGTCGGCGGGCCGCAGCAGTTGCTCTCTCACGCTTGATACCTCTTCGGGCGTCCAGCCTCCTTTGGGGCGACTGCCTGCCCGAACGCGGTCGAGCAGTTCCGAAATGCTCGCGGCGGCGTCGGCGATCAGACTTGCCGTCCGTTCATACCGTCCAACTTCATGCTCGGCTGGGTCGATGTCGATGTGAATCAACTTGGATGGGAGTGGCATCGCGCCTTCGCTCGTCGTTCGGACGCCGAGGCCAGTGCCGATGGCGATGACGGTGTCACTGCCGCTCATCAGCGTCGCCGTCGGGTTGTCAGCCGACCAGCGATAACCGAATGCTCCCGCGCAATAGGGGTGATCGTAGGGAATCGTTCCCTTGCCAGTGACCGATGTCACCACTGGTGCGCCTAGCTCGGTGGCAAGCTCGGCGACAAGCGGCGCCACCTCGTTCGTGGCTGCCCCGCCTCCAGCGAAGATGACGATGCGATCTGAGCCAGCGATGATTGCGGCGGCGGCATCGACGGCTTCAGCGGCTGGGACAGTGCTCGGGTATTCTGCCCGCCGGATCTCCGGATTATGGACTGGTTCGGCGAGCAGGTCGAGCGGAATCTCGAGATGGACCGGTCTTGGTCGACCCGTCATCAGTGCTTCGAGCGCCTGGGCGACCATCTCCGGGAGATCGTCGGCTTCCATCGCTCGCTCGCACCATTTGGTGATCGGTCGCATGAACGCGCGTTGGTCCGTCAATTCATGGAGGTTGCCGACCATCTTGTCGAGGTGGCGCCGTTCCTGATTCGTCGCGATCACGAACACCGGGGCTGAGTCGGCATAGGCCTGTCCGACGGCGGTGGAAACATTCGTCAATCCCGGCCCGGTGACGATCAGTGCCACGCCGGGCCTGCCGGTTGCCCGGGCATAGCCATCCGCCATGTAGCCGGCTCCCTGTTCGTGCCGAGCGAGGATGTGGGTCATCGAAGGGTCGTCGATCAGGGCGTCGTAGATGTCGAGCGTGTGAACGCCAGGGATACCGAAGATAACATCCACACCATTAGCGCGAAGCGCTCGTATGACGGCATCGCCGCCTCTCATCGTTGTTGCTGCAATCCCAGTCATCGTTCGACCTGCTTCCACATCCCCACGATCGATCCAACCAGCGGCCAAGTATAGAGGGTGACGAGCAGTACAATCTGTTCGTACACTCAATCGCTTTCGGAAAGGACCGATGAAATGCCGGCACGCCTCGTTCACTTCACCCTGGCGAGCGACCATGTCGAGGATTCAGTGGCCTTCTACCAGGAGGCTTTCGGCGCGTCGTTTGCCGGGATCGACATCGGAGACGATGTGATCTACCGGGGTGAGATTGCCGGGCTTGGAATGGTTATCTGCCCCGCAACGCTGGCGTCAGTAGTTGCGAACCGTAGCCGTCACCAGCTGCAGTTCCAGGTCGACGACGTGAGCGCGTTCGTCGAGCGTTCGGTGGCTTCAGGCGGCAGAATACACACACCGCTCCAGGACCAGAATGGGCGTGCCTACGCGGTCGTCTGTGATCCAGACAACAATACGATTGAATTCACTGGCGCGCCGGAGGGGAGGGGATAGATCAATGTGTGGGCGATTCGCGGTGATCCGCCAGCTTGAGGAATTTGCGAGGCTCTTTCACGCGGGTCTCATTCGGTTGGAGCATTTCGAGCCGAGCTACAACGTCGCGCCGTCAACGATTATCCCGGCCATCATCACGGAAGACGGCGAGCGCGTGGTGTCAGGACTGCAGTGGGGCTTTACACCTGTCTGGGCAAAGGAACTGAAGGACGGCCCGAGGCCGATCAATGCTCGCCGGGAAACAGTTGCGACGAGCGGCATGTTTCGCAATGCCTTCCGGCACCGCAGAGCGATAATCCCGGCTGATGGATTCTTCGAGTGGAAGACGGAAAGCGGCCGCAAGCAGCCATATTTCGTCCATCGCGCCGATGGGGAAGTGATGGCGTTCGCGGGAATCTGGGAGCGTTGGACCGATCCTGCTGGCCGGCTGGCAACGCCGTTGGAATCCTGCGCGATCATCACGACGAGCGCCAACCGCCGGTTATCGGAAGTGCATGACAGGATGCCGGTCATCCTGGAACCGGAGGACTGGGATAGATGGTTGGACAGCGACTTGACGACCGCGGAGGAGCTCGAAGACCTGCTTGAACCCGCGGAAGATCGCGTCGTCGAGTTTCACGCGGTGTCACCGGATGTGGGCAATGTTCGCAGCAACCGTTCCGACCTGATCGAACCGCGGCAAGAACAGGGAAGATCGTTCTAGGCGGGACTCAATCCAAGGCGTTCGACGTCTCGTTCGAATCCTGGCGGAATCGTCACCCCGAGAGCCATCGACAAGCCGGTTCATGATCGCATAGTGAGCAGCCACGGCAACCCGCGTCTCCAATCTCGGCATCGCAGAACCCGTGCTCACGCAGCCTCTGGATATCGGCTTCTCGAACGCTGGAGGGCCTGACTGTCAGTTGTTCGACGTATTCGAGTAACGCCGTGTCTGACTCGGAGAGACCGGCGTCCCGCCAGTTGCCGGTTGCGAGCGCATCGGCGACTAACGCCGTCCCACCCTCACGGAGGATCCACCTCCGGTGAGCGAGTACTCAGAAGACGCAGTGATTGATCGCCGAAACCAGACAGGCGATCATTTCAATACGCAAGCGGCTGAGCGCCACTGCTTTGAACCGGACGGCATTGTCAAGCTGTTCCAGACGCAGAAGCGCGGCGCCGTTCTGGGTGAGCACTTCCCAGGGAGAGCCAACCGGGCCCGATTTCAGCCCGAGCTTTGAACAGAATGTCAACAGATCGCCGGATGCGTCTTCCGCAGGGATAATACCGACCCAGGCCACTAGATCACCCCGGCGGGCATGTGAGAGGACAGGCCAAGCCGCTCTGCCTCGGCCTCCATACCTGGTTCGAGTGTTGCGCCGAGCCCGTCGACGATGCGTGTGAAGAAGGCGAAGAGGGCACAGTTTACCGCGATATCGGTAATCTCTCGATCGTCGAATCCGACATCCCGCAGCGCGATGACATCCGATTCCACCATTTCACCCGGCCGGGTCGCGAGTTTGTAGACGTAGTTGAGCATCGCCCGGTCACGCTGGCTGAGGGGAGGTGAATCCCAGGTAGCGCGAGAGAGGTCATCCGCGATTTGAGCAACCTCAGTACGGCTGTACTCTTCTTGAGCGCGTCCAAGCCGGCGAATCCACCGGCGATGGGAGAGTGTTCAGAAGACGCAACCGGTCGCGCCGCTTGTCAGCGTCGCGATCATCTCACGCTGGAAACGGCTGAGCGGCGACTCTCCAAAACGGACGGCGTGTTGAAACTCGGTCAGCGCTTTGAGCGCTGGGCCGTTGTTTGTTAGCACTTCGTATGGCGCGAAGATCACGCCCTGATCGATCTCATGTGCGATGTAAACGTCCAGAAGATCGCCTTCGGCGTCCTCGGAGGCTACAGTGCTGATATACGGCATGGAAATGCCTGCCCACCCTCTCTCCTCAGCGGTCGTCCGGGCAACTCTAGCACGATGGCGCCCGGTGAAACGTCTGGATGTGCGTCAGATTACAGTTCGGTAGCACGGCCAACGATACTCTAGACAGAGCAGAGGTTAGAGCATCGAACCAGAGGATGTTGAAGTCACCAGCTCCAACCAACGGTGATGTGTTGGGACGATCCCGGCTGTCGCAGTGGACGATGATGGGGGCGGGATTTCATACTGGAATCGAGCGGGATTCACATTGGGTACCGGACTGAGGTCGGTGTCGATTTTCATGCTGATTTCCGTTACATGCGGGATCATCGTTACTGCCACGGGCAGTCAGCCGGCAGGCTCACGCCCGAACCCTGGTCTTGGCGGCAGATTGCCAATACTGGGAGAAGGCGGGATCGGCGCAGCTCAGGCGGACTTCACCGGCGAACTGATACCGGTTCTTGAACGGGACCAGATTCAGTCCCTCGACTTGCCTCCGTTCATCCCCGCGGGCGACGCAGCCTCCAGCATCGCTATGGATGAGGCAGTACTGGGGATAACTGTCAACGATGTGGCAAGGGCCTATCCCCTCCGCGTGTTGAGCGTGCATGAGGTTGTGAACGATGACCTATCTGGCATCCCTGTCGTCGTGACCTTCTGCCCGCTCTGCTTTTCCGGCGCCGTCTACGATCGCAGGATCCTGGGATCAGAACGGACATTCGGTGTTTCCGGGTTCCTGCTCAATTCCTCACTGGTTATGTTTGATCGTGAGCAAGGAGGTCTCTGGTCTCAGTTGACCGGGGAATCGGTTGGTGGGACCGGTGAGGAGTTTCGTTTGAGACGGTACCCGGCCGTACAGACTGATTGGCGATCTTGGGTTGCGGCTCATCCCCGAACCGATGTGCTGGATGTCGAGGCGCTGGGCGGGGAAGCTCGCTATTCCGTCGATCGATTCAAGCTGTACTTTGCGTCGAACTCTGCCGGACTGATTCCTCTGAGCGTGCGCGATGATCTGCCGGAGAAGACACTCGTGGCCGGCATCGTGATTGATGGCGTCGCGAGCGCCTACCCGCTGGAGCAGCATCATGACCGTATCGTGCGCGATCGAGTCGGCGACACCGCTATCGTGGTCTGGTTTGACGGTCAGAGCAACTGGGTGGCGGCATATCTCAGCCCGGACAGACCGAAATTGGATGTGGATGTTACAAACCCGGAGGAACCCATGCTCCGGATCGAAGGCTCGAATCAGCGGTGGCGCCTGATCGACGGCAAGAGCCTGGTGGGTGGCGTCGATCTCGTCCCGGTCGATGTCACCATCTCATTCTGGTTTGCCTGGGCATCGTTCTTTCCAGAAACAACGCTCTGGGATCCAATCCGGTAATCCCTCTGACAGTTCTTCGCAGGCGATTCGACGAGAATAGCGACATATCCGACCCCCTCTGAGATGGACGGGTCACGATGCCGCAAGATGGAGCCGAACGTGAAAACAGACTTCTCAAGGCAGGTCTCTCGGCGCGAGTTTCTTGCTGGCGCAGCCGGAGCGATGGCCCTGGCGGTGCTGGCTGCCTGTGGAAATGATGAGTCTTCTGACCCGCTGGCTGGCGGCGCCGCGACTGCCACGACACTCGAACCTGCTGCCGAATCGTCTCCCGTCTCGGGTAATCTGACCGTGACCGGGATTCCCGGAGATGAGCTCGGGCCGGACGGCCATTTCCGGGAAATTCAGGTTGCAAGTGACGGCACGCGATATCTCATTCCCCGCGACGAAATCCAGTCGGGCGGACCGCCAAAGGACGGCATTCCCTCGATTGACAATCCGCAGTTCGTAGGTTCAAATGCGTGGGACGAGCAGGAGTTGGACGACGAGCAGTTCGTGCTTGGGGTTGAAGTTGACGGGAGCCACCGCGCCTATCCGTTCCAGATCCTCGTCTGGCATGAACTCGTCAACGACACGTTTGAGGGGCTTCCTATTCTGGGCTCGTACTGCCCACTTTGCGGGAGCGCGATCGCCTTCGTACGGAAAATCGACATCGGGGATTCCAGCGAAGTGGTTGAATTCGGCGTGTCGGGAAAACTCTATAATTCCGATCTCCTGATGTACGACCGCAAGACGGAGTCCTACTGGTCGCAGATCACCGGCACCGCGGTCGTCGGAGAATTGACCGGACAGCGTCTGGAGTTCTACCCGAGTGAACTGATGACGTGGGGAGATTGGAAGCGGGCCTATCCGGATTCTGAGGTGCTAACTCGCTCGACGGGTTACGACCGTGACTACGACAATCCTCCATACGATGGCTACGATGCGAGTCCGAGTATCTGGTTCCCGGTAACCGGTGTGGACGATCGTCTTCACGCCAAGACCCGTGTCACAGGGGTCGAGGTTGATCCAGAAACGTTCGGCGCCTATCCGGACGACGCTGTCGTGGAGCACGGTCCAATCAATGACGAGATCGGCGGTGTGCCACTCCTCGTCGTTGCAAATCCGGAGGCTGGCAACACCGTCGGCGTGTTTCGGAGGGATTCGAACGGGAGGGCATTGACGTTTGCTGCCAGCGCTTCAGGGCTGTCTGATGCTGAGACCGGAAGTGTCTGGAACTTGGACGGCGAAGCAGTTTCCGGGGAGTTGGCTGGGACGTTCCTCGAACCGCTGATCACGATAAAGGGTTTCTGGTTCGCCTGGTTTGCGTTTCATCCGGAAACCGAGTTGTGGATGCCTGATGGGAGCGGGAACTAGTGGACCCAGAAGGTAGCCGATCGCTGCCAGTCTTCTTTCGGGAGAGCGTCGTGATCCTGCTCGCGCTCGTTGTTGGCAGCGTTTTTGTCATCGGGGGTGAGTCAGGGGCGCGGGAACAAGCCGTCAGTGGCCGCACCGGTGAGCCCACGACGGCCATTGTGTCGCAAGGATTGCAGATTCCAATCGCGACTGCGGAGCCGTCCGGGCCTGCGGAGGTCCGATTCAGCGACGCGGTAGACCGGGAGTCGGTTGCGCTCAATCGCTCCGAAGACTTGAATCTGTCCGGTCACTACGACGAGGTCCGGGTGGCCGAAGACGGCACGAAGCACCTCATCCCCCTGAACGCGATCGAGTGGGGTGGAGTCTCCCGCGATGGCATTCCATCCCTCGACCGGCCTTCATACGTCGGGCCGGATCGATGGGATCAGATGGTGTATGACCCGGACGGTCTGGTGATCGGCGTTGAGGTCGATGGCAAGTATCGCGCCTATCCGCTCCAGATTCTCATCTGGCATGAGATCATCAACGAGACGTTTGAAGGCAAACATCTGCTCGTCACCTACTGACCGCTCTGTGGCAGCGCCGTCGTGTACGAGCGCGAAGTGCAGGGAAAACACCCGGAGTTCGGCGTTTCGGGTGAGCTCTACAGTTCTGACCTTCTCATGTATGATCGCCTCACCGGAACTCTTTGGGAGCAGATCAGCGGCATCGCCGTCGTCGGAGAGCTGGCCGGAGAACGCCTCGAATTCTATCCATCGCAGACGATGACCTGGCGAGATTGGCGGGAGATCTACCCCCGAATCCGAAGTTCTTTCACGCTTCACCGGTTTTCAACGTGACTATGAGGGCAAGCCGTACAGCGCCTATTTTCAGAGCGATGACCTCTGGTTTGACGTCAACGCCGAGAATCCACAGGTCTTTGCCAAAGAATTCGTGATTGGCGTTGAACTCGAAGATAGCCGTTTCATCGCCTATCTTGAATCTGATGTAGTCCGACTAG
Organism: uncultured Chloroflexia bacterium; assembly: GCA_963709995.1. Taxonomy (GTDB): domain Bacteria; phylum Chloroflexota; class Chloroflexia; order Thermomicrobiales; family CFX8; genus JAUIIK01. The sequence continues at coordinate 37,990 of CAVPYN010000017.1, read as the reverse complement.
GGGCGATCAATGATCAGGTTGACGGCTTGCCGGTGCTTGTCGTTGCCGAACCGGACTCAGCGACGGTCACCGGGGTCTTCGACAGGACCGTGGACGGACAGGCATTGACATTCACGCTGGAAAACGGCTGGCTGACGGACATCGAGACGGGAAGCCGATGGACGTTTGGGGGATCTGCCGTGGATGGTGAACTCGAAGGAGCCCGGCTCGTCGAGGTTCGTTCGTTGAGGTTGTTCTGGTTTGCGTGGGTAGGATTCCATCCTGAAACGGAACTCCGACGACCGAACACTTGAGAACAACAACTGTTGGCTATTACTCAAGTCACCATCGTGCCTCTACTATCTTCCGATGACTTACACTTAATCGACGTGAATCGAAACCAGGGTGCCCTGGATTCAGCGCCGGTGAAGGAAGACATGTCGGCTGAGATTGGCCACAACGGACACGAGGACAGCGACGATCTGGCGAGCGCCGTGCAAGCGCAAATGAACCAGATTCGCAACGAACCAGGGCTCCTGCTCGAGCGCCTGGAGTCGTTCGTCGCATATGAGATTGGCCGGCGGATCGCCATGGGACAGCTGGAGCCATCCGATCTCCAGCGGGATGAAGTCGTTGACAATTCCTTCGCGTCGGCACTGACACGATTAGAAGAAGGCGTTCCAATCCGCGATTTACACACCTATCTTCGTTCTCGCGCACAGGATATGATCCGGCGGGAAATCCGCAGAGTCATGAACGAGCGCGCCCGGACGGTATCACTCGATCAGGTTGTCTTCAGTGAAGGCGAAGACGGCGAGCAGGTGACGTTGGCGGACATCATTCCGGATGTCGATGCGCGTTCGCTTGAAGACACGTCAATCGACTCGGAGAATCTTAGCTACCTGATCGAATCACTCACCGGACTCCCCGAGCGATGGCGCTCGATCTTCTTGCAGCGTACGATTCATGGCAGCAACGTCTATGCAATCGCCGAAGAGCACGAGATCTCCGTCGATGAAGTCCGTCGCATCGTGGTCCGGAGCCGGGACTACCTCCGGGATCAGATGGAGAACGTCCATTTTGCGCTTGATGACGATGATTTCTAACCCAATGCTCGTTGATATACCTCGAGGGTGCTCTCTGCCGCCCGCTCCCAGGTAAAGTGCCGGGATCTTTCGAACCCTTCAGTCGATGCTTGCCGCCAGGCTGGGATGTCGAGCATCACCCGCTCAAGTTCGGCAGCCCATCCTTGAGGATCGTCTGTGCGTGGCGTCATTGCGGCGCCTCCGGTCACCTCCGGAAGCGCGCCATGGCCGGAAGATACGACCGGCGTGCCGCAGGCCATCGCTTCGAGCGCGCTCAGCCCAAAACCCTCCTCCAGACTCGGAAGCGCCAGCGCGACTGCCCCCGCGATCAGTCTGCGAATCTCCAGGTCAGAGGTGGTGTCTAGCCAGGTGACCGAAGGGTCTGTTCGGAGACGGCGCTGGATAGCATCGCTGTTCCATCCGGGTTGACCGGCGATGACGAGTTCCGGTCGCTCATCGATCAATGCAAGCGCGTCGAGCAGGAGATCATATCGCTTCCGGGGTTCCACGGTGCCGACCGTGACAAGATAGGGCCTGCGAACAGCGCGCGGCACGATTCCGACGTCCGTAAGAAAGCTCGACGCGCCGTGCGGGATGACGAAGACGGTGGCTGGATCAACGCCAACTTGTTCGCAGAGATCGTTTCTCGTCCATTCCGAAGGCGTGATCCACAATGTTGGATGACGCCGGGGGTTCAAGATCTGGCGATAGTAGGCGAGCGCGTTTGCCTCCAACTGGTCCGGCCAGCGCAGAAATGCGAGATCGTGCACCGTGGCGACGGTTGCGGTTCCTCCCAGCCCTGGCGGCACGAAATCGGTTGCGTGAAACACATCGATGCTGGCGCGTCTCAGCGCAAGTTCCAGCCGCAGGAACTGGCTTTCGAGTCGATGGTGCGGGGGCGTTCGCAGCAGCATGCGGTTGCCGCCTGGAGCGCTTTCCTTTGCGTGGCCGAACTTGACCAGTTCGAGGGTGTCGAACCGTTCGAGGGCGTTCCCAAGTTCAATCGCGTACCGAGCGATCCCGCCCATGCGGTATGCCGCCAGTCGCTGGTCGATTCCGACCCGCATCCGGTGAGACTGGGAGCGTGTCATGTTTGAGGTCAAGCGATGGTGGAGAAGGGATAACTGCCCTGCTCGATCATGCTCAACAGCTCGTCCTTCGCGGCGATAATCGTCGCATGGAGCTGAGGGTTGGTGGTGGCTAATCCGGAAGCTTCCAGTTCGTCTTCATCCTCGACATGAACGCTCCCGTCGGTTGCTACCAGGACATCGAGGTACAGATCGTACCAGTGGATCTCCAGGCCCCTGAACTCCGTTGGGAGGGTGACATTGCAGTACCAACCACCGAATGCGCCATCTTGACGCCGCACCGCGAAGGCATTGTAGTGATCGACCAGCGAAAAGTACTCGTCAAGGGTATCGCCTGGACGGAAGGTGATTGGACCAGCCTCGATCTCATGCAGCGGCCAGTCAGCTTGAACGACGACCCAGTCTGGCGGACTTTCCTCTAAGCGGGCACGATATCGGTAGGGAGGCCGGCCGTCGAAAGCATGCTTGACGACGATGATGTCTTTCATCCCACCGGGTTCAGCTGTTCTGTCACTTCGGCGAGCATACGCTGATCGGCCACGAGCAGCAGTTCCGAGACATTCTGTCCATCGATTGGAAAGGTTGCCGAGCCAGCGATGATCGCGGGAAGTGAGCCGGCATAAACGGCGTCCGGTAGTGCGCTGGCCGCGTTGTCGAACTGGTCTCGCACTCTCAGTACCGTAACGTCTGCACCGTCGACGTCGCTTTCCGGGAGGAGCAACGCGAGTCCTGTCCGGCCGCGGCGCGCGACAACGTCGGAGGTGCGCATCGCCGTGGAGACCCCCGCGGCGAGATCCTGAAGCAGTTGGTCGGCGACCTCATAGCCGGTGGCTCTTTCGACATCCTCGATGTTCACCACATCGACCAGCACGATGGTGACGGAATGGCCGGTGCGCTGCGCGCGCGAGAGTTCTTCTTCAAGTCGCTGAAGAAAGTACGCATGCGTGTAAACGCCGGTGGACAGGTCGACGATGGAATTTTCGCTCATCTGGCGGTGTCGAACTGCCACCTGGACCGCGGGAGCGATCTCTCGCCCGACAACTCCGAGAGCTCCAAGCTCATCTTCGGATAGTGAACCCGGCACGACATGCAGCACTAGCAGATAGCCAACCGCTTCAGATTCCATCCGCATCGGAATGATGGCCGAAAACAGCTCGTCATCCGGAGCCGGGATCGCCGCCGCGATGTCAGCGACCTCGGGCTCCTCGAAATCTAAAGAGTTGGACGCCAGCCACTTTGGCAACCATGGAGGCGATCCTTCGGTTGCCGCCACCAGTGACAGCTGCGATGTGCTGGATTCGCGCACGTAGGCCGCCACGGCCGGATAGCCGGAACTCTCGGCAACGATGTCGACCGTTCTCCGCAGGAACCGATCACGATCGAGCACAAGAGTAATCCCTCGTCCCAGAGCCTCCCGAATTGCAGTCTGCAATTGAGCCATCCGATCATCTTCGAGCACGTCTCGCTCACTCGGCTGGCGAGTATAACCCGTAAGATCGAATGCATCGTGCCTCAGCATCTGAATCGTTTTCCCCGCTTGACCCAGCCGTGCGACCGCCGTAGATCTTTGTCCGCATCATAGACACCAGGATGTCTTATCCATACGGTACGAAGGTACCAGCCTTGACCGGGAGTCGCATCCTCTAGCAGCGACGCTATGGGTTGATGATCTCACTAATTGTCTTTACCCGCGACTCCAGCGTTCCGGCGTCGTTGACTTCCACGTTCAGGCGTAGGAGTGGTTGGGTGTTCGACGCCCGGATGTTGAACCACCAGTCGGGATACTCAACGGTTAATCCGTCCAGGTCGTCAATCTCGACATCAGCGTAGAAATCTCGCACGCGTTCGACAGCCGCCTGTTGGTCTTGGACCTCGAAATTGATCTCACCCGAGCGCGTCCGGGTGTCGATTGGCGCCAATGTTTGACTGAGCGTCTTCTCTTCGCGGGACAGAAGCTCGAGAACGGTCAAGAACGCAATCAGCCCGGAGTCAGCATACCAGTTGTCCCGGAAGTAGAAGTGGCCGGAATGTTCGCCGCCGAAGACGGCGTCGTTGCTGCGCATTAGCCCTTTGATGAACGAATGTCCAACCCGGGAGCGTACTGGCCGCCCGCCGCTGGCTGTGATGACTTCCGGGACCGACCGCGAGCAGATCAGATTGTAGACAACCGCCGCGCCAGGATTCTTCGCGAGAAGCACACGTGCGACCATTGCCGTCACCATATCGCCGCCAATGAACGTCCCGCGTTCGTCGATCAGAAACATCCGATCCGCGTCGCCGTCGAAAGCGACCCCGAGATCCGCTTCCTGTTCGATGACGGTTCGCTGGAGGTCGACGATGTTCTGTGGCTCGAGTGGGTTCGCTTCGTGATTGGGAAACGTCCCGTCCAATTCGAAGTAGAGTGGGATGATCTCACCCGGTACCCGCTTGAAGACCTCGGGAACGATCTTGCCGGCCATGCCATTGCCGGCATCGACAACGATCTTCATCGGCCGCAGGCTGCTCGAGTCAATCAAGCTCAGGGCATGGGTGATGAACTCGTCGAGCACATCCTTTGTCGACACCTGTCCGGAACCGGCTGGGGCCGGAACCGAGCCGGTGAGGATCATGTCGCGGATGTCGCCGAGACCATCGTCGATCGATAGCGGCCGCGCTTCGGACCGGCAAAGCTTGAAGCCGTTGTACCCTCCAGGGTTGTGGGATGCTGTGATCATGCAACCGCCGTCGAACCCGTGCTTCCCGACGGCGTAGTAGAGCCCGTCCGTCGAGATGAGCCCGATATCGACTATGTTGCCACCCTGTTCGGCGATCCCGCGAATCAGCCCCGCGGCAAGGTCCGGCGACGATACCCGCATATCCCGGCCGACGCAGAAGCGATCGCCGTCGATGTATGCTGCAAATGCCCTGCCGATCTCATACGCGATGTCGGGATCGAGTTCCGCTGGCACGACACCGCGCACATCGTACGCCTTGAAGATCGGGGCAATATCTCTGGTTGTCACGGTACATTTCTCCCTGGTTCGTCTCAGATCGGATTTGGATCATGAAAGAATCGGGTCTCAAGATCGAATCTGCCGGCAAGTTCGGCGGCCAATGCCTGAACCCCGAGGCGTTCCGTCGCTTCGTGGCCGGCGGCGATCGCGGCAATGCCAAGTTCGCGCGCCTCGGCCATCGTTGGCTCGCGGACATCTCCGGTGATCAATGCCTGGCAGCCAAGTTGAGCCGATTCACCGAGCATCCCGTAGCCCGAACCAGACAGTATGCCTACTCGCTGGATACTGGCAGCGTCGGGATGGCCGACAACGACGGGCGTGCGATCCAGCAGGCCCTGCAGCGCCTCGATCAGGGCGGGTAGGACCAGCGACCCATCCGGCTCCGCAATCACCCCTATAGGGACGCCGCCAGCGTCGCCGAATCGTGAAGACACCCGCATGTCAAGAGCATTGGCCAGCAGAACGTTGTTCCCGATTTCGTCGTGTCCATCGAGCGGCAGATGGTAGGCGATCAGATTCATGTCATGTTGAAAGAGCTTCTTAACCCGATCGCCGAAGATGCCGGTCAATGGTTGAATGCTCCCACCCCAGAGGATGCCGTGGTGCACCAGGAGCGCGTCCGCGCCCCAATCCGCTGCCGCGGTTATCGTGTAGGCAGATGCGCTGACCGCGCTGGCCAGCCGCTTAACTTCGGAACGCCCCTCCACCTGCAGCCCATTGACCGCGACATCATGATAGGTGCCCGCCTGGAGCCGCTCCGCGCAATAGGAGATGAGCTCAACGCATGTTGCCACCGGTGATCCTCCCACTCGCGCACATCTATCGATATTGTGCCATTCACCCGCTGTGCCGCGTGTTGAACGGCTGGATACACTTGAAGGGATAGAAGAGGGGTTGAAATTTGGACATGCTCGAATCAACACTGTTGTCGCCAGATGCCGCGGTGGATCTCCACATGCACACGCGAGCTTCCGATGGAGAGTGGACGGTCGAGACTTTAGTCGACCACCTGGCGGATCGGGAGTTCCGCGTCGTGGCGATTGCCGACCACGACGCGATGGATTCCGTTCCCGAGGCGATGGAACGCGGGGCAGCGCGCGGTATCGCGGTTGTCCCGGCGGTCGAAATGACGACTCGCTGGCGGGAACGTCAGATTCACCTGCTGGTCTACGGCATCGATCAGAGCCGGCCGGAGTCGCAACCGTTCATGGATCTTCTGCGCCGCCAGCAAGATGATCTGGTCGCAATGAGCGAGCGCATCTTGACCCTCCTGGAGCGGAATGGGCGACAGATTCGATCGTTGGATGAGATTCTTGCCGGACGGTCAATGAAGCCTTATATGGTCTACCGGGCGATGATCCGCGATGGACATGGCCATGACCTCCGCACCGCGCACAACATCGTCAAGGGCATGGACGAACCCGGGCTGGTTGACGTTCCGATCGGAGAAACGGTTGCTCGGGCGCACGAAGCTGGGGCAGTCGCGGTCATAGCTCATCCAGGGCGCGATGATGGCTGGGGTCTGTTGAAGGCGAATGAACTGAATGAGCTACAGGCGGAAGTATCGTTTGATGGCGTCGAGGCGCACTATCGATCGTATACCGTGAACGACACGCGTCTCTACCGCAGCTGGGCGCAGGAAAACGATCGCGTCGTCAGCGCTGGCTCGGATTCGCATCGATCGAAGTTCCCGGTCGATCCAATCCCGTACAAGGCGATCTGGATTCGAGATCTTCTCCAAAGGCTCGGCTATCAGGTTGGAGAGGCGGACGGCCAAGTGTGGGACCCTACGAGGGCCGTCGCGGCATCAGTCGCCTGATCTACAGGTTCTTTGGACTGCCTTAGACGCGCGGCGGTCCGTCGACGATCATGCGATGGAGATCCGACGGCGGCACATCCACCGGAGTTGCATCCATGAAAATGACGTCGGCTCTTGTCCGCCCGATTTGCAGGGCAGAACGGCGCGTGCCGATGATCCGGAACCCTGCCTTCTCGTACGCGCGGATCGCACCCGGGTTGATCGAATACACCTCAAGCATGATGTTCTTCAGCCCCAACACGTCGAATCCGTAGGACAGCAAGAGACGCGTCGTCTCTGTGCCATATCCCTGGTTCCAGGCTTCCTTCTCCCCGATCACGATGCCGAAGTTCGCCGTGCCATGCCGGAGATCGATTGAATGCAGACCAGTGTTACCGATCGGTTGGCCGGTCTCACGGATGTAGATCGTGAATCCCGCGTCGTCCGTGTTCGTCAGCGCGTGGTCGAGCCACTGTTCCTCAAGCTCGCGGGTCATTGGCATGTTCGGCAACATCAAGCTCCGAACGACGTGCAGATCGCTAACCCATCGCTGGTAGGTTTCGAGGAGGTCGCGGCGGATCGGTCCCAACTCGACCGTTTCACCACGCAACATAATGATTGCATCCGAATGCGTCATGGTAGATTCCCTTGCTATTGCCGCTCCAGCCTTCGGAGCCTCGGGAGCCGGTAGGCGACAATCAGAACGACGATTGTACTGAGCAATGCCTGTCCGGCAACCGCAGCCGGGGCGCCGAACACGTCCGCCAGCGCGCCCATCGGAAGCGTGCCGAAGGGCATCAGTCCCCAGGTCATCATATAGACACTCATCACCCGTCCCCGGTAAGCATCGTCGACCGTGAGCTGGATAACGGTGTTGTTGGCGGCCATGTAGACGGCGCTGATTGCTCCGGTGATCGCTACCAGGACGAGCGAAAGACTGAACCAGGGGGATAGCGCGAAGGCCGCAAGAGCAATCCCGAAGCCAGCGGCAGTGGCAATCTGAAACATACCCTGTTTGAGGATCCTGTCGCCGTACGCGCCATAAAACAGTGCGCCGGTAAGCGCCCCAAATCCACTGGCCGCCATAAGCAGGCCCAGTCCAGTCGAGCCGGAATTCAGCACGTCACGGGCGAAGACCGGCATCATCTGCATATACGGCTGCGCCAGCAGAACAGGCACCGCCGCCATGATCATCAGACCGGACAACGTGCTACTGCCCCGAATGTAGTTGAGGCCATCGGTGATGTTCGCTCTCATCCCGGTCTGTGCCCGCTCCTGAACGAACTCCGGAACTCTGAGCTGGAAACTCATGACCAGAGCCCAGATGAATCCGAGCGCTTGCGCGGCGAAGCAGACGCCGGTGCCGACGGCGCTGATCAACACGCCCGCCAGCGACGGCCCGACGATGCGGGTGGCGTTTTGTCCGGCGGAGTTCATTGCGATCGCGTTGGCCATGAGATCCCGGGGAACGACGCCGGGCACCATTGCTTGTCGGGTCGGCGCGATAAACGCCATGACGGCCCCGCCGAGCACCGAGAGGACGATTACGTGCCAGGGTTGTACCCAGTCCAGCAACACCAGCGCGGTGAGCAGCACGGCGACAAACGCTCCGAAACCCTGGAACAGCATCAGGAGTTTGCGACGGTCGAAGCGATCGGCCATGACCCCGGCTGGGAGGGCGAGAAAGAGCATCGGCAACCCGCGGGCGAAGCCAACGATGCCGAGATAGGTAGGAGAGTTGGTGAGATCGAGAATCAGCCAGCCAATGGCGACCTGCTGCATCCACTGGCCGATCTGGGTGATGACGGTTCCAGACCAGAGCAAGCGATAATCGCGTTCGGCGAACGACGCCATCATGCCGCGGGTAACGAGCGACCGGGGCCATTCTCCAAGGGAAGGTGGAGCGACCGAGCGTGGCGAACGGAGTCGAAACCGCCGGGGAGCGTCTGGTTCAGCCTCGGTCAAGAGCGGGACTCCCGTTCCATAGTCGGAAACGGAGCAGTTTAACATGGATGAGAGTGGAATAGTTGTTGTGGTGAAACGCCCGGCGGCATCGTGTAAACTGACGGGATAGCGGATCGGTCGTGGTGGACTGGTCCAGCAAGCCGATGTAGCTCAGTAGGCAGAGCACATTCTTGGTAAGAATGAGGTCTCGGGTTCGAATCCCGACATCGGCTCCAGAAAATCCCTATAAACATCAGGAAAGCGACCGCCCGATTCGGCGGGGCGTCGTCGTTTGTGCTGATTTGGTCACGAATTCAATCCATCGTGCGATGGATGGTCGAAGCTAATCGCCCTGGGCAAACAATTCCTGCGAACGTGCCCTTCTGTGACAATGAATAGTAGTTTGTACTATGGACGCTTGCCAGAAGCCCCGTTAGGCTGGGTTCTAAGTCGTTGCTACGCAATTTTTCATTGGCCATGCTCGTTTGGTAGTGGAACAGGCTTCACCGAGGAACCCAACGAGGGCCGGAACTGGACGGGAATCAATGCGCGCAGTCATAGCGTTGTCCGCAGCACTGGTATTGGCGTTGGCCGCTCTTCTCAGCTTCGCGCCGGATCGGGCTCGATCCAGCCCGGTGGACGAAAACGCGGTCGCGGATCAATACATCGTCGTTCTTCAGCCGGGCGCTACCGTTGATGATGTGATGGGTCAGCCCGGGTTGATGGCGGCATCCGTTGAAGTGCAGCATGTCTATGAGTTTGCTCTGAATGGATTCGCCGCGCGGATACCGCCGTCACAACTTGGCAATCTTGCGGCCAACGATGCTGTTCTGGCGATCGTCCCGGACCAAAAGGTGCGAGCCTACGATGATATCCGCCCCTCCGGTGTCCGGCGGTCCGAGGCCGATCGGAACGCGATCACCCAGATCACCAGCCACACTAATCCGGTGAGTGTAGACGTCGCGGTGCTTGATAGCGGCATCGATTCCGATCACCCGGATCTGAATGTCGCCGGTGGATACAGCTGTGTTCCCGGCGAGTCGTCCTGGGAAGATGCCAACGGTCACGGCACCCATGTTGCCGGCATCATCGGCGCGCTGGACAATGGCTCCGGGGTGGTTGGTGTCGCGCCGGGAGCCCGTCTCTGGTCTATCCGGGTACTCAACGCCCAGGGTGAAGGTGAAGTCTCGGATCTGATCTGTGCCGTCGACTGGGTCACTGCGAACGCGAGCACGATCGAAGTCGCGAACCTGAGTCTCGGGACGCAAGGAGCTACGGGATCCTGTAGCGATGGTGGTCTCCATCAGGCGATCTGCGTTTCGGTCTCGGCTGGCATTACCTACGTCGTCGCGGCTGGCAACGAGGGTGTGGACGCTGGCGGGTCAATCCCGGCCTCGTACGACGAAGTCATCACGGTCTCGGCGCTCACCGACCTGGACGGCAAACCCGGAGGTGAGGGTGGCTTCAACTTCTTCTATGGAGCTGATGATACCCTGGCCAGTTTCAGCAATTTTGGACCGGCGATTGACATTGCCGCGCCGGGTGTAGACATCTTTTCGACCTGGATGGGCGGGAGTTACTTCACGCAATCTGGAACAAGCATGGCTGCGCCCCATGTCGCTGGCGCTGCCGCGATTTACCTTTATCAGAACCCGGGGGCTTTGCCAGCGGCGGTTGAATCGCACCTCCAGTCGGTCGCCTGGGCTCAGAACTCTCCCAAGGGATTCACCGGCGACGTCGACGGGTATCCGGAAAAGCTGCTGAACGTCGGTGAAGTCGGCGGTCTGCCGCCACTCGATCCCCCGCCGCTTCCGGAAGCGCAATGCTCGGCGAGCCCTGACCATGGCACGCCTGGAACGTCGATGGCGATCTCCTGCCAGGGCTTTCCCCCGGGCGCCTGGGTCTGGATATATCTTGACTCCGTCAACAGTAATGCGCGTGGCCTGATGGTCGCGTCTTCTGCCGGAGACGCCGCAACAACACTCCCGTTGCCCCAGGCCTCCTTCGGGGAACATCAGTTCATTCTGAATGAAACGTCACAGGGTACGACCGCGTCGGTCCCCTTCACGGTTGAGCCGAATCTGACGCTCAACGTGAACACTGGAGTCGTCGGCGGCTGGATCGTCGGAAACCTGAATGGATTCGGCGCGAGTGAGGTCGTACGAGTCGTCTGGGAACGGCAAGACGGCACGACTCAGGAAGTTGCTTCGTCGACGACGACGAATATAGGCATCGGCGGCGCGTACTTCCCGATCCCACAGTCTCCGGCGGGTGAATACCGCGTCACCGCAACCGGCCAAACCACCGGCGCGACGGCATCGAAAACGATTGTCGTTCAGTCATCGGTAAAGGCTGCGCCATCCAACGTGCAGGTTGGCCAGGCACTCGATATCTCGGTCCAGGGATTCGAAGCTGGCACAACGGTTGATCTGGCTCTGGATGCGGCCCCCTGGAGCACCTTGAGCACGTCTTCACTCGGCAGTGCGACGGTCCGTCTCAACACCCCGGAAATCTCTGTCGGGACGCATACCCTGACCGCGACTTCCTTCGCGGGAGTAACCGCATCGACGACGCTCACCATCCGGTCTTCAATCAGCATTTCGCCGTCGCAGACGAAGGTAGGCGATCAAGTCGCGGTGACGTTGAACGGCTTTGGTGGGGGAGAGTCCGTGGCGCTTGTCTGGTCGGACTCGACCGGATCGACCCAGCAGGTCGGCTCCGCCACCGCGGGATCGACGGGTTCGGTGGCGACAACCTTCGCTGTACCCCCAGCCGGATCAGGCTCCCATCGACTGGAAGCGCGGGGCGGATCATCTGGCAGCGTCGCGACCGCCTATGTCTATGTCAACACCTCGATTAGCCTGGATCCAAACTCAGGCGTCGGTGGAACCGAAGTCGCCGTCCAGCTGGAGGGCTTCCCGATCAACGCGAGTGTCAACGTCGAGTGGCATGAGTCCTATGCCTCGATAACGACGATGACGACTGTCGTGACCTCGAGCACCGGTTCGGCGACCGCATCCTTCATCGTTCCCTCCGAATCTTCGGCCGGCGATCACAACGTGCGCGCAAAAGTAGCGAGCAGCTACCAGAGCGCGACGACGGTCTTCACTGTCGATGCCGGCCCTGGTGGCAGCCAGGCCTCCTGTTCGATCGATCCGGCGGTTGTCCAGCCGGGCGTCAATGTGTCGATCAACTGCTGGGCGTTCGAACGCTCTCAGTGGATTCGTCTCTACCTCGACAGCGAGTCGTCGCCAATGCTTGCGATGCTCTACGCGCCGAGCGGAAACGTGACCGGCACGTTCAAAATCTGGGATGCGGCTGCTGGACCGCACACGTTGATCGGCGTCGGTTCTGTAGCGGGAGATCGCTCTGAGACGCCGGTCGAGGTCATCCCGCGCTTGTCTACGTACCTGACATCAGTCAAAGTGGGGAGCTACATCACGGTAACACTCCAGGGGTTCGGCGCGAACGAGACTGCTGATGTCGTCTGGCAGGCACCATCGGGCACGACTACTCCGGTTGCCATCGCTGGAATTGACGCAAAAGGACGCTCGGTTGTGACGTTCCGTGTTCCCGATGTCGCGGGCGGCACGCACACGCTGGTCGCGACCGGGCGCGCAACAGGCATGCAGGCGTCGCTCGCGATGCAGATTGTTCCGGGCATTACCCTGTCGCCGCCATCGGGCAGCGCCGGTAGCACACTGAACATAACGCTTGCTGGCTTCGCGGCAGGTGAGCAGGTTGGAGTTCATTGGGACGGTACCGAAATCGCAACCGCGACGACATCGGTCAATGGCAGCGCCATCGTCCCGATCGTCGTGCCTGAGGTGCCGGGTGGCAAACACACCCTCGATGCGGTCACCCCGGCTGGTGTTGCCGGCAGCGCTAGCTTCACCGTGACTCCGAATCTGGTCATGACGCCTGCCCGCGGTGTGGCAGGGAGCACGATCACGCTCACTGTCACCGGGTACGCGGCGTCCGAGACCGTCAATGTGAACTGGTACGACACCGCCACGGCGTTTACGACGCTGACGGTTGAAACAACCGGCCCAGATGGATCGGCTGAGATCGCGATCACCGTGCCGTTCTCTTCGCGGGGGACGCATCGGATCTCGGTTGTCGGGCCAGCCTCTGGAAGTTCGCGTAGCGCGTACTTCTATGTCGATCCATCGATCGAGGTTACGCCGGCTAGCGGTGTAACGGGGAGCGCTGGCACCGTGAACCTTTCCGGATTCAACGCTGGAGAGACGGTTGAGCTGCGCTGGTACAACACGAGCTATTCGTGGACGGTCATCGCGACCGGTGTCGCCGCTTCGAATGGCACGGCCTCGATCGCCTTCACCGTCCCTGCGAACGCGACCCCCGGCAGCCACAAAGTGGAAGCCTACGGAACAGGGAGCTACACGAAGGTTAGCAAGGACTTCTCGGTTATCTGACGGTTAGAGCCGGACGAAAGCGAGGGGTAGCTTCAGGCGGCGGTGTCTGGACCAACGGTGGTCCGACCTCGTATCCTCTAACAGAGTGGCAAGAAAGAGCCGGTAATGACCGGCTCTTTCGGCTGGAGCTGGGTTGGTCCGCAGTTCAGGGTCGTAGTGCGAATCGATTGAGCGTGCGCGCTTGCGTCACGCGGGAGCCGGGATTCCAGGTAGGTTGGGGCTATTCGTGGGATCTGATGTGATCTTTGTCACCGGCGCAACCGGAAATGTCGGCCGGGAAGTAGTGCGTCTGTTTCGAGAGCAAGCGATGCCGGTCAGGATTGGTGTCAGAGACGTGACCTCGCATCCCTTCGAGACCGAGGAACTGGTCACGCCAGTTCAGTTTGACTTCCTCAAGCGCGAAACCTGGTCGTCAGCCCTGGCGGGCGCACAGAAATTGTTCCTCGTGCGGCCCCCGGCGATTTCGAACGTGAAAGAGCATATCAATCCCATGCTCGATCTCGCGGCGAAAACCGGGATCGAGCATGTCGTTCTCCTGTCGATACTCGGAGCCGAGAAGAACCCGATCTTGCCCCATCACCGGATCGAAAAGCATCTCGAGGCTACCGGACTGCCTTACACATTCCTGCGCGCGAGCTTCTTCATGCAAAACCTCAGCACAACCCATAGAGATGAAATCCGCGATCAGCATGTCATCGCCGTCCCAGCCGGGAACGGCAAGACGAGCTTCATCGACGTGCGCGACATCGCGGCCGTCGCCGCCAAGGTGTTGACTGAACCCGGGCACGAGGGCAGAGCCTACGACCTGACCGGCGCTGAAGCGTTGAGCTATGGCCAGGTCGCGAAGATTCTCAGCGCACAGCTTGGAAGGCGTGTTACCTACACGAAGCCATCGCTACTGTGGTTTGTGCGGCGCATGCGAGCGGAGTCCGGCTCGATCGGATATGCTCTTGTGACAGCCGGGATCTACACAACGGCGCGGCTCGGCATGGCTGACCGGCTAACCGGGAAACGGCAGAATTGCTCGGTACGCCCCCGATCTCGATGCGCCAGTTTGTTCGCGACTATGCCGAGGCGTGGACGTAGATGTCTCGACCCATCAGCCATGGCGCCAAACGGCGCATTGGGGTATTTGGACGGGGTGGCGGGAATGACGTTGGCATTCAGTGAAGCCTCTCATTCTTCAGGTCGATGAGGCTCCTGTTCCCTGACCCCGTATCTGCCCAGCCCGCCGTCTTCGGGCGGGGCGGCTCGCATGGAAGGGCTCATCTCCAGACTTTCTCGTAACCATGAAGTAGGGATTCTCGCATTCAAGCGACCTGGTGCCGGCCTGGTTGTCGAGACGGAAGCGACCAGTCGATACGCCTCGAAGATTGTCACCGTCGACAATCCATCCTACGGCTTTAGCCCGCTCCAGCGGCGAGCGATGCAGGCCCGCTCCCTCGTTTCCCGCGTGAGCTACGAGCAACTCACCTATCGAGTCCCGCAGTTTCAGGGTGCTTTCGATTCGCTAATTTCTACCTGGAAGCCGGATGTCGTGGTTGTTGAGTTTGCCCAGATGGGTTTCATCCAGATCCGGCCAGGTATTGGGACGGTGCTCGATGCCCACAATGTCGAGCATGAAGTCCTCCAACGCGCGGCGGCCATCAACGGCTCGTTGTTCCGGAGGGTATACAGTCGCAGGAATGGCGCGAAGCTGCGTGAAGATGAGGCGCGGCTCCTGGATCGGGTCGATGCCGTCGCCGCAACCTCTGAGACTGATCAGCAAGCTCTGTTGGCTCTTGCGCCGGACGCCGAGATCAGAGTCGTGCCCAACGGCGTGGCAACTGACGTGTTCGCTCCAATCCAATCCACGGCGCGGGAGCCAACGCTGCTCTATTTTGGCGCGATGGACTACTTTCCCAACTCCGATGCCGTGCTCTATTTCCGGAGGGAGATCTGGCCGGCGTTGAGCGCCAGATACCCGGAGCTTCGATTCGCAATCGTGGAAGAGAGCCTCCAGCCACCGTGCGCGCGCTTGCTTCTGATCCCCGGATCGACGTTCTGGGAGAGGTGGAGGATATGCGCCCTTGGATAGCGAACTCAGCGGTCGTTGTAGTTCCGTTGCGGACGGGCAGCGGCACGAGATTGAAGGTGCTCGAAGCGCTATCGATGGCGAGGCCCGTCGTTTCGACGAGCATCGGTGTCGAAGGGCTCGACGTTGAGAGTGGACGGCATCTCCTCATCGCGGATCAACCGGAGGAGTTCGTTGCTGCTGTTGAAAGCATCCTCGATCGACCTGGTCTCTCGGAGTCGCTCGGACAATCCGGCCGCGAGCTGGTCAGGTCGCGGTACGACTGGGATTCAGTCGCTCGAATCTTCGAGGCGATGGTCGTTGAAGCGGCGCGTCGCAAGCCTTCGGAGCAGCGGGCGCCCGGCCGTTGATCATGGATTCCAGCGGCGGCTTGTTTCCCCGGTATCAAGATACTCGGCTTCGAAGATCGGTGACGCAAGAATAGCCTGGGTGTGCAAGATGCCCTGACCGGTGTTGGAAAAGCCATGCTCCGCCCCCGCCGGGACGATCACACACTCGCCTGTTCCAACCTCGGCGCGTTGGTCTCCAACGTGAATGATGGCAGTTCCGGTAATGACGCGCAAAATCTCCTCCACGGCATGATGGTGTGCCGGCGCGCCATGCCCGGGATCGCACCACTGCTCGAACACGGTGAGTTGGCGCGCCCCTGTCACCGCCGAGACGTACATGCGAGTCCGGACACCGGAACGCCATTCCTCAACGTCACAATCGGCATCGCGGATGTGATTCAGCGGCACTAGAGTTCTGCCAGGACAGTCTCGACCTGCTCGTCAAGACCGTCAGTGGTTTTCACAAAAACCTTGTCCTTGCGATAGATCTCGCGTGAGGGTCGAAAGGCCTTTTGTTGCTCCCGTAGAAGTCGCAGGCGCTCCCGTGGCCGTTCGTCCTGATCTTCGGCCTGTTCGCGAACGCGCTCACGTAGAATTTCCTCATCGGCGTCGCATTCGATCACGAGGAATTCAGCATCGTAGCGGCGGGCGAGGGTGCGCGCCGCTACGCGATAGGTGCTGTTGTAGAAAGTTGCGTCGAGAACGACCGAACGGCCCTGTTCGAGCAACTGCTCAGCCTTGGAGAGCAATTCCTGGTAGGCGAGATCGACTTCGTTGGGGTCCCCATCTTCCCCGAGAACATCTTCGTTCAGGGTCGCGAACTGCTCCTCCTCATCGCCAGCCGTCAGATGACGAATGGACAGGATGTCGGCGAGCGCTCCGGCCAGCCGGGACTTCCCAACGCCGATAACGCCGGACATGATCAGTAGCAACGGTTGGCGGTCCCCCCGTGAGTAACGATGGGCCAGGTGGTAGTAGCGGCGAGCCTGCTTGACCAGCTCCTGATGTTCGGCGAGCGGCACTTCTGGCATGTTGGCCAGCCGGCTGAGGGTGAGTGCCTTGTCATGGGCGCGGAAGCAGAGATAGAAGTCGAGGACTTCCTCAAGATCGATGCCGCTTTGACTCTGATACTCGTCGATAAATGCGTCCGAGAGGTCGGGAGTTCCCAGGGCGTCGAGGTCCAGGATCAAAGCGGCTATGTCGAACGCCACATCGCGGAATCGGAGCCGATCATTGTATTCAACGCAGTCGATGACCTGAATTCCGTTTTCGAAGTAGATGTGTTCGGTCGTTAGCTCTCCATGACCGTCGCATACATAGCCGTTGTCAATGCGTCCCTGGAGAAGGGAGCGATTTTCGCCAAGGAAGTAGCTCGCAAAGGTCACGATGTCGCGGTAGGCATCGGCGCTGAACATCGTCCCAACGTATTCGGCGGATGCTCGGAAGCGCCGATTCCACTGGCGCGCGATGATGTGAGGCCGGCTGAAGCTATTGATGAGCTGTCGGCGCTCAGCATCCTGATGGAATCGCACGATCAGACGGGCAAGCTCGCGCATCTGCTCGATTGTGATTTGATCGTTCTCAACGAGACTGTGCAGGTTGTTGGCGTCGTCGAGGCGCGTCATCTCGATGACATAGTCGACCACCTTGCCCCTGCCATTCATGGAAAAGCCTTCTCCGCGTGTCGTCACTTTGTGCACATCGTGATAGAGCCCGGGAGAGAGGCGCTGGCACAGCTCCACTTCAAGGTTGCACATACGACGCCTGCGGGCCGGGGTCGAATAGTTCATGTCTGGATGGTTGATCGGTTTCTTGAGCTTGAACGCGCGGTCGCCAGTGAGAAACACGACTGAGGTGGTCGATTCCCGAACTTCCACGGTTTTCGGTTCACGAGCGAAGAAATCCGGCTCGCTCATCGCCTCGATCAATTCCGACACTTCTACCATTCGAAAGTCCCCGATTCAGGTATATGTCCACCGACGCAAGGGTGGTCCGCGTTGCAAACGCGCAATTAAGTATGGCAGATCGCGCAAATCGCGAATCGAGGCGAGTTTCGCCTGGCGCTAATCGGACGACCAGGCTGACGCTGCCTTCAACGCCAGCGCACCCCCGCCGAGAATGCCGGCCAGCCAGATCAGCAGGAGCAGGATCAAGCTGAAACTACCGAACACAGCACCCAACACACCCGCGTAGCTCGATACGAGCAGCATGAGCAATGTGCCCAACAGCCCGGCCATCGTGACCAGCAGAATGAGCTGTAGCACTAGCACCCCGGCGATCGTTGTCATGTATGGATGACCGACCGTTGGGTCGTCCATGCGCTGGCGCGATAACGCGGCGCCAAGGCGAGTGCCGAATGCAATATAGCCAAGGAACCACACGGCGCCGCTTACGATAGACAGGACCGGCAGCGCCAGAATGCCGATTCCGGTCAGTATAAGTGGGATCTGTATCAGGCCGATTCCGAACCAGAAGATAAGTGCCGCGAGGACCGTTGCCCCGACTCGTCCGGATAAGTTGCCAGCGATCTCCCAGAGCTGCCGGCCACCAATACCCGCGAAAATGACAGCGCCGAGTATCGCGACGAGGGTTGATCCGAGCCAGACGAAGAGGGTGAGGAAGAGAAGCGGCCAGGCAATCGAGCCGTCCGCGCTGAAGTCGAACTCGCCCTGTTGCACATCTCCGGTAAAGGTGGCGCCTTGCTCCCGAATCCAGTTCGCGTCTTCACCGAGGTAGATGTCGCCGGTTGTCGTCGATCCATCGCGCAGCGTCAATGTTCCGTCGACCACAACCAGCGTGCCGTCGACGCGCGCTCCATCCAACACCGACATGTCGCCATCGACGACGATCACCGCGTCGAGCACCTTCCCCTCAATCTCAAGATCGCCGCGCACAATGACGACGACGTTAATCGCCTCGCCGGCCTCGACCCGGTCAGACCCATTTATTCGAAGGAGGATCTCATCATCTTCGGTGTTGTCCGTGTCTTGCGCCGCTACTGTTGAGGGAACGAGTAGAAGTACCAAGAATAGAATCAGGAAAAGCCTCCGGCGCATCTTGATTACCTCCATAGCGACCTCTCGACTACCAGCCTATAGCATAGCCATCCCGGCGAGGGTCGGCTCCTCCACCGAGCACTCCGTTATCGGGATCGATCATGATGCCCTGTCCCCCGCCTACCACTGGCGACCAGCTGTCAAGCAGCTGGATCTCATGTCCATGTCGAGTGAGATCATCCCGCACGGATTCGGCAAAACGTGCTTCCATCGCGATGGAGTTCCCGCCAAAGATGCGAAAGCGGGGGGCTTCGATTGCAGCCTGCACGCTAAATCCGTGGTCCAGAACATTCGAGATCATTTGCACCGTCGTCTGGAGGATGCCGAATGCGCCCGGCGTGCCGATCAGGAGAAAGGGACTACCGTTCCGGTAGATGATCGTCGGCGCCATAGAGGTCATTCTTGGAATCGACGGTCCGATCGCGTTCGCGCTCTCTGGTTCGAGATCGAAGAAATGGCTGAAGTTGTTCAACATGATTCCAGTTGACCCGCCCATGATTCCTGACCCGAAGAAGGAGCCTAGACTCTGGGTTACCGAGACAGCATTACCGGCGCCATCTACAACATCGAAATGGGTCGTGTTCTCGCGCGCGAAATCCTGCGGACTTCCTGGCCGGACTGCGTTCTCTGGAAGCGGTCGGGTAAAGCGTTCGCCTTCGATTGGCATCGCTAGTACCGGGTCAATCAGCCGCCGGCGCTTGTCAGCGTAGGCTTCAGAGAAGAGCCCATCGAACGGCGCGGCGGCCTTACCCGCCCACTCGATGCGGTCGGCGATGGCGAGCTTCATTGCCTCCGCCATGACATGGATGGTGCTGGCTGTGTTCTGGCCACTGGTTCCGAGGTCGAAGCCCTCAAGGAGCTTGAGTGTTGCTGGAACCTGGAACGCTGTGGCAGGCGGGCCAAGTGTTCTGATCTCAAAATCGCGGTAAGTTGATGACAAAGGGTCGTGCCAGGTTGCCTGGTATCCGGACAGGTCGGCCTCCGTTAGATAGCCGTCGACCGCCTGAACTGATCGGACAATTTCCTTTCCCACCTGCCCCTGGTAGAACGAGCCCGAGCCTTCGCGAGCTAGCGTCTTGAGACTGTTGCCGAGCGCCGCCTGCTGGATGACTGTCCCTGCCCCAGGGGCGCTATGCCCGGGCCAGAAAACCCGTTTGGCAGCGTCATCCAGACGGCTCCCCGCCATGCTGTAGAACATCGCGTTGACGATGGTCAGAGGCACGCCGCGTTCGGCGTATCCGATAGCAGGTTGGAACACCTGCTCGGCGGTCATCGTTCCGAGGCGGTCGAGCGCTTCCAGCCACCCGGCGGGCGCGCCTGGAACGACTGGCGCTTTTCCGCCCAGGTCGATCGAGTCGAGATCGAGTTCGGCGATGTTGACGTTGGCTGAGGTGTGCCCAGAATAGTCGAGCACCTTCGTTTCGCCGGATGTCGTGTGGATGATCATGTATCCACCACCACCCAGGCCGGACATGTACGGCTCGGTCACGTTGAGCGCCGCCGCTGTCGCCACGGCGGCGTCGATCGCGTTGCCACCCTGCTGGAGAATCATGAGACCCGCGATCGAAGCGAGGGGGTGAGCGCTGGCGACCATCCCGTTCATGCCCATGACGACCGGTCGATGGGCGGCGCCCTTGTTAATCCATGCCATCTTGCTGCGTTCCTGCTTTCCAGTTTGCGATTGGGTAATCCGGATCACGGTTAGCATTAGTTGTTTTGTGAGACAGTCAGTTTGGATACTTGCATCGGCTGCATTCGTGATGTGTTGAATAGATCATGGCGGCCACACGCCGCACGGCACATCTTGAAATCCCTGCTCTCCTCTGAGAACTAGACTACTACGAAGCTGGAGCGATCGAACAATGGACGACGGCATAGAGGAGAAACCCAGAGAGCGCCGGTGGCCACTTCTAGTGGTGACCGCGACTATCGTCGCTGTACTAGCTGTTATCGCCTGGGACCAGCGTCCGGGCGCCACGTCGAAAACATCTGAAGGCGGGCTGGGAATGCTTTCAGATGAAGCGCCCCGGCGCGGAAGCCAGGCGCCAGATTTCGTGCTCGAGAACGAGCGTGGTGAGCGGGTCAGTCTCTCAGACTTCGAGGGTCGTACGGTCTTCCTGAATTTCTGGGCAACCTGGTGCACATTCTGCAAGGAGGAGATGCCGGACATGCAGCGAGCGCAGGATCGGTACGGGGACGATCTGGTCGTCATCGGCGTCAACGCGGGTGACAGCCTCGAAGCGGGCGAGGAGTTCGCCCACCGGGCCGGAATCTCCTATATCAGGCTCTACGATCACGAATTGGACGTAGCTGACGGGTATCTGGTGCGCGCGATGCCGACCAGCTACTTCATCACGCCGGATGGAACGATCGCGGACGCGAACTTTGGCTTCATGGTCTTCGATCAGATGGTCGAGAAGGTTGAGGTCGCCGCGAACGGAGGGTAACCGCCTGCGCCACCCAGCCCCGAATGCGGCGCCAACTCGTATCTGTCATCCACGATCAGGATTATTCGTCAGTCTGCAACAAAAGCAGTTCTGTTGGAGAAAGCTGTGATCTTGTACTGAGCATTCAGACCTTCGATCCACTCGTCGGGAATCGCTCCCATTCCATGGTACGCGCCGAGGATGATGCCTAGCATCAGGCCGCGCGCCGCCGAGTCGCCGCCCGCTTCGACGTTGGCAATCAATGCGCCACGCAAGTCGTCCTCGTATCGCGCAACAAGCTGGGCTACCGAGGGGAATGAGAAACGTATATCGCATGCCCGTCCGAAATCGCCGATCGCGTCGGTGGAATCCGTCCCCGCGGCAGCGAAGCCTTTTTCGACCCATCCCCTGGCTGGCAGGACTTCATAGTCACGAGACGCCGATGCCTGCATTGCGGTCGTCGGAATGAGGCCGCGCTGAATCCCTTCGACTGTCGAGACGATGAACTCCGCTGCTTCGACGATGATCGTCGTGTGGTGGGTCACGTCCGTCTGCTCTTTCGAGGAGCGCATCATCTGTTCGGGGTCATCCCAGTAGAAATGGACAGCAGCCGCAATGCGACTTGCGCCAGCGAGTTCCGTTGAGTCCGAACCCGCGGTGTCGATCGGATCACCGGCCCTCAGATGGCGGATCGTCTGCTTCGACGCGGCGTCGAGATAGCCGCCGTACTCCTCAATGAACGCGCGCCAGTCTGACGCCCAGCCATCTCGGTCAAAACCGTCGCGCTTCTGGATCGATTCGAGCAATAGGAGTGCCTGGTCGCCGAGGTGGGTCAGGTCGCCAGGGTTGCGACCCTTGTGATAGTCCATGACTGTGGGATAGGTGTATCCAGTAATGGAACCATAGTTTTCGCGTAGCGCGGCGATATCGTAGACCCAGTGAGGGCCCATGGAAAGTGCGTCTGCGACGAACGAAGCCCACAGTGCGCCATCTCGGTGGCCGGCCATATTTGCATCCTCCAGAACTTGTGTGAGTCGATGTCAGCCTGTCTGCCCGGCGGCAGGCATCATCAATCGTAGCAGCCCACCCTGTCATGAGCATGGGCGAGAGCAACCGCTAACTGGCGCAAAGCCCATGCGCGCCAGTCACACGTCGAGGACGCACCCAACCACAACGCGTCCAGGTTCAAGATCAGCTCTCAGCCCAGAATAGGTGGCGGCCTTTACTTCGGTTGCCGTCTCGTGTCGAGCGAGGTCAATTGTCTCTCCCACCAGGGTTGCGTTGAGATTCCAGCCGCCATTGACCTCAACGACCGAATCCACGCAGACTGACCGGAAGAACCGCCGTGCGATGTCTTGTTCCGCAATGATGGCATTCAGGAACGCTACCAGCAGCGCCGCGGGGTCCGGTGCGGACACGCTAATCGTCGAGGCGTCACGCGCGATGATTGTCGCCGTGTCGACCTGGAGGTCAAGCAAACCCTGAGCCGCATCCTTCAGGGCATCGGCAAACGTCTCCCCCGTCGCCCGCAGTCCAATATCCGCTACATGGTCGAGGTACTCGTACGGCATCCGTCGCGCCTCACCCCTTGAGACAGATGACTGGCCGGAGCCGGGCTACCCGGGCGACTATTCCTGCTTCGCACATGACACTGATGACTCGCTCGACATCCTTGTATGCTCCCGGAGACTCTTCGGCCAGTGAACGCCGCCCATGTGCCTTGACAAAGATCCCGTGCTGGCGGAGGCTCTGCTGCACGTCCCTCGGTTGATACTGCCTGGTCGCTCGCCTGCGAGACATCGCCCGTCCCGCGCCATGAAGAGCGCTCCCGAACGTCTCGTTCATTCCCTGGTCGGTCCCCCGTAGAATGTAACTGGCGGTGCCCATCGTTCCCCCGACGATGACAGGCTGGCCTACCTCCCGGTACCGCTCCGGCACTTCTGGCCGGCCGGGCCCGAAGGCCCGGGTTGCGCCCTTGCGGTGAACGAGTACCCGTTTCGGCGTGCCGTCGATCGTGTGGGTTTCGAACTTGGCGGTGTTGTGACAGACCTCGTACAGTGTCTCGACTTGTTCGGGATGCAGGTCGAACAGGCCGGTGAGGCTGTGGCGTATCAAGTGGGCAAGCACCTGCCGGTTGGCGAACGCGCAGTTCGCGCCGCACTGTACAGCCGCAAGATAACGTTCTGCTTCGGGGCTGGTGATCGGCGCGGCCGCCAGCTCTCGATCCGGCAGGTCGATGCCGTATTTCTTGCTGGCTTGATCGAGTATCGGAATATAGTCGTTTCCGATCTGATGGCCAAGCGCCCGGCTGCCGGTGTGCAGCGTGACAACGATCCGACCTGTTTCCAGACCGAATGCTCGCGCGGCGGGCTCATCGAATATGTCTTCGACCGTCTGGACCTCGACGAAGTGATTGCCCGCGCCCAGTGTTCCAACTTCGCGGCGCTGGCGGCGCTTAGCTGTCATGCTCACGGCTGACGGATCTGCGTCATCGACCGCACCGTTTTCCTCTATGTACTCAAGATCGATGTCGAGGCCATACCCGCGCCTGACCATCTCTCTTGCGCCGCCGACAAGCACTTCGTCTAATGCTGACGGCACAAGTTCGACATCACCCTCGCTGCCCAGTCCAGCGGGGATGTCGCGCCAGAGCTGGTTCAGCACTTCGTCCTCTCGACCGTGGAGATCCTCGAGCTGAAGCGGGGTGCGAAGGGTGCGCATGCCGCAATTGATGTCGAACCCGACGCCGGCCATGCTCACGACGCCCTCATCCGGGTCGAATGCCGCGACACCGCCGATCGGGAATCCATATCCTGGATGAACATCTGCCATTGCCAGCGCGGCTTGCTGGATGCCTGGCAGCGTTGTCACCGTGATCAACTGGCGGAGCGCGCTCCACTCCTGTCCCTTCAGTTCGCCGAGCAGGTCGGTAATACCCTCTTCATCGGTGAAGACTCGCGCTGGAACGCGCATTGGGCCGACAGCTCTGTGTTCCCACCTATACTTGCCGGCCCCGTGAATCTCGGGCGAGTTCAGGATCTGCTGGAGTGTTGGTTCGGTTGGTTCCATTCGTTGGCGCTCTCATTTCTCGATTCGTCGGTGTATGTCAAAAGTCGTCATGTCGCACGAGAACGCTGGTTGGTACGGGACTTACGGGCCGATAGAACTACAGCTTACTGCCCATGAGGAAGCCCGGTCCCATCTTCTGCCGGGCTTTCCGGTTCGTCCGGCTCGACTTGAGGTTCACCAAGGAGTTCCGCGCCTTCCCGCTCCCAGGACGGCCGGTGTTGGAAGTCGTGGATGCTTGTCTCCCGGTGCAGTTTTGCCAGGAGCTTGTCGAGTTGAACTTCCAGGTCGTCGAACGCTTCATTTATCGCGGTCGTCCAGGTCTCACCGTAGCCGGTTGCGCCAATATTCTGAAGGTGCTTGCCTGGAAGATAGAGCACCAGATGGCCGTCGTAGTTCGCTGCGTCTCGCCGATCGCCGTAGCGTTTGTCGCGGTGATCCAGTCGAGTATCGAGTGTGATCAGATCGTCTTGAAACGTGCTCAGTCTCGACTCAAGCAATCCGGCCTTGGCCCGCACATGCTCTTCGACCTTTTCCCGCGGGGCGTTCTGGATATGATGATATCGAAATCGCATAACTTAACCTGCTTTCCTTGGATGGCACAATCGGTCCTGTGATGGCCGCCTGGTTCTCCTGTTGACGATCAGATAACTGTCTACAGCCGCCTTTCCGCTGTTGCTAGCTTACGAGGGTGGGGGGTTCGCTCCCCGCTTGACGAGATACTCGACAAGGCCGTCGAGTGTCATCACCCGTCCATAGTCCGCCTCCGGAACGTCTATATCCAGTTGTTCATGGATACCGATCATGAGATTCAGCACGTCGATTGAATCGATATCCAGTTCGTAACGCATGTCTTCAGTCGGATCGAAGTCGTCGGGGTCTACATCCGGCGCGATATCGCCCAGGATGCCGACGATGATGGACGTGATTTCGGGGTGCTGCTTCGCGGCCCCATTGGCTGTCGCGCTCATAGTTTCACCGGTTCCTGAAGGAGCCTGTCAATCGTCGCGAGAAACTGCGCTCCCCGGTGCCCAGAGCTCGCCCGGTGGTCTCCCGACAGCGACGCGGCAACAGTCGGGCGGACAAAGATCCCACCATTCACGACGCGGGCTCGGTCGGCAAGGGTTCCGAAGCCAACCAGCGCGACCTGTGGTGGATAAATGACGCCGAAGACCTGATCAACGGTCTGTTCGCCGAGGTTCGTCACCGTAATCGTGGGCTCCGAGATTTCCGAACTCCTGAGCCTGCCTGCCCGGGCACGTTGTACGAGGTCGCGCAACGAGTTCATGATCTCGTCGATGCTCTTCTTGTCGGTGTCATGGATTCCCGGCGCAACGAGTCCCCCGCCGCGCAATGAGATTGCGATGCCAACATGAACGTCGTGGCGCTCCTCGAAGTGGCCGTCTTTCCAGAATCCGTTCATTTCGGGCACGTCGTGGACCGCTATTGCTACCGCCTTGATCAAGAGTGCCGCGTAGACCAGACGGTCCTTCACGGTCCGCTGGCTGTTCTCGGCTTCCAGCCAGGCGGCGGATCTCGCCATGTCGATTTCATGCCCGAGGTAGTAGTGCGGGATCTCTCGCTTCGAACGAGCCATGGAAGCGGCGATTGCCTTGCGCATTTCCGAGAGACGGTCCGGGCGGCTGGGTTCGGGCTCCGGCACTCGTTGGTTGATTGCCCGGCGCACATCCAGCAAGCTGATCGCGCCTCCAGGCCTTGTTCCCTGGACGGTGTGGAGATCGATTCCCTCATCGCTTGCGAGTCTACGAGCGGCAGGGGAGACTCGCAGCCGGTCACCGGCGACGCTTGTGCTCCTGCCGCGCGATGCTGCTGCCACGGGCTCAGAATCGCCGGATTCTTCACTCTCGGATTCGGTAGCTGGAGTGGTGGGTTCGGCCTCTGGCGATTGCCTGGCCCCCGGCCGCTCACCGTTGACAATCGCCAGCGGCGTGCCGACCGGAACCTCCTCTCCTTCCGCGACGAGAATCTTGGTAATGACTCCTGCGTCGAAGATCTCGACGTCGATCTGACCCTTCTGGGTTTCGACAACCGCTACCAGGTCACCGCGATCAACGGTCGCGCCGGGTTGTACGAGCCATTCGACAAGGATGCCAGTCTCCATGTCTGCGCCGAGCGATGGCATTCTGAACTCAGACATCACCTTCCATGACCTTTCGGCTCGTTGCGACTATGCGTTCGACGCTCGGAAGGGCGGCATCCTCGAGGTGTTTCGGATATGGGACCGGAACTTCGAGACTACAAACCCGCTCGACCGGCGAGTCCAGCTCATAGAACGCATTCTCAGTCAGTCGAGCTGATATTTCGGCCGAGATGCTGCCGCTACGCCATCCTTCGTCTACTACGACGGCTCGATGGGTTCGTGATACTGACTCCAGGATCGTCGTTTCGTCGAGTGGTCTGAGGCTGCGGAGATCGATCACCTCGGCGTCGATGCCTTCATCGGCCAGCATTTCCGCCGCGTCCAGGGTCTTCGCAAGTGAACTGCCGTAGGTGATCATGCTCAGATCAGAGCCGGACCGCCGTATTCTCGCCCGACAGATGTCTACTGGGCCGGCGTCGTCATCGAGTTCCCCTCGCACAGGATAGAGAATTGTCGGTTCGAAAATGAGCACCGGGTTCGGGTCTTCGAGCGCCGTCCAGAGCATTCCCCGCGCGTCCTCGAATGTTGCCGGAACGATGACTTTGATCCCCGGGATATGGGCGTACCACCCTTCGAGACTGTGGGAATGCTGCGCGGCTAGCTGCCGCCCGCCACCGGTGGCCATCCGGATGACCACAGGGACGTTGAATTGGCCGCCCGACATGTGAAGGATCGTGGCCGCATTGTTCACAATCTGATCGAGCGCCAGCAAGCTGAAGTTGACGGTCATGATTTCGACGATCGGGCGCACGCCCCGCATCGCCGCGCCAATGCCGGCCCCGACAAACGCCGACTCCGACAGCGGCGTGTCCCGGATGCGCTCGGGCCCGAACTCCTCGAGGAGTCCCATGCTTACGGCGAAACAGCCACCGTATCGACCGACGTCTTCGCCCATAAGGAAGACGCGATCATCACGGATCATGGCGTCACGTATAGCTTCACGGATTGCTTCACGGTATGTCAGATTGCGAGTTCCAGTCGTTGTTGTCATACCGGCGCCTCCTCCGCGTATACGAAGCGACCCAGGGACTCGATGGGTTCCCACGGCGACTCCTCGGCGTAGGCTACCGCTTGATCGATTTCGTTCTGGATGTCGAGTTCGATTTCGTTTAGGAGCCCGTCGTTCAACTCACCGGAACCCCGAAGTAGGTCCATCAACCCGTCGATAGGATCATGAAGCGTTCGCCACTCATCGACTTCGCTTCGTTCACGGTAAAGCTCGGGATCGTACATGGAGTGCGCCCGGAAGCGGTAGGTTCGGAACTCGAGGAAGAACGGCCCCCCGCCGCTGCGTGTGAAATCGACGGCCCTTTTTGTCGCTGCGGAGACCTCCAGCACGTCCATGCCGTCGACTGACTCGGCTGGCATCGAATAGCTCTTTGCTTTGCTTACGAGATCGGTTTGCGCTTCGGATCGCTCGAGCGCTGTCCCCATAGCGTAGAGATTGTTCTCGCAGCAGAAGATGACCGGAAGGTTCCAGAGATCGGCCAGGTTCGCGGACTCGTGAAATTCGCCCTCGGCGACCGCACCTTCGCCAAAGAAGCATGCCGTGACCGCGCCGTTTCGGCTCATGTGATCAGCGAGCGCCGTTCCAACTGCCAGGGGTAGCCCGCCGCCGACGATGGCGTTTCCCCCGTAGAAATTGGTCGCGGCATCGAAAATGTGCATCGAGCCACCCCTGCCACCGCTCACGCCGGTAGCCTTGCCATACATCTCGGCCATCAGCCGGTTCATTGGAATCCCTCTGACCAGCGCGTGGCCGTGTTCCCGATAGGTGGCGACGATGGCGTCGCGGGGTTCCAGATTTCGCATGACGCCGGTGGCGACTGCCTCTTCGCCAATGTACAGGTGCAGGAATCCACGAATCTTCGTCTCGCTGTAGAGCTCGGCGCATTTCTCTTCAAAACGCCGGATACGCAGCATCTGGCGAAGGAGGTCGAGTCTCTCCGGAAGTACATCGTGAGAATTCATAGTCGCGGCCATCATTGCATCCTTTCCAGGGTAGAGGTGTCGCCTTCGGGAAGCCCCAGCTCTCGTGCCTTGAGTAGCCTGCGCATGATCTTTCCGCTGCGGGTTCGTGGGAGCGAATCCACAATCTCAATCTCCCTGGGGGCGACTGCCGGCCCAAGTCGTTTGCGCGAGAACCCGAGGAGGTCCCGGCGTAGCTCCTCTGTTGGATCGACTCCGGGATAGAGCGTGACGAACGCCTTGACGATTTCCCCGGCTACCGGATCTGGTTTACCGATTACCGCAGCTTCTGCAACCGCGGGGTGTTCGATCAGCGCGCTTTCAACCTCGAACGGTCCGACAAGATGACCGGCCGACTTGATCATGTCGTCGGCCCGGCCCACGAACCAGTAGTATCCGGCGGCGTCGCGACGCGCGAGGTCACCGGTCATGTACCAGCCATCAGCGAAACACTGCTTGTAACGCTCTTCGTCATGGAGATAACCGCGAAACATCGATGGCCATCCAGGACGGAGGGCCAACTCCCCTTCTTCGCCGTCAACGACCTCTTTGACCGTTCCACTGGCGGTTCGCTCGACGATTCCGGCGACGATTCCCGGAAGTGGCAGCCCCATCGAACCGGGGCGGATGTCCGTCGCAAGATAGTTCGCGATCATGATTCCGCCGGTTTCCGTCTGCCACCAGTTGTCGTGGATCGGATGTCCCAGCGCCCTTTCGCCCCAGACGACTGCTTCAGGGTTGAGCGGTTCGCCGACGCTGGCGATAAACCGGAGGTTTGAGAGATCATATTGTCGAGGTAAGTCAGAACCGGCCTTCATCAGCATCCGGACGGCGGTTGGCGCTGTGTACCAGACCGACACCTTCTGGTCCTGCAGGATCTGATACCAACGTTCGGCGTCGAATTCCCCCTCGTCAATGATGTTGGTGAGTCCATGGGTAAGCGGAGCGATGATTCCGTATGACGTGCCGGTTACCCAGCCTGGATCCGCCGTGCACCAGAACACGTCGTCTTCATGCAGTTCGAGCGCATATTTGCTGGTGATGTAGTGGCTTAGCACCGCTTGGTGGACATGAACCGCGCCTTTGGGCATTCCTGTTGTTCCGCTCGTGAAGTGCAGCAGCGCCATATCATCGGGTTGGGTATGTTCGATGTCGGCTGCGTCGCCCGAGGCATCAACCAGGCTATGGAAGCTGTGAACGTTTGGTTCCTCAGAATCCCCGTCCACAAGGAGCACATGCTCCATATCCGGGAGCCTGCCGCGAATGCCGGCGACCCGACGCCGGTAGAGGCGGTCGGTTGTCACGAGCACTTTGCCATCGCCGCGCGAGAGACGCTGCAGAATTGGCTCGGGACCGAACGCCGAAAACAGTGGGCAGAACACTCCACCGGCCTTCCAGGTTCCGATGGCCGTCAAATAGAGCTCTGGAACACGCCCAAGCAGGGTAAAGACCCGATCGCCCTTCCTCACTCCAATGTCTCGGAGGACGTTGGCGACGCGATTGCTCTGCCTGCTCAGATCCGCATAGGTAAACTCCTGAATGTCGCCTATTCTGGAGATCCAGCGCAGGGCGACGTGATCGGAACGGTCACTGGCGGCATGACGATCCACCGCTTCGAAGGCGATATTGAGTCCGCCGTCGGGTCGCCCCGAGAGGGCTGAGCCGGCAGCCTTCCACGAGAAATCACTGCGCTCGCGTTCATAGTCGACCAGATTAGGCTCGACTGTCCATTCGCCGCGTCGTTTCTGAATGACCCCTGATTCGATCGTGTTAGCCATGCCCAGTTTCTCCTGACATACCGCACGGTAGCCCTATGAACAGGTTACGTCGGAGCCTGTGACAATCGCATAACGCCTTGAAGCCAGCCGTTACAACTCCGAAACACTTATCATCGGAGGGTACGCAGAAATGATGTCAGGACATCGCTGGTACTAACGACTGCTTGCGGATTCGTTCGACAGTAATAGCAAACGTCGTTGTGTTTGCTCTAGCCGATCAGGTGTCTGGACGATTGGACGCTGCGAAATCAAGGACTGAATGTAAAGGGAAGGCTGGCGGCGTAAGCTTGAGGTCGGGTGGCGATTCCGCTACAGTCCTTGATGGGTGATTACAGACAATCTTGACGTGTGTGCTCATCCAGGCTCAAGTTTGCGAACAGTGCCGGGGCTGTGTGTTGCGTTCGAGAGTGAAGGGGCAAACGATAGATGGACATTCTTTTCGGGACGATACTGCTGGCGATCGGTTTGGCGATTGGCTTCGCCGGTCTGCGGTTGTGGTTTATCTTGCTGCCATTCCTCGGATTTTTCGCCGGGCTCAGCATCGGCGTCGGTTTGATGTACTGGATCTTTGATGAAGGCTTGTTCGCAACCGCAACCGGATTGGTGATCGGCTTCTTCATCGGCCTCGTGTTCGCTGTTCTCTCCTACTTGTTCTGGTACGTCGGCGCGCTGCTCGGGGCCGCCTATATTGGCGGGGTTATCGGCGCCGGGTTCATGCGGGCGATAAATGTCGACTCCAACTTCGCGATCGCCGTAGCGGCGATTCTCGCCGGGGTTGCAATGCTGATCATTGCCGTGATCTTCTGGCTGCCTGTCATCATGGTGATCATCAACAGCGCGATTGCTGGCGCGACCTGGGCCATCGCGGGCGTGATGCTAATCTTCAATGTGATCGATCGCGAGCATCTGAGCTATGGCACGGTGACCGCAGCAATCGACGAAAGCTGGTTCTGGGTTCTGGCATTGATCATGCTGTCGATTGCCGGAATCATCGGCCAACTTCAGTCGATCGCTTCCGTCAGACTGCCTGAGGATCGCTGGACACGCGTTGACCCGACCGCAACCGCTCCGGCCTAGAATCCGTGGCGTCTTGTTGCTACGTGGGGTGACTGAACAAGGTGGCGGATGGATGTCCACCCGCCACCTTGTCGCGCGCTCTATTGTGCTGCTGGAACGGTCGCGCGGCCAATCCCCCGCCCGTCGTTCGTTTCTGTTTGCCCTGAATTCACAGCCTTCATGAATTCTGCATAATCTCGATCGTTTTGGTCCGCGTATGCGTTCGCAAACTCCGTTAGCGCATTAATGAAGGTTTCGCTAGAGCCCATGTATCCCGAAATCGAAGCCGGATCCCCTGTCCGAGCATGAGCGTGAGCCAGGGTATGCCCGCAGAGCCGAGCGTAACCATTCATCCCGAACGGCTCGTACTCTTCGATGGGGGCTGACAGCTTCATGTCGCGAAGTTGCCGCCAGTAGAAGTCCCGTTTGCCGTCCGGTGCAACAACATGTGCCCAGCCGAGGAAGGTGTCGCTCACTGTTTGCATCATGCGTTGTCCAACAACCACTCGCTGGCCCTGATTGTCGTATGGACTTGGACCCAGGAACTCTGCAAGGACGGACTCGCCCGGCCTCCTTCACCTGCAGAATGAGCGGGTCCTGAGCGTAATGTCCAACAAACAGGGCTATGTAGCACCGTGTGCCGACGCTGCCAACGCCGACGACTTTCAGAGCAACGTGTTTCAGATCGTATCGCTCTATCAAGTATCGACGCGAATCTGGGAGTGATGACTTGTAGGATTCGAAAGCGTCGCTCACCGCTGCTCGAACTTCATCCGGATGCCGCTCTGCCAGGAGATCGGAAATAGGAACTACAAAGGGCGGATCTGAAATGAACTGATACTCGCCGTCCACCTCTACCGCGAGTTTGGAGAGCGCTTGATGGCTGTCGCGAGACCTGGCTTTCGCGAATCGCTTGCTCGTTTGTTTCGCAATCTCCTTTTCACGCTTCGCGTTCAAATTGAATTCGTGTGCCATGAAGGGTGCGATGTCTTCGGCCCGTACGTGCATGTACCAGATCTCCAGGATCGGCCTGCCGGTCAGGTTGGCCATGGTGTCGCGATATCCGCGAACGCTGCTTTGGACCGACGCGTCTATATCAGCCTGCTTGAAGCCGTTGTGTCTTGCCGCAATCGCGAAGCTCGCCGCGAGGCGCTTGAGATCCCATTCCCACGGGCCGCGTAATGTTTCATCAAAGTCGTTGAGATCGAAGACAAGGTCGCGTTCGGGAGACCCGTAGAGGCCAAAGTTTGCGAGATGGGCGTCTCCGCAGATCTGCGCTTCCAGACCGGTGACCGGTGTGGATGAAAGATCGGAGGCCATGATCCTGGCGCTCCCGCGGTAGAAGGCAAAGGCCGATTCAGACATGCGTTGATGCCGGAATGGGACGAGCCACTCCAGACGGGATTGGTCTTGCTCGGAGAGGAGTTGGACTGGACTGGGCCGGCCCGAGGGCCGGGACCATTTCGCATGAGAGGTGCGAGGCACCTTCTTGCGAAGTTCTTTGCCACTCGCTCTGCGTTCTGTTGGTGTTGCACTTCTTGAGTTCGACAAGGCACGGAATCCTTTCCCATGATTTTCTTTCAGAACACTGGAACATCTGCTGGCTGTTCAACCGTTTGCAGGTAATGAATAGAATACGCTATCAGCGACTTTGCAGTGATAGAGTCATACCAGAGGACCATCACGATTTCGACGAGTAGAACCGTACTTCCGACTCGCGGCTGCTGGTCCTGGTCGAGAAACCCAAGTAGTAGAACGCGGTCCTTGCACCCGAAGCCGGCTGTCTTTCGATGCGCGCTCCCGATAACAGGGGCGTAGCGATCGAAACGTAAACGCTGCTCGCTGTGGTCTCAACCAATCCCTAAGCGGTGGCCTCCAAAGCCTGCAGCATTCTCATTTAGTTTCTTCCAGGGAATCGACGCCACGATTGTTCGACGCTAAGGCGACTCGTTGCTCGTATATCGGGCGGTAACGGTCATAGAACGTTATGATCAGGCTAAGGATCAGCACGAAGAAGATGAGCACGCGAATCGACGCCTCTGCGTCCTGCTCATCGTTGACCAGGGCTATCCACAAGAGAGCAATGACCAGGTTGATAAGGGCTGTAGCACCGAACTGCGTCGCGACGGTCGACCAGGTGCGTCCCCGGCGGGCCAGCCACGTGCTTATGACCGTGTTCGCGGTGACGATCACGGCGACGGCGAGCGCAACTCTGAAGACGTTCGAACCTACACCCGGAAGGATGTTGGCGAAGATAATCGCGATAAGGCCGATGAGCACGATCTTCTCGAAAACTACATGCAGATCTAAGCGCCTGTGGACCGGTGCATCTGCCGGTTGGTCATTGAGATCCGCATGTTCATTGGCGTCCATGGTGAAGCGCCAGTCCGCTGGCGGCAGCTTGGGCCATAGCTTGCGGAAAGCAATCACCAGGCCGCCGATGACGATCGCGAGAACCGGAATCACCCACAGGTTCTGACTAATCGCATCCCCCCATGACGTGTCGACTGAGACTCCGAGAATGTCCTCCTTGATGAAGTCGGTTGTATCCAGCTGGGCAATGTGAATCCAGTATTCCTGGGGCAACTTGATGAAGATCCAGATAAGCGCCGCGGCGATGAGGATTGTCTTGTGCGCCATCCGAACTGGATTCCAGCGCGTTCGGACTGCTTCGTACCAGATAAAGAAGTATTCGAACGTGTTTGGAAAGATGAGGAGCAGCGGCCGCCATTGTGTTAACTCAAAAGCTGTGACCCCGACAAGGCGGTAATACCAGAGGAACCGTGAAACGCGGAAACCATAAATGTTCGCCCAGTTGCGCATCGTAGCCGTGTAGGCGATAGCCAGGTAGTAGATGTCGAGCGCTTTGTCGTAGGACTGGTAGCCGTCAAGGTTTAGCGTTGTGAATAGCTGGAAGATCGTCTGGTCGGCTGCATCGATGATCAGTGCGGCGATGATGCTGGGCAAAGGATAGCGAGGAATGGCTAGAGGAACGCCGATCCGTAGCGCAACGATGGTGACGAACACCGCCAGGTTTGTCGCATCCGTCACTGTGTATCTCTCCCGATTCTGCGGCTACAACTTGCCAGAGGCGATGGCTAAAAGCGGTTCGTGTTTCTGCTCCTGGAATCGTCCTCACCAGCAAGCGAGCCCACTCTAGCACAGCCGTTACCCCGGAGTGACGGCACATTCGGATGCGAGACTCATTCCAGGTCCAGCTGGTTTTTACCGCTGGACGCCGGACGAATGATCCCGTCTGCCGGAATCTGCCTCACTCGGATCATCATGAGAATACAGAGTACTAGCAACCAGGTCGGAAAGACGAGAATCAGATATTTGCTGAATGTCGCGCTCAGGAGGAGGAACAACCCTACAACGTAGCCCGAATAGGTAAACCACGATGGCAAAACCTTAGTGGAACGCGCAATGCTTGATGTCGAAAAGACGAACATGGCTGCCATGCGCATGGCGAAGATGAGAATGATCGTCGAGCCAAATTGGGGGAACTGCCGAGCCAGCACCGGGTCGATCGGAGCGTCTGTGAACTGGACGCTTGCCGATGTCGCGCCCTCCGCCGCTCCCGCTGTAAAGAACAGTCCAACATAGAGGATTCCACTTACCAGTTGGATGTTGGACATCAGCATGTGCCCGCGTAAGAGATGTTCAGAGATCCACGTGCGGAGAGCCACGATAAACCAGATAAACGCGATCCCGGCAAATGGCATTACATACAGCCCGAACAGCAACAAGCGGCGCTGATCGCCTCTTTCGTAGAACTCGATTATCTGGGAGTCACTTGCTCGCGGCCCCGGCCCGCTGCTAATGAGCCAGGTAGCTAAGAGAAACAGAATGGTGTGGCACAGCCCCGCGCCCACAGTAATGTAGGCCTCGCGGCGAGTCGAACTCCCAGAACCGGTTCGGGTCGGATCTGGAGCCGGTTGTGGTTGTGAGACAGGTCCGTTCAAGGTGGATCGCATCTAAGGCTATTTCGCACGCGAACGGTGTACTTGGAAAGTCGCTACGTTTGGACGTCCGTGGATCAAGCACCAGTGAACACCTGATCTAAGATCGGACATCCGATGCTCCCAGCACGCTCTTCATGACGGCGCCGCGGCCGTGCCAGCACTGTCGCCAATAGTCTTGCCGATTTCTGGGGCTGCTAGGAAGCTGATCATTAAGGGAGTGAGCGTTGCCACCAATGCAGATAGGATCGCTTCTGAGCCGAAGTTGGTTCCTGCGACGAGCATCACCGGAGACCGTTTGCGGTGTTGTGTTCACAACTCAAAGAACCTTACGGGCGGATGCTTCCCGACCGGTCGCAATCTGCCATCCAATCGCGATGCTTTCCAGGGCAAAAGACACCGTTCTAACAGGAATCCGGGTGCTCCCGGAATCGTGCTTGCCGCGACGAAAGCAACGATGCCGGCCTGGGCGACGACAGTGAGGATTACAGAGATCATGAGGATCTTCCTTCAGCACATCGGGTCGCGGTCAGGCCTGGCCATGTTTGCTCAAGCATCTGATAACGGATCATAGTGCGTCTGGATGGAAAAGGCTACAGTAAGGCACTACGTGCGTTCCGAAACATCGAACTTTCCGAGTCCAGTGGGTGAACTGTGACCTGAATCAGTGTCAGATCCCAGAACACCGACGAGAATCGGCCTCAGGTGATAGAGCCCGGTGATGTAGGCGTTGATAGGCGAAACTCGAATCAGACTAGGATATAAGCGATGGGTGGCGCATGCGCCACAGGTTGACGTTGATTGCGTAGATAGTTAACCGGCATGGCTAGCGATCTGGACCGGATTCGGTTTCAGCGACTGCCGCCATAGTGAAGGGTTCACCTCCCTTGATCAAGTTACCAGTGCCCGCGTTCGTCGTCCGCTGGCTTGTTACCGCAGTCGCCCTTGCCGGAACGGCATGGTTGATGCCGGGTATCGATATTACCGACAGTGATGGATTTGTAGTGGTTCTTATCGTGTCGGCGGTACTTGGCCTCGTTAACGCGCTTGTTCGACCTATTCTTGTGCTGCTGTCATGCGGTCTCGTCGTTCTTACGATGGGGCTCTTTCTGATCGTCATCAATGGCTTCACCCTCTGGCTGTCGGCGTGGATCGCCGAGCACTGGCTCGATGTCGGATTCACGGTCGATGGCTTGATTCCCGCACTGCTTGGCGGCATCGTGGTCAGCATAATCTCGTTCGTTCTGAACATCGCCGTAACCGCGAGCGAAGAGCAGTCAGAGTAACTGCTGACGAATTGGCCCTACGGAGCCTGGCGGAAGCCAGCGAAGTGCGCACAGCAACAGAGCGCATCAGACAGCACTGAAGCTGTCTGGGTGGAATACTTCAGTTGATTGCTAATGTGGCGAGATTTCGCCTGTTGAAACCAGAGAGAAGGAAAAACTATGCCTAGAGGGCTCGGTATCAGGCGCACTGGACAGGTAGCCGCGACCCCGGCCGCACAGGAGGCGCCAGCAACAACTTTAGGGGGACGAGATCGTTACCGGATGAAAGAACGACTCCTTTCGTTCGGCGATGACTTCTACATTGAAACGACGCCGGGGAATCGCGCGTTCTGGGTAGACGGGAAGGCGCTACGCGTCCGCGACACGTTGCTCTTCAAGGATATGCGGGGCAACGAGATCTACCGTATCCAGGAAAAGGTCGCGCGGGTCCGCGACACGATGACGATCTACAAAGGAGGATCGCCCGCCGCCATCGTTAAACAAGCGATGGTCACCCCAGTTCGTGATCGATACTCGGTGAACATTCCGGGTGGTGAAGATCTTAATACGCAAGGAAACATCTTGCATCACGAATACACGATGGAACGCGGCGGGCAGGCCGTTGCGACGATATCCAAGAAGTGGTTTCGGGTTCGCGACACATACGGTGTTGAAATTGCGCCGGGTCAGGATGATCTCCTGATTCTCGCAGTAACCGTCTGTATCGATGCGATGTCCACGGCAACATAACGCCGGCCAAATGTCTTCTCGGTTTAGGGACGTAGGAAAGAGAAATCAATATGGCAGAGTTCGGACCAATACAGTTGGTCGTAATTGGATTCGAGGACAACGAGCGATTTCAGGGCGAAATCGCTCGTGAACTCGATGCAGTGCTGAGTCGCGGCGTCATCCGGCTCATTGACGCGCTTTTCGTGGCGAAAGAAGAGAATGGCGACCTTACGGCAATCGAGGCGAGTGACTTCGGCAGGGACGAAGTTGCCGAGATAGGCGTTGCCGTGCGTGCCCTGTTAGGGATGGAAGACAGCGCTGGCTCGGCCGAGCTCGAAGCGGATGACCTCCATGCGGTCGGGATCGGCTTGACACCAGCGGATGTCGCCGCTGCGGGCGAAAGACTGGATCCGGGAACGTCTGCGCTGTATCTGCTTATCGAGCATGCCTGGGCGCGAGGTCTGAAGCACGCCGTCCGAAATGCAGGCGGGTATCCGATCGTACAAGGATTCCTCACACCTGAAGCGATTCTCATGGTCGGGGCCGAACTTGACGCGATCATGGATGCCGAGGCGACGATTGAGCTTGCCGAGGCGGTCAAGGGGGCAGCATTGCTCGATGCTCTGATCACCGTTGAGGCTGCCGATGAGGTCGCTGCCGAAGCCATTCGTCAGGCCGAAGAAGTCGTCGAAGCCGCGGCGGAGATTCGGGCGATCGCGGCGGCCGAGGCAGTGCGCGCGCTCATCGTTGCCGAGATCATCGAAGATGCCGCGGCCCAGGAAGCTGCGGAAGCGCTC
>CAVPYN010000016.1:0-14396 GCA_963709995.1 uncultured Chloroflexia bacterium | reverse complement strand
GAGACCCAGTCTCATATGACGAGGACTGACCATACGACTCCGCATACCAGGCCGCGCTGACCTGCTGAGTCGCTTCGAGCCGTCTGGGATCGTCGTTTCCGGCTCGATAGTCCGGGGCTACCCGGCGACGGACTCCCTCAGCCGGTCAGTTGGCGAGACTGGCGTCTTTGAATGGGAGAGCGTTCAGGAGAATCTTTGAGAGCCATTGGCTGGCAAGGCTGTCACCGCTGGCGTGGCCAGCATTGCGAAAACTACCCTGCGATAGAGGTACTCTCCCGTGCTGCGGTTGAACGTTCCACCGCAGGTGATCAGGATCAATTCACGCTTGGTCGACGAGCCGAAAATGTGGTTCAGCGGGGCATCTTCGGCGCGGTACAGGGCCGCGCCGCTGACGATGAAGCGCATCTCCGGGCTGCCAGCCTCGCCAACAACGAAAATCTCATCGCCAGGCGCCAGCTCATCGAGATCGTAGAAGACCGCCGGGCCAGTCGGGGAATCGATATGTCCGGCGAGCACTGCCCGGCCAAACTCTCCGGGCGATGCGCCGTACTGCCACCAGGCGACCTCCTGGAAATCGTCTGGCGCCGCCATCTCTCCACGGTCGTTGAATCCTACGGGAACGATCGACGCCCCGGCGTCGATGCGCGGGATGCGGATGGAGACGGGCGCGGCCGCCCGCGCGGCCTGGCGTCCGGTCGAGCTCCTGGCTCCACCCCCAAGGGCAGGCTCGGGAACTTCCAAATCTGGATCGCTTGAAGATGAGGGGGCGGGACTGCCTGAAAGCTCGGCTGCAGGTGACGACTCCGCAGGCACGGCGCTTGAAGCCGCCTCTCTCTCATTGGAAATCGTCGCTGGAGCGGGAGCATCGCCGATCAGGACCGGTGCGGAGCCTTCGAGCGACGGTTCGCCGTTCATGCTATCCAGGATCTGCCATATTGTGAAACCCGCTGCCGCGACGCCAAGTATAAGAAGCGCCGCGGCAGCGAGTTTTCGAGCTCTCACCCGAGATCAGGCGGTGCGCCGGGACCAGTAGAGGAGTCCGCCACCTGCCGCCATCAGGAGGAGCGCCAGCGCGCCAAAGAGCGGGATGTTCGTTCCCCCGTCATCGGCGGTTCCGCCAGCGCCGGTCGAAGGCAGAGCCGGCACCGCCGTTGGCGTCGCGGTCGGTTCCGGTGTCGCCGTTGGCGGAACTTCCGTGGCGGTCGGCTCCACAGTCGCGGTCACTGTCGCCGTCACGGTTTCGGTCACCGTCCCGGTCGCCGACGCGTCACCGGTTGCCGTTGGCGCAGCTTCCGTGGCTGTTGGCTCGCCACCTCCGCCGCTTCCTCCAGGTTCATCGATAAACGTCTCGGCGGCGAAGTTGCCGGGATCGGCGAAACCACTGAGGTAGATGGTCTGGAACGCGCCGCCGGTGATGGCAACTCCGGCTTCGCTATAGAGCACGTTCTCCGTGCCAGCTTCAAGGAAATCGATGTCATAGGTGCCGGGCGCGACCATCAGGTAGGCACTGGCGCTCATCGGGTCGACATTTTCCGCGATGACTGTCCCGTCGCTGGCCACGGCATCAATCGCGCCGGTATCCGGCACGCTGTCAAAGACGCGCACCGCGCCCATGCCCGCGTCAACCCCGCCAGCATCACCGTCGACGATCAACACGATCTCCGGTGTTGGCAACTGCCCGCTGATAACGGCGCTGTAGTTGTTGCCTGCTTCGACGGTAACCGTCGCCGTGGCCAGGGGGTCGTCCAGGCTTGTGTCCGGGTCGAAGATCGAGATTTCGAGATCTCCGGCGGCCATGTCCAGGTAGTCGGTTGCTTCAAGCCAGAAAAGGTTCTCAGCGACGGTTTCACCGTCAACCGAGACGTTGACGGGCGGTGTGTCTATGCCAACGTGGACAATTCGCAGACCGGCCGTGTCGTCGGATTGTGCGCCGATCGAACTGATCGAGGCAACGAGGAGGCCCAGGAGCGCGCCAACCGCAAGAAGGCGCACGAGCATCGAGCGAGAACGTCGCATCATTTCCCCTCTTCCCATTCCGTGATGTATTCTCCGATCCCGAAGGATGTACGTTCTCTCTCAGCCTATGTGTTTCGCCAGATCATTGTCAATGGGAGTTTCGGCCCGAAAAGGCGGCCCGGCCGCGAAACCGATCCGGTGGTCGACCGTTAACCTTCTGAGCGACGAGTGCGACGTTGTGGCGCAGTCGGTGACTGAACGCGTGGGGATGTGTCTGCTTGGATGATCGCTGGATAGAGAGCCCGGTGGGACGGTCGCGCCTGATTGCCGGGGCGGTCGTTTTCTTTTGCCTGTTGGCGATGGTCGCGATTGTTCGTGCTGGCGCGGCCGGTGATCTGGTGGGATTCTTCTAGACCATACCGCGCCGTTGAAGGCGGCGTGGTGACGCTTGCGCCATTATCCCGTCGTTGGAATGAACCCTGCCACCATCTCCGAACATCACCGACCGCTCGAATGTCAGCACATCGCTCCAGATTAGCCCGGCACTCCAAGCGCTCCGCTGAACTCCCTTCCGGCTCCATTCGAAATCGTGCTACGCTCGCCAATCGGTGCGGCAACGTCAACGAGCGTAGGGATATCAGCGATGGCGCGTGTCAATCGGGCGATTGATCTCCTGGCGGCGGGAGAGGTTCTTTACTACACCAGCGCGGGCGATCTGACCTACGACAATGGATGCGCGCAGGCGGCAACCTGGGCGGATTTTCTGGTCGTTGACTTCGAGCACCATGCGTTCGATCCGGTCGGGTTGACTGCGTTCATGCGTGGTCTGGTCGATGCTGGACCGCTACCGGATGGCTATCGCTCCCCGACGGTCATCGCGACGTTGCCATCCAACTGCCGGACGGTCGCTGAAGTCCATGCGAACGCCTGGCAAATCCGTCAGGTGCTTTCCGCGGGCGTTCACGGCATCCTCCATACTCATGCTCGCCAGGCCGATGCTGTTCGTGCCTTCGTCGAGCATTGCCGCTATCCATTTCAGACGATCGGCGTTGGCGATGGACTGGGGGTTGGCGAGCGCGGCTCCGGCGGACAACAACGCCCGGCAGGGATCTGGGGTCTTAGCATCGAGGAATACCTGCGAATTGCTGATCCGTGGCCGCTCAACCCCAATGGAGAATTGCTGCTGGGCCTGAAGATGGAGGACCGGCAGGCAGTCGCCAATGCCCGCGAGATCGCCAGCGTACCGGGGATAGCGTTTGCCGAATGGGGTCCTGGCGACATGGGCATGGCTTATGGTTATGCGGATGCCCACGACCCGCCCTACCCACCGGAGATGGACGCTGCCCGGCGGACGATCAAGTCCGCTTGCGACGCGGCTGGACTTGCCTTCCTCTGTTCCTGGAACGATCCTGGCCAGACCGTGGAAGAAAATGTCCGCCACCTGCTCGACGATGGCGTCCGGATCATCTCTGGCGCCGAGGAGATGGCGCGGGTCGGGAGAGAACTGACCCGGCAGGACAACAACGAGTAGAGGTTGCCTGAAGCATATGTCGGTGGTCCAACACTATCGTTGCCCAGCCTGCGGATTAGTCCAGCACCTGGTTGACGTGGGCCCAGGTGGCGAGTTCGACGCGGTTGTTGGTGCCGGTTTTGTTGAGCATGTTGCCGACATGGGTACCGACGGTTCGCGGGCTGATGAAGAGTTCTTCGGCGATCTCATTGTCAGTCTTGCCCTTGGCAACGAGATGTAGCACTTCGACCTCGCGTCTCGTCAATCCGGCCAGGTATCCCTGAGGCTGCTGCGGGGCGAGCGCTTTCAGCCGCTCGGCAGCGGGCAGTGCGCCCATCTCCTGCAGTTTTTCAGCCAGGCTCACCGTTTCGGCCTGAACCGGGTCGGAATTGTCGCCGAAGGCATGGGCGATCTCAAGTCTGGTGATTCGCGCCAGGGCCTGGAGATATCCCAATTCGCACTGACTGGCGGTAACGACGGCTTCGGCGGCCACCCCGAGCGCCTGCGTCCAGTCGCCAAGCAACTGCAGGGAGCGTGCCTGGAGTTGGAGGGCGTCGATCAGTGCCAGCATGTTCTGGGTCCGGCGCGCCTCGCGGACAACACTCCCGGCGATCTCCCCAGCGGCATCAGCCTCTTCGCGCGCCAGATGAAGTCTGGCCCGTCCGAGCTCGAGCATCAGTTCTCCGGGAACATGCGGCTTGGTTTCGAGCTCGCGGTCGAGCGCTTTGAGCCACTCTTCCGCCGCATCCAGATCTCCTGCCGCGACCGCCAGCCGGACCCGCATCTCGACCGCCATCAGCCACTGCTGATAGCCGTGGTCGCCGGGCGGCGTGCCGGGAGATGGGGCGACGTAGGCGAGGCAGGACAAGGCGTCGTCGACGCGCTTGCGGGCGATCGCCCATTCGGCGGCAATGACCTGCACGCTGTCCTTGAGCACCTGTGGCTGCGGGGCCGAGCGGATCGCCACCGGATCGGGCAGGACGTCTCGAACCCGGTCCCATTCACCCCGAAGGAACCACCAGTAGCTGAATTCGGGCGTGCAATCGCAGTCGCCGGGGGAAAGGCCGATCCTCCGGTTGCTTTCCGCGTCGAGCTCTGAGCCGCGTTGGATCAGGCTCGCGACCTCGTCGGGGCGGTGCAGATTGGCGAACAGGTCGATTCGGAAGAACGCGACGGCAGACCATGGTGTCGCGATATCGAGTTGCCCAAGTTCGACGGCCATCGCAATCCCATCCCGGGCGGCTAGTGGTGCGCCAACAGGATTGCCATGTGCCACGCTGGCAACAGCGCTCATTTGATGTGCAACTGCCCGG
Source organism: uncultured Chloroflexia bacterium (assembly GCA_963709995.1). Classification (GTDB taxonomy): domain Bacteria; phylum Chloroflexota; class Chloroflexia; order Thermomicrobiales; family CFX8; genus JAUIIK01. The sequence continues at coordinate 9,617 of CAVPYN010000016.1, read as the reverse complement.
TAGTTTGGAGCACTCATTTCATCTGCCAGAGTTTTGAGTCTTTCCGCAAATCGGTCCACCTCCAGAAATTCACTGGCCGACGCAGCGCAGTAAAGCGCACAGGCTAGCGCCTCCGCGAGCGTTTCCTGGCTGCCCAGATCCTCGAGTTCCGGGATCAAATCGTCGAGGATCGATCGTGCTTCGTGCCGGCGACCAGTTTCATAGAGGAGGGTTGCCTGACGCTGCCTCGCCCGGGCGAGCGTGACCCGATCGTCCCGAATGAAGGAACGCGCTGCTACCCGCTCGTACTCACGTGCTGCACTGGATGGATCGGTCCGGATGATGCTGTCGGCGAAGTGAAGACGCAATTCATCCTGCCGCGTGATGCTGAGGTTCGCCTGCTCGGCAAGATCGAGAGCGCGCCTGAAGTTGCGGGCCGCCTCGGGCATGTTGAAGAAGGTCCGGGAGTGATTCGCGGCCTGCTCGTACGAGTTGACCGCAGTCTCATACTCGCCAGCCGCCTCGGCATGCCGGGCAATGTCAAGCGGCCGTGCGTGCCCAAGTCGCTGGAGTACGTTAAGAACGGCTCGATGTCGTTGTCGACGGCGGATGCCTGACTGGCGCTCGGCCAGTATCTGACGGACGATACCGTGACGGAATCGCAACTCGTCGCCGCGCTCTTCGATCAGAATGCCGCAATCGAGAGCTTCCTCAAGATCGTCGATGACCCGGTCCATGTGGAACCCCGAGATGTCCGTGAGCAGGTCGAGATCGATGAGATCGCCGACGATCGAGGCCAGTTCGAGGGTTTCTCGGGCGTCTTCGGAAACCTGAGATAGCCGGTATTCAGCGAGCTGGCGGAGAGAGAATGACAGCGAATCGCCTAGCTGGCGACCGGAATCTCGGCCCAACTTGCCGTTCCCATCGAGTCCATCGATCATTTCAGAGATGTAGAGCGGGTTGCCCCCGCTCCAGCGATGGATGTGGCTGACGAGCCCATCGACTGATTCGGCGTCGGCGTCGGGATACCGGCGGTCAACCAGATCCCGGACGCCGCGTTCGCTGAGCGCTCGCATTTCGATTGACTGGGTGGGCGTTTCGCGTAGCAGCGCTGGCACGAAGCTCGCGACCGGTGTGCCCTCTCTCAGCGGCGTCTCACAGGAGAGGATCAGGGTGAGCGGCAGCGGCTGGGCGTCGAGTTGCCGGGCGATTGCCAGGATCAGGTCGAGCGACGATTCGTCCGCCCACTGGATGTCGTCGAAGACGAGGATGACCGGGCGTGTGGCAGCTAGTTGACAGATGGCCCGGGCGGATTGATGGACGAGCTCGTCGGGACCTTGCGCCGCTGGTTCGCGGGTGCCGAGTGGCACTGGTACGGATTCCTTGAATTCCGGCTGGCTTTCGATCAGAGTGAGCCATGGCGCGTACGGAACCGTCGAGGGGTGGCAACCAATGAGCGCGCTCAGTTGCGACTCTCCGCTGGAGCCGTCAGTGGCATCGAGCGCTGCGCGGATCAAGGCGCTTTTGCCGGTCCCGGTTTCGCCGGCAATCAGAATACCGGAACCGCCATGTTCTGGGCTGAGCCGGATTGCGGCGGTTACCATCTCCAGCATCCCATCGCGTTCCACGAGATGGTCCGGGTCGCGTCGCTGGATTCTATCCCGGGTGTGTGCTGGCATGGACAACGTCGATCACCAAGCTGAGGCTGGAGAGCTGCGTACGAAAGTAGATGATGCACCATAACATATACCATATCTTGTCACGAATTACTGATTCTCCCGTGGTTACCAGCGATCGCCGCAGCAGTTGATTTCATTGGTTGGGACATAGATGGGACTCCCGAGGGCGGTCGCGACCTGGGTATTGAGGAAGCGGGCGTTGATCAGGTGAAAATATGCTCGCTCATTCACATGCAGGGGGTAGATCTGTTTGAGCGAGGTGACGACGGTGGGGTCCCAGCCACCGCCGTTGGTTGTGCTGTTGTAATCAAGCCACTTGTCCCAGGCGACATCCTCGCCGAGGACAATCATCGATCCAAGCATGACCAGCCAGCGCCGGTTCGGTCCTCCGGGGATCGGGACCGCGGACGAGACCGGGGGCCTGGGAATGCGGTAGGAGGGCTCGCCTGCCGGACCCTGGAGATCGACCAGCGAGGCGTTGAGCAGCCGGGTGTAGGCGGGCGGCGAGAGCGTGGATACTGGCTGGCTGCTGTCGATCTCGCCGCAAATCGTGCCCATGCCATTGACCGTCGCGATCACTGGCAGGTCGACATTGTTGTTGACTGCTTCCTGGAGCAGCAATTCAAAGAACTGAGTCATCGTCCAGACATCCTATCGTTGACCCCGGACGCAACCGGGCATACTTCTCTCTTGCCCACATGCCGGGAAAGGCAGCAGGGTTTTCGCAAACACTCGCTCGACTGTAATGTGAGTTGAAGGTGACCGATCTTCCGGTGGCCGGCGGGTCACATGTTGCTGCCTGGGTAAAAGGCCGGGGCGGCAGAATCTAGCCCCGGCCTTTTACCCATCATCAGATCAGAATCGATCTCCGCAGCAGTTGATGTCATCGAAAAGGACTTTGTACGGACTGCCCAGTGTACCGAGCGGCGTGCCCGCTTTTGGTTGCTTGATCTTCACATCGACGAGATGGTAATACGCTTCCGGAGGACGAGGATCTTTGGTGTAGTCGAATGGGAATCCCTCCCAGGGATTGCCCGGGTCAAGTAACAACGCCAACCAGTCGCGGTGATCGATGGCCAGATGGCCGCTGATCTTTACCCCTGATGCGCCATAGTGAACCGTCGTCCGTTTGGCTGTCGCTGCGATTCCACAGACTTCTTGGACCGCTGGCTCCTTCTCCCACAGATCTTCGGACTCGATTTGCTGGGATGGCTCGTGCTTGTGGGGAAGGCGGGGCACGCGATAGACCAGGCAGTTCTCTTCGTTGCCTTTCAGCTGAACGACGTGGGCATCGACGAGTTGCAACGACGCGGATGGATAGCCGGGCGGGGGCCAGAGAAGGATATCGGGATCATGTTTGGTTGGATCGACCGGACCGGCGGGTTTGAATATCTCTCCCCTGATCACGGTGTGCCCGCCCTCGGTCAGGATTATCTTGATACCGCTGGGCGCGTCCGCCTTCTTCGCCGGGTCCTCGTAGATCCATTGCACAAGCTGGGTAACGATCGTATCAGGCACCTGTCTTGCCCCTCTCATTTGAATTGCGGTCGCCTGGAGCAACGTTAGGCCGAGCGCCGGGTTTTAAGCATCCGTAGATTTACCGAACCCACCTACGTATTTATTCCGAGCGTTCTGGGCTGGTCGTAGGCATTGTCGTGTCCAGACGCGGAAGTACGTAGTTCGAGGCTACCGGATCATCTGGTGAATTCTCACGATGGCAACTGGCGCGAGGTCCCCTACTCTGGGTACAGACCGACATGGTCAATACGGCTCGGGGGCGAAGGATGCGCCGCCAGAAGGCGCTCCACAAACCCAGGTAACGCCCGCCCGACGAAGCGCGAGCGCTGCAAGCCCCCGACGACCGGGAAGCGACACGGTTGAGGAAAGGAGAAAGGCATTGGAAAGGTATTAGAAATGGATCTCCGACACCCGCGGCTGAATCTTGCAGGATCGGGCCGCTGGAGCCGGAGACCCGAAACACCCTGGAATGGTCCTTTTACCGAACCATCAAGTGTAAGGAAAGACTACCATGTTTGGTACCAAGACACGACTTTCAATCATTGCTCTCGTACTCGGACTCCTGCTGGTCAGCCCGCTGGCCGTCTTCGCGGACAACGCCGATAACCTTCGGACCGCATCTCAGCAGGATCGATCGGATGCCGTCGCCGAGCATCGCTCGTATCACGACGAGAATGAGCCGGTTGTCGGAGCTGGCGGCAGCGCTGTGGACGACCTGGCGCTGAACGAATACGTCAGTGGCCATCGCTCCTATCAGGATGAAGAAGAGCCGACGGCTAACTACGCCTCGATCAGTCTCTCGCTCATCGATGAGCTGGTTCGCGAAGGCGAGCTGACGACCGACGCCATCCGCTTCATTGAAGAGAACGTCTTCGAGTTCTCGACGGTCGCCGAGCCGGCAAACGTGCCGACGATCGCGGACGTGATGAAGCGCACGCTGGGTATCGACCAGCTGACGACGGAGATGATCGAGTTCTATGAGCAGAACGTATGGGAATAGGCAAGTAGCCTGATCCCGCTCCGGGGGGCGGCCAAACTGGTCGCGCCCCCGGCGCCGATCCACGACGGATGCGCCTACCAATCAGCCCCGCTAGGACGCATTCACCCTTGAGAGGAACGCACGATGCGCCACAACACCAACAACGAACGACCCGGCATCGGGCAATATGCAACGTTCTTTGTCTCCTCAGCGCTCTTCATCGGCCTGCTCCTCGGAGCACTCATCGCCGGCGGGGCGAATGCTGGAGACATTCGCGAGGCAACCAGCCCCAGTACACCCCAGCCACGCGAAGCCTCGGTCATCCTTGATCCGAGCGATGGTCTGCGGAAGGTTCCGATCGACAGTTTGCGAGTCGAGGAGCCCGCGTCGCCGATGTCTCGTTGCCAGGGCGAGGGGCTCGTTGATCCGACCAACGTCGGCGCGCTCAACGCCTCGGGCGTGACCGTCGGCGCCTTCTGCCGGGAGATCTTCTTGCAGTACGCGGGTGACATTGCTCGCGACGGAGACGCGGCGGCTCCGGATACGGTCGAGCCCGCGGCACAGTACGGGATGATCGTGCTGACACGCTATGAGACGATCGTGAACCGCCAGCATCTCGACGCCGAGACGATCCGCTTTCTGGAGGCCAACCTCTGGGGCTCGGAGCGCAAGCTGACGTTTATCGCGGCCTGATGCGCTGACCGGCAGCGTGGGCAATGGCGCTCACGCTGCCGCCACGCAGGAACTGGAAACGAGGTGAGACGTGAACACACAAACGACGACGCAGCCGAGGATCACCATCACCGATCTCGAAGAAGCCGGGTTCACGCCGGCGGAGATCGACCGGTTGCAAGCTTGCCGGGCTCGCTACCATCCGGTCATCGAGCAGATGGAAACCCATGCCGAATGGCGCCGGATCCAGTTCCTGCGCTGGCTTTACCAACACAATATCTACCCGCACGGCTGACCTTCTCGACCCCATAGCCCTCACGGCCGCGCGCTCGTTCAGCCGTCATCTCCAGGCGAGGTGGCGGCTGAACTGTGTTTGGGCTAGCTGCCGCCGTCAGGATTCCAGGGACCCGGCTGTGGATGCCCGTCAGAGAAATGTCCAAACCCTGTCCGGGTGCTGGCTATCCCAGGAGAAATACTGGATGGCGGTCCGCTTCGGTAATGAAGGCTTCGGCGGGCGCGTCGGGTCCGTTGTCGAAGTGGGAACGTGGGACTGGAACTCGCTCAACGTACATCTTCAGCACCGGCACGGCTTCTTCGGCGCCCAGCTCCGAGATCGTTTCGATCTCGGAGTGCTTGCCGCGGGTCAGGCCAACCTTGCCAGCGGCGCGGGCGTTCTTGACCCATTCGACATCGCCATATGGCGCGACGAGCCAGCGCTTTCCATCTTCCTCGACCAGGGTGACCGGCACCGAGCGGGTTTTTCCAGTTCTTCTCCCCGGCACGCTCAGGACATAGGTCGTGTTTAGCTTGAATCCAAGGCGAACCAACGCTTTGGTCAGGTTGTTGAAGATCCGCTTGATGAACGTCGGTTCGTAGGTCGACCGGGTTGCCATGGCTTGCTTCCTTCCCTCAACGCTGGTTGGTGCTATCTCGATGATTCAATCTGAACCGGGAGCTACGGACAATGCTCGGGCTGCACGACCCAGCAACATCGGGCTCAGTCGGGTTCGGTTGCTGCCGTGGCGATGATACGATCGATGAGGGTTGCGAACGGGCTCGAGGTAACGACCGGAAGGCCGGAGCGCGTGGCAGCGCCAGCCAACCAGTCACCGTAAAGGCATTGGCGCTGGCCTGACCGAGCAAGCTCTCATTGCTTCGTCCCTGGATGGCCCGGTTTCGGGCAAGACTGGTGGCATGCAGGGCGTTCGCGTCCGTTTCATGGACGAAGATCGCTTGAACCCTGCCCTGGTCGAACGCAGGCTGAAGGCTGGACTGCTTCACGATGGCCGGGTGGATGCCGTCACCCTCGATGATGAGTGGCCCCGCATTGTGGAGATGATTTGCGATGACGATCGATATTGCTGGGGTCATGATCTCCGCGACGTCGATCAGCGCGTCGCGCAACCGTTCCGGCGGCAATGACCAGACATCCGGGGTGTCGAGGAAGAAGTAGAGTGCTTCGGTCTTCTCCGGCAGGCTCACCCGGCTCTGCTGGAACGCCAGCCGCAGATCATCGACGCCAAGCCAGGGTATCGACAGGCGGCGGGAAAGCTCCCGAGCAGCGGTCGTCTTGCCCGCTCCAGAGACCTCGCCAATCAGCAGGACTTCCCATGGGCGCTGGCATGTTTCGCCATCCATTCCAGCCTTCTACGCCCCTGGTTGCTCGGTAGCGACTTCGAGTTTGAGTGCGGTGCTCTTACCAGCGTTGATCGGACCATGATCGAAGGGGCAGGCGGACACCGCCACAATGCAGTCTTCGAGACAGCGCAGGACGATCCTGTCACCCGGCTTGCCCGGCGCGACCCGCATCTCGAATCCACCGCCCGGCAACGGCGGCGAATCCATAAAGAGATTGATCGGGTCGGGCACATCGAGCGCGTCCGTCACACCATAGGGTCGCAGCGCGTCCAGCAGGTTGATCCGGCAGCTGGGATGGTCCGGCTCGTTGAAGCGGTCGGTGTAGAGTGCCGGACTGCAGGCTGAAAAGAAGAGATCGTGGACGCCGACATCGTCGCGAACGATCTCGAAGACCGGCTCACGATCCTGGGTAACGAACTGGTCGCCCACCTCCAGCGTCCAGCGCCGGTTGGTCGAACGCGTCTGGTGGGGCGAGATGCGCTGTCGTGGATCGCGACGGAGGAGCGCCACGAAATCGGCGACCTGCGCGCCTTCGAGGTCGATCACCGAGAGGTACTCGCCCGCCGCCACCTCGATCGCACCGCCGCGAGAGCCGGGGATGACAACCTCGCGCAGGGGGTTTGCGGAATTGGCGCTCACGCCCTTCTCCCTCCATTGTCGCTATGCCGCTGTGTACCGGAAGAATAACGCGAATTCGTCAGCTTGTGTTTCGAAGATCGAAGACGGTCTTGATGACGCCGCTTCGGCTTTTTGAGGTGACCGTTGTCAGGGCTTCGCGATAGTCATCGAGGGCGAAAGTGATTCAACCTGAGGAGATCTCGAGTCCCGGTATTCGCTGAAAGTGTCGCACATTGCGGGTCACAAGTATGAGGTCATGTTCAATCGCTGTCGCAGCGATCAGGAGGTCGAAATCGCTGAGTGTCCGCCCGGTTCGCCGGAATTCACCGCGAAGATCACCGAACCGTCGCATGATCTCGACCGAAAGCGTGAGCAGTTCCTTGCCACGGAGAAATGCTGCAAGACCGAAGATCTCACGCTCTGAGTCGCGGGCGAATCTTGCGCCTTCCCAGAGCTCCCCGTAGGAAATCAGGCTGATGGCGAGCCCGTCGGGTGCGAGATTGGCCAAGTGGTCAATGGCCTCTGCCTGGTCATTGAGAGCATCGATTATCCAGTCAGTGTCTATGAGATAGCGGCTCATAGCTCGACGGGCGGCCGCCCTGGCTGTCGCCGACGCTCGGCAAGATAGGCTTTGATCTCTTCAACATCCAGATCGCTCCACGTGCCAGCGGCGGCCCTTATCCCTTCAATCGAGCGCTTGACCGTTTCAGCATCGGGCCGGCCGCGTTCATCAGGAGTTGCAGTTACTCGGTATGTTCTTCCGCCTGCGACGATCCGGAGTGGCTCACCGGTCTCAACCGTGGTACGAATGAGTTCAGCCAGTTCTGCGTCGGCTTCATAGGTCTTCTCTCTCGCCGTCATCTCATGGCCTCCTTTCCTGATCTGCTGATGGCAATTGTGCCCTATGGGTCTTGCAATATCCCCTATCGAAAGTCGAAGACGGCTTTGATGACGCCGCTGTTGCCTTTGGAGGTGACGGTCGTGAGGGCGTCGCGGTAATCATCTAGCGCGAAGCGGTGGGTCACCAGCGGGGCGAGATCGACTTTCCTCTCTGCCATCAAGCGCAGCGCCAGCGCCATCGTCGAGATCAGTTCGCCTTGCCACTCCTCCATCGCATATGTAAATGCCCCGCGGATCGTCAGCTCGTTGAGCCAGACTGGTGTCCAGTCGATCCCATCGAGTTTCCCCGCGAGGCCGATCAGGACGACCGCGCCACCGGCTCCAGCGAAACGGATGGCTTGCTCGAAAGAAGTGGCCGAGCCGACGCAGTCGTAAATGACGTCCGCGCCACCGACGATCAGGTTCGGGCCGAGGACGGGCTTCAGGCTACGTGCGCCGAGCGTCTCGACCAGCTTCTGGTCGAGCGCTTTACCGCGAGTCTTCCCGAGCACGACATCCGCACCCAGCCGCTGAGCTTCTTCAGCCTGGAAGGGGTAGCGAGCAATCGCGACGATCCTGGCTTTGCTGCCCAGCCCTCGCAGCGCGGCGATGGTGCAGAGGCCGATGACCCCGCCGCCGATCACCAGAACGGTGTCGTCATCGGAAGGCATATTCTGGAGGACAGCGTGGAGGCTGACGGCGAAGGGCTCGGTCAGGACGGCTTCCTCGTCGCTGAGATGCTCCGGCGCCGCTAAAACCTGTGATGGATGGGCAACGAACTCCTCGCTCCAGGAGCCTCCGGTCTCCCGGCAGAATCCCGTCATCAAGCCTTCGGAAACGTCGCCCTGATCCCAGAACTGACAGAGATTGGCGGGGATGCCATCCGGGTTCTCGATGCCGCGTTGTTCGTAGGAGAGTAACGGGTCGATGACGACGCGCTGGCCGGTTTCGAATCCCGCTGGCGTGTTAGGGCCGAGTTCGCTGATGACGCCGACATTTTCGTGGCCTAGGGTGAAGGGGAATGAAGTGAAGACGGTTGTTGTCGTGGACGCATGCAGGGTGACCGTGCTGATGTCGCTGCCACAGATCCCTCCGTAGATGGTGCGGATGTGCAGCCACTCGCCGGTTGGCAGCGCTGGTGGATCGACGTCGCGATAGCGCAGGCAGCCAAGCGGCCCCCAGAAGGCGTTGCCATGGAATCGCGAAACGCCCTTGGTTGCGGCGTAGCGCGGGATCGAATCGGTCATCTGGAGCGCTTTCATGCGGCCCTCACCCCTAACTCCTCTCCCCGGGTGCCCTTTGGGCGTGGGAGAGGAGGATACGCCAGCATCGTGTTGGGAGAATTGTAGAGGTTAGCTGTGGGCGGCGCGGAGTTCTTCGAGTTGTTCGACGTGGTTGGCTTCGTGGACGGCCATGAAATAGAGCCAGACGCGCCCGGAGACTTTGCCGATATTAGGTGTTTCGGTGGAGTTTTCGAGATCGGCGCCGGCCGGTATGTAGTCGAACCATTCATCGAGATCGATCAGCTCGGCGGCGGCAATCGCGGCGTCTTTGTCGAGGACGCGGACCTCTCCGCTGGCCGCGAGTTCGCCGGACCACTCGGGCTCCGGCAACCCCATAATCGCTGCCGCCCGCTCGGCGAAGCGCATCAAAAC
>CAVPYN010000015.1:0-85987 GCA_963709995.1 uncultured Chloroflexia bacterium | reverse complement strand
TACCCGATGGAAAAGGCTCGCGACCTGCTCGATTTCTACCGCGATGTGACGGTGAAGAGTTCGCGAGATGTCATCGTCTACTCGGCGCTGTGGATCAACCCGGCGACCGGCGAGAACGCCTGCGCGATCGCCTTCTGCCACTCGGGCGGCATCGAAGCGGCGGAAAAGGAGATGGCGCCGGTGCGCGAATATGGCATCGCCGACCTCGACATCATCGACGAGATGCCGTACACCGCCTGGCAGCAGGCCTTCGATCCACTGCTGCCGCACGGACGCAACTACTACTGGAAGGCGCTGCTCTTCACCGAGTTGACCGACGCGATCCTCGACATCGTGGCCGAGCACGGGGCAAAGAAGCCCAATCCGATCTCCTATGCGGTCATGGAGCAGTTCGGCGGCGCCTACGGCGACGTCGGTAAGACCGACACCGCCTTCTGGCACCGCGATATCCGCCATCAGCTCGTCATCGGCGCGGCCTGGGACGATCCGGCCGACAAGGACGCCTGCATCCAGTGGATGCGCGATCTACACGATGCGCTCGCTCCGCACGCCGCGACCGGCCGCAACCTGAACTTCACCGTCGTCGAGGATGACGAGCGAGCGAACCGGGTCCAGGGCAGCTACGGCGACAACTACGGCCGCCTGGTGCAGATCAAGAACAAGTACGACCCGACCAACTTCTTCCGGGTCAACAACAACATCAAACCGTCCGTGTAGGACAGCGACCACGGGGGATCAACGCCGATCCCGTAGCGCGTAGAGACGCTCCGGCGGAGCGTCTCTACGCCCAACACTGGGAATTGTGAAGCAGAGGAAAGAGAACCAATGGCAGGTGTACAGACCGAACGGCCGCTTGCCGTCGATGAAGAAGCGCTCGAGGAGTTCAGGGCGAACTTGCAAGGGCAACGTCGTCGCGCTCGGCGATGACGAACTACGAAGAGGTCCGGGCCATCCGCAATGGCATGATCGAACGCCAGCCGGCGCTGATCGCGCGCTGCGATGGCGTCGCCGACGTCATCAGCGCCGTCAACTTCGCCCGCGAGCACGATCTGCTCGTCGCGATTCGTGGCGGCGGCCACAACGTCGCGGGCAACGCCCTCTGCGACGGCGGGCTCGTGATCGACCTGTCGGGGATGAGGGCGGTGCGGGTCGATCCCGTGGGCCGGACGGTTCGGGCCGAGGGCGGCGCGACCTGGTCCGACGTCGATCGGGAGACGCAGGTCTTCGGGCTAGCGACGCCCGGCGGCAACGTCTCGTCGACCGGCATCGCCGGACTCTCGCTGCATGGTGGCATGGGCCACCTGCGGCGCAAGTACGGCTTCAGCGTCGACAACATCCTCTCGGTCGACATCGTCACTCGCCGACGGGGAACTGTGCACTGCCAGCGCGACCGAGAATCCGGACCTCTACTGGGCAATCCGCGGGGCCGGCAGCAACTTCGGCGTCATCACGTCGATGGAGTTCAAGTCTACACCAGGTTGGCCCGATCGTCGCTCTCTGCGCGCCGGCCTACCCTGCCGACGAGATGCCACAAGTCCTGCGCGCCTGGCGGGACTATCTGGAGACGGCGACGGAAGAAGTCAGCTCGGTTGGCGTGCTTTGGAGCATCCCGGCGCTGGAGGGCTTCCCGGAAGAGCTGCACAACGTCCCAGTCGTGATCCCTGGCGGGCGTCTATGCCGGCCCGGCCGACGAGGGTGAACGGATCATGCAGCCGCTGCGCGAGTTCGGCACGCCGGTGCTCGACCTGAGCGGCCAGTTACCCATACGGCTCTGCAGACCGGCATTCGACCGTTCTTCCCGAAGGGCGACATGTACTACTTCAAGTCGCAGTACGTCGACGAGATAACCGACGAACTGCTCGACGAGCTATGCGATATCGCAGCCGCCCGACCCTCGCCACGCTCGCTGATCGCGCTCTGGCATCAGGGCGGCGCGACGAGCCGGGTTGGGCCGACCGAGACGCCGCTGGCCGGACGCGAATCACCGCTCCTGGTCAGCTTCGACGGCGTCTGGGGCGACCCGGCCGACAACGAGGTCAACATCGCCTGGGCGCGCGACGGCTGGGCGGCGATGCAGCGCTACTCCAGCGGCGGCATGTACCTGAACTTCGCCGGCTTTGGTGAGGAGAAGGAAGAGCTGCTGCGCTCCGGCTACGGCCCGAACTACGAGCGGCTGGTCGAGATCAAGACGAAGTACGACCCGGCCAACTTTTTCCGGGTCAACAACAACATCAAGCCTTCGAGGTAATCCGAGCGATGCTGTTTGGCGAATGGGAGGATGATGGCGTGACACCTGATAGCAGATAGCGACGACAAGACGGCCCCGGCGACGCTGGTATCGCCACCGGGGCTCAGAGGCAGGATGGGCCGATAACCCACCAAACTGCACTCCACCCCCGCAGTATAGCCGGTGACCCCGGCCCCTTCTGCCACACCCACGAACATCGGGTTTCAGTTCCAGATGGCCTGGTCGAGGCCACATTCCCTATGAAGCCGGGATGCCGGGCGCTCACCCCATCGGAGCGTCCGGTGTCCGGCCAAATGAACGCAGCAGATCGATGGGGATACATTCAGGACCGTCAGAAGATGGCATCCAGACAGGAGTTAAAGTGACCACGTCAATAAGGCCTAACACAGAACAACGGACGGCGAGCTTGGCATCGCAAGCCCGGCAGCTTTCAGAGCACTATCCGGAACTCTATGACCACCTGAGAAGACGCGACAAGGCGATCGAACGGGCGCTGGCGAGAATTCCATCCCGCGCCGACGTCGAACTGGCAAGCGTCTTCAACGCGCGTCGCTATCTCGAGAAGACAATGAAGAATCTCGCGCCCGGCGTCGGCGATCTGAACGGGTTCGATGCCCCGAAACCGACTACGCACGATGGCCTGACGAAAGAAGAGCACATCGATGGTTGATAGCGCCGTTTCCCGGCGTGCCCGGGATGTCATGAACGCCGGTTCGAACCGACTGGTGTTCGACTTCTTCTTCAACACCTATCTCCCGCATGCGCGAGGAGCCAATAACGATCTTGCCGACTTCACCTTCGGCAACCCGCACGAACTGCCGCTTCCGGGTCTGGTCGATGCGATCCAGAGGTGGAGCGTGCCGCAGAATAAGGACTGGTTCGCCTACAAGGTCAGCGAGCCGAACACCCAGCAGGTCGTCGCCGAATCCTTGCGGCGCCTGCTGCGGATGCCCTTTGAGCCCGAGGACATCGCGATGACGAACGCCGGGGCCGCGGCGATCCTTGTCGCGTTGAAGGCGATCGCCGATCCAGGTGACGAAGTGCTCTACAGCCTGCCGCCCTGGTTCGGCAACGAGCCGATGTGTATCGAGTCCGGGCTGACGCCGGTCAAAGTCTCGATCAACCTCGAGACCTTCGACCTCGACCTCGATGCGATCGAAGCGGCGATAACACCCCGGACGAGGATCATGCTCGTCAACACGCCCCACAACCCGACCGGGAAAGTCATCCCGCCAGAGACGCTGACGCGGCTGGCAGCGATTCTCGATGCGGCGTCGGAAAGGCATGGACGGCGGATCTACCTGCTGGCCGATGAGCCCTACAACCGCATCGTCTTCGGCGGCATCGAATACCATAGCCCGCTCGAGTTCTATCCGTACGCGCTGATGGCCTACAGCTATGGCAAGACACTCATCGCGCCGGGACAGAGAATCGGCTACCTGGCGATTCCGCCGACGATGCCGCTGGACGAACGCGAGCAATTGCGACAGGGGATCGCTGCAATCCAGGCGGCGAGTGGCTACCTCTACCCGAATGCGCTCTTGCAGCACGCCATCGGCGATCTCGAACAGTTGCGGCTCGACATGGATCACCTGACGCGCAAGCGCGATCACGTGGTCGGAGCGTTGCGGGAGATGGGCTACGACGTCCACCTGCCGGAGGGCACCTTCTACCTCTTCCCGAAGTCACCGATCGCCGATGACCAGCGCTTCACTGAGATCCTGCTGGAGGAGAAGGTTGCCGTCCTGCCGGGCCATATCTTCGAGACGCCCGGCTTCTTCCGCATCTGCCTGACCGCCAACGACGACATGATCGAACGCGGCCTGCCCGGCTTCCGTCGCGCCATCGAACGAGCGGGCGCCCGGAGTGATGTGCTTGTCGGGACGGATGAGTGCCGCAGGTGACCGTCATCGAGGTGCTCTGATCGAACAACATCGTACGGGCGGGGTCGTCCGGGGCACCGCTTGGGGCCCCGGACGTACGCATCCTCGTTACCGAGTGGATACGAGTTTTGCTCCTACGAAACAGGTGCGCGTTCGAATCCAGGCAGACGCAAGTAGACCGGTGACGATGAGAGCAAGACCACCTTTTGGGCTAGTATCGGTTGATGCGACAAACCGAAAGGCCGCATAACCTTGCTACGGAGGCGCAACATGCCCTACGCAACCAACCCCGACGACGGCGTCCGGATCTACTACGAGGTAGAGGGAGATGGCCCGCCGCTGGTGATGCTGCATGGTCTTTCGAGCTACGCCAACCACTGGCGGGAGCTTGGATATGTCGATGAACTGTGCGACCGCTATCGGCTGACTCTGGTCGATTCCAGAGGGCACGGAAGCAGTGACAAGCCACTATCGGCTGATGCCTATGCACGTCGTCAACAGACTCGAGATGTTGTGGCTGTGCTGGATGAGGGAGGATTTGAGAGTGTCCACTTCTGGGGCTACTCGTTTGGCGCGTGGATCGGCTACCAAGTTGGAGCGAGCTACCCCGAGCGGTTTCGGTCGATGATCCTCGGCGCGCAGCACCCGTACAGCTACCCGGAGGACAAGGAATGGTTACGCGAGTATGTGCCGCCCATTCTCCGTGACGTGGAACAGGAGCAGGGCGTTGATGCTGCTCCATATTTTGCGGGGCTAGAAGCGCTACTGGCGGACGACGGATTTGCCGATGAACTGGATCGCATCACTTTTCCATTGTTGGCCTATGCTGGCGACGAAGATCAGATGTCGACGGGCGCGAAGCGGGCGGCGTGCGCGATACCCGGCGCATCCTTCTTCTCAACCGGTAGAGCCGAACATGGCGGGGATTTTTTCGACACCTCCCTCATTCTGCCCGTCGCCAAAGCGTTCTTGGATCGAGTCGAAGCTGACCGAGGCAAAGCCGGTCTCGTCTAGCCAATCCAAGCGCGGCGTTTGCGACCCTACACGAGATCACGCTGGATGTAATAGGTCGCCAGGAAGGTGCGGTAGGCCTCCAGGGCATCCGGGGCGGTGAATTTCACCGTCCTGTCGCCGATGCGTTCGACGCCGGGGATGAGGGCAGTGATATCGGCCTGTGGCGAGTGATAGAGATCCATGTCGATCGTCACCGGCGTCGCGACCTTCATCGGTTCGAACTCACCCAAGCGCTCTAGGGCCTGGCGCGCGGCGTTGCGGATACGGTTGCATGCTTCCGAGGGGTGAAGGCTCTCGCCTGCCAGCCGGGTGATGCCGCGCTTGACCGACACCCCGACATGCTCTGGCAGCAGATTCGCCGCGTCACGGATGGCCGCGTCATCCCCGGTCACCAGCGCCACCGGCACGTTGTAGTGGCCGGCAACCGAAGCAGTTAGCCCGATCTCGCTGAAGACGACCCCGTTGTAGCGCAGTTCGTAAGGATGGAAGGCGTGGTTGAGCACGCCATCACGGACTCCGGCCGGCGCATGGTAGCCGACCATGAAAACGGCATCGAACGAATCATCGAGTCCCTCGACCATGAAGCGATGCTTGATGCGTCCTTGAATAAGGCTTGCCTTGGGGTGCAATTCGTATGGCAACAGACTGCGCATCGGGCCGTGCGAGTCGTTGACCACGATCTCGGTCGCTCCAGCTTCCAGAGCGCCTTCGATGGCCGCGTTCGTCTCATCCGTCATCAGCTTGCGACCCAACTGGAACTCGAAGCCACCGGATTCAATGTTCCCTTGTGCTCGTTCGATGACTCCGGCCACGCCCTCGATATCAACCGACATATAGATCTTCATCGGGGTCCTTTCAGATGCGCTACTGCGACACCAGCATCATAGCGTGAGCAGCGAGTTTAGTCGGAGGAAGCGGGTTGGGGTTCCGGATGCGTATCCAGGCACAGATGCGGATCTGATGCTTCGTGGGATATGCGACAATGGGTTGGTATGCTCTGGGTTCGCATGCGGCGTGGTGTGGGGGAGTGGGGAGCGAAATCGTGCTGGTGTTCGACCGGTTGGTGCTGGATGTCGCGGACCTTGATCTTTCCAAACGCTTCTACAGCGAAATTCTCGATTTCGAGGTGGCTGGCGAACAGGAATGGGAGGGCCACCGCACTGTCATCCTCCAACTCGGCGCGTTTCACATTCTGCTCCTCGAACAACGAGGACTGACAGCTTCTCAGTACAAGATCCCTAAAGCTGGCCCGGTCATCGGACTCGCTGATGGTCGCATTGAAGCGCGCGCCGAACAGCTCGAACGGGTCGGGGTCGATGTCGTCGCGCCCCTTGCGCCCTCTCCCTGGGGTGAACGCTCGATGATGATCCGTGACCCGGATGGCTACCTGATCATGATCCAGGAGCCGCAACATGGAACCGCGGATCAGGTGGCGTCGGTCCGATCAAGATAGGCCGTCCAACGCGGGCGCTGGATCGACTACGGCGGCGTAGCTCTCTTAGCGTTCCCACTACCTGATCTAATCAAACTCGACATTGACGACCCAGGCGTTCTGTTCGGTGACGGTTACCGTGACCGTGACATGGGAGGCGGTCAGGTTGCCTGGTGGGGCGACCCGGCAACCATCGATCGCGTAACGCGCGGTCACTGTGCCGCTCTGGTCTGGCAGGCGGCCCTCGACCTGGGTAAACGAGCAGTCTCCTTCGACAGTCGTGCCGTCGAAGATCGACGCCCAGGTGGGGCGCAGATTTGAGCTGAAGTTCAACAGGGCGAGATCGGGATCGTCGAGGATGAACCAGTCGAGCAACAGTTGATCGGCCCGGTCAAAAGCCTGGACGGAGATTGGATTGTCCAGCGGCAGCCCGACGTCTCCCGGGCGGGTGATCTGTCCGGGGCGATTCTCCACACTATCACCGGCGTCGTCACCGCCCAGACAGGCGGGCAAGAGCAGGACAATACATGCGACGGCAATCAGCGACACCGCCCGCCGGATAAGTGACGTTGGTTCAACCATCAATGAACCCATACCGCGAGGATTGTCATGCTCGGTCGCTTGAACTGGTGATGCCGCGACATCGTCCGTTCGCCTCGTTAGAGCTTGCCGAGCAGTTCGAGCAAGCGCAGCTCTTCACCAGTGCGGTCGCTGACCGGAATCGGCATCCCCAGTACCTGATCGAAGCCGGTGCCGAGCATCTCGACGAGCCGTTCACCAACGCTGTCCTCATCCCCGTAGATGATGAGTTGTTCGAGTAGCTCGTCGCTGAATTCGTTCCCGGAACCCAGCGGGTAGCCAGCTTCGGCAAACATCGACTGGTAGAAGGGCATCCGGCTATAGATGGCAAGTTCCTTGCGAGCAGCTTCGAACGCTTCCTCGCGGCTACCGGCGAACGCGACCGAGATATGGGCGATGAGCGGCGGCCGGTCCCGTCCTGCTTCTCCCGCGCCGCGCTCCATGGCGGGAAGGGCGGTGTTGTGCAGATAGTCGAATGGCGTGACCCAGGAGATCGCGCCGTCAGTGAGTTCCCCGGCGGTTTCAAAGGACTTCGGGCCGAGCGCCGAGATCATGACCGGCGTTCCCGGAGCGCCGGGCAGGCGACCTTTGACGCTGTAGAACTCGCCCCTGAACTCAACTTCGCCGTCGTGGAGGACCGGCCGGAGCACCTGAAGATACTCGCGCAAGCGGCTAAGCGGGCGATCGAATGGCACACCATAGCTGCCTCCCATCGTCGGGCCGTGGCTCGTCCCGATGCCAAGGAGGAGCCGTCCGGGCGCGAGATCGTCGAGGACCAGCACCTGGGTGGCGATGGCAAACGGATGACGACTGAAGGCCGGGATGATCGAGGTGCCGAGCTTGATTGTCTCCGTCTGCACGGCGCAGGCGGCGTAGAGGGTGAGGGTGTCGGACCCAAGCGCGCCCATTGTCATCCAGGCAGTTGAGACACCAGCGGCCTCGGCCTGGCCGATCAGTTCGACTGCCCGGCCGGCCCGGCCCCGTCGCACGTTGAAACCGGCACGTTCCCGCCGGGTCAGTCCGTCTTCCATGGCAAATTCTCCTCTGGCGTGTCAGTCGGAGATGTTCGCACGAGTGAGGCGATGATCTCCTCCCAGACCGCTTCCTCTTCGGCACGCTTCTCGCCCGTCCCTGAAAAGCTCAACAAACAACCGACGCGGTCGAACCGTTGCAGGATGCTCAGGCCGCCATCGGCGCCGAAATCGATCCGGACGGTGTCGTCGTCAGCCTCCACGGTAGCATCTCCACGCTCCAGGGTGCGCTGGATCATTGCCTCGGAGACCTCTTCCCACTCTGGATTCTCCGGGCGTCCGTAGACTTCCTCGGAGAAGCCGAGGATGGTGCCGTTTGGCGAGACCGCAGTCCAGGAGGCGGCTCTCCATCCCCATTCATCGGGCAGAATCAATGCGCAGTGCTCGCCGTCAGAATACACTCTGCGTTCTCCCTCGAAGTCCTCTATGCCGGATGTGCCATAGCGAGAAGCGATGATCACGGTGACGAACAGTATGGTGACGCCTAGCGCGAGCGCGATCTGAATCCGGCCATCCTGGCGTATGCGTTTCACCATCCTGGCCATCATTCTCGTTCAACCGCCCCGATCAACCAGAGCAGCCCGGTATGGAGAATCAGATCGAAGCGCTGGAGACCGGTCATCTTGCGCTGGTGTTCGATGATCTCGGAGATCGGCGTCTCGATAATCGCCCTGGCGACGGCGCGAACGTCTCGATCATCCAGATAGGCAGCGAGCGCAGCCTGTAGTGCGCCGCGATCGTGAACGTCTTCGATCGCTTCGGCCGCCCAGGCCATCTTGTCCTCGCGCGGGGCTTCAAATCCCGGATGGGCCGGCCCGTTGGCGGCGTGCTGGTAGAAGTAGAGCATCAGGCAGC
The DNA here is from genome assembly GCA_963709995.1 of uncultured Chloroflexia bacterium. Classification (GTDB taxonomy): domain Bacteria; phylum Chloroflexota; class Chloroflexia; order Thermomicrobiales; family CFX8; genus JAUIIK01. Next base: position 76,945 of record CAVPYN010000015.1, on the reverse strand, counting down.
GACTCCAGTCGCGATAGAGGCTGTGATTCCCGGTTGGCTGGCGCTCGGCGGCGGCGAGGCCGTTCGAGAGAGCGTCGACGAGCGGCTGGGGGATATCGGGCTGGCTTGTTTCGAGGAGCTGTTCGGCCTTGATCTCCGACCAGGCATCGTCATCGGGCAGAGCGCCGGACGCACGCACAAAACCGAAGATTCTGCCAATGCCTTCCTCATAGAATTCAAGTGTGATGCGTCCGGCTTCCGTTTCGGTCTTACCATCGGCTCGCAGTTCATCCCAGGATTCCACGAAACAACTGTGCTGGAGGTGCTCGATCATCCCTCGCAAGGCAGTCTCGGAAGACCGGAACCAGTGGGGCTGCTCACGATCGAGCCACTCCCGCAGGACACCCTCATCCGTACCGTTGGTTCCCAACGTCCCCACCGCTCACCTCCCGGAGAGAAATGGTACGCCCTGAGGGAAGGTGCGTGCAGGAAATTACTACGGTCATCGACCCAATGCCGGTCCAGTCATCGGCTACGATGCTGGCTATCAGGCGGAGAATTCGCGAATGACATGGAGAGGGACGACCGATGACAGGCATGACCGATCGCGAGATGATGCGAGAACTGGAGAAGTTCGATACGCCTTCGATCACCAACGTGGTCGCGACCTACCCCTCAAACCCGCTCTGCCTCGGGCTTTACAATCCCTGGAGCGAGAATTGGTACACCGACGCGTCGATCCGCTGCATGTACCCGGAAATTGGGCCGCGCGTTGGCTACGCTGTGACCTGCGTCTATAGCGTGCCAGATCCCAACTACAACCGGCTGACCTTCATGGATGTGATCGACGCGCTGGACGCCTCGCCAAAGCCTGCCATCCTGGTGTTCGAGCAGAAGTTCCCGCCGGAGCTTGCCGCCAAGGCTGGGCTGGCGGGAGAGGTGATGACGACGGCGATGCAGGCGGTTGGTTGCATCGGCGCGATCTCCAACGGGCCGTCGCGGGACATCGACGCGATGCGCTCAATGGAGTTTCAATACCTGCTTGGTGGGGTAACGGCCGGTCACGGCGACATGGCGGTGCAGGCGGTCAACGTGCCGGTCTCAGTCGGAGGTATGGATGTTGCGCCCGGCGAGTTGATCCACATGGATGCCGATGGCGCGGTCAAATTCCCGGCCGACCGGCTGGCCGATGTCTTGACGAACGTTCGCGCTCTGATCGACGACGAACAGGCGCGCCTCGCGGCCATCCGCAACGCCAGGACCGCCGCCGAGGTCCGCGCTGCCTTTGCTGGGCAGTCTTACGGAGAAGATGAGGAGTAGCCCGCAGCTTCGCAGGCGTGGACTGCCTCTGGATAGTCGATAGTGTCCTTACTTCAATCTAGCAGAGACGCCGCATCGTGGTCGAGCAGTGCGGCGACGTTGCGGGGGAGCAGGATATCGATGTGCATCTGGATCTGCTCCGGGGTGAAGGGCATCGCGGCGATGGTTGAGATCAGCGAACCGAAGCGATGGAGCAAACAGAGTTTGTAGTCGTGGAGGCACCGATCGAAGCCATATCCCTGGACGCCATGTTCGGCCAGCGTTCTTACGTAGAGGTTCAGCAGATCCGTTTCGATTGCTGCGCGGATCATCGGTTCAAGATTCTGACCAAGGAACATGCCGACATCCCAGGTGCCGCGTCTGCGCCCAATCGACTGCCAGTCGATGACGGTGAAAGGTTCGCCACCCTCCGGAGAGGCAAAGAACATGTTGCCGAGGTTGAAGTCGGAGTGGGTTAGCGTTCGTGGAGAAGTGCTCCAGAGATGTTCGAAGAGCGCGGCTCGATGCGGTCCGAATCGTTCGCCGAGTGCGATCAGCGAAGCGGGCAGATTGTGGCCCGCCTGCCGCAGGAACTCCGGCCACCATTCGGCGTGCGCCCCGGCGAGCTCGTCGCAATCGAACGTCGCGTCTGAGATCCAGTCCAGCGCAGCGAGCCGCGGATGCTCCCACCAGTGAGCATGAAACTCCGCGATCTTCCGGATAGCCAACTCGGCTTGTTCTGGTGTGCAGCCTGCGGCTCGCGAGCCATTCTCAGCAGGGGCCAGGTCCTCGAGTAGCAAGATGTGGAAGCCTGTTTCGTTGTCGATGTCGGCGTAATAACAGGCTGGCACTGGCAGCGACATTCGGCCTGCCAGAAGTTGATAGAAACGCACTTCGCGTTCATAGGCCGCACGGGTGTTCGGGCGCTGCCGCATCTCACTGGATAGTGCTGACAATTTCGCGATCATCGTCTCCGGTGCGATGCTTCCAGGTTGTTCATAGTGGAGGCGTAGTCGAGTAAGGTAGGCGAAGAATCCTTCGTCTTCTCCCAGTGGATCTTGTTCGACGGCAGTGACCGCTGCCGACGGAGGGATTGATCCTCCGGCACGTAACGCGGAGGTGAGCCAAGCAGCGGTCAAATCGGCAGGTCCGGTAGGGATCTTCAAAACGCTTTCACCTCCCGTGCATCCTGCTTCGTTGCCGATCGCGGCGATCAGAATGCCAGCCATGGAGGGCCAGACTGCAGCGAGCAGCTTCCTTGTAAGATCTACTGAGCATACATTCAAGACAGGAATGAGGTTTGCGTGCCCGGGGAACGATCATCCTGCTCAACGGTACGACCGGCGCCGGTAAGACGACGATTGGCAGGGCGCTAAAAGAGGTGATGGAGCCATTCGCCCTTCGGTGGCTTTATCAGCAGCTACGTTGATCGGTGAATTGGGAGAGTGGAAACTGGAGCCTTCAACGAAACGAGCCGCGTCGTGTTTGGTGGTGACGCGGCTCGTTAGGGGGCGGTTAGTGCTGGCGGGCTCTGCGGACCCGGAGGGCGTGCTTCCGGGAACCGGACCGCTGGCGGACTCCCGCCTGGGGGTTCAGCAGCTCGATGGAATAGAGCTGGTCGTGCATCTCGTGCTCCTTTCGCGGCGGTCGTCATTGGTCAGACCCCGCAAACTAACGGGTACGCACGCGTGGATGGCGTCGTTCGCGCCGTTCCGTGCGTAATTGCTCCTGTCGTTGCTTCGCGATAGTGTCGATCACAAAGAGTGTGCCGAGCATTGCGCCTGGCTCCTTTCTTCTGGTTCTCCACGCTGGAGCTCCTTGCTCCTCTTCGAGCGCAGAATCGATAATCATAACAAATTCTGAACTACCTGCATAGACAAATGACCATACCGTGATAAAGAGATGATTAGCGTCTGGTGACCATCCGGCGAATGTTCTTCTTCCCCCGGGACTGAGGCTGGCCGGTTTCACGCAGTCGACTCTGGTTTCTCTCGGTGACGATCATTCGGGCGATGTCTGGATGCATCATCGTGTCTTCCTTTCCAATGCGTGATCTCTCTGTGCGCGCTGTACGGGTCGTTCTAGCGACCGCGGGCGTGAACGCCGCGGCTTCGCGCGACCAGTTCGGCGACGAGTGCGTTCTCCAACATGCTGATTTCCTTTCCACTTCTGACGAATCATTCACCAACTCGCCTTGATAGATCCATGATACGTGAGGATTTCTCATTTGTCAAGTAATAGTCACCAAACTCTAGAGAATCAATCATAATTGGTGATCGTTTCTCCATAATGCTCGATAAAACCGAAGTGTCTGGCCGCACGACGCTTGCCTGATCCATGCTTGGTGGCACACAGTACGGCCCGGCAGCACGACAACGGTGATCGAGTCGAGAAAGAGAACCGCGGCTCTTGAGCGAGAGCCGCGGTTCTGAAACGGACTGGTTGAAATGTGGGTGGCGCTAGCCGTCGAGGAGCATCGTCTCCGGATCTTCGATCAATTCCTTGATCCGGACCAGGAACTTGACCGCCCCCTGGCCATCAACAACTCGATGGTCGTAGGAGAGGGCAATGTACATCATCGGCCGGACGACAATCGCTCCGTCGATGACGACCGGGCGTTCCTCGATCTTGTGCATTCCCAGGATACCGACCTGCGGCGTGTTGAGGATCGGGGTCGAGAGCAGGGATCCGTAGATGCCGCCGTTGGTGATCGTGAAGGTCCCGCCCATCAGCTCGGAAATCTCGAGCGTCTTGTCCCGAACTTTGATCGCTAACTCACGAATCTCGCGCTCGATCTCCGCGAAGCTCTTACGGTCGGCGTCGCGGACGACCGGGACGACAAGCCCTTCTTCAGCGCCAACGGCAATGCCGATATCGTAATAGTTCTTGAGAATCAGATCATCACCATCGAGTTCGGCGTTGACCTCAGGATAGGATTTGAGCGCGCCGACAACGGCCTTGGTGAAGAAGGACATATAGCCAAGCCGAACCCCGTGCCGTTCCTCGAACGCATCACGGCGCCGCGCGCGCAGGTCCATGACGGCGGACATATCGACTTCGTTGAAGGTGGTAAGCATGGCGGCGGTCTGCTGGGCTTCGACCAACCTCCGGGCGATCGTCTGACGCCGGCGGGAAAGACGGATGCGCTCTTCGCGCTCGTCCCGCCCATTCGGGCCAATTGCGGCTGGCACGGCTGGCGCCGGAGCGCTTGTTGGCGGTGGCGCGGATCGAGGCGTTTCCGTGACGGCCGGGGGCTGGTACTGGAGGATGTCCTGCGGCAATACTCGCCCGCCAGGACCAGTGCCGGTGATTGCGCTGAGGTCGATCGAGCGTTCTTCGGCGAGCCTGCGCGCTTCCGGTCCAGCCCGTCGTGCTCCGGCGGCGACCGGTTCCGGGGCCGTTGGTCCCGCGGCGGGTGCTGGGGTGTCCGGGCTGGTTGTCCCGGCAACTTCTTCTTCGGGAGCGCTCTCGGCAGTCGCTCCTTCCAGGATAACCCCAAGCAACTCGCCAACTTCGACCGTCTCGCCCTCATCGCGCGAGATCGATTCGAGCACGCCAGCCTGCTCGGCGGGCACCTCGACGTTTACCTTATCTGTTTCAAGTTCGACGACCGGCTCGTTGCGGGCGATCTGATCTCCCGGTTTCTTGAGCCACTGGACGATCGTGGCGTCGAAGATTGACTCGCCGAGCGACGGCACGCGGATTTCTAATGACATCGTATTCTCCACCCCGCAAGGTTTGTGACCTGAGCCCGGCGCAGTTCCCGGGCGACATTCATGATCGGATCAGTCATCCGCCGCGGCTTCTTCCAGCACTCTGGCAGGCTCGAACGTCTCGGCGACGATCCGCGACTGCTCTTCGTTGTGGTCATCGATCGAGCCTTCGGCAGGGCTGGCTTCTGCCGGCCGGCCGATGTAGCGCAACGGCAGACGTCCGGATGCCAGCTTGCGTAGCCGTGGCGCGATATAACTCCAGGCGCCCATGTTTTTCGGTTCTTCCTGCACCCAGACAATTTCTTCGGCGCGGGGATAACGATCCAGGATCTTCTGAAGTTCGGTTTCCGGGAACGGATAGAGTTCTTCGATCCGGATGATCGCAACGTTGTCCGCGCTCTCCCGCATGTTGCTGGTTGCCAGGTCGACATAGACCTTGCCGCTGCACATAGCTAGCCGGGAGACCTGCTCTCGCCGCTCTCCCGCTGCGTTGTCATCGAGCACCGGCATGAAGCCGCCGCTTGCTAGATCGATCAGGCTGGAACTGGCCCGGGGATGTCGCAGGAGGCTCTTTGGCGTCATGACGACCATGGGCCGTGGATCGCTCCGGAGGAGCCTGGCATGGCGGCGCAACGCGTGGAAATACTGGGCCGATGTCGTCATGTTCAGCACACGCAAGTTGTCATTGGCGGCAAGCTGGAGAAATCGTTCGAGCCGAGCACTGGAATGCTCCGGTCCCTGGCCCTCATATCCGTGCGGCAGGAGCAGGACGAGCGACGCGGTCTGTCCCCACTTGGTCCTGCCCGAGGCGAGGAACTGATCAATGATGATCTGAGCGCCGTTGGCAAAATCGCCGAATTGCGCCTCCCACAACACGAGCGTCTCCGGCGCGGTGATGCTATAGCCATATTCAAATCCAACCACGCCAGCTTCGGAGAGCGGGCTGTTGTACGCGGCGAACGATGCCTTCGCTTGCGGTAGTTTCTCGAGCAGAGAGTGGGCTTCCCCGGTTTCGGGGTCGTGGAGCACCAGGTGTCGTTGTCCGAACGTGCCGCGCTGGCTGTCCTGGCCGGTTATCCGGATCGGGATGCCTTCGGCCAGCAGGGAGGCAAACGCTAGCGTTTCCGCGTGAGCCCAGTCGATCGCTCCGTCTTCGGAAAGGGCTGACCGGCGCCGGTCGAGTTGCCGGCCTAGCTTGCTATTGACGGTGAAACCCTCCGGGAAGGAGTGCAAGGCGTCATTGAACGCGCTCAGTTGTTCGGCGCCAACTTCGGTGTCGACCGTGGGAGGGTTGCGCGCATCTCCGGTTGCGTCTTCGACATCGCCGTTTGCCGAGGCGCGCACCTCATCGCGCAGATTCTGCAGCGCGTCAAGGCCGTCGTTGAGAAGGCTTTCGCCGATTTCCTCAGCGATGACGCCTTCAATCGCCAGTTTTTCCGTCCATTGTGCTCGCGCTGTCGGGTGGTTCGTGATCCGGTCGTACATCTGTGGCTGGGTGAAGCTGGGTTCGTCGCCTTCATTGTGTCCCCAGCGGCGGTAACCAACCAGGTCGATCAGGAAATCGGCATGGAAGCGTTCCCGGTAATCCATCGCCATGCGGATGACAGCCATGCAGGCTGCCGGATCGTCGGCGTTAACATGGACGATCGGGATCTCGAAACCTTTGGCGAGATCGCTCGCGTAAAGCGTCGAACGTGAGTCCGAGGGGTTAGTGGTGTAGCCGATCTGGTTGTTCGTGATGATGTGGATCGTCCCGCCGGTCGCAAATCCATCAAGTCTGGCCAGGTTGAGGGTTTCCGCGACGACGCCCTGACCTGGGAATGCCGCGTCGCCATGCAGCAGGATCGGGAGTGCGCCATCGAAGTTCTGCTTCGGGGCCCCGGATTGGTCGCGGTGGTCCTGATAGGCGCGCGCCATGCCTTCAACGACCGGATTGACCCACTCCAGATGGCTTGGATTGGGCGCGAGGAACACCGGGATTGGACTTTCGCCAGCCGGTGACTCCCAGCCCATGTGGTATTTGACGTCGCCACTGTAATGGATCGGCAAACCGTTGCCCCAGCCATTCGGGGGCTGGTATGGGAGATGCTCGAATTCAGCGAGGATCAATTCGTAGGGTTTGCCAAGAACATGAGCGAGCACGTTGAGGCGGCCGCGGTGCGCCATCCCGATCACCGCGCATCCAATGCCCTGTTTCGCCGCAAGCCTGATCGCCTCGTCGAGCATTGGCACGACGGTGTCGTTTCCTTCTATAGAGAAGCGCTTCTGTCCCAGATAGGCCTGATGAAGAAACCGTTCGAACGCTTCGACTTCGGTCAGGCGGCGGAGCAGCATCTGTTTTTCATCGCTTGTCAACGCTCGCTCGTACCGGCCGCTTTCGGCTGCCTCGCGGAGCCAGTAGCGCTCGACACGGTCCTGGATGTGAAGGAACTCATAGGCGGTCGGGCCACTGTAAATCTCTCGAAGATGGTCGATTGCCTCAAGCGCATTTGCGAAATGCCGGTTACTGTTCCAGACCGCGACAGCGTCAGCCGGTAAGCCGGCCAGATCCTGGTCGGTGATGTCATAGGTGCGCGGGTCGAGTTCTTCTGGCACCTCGAGCGGACCATTGTTGATCGGGCTCAACGTGGCGACGAGGTGGCCGTGGCGGCGAATCGCGTTGGCATAGTTGACCGCCGCGACGACCCGGGAGGCATCGAGCCCCTCAACGGCCATCGCGCTCTCCCTGGCCGGGGGCCTCCAGACTTCGAAGAACGCGCGCGTCTGCGCGTCAACCGCGTCAGGGTTCTGCTGGTACGTCTCGTAAAGTTCGAGAACGTAACCGGCATTAGGGCCGTGAAATGCCGTGCTCTTTGCCATCTCCCTCTGCCATTTCGCTAGGGTCTATCCGGCCATGCTGATAGTGACCGCGTCGCAACCAACACTTAACTGCGCTGAATCAACCGATCTGGAGATACCTGCGCTGCGTTCCCAGAGGTTGCTTATGTCCGCTATTGTACAATCATGAGTGCCGTACATTCTTCAAACTGTTCGCGAGAACATCAGCGTTTCTTTGTCTCTTGCTGTGTCTGGCTGGAATTGACCGGGCACAGATCACCAAAACGTTGCCGATACATCCTAGAATGTTCTTGATCAAGCTCCGTGGTTTCGAGACTCTTGATAGAATGTGCCGCCATCATCACCTCGGAGAAGTCGTCCGTCAATGAAGATATGCACCCGTTGTGAGGAGGGACAGTGGCTCAGAACAATCGCAGGCCCGATCTCCAAATAGGGCCAACGATCCGCACATTACGTTTGGAGAAGGGGATGACGCTCGATCAACTGGCAGCCGGGGCAGGGATCTCAGCGAGTCATTTGTCACGGTTGGAGCGGAGTCAGGCGGAACCCTCGTTTACTGTTGCCGCCGCGCTAGCCCGGGAACTAGGGGTGTCGCTCAGCGATCTGGTGAGTGCCGCGGGAGATTGACGGCGAGTCGCGGGGCCAGGACCAGCCAGCCACAGATCCGGCCTAATCCAAAGTGTCGTCTGCTGGTTCCCCCAGTTGCCGCGCATAGATCGTTCGCCGATAGATCGGCATGAAGCCGTGGCGCTCGAAGTTTCGAATCGATGCGTTGTGGGTGACGGATTGTGCCGTCGCAATGTCGCAGCCCAACGCTAGTCCGTCCGCCAGTCGCCGTGAGATCAGCGCAGTTTGAGCGCCGCGACGGCGCGCTAGCGGGCGGGTCGACGCCACGAAACAATCCGCGACGCCGCTGGCGACGAACATCGCGGCGGCGGCTCCTGGCTCGCCCTCAACATAGGCGATATAGTGGAGCCAGCCCTCTTTGCCAATGACCGAAGCGTAGATTCTGCCCAGCCCGGCGTCCGCTGGCGCGCCGAAACCTTCGTTGAGCACCAGGGCGAACGTCTCACTGTCCACACCGGTTGCTCGTTCGACGACGACTCCTTCCGGCTCCGGGCCTGGTTCGAAATGCGCGAGCGGCCGCCACCAGATCTGTTCCTCGGAATCTGGACTGAATCCGTGCTGCTCGAACCATTCCGGGTCGAGCTTCGGGTCGAGATCGGGATGGTCATCGAAACCCAGCACCCGCACCCCGGCGCGTTGGAGAACGGAGACAATCCGGTCCAGCACGCCTTCCGGGTCGTCCGTCTCCGGAAAATCGAAGATCGAGGAAAATCCGGCGTTGTCGTACGTGCCAAGCCAGGCGGCCCGGAGTTCCCCATCCTCGTAGTAGAGTCCAGCGTTGAGTTCCGGTGGCGCGTCTTCGTAGAGGGAGATGAACGATTCACGCTCGACGCGATCGACCCGTTCCATGATTGCCCGCAATGCTGGATCCATGATGCACCTGCTCTCCGGTTGCCTCTATCCTAATACTGTGCGCCGTCCAGTGTCGGCCGATTGTCCGCTCTGGAACGAGGCGCGAAGCGCCCGACTGGTTGAACAACGAATTCGAGACATTGAGACTGAATTGGGAACATTGCAGAACATCAGGGAAGGTTGTTGTAACGATGGATCAGGATCGCTGGGCGAATCTGCCCGTCCCCTACGAGCAGTATCGGGCGCGACGGCAGCAATGCCGGGTAGAGGCAAGCGCCCGGGGCTTCGATGGGCTGATTGTCTTCTCACGTGATCCAGGGCGCGAAGGCAATGGTCTCTACCTGGCCAATCACCGACCGATCGCCGGTTCACACCCGGCGATGTACGACCAGCGTGGCCGCGGTTACTGCGCGATCGTCATCCCGATCGATCAGCCAGCGACGCTGTTGGTGACCTCTCCCTACTATGAACCGGATCTGACGATCGATCAGATCGAAGTGGATACCAACCTGCCGCGCGGGCTGGCCTCGATCCTGACCGATGCCGGGCTGACCAAGGGCGCGCGCTGGGGACTGGTGGGCGAGGAATTTCTCTCTGTGCTGCTCCATCGCGACATTCTGGCTTCGCTGCCCGGTGTGAGCTTCTTCTTCGCCGACGACGTGCTCTGGTCGCTACGGGCAATCAAGGACGACTTCGAACAGGCGATTCTGCGGGAAGCCGCGGCAATTGCCGACGCTGGCGCGGTTGCGGCCAAAGCGGCCTTTCGGGCGGGCCAGACCGAGAACCAGGTTGTCGCGACAATCGACCGGGCGCTGAGGGAGCGTGGCGCGACCGATACCTCACTCACCTGCCAGAGTGGGGTTTACCGATCCGGTGAGCCGTTGATCCGGCCCTACGCGACTGACAGGGTTCTGGAACCTGGCGACACCGCTCAGATCGAGATACGAGGCGCTTACCGCGGCTACCGTTTCGACATCTGCCGCTCGGCGATCGTCGGTCCGCCGAGCAATGTCCAGCGTCATCTCTTTGAGACGTGCGAGGAGATGCTCGACCGGATCATTGCGAAGGCCGCGCCGGGGGTGCGGGCCGAGGAGCTTCAGGACATCTGCGACGAGATCGCCGATCGCGAGGGTCTGAATGGCTACCAGTCGATGCACTTCGGCGGCCCGAGCACCTATTGCGGCCATGGCCTCGGCATCTCCGGTGATGAGCCACCGGTGCTCTTCACCGGCGACAAGACGATCCTGCGTCCCGGTATGTACCTGACCCCCGAACCCGGCATCTACCGCCACCCGTCCGGCGGTCTGCGCCTCGAAGACGACATCCTGATCACCTCCAGCGGCTGCGAGAATCTCAACAGCACCGAACGCTGGTGGTGGTCGGAGGAATGAAGACACGTAGCGATTCGATCGGCTACTGAACAATTCCAATTGGGTATGTGTTGACGAAATATCACGGCGCATATAGAATGTAATTCGTCAACTCAAGTGGGCGGATGTGCTACATGACGGCTACACAACATCATCAGATAGATCCGGGCCACTCGACGAACCTCGAACGGGCGATCGAGCGGTTGCGCCATGCGAGCGACAACGCCGAGAAGGATGCGTTCGTCGCACGCGTGATTAACGCTGTGTCGAGGCTCATTGCCGAGGAGGACCAGCGCACGCTAACCGCTGCCACCGGTGCGCCATCTGACTATGACGTGCTTCTGCAGGTGCTCGAGCACCCTGCCGCAATGCGCCTACTCGATGAGGGCCCGCTAGCTGGGGCCAAACTGCGGGGGCTACGTTATCGCGAGAAGATGCTCACAGCAGAGGGTGGGACACTGTCGTCACAGGAAGTGGCCGGGATTCTGAACATCTCCCGCCAGGCGGTCGACAAGCGGCGACAGGCAGGGCGGCTCATAGCGCTTTCAATTGGGCGACGGGGGTACGCCTATCCTGCCTGGCAGTTCGATGCTGAGCACGGGACACTGCCGGGTTTCGAAGACGTTCTCGAAGATCTGAGCGGCCATGATCCCTGGATGCAGGTGAGCTTCATGCTCAACTCCAACGTTTACCTCGACGACCGGACACCATTGGAAGCGTTGCGAGCAGGCGAGTTGAATCCGGTGCGACGGGCGGCGCAGGCATTCGGGGAACATGGCCCCGCCTAGCTCAACCTATCCTGGCCCACACCCAGATCCGCCAGCCGACTTCTCCACGACTTCACTTCCAATCGTTCTCAATCAGGGTAGCTGGTATCGCCTCCACCGCTCCGAACATACACCGCTCTACTTTGGCCGCACTGGTTTCAACCGCTTTGATGCACCTGATGGAGAGTTCGGCGTGCTCTATCTGGGCGATAGCCCGAAGTGCTGCTTCGTTGAAACCTATGGGCGCTCAGATCGTGACGATCACCGGATCGTTACCCGTCAAGAGCTGACAACACGCAATCTCGCGACCGTCGAATTCAGCCGCCCGCTTCGCGTCGTCGATCTGACAGGCTCGGGACTGGCACGGATTGGCGTGGACAACCGGCTTGGCACGGGCGACTATCGGATTGCCCGGCGCTGGTCACAGGCGTTGTGGGCCCATCCGGATGAACCGGACGGGATTCTCTACCGTTCGCGGCACGATCCGTCGCGAACTTGCCTGGCGATCTTCGATCGTGCAACTGATGCCCTTGCAGCGAGCAACGTTGGAAGTCTCGTCGAGCGCGCGAATCTCGCGTTGCTGGCAGCGATCCTCGATGCCTACGATATCGGCTACCTGGAGTGAGGCGATAGCCTACTGACCGCCTGTCTTGAAGACGACATCCTGATCACCTCCAGCGGCTGCGAGAATCTCAACAGCACCGAACGTTGGTGGTGGTCGGAGGAGTAGTCGTTCGGGGCGGGAGGCAAGGCGCAATGAAAAGAGAGCCTCTATCGGAGAGGCTCTCGGATCCTGGATAAAGGGCGGACCGCAGTCGGCGCAATCAATAGCGAGTGCCAGGTTCTCCACTCGGGGGAACGAACTTGAGATCGTCGTCGGGGAGGATGTTGAGCTCCAGGAAACGGTACTCCCACAGCCCACTCACTGTTGCCTGCTTGGTGCCAAGGTTACCGGGGAGGATGTTCGAATCGAAGAATCGGTATTCCTGCAGACTCGTGACGGGATGCGTACCCGGGTCGCCCGGTAGAGTGTTGAGCTCTACGAAGCGAGCGTTCGACATGAGCCGTGCGATCTCGTTCTGGGCACGGTCGATACTGGCGGCCTGATCGCTGCTCGATAGTGTTCCTGACAGGACCGCTCCAATTAGAAGAATGGTGATGGCTGCGGCTGCTACGAGAATGATCTTGATCTGACCCGGCTCGAATCGTTTGGTCCAAGTTCGTGCCTGCATGTCTGTGCTCCTTTGCTGAAGAATCCACTCAGTCATCCTCCTCTTGAGCATGGGCATCCGGCAGGCAGGGCGCATCCCGCGGACTGATCATTTGACCAGTCGCGGGGTTGATAGTGATTTCTAACTATGCGTGGGAGCGAATCAGAAGAGGTCGTGGGTGAGCGCCCAGGCTGCGGCTGCTGTGCGTGAGTCGACACCGAGCTTGTTGAGAATATGCGCGACATGGTTGGCGGCGGTGTGAGGACTGATGAAGAGCGCGCTTGCGATTTCCTGATTCGTGCGACCCTGGACGACCAGTTGCAATACTTCCACCTCGCGAGCAGTCAATCCGGCAGGGAATGTAGGCCGTGTGGATTCAAGCTTCTTTCGAAGTTCATCAATCAGGCAGAGCAAGCGAACCATTCCTAGCGGTTCTGCAGTCTGCGACGCCTGGTCAAGTAGCGTGTGAATCCGGCCTAGATCGTCAGGCTGATTTCTACGCGCCAGCATCTCTGCCCAGGCGTAGTGAGTATGTGCGACGTAGGGCCGCATGCCCCATTCCATGTGTAGGTTGAGAGCATCCCTGAAATGCTGCCCAGCGACTTCCCATCGTTCGAGCAACGTGGCTATGAGTCCCAGGTAATGATCGACACTGCCGCCAGTGTCGTCCGTTCCAAGCGACATGGCGACGTAGCGTGAGTAGGGTTCGAGACGCTCATAGAGCAGGCGCGCCCGCGGTTTGTCATCGAAGCCGATCGCGAGTTCGGTGAGGAGTGTCAGCCATCGCAGCAATGTTGGCACGGTCTCGAAGCTGTCGGCGGCCAGTCGTTCGTAGATTTCACGTGCGGCCGTCTCCCGACCAATTTCAAGCCGGGCAACGGCATGGTAGATCTCGGTCTTGAGGCTCAGCGGGCGCTGGATCTGGTAGCGCTCTTCGATCTGCCCTACGACTTCGCCCACCCGATCTTGTTCCCGACGCAGGGTAAAGAGCTGCCATAGCGATGCCTCGTGTTTCGATTGCAGGCTCGTGATTTGTTGAAGCAGTTGTTCGGCCTGGATAAAGCGGCCGCTCCTGAGTGCCGAACCAATCTTGAGATCGATCAACCCTAATTCGAGATAGGGTAGTTGCAGCCTGCCGACAACCTGTTCTATTTCAGGGAACAGCCGGTCTGCGGCGGCCGTCTGCCCATCGGCCGACAGTGTGGCCTGGAGACCGAGCAGCGCCAGGGCCTTGAGGAAATCATCTCCTGATTTCTCCGCGAGTTCAACGAACTCATTGATAGCGGACTGATCGGATTCCCAGGTGTCCGGCGGGAGATTCCTGCTGGCTTTGCTGTATAGAGCGTTGAAGAGCAGGATTGGATCACCCAGGCGACGGGCCATCTCCACCGCCGCGTCACTCGGGCGGCGAGATTCCCGCTCCGCCTGCACGGACCAGGGCAGCGCGCCGTAGTACATCAAGCGCCAGTGATCGGTCCCAAGCCGCGCGAGTAGCATCGCCCGCATGGGACTATCCTTCTCTGGAAGTGCATCCAGCGCTTCTTCGACCAGTTCAAGCCCTTCGACGCCGGCTTGCGGCACCATCGGATTCAGGCCGATGACGCTGAGGGTTGCCCGGGCGAGCAACTCCGGATCGCCTGCTGTGCGTGCGGCCTCGACGGCGCGCCAGGACGTAGCCAACCCAAGGGCCGCGTCGTCATTTCTGGATACGGCGATGGGCCGCTCCCAGGACCGGCCGGCCGCCAGCAGATTTTCAGCACCGGCCAGTCGGAGCAGGAGCTGGCAATGCCGCTCAGGATCAACCGTCTCGCTTCCCTCCAGGAGATCAGCCGCGAGCCGGTGATAATCGACGGCGGCCTCCCACGCGACCTGTTGTGTTGCTTGCTCGCCGGCCTTCAGAGCATAGTCGATCGCTTTGTCGAAGGTATCGTGGGTTGGCGCCCGGGAAAAATGCCAGGCAAGTTCCCCATAGATCGGTGTCAGATCGCTGGCGTAGCGCGCTTCGAGCGCTTCTCCAGTTCGTCTATGAATTGCTATTCGACGGGACGCCCCCAGGTCTTCGTAGAGCGTCTCGCGAATCAGGTCGTGACTGAAACAATAGCGGCCGTATCCCGACTGCTTCTCCACTAATCCTGCCTGAACTGCCTCCTCCAGCAGATCAGGCAATGTTGATGCTTCTTGCTCGCTAACACGTTCCAGAAGAGCAGCCTGGAACTCCCTCCCTGCAACAGACGCGATGGAAAGCAACTCCCGGCAGGATGGCGATAGCAGGTCGAGTCTCCGGCGGATGATCGCGCGAACGCTGGCTGGCACAGCCTGCGTTTCGCCAAGCGGTGAATCGAGCCTTGGATCGCTAGTAGCCGTCAGACGGCTTATCTCACGCACAAGGAAGGGATTTCCGCCAGTTCGCTGAAGGATATGCTCGACAAAGGCGGCGTCAGGCAGATGGCCGAGGATGTCTCCAGACAGTTGTGCGACCGCCGATCCCTTCAGCCCGCTGAGCGTAAGTTGATACGCCCCACCGCGCAGCAGGTTGGGGAGGGTCGATGCGAGCGGTTGGTCAGGGCTCAGTTCGACATCGCGATACGCGCCAGTGATGAGAAGCGGCGCATTAGCAAGCGCCTGGAAAAGGAACTCGAGGAGCATGGCAGATGGCGTATCCGTCCACTGCAAGTCATCCAGAATCAGGACGAGCGGCTGAGTCTGAGATGCCGAGCGAAGCAATCGGGCGATGCTATCGAATAGTTGAAAGCGTGCCCGTGACGGATCCGCTGATGGCGATGCGAGTCGATCTTGCTCTACCCTGGGTAGCAATCCGGCTAAATCGGGCAAGATCGGCAGGAGGTATCCTGCACTCTCGCCGAGTTGCTCGAAAAGCAGGTCTCGATCAGATTGATCGATGTAGTCGCGCAAGATCTGGATCCATGGCCAGTAGGGCGGCGTGCCTTCTAGTTCGAAGCAGCGGCCCCGGAACAGAGCAGCGCCGAGATCCAGAAGCTCTTGTCCCAGTTCGTCAACGAGTCGTGTCTTTCCGATGCCGGGCTCACCGGCAACGAGCAGCAGGGTTCCACCTCCACCAAGCGCTTCCATGGCCACCGTTCGCAGCGTTTCTCGTTCAGGATCGCGACCGAAGAACGGTGTTGCTCGTGGAATAGCATTGGCGCCGGTTCGGATAGGATCCATAGGAGAGCAGGCTTTCGTTGAGGTTGATCCCAGATTAGATAATTATCCACGTTTCTTGCGGCGTTAAACCGCGTAGCCGTAGGGGCATCCTGATATCGACACGTCAGCCAGGCTAATGAACGTCCTGGAACGAATCTCGCTGTAGCCTCAGGAATTGACAGGATAGGGCGATGGGCCATGATGGGATATTTGGAGCAGAGTCCAGGCGAAGAGCTATAGCTTTGCTCTCGCGCGCGAACGACAACTGAAGATTGGAGATCAGATGACCAGGTTGCTAGATGGGCAGGTGGTGGTTGTTACCGGGGCAGGAAGGGGTTGGGGGCACAGTGTCTGCCGGATGATGGCTCGGCATGGGGCGCGGGTGATCGCGACATCGGAAGTAGCCCATGAGCTGGAGGAGCTTCAACGGACAGTTCAGGACGAGGGTGGTGAGATCGAAATCGTTGTCCTCGACCTCACCGACCGGAAGGCGACAGAGGCATTCGGGGCGGACGTACTGGCACGATATGGTCGCGTGACCACGCTGGTCAACGGCGCCGCGATTCTGCGCAACAGGCACTTTCTCGACTTGACTCAGGATCAGGTGGAGGTGACGCTGGAGGTCATGCTTGTCGCGCCGATGCGACTGATCCGGGCGTTCGCCCCGGGCATGATCTCGGCTAGGTCGGGGAGCAATCATCAACATCTCATCGAGAGCGGCACGTGTGCCCTTCGCTGGCGAGGCAGAGTACTGCGCCGCAAAGTTTGGACTGGAGGGCTTTTCCTACGCCATCGCCGACGAGTTCCGGCCACACAACATCAGCGTTAATCTCGCTCACTCCGGGGAAGGACATCGGCGACCGTCCGATCAAGCCGACATCGGTGACGGCCGGGGAGTTCGCCGCTTGGCCGGAGGATCGGCGCGCTGGATACCGCGACTCGATGGAACTTTCGGACGCGTTCGTCTTCCTGGCTTTGCAAGATGCCGCCTCGCTGACCGGACGCCGCTTCAGCGCCAGCGCACTCTCTCGCACGATTCGAGAGCATGGATTCGCGTTGTCTGATGAGCTGCTGGCAGCCGTGCCGGATGAGTAAGCGTAGGGATTAGGGATTAGAAGAGGCAAGAAATCAAGCCGTCTCTATTCGCTAATCCCTAATCCCTCATACCCAATCCCTACACTAATCCGCCGAGGGGGCGCCAGCCGGTTCGGGCTGGCGCTCGTCCGGCAACGCCTTCGACGTTGATCTGAGGTAGCCAGCCAAGCCAGTTCGGGAAGTACCAGTTCCAGTCGTTCAGCAGCTTCATTGCGGCTGGCACGAGGATCACCCGGATAATGGACGCGTCGAGAATGACCGCGATCGCCAGACCAAAGCCCATCTGCTGGAACATCGAGAGCTCGCCCATGGCGAAGCCGCCGAAGACCGCGACCATGATTAGCGCCGCGCCGGTGATGATCGAAGCGGTCGAGCGAAGGCCGTAAGCCACCGATTCGGCATTGTCGCCGGTCAGGTCGTAGTGTTCCTTGATCCGGCTCAACAGGAAGACGTGATAATCCATCGAGAGCCCGAAGAGGATCGTGAACATCATCAGCGGGATCCATGCGTCGATGCGGTCGACCTGCTTGAAGCCGAAGATCTCATTGCCCCAGCCGTGCTGGAAGACCGCTACGAGCAGCCCGTAGCTCGCACCGACCGAGAGCAGGTTCATGATCACCGATTTGATCGGAACGACGATCGAGCGGAACGCAAGAAGGAGCAGGATCAGACTCATCCCGAGCACGAAGGCGAAGACGATCGGAGTGTACGTGATCGACGATGCCGTTGAAGTCAACAGTAAATGCGCTTGGGCCAGTCCACCAGCACGTCGGCATTGATGTCGCCGAACGCCTGTGGGACGTAATCGTTGCGGAGGCGTTTGACTGCCTCCAGTTCCTCGCTGCTCTGGACGTCGCTGACGGCCGGCAGGGAGATTGTCGCCAGATCGCCAGCGTCGTTTGTCCGGACCACCGTTGGGCCGAACGCCGGATCGTTCGCGTCAAGGCGACAAACTCCTGAATGCCTGTCTGGACTTCCGGCGAGTTCACATCGTTGGCGTCGATGATGACGACGTGCGGCTCTTCCAGCGAGATGCCGCTGAACTCGGAGCCAAGTAGCTCGAAGGCTTGTCGCGCGGATGTGTCTTCCGGCAGCGTCGTAATGCCGGACTGCCCCAGGCTCGATCGTGAAGTAGATCAGGCCGATCGCGACGAGAGCGATCGTCGTAACGGTCACCAGCACCCCAGGGTGACGCATGACAAAGCCAGATATGCGATCCCAGAAACCGCCCTTCTCGGTCGAGTCGCGCATTCGGATAATCGGGATGTTGAAGATCGTGGCGGCGAATGAGACGAGAGCCAGGACGACATAGATGATCGCGAAGGCGGGGTTGACGCCCAGGCCGAACTGGAACAACGCGGCGAAGAGGAGCAAGACCACGCCGAGCGTGCCGGTCAGAACCCGGCCCGTCCCCCTATTGATCTTGTTTCCCAGCAGCTTGATCACTGCTGGTAGCAAGGTCATTGTTGCCGCGACGGCGACGATGACGACGATGATCGCGCCGGTGCCGAGGCTGTTGAAGATCGTCGAAGGCACGATCAACATGCCGAACAGAGCGATCACGACAGTCATGCCGCTAAAGAGCACCGCCTTGCTGGCGGTGTCGCCCGCGCGCACGATCGCGTCCGGGATCTCCAGCCCGTTCTTGCGCTCTTCTCGATAACGTCCGACGATGAAGAGCGCGTAGTCGATCCCAACCGCCAGGCCGATCATGACGATCATGTTGGTGACGAAGATCGACAGGGAGAATGCATGGCCGAGGATCATCGTCACGCCGATCGCAATGGCGATCGAGGTGATCGCCAGGCCAAGCGGGATACCTGCCGAGACCAACGTCCCGAAGACGATGACCAGCACGATGAGCGCGACCGATATGCCGATTGTCTCGCCGGTCAGGAGGTCGGACTCGGATGTTTCCTCGAAGGCGAAGTTGATGCTTGGCTCGCCGCCAGTGGCGACCGTGAATCCGTCAACCCCGTCCAGTTCCTCGATCGTTTCAACATAGCTCGCCGCGCTTGCGTCAGGGTCGCTAAGGAATACCGGGATGATCATCGCCTGCTGGTCGTCAGAGACCAGAGATGGATCGTTTGTATCGTAGTAGCTGACGATCTGGCTGACGAACTGATCTGGGACAGCAATGAGCTCGGCCTGCAGTTCCTCGACGAACGTCTGGAATTCCGGAGAGTCGACGGTGGCGCCGCTGGACTTGACGATGACGAGCTCGTCCGGGCTGGGGCTGCCGGTCATCCTCTCGAGGAGCAGGTCGTCGCCGCGTTTTGATTCAGGGTCGTTGGTGAAGTTCGCGTCGGTTGTCATGTCGGCCGGGAAGGCAGCCGAGATTCCACCAGCCATGATGAAGATAAGCGCCCAGATGGCGACGATCTTCCAGGGGTTGCGGGCCGCGAGTCCCGCGAGCCGGCCAGTGAAGCCACGTGGTTCTAGTGTCATTGAGTTCTTCATCCTTGTCTTACTCTTCGTCGAGCTTCGGGTCGCTGCCATCATCGACAGGACGTAATCGCATCAGGATCTCTTCGAAGATCCCGAACATCAAATCCAGCTGTTCCTCCAATCGTTCTTCTCCGCTTTCGATGGCTATCAGTCCCATGCCGACGACGAACGCGTTGAGGCTCATGGCCAGCGCTCGCGCGTCGAACATCGAGTCAATCTCTTTCGAACGTTGGCCCTCCTCGATGATCTCCACAAGGGCTTCATAGAGCTGCTCGCGCGCCGTGTAGACGAGCGGGCCGACATCGTCCGGCTGGCGAATACCAGCCATCGTTGTCTGGATCTCACCGATGATGTGATCACCACGGCTTTCGATCCACATCTGCTTGACGGCCCCGACGATGCGGGTGAGCCGTTCGATCGGTGGCGCTCCCGGCGCGACGCTCCGGACCAGCGCTGCTGGGCCATCACCAACGCACTGCTGAAAGAATGCGTGGGCGAGCTCATCTTTACTGGGGTAGTAGCGGTAGATCGCGCCAGCGCTGATGCCTGCCTCGCCGGCGATGTCCTGCATCGTCACATTGTCGAAACCCTGATGGAGGAAGAGGATGCGGGCGGCCGCGAGAATATCCTCGCGCCGGGCGTCAATATGGGCCTGAGTAACACGTGCCATGTCTGTCCTTTGAAGCACTTCCAGTACTATGAATGTCGATGCATTCAAGTGAATGATTATTCATTCATTAGACGGTAGTCTACAAACCTTCCACGGCGTCTGTCAAATGCTCTCCACTGCATTATCGTCCTGCTGTGTCACCAAGGCATGTATCATCGGTTGTAATTGATGGTTGATTTTCGCTGAATGTGAACAGGAATCGGTGATTCCGTCCTCGATGGATCTTCCCGATGTCGGCCAACCATACCAACCCTCGTCATATGAGACCGGGTCTCCCGACCTCTTGGTGAACGCGGTGTAGGCTTCCATGGCTAGCCAGCACCATCATCGTCTCGTATTGGGTCTCGCGCTCAGACGGCGCGCATCACCCGGGGGCGCACCATCTCCGCGAAGCGCTGGGGCAGTTGATAGGTCGTAGGCACCGGCATTGTGCGCTGGCCTGCCGTGGCGCCAGCTGGCTCGACACCCTGCGGCGAACGGTGCGACACTTCGAGGAGCAGTTGAGGGATCAGGGATTAGAAGAGAGTTCGTTCTTCGACATTTGATCACTTTGTTTCTCGCCAGCGATGACAACAGGAAGCAAACCCTATGGATTCGCCGTCTAATCCCTCGAAGGACCGCTGGGCCTCCTGGCTTCTCGAACGCCGGAGTGGCGGCGACCCGGATCAACTACAAGCGCATGTCGACTACCTGTTGCCGATCCGTGACAAGGTGCTCGACAATGCCTCGATCCAACCCGGCGACACGCTGCTCGATCTGGGTTCCGGTGACGGGCTGATCCCCTTCGCCGCCATTGACCGTGTCGGACCAACCGGCGCCGTCATCTTCAGCGACATCTCCCGCGACTTGCTCGACCATTGTCGGGAACTGGCTACTGACATGGGGGTGGCCAGCAAGTGCCGCTTCGTCAAGATGCCTGCTCGGGATCTCAGCCCGATTGACAGCCAGTCTGTCGATGTCGTCACAACCCGTTCGGTACTGATCTATGTCGCGGACAAACAAGCCGCATTCGAAGAGATCCACCGCGTGCTCTACTCCGGCGGGCGCCTCTCGATTTTCGAGCCGGTCAATAGCTACAACTGGCCCGAACCCCCCGGCCAGTTCATACAGATGGATGTCGCGCCGGTGCAGCAGATTGCCGACAAGGTCATTGCTGGATACGAAGCGGCGATGAGCAGCGACGGCCGGTCGATGATCGACTTCGATGAGCGGGATCTCGTGCGCTTCGCGGAACAGGCCGGCTTCACCGAGGTCCATCTCCAGTTCCTCGTCGACCTCGGGCCAGCAGTTCCAATGCCCTGGGAGACGTATCTCAACACCGCCTTCAATCCCTGCGCGCCAACCCTCAACGAACTCTTCGCCGGGACCCTCGCCGAAGACGAACGAGACCGGTTCACTGGCCACCTGCGCCAGCAATTCGAGCGTCCCGACCGCCGTTGGTCCAGCGCCTTCGCCTACCTCCACGCTTTGAAGTGATTATTCGTCTGAAGTTGGAACGCAAACCAATCAGTTCCGTCATCGCCGACCTTCCCTCTGACCTGTTGCCTGTTCCCTCTTCCCTCCATGGTGTTGAATTCAACGGTGACACTCGAGAGCGGAAACTGGAGATCTCTTCTTGGAAATAGGATTCATCGGAGCGCTGATCAGCATCATCATCATCGACCTGGTGCTATCCGGAGATAACGCGGTCGTCATCGGGATGGCGGCAAGCCGTCTCCCTCCGGCGCAACGTCGCAAGGCGATTATCTGGGGAGGTGCCGGCGCGGTTGGACTGCGGATGTTCTTTACCGTGCTCGCGGCGCTGCTGCTTGACATCCCGCTGCTCCAGGCAATTGGCGCGTTTCTGCTCCTTTACATCGCCTTCAAGCTGCTGAAACCGGTTGAAAGCCACCACGAGATCCAGGCGGCCGGCTCACTCCGTGAAGCATTGCAGACGATCATCCTCGCGGATGTCGTCATGAGCCTGGACAACATTCTGGCTGTCGGCGGGGCAGCCCACGGGCACCTCGGTCTGCTGATATTCGGCCTGGCGCTTTCCGTGCCGATTCTTCTCTTCGGCAGCAGCATCATTGCACGGGCAATCGACCGCTACCCCGTCCTGAATTACATCGGTTCCGGCATTCTTGTCGTCACGGCAACACGCATGTTCCTTGAAGACGATGTCGTCCACGATTACTTCTCGGTCCCTCTCTGGCAGGAAATCATCATCATCGCCGCCGTTACCGGCACCGTTCTTGGCATCGGTTACTGGCGCAATACACGAGCCCGGCGCGCCGCAATCAAAGCCGGTCGCGCTCGCATCGCGGAAGTTGAAGCTTCTCCCGAAGAATCCCGTGACGAAAAGCCGGTTCCAGAAACTTCCGACTAGAACGTTAGCCGTCTTGTGCAGGAAAGATAGACATGCTTGAGCAATTGGCATCGCCGGAACAGTACGCGGAGATCAAGGCATGGTTCGATGAGTGGGGCGGCTACGTCGCCGCGGTCGACTTCGAATCCGCCCGGCCACTCTTCCACCCCGAAGTTGTCGGATTTGGCACCTATATGGAATACGTCCGCGGTTTAGACGCTCTCGAACAGCAACAGTGGCGTTCCATTTGGGGCACAATCGCCGATTTCCGCTTTCTCACCGACCGCCTGATCTGCGGCGTTTCCTCCGATGGCCTGCAAGCCTGGGGGATCGTGCCCTGGAACTCGACTGGCTTTCATGAGGATGGGGCGTCATACGAACGCCCGGGCCGCGCTACCGTTCTCTTCCTTCGCGAGGCAACGGGCCGTCCGTGGCGCGCCATCCACACCCACATCTCCCTCTCGCCCGGAACCCCACAGCGTTCCTACGGCCAATTGACGACGAAGTAGCGTCAAAGCGAGAGGGATAGCAATTCCACAGGCAAACGAGGTTCCGGATTGCTCCGGAACCTCGTTCATCACTGTCTATCTGGCCAAGCCAGCTAGCGTCTACAGACCACCGTCATCGTCCATGTCGTCATCGAGCAGATCCTCATCCTCCATTTCGGTAACGAGGGGAACCTCCTCAACGAACTCGGGTTGCGGCTCTGGTTCGACCTCGGTCACCACCGGTTCTTCCTCGATCGGGGTCTCTTCGACTCCGCCATCTCCGGTTTCCCCGGTTTCGCCGCCTGTCTCTGGGCCATTGAAGCTCAGCGGCTCTGTCGTCTCCTCATCTTCGACGGCGCCTTCACCATCTCCGGTGAACTCGAGATCTTCCGTTTCCTCTTCGCCTTCAGCCTCCGGTGCTTCGACGAACGCGATCTGGGACTGCATGTCGCTATCGTACTCTTCCATCAGGCTGTACTGGCCGTAGTCATACAAGTCATAACCAGTATCCCAGCCCTGACCGTTACTGAGATCGTCGATCAGCACCCGGCCGGTGCCATCGCCGTAGTCCGTCACCATGATCGTGTACTGACCATTGGTGTAGTAGTGGTTCTGATTCCCGTCACCGGTGCCGGTGTACTGGTACTCGAACCCTTCCTGAACCGGACTCGGATAACCTTCGAATGAATACGGAAGCCAGTCAGGCAAGTAGTCATCTGCTGCGGTCTCCGGCTCCGGCTCATCTGGAACATAGTCGTCCATCACCGCATACTGGCCGTAGTCATACAGGTCGTACCCGGTATCCCAGCCCTGACCGTTACTGAGATCATCGATCAGCACCCGGCCGGTGCCATCACCGTAGTCCGTCACCATGATCGTGTACTGACCATTGGTGTAGTAGTGGTTCTGATTCCCGTCACCGGTGCCGGTGTACTGGTACTCGAACCCCTCCTGAACCGGACTCGGATAACCATCAAAGGACTCGGGCAGCCAATCCGGGAGGTAATCCTGCCCGGCTGCCGCGGGATCTTCCTGCGGCTCTTCGTAGTAGACGGCGCCCACCGGATCATCCTCGTAGTACTGGTAGTCGTAGTCGGTGTAGTTGCCGTACTCATCCTGGGTGATGGTGATCCGCGCCTCCATGTCGCCGTTGGGGTAGCCGTAGTCGACATAGACCGAGCCATCCGGATTCTCGACGACAATCGCCCGGTAGTCATACTGGCCATCGCCGTCCAGATCCGCCCGGTACTCGCGAGTTACCGCGCCGCTACCGGGATGCCCTTCCTGGTAGAACTCGAAGCGCTCGTCAGATTCCGGGTTCGGCCAGCGCTCATCAACGTAGTAGTCCGGCCCGCCTTCGGGGAGGTAGCCGTCCGGCTCCCAGAGCGCCGCGCCATTCGTGCCTTCCGCGGGATAACCAGGCGGCTCGCTCAGCTCCTGGCCATCTTCATACCAGCTCAGATCGTATTGACCGTCTGGGTAGAAAACCGCCCGCGCTTCGACATAGTTGAAATCCGTTGGTCCCAACTCGTCGACTGCCCGGTCAAACCAGTACATCGTCGTCGAGCCATCGGCATTCTCCTGCAGGACGATCGTGTTGCTACTACCGTCACTCAGGAAGTGCACCGGTTCCCCACCGAATTCACCCGTATGGTGGTACTGGTATCCGGGGCTGTGCTCCGGATTCGGGTACCCGCCCTCGAACTCCGCCGGCAGGTTGTCCGGCAGCAGGTCGTAGACGTAGGCCATGTCATATTCCTCTGGCGCGGTCACGGCACCGTTCGTGGCTGGCGGTAGACCCTCCGGATCATCGGCGTAATACGTGATCTCGTAACCAGCGTAGTTGCCGAAGTCGTTGCCTTCGACCGTCACCCGCGCCTGCCAGTCGCCATTCGGGTAGCCATAGTCGACGTAGTAGCTGCCATCCGGGTTTTCGACCACCACGGCGACGTAATCCACCGTGCCATCACCATCGACATCCGCATGATAGGTGCGGGTCACCGGACCATCCGCTCCCTGTGGATGCCCTTCGTACTGGAATTCGAAGCGTTCGTCCGTCTCCGGGTTGGCCCACATCGGATCTCCGAAGTAGTCCGGCGCATTCTCCGGCAGGTAGCCATCGAGTTCATCGTAGACTGGCGGCTCCCAGTCATCCGGGATTTCATACTCCCACGGTTCCGAGCCATTGCCCGAGATAACGAGGCCGTCCGGGTAGCGCACCTCGCGGTAGTGAGATCCATCGCGATACCACTCGGAGCGAACCTGACCATCATCGGTGTCCCAGGTCACGATCACGCGATCCTCGAGGATCGTGATCGAGTCCGGATCACCATATGGTTGGCTGGCATGGTACGGATCGTAGACCGGCGTCCCATCGACTGGCAGGATGCCGTAGACCGGGGTCAGGTCCGTTGGCAACG
Source organism: uncultured Chloroflexia bacterium (assembly GCA_963709995.1). GTDB lineage: Bacteria > Chloroflexota > Chloroflexia > Thermomicrobiales > CFX8 > JAUIIK01. The sequence continues at coordinate 51,659 of CAVPYN010000015.1, read as the reverse complement.
ACACCGATTCGGTGACCCACTGGCCGCCATCGTACTCGACCGTGGCCTTGTACTCGATGTAACCATCCTGATAACCACCCTCGGAATACCAGGTGATCGTCTCACTGCCATCAGCATTGTGAACAACCATCGCCCGGCCACCGCCGAAGAGGTAGACATTCGGCGCCTGGTTCGCGCCAGGCGGATCTGGCTCACCGTAGAGATCGTGGGGGTGATCGTAGCCAAACTGGGGCGCGTAGCCGTCCGCCCAGTCGGCATCGTAGTACTCCTCCAGGGGTTCGGCATTGGGATCGTAGTCCGGGATATCGTTCGGGTCGATGCTCGCGTAACCACCATCCTGGTCGATCACGTAGTAGCTATAGTTGCCCTCTTCACCCTGGCGGACATAGGCGTTGCCTGCGGCATCCACCTGGACGAGCGCTGGCAGGTAGGTTCCTACGTTCAGCGTCTCATTGCCGTACTGATCGACGAAGTATGACTGTCCATCTTCGTAGAGCTTGTAGTGATAACCCTGCTCATCCTCGAGAATCGCCCAACCTTCGTCGACATCCCACTGGATGGTGCGCGGGTACTCGTACTCGTCGAGCTGGGGCTCCTCGTAGTCGTACCCGGGTATGTCATACGGATCGACTTCCTCGAACCCCCCACTGGGATAAATCACATAGTAGACATCGCCGCTTTGGAGATAGGCGTTGCCATTCTCGTCCACGCTGACCAAACGCCCAGCGCTGACAAAGCCACCCAGGCCCGTGATCTCGTTGCCCTGTTCATCAACATAGTACGGCGGGCGATAGTCGTTGTACCGGACGAGTTGGCCGTTTTCTAACTCGAGGACGGCCCAGTTTTCGTCCACGTCCCATTGGACAACGCGCGGATACTCGTAGTCAGGCTCCTCGTACTCCGGCACGCCCTGCGGGTCATCGACATAGTAGGTGGTGGCATAGGTGCCGTAGTAACCATCGGGCTGGGTGATGATCTCGAACGTCGCCTCATGGCCATATTCGTCGCTGTGGTATTCGACTTCCATATGCCCGTCGGGATAATGGACAACGTCGATCTTGTAGTCCGTATCTCCATCGCCATCCAGATCAGCGATATAGACGTGGTGCACTGAGCCGTCGTCGTTCGTGTCGGTTTGTGCCAGCTGGAAGCGCGGATCTTCTTCCGGGTTCACCCAGGCTGGATCGCCAAAGTACTCCGGCGAGCCAGGAGGCAAGGCGCCTTCATAGTCACCATTCCCCTGGTAATACTCGTCGTAATATTCGCCGTCGACTGCATCGTATGACACATAGTTGCCATACTCGTCGGTGGTGACATTCATCACCATTTCCCAGTCTCCTGGCGTCGCATTCGGGTCGGGCTGGTAGGCGTACTGGTAGGTGTAGTCGTCCACCTTTGTGACGATGACGAGTTCGCCATTCGGTCCCCGGAATTGCCACTGGGTTGTCTCATCATCCGGCTCGGCTGGGAAAATCAGCTGGTAGCCATCATTTTCCGGGTCGATGTATTGGTGGTCGCCGAACTCCAGATACGGCGGCATTCCATACGGTGGATAGAGATCTCCTGCCGGAGGCTCATAGCCTTCCGGTGGCATCCAGTTGGGGTCCGGGTTACCACTGTAGGTTTCGTTCCCGTACTGATCGACGTAGATATAGAGGTCATCGTACTCATAGGTGATCTGGCCGGTGACACGATCGACCGTCGTCTTCTGCACCAGATCGCCATCATCGTCGTACCAGTAGTACTCGACCTCGGTGTTCGAGATCTCCATGTTGTCGTAGGGAACGCCCAGGTAGGCGTAATCAACGTAGTGGTCGATCGCCGGCAATTCGAAGTCATCCTCGATGTGGTCGTAGTAGTCATATGGATAGACGGATGTCTCATAGCCGTAGTTGTAGGCATCGTAGGTGATGTCGAGTTCAAGATAGCCGCCAGCACCATCCTCGCTGTAGTAGCGGATGCGATACGGACCGCCCTCGTTGAACCAGGTAACAACGACCTGCCCGTCGTTGTAGGTCTGGGTATAGACGCCATTGGCAAACGTCGGATCCCCATCCGCCTCTAGATCACCGTAGAAAGGATTGGGGTAGTCGTCGTAGAAGTATGGCGTGTGCCCGTCGTACGGCGGTTCCTGGTCTTCGTATCCGGGGATGTCTTCATAGTTGACGTACTCGATCCCGCCATCGTGGTCGACCATAAAGTATTCATAGACGCCCTCCTGCTCCGTTGCGATCTGGAAGTATGCGTTGCCGTAATTATCAACATAGAGCAGATCACCGATGTCGAGGACGCCGCCGTTCGGCGGTAGCTGGTTGCCCTCGGCATCGACTTCGTACTCGGTACCGTCGGCGTAGTATTTGCCGTAGTTGCCGTCCTCGTCCTGGACGATCACCCAGCCTTCGTCATCATCCCAGTCGACCGTCCGCGGGTACTCGTACTCGCCGTTCACCGGCGGTTCTTCATAGCCCGGGATGTCATACGGATTGACGTATTCGACGCCGCCATCGACGTCAATCATGTAGTAGCGATATCCGCCCTCAGTCTCCGAGAAGACCCGGAAATAGGCATCGCCATCGTTATCGACATAGAGCAATGTCGGGATCTGGAAGCCAGCAGCGGCCGTCTCGTTGCCATACTCATCGACGTAGTACGCGCCGCCCTCGTCGTAATACTTGATGAGGCGGCCATCTTCCATCTCGATCAGCGCCCAGCCCTCGTCGCCATATTCGTACTCAACGACCCGCGGGTACTCATACTCATCGTCAACTGGCGGCGGGGTCTCGTAGCCGGGGATATCGTCGTAGTCGACCCAGTCAAAGTCGCCGTGCGTGTCGAGCGAGAAGTAGACCGTATGCTGGTGCTGGATTTTCGAGAAGTAGGCCACGCCATCGTCACCGACATACAGTAATTGCGGCAGTCCCTCGCCTTCGACCGGCTGGTACTGCCCATCGTTGTTCAGGTAATAGATCGAGCCATCGTCCTGGTATCGCAGATAGTAGACATTGCCATAGTCATTCTGCATGGCAACATCGACCCAATGGCCCTCGTCATCCCATTCGTAGACATACGGATAGTCAGTGGACTGGCTGGATCCACTGCCGGGAGATGGGCCAGCATCGGAACTGCCCGGGGCGGACGGAGGACTGGAGCCGGGACCGCTGGACGACGGCGGCACAGGCTCCGAGCCCGGCGACGTGCCGCTCGAGCCTCCTGGAGAGGACGGGGGCGCCTCGGAACTACCCGAACCGGCCGGCGAACTGGGAGCATCGGGTTCGCTCGACGAACTTCCGGACGGAGGCGGCCCTCCAGAATCTGAACTTCCCGGCGTCTCTGACTCACCGGGGTCGCTCGAAACTGGCGGCGCATCATCGGATGTACCCGGTCCTGAAGGTTCGGTTGATACCGGTGGAGCGCTGTCATCGTCCGATACGCCGGGGAAACTTGGCGCGCCGGTGTTTGGAGCCGCCGATGCAGGTGGAGCGTCATCATCGGACGTGCCGGGGACACTCGGAGCGCCAGTGTTTGGGGGCGTCGGCAAGCCATCTGCCGCAGGCGACTCGGAGACCACCTCGTCCGAAGGCGTATCCGATGGGCTTCCCGCGTCCGGAGGAGTTGGCGATCCTCCCGGACCTGCAGGGACGCCAGGTACAGGCGGGGCGGGAGCTTCTCCAATCACATCATCGTCTTCCCCACCACTGGACGGGGGCGCGCCGGACGACGGGGGGCTGGAGAAGGACGGAGGCGCGCCTGGAGCTGGCGGTGGGGCAGGGAAACCTGGCGCTCCGGGCGGCGGGGCATCATCTTCTTGCCCGCTAGCCCCGACATCTCCCGACGGCGTATCTGGTGCATCGTCAGTTTCTCCTGGAGCCTGCGGGCGGGGTCGACCAATCCCGGGTGGACCACCCGGAGAAGGTGATTCGACACCAACCGGCTCAACGTCGTCGGGATCGGGTCGGCCTGTCGAAGGCTGGCCATCTGGAGGTGTAGGACTGCCAGCAGGGCCGGTATCCGGTTGCTGGCCGCCATCCTGCGCTCCCGGCGCTGGTGGCAGTGCATCGCCGATAATGGCGGCAGACTGGGCAATTTCTGCCGGCAACTGGTCGCCTGCATCAGCCATACGACTCTCAAACACGTCAAAGCTCGCGGCTCGCGCTGCGTCCTCGACGGCTTCTACCCGGGATTGGATTCCCTCAATTCCCGAAAGATCGATCTCTTCACCATCATCGCCACCCTGGAGATGTTCGAGCGCTTCATCCGCGCCGACCAGCCCGGCGGCCGCACCGACGCCAAGCCCAGTTCCCGCGGCTCCAGCGGCCGCTACTGTGCCCCCAGAACCGCGGCGATCCTTATCGGAGTTGGCGCGCTGCCGTTCGTCAGTTTCCTCGTCCGGATTCTGTCCGGCTCGACTTCTCGTCTGATCGTCATCGAATACCATGGGGCGATCCTTCCCGTGTCGTCGCCGGACTGTATCTGTAACTCCCCGCACATGTAGAATGTGAAGCTCGTTCGATACTAGGCCAATACGACACCATTGTCTATAGGGGCGGAAGGCCGTTCCGTCCGCCGTAAATCACGATAAATCGCAGAAGTTCATGCCCCTGCGCATCAGGTAACGCCTGGAGTGTTATCTGGCATACAGCACTGAAACCGGCTCGCCATGAGCGACTCTGCGGTGGCTGAGATCGCTAGGGCTGAGCTGTAGCGGTCGAGGGTGAGCGCAACACCCGCCACACTTTAGAGGGGTTCCACATCATCATCCGGGTCGAGATCATCACCTATCTCGCCGTCGTGGAGAGCCACATCATCGAGAAAGATGCCGGAAACCAAATCATCCTCTTGTTCCGGCACGCCAAATGCCGTTTCAGAGTCAGACTCCTCAAGGGTGAACCCACCGCCAACTGTTCCGGATGCGCCGTGCAGCGTATCGGAACCGGTCATGGCGTCGTCAACCTGGACCTGGCCCGGCTCGCCAAAATCAATCGGAGGGAAGAGGGGATCTATCGTTGAATTGGCAATCTCGGAGAAGCTCGTGACCGGTATCTCGCCGCCGGAATCCGCGTGCGCATCGTCTCCGGTCGGTTGATTGAAGACATCCAGGGAATCAGGCATATTCCAGACGGCCCCGATTGATGCCATCCCAACGCCGGTAAGCGCGGTCGCGCCAGCTGTGCCGATCCAGCCGGGCCGGGAGGGTTGTCGCGCTTCTTCGAGTTCAAAGGTGACTACCGGTTCATCACTTGAAGGCTGGTGGTCTTTACGCGCCATCGTGCCTGGCTTTCAGTTTCAGGCGAGATCCATTGCGATCAGTGTAACGGTCAAGTGACAGCAAGGGTGTATCGCAGTTTACAACCTGATGTGGCATCGCCTGATGCGGCTATTACCGGGCAACCTGCGCGTAGACTCCTTCGTAGGAACGCGCCGCGATCTCGAACGCGTCGGCGGCCGTGCGATCAAGCAAGGGGTTCGTCGCTTTTTGACGCCAACGGGCGATGCCCGCCAACGCGGCCTGCTGTATCTGGACGGCGGTAGCGTCCGGATCGAGACCGGCCCGTTGTTCAAGTGTCCCTCCACCCGTCAGCCGGTTGATCTCTCCCTGCTCTTCCCCGGTCAACCGGAGTTGCCCGGTCAACATCAGATGCAACAGACGCAACTCGGAGAACGCATGGGTGGACGCTTCAACCTGCTCGATCTCGGCAAGCAGTCTGCGCGATGCGTTGATGTCCAACTCGGACATTTCCCGCGCGCAGACCCGCAACGATGCCAGAGCCGAGCGCCCCTTCAACGCCACTGCCCGCGACGCGAAATGCTGATCCAGCAAGGTTCGCAGATCATCCAGCCCGGACGCGTCGATCAGCACCCGGGAAAGGTCCACCGCTGAAACAACTTCGCCGGACCGGATCTTCTCCAACGCTAGCCGGACTCCGAAGAGGCCGAGCCGCTCCAGAAGCTCGCGACGCGTCTCGACAAGCAACTCACTGGTTTCCGGATTCATGAAACGGTCGACGGACAGCAGCATCCGCCGCAAATCATCGCCTTCGATCCGGGCCAGCGCTCGCAGCGAAGCCGCCTCATGTTCCTGAATCGTCGTTCCCGTCTCTGCCAGCAGGCCAGCGACCGGAAGCACCGCGACGGACAGCGCCCGGATGCGCTCGTCCCGCCCGTAACGTTCGGCAATGTTCGCTGCTGAAATCAGCGCATCGGGGCGACCCGAGCCGATTTCGTCAGCCCGGGAAAGCACGGCGATGGCGTTGACCGGCGAGGTGTTGGCCAGCGTTTCGTCAAAGAATGACTCGAGGAACTCCGCATCCCGCCGGTGCAGGTGGCGCATGAGATAAAGCACGGCATCGGCATCGCTCTGACGATCCTCTTCACCCAGCGCCAGGAAATCGTGGGTGCGCACCGACGCGCTCTCGGTCAGCGACGCAAGCCCCGGCGTGTCGATCAGCGTCGTCCGGGAAAGGTTAGACGATGGCCAGGAGACATCGATCCGATCGATCTCCTCGATGACATGGCGACCAAGGTCGATCTCAAGGCGGCCGTCATCACGGCGAAAACGCAACTCGCGAGATTCGCCGTCCCGTAGCAACGCCCTAACCTCGTAGCCGAATCCCTGCCGGTACCAGCTCACGACCTTGGTGCATTCACCGGCATCAGTCGGAGCCAGGCGTTCGCCGACCAGCGCGTTGAGCAGCGTCGACTTCCCTGCTTTGACCCGCCCGGCTATCGCCACCCGCAGCGGCTCGCTCATCCGCTGGCGAATCGTCGTCACCTGCTGGGCAAGAGGCGTGCCGTGCATCATCAGCATCGCCTCATCGCAGAGGTAGTTGATCCGCTCGGCGACAACTACCGGCGAACTCACAGCCGTCCCTCGGCGATTTCAACCCTGCGGCGAAGTTCGGTCAGCTTCTCGACCCGAATTGACAGATCTCGCTGACGAGATTCCCGCGTCGATTCATCTTGTTTCAAGCTGCTCTGGGTGTGCTGCACGGCTTCAGTGTAGGTCTGGGCCAGTTCGCCAATCCGATCGGTAAAGTAGTCGCGCATCTCACGCTGGAAATCACGGGTCGTTTCACGAATCCGTGTCCCGGCTTCGAACTGGACATCATCGACGAACTGCCGGACAAACGTGCGCGCCTGTTGCCGCTTGCGGGTGACATCACGCTTGCGTTCCTCCATAAACTGCCGGCCGCCAAAGAGCAGACCCGCGCCGATCAGCACCGGCGTGATCATCGCTAATCCCGACGAAATTTCCGAGCATCCCCACCATCAACAAGCCCATGTAGGAACCGCGCATTGCATTCAGGCCTTTGAACATCTTCTGACCGATGTTCTCGGTCTCGATCTCCCGCTCGCTCCACATGTCCTCGACATTGATCGAGATCGAACCGGTCGATGTCTGCCAGATGGCGGTCGTCTCGTCTCGGAGCATTGCCGCGATCGTGTCCCGCAGTTGCCCCACATCATCATCAATCCGGTTGAAGGCTTCTTCGACCGCTTTAGCGACATCGCTCTGCAACCGCTGGGTGATCTCATCCCATTCCGCCGTCGGGTCGATCTCTTCGATCCCGTCTTCGGTGCTACGCAAGGATCCCGCGCATCGTCGACCGGAACTGATAGTCGACGTTGGAGGTCAACACGGCAAAGCCATCATTCATCACCGTCGCCCAGCGCGACCCCGCGCCGCGCAACGCATTCAGCCGGTCCTTGGCATCCTCCAGACGAGAGATCTCTTCCTCCGCGCTCTCCGGATCAGCCAGAATCGTCAACTCCGACTGGTAGGACGTCATCATCTGATCAGCAGCCACGCGGGTCGCTTTGAGCGCCTCGACTGCCGCGCGTTTTCCAGCCTGTTCGAGAATCTCGGTCCGTAGCGTTTCCAGAAGCAACGGGTAACCACTCTCGTCATTCAGGCTCCGGTCACGTTCTTCGAGCGCCGCGGTACGAAGCGTCGATGACACCGGCAGGATCTGAGCCCCGATACCGGCCCGCTCCAGATGGCCGCTATTGATCTCAACAATTCGACGCCATTCCGGATAGAGGTCGATCTTCGTCATGACAACCAGCACCGTCGAGCATCGTTCGGCGGCGGCCTTCAGATACTCAACCTCGGGCTCGATCAATTCCTGCGAGCAGTCAGTAACGAACAACAAAGCATCGGCTGACTGGAGAAATGCCAGCGTCGCCGAGCCGTAGCCAGACGCCAGCGTTCCCGACCCGGGTGTGTCAACAAGCGTCACCCCGCGAGCCAAAAGCCCATTCCGGATTTGTAGCTCCACGAATTCAACGTTGCGGGAATTCTCGGGATTGCCTTCTTCAGTAACAAATTGCGGAATCTCAGCACGTTCGATTGGCTCGACGACCGTCTCGCCATCTTCATGTCGCCGGACGGTGATGGCTGGCTCATCGCTGTAGCGCAGCACAGTGATCGCGGAGGTCGCAAGATCATCATCGACCGGGCAAAGTGCTTCGCCAATCAAGCTGTTGACCAGCGCGCTCTTGCCTTTCTTGAACTCCCCGGTGACGCAAATGATCGTGTCCGGCCTGTCCAGCCGGTCAATAGCCAGTTGGATGCGCTCGCACAGATCTGGCCGCTCGTATGCCGTGGTTGCGTCAACTCCGAGCTTGGCCACCTCGCGCGCGAACTGCATCGGCGTTGGCGGCGGCTTTGCCGCCGGGGAGCGTGTAGCTGGCGCCGGGGTTGTGCTCATGTCGTCCTATCACACCACTCAGCGAAGCAGGCGGATCACGAAATTTCGATCACGCAACCTGAAGATAGTCTCTGGTGTATTGTACGCGCGGATCATCAATCTTCATGCGTCTCCTCGGGTTACCCTTGTCAAGCGGAAATCGCGCCCACTTCAGATCGATGAATATCAGGGAAAGAGGTTGCAATGTCGGGCTTGCGCGGGGTGTACAACATCATGGCGACCCCCTTTACCGACGACGGGTCGCTCGACGAAGAGAGTCTGCGACGGCTAGTCGACGCAACAATCGGCATGGGCGTCGACGGGATCACCGTCCTCGGCGTCGCGGGCGAAGCCCAGAAGATGCTTGATGGCGAACGCCAGCGGGTGCTTGAACTCGTTATGCAAGTCAACGCTGGTCGCGTGCCAATCATCGTGGGCGCATCACAGAACGCAACCGACACCACGATCGCCGCCTGCAACGAGGCGGAGGACTTCGGAGCAACTGGCGTCATGGTCGCGCCGCCACTCTTTCTCCAACCTGGCCCGGCGCTCGACGAACATTTCCGGCGCCTCGCCAGCGCGATTTCGATCCCGATCATCCTCCAAGACTTCCCGCCAAGCAACGGCGTGACCATGACCCCGGCGGACATGGCGCGTCTGGTCAACACCATCCCGGGCATCACCACGATCAAACTGGAAGACCCGCCGACCCCGCAGCGAATCAGCCAGACCCTGTCCATGATCGAGCGCCCGGAGGTCACGATTCTCGGCGCGCTTGGAGGCATCTACTACCTCGATGAGCTACGCCGCGGCTCGTCGGGAACGATGACCGGATTCGCCTACCCGGAGGCGTTGGTTGCGATCTGGCAAGCATGGGACGCAGCCGGCCGTCGCAAGGCCGCCGAACTCTACTACCGTTACTTGCCACTGATTCAGTTCGAGGGCCAACCAAAGATTGGGCTGGCCGTCCGCAAGGAGATCCTTCGTCGCCGCGGGTTGATCGCTTCGTCAAGCGTCCGTCATCCAGGTCCTCGCCTCGACCAGGGATCGCTTGACGACCTGATCGAGACCATCGAGATCATCGGGATCGACGACGACTTTCCGTCAATCTCCGGCGGGTGATCGAACGGCCCTAGTACTAGACCCTAGTGCTAGTTGTAGATTGACAAAACGCCCTTCAGTCGGCTATCGGTGCGGTGTCTGAGCCGACCGCTAGCAACCGAAGGGCTTGTCTGATGATATCCAGCTTTGCCGACTTCTGTCTCGCCGTCTATGTCCTCGTCGATGATTTCCTGCTCGAGCATGCCCTGCGACGTCCCGGTCCGCAGCCCCACTGTAGCGACAGCGAACTGCTCACGATGGTCCTGGTTGGTGAATGCCGCGGCTGGGATCACGAAACAGAACTCATCGCCGCCTTTCGCGACTATCGCGACCTCTTTCCCATCCTCCCGGACCGCAGTCGTTTCAATCGCCGCCGCCGTAATCTGATGGGCACGCTCAACCGCTTGCGCCAGCATCTGCTCCAGCACCTTGATCTGGCGCTCGATCGTCAGTGCGCGATCGACAGTCTGCCCGTCCCGGTGCTGGGCTTTCACCTCGTGCCACGCTCCCCGGCCACGGGAACCTGGCAAGGCTATGGTGCTGCCTTTGGTTGGATCAAGAGCAAAAAACAGACCATCTTCGGCTACAAACTGCACCTGCTCATCACCTTGAATGGGGTGATTCTCGACTTCGTGCTGGCCTCGGCCAATCAACCGGATCTGAGCGTCGGGACCGGGCTGTTGGCCGCGCAACGCAACCTCACCGTGCTCGGCGACAAGGGCTATGTCAGTGCGCCGGCTGCAGCGCAACTCGCTGAGCAGGCCGCCGTGCGCCTGCTGACGGTGCCGCGCCGCAACCAGCAGCGGCAACTCGCTCCACAGCAAGTCACTCTGCACAACCGCTGGCGCCACATCATCGAGACGGGGACGAGTCAACTGGCCGGTCAGTTGCAGATCGAGACGAATCGCGCCAAAAGCTTCTGGGGACTCTGTGCGCGTCTCTACAGCAAGCTCACCGCCCATACGCTCTGCCTGTACCTCAACCGGCTCTTCGGTGTTGACGACTATCTCCAGATCAAACACCTCGCCTTTCCCAACTAGCACAAGGGTCTACTATGAAAGCGCGTGTATCTGCAACAACTGATCCATCGCCAGGACAAAGACGTTTGCCCCGCCAACCGTCACGTCGAGCTTGTCGTCAGGGTACCAGGTCGGTAAATCATGCGGGGCGCTGAAGCGCAACGTCTCGTTCCGCTCCCGGCAACTGCCAGCGATGACCTCCAGCAAAGCATCTACTTGACCGTCTTCCACGGCTGAAACAAGCGTTGTGTTGCCGGATCGCAAAAAGCCGCCGGTGCTGGCGAGCATCGTCACTCTGAACCCCGACTCGATCATTGCCTTGACTGTTTCGGCGGCATCGTAGTCCTGAACGATAGCGATTACGAGTTTCACCGGTTACTCCGATACTGGAAACACAATCTCGTCAACACGCAGTATATCCCTGATGCGTCCGACATTTGTCTCATGCCTGGAATCTTCGAACCATCCCGCCGCTGACAAGCGTCCACCATGGACCTACAATGACCTCGCAGATGCCAGAAAGGAACGAAACGACAATGACCACACAAGCTGAGTACGCATGGGGTTCGGAGGATGTCTATGACGCCCTGGGGCCGTTGCCAGCGTCATCCGACGTCGTCGTCATCGGCGGGGGCGTCGCGGGGACGTCTGCCGCCTATCAACTGGCTCGTCGCGGCAAACGGGTCACTCTGGTCGAGATGCGCGGCATCTGCTCCGGCGCGTCTGGCCGCAACGCCGGCGTCACTGGCAGCGGTGGATCATCGCTCGCCTCGAAAGAGGGCCGGGCAATCCACGCCATGACCAGCGAAAACTTCCGCATGATCCGCGAAGATCTTCAGGAAGAGTTGCACGATGACTTCGACCTCCGGATCACCGGCTCGGTCGACATCGCGCAGAACGAGGAACAATGGACATATCTGCAGGAGTCGGTGCGTCGCCTCGATGGGTTAGATGTTGACGTCCAACTGCTGGATGGCCCGCAACTTCGAGACCTGATCCCCGTCGCCAGCGATCATCTCCTGGGCGCGAAGTACACTAAGCAGAGCGGCCATCTCTGGCCATTCCGGCTGGTCAACAGCCAGGCAGAAGGCGCCCGTGAATTTGGCGCGGAGGTGCATCCCTGGACGACCGTCCGCAAGCTCCAGACATCGAGCGGAAAGGTCACAGGCGTCGAAACCACCCGTGGAATGATCGAAACCGACACCGTCGTCCTGGCCAGCAATGCCTGGACACCCCACATCCTCCCGGACCTGCCTGACGGGCGCAATCGTCTCGGCCCGTGGCCAGATCATCGTTACCCAACCGGTCGCCCCAGTTCTGCCAGTGACCTTCGGCTCCAACTACGACAAGGAGTACGGTCGCCAGACAGCCACCGGGCAGTTGATCTGCGGGGGGTTCCGCCGATACGACATCAACGAAGGTCTCGGCCTCTACACCGAAGAAGTCCAACCCGACTGTATGCTCGGCTGCGCCTGGCTGTTGGCGACGCTCTTCCCGAAGCTCGGTTCAGTCAACGTCGTCCGTGCCTGGGCCGGAATCATGGGATTCACCGCCGACGGCCTGCCGCTGATCGGCCCCTACGAGCCACGGCGGGGCCTCTACCTCAGCGCAGGCTACAACGGCGGCGGTTTCTCGTGGGGAGCAGTCGCCGGCAAAGCCCTGGCCCAATTCATCATCGACGGCGAAACACCCTTCGACCTCTCCCCCTTCGACCCCAACCGCTTCGCCCGAGATGGTGTCCAATGGCTCAACCCGTCAACCGCTGGCGAGAAGAACAACCCGAAGTCGATGCTGGAGTTGCGGGAGTGAAGATCCCTCACCCCCGAACCCCTCTCCCACCCCCTGCACGGGGGAGGGGACCGACAATAGGCAATCGTCCCGCTCTGCTACACCGCTCCCCCGCGCAGCGTGGGAGATGGGCGGGGGTGAGGGAAATTCCGAAGACCGCTGGAACATCCCGATCCTTCGCCGCAAAGTCCGCCCGACCCCGAGCGAACAAATCCTCTGGCAACATATCCGTGGCCGCAAACTCGCTGGCATCAAGTTCCGTCGTCAACAAACATCGGACCCTTCATCGTCGACTTCTGCCCCATCAATCCGCTTGATCATCGAAGTCGACGGACCCGTCCATGATGCGCTACAAGAACGCGAACGCGACGCAGCGCGCCAACAGCTGATCGAACGCCTCGGATTCCGCTTCATCCGGGTCAGAGCAGCCGACGTGGAACACAACACCAAGGAGGTGCTCCAACAGATCGAGAAAGGCATTATGAAAATGGAAATGTACCGTAATTAGTCTCCGTACTCCCTCTCTCCCCGTGCATCAGTGAGGGGGACGGGGGGTGAGGGAAGGATTCCACTATGTCCACTACACCACGACACGTCCTCAACGAAATGACCTGGCCAGAGGTCAAGGACGCGCTCGAAGATGTCCAGATCGCACTCGTTCCGACTGGATCAGCCGAGCAGCATGGTCCAAACACGACCTTCTTCACCGACACCGGCCGGGCCGAAGGTTTTTGCCGGCTGCTCGCCGAAAAGCTCTATCCTCGCGCTCTAGCTGCGCCACCGGTCGGCTACGGCATTTCCTATCACCACATGCGCTTCCCCGGCACGGTCACGCTCAAGCCGGAGACATTCATGGCGGTCGTCTACGAAGTGGTCGAGAGCTTGCAGCATCACGGCATCAATAACTTCCTGGTCATCAACGGCCACGGCGGCAACATGCCGGCCCTGCAGCTCGTCACGATGAAGCTGCGCTACGAGCTCGGCGTCAACATCGCCTACCTGACCCCGACCGAAGTCGCCCGCGATGTCGTCAACGAGGGCAAGACAGCCGACCGGATCGGCCACGCCTGCGAGAACGAAGCCAGTCAGCTGCTCTACCTTGGCTACGACTGGGCCGTCCGAACTTCAGCGCTGGCTCCCGGCGACATTCTACCAGAGCCGTATCCACAGGCCGGCTTCCAGGGGCGAATCAAGGTGCCCTACTTCTTCGATGAGGTCACGGCGAACGGTGCGCTCGGCGACGCTCGTGGAACGTCAATCGAGTACGGCGAAGCAACCGTCGAAGCGGCATGCGATCGCATCGTCGAGTTCATCGAAGCGTTTGTCGCCTCATAGCAACGCTTTACGATCGCCACGGCTCTGAGATTTGCGTAAGATATCGCGGCATTGCGCTACGATATTGACGACACTCCAACTGTTGGACGCCTGCCGGGGTCTTGCCGCTGTGACGGATTGAGGGGGGATGGGAGTGGACAGAGACGTATCACGGAGCATGGTCGATCCGGACCAGCTCGATCGTCAGATCATCAGCATGCTCCAGGCCGATGGCCGCTGCTCGAACCGCGAGATAGCCCGCAACCTTGGTGTGCCCGGAAGCAACCGTGCGCTACCGCGTGACGGCGGTTGACCGAGAGCGGTCTACTACGTATCACGGCCCTCGTCGAACCAGAACGACTCGGCTACACCCTGACCGCTGTCGTCTCGCTCCAGGCAGAAGCCGAAAGGGTTCCCGAGATCGCAAAGACCTCGCGGCGTTTCCCGAAGTCATGTACCTGGTAATCACAACCGGTGAATTCGACATCATCCTGACCGCCACTTTTCTCGATCAGGACGATCTCTACAACTTCCTGACTCACCGGCTGGCCACGATCGAAGGCGTCACCCGTTCCAACACCGCTGTCGGTCTCAACATCGTCAAACGTGACTTCGAATGGGTCTCGGCGCTAACCGCCAGTCTTGCTGAAGGCCGTCAACCAATAGCCAGTTCGGAGTAGACCGACGAACACCTTGAGCCAAACCGGATGCGATCTGCTGAGTTTCGGCGAAACGATGATCCGATTGGCGATTCGCCGATTTCCAGCGGCTCGAAACCGCGCCCTCGCTTGATATTTCGATCGGCGGCACGGAGTCCAACGTTGCCGTCGCGCTTGCACGGCTCGGACGACAGGTCGCCTGGATTTCCGCACTGCCGGCTAATCCGCTCGGGCGTCGCATCGCCTCAACACTACGGTCCCACGGCGTCGATACCAGCAGTATCCACTGGACAGATGGCGCCCGCGCAGGCATCTACTTCCTGGAACCCGGCGCGCCGCCACGCCCAACTCGTGTCATCTACGATCGGAGCCAGTTCCGCCGTCGCGACGATCAATCCCGACATGTTCCCGTACGACTCGCTCGATCATGCCCGCGCGCTGCACCTGACCGGCATCACCCCGGCACTGTCGCCCGGATGTGCCGGGATCTGCAGCGTCTCGCTCAGCGGCCGCGAACGTGGAATACCACTAATCTTCGATGTCAACTACCGCGCCCTGCTCTGGTCGCCCGAAGACGCAGCCCTGGGGCTGACCACTTCCTCAACAACGTCGAACTACTCTTCTGTGGGCGGGGCGATGCCGCGACGATCTGGCAGATCAACGGCCCCGCGGAAGACGTCGCGCGCGCCCTGCTCGACCGATCGAGCGCTGACCTTGTCGTCGTCACCGACGGCAGAGCTGGCGCGACCGCAGCCACTCGATCGGGTGAAATCATCGCCCAGGGAGCTCCTCAGGTCGACGTCATCGATCCCGTTGGAGCCGGTGACGGGTTCGCGGCTGGGTTCCTGAACGTCTGGTTCGACACCCCCGACGACATCGCAGCCGCGCTCCGGTCAGGCGTCGCCTTGGCCAGCCTCCAGATGACCACGCCAGGCGATCTGGCGATCATCACTCCCGACGAGCTAGCCAGCGCGATCGACATCCTCGATCGTCACGGCGAAGACATCATCCGGTAGCAATTTCCGCGACATCGCGCAGCAACTGCACGATGATCCAGGTCCCGGTCGAACCGAGGATGATGAACCCTGCCAGAGGTCCAATGATCTCCCCGGGCGATAGCGACACACCGGCGGTCACCTGACTCAACGTCTGTGCGCCAATCGTCGGCACGAGCAGTACGACAACCACGATGAGTGGAATCGCGACAAAATACCCGCGAAGATCGCGGCGCAGCAGCAACACGCCGGAAATGATCGTCAGCGGCACGATGATCCCGAGGTCGAGCACATCCGTCACCATCGTCGTCGCGTTGTCCAAGCGCTCCGGAGGCTCATTATCGACGACCCAGATGATCTGCGGTATCAGCCAGACTGTTGTCGTAACCAGCCCACTTGCGATCATATAGCCGCCGATAAACCGCCGTGGCAGTTGATCAGAAAAGCGCGCACTCAATGCTCTCACGTCGAACGATCGAAGTAACTCGCAGAATGCGAAGAGGCTAGCCGAGAAGAGAACGACATAGAGGAGGAAGATATGGATGAACGATGCGCTCAATGATATCGACGCATAGTTATAGAGCATGAAGGCGAGGGCACCGAATAGCATCAGCCCGCCCTGCAGGGAACCTCGACGGTAGAGCAGCGTCGAAATCACAAGCAACGGCGCCACGATCGTGATCACAACCGCATCCGCTCCCCGAAAGCCCGCGCCTTTGAAAAGCGAATCGTAGCGGTACAGCCCCTGGCCGTACTGATCCACCTCCTCGCCCCGGGGTGTGACATACAGTGTCGGATCAGTTCCGAACTCCCAGAATATTCCCGCCAGCGACACCACAACCGCCAGCATGGCAATCATGAGAGAGAGCCCGACGACAGCGCTGGAGATCTTCATCGGATTAGATCGGCTGTGCGCCATCCCTCACCTTCACGACCTCCATAGCCGCTCAGCCAGGGTTGGTTTGTCCGGATGTCGACGATTCTCTTCAATCCACCGCTCGCTGCGGTGGCGGCTCCACATCACCATCTTGCTCCCGATCCAGCGCAGCGGTTCAGGTTCCCAGTTACGTGGGCGATGACGCGTCATTGGCAGCTCGGTGAGCGAAGACTTCGTCCCGGTGATCAAGTGGCTCAAAACCCTGCCGGATAGATTTGTCGTCGCGACCCCGTCGCCGGTGTACCCGAATCCGAACGCAACGCCAGTCGAACGGCTGTAAGCCATCGTCGGCATATGGTCACGCGGCATACCCAACACCCCGCCCCAGGAATGGGTGAACCGCACATTTGCGAGCATCGGGAACCAGGAGCGCGCTGATTCTCGACCGTGCTGGAAGATCTCCTCTTGAAGATTGATGCTGTCGGAGATCTTCGACCGGAACGGATAGTGCGACCGGTATGGCCCGAAGGCAATTCGACCATCCGCCGTGTGGTTGAGATAGCCGCCCTCGATGCCGAACCCGCCGACCACTTCCCGGCGCTCCCAGCCTATCTGCGCCCAGATGTCGTCACCAAGCGGCTCAGTGATCACGATATGGGAGGTAATCGGAAGGATGGTACGAGCCAGCTTCGGCTGCTCCGCCAGATACGCCTCCCCCGCCATCACGATCACCCTGGCGGTAACGTCTCCTCGATCACTGTGGAAGACCGGCGCGGGTGGACCAGGCGTGAAATCGAGCACCCTGGTTTGTTCGTAGATCGTGCCGCCACGACGCTCGACCGCCCTGGCCAGACCTCGCGCCAGGCGCGCTGGCTGCACGGCGGCCCCTTCCCGGTTCCAGAATGATCCGACCGCGCCAGCGACCTGGATGCGCTCGGCGGTCTGAGCGGCGTCAAAGAGTTCGTAATGATCGTCCAGGCCGATGTCGCGGAACTCGTTATACGTTTCTTCAAGCTTCGGGAGGTCATGCTCAGCGCGCGCGATCTCGAGTTCGCCGCCCTTGGCGAAATGGGCATCAATCCCTTCAACCTCGCAAACCCGCCCGACGTCGTCCACTGAGTCATACATCGCCAGAGAGATTGCTCGCGCTGCATCGCGTCCGTAGCGCCCGGTAAGTTCAGAGGGGGAGAGTGGGAAGCCCGCGAAGCACCAGCCCCCATTGCGGCCGGAAGCCCCAAAACCGGCGATCTCCGCTTCCAGAATGACGATGTTCAGGGATGGGTCGCGCAGGAGCAGGTGATATGCCGTCCAAAGGCCGGTAAAACCAGCGCCAAGAATGGCGATATCGACAGTCACGGAACCGTCAAGCGGTGCGCGTGGCGTCAGATCATCCCCCGAGTTCTCCAGCCAGAAGCTATACGACCCATAGTCCTTCAACGCCGCCCCCTTCCCGATCTTGCCCGTCATCATCGTCCGTCGCACGAGAATGGTACCAACGGGCCGTTGCCTCCCTGGCCGGTCAGGCGTAAACCATGAAGAAGTCTCAGTGCTGGCGCTGATGACTGGTTTCACTATTCAGGCTCAGCGCGATCTGTGCGTGAAATGAATGGCAGGCGCAATGGCCGACACGCGCACCGGCAGGTTACCAGAAACGGGAAGACTCCAAAAGACGGCAGCGTCGTCCGGCGTGCTGACCTGCCAGTGGTGCTCGGTGGATCTTCAACCGGGCGTGACCATCTGCCCAACTTGTGGATCTCCGGGCGTTCCTGATAGCGCAATGGTTGTTCCGGACCCGATTGGAGTCGTTGAAGCCGACAAGCTCGATCTCGACGTGCAGAGCGAGGACGAACTCGTCGAATGGTGGAAAGAAGAGGGCGAAACCTCTGTCTATGAGAACTCGGCGGCAGATCTGGACAATCCCCTACCAATGATCCTGGGGCTCGTCGGGGGCGGGGTGTTCTGTGTCCTCCTCGGAATCTTCATCGTGCCGCCGTTGCTGTCGTCACTCTTCGAAAACAACTTCGGCATCATTGTTGAGGATCCGAATGATCTCCGGCCGCTCGGCGGCGTCCTCGGGCTTCTCGTCGCCGCGTTTATCGGAGCCATCGCGATGTGGGCCGCCAAGCCACGCCCATAGTCTAGACCGGCGTTGGCAGATCGATGCGTTCAAACCATTCCAACGACGTCCGCGCATGCAAGGAACTTGACTCTGGCCAGTGCCGAATCTCCAAGCATATCTCCAGGCGCGAGCTTGAACCCTAGCTGCCTGAGGCTGCCTCGACGAATTCATTGGTGAAGGCTTCGGAACCATCCACCCCGTCGGACAACAAGCCGCTGGCGATCAACCAGTCGGCGTAGCGAGTCCAATTCTCATCTGTCTGCGTTCCAAAATCGACCGCCCCTTCGTCGGTCCAGAGCGGCCAGAGCAACGCGATGCTGGCAGTCTCAACCTCTTCGCTGGCGTCGGGATTGTTCTCGAGCAGGGCGTCGATCGCGGCAGCCTGGTCTTCCGCCGCCGCGTCATAGCCTCGCTGCATCGCCCGGACAAATTTCTCGATCGTCTCCTGATCGTCTTCGATCATCTCATCGTTCGCAACTAGCACCAGCTCGTAGTAGTCAGGCACGCCCCAGTCGGTCAACGGTATGACCGACACTGTGTCGCCACTCTCGTTCTCGATCTGAAATGACTCGTATACATAGTAGGCTCCGATGACCGCGTCGACCTGCCGGGAGACGAGTGATGGCGCGAGGCTGAAACTGACGTTGACCATCTCTACGTCGCTGATCGTTAGTCCGTCGGCTTCAAGGACGGCTTTGACGAGCGCTTCATCGCTGGGCAAACCCGCGTAGCCGATCTTCTTGCCAGCCAGGTCGGCGGGGCGGCTAATCCCGGCTGACTCCAGACTCATGATGCCGTTCAGCGGATGCTGCACCAGCGCGGCGACGGACTGCACTGGTAGCTCTTCGCCACGGGCAAGGAGCACGTCGGCCTGGTACGAGATCGCGAAGTCCTCTTCTCCAGAGCCAACGAGCTTCAAGCCATCCTCCGGGTTGGCCGGAACGTGGAAGTCGACTTCGAGCCCTTCTTCTTCAAAGTATCCGCGATCCTGAGCGAGATACAGCGCCGAATGCTGCGCCCAAGGAAACCAGTCCAGAGCGACGCTGACCTGCGTTGGCTCAGCACTAGCATCGTCATCATCCCCACATGCCACTACCAGCGGGATGACAACCAGCAGCAACCCAAGCAAACGAATGTTCAACAGCTTCATCTCTATCCAGCTCTCTCTTTCAGCCAACAACCCTCACATCCAACCCGATGCCAACCTCTTCCCTAATCCCTCTTCCCTAATCCCTCTTCCCTGCTCCACGGCGTCAGCATCCTGCCAACCAGCGCAACGATCACGAAGAGCGCAACGCCAATGATTCCCGAGATAGCAACCGCGGCGAAGAGGCGGGCCGTCAGAAACTGCGATGCCGCGCGTGTCATCAGATAACCGAGGCCAGAGGACGCGCCGACCCATTCCCCGACGATCGCCCCGATGACGGCTACCGCGGCAGCGACCCGCGCGCCGGAGATGAGATATGGCAGCGACGAAGGTACACGAACAATGCGCATGATCTGCCAGCGGCTGGCGCCCATGCTGCGCAGCAAATTGAGCGCGTCGACATCGGCCGATCGCAGGCCATCAGCCATGTTCACCGCGATCGGGAAATAGCACAGCAGGACAACGACGATGACCTTGGGAGTCATTCCAAAACCGAACCAGATCAGCAGGATCGGCGCGAGGGCAATAATCGGAATGGCCTGGCTGGCGACGATCAACGGGTAGATCGTGCGTTCAGCAATAGACGACATGGCGATCAACAGCGCCGTCGCAATGCCGACTACCAGAGCGATGAGATAACCAACCAGTACTTCTTGCAACGTTGTCCAGGTGTGCTGCCAGAGCAGCGCGCGCGACGAAGCAGCCTCGGCAGCGATCGCGCTCGGAGCAGGCAGGAACCAGGCTGGCGTATCGTCGATCCAGACCCAGGCTTCCCAGATCACGATGGTCATGGCCAGCAGCACGATCGGGACAATCCAGCCCGCCAGAAAGCGCAGGTCGATCCGGCGGGTGGCCGATCGCTCCGCTACAGCTTCTTGCCGCGCCAGGTCAATCACCTAAGATGCTCCTGATCGCCCAACTCCGCCCGCAGCGAATGCAGCAGGTTCATCTTCTGCTCAACCAGCGCCGGTTCGGCGATCATGTCCATCGAGCGAGGGCGGGGAAGGTTGACGGTATCCACGCGCTTGATCGTCCCGGGCCGGGCCGTCATCACCGCGACCCGGTCGGCTAGCAACAGCGCTTCTTCGACATCATGGGTGACCATCAGAATCGTCCGGCCAAGATCGTTCCATAGACCCAGCAACCATTCCTGCATCGAGCGGCGAGTCAGGGCATCCAGCGCGCCGAAGGGCTCATCAAGCAACATGACCTCCTGCTCAGTCAGCACCGTTCGCAGAAAGGCCACCCGCTGGCGCATGCCGCCGGAAAGTGATGCCGGGTAGTAATCGCCGAAACCCTCCAGACCAAACCGTGGCAGCAGGGCCCGTGCCCGGTCCCGCGCCTCACGCCGGTTCAGTCCGCCGATCTCCGCGCTCAGGGTCGCGTTCTCCAGCACTGTGCGCCAGGGCAGCAGCGCATCCCGCTGGGGCATGTAGGCAACCTTGCCGAGACGATTGCTGGCGATGTTGTCGCCCAGACGAATTCGCCCCGAGTCCGGCTCCACAAGTCCAACAATTGCATTGAGCAGGGTGCTCTTTCCACAGCCGGACGGCCCAAGCAACGCGACGAACTCACCCTGGTAGACGGTAAGATTGACCTGATGGATGACGGCGACACTGTCAAATCTCACCGAAAGGTTCGACACAGATAGCTGCTCGACGCCAGTAGCCGCCGCACCCATTGATCCAGATATCGATTGGTTCTTTACAGTCATGGCAATGCAAAAACGCCGGGCCCAGGGGGCGCCCCTGACCGGCGTTGCGATGCTCTTCCTTCCGAGACGGCTCGACAGACTTCCGTCGCCGAGCACATCGTCACATCCCTACGCTGGCATTACCCAGGTCAGGTCCCAAACGGTCGATAGCGGATTGGCTACCCTCTCAGCCCGGCGTCCCCCGAGCCCCCGTTGCTCCCTCGGAATATTCAATTGTCTCCTCTGATTCAAGCAGCAGCGACGACTTCCGTCAAGCCTTGGCGATAGAGGCGGGAAATGGGCAAGGTGTAGCGCAGATAACAGCTAATCATCTCGTCGCGCCGTATGATAGCCAGGAGATCTAGGAAGCTGTAGGAGCACCATCGATGTTCATTGAGCGACGAGACCATGTGGATGACCGGCAGGTTGAGGAGTTCGAGAAGCTCGAATTCCTGCCGGAAGAGCCAATCAACGACGAGAACGATCCCGAAATCTCTTCGGAGATCGTGTTCGACCCGGATAGCCAACCTTCTGAAGAGCCGCCGGTTTCGTATTTCTCCAATGTTGAACTGGAGCCTGTTGAAGAAGGCGAGCTTGAGTTCAGTAATCCTCCCTCGATTGATTTCGAACCTGACACGAACACGCCGTTTGAACTCGTGGGCACATCTCTTTTCGAAGCGGACAGCGTCGACGACGAATTCAGCCCCTACGATTTCGATGACCTCGACGAGGATCTCGAGTTTTAGCGTTTCGGGGGACACAGCACGACTTGGGGAATCCGCCAACCAACCCTACGATTACTGGCAACTGTGCCCAGGGATCTACCCGCTCGATGAATCACAGCACCCTGTTCCCGAATCCTATCGAGGATAGACTGCGCCAGTTGGCCAGCCGGTTTCTGCGATTTGAGGTCGATTATCAGCACACTCGCCAGCGCCCGCGGCGTAGGAAAATCTTTCGGATCGGTTCAGGCGCTTGAAGCCATCGACCTGGATATCCTTGACGGTGAGATCGTTGGCATTGTTGGCCCAAGCGGTTCCGGCACGACCACGGCGATCCGTTTGCTCCTCGGTTTGTATGAACCAACCCGCGGCACAATTGAGGTTTTCGGCCACGGCGCCGCCACGTTCGATCGTGCCGATCGGGAGCGCATCGGCTACCTGCCTCAAGATTTCCTGCTCTACGACGACCTGACGATCCACGAGAATCTGCTATTTGCGGCCGGGCTCTACGGTCTGGGGCCACGCCAGCGGCGCGAGCGCATCAAGCAACTGCTCGACCAGCTTGAGCTGACCGACGCAAGCGACCGCCGGGCGAGCGACATCTCTGGCGGAATGCGCCGCCGCGTGGCTCTTGCCGCCACGCTCCTTCACCAGCCCGAATTGATCGTGCTCGACGAGCCGACCGCCGGGCTCGATCCAGTCCTGCGGGAGTCTATCTGGAAGATGTTCGACGATCTCCGCCAGGATGGCGCGTCACTCCTCGTCACAACCCAGTACATCACCGAAACCGAGCGCTGCGACCGGATCTACCTGATAAACGCCGGCCGGGTCGTCGCAACTGGCGCCCCGGACGAACTACGCCAGCAGGTCTTTGGTGGAGAAGTCGTCCGCTTGAAGACGGAAGATCTCTCACTGGAGCTCCTCCGCCATCTCCTGGATCTGGATTTCGTCCTGGACGGCCAGCGTATATCGCAAAATGAGATCGAGCTGGTTGTAGTAGCCGCCCACGAAGCAATCCCCCGGCTCAAAGATGAACTGCGTGACCTCGGTCGTCGCATCGATGAACTGGAAGAGGTGCAGATCTCTCTCGACGCGGTGTTCGTCGAGCTGGTGCGTAAGTCCGACATGGATCGTGGCGATGAGCTATCTGTTTAGCCGGTTGTGGCGCGCGATCCTGCGCCCGGCATCGTTTGTCGGCAAAGAGATCACCCAGATTCGCCGCCAACCGCAGCTCATCCTCGCGCTTATCGTTGCGCCATTCCTCGTCCTGCTGCTTTTCGGCATCGGCTATGACGGCCGCACACCTCCCATCAGGACCGTGCTCGTCATCCCGCCCGGGAGCGATCTCAGCACCGATCGCGCCGCATATGAAGAAAGCTTCGTCTCCCCTCTAGTCCTGGGCAGCGTCAGCACCGACCGGGGCAGAGCGCTCGCTGAGCTGCGCGACCGGAAGATCGATCTTGTCGTCGCGTTTCCCGAGGATGCGTTCGAGACGATCACCGCCGGGAGTGCGGCGGAAATCGATGTCTTCTACAATGAGCTCACTCCATTCCAGAGCAATTGGCTAGAGTTCTACTCGCGCGTCCAGACCGCCGAAATTAACCAGATTGTCCAGCGCGAAGTCCTTCAGCAGGGCATCAGCCAATCCAGGTCGAGCCTGAGTGAGCTCAACCAGTATCCTGCAGCCCTCGACGCCGGGCTCGAAGAGGCCAACGCCTCGCTCGATGCTGGTGATCAAGAGGCAGCCGAACAAAAACTGCAGGGTCTTCGGGTTCTGACCGGAGAGACACAAGAGAGCGTCAATCAGTTCCGGCGGTCCTCCTGGCGACTGGGGCCGCGGTTGGTGCGACCGGGGCGCCGGAAAGCCCGCCAGTTAAGACGCTCGAAGCGCTCGATCGACACCTGACCCAGATTCAGACCGGCTTGACGAATATGCTGACCAGGATCACGACACGCGACGCTGGAACGGAAGAGATCGCCAGCGACGTTGGTTTCGTGCGCGAGCAACGAGATAGATACGAAGTGGATGCCGCGCGACTGCCCGCCATTCCGGTCGATGTGCTGATTTCGCCCTTTGTCTCGAACGAAGACAACCTTGCCCCAACGTCTCCGGACGTCGTTGAATTCTACGCTCCGGCGGTCCTCGCGCTTCTCATCCAGCACATCGCCATCACCCTGGCAGCGCTCGCTCTCGTGCGCGAGCGACTCCAGGGCACGATCGAGATGTTTCGCGTTGCGCCGGTCAACGCCCAGGAGGTGCTGCTCGGCAAGTATCTTTCCTACTTCCTTCTCGGCGCGCTTCTGAGCGCAATACTTGCCCTGGTCATTCTCTTCGGACTGAACGTTTCGTCACTTGGAGATACCCCGGATCTGGTTCTGGTGATCGGTCTCGTGCTCGCGGCGTCGCTTGGCGTGGGATTCCTCATCTCAGCTGTGGTCAAGACAGAGACACAGGCCGTGCAACTCGCTATGATCCTGCTCCTTGCCTCGGTCTTCTTCAGCGGGTTCTTCCTACCAACAGACAATCTCCAGCCACTAGTGCGACTGGTTTCCTATCTCTTGCCGGTTACCTACGGCATCATCGGTCTCCAGGAGGTAATGCTTCGCGGCGTCCCGCCCCCACAGTGAACGGTCATCGGCCCGATCATCATTGCCACCGTAACCACGGTTGCCGCCGGGTTCGTCTTCCGCCTCCCGTTTCGCCAGCGCTGATCCTGGCTGTTGCCGGCACGACAACAAAGCTGTATCCGCCGCGACAGGGAGGGTGCGACCGGCTGCAATAGAGTGGAGATGATTGCATGCCTCACTCCAGAAAGGATTCCCTCGTGGTCGATCTCAACCCCAAGACATCCCAAAACTCCAGCAACCTCGACGTCTTTGACGCCATCGTGAGGCGAGATGATGCAGAAGCAGACGAAGCCGAGGGTGTTTCCATTCGCAACAGCGAATCGTTGGATTTGCCAGAAATTGAAGAGAAAACGGCAGAAGAAGTCCTTCAGGGTGACGATATCTTCGCTGGTAGCGGCGGTGATTTGAGTTTCGACGAAGTTGGCGACGCGGTCACTGGAGAACCAGCGCCGGTGATCAACACCGGGCTAACGAGCGAAGTTGACGATGATTCCGACGAGGACGATGGTGACGGCGAAGGGGAAGAACCGATCTCGTCGGTATCACAACCCGAAAGCGTCGAGCCGATTATCTTTGACGAAGAAGCCGATCAACCTCCACCGGCTGTCGAACCTGATGAGGAAACTGGCGATGATTCGACCGAGCCGGTTGTTGGCCCGCCCATCCCCGATCCGGATGCTGGAGCGGCAGGGTCTGATCTCCCGTCTACTAGCAGCGACAACCCGTTCGACGACTTCGAAGTGCAAGTCATTGCTGTTTCAGCCTATGACTTCGAGTTCCAATTTGAAGAGGATGACGATGGTGACGAGATGGGCGATGGTTAGGCCAGCGCCGGTTCGTCGACGGCGACGCAACGCGAGCTGACCAACGCTAGTTCGACGCAACCTCACCGGCTGGCAGACCGTCACTATCATCTGGCACATCCTCTGCCGGGCGCATATGCGTCACTCTTGCGGTTGCAACAGCGCCGCCGAGCGCTATCAGGATGTCACCGATGGAGATGACGGTCGGGCCAGTTGGGCCATACGGCACCGGGATGAAGTCGCCAAGAAACACCAACAGTGTGTCGTCGTCAACCCGCTTGTTGTTCGTCAGTTGCACATCGACGGTCGCCGTTTCAGGATCAAGTTCCCGTTCGAAACGCTCATCCAATCCCGAAATGCGCATCGCTTCGTTCGACAGGGGCATATACCCGCCATTTGCGATAATCGCGGCGCCGTTCAACAGCGCGCCAATCAATATCAACCGGAGTGCTGGAATATGAAGGTTGAGCGCCATGAAGGCTAGCGTCATTAAGATCGTTGCGATGTAGATGTACGGGCCATATTCCAAAGTGAAATCCCAAGTACCGACGGGGCGGGTGAAGATCACGACCTGGACAATGAGCGCGACGGCCATCAACCACAGATGACGAAATCGCACGACGCTGAAACCAACCATCGACCCGCCGGTGAGCAGACCAATCACCAGTCCGATCAGGACAGCTGGCAACAGCACCATCGAGTAATCCTCATCTCCTCGACTACCGGATCGGCGGCGAAGGCTGAACCTTCGGACTATATTGTATCGACAGTAGACGCGACGCCTCAGTCCCGGTCAACGGCGCGGCAAGAAATTTCAATTGTTGTAACAGAACACGTGAACCGGCTCAGGTGGCGGCGGATGCTCTGCTTTCCTCTTCGGGGAATGCAGCGGGGGTATGCTCGGGAACGCGCGTGATCGGTGTGACCCTCGTGCGTTCATCGGCTACGTGCAAGAAGCTCGCGACAACTTGAGGATCGAATTGCGACAGGGCGCCTTTCCGAATCTCGTCGACGGCAGTTTCCTGACTCAACGCCTTGCGATATGGCCGGTCGGAAGTCATCGCGTCGTACGCGTCCGCCACGGCGATGATCCGGGAGCCGATCGGAATCTCGTTTCCGGATACTCCGTCGGGATACCCTCGCCCATCCCAGCGCTCATGATGATGCCGGACGATAAACGACTCGTGACGGAACTGGCGATAGGGCCCAAGCAACTGCTCGCCGATGGCCGGGTGCGCCTTCATCAAATCCCACTCATGATCTTCAAGCTGGCCAGGTTTGTTGAGGATCGCGTCGCTGATGCCAATCTTGCCCAGGTCATGGACGCGCGCAGCCAGTTCGACGCGATCGATCTCTCGCGCTGGCAATCCGTATACCTCGGCGATCCGCACCGAAATTTCGGTGACCCGTTGCGAGTGTTGTGCCGTGTACGGGTCTCGGGCGTCGATGGCGTCGGCCATCGCGATCATTGCCTTTTGCGTCTGCCCTTGCAAACGCTTGATCGTTTCGAAGGCGAGATAGGTCGTCACCGCCGGGACAACGAGGAACGGGATCGCAACTGGCGAGGCTCCCCACAACGCGGCGAAGAGCACCCCGACCACCTGAAGACTGACATAGGGAAGCAGAAAATCGGCATCCTGGGTAAGCCAGATGTAGAAGAACGGGCGCCGGTTGTCGATCGCAAAGTACCCGTTGAGGGTAAAGACATTCACGACATAGAAGACGATGATGATGCTCAGAATGACCGCCAGCGACTGGATCGTTAGTGGCAATTCGTGCAGCGGCCGCCCGTTGCTGTACCAGAACCAGATAAGCGATGTCAGACCGAAGGTCAGCGCGTAGTTGGATGGGTTAAAGATGACGCTCTTGAGGGGCTTACGCTCCCAGAGATCATTAACCAGCACCACAACGGCGCCAAGCAACGCTGGAAGTGGAAACGGAAGCAGGAAGATCATCGCCATGAAGGTGACGGTCGAGAAGCTCGTGGCGCCGGTGATGAGAAGCGGGAACGCGATCCCGATCTCGAAGATCAGGCTCAAGATAACCAGCACCGCCGCGATGACGACGATTTCGGTTGTAAGCTCCACGGGAACGGTTGCAAATGAAACGATCAGGAAGCTCAGCGCCAATACGGCGACGAGAGCGATGTAGACCCGGCACTTGAGGATGTGAAATCGATCCTGATTCAAGATCGTATTGTCCCGCTTCCCGGCGTCGCTTCACGGATACCCACAACGCCCCGCGGCAGCAGGACGAGGAAAGCATCTTGCTAAGTCAGTCCCCCAGGAGAGCCCGACTTCATTTTACTATTGTCGCCGTTGGGAAACCGCTTGAAGAGAGCAGAAGGTCCTGATGCATTCGTACGTTTGGGGGAGCATAAAAAGAGACAACCCGCCTTGTTTGGCGGGCTGTTGTCACTCACTGGAAATGAGTGTGGCTACATGCGATTCGGTGCGCCAGAAGCAATCACTAACGCAAGAATGCCACTAAGCCACAGTGCGGCGTAAAGCGCGCGTCCTCTGAGCTTCTTCACGGAATGCCCTTCCGATACTTGGTTGATCTCAAGAGTGAGATCAACCACCGACCCCATTTTGGCCTCCACTGCAGTGTAGATGAAGGTCACTTGTATGTCAATACAATAGTACCCAGACCGCGAGTACACAATTCTTTTGCCCATTCCCAAAACAGATTTCCATGCTTGTTGGAAGGATTGGTCCTCAGATCAAGCATCCTGAATTCGCCTCCAGCCCCATTCCATCAGGAAAACGTCTGCCAGTAGGTCCGGATGTTCTTCGAGCAACAGCCATCCATGCAGATAGGAGAAGCTGTATATGGCCACACAGTCCGGATCACAAGTGACTGGCGTTAGGGCCACTTCGATAGCATTTTGGGAGAAATCGGCTATCAATTATGGTATGGGAATTGATCTGGGCTCCATATAATGCAAGTGCCGCGTTTTCTGCTACCCGCCGTCCACGGTCGGCATCTTGTCAGAAACGCTTGATTGAAACCGAGCCCGGCGTGGCGGGGCACTAACCGTTCAAGGGTACAGGTGAGCTATGAGCATCTCTCTTTGTGAGGCGATCGAGCAGGCACAGACTGCCTTCGACAGCGGAGACTATCGGTCTGTCGTGGAATCGTGCTCACGGATCATCGATCAGTATTCCTCCTACACTGCTGCCCAACGGCTGCTGGGTCAGGCGTATCTCGAACAGGGACAGCCGGGCGAGGCGGAACCATGGTTCGCGAAACTTCTCGCCCATGACCCTCGCGAAGCATCAGCCTATCTGGGGCTTGGGCTGATCGCCGAGGACCGGGGCATTCTCGATCATGCGCTTGCCTACTGCCAGGTTGCCTGGGAACTTGCGCCGGAGCAGGCTCGCTATCGTGAGACGATCACCAGAGTCGCCGAGAAGCGCTATGGCGCGGATGGCAGGCTCCGACTCACTCATGCCGCCCTGGCGCAGATCCACGCAGGAGCGTGGCGACTCAGGAGAGCTATCAAGGAATACCAGTCCGCCCTCATCGCCCTGCCGGACCGGATTGACCTCTGGATGGGGCTTGCCGAGACCCTGTGGATACTGGGTGAAGACACCGATGCCGCTGAGATCGCACGTGAATTTCTCAAAGAGAACGATGGGCTCGTCCCAGCGCTGGTCATCCTTACAGATATCGAACATCGCAGCGGGAATCAGGCCGAAGCTGAAATGCTCCGGGAACGTCTCCACCGGTTCGATCCGGACAGCGCGCTTGCAACAGCCATGGTAAGTCGGAACTCGCTAGCTGACGCTGACTTCCTCCTGGTCAACCCGGAGGGACAGCCGATTGTTACTGAGCGGGTCGATGCAGTCGTCAACGAGCGCCCGCAGTTCGTGCCAGTGCCCGCGCCCGACTTCTCGTTCCAGCCGGATGAGGGCACGCAGGCCCATCGGATTGCGGATCTGGATGATCTCCAACCAATCAGCCCCGAGGAGTTTGCCGACGACCCTGATCCAGCCACGGCCGGCTTCTCAACGTCATCCTTTGTGCCAGAAGACCTCACCGAAGAAGAACCTGACACTGTTGAAGTCGAGGCACTGGATCCTGACCAGCCTTCCGTAGAGCTGATCGAGCATGTTCTCGACGAGGAAGTTCTCCAGACCGAAGATGCGGTCATCAATGAATCGACCTCCTCTCCAGGCAGCGTGCCAGGGGGTTCGGTTCTGGGAGGCGCGCTTATCGGAGCAGCCGCAGGGCTGGCGGCCGCGGCTGCCAGCGGCGATCAAAGCGATCCTCCTGACGAAGAAGTTCTCGGCGACTATCTTGAAGATCTCGATGGCATTGAGCCAATGAGCCTGGACGAATTTGGAGCGGAAGACAACTCCGTCCCGGCAGGGGAGCGCGGATTCTTCGAGGATGCCGACATTGACTTTGACATTCGCATCGAGGATCCGGATGCAGTTCAGATCGGTGGCAGTCCTCCAAAACAGGCTCCCGGTGTGTTCGCCGCTGGCGGCAGCCTCAACGTCGCTTCGGGATTGGCGTCCGACGAGTTCCCTGAACTCCCGGAGGTCGATGATGAAATCGATATAGCTGACATCGACGCTGAGGACAAGCAGACAGTTCTTCTTGGTCCACATGATGTTGAAGAGCTAGAGGCAGACCCAACAAACCCGCCAGAATCAGATGCCATCATCGAGCCGGTTACGGAAACAACGCAGGAACCAGGCGCCGCCGGCGCTCCGGCCGGCACCGGGTTCACCCGGCTGCTGGGAGAACTCGGAAACGAAGGGCTCGCGCCTTTTGATCCGTCCCGAACCGCGGTGGATGGCGCCCCGATTGTTTCGTCCGAGGGGCCTGGCGGGGAGAATGCTCCAACAATCCCCTCTCTCGCCGACGGGTGGGACGATATCGATGCGGAACTGGCCTCCGCAACCCCAGGAGCCACGGAATCGATGGATGAACTCCTCGACATCGACCAACTCGGAATCGAGCCATTCGCGCTCGACGATGAGGATATGGATTATGTCACTGCCGTCCGGCCAGCCAGTCCTCCTATTAGACCTGGCCCGATCGACGAGCTCGACAACCTCGCATCAGAAGAAGTTCACGATCCGCCTGCAATAGACGAGCAGGCGGGGCATGTTGTCGACATCAGTGAAGTGCCCGGTGTTGAACCGTTCGCGATTGAAGAATTCGATGACATAGCGAACGACGAACCATTCGAGTTCGGCGTGCTGCCGTGGGAGCGCCAGGAAGGCGGCGCCGAAGGTGAGATGGACATCGACATTGATGGCCTCATCGAGGGAGTAGGTTCGAACGGAGCCATCGGAGCGTCTCAAGAGCCACAGTCAGACCATTTCGCTGATGACCCATTCACGGACGATCCGTCGATGGAGATCACACGCGAGTTAGGCAGTGGCGCGGTGGATCCGAATTTTGCGCTGCGCATGGCTGAAGTTGAAGAAGCGGCACGTCAGAATCTCGATCGGATGCACCAGGACCACGGTGATGAACCTTTTGAGCCGGTTCCAGGGCCAGAAATCAGCGCACCACCGCAGGAGCCTCCTCCTGGGTCCGATTTTCTATCGAATCCCACTGCGGAACGCCTGGTCTCCGACGAGAAGATCTTTAGCCGCACAAGAACGGCGAAGGATCGGCTCGTCAGCCAGGGCGTTATCCGGGGAGATCGGGAGATCGGCGTCGACATGCCGGAAACGGCCGCAGGATATGCGGAGCCATCTCGCGGCGCAACGGCTGTTTCCCTTTCATCCCAAAGTGGCGACGATCTGGCAGCCCTACGAGCGGCGGTCGAACAGAATCCTCAGGATGACAGTTTGCGTTGGGAGCTTGCCGAAGCCCTGCGCGATCGGGAGAAGATACACGAGGCTTTCACCGAATATCGATGGCTGATTCGCCATTCGCCGGATCGTCATGACGCCGTCATCGCCTCCCTTGAAGATTGTGCCAATCATGATCTGGAGGCAGACCTCGCGCACCGCCTCCTGGCGGACATCTATCGTCGACGAGGCGATAACGCTCAGGCTCGCAATCACGCATCGATGGCCATGGCTACCCGCCGGCTCATGCGCGAGATTCGCATGTAGCGTTCTTGGAGTCACCGGCCACCCGCGGCCCCGGATTACGTCACCTGACTGGAGTAGTGAACGACACATGGTAACGAACACACGCCGAACCGGGGTTGAAAGCCGATTGCTCGATCTGCTGGAGTATCGCGTCATCCTTGGCGCGGTCATCACCACGCCCGACGGCCTTCTGGTGGCCAGTAGTGCGGTGGCGATTCCTGACGCCGAGTTGATTGCGGCTACGACCGCCGCTAGGGAAGAACGCGACAAGCACGATCCGGACTACTGGAGCGCAACCTCTACACACGGTTCGATCCGGGTGATCAACGGCGAGGACATGCGGCTGATCGTCCTGACCGAACCTGGCATCAGCGAGGACCAGATCCGACCGGTCATGGTCGACCACCTGAACGCCATCGAGCAAATGATCCGCATCTAGCCCGGCTCCAAAGATATCCGTCCACTGTTTCGGCGGGTCCTTCGGGAAACGTGACATCGTCGCTGCATAATCTGCCTGCCAGCCGGGCGCGGCAACCGGGTAGACTTAGACGCCACAACAGGGTTCGTCCAAGGTCAACCGGAAGCAAGACGTGCCACCGCCGATTGCCATTCGTCTCAACGCCGTCATCATCACCGTCACCAACGAAACACCTCGCATCCTGACGATTCGGGGAGCTGAGAACGCCGCGCCAACGCTTCCATATGGCCCGCTCGATGCCGATACTGACCGCACGCTCGAACTGGGGTTGCGCCGTTGGGTACGAGAGCGCACCGGACTCGAACTTGGATACGTTGAACAGCTCTACACCTTCGGCGACCTGAATCGCGAGCAATCAGAACCTGCGCGGGTACTCTCCGTCACCTATCTCGCTCTGATTCGCGAACAGGCGCTCCCCCGGTCAAGCGACGCCTGGTGGCAGGATTGGTACCAGCTTTATCCATGGGAGGATCATCGTGACGGAACTCCCACCGTCATCAGCGCAACCATTCTCCCGGCGTTGGATGCATGGGCAAGTTCGTGTCCCAATCCCGACCTGGCTTCGATTCGCCGCGAGCGCATCGCGATTGCTTTCGGCACAGGCATCTCCGCCTGGGATCCAGAACGCGCGCTAGACCGCTACGAATTGCTCTGGGAAGCGCGGCTCGTCGACGAATACCACCAGGATCAAAGCGTGCTCACCGGCGAGCCAGGCTTCCTCAGGACGGCAGAACTCGTCCCGGGACGCTCGTTGGCGTTCGACCACCGCCGGATCGTCGCCACGGCGTTGAGCCGGATTCGTGGAAAGATCCAGTATCGTCCGGTCGTCTTTGAGCTGCTGCCGGATACGTTTACCCTGTCCCAGCTTCAGCGCGTCGTCGAGGCGCTCAGCGGCACACGGCTCCACAAGCAGAATTTTCGACGGCTCGTCGAACGCGCCGGACTCGTCGAGGGTACCGGCGATACAACCCAGACCGGTGGACGTCCCGCCGAACTCTTCCGCTTCCGCCACGAAGTGCTCCTCGAACGTCCCGCTCCCGGTGTCGGGCTGCCCGGCCGGCGATAAGCACGCCGTTGGAAATCTTCCGAACTACCGGCTATCGCCCGTGGTGATGCCCCGCGCCTGGTCCAGCATTGCTCCCGCGTCGGTTACTGGCATCTGGCAGGCGTGGTTGACACAGACGTAGGCGGCGGGCTGGCCATCAACCAGGTTCCTCTCAACGAGAAGGTCAATCGCTGCGGACGACTCGTCCCCTGGCTCAGCCGCGGCAACGACGACCCGAGGCAGGTACTCGTCCCGCAATGCCGCCAGCATCTCTCGCCGTCCTACGTCGGCCCGCGATCCAATAAGCGCTATCTCGGCACTTGGCCCGGTCGCGAAGTCGGCGGCGCAAAGCAGCCGCGACAACCCATGCGGGTGTTCGGATGCAACTGCGACGTGCTCCTCGATCACGCCCCTCGCCAACCGCGAGAACTCGACGTCGCCGACAAGGTGAGCCAGCCGGGTCAACACGTCGACGATCACACTGTTGCCAGACGGAGTCGCGTTGTCGAACGCATCTCTAGGGCGGGCAATCAGCTGCTCGCCACTCACTGACGTATCGTAAAACGCTCCCGCGTCCGCGTCATAGAAATCCTCGATCGCGACGCGCGCGAGTTGCTCCGCCCATTCGATCCACTCGGGTTCAAAGGTTGCCCGGTACAGCGCCAGCAGACCATCGATCAAGAATGCGTAATCCTCAAGGAAGCCGTCGATGCGGGCTTCGACCATCCTTATATGTGTGGAGCAGCCGGTCATCTTCCTCCAGATGATTACGCAGAAAGTGCGCGCTGCTCCTGGCGGCCATCGCAAAGTGATCCTCTTCAAGCATCCAGGCCGCGTTCGCGAACGCCCGCATCATCAAGCCATTCCAGGAGGTCAAGATCTTATCGTCGCGACCGGGCCGAATGCGCTCCTCCCGCGCGTCGTAGAGGCGTTGGCGCAGGCGGAGAAATGCCTGTCGCGCCAGCGCATGCGGTCTTCCTGATCCGGGATCGAGAGCACGTTCGAGCCTTCAAAGTTGCCGCGTTCGGTAAGCCCGAGCAATTCGATCGACATCGTCCCCGTCATCCCCCAACACGTCGCGGATTTCACCCGGCGTCCAGACGTAGAACTTGCCTTCCTCGCCCTCGGTGTCGGCGTCCTGGGTCGAGTAGAAACCGCCCTCCGGCGACGTCATCTCACGCAGCACATAGTCGAGCGTCTCTTCCGCGATCACCCGGTAGAACTCCTCCCCGGTCGCCTGAAAGGCCTGAGCATAGACATCGGCCAGCAGGGCATTGTCGTAGAGCATCTTCTCGAAGTGCGGCACGAGCCAGACTGCGTCGACCGTATAGCGATGAAACCCTCCACCGACCTGGTCGTAGAGTCCGCCACGCGCCATCCTGTCGAGAGTGTGATCTGCCATCGACAGCGCCTGCCCATTACCGGTCCGATGGTGGATCCGCAACAGCAGATCGACGGTCATCGCCGCCGGAAACTTCGGCGCGCCCGCGAAGCCGCCGTTCATCTCGTCGTACTGTCGTGAGAGATTGTCGAACGCGATATCGAACAACGCTGGCCGGAGCGCCTCGCCGGTAATTCGCCGCGGAATACCTCGTCGAAGCGATTGGCGAGATGGTCGGCGCTCTCATCGACCTGCTCGCGCCGGTCCCGATACGCCTCGTAGACACCGTGCAGACTCTCGGGAAGCCCGGCATCCCGCCGCGGTCGCTCGGCGGGAAATAGGTACCGCCATAGAATGGCTTTCCATCGGGCGTCAGGAAGACCGTCATCGGCCAGCCGCCATGGCCAGTCATGGCCTGTACAGCAGCCATGTAGAGCGCGTCGATATCCGGACGCTCCTCGC
Organism: uncultured Chloroflexia bacterium; assembly: GCA_963709995.1. GTDB lineage: Bacteria > Chloroflexota > Chloroflexia > Thermomicrobiales > CFX8 > JAUIIK01. The sequence goes on along the minus strand of CAVPYN010000015.1, from coordinate 16,676 downwards.
GATCGACCTTGATGTTGACGAACATCTCGTTCATCTGAGCCGCGATAGCGTCATTCTCGAAGCTCTCATGAGCCATGACGTGACACCAGTGGCAAGCCGAATAGCCGACCGACAGCAGGATGACCTTGTCCTCATCGCGCGCCTTCTGGAGCGCCTCCTCACCCCACGGATACCAATCGACCGGATTGTTCGCATGCTGGAGTAGATAGGGGCTCGTCTCGTCTGCAAGTCGGTTTGCCATCGTTCTGGGAACTCCTCTGGTTGTCGCGCTGCGTTTCCTCCCAAGCATACGACCGGTCCAAAAACAGGCGCCGATGTAGGCCGCGAGGCGCTGGTCAGCGAGAGGACAGCGAGCGGCGGCGAGGTCAGGGGGCTTCGTGACGATCCGGCCGCCGTCGTGGGCCATGACCGCCTGGTAGTACTCGATGACAATGATCGATTTGCCGGAATCGACCAGCGGGTCCAGCAGGCCGGGCAGCTGCTCGCCGTACACTAGGGTCGGACAATCGCAGACGATAGCCACTCAAAGACAAAGGCAGTCGATCCGTTGGCTGAGACACCAAAGACCTTTACATCCGAAAGCGACGTTGCTGAACTCGTTTCAGCGCTGGTCGCGGGAGGGAAGCCGATCGAGATCCTGGTTGACGGCGAGAGCTATACGCTCGAACTGGCATCCAGTGAAGGCAAGAAACCTACCCCTGAGGCGGTCCAGAGATCGATCGCCGCAATCAAAGCCACAGCCGGTGGGCGGAAGGATTTCGATGCCGAGGCGTTCCTCGAATACATCTACCGTCGCCGCTCGGCAGTTTCAACGCGTCCGCCCGTCAGGCTATGACCCGTTACTTGATCGATGCGGACTGGATCGTTGATTCCTTTCACGGACAAAGCCAAGCGAGGCAAACGCTGCTCGAGTTAGTCCCGGAAGGCCTGGCCGTCAGCCACATCACCTACGCTGAGCTTTGCCAGGGCGCGCACTACGCGTCCGATCCCACCGAATCGCTACGGGTTCTCGACGAGTTCATGGAAGGTGTCGAGCTCGTCCCGCTCAATGTGGAGATCATGCAGCGCTTCGCGATCGTTCGCGGTCATCTTCAACAGCAAGGCACGCCGAACCGCGCTGCATCATGATCTTACCGTTGTGACGCGCAATCGTCGCCACTTCGAACGGATCCCAGATCTCAAGCTCTATCAAGAGATCTGATCCAGCGCGTATCCCGATATCACTTCCAGCCGGACCGCGCCGGTGTCGAACAGTTACTTGAATAGCTCGACACTGGCACAGTCTATCTGATCGGCGGTACCGGCCCCAATGACGCGGAATCAATCTGGCTGACGGGGGCTGGCGCTACCCCTGCCAGTTCAGCTGCGTCAGCTGGATCAGGTTGCCGCAGGTGTCGTCGAGTTGCGCGATGATCGAGCCGGTGACCTCGGTTGGCGGCATCGTGAACTTGCCCCCGTTCGCTCCGATGCGCTCATAGTCGGCCTGCACGTCGTTGGTGAAGAACATCGCCGCCGGGATGTTCTGTTCGAACAGCGCCTGCTGGTAAGTCTGCGCAGCCGGGTTGTCATTCGGCTCCAGCAGGAGCTCGGGGCCGTCTGGCTCCTCGGGTGAGACCACCGTCAGCCAGCGATAGGGGCCATTGCTGACGTCGGCCTTCGTGACGAAACCCAGCACGTCGGTGTAGAAGCGGAGAGCTTTCTCCTGTTCATCGACGTGGATGCTCATGAGCTGAATCTTCATGTTCGATACCCTTTCTGTCGCTTGAGCCGCCTGGCTCCTCAACTCTATGACGAAACCGGACGAAAGAATGTGACCGATGGATACGCAATTGCTGGCGGAACGCTTCGAAGTCGAGCGCAAACGCTTGCACGCCGTGGCCTACCGGCTGCTCGGCTCGGCCAGCGAGGCCGACGACGCCGTGCAGGAGACCTGGCTGCGGCTGAGCCGTGCCGGCGCCAGCGAAATCGAGAACCTGAGCGGCTGGCTGACCACAGTCGTGGCGCGCATCTGTCTCGACATGCTGCGCTCGCGGAAGGCGCGGCGCGAAGAGCCGCTGGCGTTGGACGGCCCATTCATTCCGGACGCCGCCGATCCGGAGCGCGAGGCGATGCTGGCGGAATCGGTCGGACAGGCCATGCTGCGAGTGCTCCAGCGCCTGTCGCCGGCCGAGAGGGTGGCGTTCATCCTGCATGACGTCTTCGGCGTGCCTTTCGAGGAGATCGCCAGCATCGTCGGCCGCTCGCCGGCCGCTGCCCGCAAGCTCGCCAGCCGTGGCCGCCAGCGGGTGCAGGGCGTATCGGAGGATGGCCGTGCGGAGGACGTCGAACGGCAGCAACATATTGTCGAGGCATTCTTCAGGGCCTCGCGCGCTGGCGATTTTCAGGCGCTGCTGGCGCTGCTCGACCCAGATGTCGTGCTGCGGGCCGACGAGACGGCGCTGCGGATGGGCATGCGAAGCGGTTGGCTTTCGTCGGATCTCCAGGGAGCGGAAGCAGTGGCCGAACAGTTCGACGGGCGGGCACAAGCCGCACAAACTGCGCTGATCGACGGTGTGCCGGGCGCGGTCTGGGCTCCCGGCGGCACGCCTCGGGTGGTATTCGGGTTCACGATCCGCGACGGCAAGGTGGCCGAGATCGAACTGCTGGCTCATCCCGAGCGGGTTAGCCAGCTGAAGATCGAGGTTCTGCCATAGCCCGTGCCCTTGAGTTGTCGTGGACTTCCGGCGACTCCGCCCGGCCAGCTAGGGTGTGAAATGCTCGCAAGCCACCGAGCGCACCGGTGGCAGGCCAGAGGCCAGCTGATGCCAACTATCGCCGCCGTCGCGGGTGAAGTGCAGCACGCCGTCACTCGTGCCGAAGTAGACCCCGCCTTCATCACAGTGGTCCGTCGACATGCCTTCGCGGTAGAGAGTCATATTCTCAACCTCAGGGAGGCCGTTCGTGAGACGTTCCCAGCTATCGCCGGAATCTCGACTACGATACGCCGCCAACTGGCCGGTCACCCGCACACCAACGTCCGGCTCCCAGTCATGCTGGGGGATAACGTACACGGAGCCATCGCGGGTGACATCGATCACAAAGCCGAATCGATCCGGCAATCCCTCGCTAATGTCTTGCCATTCACGGCCATAATCATAAGAGCGATAGACGCCGACGTGATTCTGCTGGAAGAGCAGTCCATTATCCGGATGCCGGGCAACCTTGTGGGTGCAACGGTGGACGTCGTGCGTTGCCGGACGGCCCGCCTCCTTAGACCATTCCTCGGCCATGGAGATGGTACCGGCGTTGCGCGGTTCCCAGGTGTCTCCACCGTCCTCGGAATACAGAACGCCACCAACGGACATGGCAACGAGGAGATCTTTGGGTTTGAGCGGGTTGGTCACGATCGTATGCAAGCACATCCCGCCACCGCCCGGCCACCATTCCTCGCGACTGGGATGCTTCGCCAGGCCCTCGACTTCCTGCCAGGTCTGCCCGCGATCGTCGGAGCGGTAGAGCATCGCCGGCATCACCCCGGCGTAGACTGAGTCCGGCCTATCGTCAAGCGCAGGGGCCACGTGCCAGATCAACTCGGCATCGAAGGGCTCCCCGGCCCGTTCCCAGGTCCGGCCACGGTCAGGTGACTTGTAGATCACCGCCTCACCATTGCCGTTCGCCGCCGCCCAGATCGTCTCACCGTCGCGGGGATCCAGAATCGCATGACTGACATCGTACCCCGAGAGGAAGGGGCCGCAGATAGACCACTGCTCCCGGCTGAGATCGCTCTTGAACATATAGAGACCGTCCCGGGTCCCGGCAAGAACCATCACCCGTTCGGCCAGTTGCGTCGCCATTGTCACGTCCTCCATGCTCGTTCAAGACCGCCGCCACCATCTGAATTGCAAGCCCACAGCAGCGGTCCAAGGGTGTACGTACACCCACAGTTTCACATTCCCGTGACGAGATGTCAAGGAATGGCCATGCTCGGCGAATCCGCACGGGCATGCATCACGCACGTTGGGAAGCATTACTTGACTCAACACCCGACCTCGAAGATACTGCGTGCTGGAGAGGGAAAGCCCTGCGAATATCGTAGGGGTAGGGCTTGTCCCTACCCGGCCCGAAGACCGCGTACGTTCGCGGGTGAACACAAGGTTCACCCCTACGATGGCATTGAGGATGAGTCACCGCCTCACCCTAAATGCTTGCGGAAGGCGCTGTATGACTGGCGATATAGAACTCTTTCACGACCAACTCAGTCAGGAATTGATCTGGCCCCTCCATACCCATAGGAAACAGCGCCGGACGCTTCGGCCAGCCGGGTCCGGAGCGCCCAGAGGCGCGGAAAGTGTTGCTGGCCGATATGGTTTCGCAGATAGGCGACGCCCTGGCCACCGGTGCCCTCGGTCGAATCTCCGAGGAACCGCTGGGCGATCTGCACGTGGCTGGCACGGAACCGGTCCAGGCTGACATCGAGGTCGAGCAGCGCTTCACAGAATGTATAGAGCGGGGTGTCGATTTCCTCCATGTAGACGTGAAAGAGCCGGTCGTCGTCGCCAATCAGTGAGTTCAGCGCTTCCGCCAGTTGGCTGCTCACCAACCGGACGTAGGCGTAACCGGGAGACTGGAGGCCGCTCGCGCTGCCGAGAGACGTTCGGAACTGATGGTACTCGGCGGCCGGCATCGCCTGGAACATTCGCGATGCCTCGGTCACCCGCTGGACCGCCTCGTCGGCGCGCCGGATCAGCCGCACGGCCCGGACGATGCGATCTTCGCCGAGCTCCTCCAACGCCCGCTCAATCTCCGCCCCGGCTAGCCGCAACCATAGCTCCGAGACCAGATGGATTGTCCTGAAGAGCAACTCCTCAGGTTGCCGCAGCCCCTGCCTGGCGGCGACCTGAACATCAAACAGCGTCGCAACATCAAGATACTGGGCGTAGGGCGCCTCCAGGAGCGCACGGGCCGCGCGCGGAATTTCCAGAGAGTCAGGCGTTGTCATCTCAATTGCTCCAATGTCCGCGCTAGCCGGCGGTGTCCAGGTCTAGCTCGCTGCAGCATCGCCGGGCGAGCACACGAGTCAGGAAACCTTCTGGGACGATTCCCCTTGTTCCAGCATATGTATTCTGAGGCATCGAGCGCAGGCGTCAACCAGTACTCCACTCCTATCGACCAGAAATGCTCCTCTCAGCAGTATGGGGACGTGGATCTTCCGCGCCAGGCCCGGCATCGCCTGTTGCGGATACTCCGAAAAGGAGGCGCTATGGAACGCCGGCGGAATATTGACGGTCCCCTGACGTTCAACGAGATCATTGGCCATTCCATCGGCCTCTACCTCGAGAACTTCGCCACCTTCATCGGAGTCATGGCCACTGTGATGGTTCCCGCCAGTCTAATCCGGCTGTTGTTCGCGCTCGTCGCCAACAACAGCGACGATCTGATGGCCAACTTCCTTCTTGGTGTCTTCAGCTACCTCGTGCTTGTCACCGCCACCGCCGCCGCCCTCGCGGCGATGATCTCGGCCACCGGCCTTGCGGTGCTCCACGGACGGACCTCGGTGCTTGACACCTTTGATCACAGCATCTCCTCCGTCTTCACGGTCGTCAAGGCGATGTACCTCATCGGCGTGATCGTCGTCTCCCTCATCATCACGGTCGTCGGCATCCCGATTGCGATCTTTCTGGCCGTAGCCTGGGCGGTGATGGCCCAGGCGATCGTGCTCGAAGGGCTCGGCGCGCGCAAAGCGCTTGGACGAAGCTGGGAGCTCACCCGCGGCAGCCGGCTGCGCGTCTTCGGCATCACCATTCTGACCGTATTCGTGGCCGCGCTCTTGCTGGCGCCCTTCGAGCTGCCGGGTGTTTTCCTGGTGCTCAGAGCGCAGATCCAGGATGGCGCGGCGCCTTCGCAGATCGCCCAGATCATCGCCGACATGGCCTCGATGGCCGGGGCAATCCTGATTCTGCCCCTGCAATACTGTGTTTGGACGCTGCTGTATTTCGACCTCTTCGCCCGCGACGAACACAAGGCGATCACCCGGCACGAAGCCCAGTTCGGGCTCGATCCCAGCCCGGCCCCAACCATGGACTAGCGCTCCAGCGCTACGTCAGCTTGGAACAGGAAACGTTCCACTGAAAGATCGGCCCGGCGCCGCGATCTCTACGCTGCCTCGGTCATCCGGCAGTAGCAGGAGGCCTCGATTGGGAGGTCGGAGCTATCCTGCATCTCCAGTACCTCGTCTGGACCACGATCTACCTCGACCTCCGTGCCCGCAATGATGGCTTGACTACCGAACCGCACCACCCGGAGGCATTCGGAGCAGCCCCAGGCGCGATGGCAAACATGGACTGAGAGATACAACTCTGGCTACTTGATTCGATCTATGGTCTGTTCGAGAGTCGCATTAGCTGACGCCGGTGCAAGCGTCTTCGGGCCGAAGCGGCGACCAGCGAACATTGCCCAGCCAATCACACCAGCAGTCACCACTGCCGAAACAGCTGCGTCAGCGTCACTAACCGTCGCATTGTAGAAACCATGCCAGAGTACACAGAGCAACAAACTACCTCCGGTGCTGTTGAAGAGCGAAGTCAGCAGCACCGCCCCGGCCATGATCCCGACGACGAACCCGAGAAACATGAAGGGGTTGAGCTCGTCATAGTTGTAGGTGAAGGTCGGCAAGTGCCAGAGCGCCCAGAGCCCGCCGACGATGTACGTCGCCGACATCGCGCTACGGTCCGCCTGCAGATGCGGTAGCGCAAAGCCCCGCCAGCCCGTCTCCTCTCCGAGCCCGAAAGTGAAGATCCAGATCGGCACGCCGACCAGCCAGGGCAGATCCGGATACTCCGTCACTCGACCAAACTGCCCGAAATCGAGCCATTGCCCATTGATGAGGCGCAGCACGACGTCCGTAGCGAGGAACAGCACTGGCCCGAAGAGCAGCGTAAACGCCCACCAGCGAGCCGGAACGCGCCAGCGCAGTAGCCGCCCAAAGAGCTTTCGTAGACCGATGCGGCCCTCGGTCGCAGCCGTGACGATCACCGCAGCCGACAACGGTCCAAACGCCCCGGCAAAGTGCCACAAGTACGACGGCTCTGCATCGATCCAGCCCAGTTCGCTCATCCACAGCGGGCTCCACAGCACCCACGAGATCGCATACGCGAACACGTAGAACGCAACGACAACCCCAGATGCCCCGCTGCCTTGCCGAAGACTACTCAACAAGCCCACTGACTCACGTGTGGGCATTTGCATTACGTCTCTTGCGGCACCAGCAAGTCTTCATCTTCGCCCAGTTCGATTATGTCATGCGAAGACCGGTTAATCGCGATATCGTGCTCGATCATGACCCGAACGAGCTGCTCCCCATTCATGAGAGCCACTGGCGTTGCATCAGCACGTTCGGCTTCAGTGCGAGCCCCTTGGCTGTAGTCGCTTGTCGTAATGATCAATCCCTGTTCATGAGCACCAAGACTCCCCCGGACCTGTTGGACAGTTGGAGTTTGAATATTGCTCTTCCAGCGCTTAACTTGGATGGCCATCCGTGTGCGTATCACCTCACCAACAACCAGAGTCCCTCGGACGTCTATACCGCCGTCGGCCGATGCCCTCGTAACTTCTACGAGTTCGAAGCCAAGTTCCGTCAAGACACGCGCAACGAGTTCTTCGAAAGCTGTGGGGGCCAGGTCTTTTAGTTTCTGGAGTAGGCTGTTCCTGACTGTGCGATTGTGTCGGTCGATTTGTGCCGCAAGACCTCCTGTCTGCCAGCGTGTTAGAGCAAACAGTCCACGCCCAACCCTGGCAAACCGTGGTCGATCGCCGCGCTTCGTAACGCGCTCTATCTCACTATAGATCTGCGCGTACATGGTTGCTTCTGGTGTCTTCCCTTCGGTAACAATAAGCCCGTGACGCAGTGCATGATCGGTGATGTCTCGATAGTGCATGGGCTCATTTCTGCCAGACTGCTTGAGTACATGTTCTGCAGCGTCGGTGAAAGAGAGACGTGACCTCGGCTTACGATCAGTCGATATGTCACCGAGGATTGGAGTGCCCCTGGCAAGCGAGTAAACACCAGGCCTGATCCGACAAACCTGCGACGGTCTATCAGTGCGATTGATATCTACCGACAGCTGAGCGGCAATCGTCGCCTCTGGAGTCTTACCCGATGGATTCCAAAGACCGCGTTTCAGAATCCTACGTGTAATCTCCCGGTAGTGTAGAGGCCCAGAGCTATCCTCAAGCACTTGAACGATAGCGTCGAAAGCCGTGATTTTCGCCATGATTGCCCCTAACTCAGCAATCCTCGCAGACATCTCCTTCGGTTGCAAGACGCGATCTCCAACAATATCTGTTGATCGATGCAGCATCTCCTCTACGCACCCTCGAACCGTATCAAGTCAAGAAACCGATCTCACAGTCATTTCTCAAGCTGCCTCGGTCATCCGGCAGTAGCATGAGGCTTCGATCGGGACATCGGCGCGGGCGGCGGCGAGGTCGAGACGGGGCTTGACCATTGCAGCCAGGTCGTGTTTTCCGAGACGCACCAGGCACTCGTGGTAGCCGTGCAGCGCCCAGACGTTCTCAGGGTGCTGGCAGGCACGCGGTAGAGTGTCGTCCAGACCGAGATCGGCGCGGTAGACCGCTTCGGCTTCCTCGACGCGGCCCTGCTCCAGCAACAGCGCTCCCAGCGCGTGACGGGTCGGCTGCATCCAGGCCCAGGGCTCCTGATAGGGCAGCGTGTCGTCGAGTTCGACCGACTTGCGAAGGTGAGCGAACGCTCCGTCGTAGTTGCCTTTGCGGTACTCCAGTTCACCGTAGAGCATCGCGCGAGCGATCTCGAGGATGTCAACGCAGAGGTTTTCTTGCAGGCGGCGCGTCTCTGGCACACGTCCGACCGCCGCCTCGAATAGCACTTTCTCGCGCTCGGCCTCGTCGATCCGTCCGGTCGCAGCCAGGGCGACCGTCTTCGCGTAGTGGATCATCGCCGTCGTGACACAGAAGAACTCCTGGTCTTCGGGCAAGGGTGTGTCGATGATCTCCTGCCACTTCCCGAAACGGATGTAGACATGCATCTTCATCGGCAGCCAGGCTTCGAGGTGATCAATCATTGGCGGCACCTCGACGCGCAACAATTCATCCGGAATCCTCGCGACCATCTCGTCAGCCGCTTCCATCGCCGCCTCATACTGGCCGAGGAACATCGCTCCGTACATCTTGAAGTGGAAATCGTGGGTCATGTAGAGCGTGTAGAAGGTCATCCCACCGTCGCGATCGAAGAACTTGCGGTTGGCGACGATCGCCTGCTCGTTCCATTCGACGACGTCGTGATAGTGACCGCAAAGCACGTCGATGTGGGTCGGCATGTGATTGAGGTGACCGGAATCCGGTACTAGCCCCCGCAACCAGTCGCCGGCTCGTAGCGCCTTCTCAGGATGTGGCGACATCTCCATCAGATGGACGTACATATGCAAGACGCCAGGATGTGTTCGGCTCTCGACGCATTCCAGCGCCCGCTCCAAGCACCTCCATCGCCTCGACGGTGCTGGCGTCCTCGAACGGTATCGCCGGTCTGGAGGTCCCACATCTTCCAGGGGGTGCGGTTCATCAGCGCCTCGACGAAGAGGGTCGTGATATCGAGATCATCACCGTAGTTGCGATAGACGAAGCGCATCGCGTCGGCGTAGTCGTCATTCCACGGGTGGCAGTCCTCGATTGGTGTCGGCTGCGGGTAACGCGCCTGCAATGCCTTGATCAGCGCCTGCTCGGCCGGCGTCGCCCTGTCGAGCAACTCGACCGCTTTCTGCGTCGCCGCGTAGCACCTGGCCAGCGTCTCGATCAGGTCGGCCTCGATGAACTTGTACCACTGCTTGTTGTAGTTGGGACCGCCGGCATAGGCGATGCCCCAGTACGTCATCGGGCACTCGGGGTCATGCTCCAGCGCCTTCTGGAAACACTTGACCGCTTCTTCGTGGTTGAAGCCATAGGTCCAAATCAGCCCGCGGTCGAACCAGATCTGCGCCTCGGGTGACGATGTCGAAATCGTCCTGCTGTGGTTCCCAAGGTCATAGTAATCGGACATGCGGCTATCCTTTCCGGATAGACGACCCCGCCGAGCCGCTTAACCCCATCTCAAGCGTCGAGCCAGATCGGTCATAGAGAAACAATTGCGTTACAGACCCTACTATAGCCGAAGAATGCCCTGCGCTTTCGAAAGCGCAGGGCATCTCTCACGCTGCCATCTAAAGCGCTCTCGTCGCGATTCTCCTCAGGCTGCGTGGCTCAAACGACAGTAGCAGGAGGCATGGATCGGCACACTGGCGCGGGCGACGGCGAGATCGAGACGCTGCTTGACCATCGCCGCGAGATCGGTCTTTCCGAGACGCACCAGGCACTCGTGATAGCCGTGCAGACTCCAGACATTCTCGGGATGCTGGAAGGCTCTCGCCAGCGTGTCATCGAATCCGAGATCGGCGCGGTAGACCGCTTCGGCCTCCTCAACCTGCCCTGTTCGAGCAGTAGACGCCCCGTAGGCGTGGCGCGTCGGCTGCATCCAGCCCCACGGCTCGTCGTAGGGCAAAGCGTCGTCGAGTTCGATCGATTTGCGCAGGTGGGCAAAGGCTGCATCGAAGTTGCCTTTGCGATACTCCAGTTCGCCATTCAGCATCTCGGTCAGCGATAGCCAGCAGGTCGAGGCAGGTGTTGTTGTGGACATGACGTTCTTCGGAACCGCGCACGGCAGCTTCGAACAGCGCCTTCTGCTCCTCGGCTTCGGCGATCCGGCCGGTCGCAGCGTAGGCGACACCCTTCGAATAGTGCATGACCGCCGTCGTGTAGCGATAGAGATCCTCGATCCTCCGGCAACGGCGTGTCGATAATCTCCTGCCACTTGCCGAAACGGATCAGCACGTGCATATCCATCGGAATGAAGCCTTCGAGCCAGTCGGCCATCGGCGGGACCTCGACCCGCATCAAATCTTCGGGAATCGTCTCGACCATCTCCCGCGCCGCTTCCATTGCCGCCTCGTACTGCCCGAGAAACATCGCGCCGTAGAGCTTGAAGTGGTAGTTGTGCGTTCGATAAAGCGTGTAGAAGTTCATCCCGCCTTCGAGGTCGTAGAACTTCCGGTCGGCCGTGATGCCATCGGAGTTGGATTCGACAACGTCGTAGTAGTGACCGCAAAGGACGTCGATGTGCGTCGGCATGTGCTTGAGGTGGCCCCCATCAGGCACCAGGTCGCGCAGCACATCGCCGGGCTCGTAGCGCCCGCTCCGGATGCGGCGACATCTCCATCAGATGCACGTATAGGTGCAGCACGCCGGGATGCAGCCAACCCGCGGGGTTCTCCAACGCGCGTTCTCCAGCACCTCGGTCGCTTCGTCCGTGTCGGCGTCATCGGCCGGCGTGCCGGTCTCTAGATCCCACATCTGCCAGGGAGTCCGGTTCATCAGTCGCCTCGGCAAAGAGCGACGCTACATCGAGATCATCGCCGTACTGCCGGTAGACCTCCCGCATCGCGTCGGCATAATATCATTCCAGACCATGCAATCCTCGACCGGTTCCGGCGCTGGGTAGCGTGCCGAGAGCGTCGTGATCAGCGGCTTGCTCCCCGGCGTGGCGCCGTCGAGCAGCGCGATCGCTTCCTGCGTCGTGGCGTACGTCCGCGCGACGGTGTCTTTGAGGTCGATCTCATCAACAGTTCCCAGTGCTTGTTGTAATTCGGGCCGTCCGCGTAAGCGACGCCCCACTTCGCCATCGCGCAGTTCGGGTCATGTTCGAGCGCCTTCTCGAAACACTTGACCGCTTCTTCGTGGTTGAAGGCAAAGGTCCAGTTAAGACCGCGATCGAACCAGACCTGCGCGCCTCTGGCGACGTCGTTGAAACCGTCCTGCTCATAGCTTCCGAGATCGTATGGATAGTCCGTCATGTGAACACCTCTTCCCACATCGGCGCCCAAGTCCGCAACGTACCCGGTACGGCACCGGTCGTTCTGCCGCATCGGGCTTTAACTTGATCTACTGCGCATCATAGTGGCAACAAGGACAGGGAATAGGTAGTACTACGCAGATCGGTGCGCAGAATCGAGTCGGCGGTGAAATAGGCAACTCGACGGATGGCGCGGGCAGCGACCTGAGCTATTCTGCTGACAGATAAATGCAGCGCCCCGGCAAAGGAGCCGGAGCGACAACGCAACACCACAGGAGGTGTCGCGATGTACCAGCAAGCTTCGATTTGGTCAGACCTGGGTCAGCAACAGAAGGACAACGTCCGCTGGCAGAACTGGACGGGTCGCCAGATCTACAAGTATCGCTACGCTGGCCCGAAGAAGGACCAGAGCTAGTTCAAAGAGCCTACCGCGCACAGATGCGTGGCTAGATCGCCGAAGGAGGCAGAGACGATGAGTATGCTATTTCCAGCCGACCCGAGCCCATTGCTCGAAGAGCACCGGCGCCGCACGACCCTCGACAAGTGCCTTGGCGCGATTCGGTTCGGCACGACCTCGGGCAAGAGCGTTGCCCAGCGCATCAAGGGCGTATTCAGACGCGGCTAACGAACATTGCACGGGGGTGGGACTCGGCATTTGGTCCCACCCCCATGGCTCGTTCTTACTTATCGCTTCCGGCAAACATAGGCCGAATAGGTCCGCGACGGCCGGTGGCGCGTTTCCAGAATCTCCAGCCCGGCCCGTTCCAAGCATCGGCTCGAAGAGCCAGCTGAAGGTGCTGTATTCGGTGCGGACGTGCAATTCCAGATCGGCCCGGGTGAAGCCCACATCCGGCGTCGGCGCAGCCCGGCTCAGCCAGCCTTCGATCGCTTCTCCTACTTCCGACGTATCAAACGAATAGACCAGATCGTGCAGCAGCAACACGCCGCCCGGCGCGAGCATCTCCGCTATGCGCTGCAACGCCAGCGCTTTCCAGAAGTCGGGAAGATGATGGAAGGTGTTGCGCGAGTAGACGAAATCGGCAGGCTCGCCCTGATGATCGTAACTGAGTAGACCCGCGTGAACGACCTCGATATTGTCGCACCCAGCCCGCTCGATCTCCCGCTCCAGGATCGCCAGCATCGCATCCGACACATCGACAGCCACGACTCGCTTGCAATAGCGGAGCAAGCGCCAGCGCGAACAACCCGGTTCCGGCGCCCATGTCGACGACGACGCTCTCCGAGTTGAGCCCGTGAGCTTGCAGCGTCCGATGTCGTCGGAGTGATCTACCGCCGACTTCTCGTCGTACCCCTCGACGTACTCTGGATCGAGATGCTCGTCGCCCGCATAGATCAGCTCGTCGATCATCCAGCCTGGTTTGGTCATAGAATCTCCCTCACCCCTCAAGAAGGGAACAGTGAAAACCAAAGTTCATGCTTCTGCCGCCCCCTGGAACCTGTCACATATGTCCTATGCCTCCGGTTCCCCCTCTCCCCGCGCAGCAGCGGGAAAGGGGGCCGGGGGGTGAGGGAAATCCCCACACCCGCCATCTTGTCTATCATGACACTACACAATTGAGTCCACCACCTGAAACACAGCCCGCACCGAAAGGACCGACCTCCATGACTGCCCGCATCAATCCTCCCTTCCGCGCCGATCACGTCGGCAGCCTGCTCCGCCCAAGTCCCTGCTCGATGCGCGCGAACGCAACCAGCAGGAGAGATGAGCGACGAGCGACTTGCGTGCCATCGAAGATGAGGCGATGCGCTACGCGGTCAATCTCCAGGAGAAGGCCGGACTACAGAGCATCACCGATGGCGAATTTCGACGCGCCTACTGGCACGTCGACTTCATGCTCGGCTTCGACGGCATCGAAGAGATGGAGCAGGCGGAAACCACTGGCTTCCAGGATAGCGACTTCAAACCACCGGTCATGGAAGTCGTCGACAAGTGCGCCATCCCGGCTCGATCATGGGTCCGGACTTACGATTTCCTCAAGTCCGTCACCAACCAGACGCCGAAGATCTGCATCCCCTCGCCAAGCGTCGTCCACTTCCGCGGTGGCCGCACCGCCGTCAGTGAAGAGGTCTACCCGGACATGGACGAATTCTGGTCCGATCTCTCGGCCGCCTACAACGCCGAGGTGCTGGACCTGGCCGCTCGTGGCTGCACCTACCTCCAGCTCGACGACGTCGTCATGGCCTATCTCTGCGACCAGAAGCTGCGCGACACCGTCGCCGAACGTGGCGAAGATCCCGACGAACTTCTGCGGACCTACCGCGATGCGATCAACGCCGCCCTCAAGGGCCGCCCTGAGAGCATGACCGTCACGATGCACACCTGCCGGGGCAACTTCCAGAGCGCCTGGATGGCCCAGGGCGGCTACGAACCGGTCGCAGAGCTGCTGTTTAACGAGATCGACATCGACGCCTACTTCATGGAGTGGGACACCGACCGTGCCGGCGGCTTCGAACCGTCTACGCCACCTGCCCGCGAACAAGACCGTCGTCCTGGGCCTGGTAACCTCGAAGTTCCCCGAGCTTGAAGCCCGCGACGACCTCTGCAGCGCCGCATCGAAGAAGCAGTCCAGTACGTTCCCCTCGAACGACTCTGCCTCAGCCCCCAGTGCGGCTTCGCCAGCACCTACCACGGCAACCGCGTCACCGAAGAGGACGAGATCGCCAAGCTCCAGCTCGTCGTCGACGTCGCCGAAGAGGTCTGGGGCAGTGCGTAGATGCGAGATTCCAAGCAATCCAAGCCAGATCCTCCACCTCGCTCGGCACAGAATTCGCCTGATCGCCGCCAGTCAATGAGCGATCAAAGATCTCTGTCGCCACTTCGGAGGGCCTAAAGCCGGATGAATCTGATAGCGACGATCCGGCACATCGCTACGTCCAGCGATCGACGGCAGTACATCGCATTCGGCGCGATATCGCTGGCTGCTGTTGGCCTTACTGGCATCTTCTCGCTGTCTAGCGCAAAGATCTCGGAACCCTATCTTGGCCAAACCCCGGGCACGCCAGCCGGGCTCTTTGAACCATTCTTCGGCGATCTGCCACCACTGCTGATGGTCTCGGGCATCGCCCTGGTAGGGACGGGCGCGATGGGCTACCTGCGCTCTCGTCGCTGGTTTGACGTGCTACCGGTAACCGGCGTCAAACGGGGAGTGCTGCTCGCCGCGGCCGCCGGAACGCTCTTCGGCCTCGGAGCCATCCTGGCCGAGGCATCCGGTTTCGTCCGATTTGACGAAGACACCAACGCCCGGCTGCCGTGGGCTATGGTCTTCTATCCCGTCATTGGCTACGTCGTCGAAGTGATCTTCCACCTTGCGCCGCTGGCACTTCTGCTTGCGATGTTCGGCTCGCGGGTTGACAGTCGCCACCGTGACCGTCTTATCTGGATCACGATCTCGATCGTCGCGCTTTTCGAGCCGCTCTTTCAGGTCGACTGGACCGACCCGCTGGCACGAACCGAAGCCTGGGTCTTCGTCCACATCCTGGCAATCAACATCGTCCAGCTCCACCTCTTCCGGCGCTACGGCTTCGTCTCGATGTATTCGCTTCGCCTGGCCTACTATTCCTGGTGGCACATACTCTGGGGCTACCTCCGGCTGCAGTGGCTCTTCTGAGGCGATCCTCGCGCCGATCCCCGGTAGAATCATCAGACTGGCATGTTGCACCTGAATGAATTGGAACCGACCGTCGATGAACGCTGAACTGATCACCGTCCGCTTCACAACCGAAAACGCCGAGTACAGCTATGACCTCAAGCCCTGGGACATCATCCACGACGCGATCCACCACGGCATCCCCGAGGAGGTCCGCGAGGGGCAGCGGATGGTGCTACGGGCCGAGAGCGGCGAAGACGTCTACCCCGACATGTTTGCCGTTGAGGTTGCCCGGGGCTACGGCGACGGGAAGTCCGTCACGCTGCAGACGACGATCGAGCCAATTAGCAGCAGCCCGGGTCCCTGGAGAAACATTGCCTTCGATCACCTGGCGATCGTGGTTGAGGACCGCCAGGCTGCCTATGACTTCTTCACCGGCGTCCTGAAGATGCAGGAGATGCGCCACGACCCGCATCTGACCGTCCTCACGACCGGCCCGACCTCGCTCTTCCTCTTCGACACCGGCGAGGATGTGCCGCTCTCCGACGGCAAACCTTCCCGCTGGCACCACCTCGGCTTCGTCGTCGACAGCCTCGATCACGCCTATCACGATCTCAAGCAGGCCAGCGAGCTTGTCTCCGACTTCACCCTCCTCGAACGCCAGGAACGCTGGTCGCTCTACGGCCACTACAAGAATGGCGACGTCACCTTCATGATCCAGCTCTCGGAAATCCGCGAAGGCTGGACCGGCCTCCAGGACGCTGCCCAGTACACCGACCACCTCTTCGACTACAGCGCACAACGATATGGGAAGCGGCTTGAGTGAGGGAATAGAGAACAGGGATTAGGGATTAGAAGGAGCAGCAATCACGGCGAGTTAGGAGAAGGATTGACGATGACTGCAACCGCATCAGTGGCTGAGCTCGGGACGCTGGCCGAGACGATTCAGGATCAAGCGACGAATGAACACAGCCCCAACCGCGGGAAGTCGTTTCTCGATGAAGCATCACGAGGCATGACTCTCGCGGACCTTCGAGCGCACGCCGTCCCGATGCGTCAGGAACTCATCACGACAGTCAAGTCCCTGCCCGGCGGAGCATTCGAAGCTCAACCTGCCAGCGCGAACGGCAACGAGGTCTGGTCGGCCGGCGAGGTCGTCACCCACTGCAACTTCG
>CAVPYN010000014.1:0-237287 GCA_963709995.1 uncultured Chloroflexia bacterium | reverse complement strand
GTCATCGCTTGACCAGTTTGCTTGGAAGTTGGAAAAGCCCAGAGCGATCCGAGGTCCAGAAGAGCCTGCCATTCCGTCTGCGGAACTCCCCGTTCCCGGGCACGCTCCAGCACCAGCTCGTGGTCCGCACGGGCACCGTCGAATTCGCCGAGCGATTCGCGGGCCTGTCCACGCAGGCGGTAGAGATCGAGTGGCTCATCGAGACCGAGCCGATTGGCGAGATGAATGCCGCGGCTGGCGTGGCTGATGACCGTCTGCGGGGCGAAGAGCGACTGGGCATGCTCCGCCGCGCGCTGCAGCCAGTCCAGCGCCCGCTCGTCTCCAGCCTCATACAGATGGTTCGCGACAGTCGAGACATCCGGCCGCGAGCGCTGCGCCAGCAGAGTCGCCAACCTGCCGGTGCAAGGTCTGGCGGCGGAGCGGCGGCAGCGCTTCGTAGATCGTCTGCCGGACCAGCGCGTGACTGAAGCGCAGCGACTGCTGGTGGGCGCGCACCCGTACGAGATGGTGGTCCAGCGCCTGTTGGAGCGCGGCATCCAGAACCGCATCAGGACCATCGTGCAGCTGGCGCAGGAGATCGAGCGACACGTCGTAGCCGATGATCGCGACGGTATCCAGCAGTTCGCGGGCGTCGACATCGATCCGGGCCAGGCGTCCGTTGATCACCTGCTGGATGAGCGCGGGCACCCCGGCCCCGCGCAGATCGTCCAGATCCCAACCTCCGGGCACCGGTCGCAGGATCTGGCGGTCAGCGAGCGTATAGAGCAGTTCGTTGATGAAGAAGGGGTTACCCTCCGCCAGCCGCTCCAGATAACGCATCAGGCGCGTCTTCGTCCGGCGCGGGCAAGACGGTAGCGTTCTCGAATCAGCTCCAGGACGGCGTCCCGCTCCAGCCGCTGCAGGGCAGCCGTTCGACCCGCCCCTCCCGCAAGCATCGCCGGCAACAGCGCGTAGAGATGATGCTCGGGCGTGATCTCGTCATCGCGGTAGGTCGCGACATCAGAACCGCCTCGCCGCTAGTGTTCGGGAAAGATGGCGTAGCAGGTCGAGGCTGGCTGGATCAGCCCAGTGCAGATCCTCCAACATCAGTGCCAGCGGCGCACCGCCGCGACGCTCGCTATGTAGCGGGCCGAGAGTTCGAAGAGCGCGGCCTGTGAATCGATCCCAGCCATGCCGCCGCCGACTCGCAACTGGTCGGGCACGGGCGGCAGGCCATCGCTCCTCGGGCATCACGCGAGATGATCTCGATCCAGGGGCCGTAAGGTGGCGACGCCGTCACCTCGTAGGCCCCGCCGGAGAGCGCGAGCATGTCGCGCGTCGCGAGTCGGAAGGTCAGATCATCGACGAGCGACGTCTTGCCGATCCCGCCTCACCGCTGACGAGCACCAACGATCCCTGGCCTTCGACGGTTCGGTCGACGGCGTCCAGCAACATACGTCGCTCGCGCTCACGACCGACGAGTACCGTTTGGTCAGGAAGAGTCGCCATCGTTGGTCGACCTCCGGTACGCATGCATCTCATGATTGTCCACACAGTAGCACGCAAAGCAGCGATTTGGCACTATCGACGGCCTGTGCTATGGCGGTCTTGAAATGCTCACCCTGATCTGCGAATTGAATACGCATGCACGGGACGGATCAAGGCACATGGTTCGTAGGGGTGAACCTTGTGTTCACCCGCGTACGTATGCGATCCTCAAGGCGGGCGAAGACAAGCTCACTTGTTCCACCTCATTCGAGATAAGGGTCCGATTTCCCCGTCAAAACGCCCAACGGTCGTCATGCTGAGTGGGCACCCACTCAGTGGGCACGAAGCATCCCAATCTCACCGAGCCAGGGGCATCAGGGCGCTGGGAAGCTCTGCGACATGGTCAGCAGTGCAACGCCGAGCAAGCAAGTTGCCAGCTTCGCGCCCAAATTCCTATCAAGGCACGAGTTGGATTCTTCGTACCCACCGAGTGGGTACCCACTCAGAATGACGCCTTTCGGCGTCTGTGCAGGGAGATACGCCGACTTCCTTTCTGTTTGGTGGAACAAGTGAGACGAGCTTCGCCCCTACGATGTCCTTACACTTCACCATCGAATCGAGTACGGAAAGGGTTATGCAAATCCGGTCCAGGCGAATACTGAATTCGGGGCTACGACCAGCGGTCGGCGGTCAGCGCGCTCCGCAGCGTCTCAAGGCTGGCGTTGCCGCCACTGACGACGATGCCGACCTGCCGGCCGGCCAGCTCCGCTGCCTGGTTGCGGGCTGCGGCAAATGCTGCCGCGCCCGATGGCTCGGCGACGATGTGCGCCTGCTCCATCAGGAGGAGCATCGCCTGGCGCAGATCCTCTTCGTCGACCAGCACGACGTCATCGACCAGCTCCTGCATGACCCCGAAGGGCAGCTCGTAAGCCCAATCCGTCGCCAGCCCCTCCGCGTGCGTCTCTTCGCCTCGCACCGTCATCAGGCGCTTGCGGTGAAACGACTCGTAGACGGCCGGCTTGTTCCGCGCCTGGACGCCGATAATCCGGGTCTGAGGGCGCAACGCCTTGAAGACTGTCGCCGTCGCGCAGATGCCGGAACCACCGCCGACCGGCACGAAGACGGCATCCAGATCGGGCGCATCTTCGATCAGCTCCAGAGCGTAGGATCCCACCCCTGCATGCAGGACGGCATTGTCGATCCCGTGCAGGAGCAGCATGCCGTGCTCTTCGGCATAGCGTTGTGGTTCCTGATCGAACGACTCGCCATGCCAGGGGATCTCGATGACCTCTGCGCCCATCCGCTCGATTGCAGCCTTCTTGAGCGGGTTGGGTTGCTCCGGCATGAAGACGACAGCCGGCACGCCGAAGAGCGCTGCGCCATAGGCGATCGACTGGCCGTGATTGCCGGAAGACGCCGTGACGACGCCGCGCGCCCGCTCCTCATCAGTGAGCTGGCTCATGAAGTAGACGCCCCCGCGCGCCTTGAAGGCCCCCAGCGGCTGGAGATTCTCGCACTTGAGAACCGCTGAGAACCCCAGCGAGGCATCCAGCCCCGGCATTCGCAGCACCGGCGTCGGCTTCAGGTACTGGTCAACGATTTTTCGAGCTTCGATGATCTTGTCCAACGTCACCGGCGTCATCAACCGCTCCGCAATGCTCATCGAATATCCCCATCTCATGCTTGTAGTGTCGAATCCGGCGCAACCTGCCAGGCAGCGCGTGACCGTCGATCTCCACCGATAGATTCGACACCGTAGCACGCGGGGACCAGAGCCACCGCGTTCGGATCGCGTGTGCAACAGATTCATAGGAAGGTAGGCCGGCCAGAATCACTGATCTCGAACGACCATCTCGATCGTATGAGAATGGAAACCGACCTCTTCGCTGAAATCGCTGGTCCACATCTTGACATTGCAGCGGGCGGTATAGACGGTGCCCGGCTCTGCTTCAGTCTGGCAATTGGAGAAACCTATCGCCGATTCTAGAGCGGGACTTCCGTCAGGATATTGATCCGCAGGGACTCGGCAACTAATGGGCCATCGGGCCCAAGCGCAACCTGGACAAGCTCCTGCCAGGCTGGATTCCCGTTCATCCGGTCTGAGCCGGGACCGGCTTCGGCCCATGCCTCCATATCGGCATACTCCGCCACCTGGACAATGCTCCCGGTTATCGGTCCCCCGACGCTGATCTGCGTCAACGCCACTTGCACCGCTCCAGCTTCGAGGAGCAGCATGTTTGCTCGCCGTGCATGCTCGGCGGCTTCGGCGAGCATGCACGCTTTCACCGGCGCGATCGCAACCCAGGCGATCTTCCCATCCTGGCCGCCAATGGGTGCCTGCAAATGGGTATGCAGCGTGTGACCCTTCAGACGTATAGGACCATTGGGGTCTGAAATCAGCTGGGCCAGCTGCTGGAAGTCGTCATCCTCGGCTTCGTTTGCCAGCGTCGCTGCGTAGGAGGCGCGATCCGCATACTCCACCGACAGGACGTAGCCATTGCTGCTGGGGCCAGCTGTCGTCCAGTGGCGCAGTCGAACACCTTCAAGGCCGACCGCTAGCCGTTCGATCTTCGCCTTGGAATCGCGAACGATTCCGATCGCCTCGTCTGCACGTCCCGGCACGACATCCATGTTGTGAACCGAAACAATACCCATCTTCTCCAGCCTTTCTCCTGATTCAAACGAACTGTTCTGTTTGCCCGGACACGCCGAGGAGGGAAGCCCTATCAGCCCTCGATGATCTGTTCTTCCGTGAGGCCGACGTGGGTGACCGGGTCCGGAACGGCGAGTTCGCAGAGGTCACCGATGCCCGGCGCCAGGTTCTTCATGGTCTGCTCCAGCGCCAGATCGATCGCCTGATCACGCTGTGTCAGGTGCTCGTACAGTTCTGGATAGTCCTCGCTCAACTGTCGAGCCTGGCTGGCGAGGGCCGTACCTTCTATCCGGTCTTCGTGTGCCGATGGCATATTCGTCATTGCTCGCTGCCTCTCCGATTCGCGATGATCAACCGCCCTACGGGCGTGCCGGAATTCCGGTGGGTCGAGGGCCACGGGAGTCGCCGGGCGTTGAGGCCCTGTGGCGTGGTCGTCCGGCGATTCCCATGGTTGTTTCGAGCGTAGTGGGAATCAAGGATCGCTTCATCCGTGCGCACACGTAGCCGGGCACGTAGTTGCGCCGGGTAGATCCAGTTGGTGGTGGCTGGCTACTTACGTGTCCAGGATATCGGTGAGCTGGTGACGGTGAGCAAACGTCGCGGCATCGATCCGGTTGGCCGAGCCGATCTTGATGTAGATATTACTGATATGCCGTTCGACGGTCCGGACGCTGAGATAAAGTCGCTCGGCGATTTCACGATTGCTCAAGCCCTCGGCGACCAGGCAGAGCACTTCGACCTCCCGCGGCGTCAGCCCGGCCGGGTAGGCATGTGCCTCCATTGCCAGCTGCGTCGCGACGCGCCCCGCACGCTCCAGCGCTGGCTTTGCTCCGAGCCGTTCGAAGGTCTCCTTCGCCTGATCGATCAGGTAGGTCGCCCGCGGCACATCCCGTGTTGCCAGGGCAAGCTCGGCCTGGGCCAGCTGGGTCAGTGCGATCTCAAAGGGCGACTCACACCGTTCGGCGAGCGCAGTCGATGCCGTCAGGTGCTCTCGCGCGCCGTCGTAGTCCCGCTCGCGCGTATCGAGTTCACCGAGGAATCGATGAGTCGCGATCAGCGCCAGCGGCTGCCGGGGATCGCCAGCACAGGTCAGCGCCTTCTCCGCCCGCTCGCGCGCCTGCTCACAGCCCCCATCAGCTAGGTAATATCGCGCCCAGAGCAGGTGCCCCTCTGCCTGTCCTAATACCGCCCCACACCACTCCAGCCACCGGTCGTGCGCCTCGAGCCATTCGAGAGCAGCTATCGGATCGTCGGCATTGAGCCTGGCCGCCGCTGCCACGCGGAGCAGCTCCAGGGCGGTCCAGATCCGGTAGTCGCCTGGCATACTCGCAGCCCCGTCTGAAAGTACGGAGTACACGAGCTTCCCAGCTTCCTCCACGTCCCCGCGTTCAAGAACGATCGCGGCGAGACAGCTGGCAGCTTCTTCGGAGTGAATCATGTACTGGGTGTCTTCAACCGCGATGCGTGCCTGGCATTCAGCTCTATCCCAGTCACCCCATATGAAATCGACGTACCAGAGATTGCGCGGAGGGCGATAGCCAGACCAACCGCCGTCAGCTGCTTTTTGCCAGACGTCGCCTATTTCCTCGTAGCATGCTCGGAGCTCTGCGATGCGATCGGCTTCATACGTGAGGTAGAACTGATGGATCAGGACCCCACGATCCAAAGCAGCCATATGATAGTGAGCATGCGTGTCATGCCAGGTGATGGCACGCGCAATCGCACTCCGAGCCTTCGATGGCCTGCCGGTGAGGGCGTGATACCAGCCCATCATGAGGTCAAGCTGGCCGTGTTTACCACGGTTCGCAATGTGTGCTTCCAGGATCGGGACACCCTGTTCAAACCGTCCCACACCCATGATCTGGACGATGTAACCTGAGTCCACACCGCCATCCCCCATGGTGTATGGCCCACGTCCAAGCGCAGGAATGTCGACGGCTGGCCGGAGTCGATTCAAGATCGGCACTGCCTCCAGCATCAGCGCGATGCCATCGCGATAGTTCTTGAGCCAGCACAACATGAACCCTCGCTGGTACCTGCAGGCCGCACAGAGGTATTCGTCATTCGCTTGCGCTGCGAGGTCCTCGGATGTCGCGAAGTACTTCAAGGCCAGCGGAGTATCACTCTGGCGCGTAAGCCTGCCAATGCGGTATACAAGCCAGCCCCGATCCCGGAGGTGCTCTGGATCATCGCCCAGCATCTCTTGAACCTGGATCAGTCGATCGGCAGCCATCATCAGTGCAAAGACACTTTCGGCCCGCTCCGCTGAACGAATCAACCATTCGACAGCACGGGCGTCATGTGCGCGCAAGAAGTGTTCGGCGACGGTGTCGGAATCTGACGAGTCTCTGCTGGCGAGCGCTTCGCCGATCTTCCGGTGGATCGAGCGGCGGCGGAGACTCACGATACCTTCGTAGAGCGTTTCCCGGATCAGCGCATGGCGGAAAGCAATCCCGCTGCCGTCAGACAGCTCGTCTGCCAGCTGTGCGTTGAGCGCTTCCTCGATGGCACCGGAGAGCTCACTTTCCGTCGTTTCGCTTACCCGCTGCCAAAGATCGAATGGCACTTCATGACCGATCACTGATCCAATCTCAAGAAGGCAGCGAGGCTCGTCGCTCAACCGCTTCAGCCGCTGCTCGATCACCTGCCGTACCAGTGGCGGTATCTGCGTATCGATCAGTTCGCCAAGCGCCCAGCCGCCGGCCTGTGGGAGCAATGTGGCGTCGCTTTCGAGCTCATGGAGCAGTTCGATGGTATAGAAGGGATTGCCCTCGGCGAGCCGATGAGTATGGCCGGCAAGGCGCTCTTCATCTTCCAACCGCAAGCGGTAGCGGCTGGCGATCAGATCACGCGTGTTAGGCTCGCTCCACCGTTGCACCGCAATCCGCTCGGCCTGCGATTCCCGCACCAGCGCCGGAATCGCCTCGAAAAAAGGATGGTCCGAAGCCGGTTCATCATCCCGGTAGGTCGCCAGGATCAAGACCGGCACATCGCGGAGGTTGCGGGCCAGGTAGCGCAGCGCATCGACGCTGGCCGGGTCGGCCCAGTGCAAGTCTTCAAGGACAATCAAGAGCGGCTGATGTTCTGCAATCCCTGCAAAGAAGTCGCGTGCGCCCTCGAAAATCGCCGTCTGGCTGCCGAGCTTCTCGATCTCGTCGAAATTGCCGAACCAGTTCGGGATCGCAGGCTGACCCGCACCCGGCCGGTAGCTGCGGATCGCCTCGGTCCAGGGGCCGTAGGGCGGCGTTGTCGTCAGGTCGTAGCAGCCGCCGGAGAGGACGAAAAATCCACTGGCGGCAGCATTTCGAACAAGATCATCGACCAGCGTCGTCTTGCCGATGCCGGCCTCGCCGCTGAGCAGCACCAGCGTGCCGCTGCCCTCAGAGGCTCGCCCCAATAGCGCGCGAAGCGCCTGCCGCTCCCGCTCGCGACCAACGAGCACCGGCTTGTGGAACGAAACGCCCATCTCGGATCATTCCTGTAATTGGTGAATCCTCCAGATAGACCAGACTTTAGCACAACCTCCCGGGATTCAGGCCAGCGGCCGCCCAATCTCGGCTACCGGCTGACCTGGTTCGACGTGAACCTCGTCGGAGATGCCGAGCAGAATGCCGGAGATGTTGGTCAGGAGATTGCCAAGTTCGTTGCCCTGCGCATCGCGGAACGAGCTGAGAGCATCATCGATACGCATGCGCTGTCCCGGGCGCGCCGACGGCGACCAGTACCCGGCTACCGGGGCGTCGGCAATCGCGGGCGGCTGTAGCTCTCGCGATTCCACCGCCGACTCGCAACTGGTCAGGGATGGTTGGCAGTCCACGCCCTCGGGAAACGCCCTGATGATCTCGACCCAGGGGCCATAGGGTGGAGTCGCCGTCACCTCGTAGGCCCCGCCAGAGAGAATCAACAGATCGCGGCCGGCGACACGATACGTCAGATCGTCAAGCAGCGAAGTCTTGCCGATGCCCGCCTCGCCGCTGACGAGCACGGGCCCACCTTGCCCCTCGACGGCACGCTCGACCGCGTCGAGCAACTGTTGCCGCTCGCGATCACGTCCAACGAACACCGGTTGGTCGGGAAAGATCGCCATGACAGGTCGACCTCCGGTATGACTACACCCACAGGTTGTAGCCACACTAGCACGTAGCGGAGATGCTTGTCTCTCAGGCAGACGTCCCACACCTCACGTTTCTTGAAGCCTACGTTCACGGAACGGAGTTGTTTCTCGTCTCGCATCCACTCAACGAATGGGATGATTGCATTGAGGGTCGCCGGGATGCGGTCTGCCCAAGGACAAGACAGTCGGGAGCAATCACATAGGTGGCGATATGTTCGACGTAATCGGGAAGAGTACCGAGTCCGGACACGTGTCCGGGCTGCCCACGTCCGCGAAGCTCCGGAGCGTAGGATCCACAACCGGTCGCACAACACTCCAAGTATTGCTGTGCCTGACCACCTGCTTTCTGATTCCCCGTGAAGTAGAACGAGTCGCTGTCCGCTGGTTCTGCGGCGTAGAAGTTCAATCCGCCGGTTCTGCAACCACGCTTTTCGGCGCAACTTCGCCTTCGTCAATGTTTGGAATAAATCTTCCGATCGATCGAGGCATCCACCAGTTCCAGTCCTCCATGAGTTTCATGGATGCTGGAACCAGGACGAGCCGAACAAGAGTCATATCCACTAGCACCGCAACGGCCAGCGCGAACCCGATTTCCTTGATGACAAGCACCTCGGTCAGAGCGAAGGACCCGAAGACGGCGATCATGATCAAGCCAGCGGCAGTGATGACTCCCGCGGTGCGGTCGATACCGCGTGCGACTGCTTCTTCGTTGGAATAGCCCTGACGGTAATATTCCCGAACCCGGCTGAGAACGAAAACCTCGTAGTCGGTGCTGAGCCCGAAAACGATTGAGAAGAGCAGCACCGGCGTGTAGCTCAATACCGCGCCCAAGGAGTCGAATCCCAGCAGCGAATCCCCAACACCCCACTGGAAAACGACGACGAGTATTCCGTAGCTGGCTGCGAGCCCGATCAGGTTCAGGATGATGGCCTTCAGCGGCAAGATCAGTGAGTGAAAGAACAACATCAGGATAATGTAGGTGACCAGCAAACTGAGCCCCAGCAGGATTGGGAACTGATCGTAGACGACCCGGTCAAAATCGTAATGCTGTGCGGCTGCGCCACCGACCAGCACCCGGGTTCCGGGCATGCCGCTCTCCCAGGCATCGGTGCGCTCTCGCAGGTCGAGCATCAGATCGACCGTTTCTGGATCGGTCTCGCCCATGCGTGGGTAGACGATGAGCGTCGTTGTCGTATTGGCGCCGTCCAGATTGGCGATACGTTTCGCAATCCGTTCTCGGTCTGGATTCGCCCGGATGGTCACCGGTGACAACGAGCGCATCCAGTTGACCGACGGGTTTGGAATGAGACTGGCAAGTGATTGAACTTCGACAACTCTCGGATCTTCCTCGAATTCCTGGTGGAGTTCGAAGACACCCTCCATAATTGCTGGCTGCCAGAGCGCGCCTTCGCCAGCCGTCTCTATGACAACGAACAATGGCGCGGCATATCCTGGTCCAAATTGTTGTTCCATCAGCTCAAACGCTTGCCGCGACTCCGCCGACTCGGGCAAGACGCTCACGGTTACCCCGGTGCGTTCGAGCCGGATCGCAGGCAACGCCATTGTCCCGAGAATCAGTAACGCGGCGATCAGGCTAACCCAGGGGCGGGCCATGACGCGGCGCGACCAGCGCTCCCAGAAGTGCGTCTCTTTCGGCTGCTTGATGCGCAACAGGCGACGGACGTCACCCCGCTCGATCCAGCTGCCGAGCACGGCCATTACCGACGGCAGCAATCCCAGGGCCGCGATGAGCGCGACCACGGCGACGACCATGATTGAGAGCGCGATCGAGCGGATAACCATCACCGGAAAAAGCGTCAGCACGGCCATCGTCATGATCAGCGTGATGCCGGAGAACGTGATCGACCGGCCAGATGTCTGGAGCATGACTTCCAGGGCCTCATCAACAGGACGTTCGGCTAGCTCTTCACGGAATCGGCTTACAAGAATGAGCGAGAAGTCGACGGCAAGTCCGAGCCCGATCATCGTTGCAGTGTTGAGGGCAAAGATCGAGATATCGCCGATCTGAGCCAGGAGGTACAGAACGGCCAGCGAGCTGGCGACGCTGACTATCCCGAGTATCAGCGGCACGCCCGCGGCGACAAGCGATCCGAAGACAATCACGAGAAGCAAGAATACGATCGGCAACGTGATGCGCTCAACTCGCACCAGATCCTCGGCACTGGCTTTTTCAACGTCGTGGTTCACCGCCGCCTGGCCAATGAGGTATGTATCGATGTTGTCGGAGCGCACAAGAGCCCGGAGGTGCGGCGACTGCTCTTCCAGCAGGCTCTCGTCGCCTTCCAACGTCACCCAGGCATACGTCGTGTGGTTGTCGTCGCTAACCATTTGCGGGAGCCCAGTGGAATAGAAGGATTCAGTCTTCGTGACAATTGGCTCATTCGCAAGTGCTCCCAACGCATGTTCAACGCTGGCGTGGAATTCGGAATCGGTCACAAAGAGCGTGTCTGAGTGAAAAACGACCAGTGCGGCTTTGTCAGAGGAAATATCGAGATCACGCGCCAATACCTTGGACGCTTCGTTGAACTCTGTTCCCGGTAAGCTGAAACCACCGACCTTCAGCGCATGTTCCGCCTGGCTGGCCCCAATCCCCGCCAGCACGAGCAGCGCCATCCAACCACCAATGAACCACCAGCGGTGACGGTAGGACTGGCGTGCCAGCCAGGAATAGAACGCTGTCAAGTTAGTTCCTATCGCCCGCCATCTTGCGAGCCGTCTCACGTGTCCTGCTTAACGCGGTCCGGGTGATGTTCTGCTCCACTTCGAGGGCATGGCCGAGGTAACGGGTATAGGCCTCTCGGGTGAGGTCGAGCAGCGACATCGGAGTGGCGGCCACCACGTCAGCCATGCGAGGCTCGCCAGTTAGCAGAGCGATCTCGCCGAAAAAGTCACCGGCGGAAAGCCGGGCCACTGTCGTCCGATTACCAGCCTCGTCAATGATCTGGATATCGGCTTCGCCCGACTCGATCAGATACAGGCTGTCGCTGAGCTCATTCTGGCGGACAATGACCTCACCCTGCTCTACTTCGACTCGTTCCATGAACGTGCCGAGAATCGCCGCCTCCGAGACGGAAAGCCCGCTAAACAGGTCAGTCTGGCGTAGGCGCTCCCCAGCGGCAATGAGTTGCTGCCGCTGAAGCATTGGCTGATCTATCTGTTCGAGCCGGGTAATGGTCAGTTCTCCAAGCCCGCCGGAGGGTTCGAGACTGCTTGGCGTGCTCGAGGCCTTTCGCTTGAGCGTGAAAAGCGCAAGCATCCCGCGCTTGCCCGGTTGCTCGAGCGCTTCTTCGATGAGGTCGAGCCGGGCCAGCATATGCCTGGATACGTCCGCGGATAGCGCCGCAAACGGATAGACCGTGCAGAACTGGTATCGGGGGAATAAGTATGACGCTTCGGCCTCATAAGGAACTGTGCCGTGAATGACGACCAGCGGGGCATGGAAGAATTCTAGATTCTGTTTGGCGACACCCTCTTCGATATCTCCAATGATCGCTTCAACGTCGTTCCTCAACGGGCCCGACAGCGACCTGAAGAGTGCCAACCCGACTTCAATCGTGCTGCGCGCGCCAAGTTCATTGAAGGTATGTAATCGCTGATTCTTGACAAAACGTCCTAACTCACGGAGTTTCGCAATCTGCAGATCAGGCAAGATACGAAGGCGATTGTAGATACCCCAGCCATGAACTCGCTCGACGGGGAAATGGGGGCGCTCGCGGTCTCTCAGCGTCATCCCAGGCGCACTCAACGGCGGTGCTTCGATTGTCGCATAGCAGAGGATTTCCCCGGTTTCAACGGACACAGCGATGACATGCAGATCGTCGTCATTGATCGAACTTCTCGGTTCATGCTTGAGTTGCTGCTCGAAGGCTGCGGCGGCGTCGATGAAGTTCACGAGCACGTACTGCGCCATGCGATAGGTTAGGAGATGAACAACCTGCTGTTCCGTCAGCAGGGTCGTCGGAAGAACGACGACGCCAACCCCATGCCGCTCCGGGATCCGATAGATGACGCCGGGGTCGTCGATGTCGATCAGCTCCGGTATGCGAATATCCGTTGCCGCATCCACAAGGCTGTTGACATAGGCTTCGATCTCGTCTGGTTGACTGGGAACCACTTCGTCACTGTGGGACATGCTGTCTCCATACTCATCCAGGAAACATGTGCTGTTACTGTTCGTCGCTTCCATCCGGCTCAACTGTGGAAACCGGCTCGCGCCGGCGAGCTATCATACCCGCCCCAAAAACGGCGACGAGTAGAACCCCCGCAAAGGCAGAGATTTGCCATGCTTTGACTTCTGGCGGATCGAGATCACTGAAGGTCCCCGCTCCAGGAAGCCCTGAACCCAGCCCCCCGCCCTGCACGGTAATACGCGCCTGCATCCACGGGTGGGGCTGGCAGAAGTAGCCGGTTCCCGTGCCAAACGTGCCGGAACCATCGAAGACGATCACAGCTGCTTCTCCAGATTTCAGCAGGCCAGTGTCAAATGAGCCATCGTCAGCGGTCGCGGTATGTGAGATTTCTCCGGTGTTCACGAATCGTATCGCCTCACCCGCCTGAATCGTCGCCTCAGCTGGTTCATAGCCCCAATCGTCGGGTGAATCCCCTTCAACGATTTCAATCGTGAGCGCAATATCAGCGTCAACCGGTTGGGTTGGCGCAGACTCTGGCTCCGGGCGCGTATACGGCTGGTCGGTCTCAAGCGCGGGCACATCCGGGGCTCTCGCGGGAGAGTCACCCGGCACGACTCGAAGCACCTGGCCCTGACCGAGATTGCCTTCATTTCCGTAGTTTGTGACGTAAAGCGCGCCATCCGGGCCGAAGGTGAGCGCGGTCGGAAACATCAGGTTGGTGACCACCGGAGACGTTGTGCCGTCTTCGTTTACGCGCTGGATCTCGCCACCGAACGGGATGTAGCGTAGTTCCTCGGCTGAGAACTCGGCAGCGTAGCGCAGCACGTACATCGTTCCATCAGGTGCGAACGCAACATCAATCGGTGTGGTCAGATCGCTGACAACGCCTTCTGTCACTTCGCCCTCAGGGCTGACCCGATCGATTCGACCAGTGCCGGGAACATAGGGGGCGGGGCCAAACTGGGCAACGTAGATTGATCCATCGGGGCCGGCCGTGGCGCCAACCGTAACCGGGCTATTCTCCCAGGCCGCCAGTATGCTCAGGCTGCCGTCCAGTGTCGCCTCCAGAATGCGATTGTAATTGCCGTCGGTGATATAGAGGTTGCCGTCGAGCGCAATCAGATCGTAGGGATTGCCCATCGGGACGGCGTCACCGTTGCTGGGTGGCGGCGGATTTGCTTCATTGAATTCGCCAATGTCGGCGATGGTTTCCATCTCGCCGTCCGGGCTAATCCGGGATAGCAACGGTGAAACGGTCATATGCCCGGCTGCTACTTCGTAGAGTTGACCATCGAGTACGGCCATACTGGCTGCCCCGAGCATCTCGACGCCGCCATAGAGTCCTATGTTTGGCAGATCGGTAACAAAGTCTTCCCGGCCACCTCCCACCTGGACACGAGAACTCCGTCCACCACGTCCGATTGGCCCTTCGCCGCCGAAGTTGGCGGGAAGCGGGACCATGACATCACTTGGCGGTCCAGACTCCGCGATGTACAGTGTGCCGTCTGGAGTGAATGCCATGCCTTTGGGATTTATCAGACCAGTGGCATAGATCTCGACGGACGTTTGTGATTGCGCCAAAGCCGGAAGGCCGGCTACCAGGCTCAGAGATGTGAGCGCGATCACAACCATCCAATGGATCGCGCGCACCAGAAGGGCGTTCCAGGCACGCATCATCATCGCCCCATTTCAACATTGCCCGATATGCCCGAAAACGGCTAATGCTCTCGATAGCCAAGTACGGTTCTCCACGCAGTTTGCAGATCAATTGAGAGCATATCAAACCTCGCTTTGCGACTCGGGGTTTCGCTGGTTGTCGCATGCCGACTGGCGCGCATTAGCAGCGAGAGCTCGCAGGATTGTCTTCATCTGAAATGGATTCAACTTTGGATGGTTTTCCAGTATGCGGGCGATGTGACCGGCAATGTACGGCGCGGCAAAGCTGTTGCCGGTCGCGGTGATCCATTCGCCGCCGAGCCATGGAACACGCACATTAACACCCGGCGCGCCGAACTCGGCGGGCGGCTCGGAATTGTAGAGAAAGCCGTCCTGATCTTCGTCGCTGTGTGCCGCGACCGAGAAGACCGAGGCGAAGATGGCCGGAAAGCTCGGAACAGGTAGATTGTTCATCGCGGCAACGATCATGATGCGTTGAAAATACGCGCTGTCCATCAGTTCGTGTAGCCGTCCGTAGAACTCGGGCTTTGTCGTTCCCAGACTCAGATTGCAGACATCTACGCCGTTATCTATCGCCCACTTCAAACCGGCCAGAAAGACGCGTCCGCTGCTGGCCAGGTTGGAGCCAAGCACTTTGACGCTGAACAGCTCGCAGTCAGGCGCGATCGAACGGATGATTCCTGCGCAGGCCGTGCCGTGACCGTATGCATCGTCCGACGGAGATTCGTCGAGCACTATCTCCCCGTCGACTTCACGTAAGGTCACATGACGGGCCACACCTCCCCCGATCGCGGGATGGCTATTGTCGATACCGCTATCGATGACGGCAACGCGAACCCCATCACCGGTGCTCCCGCCCCAGGCCCACTCCGGTGTGATGAGTTCCTCATGCCGCAGTAGTTCCAACCGTTGAACGGTATCCGACGAAAACTGCCAGCTCCAGGCCGGTCGCATTGAACTCATACATGTGCCTCGAAGCTGCCCGGCCAAGCCCGCTGGCTACGACTGTATTCGCCGAAGTTTTCGAGGATCTGCCAGCAGAGCCGGTATTCAGGCTTGCCCTGTGAGGCAATATGCTGGACGAGCCGGGCAAGCTCGATAGTTTGCTGGAAGTTCGTGGTCTCTTCCACGCTCCGCGTAAACGCCTCGGTCCGCTCGCGGATCGCCTCCTGCTGTTCCCTCGGGAGAAGTCCTAACTCTTCGAGGATTCGGCCAATCATCTGAGCCAAATTGCGGAATGTGCGTGATTGTTCGATGGCGACAGCCGCCTGGCTTGCAAACTGATCGAGCAAGTCAATATCAGCTGGGGTGAACGACGTTCCGTCTTCGCGGTCCAGTAGCTCGAATACGCCGATGACTTCATCGTCGTGGAGTAACGGGACACAGAGGATGCTCTGAGGCATGTAGCCGACGCTCTCGGCAATGTGGGACGCGTGCCGGGGATCTTGCTGGACATTCGAGATCGCCATCGGTTGTGCAGTTACGGCAACGAGCCCGGCAATGCCTTCGCCGAGCGGAACTCGAAACTGTTTGACCATCTCAGCCTTGGAGCCGGTTGCGACCTCGAAGATCAGCTCAGAGGCCTCATGGTCGACCAGAAAGAGAGCCGCGGCACGTGCGCCGATGACGCGCGCAGCGGTGTTTACGATCATCTCGAGCAGGCGAACATGGGTCACTGGTGACGCGAGAACGCCGACCGCCCCCGCGAGCCCGAACGCTTCTCGTAGCTCGTCGGCAAGATGGCTGTCGGTTAGCTGCTGTTGCAGGCCGGCTATCTCTTGACTCTGCTGCGCGATGATCTCACGCGCTTCTTCCAAAGTCCGAGCTGGTCTCCCTGATGCCTCTGCACTCATAGCCGACGCCTCCCTGTTCGCTCACATTCGATGCTGATTGTAGAGCTACGAGCCAGATTCCGCCGAACTCTTGACAGCATGGGAAGTGCCATCAGCTACCGCGAACCTGGATCGTTCGACTAATTCGGTGGCTAGCGCAAGTTCCACTTTCATAGATCGCCATCGAGGTCCGACAGCAACCTTGGTTATTCAATGTCAGTTCAGAAAGCAGATCTCAGAATACCTTGTAGCGAAGTTCACGCACTACCTACTCTGGAACCATCAATGGCATTCCCTGACTCCACTGTAGCGCGAGCCCGGGCCAGTCACCGGTACATCGATTCGAAGAGACATCGCTCAGTTCATCTGTTCCGCATAGTCATCCAGGCTAGAGGGCGACTCTTCTGCTGCTAAGCATGCGCAGGGCTTACCACAGAAGAAACTTACGAACCTCGTGTGGCTACTCCGGATTGCCGCCATAGTGATTCCATCAGACTGGCCCCGAAAGCATGCCATCAACGGCGTAGCCGAACGGCAAGCACCGCGGCCGTCAGTAGACCGGCTCCTGCCGCGACCTTTACACGGTTGACCACACCCCAGAGAGCCACCCGCCCGAACAAGGTTTCGCCGACGGACAGCGGCGGGAATATCCCCATCTGTTGAATGACCTGGAGCGCATCGTAGTAGAAGTTGTCGGTCAGAAATTTGCCGTCACGCATTCTAACCAGTCCCATCCCTCGGATGGTCACGTCTTTGCCCGTCGGCGGGATACCCATGTATGGTCCGAGATGGGTTGCCTCGATCTGCCAGCGCTCGGCTACCTGGTCATCCCGGGCGACCTTTTCGATGACATTGAACTGAAGATCAGGGAAAGCGGTGAATAGCGATGTGAGAAACTCCGAGACTTCCGATTTACCGTGATAGGTTTCGTTCAGCGCCATGTTGGTCCAGATGATATCGTCGTCATAGAACTCCAGAATTCCGGGAACATCCTGGGTGTTCCAGTAGGCGAGAACATCGGATACGGAATCAAGATTGCGGCGCTCAACTTCGGTCAATTCCGGCATTGCCATTCCCTCTTATCAGGTATTGCATGGGACGTATTCATCATCTGTATCTCATGGCGCAGACAGGACGTCAACTGTTTAGAAGTGTTCACGGCAAGGAGTTGCAAGCTTGGATATACGGATATGGCCTTCCCTGTCGTACCTTGACAGTCTGGGAAGCGCCCTCTATATTCGGCCTGGATCACTAATCCTAAAATGTGAACTGCCGTCGCGATGCGAACGAGGATCTGCGTTGAATCAACCCCTCGCCAACTCAGGAGTGCCATGTGACAACAACTCAGCTATCGAAGTCTGACGAGAACTATCACGCCATTGTTATTGGGGCAGGTGCGGCCGGGCTAACCTGTGCCTTGCGCCTTGCCACGGCAGGTTTGCGCGTTCTGATTGTGGAAAAAAATGATTGGGTTGGCGGATATTCCCACGGGTTTTCTCAGGACGGTTTCTACTGGGATCACGGTGGTCATATATTTCTGGCCTACCGGCTGGGCGCCCAAGCGCGGGAAGTGTTCCAGCGCTTGAAGATCGATGAGCTAGTCGAGATGGTTCCTGATCAGCACGACTACCGCTGTATCTTCCCTGGAGAATCGCTTACGATCCCGGCGGAGATGAGCGAAGCGGCCGACATATTCTCGGAGCGCTTTCCCGAAGAGCGCGATGGGATAGCCAAGGTGCTGCTGACGATGGAAAGCCTCGTCTCCGAAGCCGATCAATTTGTTCCGGCGTTTCGCGTCGATTCTGGCGTCGGCAAGCGTAGTCTTGTCGATCCAATACTGGAACAGTTCCAGCGCTCGTCGGTCTCGAAGTTGGCGAGCCAGTTGCTCGCAAAAGATCGGATGCCGGGTCCCAACCTACTGCGCTATCAGACCAAGACGCTCCAGGAAATGCTTGACGAACATCTCAAAGATCCTTATCTCAAGGGATACTTCTCGATGCTTTCTGCTGGAATCGGGATCGGCCCGGGCCGACTTTCGGCCATCGTCGCGGGGATCTTCTTCATTCACGCCCTGCGCACCCAGTGGATGCCAATGGGCGGCTTCGGCAAGCTAGCCGATGGGCTGGCGCAACTGATTGAGGAGCGTGGCGGGACCATCAAAACCGGCTCTGAGGTAGACCGGATTCTGTTTGATGGAGAACGCGTCACCGGAGTCGAAACGACAGACGGCAAGCGCTATGGCGCCCATGCTGTCGTTTCGGCGTGCGATGCTCGCCGCACCTTCCTGGATATGCTGCCTGCCGAGAGCGTACCGGTAACTCTGCGCGAGCGCTTGCCCAACATGGATCTGTCACCGTCGATCTTTCAGGTCCATCTTGGCGTCGACATGGATCTTGAGCCGTATCGGGACGACATCAAGCGCCTGAACTTCATGTATCCCTATCCAGACATTGATCGCGCAATGGCGAACTTCCCGAACGGTAACATTGAAGAAGCGGCCTACTTCCTCTATGTTGCGACATTCCACCAGCCGGAGATGGCTCCTCCAGGCCAGCACTCGCTGAAACTCGAGGCCTACACCACCCTCGATTCCAAAGGGATCGATTGGGAACGGGACAAGCAGCGACTCGGTGATGTGCTCATCAAACGTTCCGAGGCTTTGATTCCGAATCTTGGAGACCACATCGTGACGCGTGCACACCGTACTCCCGCGGATCTGAAGCGCGACACGGGTAACAGCGAGGGGGCATTCGCTGGTTGGGCGTTTACCCCGGAGCTACTTTCGCGCGATCGACCGCAGCAACGCACCCCGGTGCCAGGGCTCTTCCTGGCCGGCCACTGGACCACGCCGTCGGCCGGGGTTCCGTGGGTGATGGTCTCCGGTTTCAATACCGCCGGGATGTTGATGAGCGACCTGCGCAAGAAGCGCGCGGCAGGCGCTAATCGCGCAACAACAGCCTAGCGGGTGGATGGTAGTGGATCAGATGGACGCGAACAATGAACCCGAAACCGGTCATCCCAGCCGGGTTGGCCGGGTCAACATGGAATACGAGGATGCAGACCGTGTCGCGGAACGGAATCTAGAGTCCTCTACCAATTCGATCCCGCTGATTGTTTTGACAGGTATCATCGCTGCCATCCTGATGATTGGCGCGATGCTGCTGATTCTTCCGGGTGTCTTCGAGATGTAGATCGTGAATCTTCCTCGTGACGCGCGCGATAGAGGTTGCAGGATATGACTGATCGCTTTGCTCAATTTGGCGCACTCATGGTCCGGTTTCGCTGGGTCGTTCTGGTGTTCTGGATCGTCGTCATCGGCATCGCGGCAGCTCTTCTCGCGCCACAGGCCAGCTCGGTGACCAAGGGCGGTGGATTTACCGTCGAAGGCACCGACTCGGCCAGTGCACGCCATATTCTGGCCGAGGAACTTGGGGCATCGACTGTCGATACGGCCTTCGTCGTGTTCCATTCAGAAACGTTGACGGTTCAGGATCCAGCATTTCGAGCCGAGGTGGAAACGGCTGCGGAACGCATCTCATCAGTCGAGAACGTCAACTCAGTTTTGACCTTTTACAACACCCTGGACGACCGATTCGTCGTGCCTGACGGGAGCACGACGTTCGCGCTGGTGCGTCTCAGCGGCGATGAGGACGTCGTCAACGATTCTATTCCAGACCTACGCGATCAGATGGATGATCTCCAGATCGAACACTACATTACCGGTCTGGCCGCGATCAATTACGACACGTTCATCATTAGTGAAGAGGACTTGAAGCGCTCCGAGGTTTATACGATACCAATTGTCATCATCCTGTTGCTCCTCGTGTTTCGGACCATTGTTTCGGCCGCAATCCCGCTGGTGCTCGGGGCCGCCAGCGTGTTGCTGGCTCTGTCGATCATCTATTTTGTTGGATCGGTTGCCGACACATCGATATTCGCGCTCAACGTCGCGTCGATGATTGGTCTCGGACTCGGCATTGATTTCTCACTCATCGTCGTTGGGCGTTTCCGCGAAGAACGCGCCAAGGGACTCGATCCTCATTCGGCAGTCCCAATAGCAATGGCCACGGCTGGCCGCTCGATCACCTATTCAGCAATCACCGTGATGCTGTCGATGCTGGTCTTGACGCTCGTGTTGCATGACCTGATGATCGTGCGCTCGATAAGCTTGGGTGTCATGCTCGTCGCAGCGACGGGCCTGCTGCTGGGGATGACGCTTCTGCCGGCAGCGCTTGCCGTTCTGGGTCATCGCATCGAATGGCTGCGGATTCTACCCCGTCCCAAGCAGGTGACGAACGCCGATTCCGGCTTCTGGTACAGTTTTAGCCACGCCGTTATGCGACGCCCCTGGCCATATTTGCTTGCTTCAAGTGCGTTTTTGCTGGTCCTCGCATGGCCAGCGATCGAACTGAAGATGACCGGCGCCCAGACAACGTCTCTGCCGTCCGATACCGAATCCGTCATTGGCGCTGATCTGCTGCGTGAAGGGTTTCAAGACGAACGCCTGACACCGATCCAGGTCGTCATCGAGACACCCGAACAGGATGGTGTCTGGACTCCAGAGTATCTGACTGCCATCGATACCTTCACCGCTACACTCCAGAGCGATCCTCGTGTTGAGTCTGTCGATTCGCTCGCGACGTACTTTGCGTCGTATCCCCGGGACGGTCGATACCAGAATTTGGGTCCCAGCGATTTCGACTCGGCGCCGCAACTCACTCCGGATGGGCAGCCAGTTCTGGACGGAATCGAGCTCGAAGAGCCGATCAATGTTGTCATCGCCGACAATCCGCTCGAACCACCGACCGCGCCCACATTCATGGGTATTGCCGAGTTCAGATTCCCGGCTGGCGAATCGCTCGACCTCGTTCCCACCCAGTCTCTAAACGTGATCGCGATTACGTCCGGTGCGCTGACGGTTATCGGCCAGACGCCGCTTGCAATCCTGCGAGCCGCGAACCGGGCAGACCCGACACGCGTCGAAGCCGTTCCGATTGGCACGGAGATTACGGTTGTGCCGGCTGATCAGCTCATCCTCCCACCACTGTCACAATTATCGATTCGAACCGCCGAACCGACCAGCGCCCTCGTCGCCAGCCTCTTTGTCGTTCGTGCCGGACAATCCGTGGCCGATGACTGGCTCGCCGGAGCTCCGGAGGTCGACACGTTCAACGGCTATCCACGAGCTCTGATCGGTGGTGGCGTCGGCGCGCCTATTCCCAGCGAGAATGTGTTGATAAAGGTCGACCGTGCGGCGACCGCCGTCGGAGCCTACTTCCAGCATCACCTGCATCCAGGCCCTGAGCTCATTGTCGTCGAGTCAGGGCAACTCACCGTCTACGCGTCACCCGAGATGACAATGACCCAGGCGGACGGCACCGTTCTCGAGGGACCCTTCGACGAGCCGATTGAACTGCGAGCAGGGGGTAAGGCACTGGTCCTGGGATACAGCGTGCATCGAGCCCGCAACCTTGGGACAGAGCCTGCCGTTGTCTACTCGTTCCGTGTGACGGATGCGACCCTGCCCCCATTCGTGGCGGTTAATCTCGTAGAAGCTATTGCGCAGCGTGTCGACCTGGAAAACGGGAGTAATGCGTCGGTCGTGACGATCATCCCGAAGGACAGTCAGTACGATGACTCCCATCAGCAACTCGTCTATGACATTCGTGATCAGATCGTTCCAAACACGGAATCGCTTGGTCCATTCAATGTGTATGTCGGTGGCGATTCCGCTGCCTATCTCGATTTCCAGGACTCGCTTTACGGGCGATTCGCGATCATCGTACTAGTGGTTGCGCTGATAAACTTCATCATCCTGATGATGTTCTTCCAATCGATTGTGCTTCCGATCAAAGCGATCTTGCTCAATATCATGGGCATCGCGGCCACAATCGGAGTGCTCGTGCTTATCTTCCAGCATGGCTGGGCATCCAGTGTTTTCGGGTTTGAGCCGCAAGAGAGTCTAAACGTCGTTACACCGGTCATTCTGTATGTGATCCTCTTCGCATTGTCGACCGACTATGAGGTCTTCATGCTTTCGCGGGTCAAGGAGATCTATGGCGAAATCGGTGACAACGAGGAGGCCGTCTCCCGAGGATTGCAGCAAACGGCCGGCGTCATCACGGCTGCCGGGCTCATCCTCATTGGCACGTTTGGTTCATTTGCGACGGCCAACGTTATCCAGGTGAAGCAGATCGGTCTTGGTCTTGCAATTGCGGTCTTGATCGACTCGACGATCATTCGCATTGTGATGGTTCCGGCCACGATGCGCTTGATGGGCGAGATCAACTGGTGGATGCCCGAATGGCTTCATCGAATTGTTCCTGAGATCTCAGAAGGCCCGGTCCATGCGCCAGCGCTCGTGCCTGCCGGTGGCGGTGCTGCCGCTATGTCTATGTCGGGCGGGTACGATCCGATTCCCAGCCCATCAGTGCACGCGCGCTCTGCCTCTGGACCGACCTCTGAACGGAGTCCAAGCGTGAATTCACCACTAGCCGCTCAGATGCGCCCGACAACCGATGTCCTCGGCGTGACCACGATTCCGCTATCTTCCAACCGACCCCTTACAATTGGTCGCGACGAGGCCAATGTCCTGCAACTCTTCGATATGCGGATATCCAGGTACCACGCTCGGATTGAAATGCAGAATGGGCAGTACACAGTTGTCGATCTCCACAGTTCTAATGGGATCTATGTGAACGGCACGAGGATAGAACCTGAACCCAGCCGAACTGTGCTGCGCCACGGAGATCTCGTCGAAATCGGCAACATGGGGATTGTGACACTCGCATTCGAACAATTGTAGTCGGAAGTTGCCCAAACAAACCGGCTGGATTGAGAATAGTTGGGCTCGACGAGCGGATACCCAATCCCTTTGTTCGACCAGCAGTCTGCAAACAGGCAATGCCGTAACTTGGTAATGGTACGAAATCGTTTCGATCGATTCCCATTCCCGGTAGCTGCGACACGATCGGTCGCCCACGAACGTCCTCAATCAGCGTTCGTGAACAGGTCGAGAAGTAAACGACCGGATATCGTATGACAGGAGACAGTGAGATAGCCATGTATCAAGATGGCGGTCTGGCGGCAGACCATTGGAAGATCTACTACACGCCTGATGAGATTGAAGAGATTGTCAGGCACGCGATCGACCACCATGATTATCTCCGGGCAATATCCCGTTCACGTTCGTATCTATCCCCAGCCCGCGGCCGCGCCGACGGTCGTCATGGCGCACGGCATGCTTGGATATGGCATTATCCAGGCTCGCATTCAGTTGCCCTTCTTCCGGGCCGGATTCAACGTCGTGCAATTTGACCTGCCAGGGATGGGACAGAGTGGTGGACCGCGCGGGGGCTGCACGATCCAGGACGTCTTCAATGCCTGGAGAGACGCAATCGATTTCACTGTAGACCGGCTCGGCGGCCCCGTGTTCGCAATGGGCGTGGCCGAGGATGGTGTCACGTGCTACTACGTCACGGCAAATCATCCGGATATCCAGGCCATCTCTGTTCACACCCTCTTTGAGTATGGCGATCCAGGTGGCGTACACTGGCAAGGATCGCCTTGGGTCGTCAAACTGAAGGGGGCGGGGCTGGCTGTATCATCCCGCGTCCGCCCGACATATTCGATCCCGGGTCCCAAGGGGATACCATTCGAGGCAGTCTTCGGCGGGCCCGGCGACGAGGAGTACATTGAGATTCTCAAGCAGGACCCACTCGGGATGCAACAGTCGGAGCTACGCATGGCTTACTCGTTGATCCGGCGTCAACCGGCGCCAGTTCCCTACGAAAAGTGTCACACTCCGGTTCAATTGATCGCGTCTGACGCAAACGAGATCTGGCCCTACGAAATGGTCGCCAGGAACTTCGGGAAACTGGGCGGGCCAAAAGAGATGGTCACGCTGCAAGGTGCGCCACAATGGGAATCCAATCGCCAGTTCCATGAAAATTACTGCGCACACGTCGTCAGATGGTTTCGGGCTAACGGGGCAACTACCGCAGCTCGCTTCGAAGAAGGGGCCAGCAGTATGCCGGATCGAGGCCGTATCCAGGGACGACTATCAGACGACTATCTTGTGCCGGGCAAGCGGCGAGATTCGATGACCTGACTGGTTCGACGCCCGCCACAACCTGACTGTATTTTTCGGTAGAATATTTGGTCTCACGATCAGATCGCGGCGGCGACGCCATCACTCAATGCATTAGGGGACCTATGCTCGATCCTCACTGGGCGGACGGATTAATCGGCCGAACGTTTGACGGATACCGCGTTGCAGAGTACATCGCTCGCGGCGGTATGGGGGTTGTTTACAAGGGTTTCCAGGAATCCCTCAACCGACCGGTCGCGGTCAAGTTCTTGTATCCACATCTCAGCACGGATGAAAGTTTTCGCTCACGTTTTGAGCGTGAAGCGCGCGCCGCTGCTGCTCTTGCACACCCGAACATCGTCCGCATCCTCGACTTCGGTGACGAAGGCGGGTTGCACTACATGGTGATGGACTTCATTGAAGGAGAAAGCCTGCGCGACTATCTTGCCCGACTTCATAGCGAAGGATTATCTCTACGGCTGGACAGGATAATCGCGATCCTGAAACAGATCAGCGCTGCTCTAGGATATGCACACGATAGAGGTTTCGTCCATCGCGACGTAAAGCCCGGCAACATCTTGCTTACTGATGACGGGCATGCCTTCCTCTCTGATTTTGGCGTCGTGAAGTCTGCGGGACAGACTCAAATGACGGTGGCCGGGTCAATCATCGGCACACCTGAATACATCGCGCCCGAACAGAGCATGAATGCAACGATGATCGGTCCAGCAGCGGACCAGTATGCTCTGGCAATCGTCGCCTACGAAATGCTCGCAGGTCGTGTTCCGTTCCAGGCCCAAACGCCGACGGCTGTGATGAACATGCATATCAGCGAACCTCCACCGCCGCCATCATCCTTTGCGCCCGGGATTTCGCCGGAAACCGAAGCCGTTCTGATGACGGCGCTTGCGAAAGATCCTGCCGCACGCCATGACAATGTGCGCGTCTTCATCGACCGGCTGGCGGCAACGATAACCGAATCTTCGACACTCGCTGGCAGTCCATCGGGAGGATGGGGTGGCGCCCACAGCAGCGGTCAACCTCCGGCCGGCAGTCCGCCAACCTCGTTGCCTCCGTCTGCCGCTGACACCGGAGGATCGAAAAGTTCACCATTACCGTATCGCTGGTTGGCAGCTGGAGCCGCAATCATTTTGCTCATGCTGCTGGTCATGGGAATCGGCGCGTATTTTGTGTTTTTCGACGACGGCGACGACGACGTTGCAGCGAGTGGCGCGATAGGGACCGCCTCTCCAACATCGACGTCCGAAGCAACCGAGAGTGAGCTTGTGCAAACCCCGTTCGAGATCACCGCGACAGCCACAGAAGGAGTCGTAGCGCCGCCAGTAGCTACCGTTGGAGAGGTCGCCCCTACCGACACAGTTGAAGCAGTCGAGGAGCCAACGCCCTCCGAAGTCTCGCCCGCGACGGTAGCGGACGATTTGCAGGGGGTTATCTTGTTTTCAGGAAATCGTGGTGGCGTACACGACTCTCAGATATTCGTCATGAATCCAGATGGATCTGACCAGCAACAGATAACGTTCGCGCGCGGCCACTCCTGGGGTCCGAGAGTGTCTCCGGACGGAACGACGTTCTTCTTTTCGTCAGTTGCGCCTGGCGAGCATCAAGAACACGATGCAAGTGGTGGTGGCGCCGAGGGAACAGGAAATCACGACATCTATGTCGCGAATATTGATGGTTCGGGTATCCAGAACATCACTGTAGGCCTGACCTCCTGGGACAACGGCTGGGATTGGTCTCCAGACGGCTCGTTGATTATCTTCACCTCTGATCGAGACGGCAGCTGGGAACTCTACACAATGACTCCCGATGGGGGGGATATCAACCGGTTGACGTTCACAGATTACAACGAAGGGTGGCCTTCGTGGACTCCGGATGGCAATCATATTGTCTTCTCTTCGGATGAAACCGGGACATCTGAGATTTACATCATGGACGCTGACGGCTCAAACGTTCGCCAGCTAACCGACAGGCCAGATACCTTCGATACTTACCCCTTCGTTTCTCCGGACGGCACAAAGATCTCCT
Source organism: uncultured Chloroflexia bacterium (assembly GCA_963709995.1). GTDB lineage: Bacteria > Chloroflexota > Chloroflexia > Thermomicrobiales > CFX8 > JAUIIK01. The sequence goes on along the minus strand of CAVPYN010000014.1, from coordinate 211,258 downwards.
TCTCGTCCCAGATTCCGGAGGTGAACGAAGGCGAGATTTACGTCATGAATATCGATGGCAGTAACATCACACGGTTGACGAGCACAGCGGCGCTGAACTACGCTCCCTCGTGGTCCCCTGACGGGAGTAAGATCGTATTCGTGTCAGATAGAGATGGCAACGCCAACATCTACATCATGGGCGCCGATGGGACGAACCAGACACGCTTGACCGACGCCCCTGGAGAAGACACGACCCCCTCTTGGGGCTATATCCAGAATCCTTGAAACAGTAGTCATGGATGAGCTTCAAGGGAGCGGAAGGCGAGAACGGAGATCAAACAACATGTCTGAACGTCAACTCGCAGACCTGCTCATCAGCATTGGCCTTGACCGCAATGTCAGTGTCGAGGATATCGCCAGCGAACTGACGGCACTCAGGTTGCCGGGCTATATAGACAATACAGCTTTCCAGAATTCGCTTCTGGATGCGATGGAAGCACAGTTGCATAAACAGACCGAGGATCGTATTCGCGTACTACGGCAGCGATTCGCGCCGGGCGCTGGCGTTGCGGGACAATTGCGTGAAGATCATCTGCCGATGCCGGCGCCGCAAGAATCAGCGTCTGAGGCGGTGGATTACCTACGTCCCACACCACCGGCGCAAGAGGATGTTACGGTCGAGGAACGAGACGCGACGATGGTCGAGTCTGAGGAGATTCCTAACGATGCGACAATGATCTGGAAAGCAGGGGACAAGGAGCGAAAAGAGAGCTTCTAGGGATCTTCACGCGCTCACGGTATCAGTCACGGATGTGCAGTACCTTGAACGTGCGCACAGGTTGTAAACGTCCCTTGACGTAGATCGAACCCAGTTCCTCGACATCGAGATACTCGCCAATCCGATCGTACACCTCACTGCTGATCAGAATCTCGCCAGAGCGTGCTTCCGACTCCAGCCTGGCGGCGACGTTCACTACATCGCCAATGGCCGTGTAACTCATGAGTTGAGGCGTCCCGATGTTGCCAACGATGGCTTCACCCGCGTGAATTCCTATTCCGAAACCGACCTGTGAACCCACTTCTTTGCGGAGTTCGTCAAGGCGCGCAGACATGGCTGCCGCAGCACGTACCGCGGCCAATTCGTGATTGGGAAGCTCGACGGGTGCGCCGAAAAGCGCCATCACACCGTCTCCTAGAAATTTGTCGAGTGTGCCATACTGCTCGAAGATCTCTTCGGTGGCAAGCTCCAGGTAACGGTTGAGTACATGAACGACTTCCTCGGGAGCAGTCTGCTCCGAGAATCCGGTGAATCCTCGCACGTCAGCGAAGAGGACCGCCACTGATTGGCGCGTGCCGCCAAGTTCGACCGCGTCCGGATTACTGAGCAGTCGTTCAACGACCGGGGGGGCAAGGTACCGCGAGAACAGGTCTCGCAACCGCTGTTGCTCGTCTCGTTCGGCTCGCCGGGACTCTTCGATAAGCACAAGATCAGTGCGGTCATTCAGGACAAATACGAACCCGCTAACCTGATCCTCTGGATCGCGGATTCGCCCAACACGACAGGCCAAAACAACTCTCGCGCGTGAACCAAGAGTTCCCTCCCACTCATTTCCGAACAGGATCGTCTGGTCGCCGGTTTCGGCCATATTGACCAGGCCATAAAGCCAGCTTGAGATTGAATTCGGGAGAACAGTGGATAGTGCGGAACCCATTGCCTGATCCGTGCTTACTTCGAGGATGGCCGACGCCGAGGGGTTCCACTCCGTAATTACTCCTGCGCTATCGATTGCAATCAGCCCGCTACTCAGCGACCGAATCAGAGCATCCTTGTAGTGGCGAGCGAATTCGAGCTCCTGGACATGATGGAGAAGCTCATCGTGCAACCTCGCATTTTGAATCGACGCTCCAGCCTGGCTACCGAATGAGACGAGCAGGTCAAGATCTGATTGGTCGAACGCGACGCCACCAGCTGATGAGTCGACGTAGAGCACACCAATGTTTTCGTCATGGACAATCATCGGAACACAGAGGACAGAGATGAGAGACATTGCCACGATGCTCTCAGCTTCACCAAAGCGTGAACTGTCTGTGGCATTGGCGATCAGGATCGGACGTTGTTCGTCAAGCGCTTCCGACGCCACGCTGTGACTTGGTTCAAAATTTTCGTTTCCGCCCCAGATGTCCTGGGCGACGCGCGTCACTAGCCTGCCGCCTGCCTCACACAGCATGATGGCGGCACGTTCTCCGTTGCTCAGCGCGAGCAATCGCTTGAGGACGGATTTCAGCGTCTCGTCGAGATCTGGAGATCGCGTAAGCTCGTATCCCAGCCGGCTGAGCATGGCAATACGATCAAGTTGATCGGATTCGCCACGTGGCTCAGATTCGACTGCGATAGTAACGACCGTGATGTTATCACTGCCACCGGCGCGGTTGGCCTCGTCAACGAGTATCGCGGCAGCCTCTGCGCCATAGCGATCGAGGATGACGGCGGCACTCTCGTCGTCGACATCTCGGGAAAGTCCATCCGAACAGAGCATGACGATATCTCCTGGCTGGAGCGCTTCTTCGATCACGTCCACCAATATCCGGCTGTCAATCCCCAGGCACCGCGTAATGACATTTCGACGAGGGTGTGTTTCCGCTTCTTCAGGCGTTATCTCGCCGTCCAACACGGCCTTGGCAACCCAGGTGTGGTCTGTTGTCAGTTGGCGCAGCTTTCCCTCTCGCAACACATAGGCTCGGGAGCGTCCAGCGTGCGCGATAGTGAGCGTGTTCTCGATGATCACCGCCGCGAGTACCGTTGCCCCAGATTGTGACTCCGATGCAGCTGGTGGAGCGTTCAGGGCAAACAGAACATGGTTGGTTCGCTCGAACGCCGCGCGTAGCCGGCTTTCAGGATCGGGAATCGCCGAATCCCAATAGGCGTCGGAGATTGTCTGCACCGCCAATTGGCTAGCGCGCATCGAGTGTTCGCCGACACCGAGGCCGTCCGCGATAACCCAGAGTGTTCCATTGCGGATGCGTTCAAGTGGTCCGGTTGGTTCGCGTATTTCGAGGCTATCGGCATTGATCGAGCGAACGCGACCTGGCTCAGTCGCTGAGGTCGAATGAAGCGTAGCGACCCTTTGCATAGGTTGTCGTCTTCTTTTCGTGAACTGCAATGACAGCAGGCTCCCAGATGTCGCGAACCATCGTTCAACGGTAGTTCAGTCTCGCACCTTATCAGATGAACGGTTGCGATTTGACTGTCGAAACTCATTGTTGAGATGGTACAGACCACGAAGCCGCGAAACCAGAACCCTCGCTCGCTCGCGTGCTGGCCGGAGCATTGTCGGAACATCGCAGATGATTCGTTGCTTGATCGGCCGACCGGCCAGGATTTCAAGCATGGCCGGCAACGCCATCACACCAAACAGGTTCGCGGTATAGACAATCTGCGGGAAGCTGTTACGCTCGCCACGTATCTGGTGGCGCAACTCGCTAATGATTTCGTACGGTAGCGCGGCGATTGGCACCACACGACGAAGGAACTGGAAGGGTTGTATTGACGCGATTTCGCTTTCCTTCACAGCGCCTTGGAGCACCTGAACCGAAGGATTGCGGTAGTCATAGATGCGCAAAAGTTGCAAACCGGCCACATCGTAGCCTGAGATCACCGGTTTCCGATATCGTTTCGCTTGCTTATGCAGCAGGAATTTCATAAACAGCGGTGACTTCGTCGTCACGTCGACGCCATCGATGACAATATCCGCATTCTGTACGAGCCGTTCGACGTTGTCCTCGGTGATCCCATCGGTTTCCACACCAATATCTGCATACGGATTGATATCACTGACGCGCTCGCGCAACCCTTCGGCCTTGTTTCTACCGATGTCTTGGATGCGCATATTCTGCCGGTTTAGATTATGGAGATCATATGCGTCTGGTTCCACAAGCACAAGGCGCTCTGCGCCGAAACGAATCAACGGTTCGACGGCTGCTCCACCCACCGACCCACATCCGGCAACGAGGATAGTTGCGTTACGCAAGCGCTGCTGATCAGCAGCCGATATGACGCCGGCGTTCCTCGTTGTGAACTGCCGGTAAAAATCCTCGTGCGCCGGTAAGTGAATCTCCTGCCCTGTCGAAAGCCTGTGTGAAACAAGAACCGAGGTATCATCTACACTCATGAATACGCTATTCCCGGGTCGGCTGTCTGAGTTTTCGCTCTGACACCTGTCATCGACATGAACCTCACCCTACCTATCCCTTACCCGTCGTGCGAAGCGATCAGCACCCCTGATCGCATCTTCTCGACGCGATCCTTGACCTCATGACGCTTGATTTTCAGCGTATGCGTCATCGGAAATTCCTCGTCTGGCCAGATCGTTGCGCCACGGATGCGTTGATGGGGCGCCAGGCTGGCGTTGGCCGAGCTGAGTATTTCTGCTACTTCGGCAGTCTCGTCGGATAGTTTGAGTATGGCGTGCACCTCAACATCTTGCTCCGGGCCAAGTCCGACAACTACCGCCTCCGCAACGCGATTGTCACGAACGAGCAGTGGCTCGATATCCTCGGGATGGACCTTCATTCCGTTGGAGAGCACGATCATGTTCTTCAGTCGTCCTCTCAGGTGCACCCGTTCATGAGCATCGATTTCGCCAAAATCTCCGGTGCGGTACCAGCCGTCGATAAATGCCTCGGCAGTCGCCTCAGGATTCTGCCAGTAGCCAGACGTGAGATTTGGACCCTGCACGAGGATTTCACCTTCCTCGCTGATCTTGAGTTCTACACCCGGCAGTGCTCGTCCAACCGATTCCAAATCGCGATCATCCGGGCGATTTGCGGTCACCATGGGAGATGCTTCGGTCATACCGTAGCCTTGCACAACGCGCACACCGAGCCGTTCCCACCAGCGAGCCAGTCCCGGATCAAGATGCGCTCCACCAACGAGGAAGCAATCGAAGGTGCCTCCAAAGCGCTCATGGACGGCTCGAAAAACGCGCCGGCGAGCGCTCAATGGAAGAACTCGCGCCACATCGTACATGATCTTAAAGGGCCGTTCGCGATTCTGCCGCGCCAGTTCCCGCTCGATTCCCGCACGAAAGAGTTGTAGTACCTGCGGGACACAGAGCATGTGCGTAATGCGCTGAGAAGCCATCGCTTTGAATATGACATCGGGCCGGAGACTCTGGACGTAGGTAATGGAAGATCCGCCAGATAGAGGGGTCATCAATCCAATAGTCTGTTCAAACATGTGGCTAAGCGGGAGCAAAGACAGCAGGCGCAGGTCGGGCGTCGGTGGCAACGCATAGCGGGCCATCTCCACGTTGCTCGCAATATTCCGATGGCTCAAGATGACACCCTTGGGCGAACCGGTTGTGCCCGATGTGAAAACCAGTTCGGCAGTGTCATCAGGCTGAGCTGGTGATTCGTCCAGCGCTCTGGCCGGAGAAGAACCCACTTGATCCATCAGATCGTCGAGTACTGTAAAGGAGGTCAGCGGCGATGAAAGCGTGGCGAGTTGATCGCGGCCCACAAAGTAATGTGCAGGTTCGGTCTGCTCCGCGACGCGAAGCAACAGGTCTTCGCGGCTTCGCAGATCGAGCGGAACAGCCACGGCTCCGAGAATCTGCACGCCGAAGAACGCAGCTACCCATTCCGGAGAGTTCGTACCCCACAGAATGACGCGATCATGCCTCTGAATACCCTGGGTAGCCAGATAACCTGCTACCTGGCTTGCCGCATCGCCAAGCTCGGCATAGCTCCAAGATTCCTTTCCGTCGCCAGTCTTGACGGCTGGTAACGTGCCAAAGCGTTGCACCGAGTTACTGAGAAGTACACAGAGCGTCTGCATTGCGGCCTCCACGATTTCGACCTACGTCTTGGGCGCACCGATGCGTGTTGGCGCTCCAGAACTCCACTGAATTCAACTATTCTGTAGCTCGCAGCTAAGACACTTATGGGGAATGAGACTCGCGACCCCCGGTGCCCGACACCAGGGGTCGCATTTCGCCTTGTACCTATGAGCGCAGTTTGCCCGTGGAATGTCCGATACTTGAGTCTTATTCAGCCTCGAGAACTGAACCGTACAACGAACTGTTCAGCCACTGTCAGGTTGTGGTGGTGGCTGTAGTTGTCGTCGTCGTTGTGGTCGTTGTCGTAGCCGACAACCAGGTAGTCAGCCCGGTCCACGTCGTGTCAGTTGCGGTATACCCGGTTACATCGTCGGTCGTACCGGTGGTCCCTGTGGTTCGAGCTGTTTCCACAATATAGGTTAGAACGGACTGTTGTGTGGGCGTCAAGGTACCATGAAGGTGCTTGAGCTGATCAACTACGGTCTCGACATCCTGGGTCGTCGTGGTCACTGTGCCACCCCAATCTACGATAGAACACGATGAATTTGCCAACGCAACACCAGCATAGGAGATGCCACACAATTAATCAATACATGACCCAAATCACTCAACCGGTGTATCCCGGAGCCAGGGCAGCGCTGCTACGAGGCGCGGGACGGCTTCCTCGGCCGCGGCCCGGCCAACATCCACGAAATGTTTGCCTTCTCCAAAGGTCCGCAGGCCCCAACCCGAGAAATCCGGAAAGGTCGGCTCAACCGTAATCGTGGCTGCCGCAGCCGATTCGGTCGCAATTTTCCCTTGCATGATGTCAATCGCTCGAGTAATCGTCTGAAGGACCACGGGTGCCCGCCCGGTTGGTTCGAGAGATTCAGCATCGATGGGATCGTCGTTCGCGCGGCGAGCCAGCTTGACGGCGATGACGATATCAGCGCCCATAGTGGATGCGGCATCGCTTGGCACCGGATTCACCGCTCCGCCGTCCACGAGTATGTGATCGCCAATTGGGACAGCGGGATAGACGCCGGGAATAGCCATACTGGCCAGTATGGCAGGCCACAGCAGCCCACGCCTGAAGACGACCTCGCGACCAGTTTCGATGTCAGCGGCAACGATTGCGAGCGGAATATGGAGATCTTCGATGCGCCTGTCCCGCACGACGCGGCGGAGACCTTGCTGGATCCCGGAGTTGGAGAGTATCCCATAGCGAGGCACGGCGATCTTGAAGGCGTGCTTTCCGACCTGGTCCATTACGCGTTCGCACGCGGACAAGGGAAAACCTACAGCGTACGCAGATGCAACAGCCGCGCCGATGCTCGTGCCCGCAATGTAGTCGACGGGCACATTCAGCCTCTCGAGCACCTGAAGAACGCCAATATGTGCATAGCCCTTAACTGCGCCAGCACCCAGCGCAAGTCCGATCTTGCAACTCGATATGTCCCTCGCGACCCAACCAATAGACTGCCCTGCCGCTTCACTGATTGGCAGAACCCCGCGAGACAGCGCCTCAATCTCAGTCGCCGAGGGCGCAGACACCGGAATAGTTCCATCTGAACCGGGCCTACCGTGCCGGGACGATGTTGACCAACCTTGCAATGCGTAGTCTGAACCGCTCTCCTGTGCTGCCTCAAATCGACCATCTGGCCCCAGGAGGGTGATCTTCTTGGCCTCAAGATGAGCGGCTAGCTCCAGGTCACGCGTCTGGACAAGGACGTATGCATACTGATCGCGCAGTGTTTCGATCATCCGATGGAAGCGCTGCTGCGAGAACTCCTCCTCCTTCGTCACAAGCATAAGGACTGCGCCATAGGCGCCCCGGTCAGTTCCCCGGCCCTTTTGCGCTCCGAATGGAAGCTGTTCACCGGTTGGAGTTCGTGCGGCAGCAAGTGTGCGGAGCGTTGGATCGGGTTCACCATTGTCATGCGATACCAATACCGTTGGCCGGCGGGAATGCCAGGCGACACTGCTAGCGACCGCCCAGCCCAAGAGTTCTGGCGCTCCATGATCGACGAGAAGCGTAATGTGTCCCTGGTGTTGCCTTACGGCGCGCCGATTCGTATGCATCAGGCGCGTCGAGAGAATACTTCCGACATTTCTGTACAGCTGGGGAAATCGGGCAAAGATCTGGTCGAAGTCACCTGCAGGAAGCACCAGAACCTCAACGTCACCGACTGCCCGCACGGTCGCGGAGACCGATTGCCCGGTGAGAAGCGACATTTCACCAATCGAATCACCACGCCCAACGGTGGAAATCCGGTGCTCAACCTGAGAGGAATCTACCTTTGAAACAGTCGCCAGGCCGGACAAGATGATGTACAGCTCGCTCGGAGCATCCCCCTCTGCGAGAATGGTGTTGCCGTCCGAAAAACGACGTCTTTCCAAACTGTTTTCCAGCTGATCAAGCTCGTCCGTGGTTAGACCGTCCAGAAACAAGGTCGCTGGCGTCTGCATCACTTGCCCCCCTTTCGATCGCTAACGACCAACACTCTAACCCGGACGTCATGTTCTTCATTTGCTCATCACAATGTACTTCATCAGAGTAAGGTGAGCGTAGCGAGTATCGAGAGGGCAAGTTCCGAAGGTAAATCTGCTGTAGCACGGATGCTAGCCCCTAGCACCGTTGTTCGCGCTCCTTCTGGTCCTTCGGGACTTCCACGTTTGAACGGACCCGGCCCCTTCCCGAAGAACTGTGATTGTTCCGGGAGCGCCAACTCGCTGACGATCCTGCGTTCGATTGGTGTCGTTGGGATGGCATATAGTATAGAAGCAAGACGTGGATCACCAGCTATCTGAGCACAGTAGACATTACTGACCAATAAAGACACAGAGTCCGAGAAGTCAGGATAACCATCGTCATGTCGACCGTCTCAAGGATCAAGAGCGCCACCATTGCAGTCACGATCGCGATACTTGCCAGCAACTTCACAGTACTAGCGCACGAAGGTGCCATGGATGTCGGCTATGCCCGTCTGACAGCGACTGAGACTGACAATCTATTACTCGTCAAAGTCGAAGTTCTCGAACCTCAACCATGCGATGTGTTTGAAGCGGATTCGCTCATCGGCCAGCGCGGAGATGTGTCGATCTCCGCTTCGCTGCTAGCTGACACGGCGTGCACGTTCCAGGGGGTTATCGAATTGCCCGAGCCAGGGCGTTGGATGATCTCAACTCGCTTGAAACTCGATGGTCAGCAAGCCGACGCGACGATGCCCGTCGGCGTAACCGGCTCGGGCGGTGAATTCGAGACGGAAACCTGGATTCATGCAATCCCTGCCAGCAGTTCCAGATTCTCGTCGATCGCGAATTTCGTTCAGACCCTTGCGCTCTTTGGGGTGGTTGGCGTCGCGGTGGCGCTGCTGCTTGCATACGCCTTCTCGCAGCGGCGGAAGGCAGCTAGCATTGGGAACATCGACTAAAGCTTCTTCAAAAGACTCGAACCCGTACTACGAGCGCAAACTGCGGATGTAGTTGACGAGGTTCCAGATTTCGTCGTCCGTCAGCCTACTCTCGAATCCGGCCATTTGGGTTCCGCCAATCCCGTTGCGGATCCAGGCGTGCAACTGCTGGTCGGTGTGATTCTCGACATGGGATGCTGTGAGATCGGCGTTGGGACTATTTCTCAACTCGAGTGCCGGGCCCGTGCCGGAGGCGTCAGTGCCATGGCATGCAGCGCAGTTTACTAAGAACAGGGCCTGTCCCTGGCTTATTGATGAAGCTGTTGCCGGGATCGGATTTGCGTCATCGGCGATGCCACCGACCATACTGAGACTTGTTGCAAGCCCAGCGGCGCTAGCAGCTAACAATATGAATCCGGCGGTTATCGGTAACCAGTCGCGCTCATGTCGTAGTCCCAGCACAATGACCGGGATCGAACCCACAGCGATAAGCACCCAGATCAACCCAGTAGTCCCCACAAAACGCGGAGATGGGCCAGGGGCGCGCTGCGCTGGCGCTTCATCGCGGACCTCAATTGCTGTAGCCACTCGCCATTCATTCGTATTCGGCCGCCGCAGGAGCACTTCGAGTTGCCAGTCTCCGACGACGCTTAGTTCACTGCCCGAGGCCTCGTAACGATTCCTGCCGGTTGGTTCAAGGAGAATCTCGTGCACTCCTTGCACGATCCCAGCTGTTGAGGCACGCAAGGCTACTTGCGACGCTGCCGGTACTTCCTCGTTGCCTGACAAGTCGAAAACGGCGGTGTAGCGATTGCTCCCAACCGCGCCCGGCGAAACGTACAGTGAAACATGAACGTCTCCCTCTGTAATGTGAAAGACGTTGCGGCCAGATTCGGATTCGAGCACTCCCCGCGCAGTCGGAAGGCTGGTCAGAATGCCAGTCGCTAACAACACGGCAATTGCGAATGCCCCTTCCGCCATCAAGGTCCGGCGAAACCCTTTCCCAGATCCGGCGGCGCGGCGCAAGCGAGGCTCCAGGATCGTCAAATCGATTGCGCCAAGCACGAGCATTGAGCCAACCAGGAGCAATTTGACAATCAGTGTCTGGCCGTAGTCTGTTGCGGTTAACGCAGTGAGGTTCCCAACCTGAAGCCATGCCGAGTAGAGCCCGCTCGTGCTGAGCAAGATCACGCTGATGATCGCAAGGCTTGAGAATCGTGGGATGATCGTTACGAGCGCGTTTCTGCGATCCTCAAGCTCCAGATTGCGTACCCAGACGAGGACGGTGATAACCAGTGCAAACAAGCCGCCTACCCAGATACTTGCGGCTAGCAGGTGGATGAAGTCGTTAGCTACCGCCGCAGCCCGGCCGGGTCGGACGGCGTCGGCATGGCTGTTCAACGCGAACGGCAGGAACAAGCCAAGTGACACGACCACGATGGCCCAACGAACGCGCGCGCCGGTCGTTACAGCGCGCCAGACAGGTTGGAAGAAGATGACGCCGAGCAGCAGCAGGGCTACGATCCGCACCGTCAATAGTCGGCCAAAGTCGCTCTCAATCAACAGCTGGTTCGTAGCCCTTAATGAAAATGGCGCCTCGACCGTAAGGACCTGGTTGAGCAGACTGATAGCGCCACCGGCGAGGGCAATAACAACACAAAGGATCCCGAGCCACCGCAACGCATTCGACGTACGCTCCCGATCCTCAGTAGGGAGCGCTCTTGCAGCCGGCAAGACGATCCAATGCCCGGTCGATTAAGATCCCTACAACACCAGCAGCACCAAGCAGGGCGAGCCAACGACCGATAGCCTCTACAAACGTTGGCGGACCGCCAAAGTCAGGCGTTTCCGGCGGAGCTGGGAGTTGCACATCCCGGCCCGATCCAATCGTAAAGGTCAGCAACCCTTCGGAAGGATGCCCGTCGGAGGCTGAGATGTTGCGCCAGGCGACGGTATATGTGCCGCGCTCGAGATCGGTCGAAATCGGAAGGACGAGCAAGGAGGGATCGTTGTCGTCGACGTAGCTGTCCGAAGTCTCCACTTTGTTGCCCTGAACGTCGTAGAGTCGTGCTGCGCTGTACTGCTCTTCAAGTGGCTCTGTGAACCAGAGCCGCACTGCATCAGGCGACGCCGGAACGATGGCGTTCTGCTCCGGATCGCTGCGATCCAGAAATGCGTGAGCACTGCCAGCCGCCGGGAGGAGTGCCAGGAGCGCAACGGGCAGCACTCCAGCGATCCATCGCCAGCGATGGTGAGTTCCCACCCAATGCGCTCGCGGCGGGCTCATCGGTCACCGCTCCGATAGCAGGGTAGCCGCCTGTTGACCAGCATGACGATAACCTCTGTAGTGCTGGACAGCCGAGTTAGAGCAGGGTTCCATATTTCGCGTTGCGCCATGTCTCGTTCGCATAGAACAGCTATCGGCACGATGCTCAGGGCTGCCCTAACGTGTTGCCCTGATCCTTGGCCCGAAGCTTCAACCCGCCTACATCGCCGCTTCAGGGTCACGCGCCGCTGGCGCCGCCCGGCGACTGAGCACGATTCCCACAACTCCTGCCACCAACCCGATGGCGCCGACGATGATCGCAACGATCGAGAGGGTACTGGCAGTTGCCGCCTGATTGGCAGCGTCCGAGGCATCTTCGGCGATCTCGCCCGTCGAGGCAACGCCGTTCGGAAAGCTCAGCGCTGCTCGCCCCTCTACTTCGGAAAACGTGTCAGGTCCGCCAGTGAAGCTCTCATCCATCGGCGTATCCTCGATGCTGCCGGTGATGTGGAAGGTGTAAGCGCCCTCGGCGGTTGGAATGAAATTCGCTTTGTAAGCGCCTGGCTCGCCAAACACAGGCTCGAGGTCCAGTGACATCGATTGATCACCATATATAACCTCGACCGTCAGCGTCTCAGACAGTCCTTCGACTGGCTCGCTCTCATCGCCGTGCCCGTGGGATACATGTAATTCAAGCCCATTCGGCTCCTCCAAAATCGCTGGCTCGATCAGGAAGCCGACCGAAACTTCGTACTCACCAACGTGCCGGTGCTCGTGCGCCGAGGCTGTCGAAACGTACATCAATAGCATCACGAATGCAGTCGCCGCAATCAATCCCAATCGTCGAACGGGCAGCGTCTGACCACGCATCTAAACCTCCAATCCATGGGCCCGAATTCATTAGCTGGTAGCCAGGCGCAGGCTTTGGGCGGAGATGATTCCATGTGGCTACATCGGCCGCCTGGACATCAGAACGTTCGATATCGAGCGATCAGACATCGCCACAAGGCAAGCAAATGCTAAGAAACCAGCCGAAATCATCATACTGCGACTGGCTGTCCGGTTCTTCCATTCCGTTTGGCGCAGCAGGTGCTTCATGCTCAGGTCAGGCGCGATCCATTGCTGAGGTGAAATGTGCTCACGATGCACATCATGCCCGACATGTCTTGATGAGGCTTGACCAGAATCAGGACGTTGCGCGATAGCAAGGGACCAGCGACGATAACAACACAATGCATCGATACTTTGCGGCCGGAACGATGAGACGATTGGCGCTTCGACACCGCCAGATCAATCGAAAGTCCAGCTATCCCAGTGCTGTTGTGAGGATTCGGAGCCGTGGCGCTACGACGTGCGGCAACCACATCCTCGCTGTACCCCGATAGATGCCGGACGGGCCTGCATCTGTTCTTGTACCGTACGCTTTCGAACCCGAATTGGCCCTACCAGAAGACCACAAACGCAGATACCGAAGCGATACCGGATCCAATGAATCTCAGGTCAGCGGACGCGCCATCTCCGCAACCGGCTCGCCGGCATCGACCCAGACATTGATCGAGATTCCCAACAGGATCCCTGACACGTTGCTCACGAGGTCGCCCAGTTCGTTGCCCTGGCCATCGCGGAATGATCCGAGCCGGTCGTTGATGCGGATACGTTGCCCGGTGCGAGCCGTTGGCGACCAGTAGCCGGTGGCAGGCGCTGGCACGGTTACCGGAGGCTGTACTTCTAGACCGTTCGCTTCAACGACCTGACCTTCGAGCATCCCGATCTCGCGCATCATGTTGATCATCCCCTGGAAGACCCGTTCGACGGACTGGTCGCGTTCTTCGAAGAGATCTGGGATCAACCAATGAACGGCAATCTTCCCCCGGGCAGCCATGACCGCGACCGAGCCATCCGGCTGTGCGTGTGCCGGCCGGGCGTAGCGATACCTTGCGCCACTTCTGGCAGCGATTCGGCCCGCCAGTTCGTTCAAAGCCTGGTGGCCGGTTCCAGTGTGATCGACCACTTCAAGCTCCCGCCAGCCGGGGCGCAACTCGCCGGCAACGATAAGCGCGTCGGCAGGATCGAGAAGTTCATCCAACATTGCTTGCGCGGCGCTGCTGGCCAGCCGGATCAGGAGAGACCCGGCGAGCCGGTGGGCATCCAGCACATCCACTAGCCGCAACAACCCTTGGACAGCAGAGTATCCGGCGGGTGGCCCTGCGAGCACGAGCAGCGCCGGACCGGGACGCGATCCACGGGCCGCCAGGTAGCTGCCGCCAATCTTCACAGGCAGCCGGCCGCTCCGGAACGCTCCCGATGGCGGCTCGGGCATCTGCGGCCACGGGAAGCTTGCCGACGCTGGAGAGGTCATGCCTGCGCTCCGCCACCACCGAGAAGATCTATCGTTCGCGGCGGCAATGGAACGCCTTCCTCGATCAGCCGCGCCCGAACACGGCGTTGCAGTTCACGCCCAATCGCCCATTGCTCTAGTGGCGCGGTCTTGACCAGCGCACGGAAGACCAACTGGTTGGGTTCGACGGCCACCAGGCCGAGGATATTGGCCGGTTCGATGATCCTTCCTTTAGATTCCGGATCATTCTCGATGTTATCGAGCACTTCTCGCAGGATTGCCATCACCTTTTGTTCATCGGCGTCGGGCGCGACCGACACCTCCACGATTGCCCGCGACCAGCCCTTCGACAGGTTCTCAACTGTCCGGATTTCGCTGTTTGGGATTGTGATCGCGGCGCCCTCCGTCGAACGCACAAGCGTCCGGCGCAGACTCATCTCTTCGACCGTGCCAGAGAGCGACCCCACCCGGATGAAGTCTCCGACGGCAAACTGGCCCTCCAGGAGGATGAAGAAGCCGTTGAAGGTATCGGCGATCAGGCTTTGAGCGCCAAATGCGATCGCAATACCGGCGATGCCCGCGCTGGCCAGCAGGGGGGCGAGACTGATCCCCAACGTCCCAAGGATCGTCAGCGTCGCAATCGCGAAGATCACGTAGCGACCCGTCGACTCAACCAGCGCCGCAAGCGTCGCCGCCCGTTGGGTGGTTTCGCGCGATGTCCCTTCCCGCGATTCGAGCACCTGTTGGATGACCCGCCGGACCAGCGACCGCAGCAGTCTCAGCGCGATGAGCGTGACGACAATAATGATGATGATCGATAAGGAGCGTGTTGCCGCGAAGGCTGCAAAATCCCCGGCCCAGGTCGTCACATCGTCCCAGCTGATATCCCCGAACACCGAACCTCCTCTTTCCAACATACCGGTTGCAAGCATCATAGGCGAGTTCCGATCCGGATTTCCGCATTCAAGCAGAACCGGCTCCCTGGAAATCTGTAAGAGATCTCACCCCTACCTGTCCTAACCATAGAGAAGGACTTCTATGCAGTGAAGGGATTGCATCCATGTTGACCGACTATCAGCACCACCCAGCGCTACCTGGCTGGCGACGGGCTCTCCTTGCGTGTTTCGCGACGATGCTCGTAGTTCCGTTCCTCGCGTCAACGCCACAACGAGCGGGCGCTGTCGGGATATACGTTTACTATGACGACACCATCGCCAGCGCCGTTGACCCCTGTTCGCTGGAAGACTTGTCGGCTTGCCCGGAGGGCGAGCCGATGAATGACGAACTGGAGCTCATGGCTCAAATCGCCGCGGCCTACTACTCGGTCATCTTCCATGACATGCACAACATGGATATCCGCGTTGCCTGGGTGTCCGGCGAAGCGCCGTTCGCCCGGATCATCGAAACCGACGACCAGGGTCGCCCGCTCGTCGCCGATGTCCTGATCACGGCCGAGACGAACTGGTTCTGGGATCCGACACCCTTCGAGGACGAAGAGTTCAGCATGTCTCCGAAGCTCTTCCGCGACGCCCACCCGGCCGAGCAGGCGGAGGCCTTCGACGGCGACGTGCCGGAGATTCTCGAAGTCGGCTTCAACGGACCGGGTCCGGGAGCCGATGTGCTGACCGTGCTCCTGCACGAGATTGGCCATGCCATCGGCCTGGCCGACGACATTATCGACAACCGGCCGGTCCCGCCCTGCACCGAGGACATTCCCGGTGGTGATCCCTACTTCCATATCGACCCCGACCTCGCCGGCGGCCACGACATGGCGATTAAAGCCTTCGAGCAGACCGAGCCATTCCCGATCGGCTTCGGCCTGGCCGGAGAAGACCGACAGCTCGCCGGTGGCCCCGACGAGCAGACGATCTTCTATGACTGCGCTCACCTCGCCATCGGCGGCATCCAGGAATGCGACGATGATCCGGCCTGCGAGGCCTACCAGGGGTTGATGTGGACCGGCCCGCTGCCGAATACTCGCTCGCGGCCCGGCATCACCGACCTGCTAGCAATCGCCGAAGCAGCTGGCTGGCAGGAGATCCACCTACCGCGCAAGTACAGCCTCGGCGACGGCATCTGGAGCGAGGGCGATACCTGGCTCGGCGAGCGCGTCCCGAATGCCGGCAACAACGTCTACATCGTCAACCGGGAGACTGAAGCGACGGTCAACCTCTATGATGAGGGCAACGCCCGCGAGGTCTATATCAGCGACGGCAACACGCTCAACGTCACCTTCGGCACGCTCGACGCCTACAGCGTCGACGCCCGCGACGAGGACACGCAGCTCAACGTCGACTCCGGCGCGCTGCTTGATGCCGTTTACGTCAATCTGTATGGCGGCACGACGCTGCACCTGGCCGACGCGACCGCCGACATCTTCTGGACGCTCTATAACGACGGCCTGATTCGCGGAGGGAACTCCGAGATCGATCTGCACACACTAATCAACGACGGCGGCATCCGCAGCAACGGCGGGCCACTAACGATCGTCTCGACCAGCAACGACGCCACCCTCGACCTCGACGGCACGATGGAGTGGATCACCGACCGCGAAATCCGGGCGACGACCGGCGACCTGACCTTCGACGGCCAGATCCACGACGCTATTAGTATCCGCATCGTGGTCGGCGACGGCTACACGATGACCTTCACCGAAGGCTGGGAGCAGGGCTTCACCGCCAACCCCGATACATCGCTGCAGATGATCGGGACCGTTGGCGAAGCGACGATCGTAGGCGAGACGACGCTCTACGGCTTCGTCGACCCGATCGGCGCCGGTCGCTTCACCGACGACGTGACCTTCATGGGCCCGATCACCTCGCACCTGCAGATCGCCCTCGGCGGCCTGACGCCCGGCGTGGAGCACGACCAGCTGCGCTTTGACCAGCAAGTCAACTTCGGCGGTATCCTCGACTTGACGCTCCAGGGCGGCTTGATGCCGGAACCGAACGACGAGTTCGTCATCGCCGAGTACGCCGGGCACAGCGGCGCGTTCGACAGCGTTACCGGCTGGGATCTCGGCAACTTCCTGTGGCTGGAACTGGAGTACGACCTCACCGAGCTACGAGCCGTCGCCCGGCTGGCAGGCGACATGAACGGCGACGGTGAATGGACGAACAAGGACAAGCCACTCCTCGCTCAGAGTTTTGGACCATGCCCGGCCGATCCACTCCCCTGCACCGGCGACATGGATCAGGACGGCGACATCGACCACCACGACCTCCAGATGCTCATTGGGTTGATCAACGCCCAGAAGCATCACCATTAGATCGTCGCCTCCAACGAAAAGCGCCCCGGCATGCACTGGCAGATCGGGGCGCAATCTCCATTTGTTCAGTACACCTGAGTCACAACGACCTTGCATCCCATCAGAATGTGTGGACGCCAGATCTCATCGTTGACGAGGTGATGTTCTGTAGCACCAACCGATCGTCTATGATCTCTCAACCTCCCAGCGGGCGTAGCAAGGATGAGCGGGGCAACAGGATGAAGTATTTCCGTATCTACTCGGACGACGAGGGTGAAAGCCACTTCGAGGATGTCGAGATTCCGATGGAGCAGCAGGACAGCCAGGCTGCGCTGTCGATGATGCACCCGGCGATTGGCATCATCTTCCGTCGCACGCCTCCCGATCAGTTCATCGACTGGCACCCGGCACCGCGCCGCCAGTTCGTCGTCACCCTCTCCGGCGAGGCCGAGGTCGAAGCCAGCGACGGTGGGGTCCGCCGCATCGGCCCGGGCACGATCATGCTCGCCGAGGATCTCGAGGGCAAGGGCCACATTACCCGCGGCGTCGGGACCGAGGAACGCCTCTCCCTCTTCATCCCGCTGCCGGAGTAGGGTGGTTGAGCGGTAGCTCTTTCATCATTTCCGTCCACGCGCGGATCAAATTCAGGATCGGAATGATCCAATGGCATGCCAACCAGCAGGAACGTCCAAATGGGTTACCACGGTCAGTCTTTGACGCTGGACAGAGTTGAACATAGCTAGCCCATCAGCATTACGACGGCTGCATAAATCCCGACGCAACAGCCGCAGCCGCCTGCTCCAGGGTTGACGAGTAGTACTCCGGCGCCACCGGGACGAACCGGCTGATTCTCATCACGGACAACACCTCTATCAATTCCGGCGCTTCATGGGCTGCGAGCAGCGCAGTCCGCAACAGGGAAGCCAACCCGGCGTCGATGTCATGTCCAGCGACGAGTGGCGGGACCGGGGCGGCGGGCGTTGTCGCGATGATGCGGGTTCCAGCGATGTCGTCGGGCGCATACTCACGCATCAGGTCGTAGGAGAAGGAGTCGATCGGCACGACGTCGATCTCGCCGTTACGAAGACCCTCTATGCCGACGGAGAAGGTGCCGATCGGACCAATCGATTCGCGGTAGAGCCGCGGGCGTTCTGCCGCCCGGTAGGGCAACAGGAACGAGCGCACGGCATTGAAGCCCGACTGGGAGTTCTCGATCGTCCAGCTGATGCGATGGCCAAACGTATCTTCGATGGTTTCAAACTGGCTCTCTTCCGCGACCAGGAGATAGCTGAAATAGATCGGACGATCTTCGTAGTGCTCGTATGACGGCGCCGGCGCGGCGAGCAGCCTGGGCCGCGGGTTGGCCCGCGCATAGGGGTACCCGCACATCAGGACGCAGCCAAGATCCGGCATCGTCCAGAGATCTTCGATCGGCGTCGGAAAGGCATGGTAGATCACGTCGAGTTCGATCCCTGAGCGCTCGCCGAGCCAGGCGAATAGCTGATCCCACGCCGCTGCCACCACCGGCGCGACGTTGTACATCCTTGAACAGGCGATCAGCGGCTTCTGGCTCATGTCGAGCTGCTACCCCAGAGCCTGATCGAGATCGTTGATGAGGTCGGCGGTTGACTCGATGCCGACCGAGAGCCTTATCAGACCGGGGTGCTGCGCCCACGGCGAACCGGGAATTTCCGCCATGAGTTCGGGTTCGGTTTCGAGCCAGGCGGTTGGCGGGAAGATCAGCGACTCGACGCCGCCGAGGCTGGTGGCGAGCTTGAAGATGGATGTTCGTTCGGATACCCGGCGGGCCGCTACGGAGCCACCAGGAACTTCGAACGAGACCATGCCGCTGTATCCTCCCGGCATCTGGGTTTTCGCCAAGTCATGGCCGGGGTGGCCCGGCAATCCTGGATAGAGGACACGGACCACCCGCGGATCATCTTCGAGCCATTCCGCGACGGCCTGGGCATTTTCCATATGTTGGCGCATACGCACGCCCAACGTACGGATACCGCGCATCAGGAGCCAGCAATCGAACGGGCTGGGCACCGCGCCTAGATAATACTGGCGATCCGCAATCGTGCCGCCAAGTTCATGAGAATTGGAGATGACCGCGCCACCAAGAAGATCGCTGTGCCCACCGAGATACTTCGTCGTGCTGTGAACGACAAGGTCGATGCCGAGATCGAGCGGATTCTGGCAATAGGGCGATGCGAAGGTGTTGTCCACGACGCTGAGGGCGCCTATTCCGCGTGCGATCTCCGCGATCTCGGTCAGGTTGACGATGTCCAGCAATGGATTCGTCGGCGTTTCAATCCAGATCATACGCGTGTTGGATCTCACGGCAGCCTGGACAGCCTCGATGTCCGAGAGATCAACCAGATCAGACTCGATGCCGTAGCGTGGCAAATCGTTGGCGAAGAAGTTGTAGGTGCTGAGGTAGCAGTCGTAGCCGACGATGGCATGATCGCCTGACGAGAGAAGCTGGAGTACGGCGCTGACGGCGGCCATCCCGGAAGAGAACGCTGACGCTGTTTCACCGTGTTCAAGCCCCGCCAGCAGGGCTTCGAGCGCTTTGCGCGTAGGATTTGCGCCCCGAGCGTAACGATAGGGAGCGTCATCGTCGATCTGCTTGCGGACGAAGGTGGAGGCCGGGTGAATCGGCGGCACGATAGCTCCAGTGCTATCCGGCTCCATCCAGCCATGAATCAGCAGTGTGTCCAGGTCCCAGGTTGAATCCCAGGCCGGTTTCGATGGATCAATCAACGGAGGTTTCCCTTCTCCAACTTATCGTTTGAGGCAGTCGCGAACCGGTGGATCACTTGCTGAATGCTTGCTCGACCTGTGCGGCGAGCGTCGCAAGATCCGGCACTTCAAGGTCGGGAGTTGCATCGGCGGGAGGCGTCGCGCCACCTCCATCCTTCCCGGCTCGCCGGTTCACCCAGACACTTGTCAATCCGATCCGATTGGCCGGGGCAATGTCATGATAGAGGCTTTGAGCAACGTGAAGCAGCATTTCCGCCGGGACATTGATGCGATCGAGAAGCACCTCGAAGTTACGTTGGTCTGGTTTGTAGCTTCGGACTTGTTCGGCGGTGATGACATCGGTAAACGCCGCTCCGAGCTTTGCCGCCGCCGCTGCGAACAGATCGTCATCGACGTTGGAGAGGATAACCAGGTCATAGTAATTGCCAAGGGTGGATAGCGCGGACGCTGAATCGGGAAATGCCGGCCAGTTCTCGACCGAGCGTGAAAAGGCCGCCCGCTCGGCGGGCGCGAGGGCAAATCCCCACTGGTCAGCGCACTCATCGGCCACCTGGCCGAGCACATCTTCGTACCGCATGTACGAAGACTGCTGCACCACCGTCTCGATCCTGCTGAATGTATCGAGAATCTCTTCGTCGCCGCGATCCTGGTTATGATTTTCGAGGATTGGTCGCATGGCATTGACAATGCCAGTTTCCCAATCAATCAGCGTCCCGTAGCAATCGAACGACATGACCTTAAAACGAGTGAAATCGATCAAGACAGGCTCCTTCGAGTCCGGGGGGCAAGAATTCGCTCACGCGAATCGAACGGCCAATAGTAACGCGCCCGGTATCAATCCGCTCATCTTCCCGAATATCACCGGCACCCCGAGGCAAAGCGGCCTGCCGCAAGAAACTCGATGTCGTGGCGAGTCCGGCCGTCGATGGCGAGGTCGGCCAGGATTTCGCCGAGTACGGGAGAGAACTTGTAGCCACGTCCGGAGAAGCAGCAGCCGAGGATAACCTGCGCGTACTGCGGGTGGTGGTCGATGATGAAGTGATCGTCGACGGTGTAGGCGTCCATGCAGGTAACCGCCATGATGTCCTTGCCAGCGGCTCCGGGCATGTATTTGTCCAACGTATCCCTCAGGTACTGGACCTCTTCTGGGTCGATCGTCCGGCGGATCGTGCGCGGGCCGGTCTTGTCCCGGGTGCTCAGGCCAATCTTCAGCCCGATATCACCGATCGCTGGCATCCCGTAAAAGCCGCCCTCGGGCACATCAAGAATGAAATCAGGAGCGCCGTTCTCTGCTCGCCACCAGTCTGGACGCGAGGGCTCGAAGTAGCCGTTGATGCTCCGGTTGACCTGGAAGGGCAGTTCCAGATCGCCCAGTAACTCCCCGGCATAGGCGCCGGTTGTCAGCACCAGCTTCCCGGCCCGGTACTCATCGTGGTTTGTCGTGATGGTGACTCCCTCGCCATCTACCTCCCAACCGGTCACTTCCTCCGAGGTCCGGATAGTAGCGCGGTACTGCCGTGCCAGGTCGAGATGAGTGATGATGCCCTGTTCCGACCAGAGGAAACCGGCGTCGGCCTCGTAGGTCGCGATCATGCCGTCGTAGAGTTGGAAGCCTGGAAATCGTGCCCTCAAGTCTGCCTCGTCGAGAATATCCCAGAAGCCTCGGCGCTGCATCTCGTCGGCGTCGGACCTGTAACGCGGATCGCTGCCGTTGTGCCCGGCAATCAATCGCACTTCGCCGACAATCGTCAGGAACTTCCTGCCAGTCTCATCTTCCAGCTCGTCCCAGAGTTCGAATGCTCGATCCGCCAGCGACTCATACCCGTCGCCCTGGATCGAAGCTTTGCGGATCTGCCGGTGGTGACCATGCGAAGAGCCCAGAGCGTGCCCCGGCTCGTACATCTCCAAACCCAGCACCCGCTGCCCACGTTTCGCCAGCTGATAGGCCGTCGGGCTGCCCGCCGCCCCGAGGCCGACGACGATCACGTCGTATGTTTCGGTCATTTTCAGTATTCCTCACTTGCCCAGGCGCAAATCAAAGCAACAATCGTGTCATTTCGAGCGCGTGCGAGAAATCTCGCCCTTCAGATTCTCACGACGTCGCAGGAAGCTTGCAGTCGCGTGCACCTCCGACGACAGCTGTTTCCAGCGATCGCGCCAGGAAGCGAACGACTGAGATTTCTCGCACCCGCTAAGGCGGGTACCCGCTCGAAACGACACGGTTGGATGTTGGCTCTGACCCCTGCGAGTAGCAGAATCCCCAAGACACCGCACAACTGCGATGTGCCATACTTCCCGGCTCGAATCATAGACCGGCGGCATGCAGGGATGGACAGGAGCAGCGTTTATGGCGACGAAGATCGGCAAACGCGTGATTGTGATTGGCAACTCAGGCTCCGGCAAGAGCACGCTCGCCAAACAACTGGCCGAGCGAACGGGCCGGCCTTTCATCGAGCTCGACGCCCTGCACTGGGAACCGGGCTGGAAGATGGCCGAGATGGATGCGTTCCAGGAACGAGTACGGCAGGCGATCAAGCCGGAAGCCTGGGTCATGGCCGGGAATTACACCAGCAAGCAACAGGATGTCAGCTGGCCCGCCGCGGGCACAATCATCTGGCTCGACCTGCCGTTTGCCACCGTGATGCCCCGCATCATCCGGCGCTGCTGGCAGCGCCACACGGACCAGGAAGATCTCTGGGGCACCGGCAACCGTGAGAATTTCTGGGACCATCTGAAGCTCTGGCAGACCGACGAATCCCTGATCAGCTACACAATCAAGACCCACCGGCCCCGCCGTCGCCTCTTCGAGAGCTACACCCGCGATCCACGTTGGTCCCACATCACCTTCATCCGGCTACGTTCGCCGGAAGCGGTGGACCACTTCCTGGGCCACCTCCGGCCTGTGTCTGGTCCCACACGAGTAGCTATGCCGCTCTCGCAGGCGCAGGGATAGGGCCTTCCCCGCCCGTGAACGAGCATGAAGTTCCTCATGCGATGAAACACATGGCCGACATGTCGTCTGAGCGCGGCGGAGCAAAGTCAAAGACGACTCGTGAGCACTCCTGGCAACTGTGCCGGAAGCTGCAGTTGCCAGAGCAACACGCCCAGGGTGCCGGCGAGAGACAAGGGATTAGCCACATCGGGCTTGCCGGGTTCGCCGCCGTCAGGCAGGTAGGCAGCAGCGGGTATCGAGCTAGTCGCTGCTCAAGTATGGTTGAGTCCTTCGGGAAACATCCCAATTAGCGCGCACCTGATTCTTATACAATCACGCCATGGTACGTCGGCACCGCTTCAACAAATTCTGGGCGATCGGGATAACAGCCGTTGGATTTGCGGCCATTGTACTCGGCGTCGTTGGAGACTCCGCTGAATGGTTTCAAGGAGTCTGGACTGATCTATTCATCGAGTTCGGAGCTGGCATTGCCCTGGTCGCCATCATTGTCTACGTCGAGCTTCGTCTGATATCGCAGGAAACAGCCGCGGTTGAGCAGCTTCTGGATCAGCGACAGGCAGAACTCATCCAACAGATCGAAGACCTGGAAGCAGACGTAGAACGCCTGAGTGAACAGATGAATCGAACTCGCCAGGAGCCCTAGCTATGAGGAGCAAGATACGTTCTAGTGGCTGTATCCTGTTTGCATCAGCCAGCTATCTCCCGATCCCCAACCTCACCAATCCACTCTCGCACCCACTCGACGGTTTCGAGTTCGAGGTCGCAGACGGTCGAGGCAAGGAAGATCATGCCCTGGATGCGGCCGGCTTGCAGCCATTCCAGACCAAGCTCGCACTGGCGCTGCAATAGCGCGAGGTCGGACATCGGCGCGCCTTTTGCGCCGAAATCCCACATGTAGCAGCCCAGAAAGCGTTCGTGGCCGGGAACGAGTTGCTCGAAACGGGCGAAGTCGCGTTCCAGGTGGATGAGGTTCTTCGATTCCCAGATCCAGAAGCTGACCTGGTTACAGTAGCGCAGGTGCTCCTGAATGGGCGCGTCTAGCTGGTGGGCGTAGAGAATCATCATCAGGTCGAGCGTCCGGCCGGCAAGCTGGCGCTGGCGGCTAAGGCGCTCCAGTTCCTGAACCGATACTTCAGGCTCGCCAGTATCCCAGTTGATGAAATCGTCCATCAGCAGCCCGGTTATGTTCGGTTCACGCCCCGCAAGCTCGAGGATGTGTTCGGTCATACCCTCGACCCGTTCGCCTTCGACGCCAACAATCGACCAGGCCACCCGATCCAGCGCACGCAGCGGCAGGTGGAACTGGTCATAGGGCATCTCCGGCTCGCCATTGCCGACAACCATCAGGAGATTCGGAATGTCGAGATAGGCGGCTGCTTCGAGCGGCGTAATCCTCGACGGTTTCGGCAGGTTCCAGTCGCGGTTGGAGACACCAGCGGCGTGCCCCCAGAGCCAGAAATGATCTCTCGCCGTCCCCATCTGTTCGCCTGCCCTTCTACCTATCAATATGGTTCGTGTACTCTATCGATCTGATACAGTCACTCTGCCCTGTCCGCGACGTATTGTCGCAGCGTTCGAGGGACCGCGAAAGTCAACGATTGAGGCGCGATGATGTTCAGCTCGACGGCTCCCGACCGGCCCAGCACCCCGATGGGATTCGCGCTCGCCCGGCGCGTACTGCCCCACCTGGACCAGCAACGGTTGACGCCCACTGGCAAGATCATCGACCTGACGACGTCCAGACCCGCGCCAACGCCAGCACACGTTGGCCAGTCCGCCAAGACGGCGCTCGACCAGGGCGAAACGCACTACACCGACGCCTCCGGCATTCCGCTGTTGCGCGACGCCATCGCGAGACATCTGGCGGAACTCGGCTTCGCCGTCGAGCCAGAGAGCATTGGCGTATCCAACGGCGGAACCGAAGCGGTCTACATCGCCCTTCAGGTCGCGCTGAAACCACGCGACCGGGCGATTGTCGTAGAGCCAATGTCGCGGCATATGGTCGATATGATTGCCTTCATTGGCGCCGAACCTGTGCCGGTCGAGGTTGAACCATCTGATGATTTCGTGCCTGACCCGGCTATGATTGAGCAGATCGACGCCAGCGCCCTCCTGATCGCCTCGCCATCGCCAATCACCGGCAAGCGCATTCCGGACGAGCAACTTGAAGCTATCGTCGCCACGGCGCGGGCAAAAGGGATCGCAGTGATCCTGGACCTCTCCTATGCAGACGGCCTTTACGAACCCGAACCGGTTCGCTTCAGCAACCCGCAACTCGTCGAGGAGATCATCCTCACCGGGTCTTTCTCAACCGCCTATGGCCTGGCCGGCTGGAGGGTGGGCTACTTCAGTTCGCCCGCTGGCGACCGGGTATTGCTCCAGGGACTGAAGACCGCGATGTCAATCTGCACCACGGCTGTCTCCCAGTTCGCCGCTGTTGCCGCCCTCTCCGACCAGAACGGCTGGTTCGAGCAACGGCGCGCCCACTTCGCCGCGAACCGTGTCCTCGTCACCGAATTGCTTGATGAAGCGGGAGTGGGCTACGTCATGCCCGACGCCTTCCCACCACTGCTGATCGACGTCGGGCGTCTCGGTGGTGGAGACATTGCCGCGCGCCGGTTGGCTGACGAAGGCATCATCGTCGACCCCGGTTCGAACTTCGGTGAATCGACCCGTGAGTACATCCGGATCAATCTCGGTGCGCCGGGAGAGTCACTCGCGTCCGGGGTCCGGCATATCGTTGAAATGAGTGGGGCGGCGTCGTGATCGCGTGGAGCCTGGTTCATAGCTCTTCTGGCAACCCCGGCCAACGCGGGAGAACACGGGAGACCGCTCAAAGTTACCCAGACAACGTCGCTTCCTGGCTGTCGAAGACCCCGCTCGGGATGCTATTTCCAGGGCATGTGACCGGCGTTCTCAGAGAGGTACGTGAATCGACCACCAGGTAGAGACGCCCCACCGGGGCGTCCAGTCTTGCCCACAATCCCGGCAGAAGGAGCAGCAGCGATGGCAGAGTCAAGACCGGCATCGAGAACCGAAGAGAGGGTCATTGATCCCTCGCGCGACGAGGTTGATATCTTCACCCTCCAGGCACTGGCCAACGCGACGCCGGACCTGATCAGCCTGGGATTGGGTGATCCCGACTCCCCGACGCCAGCGCACATTATACAGGCCGCTCACCGTGCGATCGATGAAGGACGCACCGGCCCCGCCCCGACTCAAGGGCTGATCGAACTCCGGCAATCCATCGCCAACAAGCTCCAGTACGAGAACAACGTCATCGTCGATGCCGAGTCCGAGGTGCTGGTCACCACCGGCAGCCAGGAGGCGCTCTTCCTGCTGATCCAGTCGCTGGTCGATCCCGGTGACGAAGTGCTGGTGCCCGATCCTCGCTATCCGGCCTACGATGCCGCGATCAATCTGGCGGGCGGCAAGATCATCCTCGTCCCGACCACCGAGGAGAAGGACTTCGCTCTTCGTGTCGAGGACATCGAAGCCTGTCTCTCGGAACGCTCGAAGGCGCTGTTGCTGATCACCCCAAGCAATCCGACCGCCGCCGTTATTCCTCCCGATGAGCTACGCAAAATCGCCGAACTGGCCATCGAACGCAACCTGATCATCATCAGCGACGAGATCTACGAGCATTTCCTTTACGACGGGGCAGAACATCTCAGCATCGGCTCGCTGCCCGGCATGCGCGAACGGACGATTACGCTCAACGGACTATCGAAGGCCTATGCGATGACCGGTTGGCGGGTTGGCTACATCGCCGCTCCTTCCGAGTTCATCCAGGCGGTCACCAGCCTGAAGGCGATGATCAATGTCCACGCTCCGACCGTCTCCCAGTGGGCGGCCGTGGCGGCGTTGGAAGGGCCACAAGATTGTGTCAGGCAGATGCGTGCTCTGTACGCCCACCGGCGGCGGGTGCTGATGGATGGCCTGCGGGAGATGGGCTTTACCTTCGGTTCATCGAAGGGGGCGTTCTACATCTGGGCCAACACCAGCTCAACCGGCCTGGATGCGATGCAGCTTTCCTACCTCTGGCTACGCGACGCTGGCGTCATGGTGTTCCCCGGCAGCGGGTTCGGCGAGAAGTGGAGCGACTATATGCGCTTCACCCTCCTCCAGCCCGACGACAGGATGCTCCAGGCGCTGGAGCGGATGGACGAGGCGCTCGAAGCGCGATAGCCACGAACCCTACGATCTCGACCGGATACCGGTAGTACTGCTTGAATAGCAGCGTCTCGATGATTCGCTATGATGCATGGAACCGAGAGATGTCGATCTGTAAATAAACATCCCGCGGCCGCCAAGGGCTTGAGGGACGTGTCTGGAGAATCGTATGCGTGGAGTCGTCGTCGCCATTTGCGCGCTTATCGTCTTGAGCCCCTTTGCCGGTGTCAGGCTCGAATACACAGCTGAGGCACAAGCCGGGAACGATGTTGCATGCTCCGCCGATACCGGCGACGCCTGCTACAACACGTCGGCTGGTCCGAGCTTTACCCTGCCGCCATGGGCCAACGCCAACGACTGGACCGAAGCCGCCTACTATTCGACGATCCAGCTCGCCGACATCGACGGCGACGGCGCCGACGAACTACTAGCCCGCGGTCCGGACGGCATCACTGTTCAGAAGTGGGACCTCGCCAACGGCCATGCCGTTTGGAATCAGATCACAGGCAGCGGCCCATTTTCGGACAGCGATGGATGGGGCTCGTCCGAGTATTTCGCGACGATTCAGACCGCCGATATCGATGGGGATGGAGCCGCCGAACTTCTCGGACGCGGAAAGAACGGATTGGACACCTATTCGTGGAATGGCACGGGCTGGGATCTGCTGAAATCCGATGATCCAGCCTGGACAAACGACGGGGATTGGAACAAACCCGAATACTACGAGACGATCCAGACGGCGGACATCGACGGCGATAACACCGCAGAGCTGCTCGCCCGGGATTCGAAGGGCCTCAACACCTACCGCTGGAACGGCAGTGGCTGGACACAGATCGGGACGGAGCGCCCGGCGTGGAGCGATGAGGTTGGCTGGAACCTTCCCCAGTATTACCAGACGATCCAGACCGGCGATATCGACGGCGACGGAGCAGAAGAGCTGATAGCCCGGGGGGCGGACGGTATCGAGAGTTACGACTGGGACGGTAGCTCCTGGAATCTGATCAAAGCCGGCTCCCCGTCCTGGACTGACAAAGCCGATTGGGACCAGCCCCAGTATTATCAGACAATCCAGACGGCCGACGTCAACGGCGACAAGCGCGACGAGCTGATCGGCAGAACGGCGGTCGGCATCGACACGTACGAATGGAATGGTTCTGGCTGGCAGTTGCTGCAGAAGGCGGTGCCTGACTGGAAAGACACGACTGGCTGGAACCTGCCTCAGTACTACCGGACGATCCAGACTGGTGATATCGACGGTGACCAGGCAGCCGAGCTGATAGCCCGGAGCTCCTCCGGAATCGATACCTACCAGTGGATGGACGGCGGTTGGTCGCAGGTCGGATCGAGCAATCCCGCCCTCAGCGACGACAACTGGGAAACGGCCGACAACTATCTCACGATCCAGACTGGAGACGCCAATGGGGATGGCGACGCCGATCTCATCGCCCGTGGCCTCTACGGGATCCGGACCTGGTCCTGGAATGAGGCAACGGCCAACGTCTGGGATAACCCGGTCAAATACGGCCTCCCGGCTTTCAGCGGCGACCAACTGACGGCCTATGACTATGCTGGCGAGTTCCTGACGATCAAGTCCGGTCAGACGATTCGAGATCAGTACACTACTGACCCGACGACACTTGGCAAGTACCAGGGATGTCTCTTGACCGGTGCGAACGACAATGCCTGGAATGACTGGACCGAGATCCCGACAGAGACCTGCATCGGATTCGGTTCTCAGGCACCGATCACGCCACCATCCGGGTTGACGCTTGACGACTGGAACACGGTTGCCGAGCAGATCTACCGTGAGCTTGGCCAGGCAGTGTCCGTCTCAACCTACTTCACCGATCTCGCAAGCCTGTACAACGCGATCTATGCCGACGACCAGTCGATCCTCACGTCCACAGCCCTGACCCTGTTCGGCGAGGACATGTCGAAGCAAAAGGTCGATGCCTTCTGGCAGAACCTGTTTCTCGCGCCCTTCAAACTCGCACCGCTCGGCGGGCCGGTTTCCTCGGCGGTTGGAGCGACGGCTTCCGCACTCATTAGCGAGGGATTGAATCTCGCGAACAGTGACTCGTTTGAAGGCACCTGGGCCGATGCCCAGACGCAATACAACACACTCCGCCAGGAGAACGAGGATGCTATCACCGCGGGGCACGCATTCGTGGCCGGAGATGCCACCTTACTGAGCTATGTCGCGCTTCAGAAGACCTCCGGCGCCTGGGATTCAGCCGATGCCTGGGTCCATCGCTATCTCACCAGCACGGGACGCAAGCAGTTCTCACTCTGGGTTGTCCAGACGATCGCGCCATCTGTCTGGAACCTGCGCTACTACTCCTGGGGATCTCAGGAGGCTTGTACTTCCATCTACAATCAGCCGCCGGACAAGATCGACTACTACTTCGTCGGCGCGAACAGCAGCGGCATCTGCTATGCCCAGATCCGCAATGCCTCAACCGATTCTCTCCATAATGTTCTCGACCTGGAACTTCTGGACACCTGCGTGCCGACCCGGGACAACACTGCGACATGGGAATCGGGCACCTGTAGTCTGGGTGTCTCGAAGGACGACTTCTTCCTGAATCGCGACGGCTGGAACTTCAAGGTCAGCTACCTCTGCAATGAGAATGGCGCGTCAGGGGGATGTATCGGCGGCGGCACTTCACGAATGGTCGTCCAGCCCGGGAGTAGTGCTAAGACCATTAATCTCGGTGACCCCGGCCAGGTTCCAGTGGCGATTTTGAGCGACGCGCAGTTCGATGCCACTCTGATCGACATCAGTACGCTCGAACTTGAAGGCTCCACTTCCGCCGGGTGGTGGGCGGATGAGGACGATTTGCATCCGTCGCGGATACGCGACGTCAATGGCGATGGATATGACGACGTGGTCGTCTCATTCCCTATCAGTGACCTGATGATCGAAGCGGGAACCCAGACGGTGCTGCTAACCGGCCAGCTCGACGATGGAACCTGGTTCTCGCTCTGGGATACTGTGGAAGTGGTACAAGGACCCGCATAGCCCGGGCCAGGGAGCCTTGTCTAAGTTTTCGAAATCCGAGCACACCGTCAACTGCATGAGAACAACCCCTGAGCCGATCATCCTTACCTGAGGCAATTGGTCCTCCCCGGCAGCGGCTTCGGTGAGAAGTGGAGCGACTACATGCGTTTCACCCTGTTCCAACCCGACGACAGAATGCTCCAGGCGCTTGAACGCATGGACGAGGCGCTCAAGGCGCAAGCTTAGAGGTCAACGTTAACGCGATGTTCACTTCATGCGAACTTCCAGAGAAGTGAAAGGACGGAGCTTGAATGATGGGCTCGGGACCGCTTGCCAGTTTGCCTCGTCTGGTCAATGCTCGTTCGTTGCGGGCATCGTCGTATGACCGGAGTGGGGGCAACGATGACCGGCTGCACGTCGCTCCCGGGGAGCAGGCAAACCTTGCCAAGATTGCTGGCGCTGGCAAGATCACCCACATCTGGATGACCATCGCCGCCGAGGATCCTCATATCCTTCGCAAGCTTGTCCTGCGTGCCTGGTGGGATGGGGAATCCTCGCCAAGCATCGAGGTCCCGGCCGGCGATTTCTTCGGCATGGGCCATGCCATGACGAAATCGTTCTGGTCGCTGCCGCTCCAGATGGCCCCGGAGGACGGGCGCGGGTTCAGCTGCTACTTCCCGATGCCCTTCCGGCGATCGGCGCGCTGGACGATCGAGAACCAGTCGAACGGCGAGGCGCTGGTTTACTACTACATCGACTACGAGCTGTACGACGATCCAAACGAAGTCGAAGGCATGGGCCACTTCCACGCCCAGTGGCGCAGGGTGAACCCGACCTCCGGTGTCAGCGACGAGGGCTGGGATAACCGTGAATGGCTTGTCGGCGGGGCGGAAGCGTCCGACGCGAAGGAGAACTACGTCATTCTCGAAGCGACCGGGCAGGGTCACTTCGCTGGATGCCACCTGGATATCGAGAATCTGCGAGACGTGCCGGACGATGTCTTCAACTGGTACGGCGAAGGCGACGACATGTTTTTCATTGATGGAGAATCCTGGCCCCCCTCGCTACACGGCACCGGCACCGAGGATTACTTTGGCACAGCCTGGTGCCCGACCCAGGAGTACAACGGCCCTTACCATGGGATTATCCTGCCCGGTGGCCCGAACTGGTCGGGCAAGATCAGCCTCTACCGCTACCACATCGAAGATCCTGTACGTTTTCGCGAATCGATCCGGGTAACGATCGAGCACGGTCACGCCAACCGGCGAAGCGATGACATCTCAAGCACCGCTTACTGGTATCAAACCGAGCCTCACCAGCCATTCCCGGCGCTGCTGCCGGTCGGGGAGCGGCTTCCGCGCTAGCTCCAGCGATCGACAGGCGACAGGCGGGTTTCTGGAGGCCTTCCACATTTCCGATCAAGAGCGTGTTTGACTCGTGTTGCAGAAGTCGACGACGATCGACGATAATGATTCTCAGGTGAGAATGAATGTCGTTCTTGATGGGTGTGGCCAGTTTCGTCGAAAATCTGGAGCTGATACGTGCGGGATCTCTGGAGAAATTTCTTCGATTGGTACGAGCGCAACTATCTGATCAACATCACCGTCGCGGCGGGGTTGTTCCTGCTCCAGCTCATACATCTCTACTGGCTCACCGTCGATGTCGTCTTCATGCGACTCTTCGACGTCAGCTATTTCAATCCTGACGGGCTTGTCTACTACTTCATCCTGCTCGTCGATTACACCGAGATCCCGGCGCTGATCAGCGTCTCATTGGTCTACATCAACGATTTGCGCAAGGGATTCGCCTGGAAACCGGTCATCTTCCTGATCTTTCTGAATTCCCAGTGGCTGCATATCTTCTGGATTACCGACGAGTTCGTCGTCAACGAGTTCACCGGTGAAGCGGCGGTATCCAGCCTGCCGGCCTGGGCCGCCTGGTTTGCAATCATGATCGACTATCTCGAGTTGCCGGTCATTTACGATACGATGAGGAAGTTCTTCGTCGCCATGCGCGAGCGACGTGTTGCCGAGTTCCTGAGAGAAGATCTGGCACAGTGATATGCGACAAATGCTGCTCCTGCTCCACAGCGGCAAGTTTACCTGGGACGAGTTCCTGATCACCTTCCTGATCACTTTCGGGCTGGCAGGCTTTGTCTGGGCCCTCACCCGCATCCGTGGCGGCCACGACCCCGAAGACGATTCCGATCTTCCCCAGCCGGACGATGTATAGACCTCAGATATTCGCTCGAGTTCTCGTCACCATCTGAAGAATCTGTCAACCTGCCTTGGCCGATCTCAACCTGGGAAGAAGCCAGGGCGAGGTTCAGATGAGGCAAAACCGGTCCACAATGATGCGCTCTCCCCCCGCAGTTTCAAGCAGTGAAGACCGCGGGATATGCTCGAACGCCCTGACCACTTTGGCCGACATCGTCGATGTCGTGACCTCGGGACAGACGCACTTCGACCTGTCCTGGGCTGCCCTTGAGGGTGGCAAACATGTGCTGTGCGAGAAGCCGGTCCATCGCGACTACCGCCAGACCCGGGCCGCTGCCGATCTGGCCAGCAGCAAGGGCTTGAAGACGAAGCTGGGCTTCACCTTCCGCTACAGCCCCGGCGTACGCTATGCCAAGTCGATGATCGACGAAGGCTTCGTCGGTACACCCTTCATCTATAACGGCTACGAACAGAACTCCCAGTGGCTCGATCCCAACGCGCCGCGCCGCATGGGCGCGCCCGAAGGCGATCAGTCGGTGATCCAGACCTCATCCCTGGAAGGCTACGGGGCGCCGGTCATCGATATCGGACACTGGTGGGTAGATTCCGACTACACCCGCGTCGTCGGCACGATGCGCAATTTCGTCCCGGAGCGCATGGCTGGCGACACGGGCATGATGACACGCATGAACCTCGACGACGGCGATATCTACGCATGTTCGGATGATCC
Organism: uncultured Chloroflexia bacterium; assembly: GCA_963709995.1. Lineage (GTDB taxonomy): Bacteria > Chloroflexota > Chloroflexia > Thermomicrobiales > CFX8 > JAUIIK01. The sequence continues at coordinate 178,358 of CAVPYN010000014.1, read as the reverse complement.
ACTATGTACTAAGCTGGCATTAGTATACAAGGTTCTATTATGCGGTGATCTTGTATCAAACTCTATGGCTTGAGAAGGATGATATCGAATCCTAGCCACTCGCTTGACATTAGGAATCAGTTGAAATACTCTGCAGTCGCATTCTTTGGAATAGGTCGACGCTTTCGAGCGGGGCGGCGCAGTCAAGAATGAGCGATGATGATGACGCGATCAGCCGGTTTGGCCGGGTCGATATCCTGGTACATGGCGCTGGAGCCGGGGTGCACAAAGAGGTCGTCGACCTTTCAGACGAAGATTGGGATCTGCAGGTCGACGTTCAGTTGCGCGGCGCGTTCTTGCTCAGTCGCGCCGTCGGGCGCCAGTTGATCGAACAAGGCGAGGGAGGGCGGATAATCCTGATCGGCTCAACGGCTGGCAACAACGCCCGCCCGCGGTCAGCTCCGCACGCCGCATCCAAGGCAGCTGAAATCCAGCTTGCCCGCGTCATGGCTCTGGAACTTGGCAAACATGGAATCACTTCCAACGTCGTCTCACCCGGATTGACCAACATCGCCAACATCTCACGCGCCGTTCAGTCGCCCGAATATCAGAAGGTGTTCATCAATCAGGTCCCGCTCGGACGGCTGGGAACGCCCGACGAGATCGCCGACGCCGTCCTCTTCATGGCATCAGATCAAGCGCGCTTCATCACCGGCCAAACCCTCTACGTAGATGGCGGCTACTCTGCTGGCAAGCTCTCGGTTGAGGGACCGCTCGAGCAACAGGACCTGACCCAGTTTCTGTCCGAACGCCCGCCGGCATGACCTCGGAAGGAGTTCTCATCCTAGGCAGGCAGCCGATCAAGGCGCTGGCCTTCGATGTCTTTGGCACGGTTGTCGACTGGAGAACGAGCATCGCTCGCGAGGGACGAGAGATGGGCGCTGCCAGAGGCATCTCGATTGATTGGGAGCAGTTCGCTGATGACTGGCGCGGCCTCTACCAGCCCTCAATGGCGAAGGTACGGGATGGCGAACGCCCATGGACTATTCTCGACGACCTTCACCGGGAGAGTCTCGATTACCTTCTTGCACGCTACGACATCAGCGATCTAACCGAAGCCGAGATCGACCACTTCAATCGCGCCTGGCATCGCCTCGACCCCTGGCCGGATGTCGTCGAAGGGCTCAATCGCCTGAAACAGCGCTATACCCTGGCAACCCTCTCCAACGGCAACGTCGCCCTGATGGTGAATATGGCGAAAAGAGCCGGTCTGCCCTGGGATGTCATTCTCGGGGCTGAGTTCGCCCGCGCCTACAAGCCTGAGCCAGAGGCATACCTAGCGACTGCCCGGGCGCTCGATCTCGCCTCTGGTGAGTGCATGATGGTCGCGGCCCACAACGGCGATCTGATTGCCGCGGCCGCCTGCGGCTTCCGGACAGCCTTCGTACTCCGTCCAACCGAGCACGGTCCCGGACAGACAACCGACCTCGGACCAACCGGCGACTGGGACATCTTCGCCTCCGATTTCCTCGAGCTTGCCGGCCTGCTCGATTGTTAGTCCCTGCGTGAGATACCTGCCATGTGAGTGGATTTGAGAAAGCGCCTCTCCGCATCGTCCACAAGTCACGACAATATCCTGGTGTCCAACCCGTAGAAACGATTCGGCGCATGGGTCTGGGGTAGCTCTCTGTCTCAGGCATCCTCAATGATCGCAGCAATGACCGTCTCTTCCTCGGTGCGGGAGCGGAGATCCTGTTCAACGGCATCGAGGTCGCCGAGTGACAGCCCGAACTGGCGCAGGGCAAAACTGGTCATCTCGACGGCTAGCTCACGCTCCGCCATCACGGCTTCGGTATATGGCAGGTTGTCGAGATAGGCGCGCTCGTGCTCGGTATGCGTCCGGACGACCAACGGCAGGTCCGGCCTGATCCCGTGCACCCGCTCGACCGACAGCCGGGCAGCTATTTCATCCGCGATGGCGATGACGAAGACACGCGCATGTTCGATATCCAGATAGCGCAGCAGCAGCGGGTTCGCGGCGTCGCCATAGATAGCCGGAACACCGGATGCCCGTAGATTTTCGATGATCTCGCGATGATAATCGACAACGAGCACTGGAATCTCCAGTTCCAGCATTTCCTGGATAATCAGGCTGCCAACCCGACCGCCGCCAATGATGATCACATGACCGCTCAACCCTTCCTTCAGCACCGGCTCGATGTGAAACGGACGGATCGGCAAACGCAGGGGCAGCGGACCGGTCACCCGCATCGAAATCCGGCTGGCGCTGGCAAACATCAGCGGGCTGAGAAGAATCGAGATGATTGCGCCCGCCAGGATCAGGTTGGCCTGATCGTCGTTAAAGATCCCTTCGGCAAGTCCCAGTGTCCCGAGAATGAACGAAAACTCGCCGATCTGTGCCCGGCTAGCCGAGATCAGCAGGCCGGGGCGATCCGGGAAGTGCAATGCCGAGAGCAGAACCTGGGTAACGACCGGCTTGACAATGACAATCAGCAGCACGATGGCGATCACCAGCAGCGGCTCTTCGATCAGGAAACGGGGATCGAACAGCATCCCAACCGACACAAAGAAGAGCACCGCGAAGGCATCCTGGAGGGGCAACGCATCTGCCGCGGCCTGATGACTGACTTCCGCTTCACTGACAACCAGCCCCGCTAGAAATGCGCCCAGCGCGAAGGAGACATCGAAGAACAGCGCCGCGCCGTAGCCGATGCCCAGCGCAAGTGCCAGGACCGTCACCAGGCGTAGCTCACGCGAGTTCAGACGCGCTGTCATCAGCAGGAGCTGGGGGACAACCCGTGCGCCAATCACGATCATCCCAACTGACAGCAACACAACCTTCAATATCCCCAGACCGAGCGCCTCGCCAATCGTCAGCATTGACTGGTCACCCGCCGACGTCGCCAGGAGCGGTACAAGGATCAGGACAAGAACGGTCAGCAGGTCTTCCATGACCAGCCAACCCACCGCCACCCGGCCATGCAGCGAATCCAGCTCGCCACGCCGTTCGAACGCATGGACAACGATCACCGTGCTGGCAATCGAGACCGCGAGGCCCATCAGCAAGCCCGTGCCAAGCCCCCAGCCGGCAATGCTCATCAGACCGGCAACCAGAACGGTGATGATCACCGTCCCTGACAACGACGCGGGCAAAACGATTCGCAGGACTGAGAGCAGGTCACGCAAAGAAAAGTGGATGCCAACACCGAACATCAACAGGATGATGCCGAATTCAGCCAGTTGAGCCGCCACCGAGGAATCTGCCGTTGGACCGGGAGTGAAGGGCCCAACGGCAACACCTGCCAGCAGGAACCCGAGAATCGGCGGCATCCGCAGGAAAGCCGCGATGTGCCCGCCAATCGCGCCAGCGACGACAGCAACCGCCAGTGTTGCGATGATGTCGGTTTCATGAGGCACTGGTCGCTACAGTCCTGGCTACAAATCGATAGTCGGCTGCGGTTCCCGGCGCCACTCGCTGCGCCCCGGTCCTGTTCAAGGGTGGAAAATCGCGGAGCGGTAAGTGATATCGTCTTCGCCCCAGGTACGCCGCGTCACATCTCTTGAACCCTGCTGATAGACGATCAACCGGCGAGCGATCACGACGCGAGCGTTTCCTGTTACTTAAGGATAGCCGATAGGGTCAATTGGAAATCAGCACGCAAGCCCTGGCTCGCGCTAATGCATTGTGAGAACGTCACCAAGCCGATATTCGAGCGACCGCGGCAGCGGCCGTTACGTTACAGGAAGATACAGCGTGACGTCATAGCACCCCTGCCCCATGCATCGTGTGCGGAAACGCAGGCTATGATGGCATCATATTGCACACGGCACCCACATGGAGATTTCCAATATGCGCCTTGAACGAGCAGGATGGTCCCGCCAGGCCGTCGCAAATCTCACCCGGAACCTCCGGCGCAAGCTAACTCCGGGGCCTATCGACTATTCGGAACGTACCGGCTACCGGCCGCCACCGGCCTGGTATCAGCGCTTCCAACGGCTCGTTCGTCCCATCTTCTGGTTACGGCTCAATCCGGACTTTACCGTCATGCTCGAAGTCAAAGGACGCAACTCGGGTGAGCATCGGCGAGTAGCGCTGGTGCTCGTTTCGCACGAAGACCAGCATTATGTTGTGGCGCTGGCCGGCGAATCAGATTGGGTCCGCAACGTCCGGGCGGCTGGAGGAGGGGCGGTCATCCGCCGCCACACCGCGCTCCCGGTCAAGCTCGTCGAGATACCTATCGAGGAACGCGCGCCTGTCATCGACGCCTATCTCAAGCGAGCCGGAAGGGGCGGCGCCAGAGCCGGCGAGATGGAAGCGCGCTACTACTTCGGATTGAACCCCAATACATCCCTCGACGAGATCGCGGCCGTCGCCGAGCACTATCCGGCCTTCAGGATCATGCGCCGGTCGGATGATCCTGCAAGGCAGCAGATCCAGAAGATCCGCAGCAACACAATCCAGCTTGAAGCCGAACGCGGCAAGATGCCTGTCTACCTGGCCAGTCCGTCAGCTGAGGGGCCGTGGCCGGGTGTCATCGTCATCCACGATGCGCTCGGCATGACCACGGATCTGAGGAACCAGGCAGACTGGCTCTCCAACGCGGGCTATCTCGCAGCCGCGCCCGATCTCTACTACTGGGGCGGAAGGCCGCGCTGCCTGTTTTCAGTCATGCGTCAGGCCGTTGCCCGGGAAGGCCAGGTGTTCACCGACCTCGCAAAGCTCCAGTCATGGCTGGCCAGGCGGAATGATTGCAGCGGCAAGGTCGGCGTTATCGGCTTTTGCCTGGGCGGCGGGTTCGCCGTTTTGCTCGCATCGGACCACGGCTATGCGGCCTCGAGCGTCAATTACGGTGGAGTTCCAGAAGATGCCCTGAGCCTGCTGGAGAATTCCTGCCCGGTCGTCGCAAGCTACGGCGGGAAAGACCGCACCCTGGCTCAGGATCCCAAACGGCTGGAAGACGCCTTGACCGTGAACCAGGTGGACCACGACATCAAGATCTACCCCGACGCCGGGCATGGCTTCATGAACGACCACGATTCAGCGGAGACGCCCCTCTGGGCGCTGGTTGCAGGCAAGCTGACCAGCACCGACTACTACGAACCCTCGGCAAGAGATGCTCGCGAGCGGATCATCGCCTTCTTCGACGCTCATCTGAAACAGTAGTGTCTTCCCGGCACACCGACGTAACTATTCGATCAGCCGGATTCGTTCGCGTTCAGCCCGTTCCGGCGCCGTCGCGAATCTTCTTCCCGACGGTTTCGGCCGCTTCGAACTCGCGACGGCGTTCAGCCATTTCTTCGGGTGTCATGCGATCGGCGTTGCTGTAGTCGAGTTTCCAGGATGGATCGTCGCTCCAGCGCTGCGGCGACTGGACGGTCGTCCGGGGATCGGTTGCGGATTCGAGCAGCCGCAAGGCTAGTTCGAGGGTTGCCGCCTGCGACTCTACGTCGAACGGCTTGCCAGCCGAGTTGCCCAGCGGGAAGTCACTAAAGAGGAAACGCGGAACGCCGCAATGTTCGACGATGTCTTTGGCGCTGCCCAAGATCACCGTCGGAATACCATTGGCTTCGATGTGCCGGGCGACCAGACCCACGGTCTGGTGGCAGACCGGTCAGTTGGGCACGAGGAGTACAGCATCCGCACCATCTTCCACGCAGCGCCGGTACAGCTCCGGGGCATCGACCTCCCCGGTTGTCCGTTGGCTGCGGTTGGTGGGTGCACAGTGGAAGCGTGTGGTCAGCGCACCGATGCGTCCTGCCTGCGCCGCCTCCCGGAGCCGGGCCAGTGGAAACCAGGTGTTCGGGTCTTCGGCGCTGGTGTGGTCGCGGTCGTAGACGACATGCGAGATGCGCAGATCCGGCATACCATCCGTGGAACCGGAATACACCGTATAGAACTTTGCCTGGCCGTTGTATGGCGCGCTCGGGCCCTGGTCGCCGGCATCCGCCTGGTATGGAGCGGCAGTCGTGATCAGGGCAACCTTCGCCCTCGCCAGATCGACACCGAGCGGGGTAAATGGAACCTCGTCGAAATGCGCCCACCGGTATGGATTGTCGTAACCGAGGGCAAGATAGTAGTCACGGGTTCGTTGCATATAACGGATCGGAGCGTCCAGGTTGTTGTCGAGTATCATTGATTCCTCCCGTGTCAGCAGCGTCCCGCATCGTCACATCGACTATCGGACACCCAGAGTATTGCCGAATCCCGGTTAACCCGCAAAGCCTCTGTTCCGGGCATTTCGAACGCCGGCGGTGCCACGACCATAGTATCCGCGAGGCGGTTGCGGAACGGTCATCCTTGGGCGGCTGGCAAGTCACCCCTGCCGGGCGAATATACATGGGCTAGGATTAGCGATACCGCGAACCGAGAAGGAGGAACAGCCAGAATGATAGAGCGAGGCAGGCATCTTCGGCTTTCCGTGGCATCCGCGACAAGGCGGCTAAGAAGCAGGCTGGTGCCAAAGCCAGCCAACGACTCCAGACAGACCGACTCCCGGCGATTTCAATGGCTTGCCCGGCCGGCCTTCTGGCTTGGACTCAATCCGAGTTCTACCGTTCTGCTCGAGGTTGAGGACCGCCAATCGGGAGAAATTCACCGCACAGCACTCGTCCTTGTGACGCTCGACCGCAACCACTACGTCGTCTCTCGCGAGGGTGAAGCCGAATGGGTCCGCAACGTCCGGGCGTCAGAGGGCGAGGCGGTCATTCGACGTCGCAACTCGCTGCCGGTCAAGCTCGTCGAGGTGCCGGTCGAGGAACGCCCCCGGGTCATCGCCGCATATCTCAACCAAGCCAAGGGAGCCGGATCCGAAGCCACGGAACAGGAGGCGCACGCTTCCTTCGGGCTGGATCCAGATCCATCACTCGACGAGATCGCAGCTATCGCGGAACACCACGCGGTCTTCAGGATCTTACGTAGGGCCAATGAACCCACCGCCCGGCAAGCGCAGCGAGAAGGGGAGATGGTCCGCATCGAGGCCGAGCGCGGCGAGATGCCGATCTACCTGGCGACGCCTACAGGAGCGGGGCCCTGGCCGGGTGTTGTGCTTATTCATGACATTTTCGGAATGACAACCGACTTGAAGAACCATGCCGACTGGCTGGCCAGCGAGGGGTTTCTGGCGGCTGCGCCGGATCTTCAATACTGGGGACTCCGCACGCGATGCCTGTTCGCCACGTTGCGACAGATGTCTGCCAGAGAAGGCTCGCTTTTCAACGACGTGACGAGCCTCCAGCGGTGGCTCGCCGATCGTGAAGATTGCACGGGCAAAATTGGGGTAATGGGTTTCTGTCTTGGTGGAGGTTTCGCCGTTCTGCTTTCATCAGGCTACGGCTATGGAGCATCGAGCGTGAACTACGGCGGCGTCCCAGAGGATGCCCTGACATTACTGGCTAACGCCTGTCCGATGGTCGGAAGCTTTGGCGGCAAGGACGAGGGGCTGGCCGATGCGCCCATTCGTCTGGAGCAGGTTCTGAGCGAGCATGGCATTGATCATGACATCAAGGTGTATCCAGACGCCGGCCACAGCTTTCTCAACGATCACGTCCGCTCCGAGATACCGCTCTGGGCGGTGGTGATGGGTGCGCGCTCCGAATCGCCCTACCATGAGGCATCCGCCGTGGATGCACGCAAGCGCATCGTTGCCTTTTTCGAGACCCATTTGGGAGAGTGACCACCTCATCATTCGCTTGCTTATTTTGTAGTGAGTTGGTTGTAGTTTGTAGGAAATCCCGGGCAGCCCTCATCGCCCAGCCCCTTCTCCCAATGCTGGGAGAAGGGGAACCGATCCAAGTGGAACGAGGGCTGCGGTTCGATTTACTCCCCTCTCACCGGGTGCCCGGTGAGAGGGCGGGGTACCCACGCTTCGTGGGTCGAGGGTGAGGGCCGCATTATGACCGATGATACGAAATCGTTTCGATTCCCATTCTCTGTAACTGCGATTCGTCGCCCGCGAACGTGCTCAACCAGCGTTCGGGAGCAGGTCGAGAAGTAGACGGCCGGATTTCGTGTAACACCTTCACCTTCCTTTCCCCCGCATCCAAGCTACGCGTTTCTGTGCCTCCCTTCGCTTTGGCAACAGTCATGCTCGGCCAGCGGCCAACGTTGGCACGGCTGGGCGCAAAAGTGATTGTCACACCGGACGGGCGAGATCGGCGGCGCTTTCGACGCACCGGCCGAAGCGTCCCAGATCGTCAGCGATCTGATCGCAGTATGGAAGTCGATTTCGCGACCGCCCGACACACCCTCGAAATCGATGGCGCAATCCTGGGCTTTTGCTGCGCGGGTTGCCTTCACCAATACCAGCAACAGCTCGCAAGCTAAAGGCAGCCGGGGAACTCCGGCTGCCTTCCAGGTAAGATCAGCTTTCTGGCTCGCTACGCGGGTTGAACGCTCGCGCTCCTCCAGCCGGACTTCTTCGCCTGATACCAGCTGAGCGCGATCAGAGCAATACTTATCGGGACCGTGATCATGAACATCCAGAACCAGGTAAGTACGGTCACGAAACAACCAAACGCGACGAGCGCGATGCCAAGGCCCGGTCGCTTCGGAACGAGCCAAAATCCCGCGAGAATCGACGGCGCGCTGACGACGGTCGGGATAATGCCCCAGAGCATCCATACCCAGTTGACGTCGTCCTGGAAACCACGGTGGATAATACCGACGCCAGAACTCAGGATCATCAAGACAGAAATGGCTGTGAGAGCAATCAGAATCTTCGATCTTCCGGCAAACATATTCACTGTTTTCGTCCTCTTCGTTGTGTGATGAGCTGCGCCTGTTTCCAACCGCCAGAGACAATCTGCCGGTATTCCGAATACAAAGCGCAGCAGAATCTCAAATGCTGTAGATGTCGCATCAATCCCCTGGAGATGCGCGAAGGATTGATGTTCCCACAGATCCGATTCGATCTCCGCGCGCCGGTCATCGCGCAGATCATGTGGCAACCGCCACGTATAAAGGTCAGTCCAGTTGCGCGTCAGATTGACGACGATGGACATCAGGCTGCTCATGACGTTGCCAACCCCGGGCGCTGTTCAGCCGGCGCGTCCGCCGGCTGCCCTCCAACGCCTTGATCAGCGCGGCCTGTCCCGCCGGGGTCACCCGGTAGAACCTGCGCCGCGGACGGTTTTCGCGGGCCGCGACAACCGGATCTTCCCACTCGCTCTCCAGGTAGCCCGCCTTCTGCATCCGGTCCAACGCCTTGTAGAGAGTGCCATGGGCCGTGAGCAGCTTCGCCTCGTCCCGTTCCTGCATCTCCTTGGCGAGCATGAAGCCGTGAAACTGGGACGTTCCGCGAATCGCCAGCTCGATGGCAGTTTCAAGAATGAGGATTTCAATTGGTATCAGCGTGCCCTCTTTGCGTCTCATGTCTAAAGAATAGGAAGATATCTTCTATTTGTCAATAGGGCGTGTAATCGGATACGAATACAAGGGTCACGCCGGTTAACTTGCAGCACAGTCTTGAAATCAACGACGAAATTGTTGGCGTTTGCTGCGCAGGTTGCCTTGACCGATGCCAACAACGGATCACGGGCGGGATAGCTAGATAGACGACCATCCAGGCCCAGGTCAGTAGTTATCCCAATCAAAGAGTGCACGCTCAATCAGCGTAGCGATTGACAGGAACAATGCCAGACAGATGACACCCGGATAGACGAGCCGTATCGATCGCCAGCCCCCCCCCCCCGAGAAATGGGTCGCTGACCGGCAGGCGAATCGACCAGGCATAGTCGGTGTCAGCCCGCGACCCGAAGATAGAAAGAAACCCTGCGTTCGCGGCCGACAGAATGAGAACGACAAGAAAGCCAGAAGCGAATGCCGGATTCGCTCTCAACATTGCCCTCCCGAACTCTTCTTCGGTCGACGACAGAGCGCACATCCTGAAACCTCCCGGTCCCTATCCAGCCATGATCGATCGAGATGCGGATCACAACCGGAAGAATCTTCCGGGTGAATAGGGCCTGGACGTCAACCCCGTCGTTGCTGGGATGTGGTGCTCGCCTCAGTCCGCCACTGGAGCCTCGATTGCTGAACCCTCGTCGGAATGGCGGAGCGTCCGCAGATACAGATAGAGCGTTGGCAGGATGATCACAGCGGTGACCAGGAAGTTGACCTGCAACGAGAAGACGGTCGCAATCAGACCAAGCACAGGTCCACCGAACATCTGGCCAAAGGCATCCGCCTGGCTGCGCATTGAGATCACCGTCGCCCGGACTCGCGAGGAAAGGCTCTGGTTCAGCCAGGCTATCGTGAGCGGATAGTTCAACTCCCGGAATATTGCGATCGTCCAGACGAATCCGACTGCCAGCCCAAAGCTTCCGGCCAGGGCAAAACCCACCAGTGAGACGACGACCATTGAGGTCGAAAACAGCAGCGTGCGAGCAACGGCGTAGTGGTTGTCGGTATTGATCCGTCGCCGCAGGATCTCGGCAACACCGATCGAGATGCCCATTCCAACAATCTCGATCAATCCAAACCAGACCACGACGTTGTCGAGCGGTCCAACCGGCAACTCCGGGAAGCTGAAGCTGTCGACGAGTTGCTTTGCCCAGAGCCTGTCGTAGCCCTCCGAAGCCGCGCCCCAGAGCACGGCAATTGCAACGATGGTGATCAGCACCGGATGCCCACGAATCGTGTTGAAGCCCTCACGAAAGGTGTCGGTCATCGAACCGAAGGTCGTCCGGTCGCCACGCGGGGCGGGGGCAAAGCCATTCTCCGGCATGACGACGACTAGGAAGAGTCCGAGCGCTACGAGAATCGCCCCGCCAACGACCAGCGGCAGGGCAAGTTCGACGCTGCCGAGGACAACGGCCAGCGGGACGCCGATGATCCAGCCGGCCTGATGGATCTGAGAACCACGCAGGTAGACCTTGCCGATCCCTTCCTCGCCCAACTCATCCGCGATCCAGGCTTCCCGTGCGCCGCTGATGAAGGTCCATCCGGCGCCCCAGATCACTTGGGCGATCAAGACGGTGGCGAAATAGGGCAGCAAGCCCTCGAACATGAAGCCAGCGCCGAAGAGAAACATCCCGACAATCACCGACAGCCGTCGGCTGTAGAGATCGGCGACGATCCCGGTTGGCACTTCAAAGGTGAAGGCGGCGATCTCCAGCGCCGTCCCGACCAGCACCAGCTGGAACGGGTTGAGCCCTACCGTCTCGATGCGGTAAAGCGTGCTGAGCGTTGCGAAGGTGATGAAGGCGAACCCGAAGACGCCCTCAATCACCAAGTAGACATGGTAGGCGGGGAGTTGACGTATCACTCCGAAACTCCTGAAGCTAAGCTATCGAACACCAGTCGCCGTGGTCGCGCTCACACAGCAAAACCAGGCATCCGGTTATCCCGAACGCGGGCTCGATTCAGCTTGAAAGTCGACAGCGCACGCGTCTACGACGCTATCGACGCTCCAGGGACATTTGCACGTTCGTTGAACCCTTCGTTGTGCACGTCAGTGGGGATGATAGCAGGGAATGCCCTCAACCCCAACCCCTCTCCAAGCATTGGGAGAGGGGAGATAAGGCAGAGGATAACTGCCGGCACGTTGATCGGTTCACCGTACTCCAAGTGGCCCAAAGGGCGCTCCGAGAGGATTAGGGTGTGCGGGTCGACTACTCGACCGCTGGCTGCCAGCTCGGGTTCGAGCCATCCTCGCTGAGCAACCATTGAGATGAACCATCCACCGCCACAATCGCGATGCTGTCGTAGTTCCAAGAGGCCACGTGCTTCCCATCGGGCGACCATTTCGGGATCATTGCCAATCGCGCTGATCCAGCGCATGGTCTCGCCGTCAGGTGTCGTAATCCGGCCATTCATCGCGACGAGCGAGCCGCCGGGCGACCAGACGGGGTCACGTGGATTGGCGTAATCGTTCCCGATGACAGTTGCCTCATCAGCAACAAGGTCTACGAGCCAGACAGCGCTTCCGTTCAGGTCACGGCCAGCTTGCTGCGGCTCATCGAACGCGATCCAGCGGCTATCCGGTGACCATCGGAGATCTCGTACGCCGTGGGCAAACGCTAGCTCGCGCAGGCCGGTCCCATCAACGTCAATCGTCATGGCGCGCAGGAGCAAGGGCGGTGGAACCGTCGAACCGGTCAGGCTGGTAAAGGCGATTTGCGTCCCGTCAGGAGACCAGACCGGAGTGCGCGAATGGCTTACCCGGTCGTAGGGCGCTTCGTCCGGGATCGGAATGTCCGTCAACTGTCGCTCATTCTGACCGTCGGGCGCGATCAGGAAGATCTGGATCTCATCCTCGCTCAGCTGCCGCTCGAACGCAATCAGCGCGCCGTCCGGCGACCAGCGGGGATCTGAGTCTTCCAGACCATGATTGGTGATCTGGTTAAGTCCTGTGCCGTCGGCTTCGATTATGTAGAGATTGTCTGGCCCCCCGGAACGTACTTCCTGGACAAACGCAATTTGCGAACTGTCCGGAGACCAATCCGCGGCGCCAACCACGTCGCTGGCCAGTAGGGTCAACCCGGTCCCGTCAGCATTGATTGAGTAGAGATCGCCGGGCACGAAGGGGTTTTCAGTCATGATGAACATCGCTCTCGAACCATCCGGCGACCAGGCGTAGATGTCAACATCCCCGTGTAGGTCGCTGGTGAGATTCATCATCAATTCACCGTTGGCATCCGAAAGGTACAGTTCCGCAGTCGGCCTATCGAGCGCATCGTTCTGCTCATACCCTACGAACAACAACTGCCCACCAAGCTGCGGCCGCTCGGCATAGCGCCAGACATAGTAGTGTCGTCCGATGTTGCCGGCCTCCACCCGCCAGCCTGCGGGGTTGTCCGGGGTGTAGGTCAGGCAGCGCCGCTCGAAGCACTGGATCAAGACGTCTCGTTCGGTTCCACCGACCACGACGCTCGACCAGTAGGGGCTGCTGATCGGACGTCCGGTGCCGTAGAAGGGGTTCAGGAAGAGTGGCGCTTCAACGTACTCGCCAGCATTCTAGACCAGCCCGGTTGAGTTCATGAACTCCCAGAACGGCGCGGCGATGTTGGCATTGGTCACCTCATCGAAGTAGCCCAGTTCAATTCCATACGCCTCAAGCGTGGGATCGATCGTCGCCCGGCCGGAACGTTCGAGCCGCCCGCGCACGATCTCGCCGGTGCGGTCGTGGTCATACGGAGGCCCCCGGCTCGCCTCCCCGTTTATCCGCCCGAAGGTCGCGTAACTGGGACCATTGTCAAAGCCCTGATCGCCAGCGACGTTCATCTCAGAAGGTAGCCCTTGCTTGAAATCATTGTGGCCGAGCTGGACTTGGCCAGTAGTCAACTCGACCGCCAGCAAGCCGTTGGTGACATACCACGGGCTGGCCGGATCGGCGTCCGGGCTTGTGATCTCCATCCGGTTCTTGTCGTAGTAGATCACCTGGCGCTCGTCTCCGGGCGATTCCGCGTATGGCTCAGTCAGGACATCGGTGAAGGGCGCCGGCCCCCAGATCCAGGTCCGCTTGGCGACGACCTCGGCAACCGGCTCGTCGGTGCGCGTCCACACCTGTTCGAAGTCATCCATGGCTTCGTTGGGGACACCCGCGGGCGATGAGTTCGACGCCTTAACCGGTGCATCCAGCCAGATACCGGCAATGGCGAACGCCATCATCAGCGTGAGTGTGACTCGTGTCATCAAATCCCTCGTGACTATTCCGAACGCCAGGCGACCCACCGCTTTGTCTTCAGGACAATCATCTCGGAGTCGCCTAGTGACATTTCTCGGTACTGAGGATATTTGTCGCGAAGCGCCGCCAGCGCGGGAGTGTAGCGATGATCCTCAGAACCAATGACGCTGGCAGCACCACGAATTAGAACGAAGGCAAGTTTGTTCCAATCTTCTTCATAATGATCGACGACCAGGGCGGCGCGCCCTGTCGCGTCGATGTTGCGCAGTCGCAGCAAGCGCCGTCCCGACTTTGGCTTTTCATCGACCACCGAGAAGATCGCGTCGTCAAGCAGGACGTAAACACAGGGAATCACATGCGGCTCTCCACCGGCGCTGGCGGTCGCCAGGCGGCCGGCGCGAGCTTCGCGAACGAGCTCGATCGCCCACTCAGGCGGGTTGGACGGCATCCCACCACTCCTGCACCAGCGCCTGGTACTGGTCTGGCTTCTCTCTCAGAACATTGTGGCTGGTCTCAGGAATCGTCTCGACACGCAGGTTAGGCAGGACCGCGCCAAGCCGGTCGCGTCCTTCCGATCCGAACGCACGCTGATCTTCGTAACCCGCCTGGATAACCAGTGTTGGCGAGGGAATCGTAACCCCAGGGACGGGAACCTCTCTGCCGCCAGACAGGTCGCCCGAGGCTTCCTTCAGCACACCATCGGCGGTCTGGATCAAGCGCCGGGCCGAGCCTTCGGCTTCCTCAGGCGACAGAAATGGACGCCAGGCCTGGAACTCATCGACTACCGTCTCGAACGGCTTCTGCTTGAGGTCGAGTAGGGTTGCGAAGACTTCTCGGGTGGTCGTTCGTAGCGGAACCGGCGGATCTTCAAGCACCATCGCTGCGATCCGGCCCGGCAGTTCCGCGGCAACCAGCAGGCTGGTCAGCGCCCCCAGCGAATGTCCAACCAGAACGACTTTTGCCAGATCCTGTTCGATGATGAAGGCGATGATGTCGCCCGCATAGTCGCTCAGCAGATAACCGCTTTCCGGCTTGTCCGACGTTCCGTGTCCTCGCAGATCGAACAGGTACATCCGTATTCCGGGAAAGGCTCCACCGGTCGCGAGCTTCTCGAAGTACTTCCCTTCATCCCAGATGCCGTGCAGGCAGATCACCGGCGGGTTTTCGCCGGGCCGAACTTCGGCGCTCAGGGCAATCCCGGTTGAGTCCAGCCCTATCGACGTTCGCTCCAATGACACGGTTGGCACACATCCTTTCATAATTGTGTGATTACGAGGATACCGGGTCGACGAAATCGAGAAAGTCCAGATCACCTGGGGATAGACCATAGCTGGTCAACAACACCGCCGCTTCGATGCGCGCCAGCGTGCCGTGATTGATCGCATGGAGCAGGATGTCGCCCAGCGTCACTTCTCGATTCGTGAGTTGGAATGGTGCTTGCAGATCCTCATCGCCCAAGCTGGCAAGGTAGCCGCGCATCAGCGCCGTCTCCCGTTCCCAACGATCTTGCAGGGCGCTGGCATCAGGAAACTGCTCTGGCTCAATCTCGACATGCCAGACTTCTTCCGGCGCACCTCGCGCCCGTTCCCGCCAGCTCCATTCGACATCGAGGATATGCGCCAGGTTGTCTCGCAGATTGCGTGGAGTGAGATCAGTGGGAGCGGTGAACTGCTCCGGGGTCGCCTGACTGGCCTTAGCGAGGATCCGCCCGTTCATCCAGACACCGTATTCATAAAGCTCCCGCAGGTCGGCTATGTGCACAGCATGTTCCTACCTTCCTTGTCACGGCGGGTCCAGTACCGGATGATAGATCATAGGTTCGCATCGCTGGTCAACCATGCTCCGGTACAATCCGCCTCGTTGCGACCTGATCCGCATTTCACTGGAAAGTTCGCCTTACTCGTGTCCAGCCGGCGCAAATTCGACCCCGATGTCGATTACTACGCCGTCCTCCGGGTTGAACCGGCGGCAAGCCGAGATGAAATCACCCGCAGTTATCGGCAGCTGATGCGGGTTACTCACCCGGATCGCTTTTCGGATCCGACCGAGCAGCGCCTGGCGGAAGATCGAGCCAAGGATCTCAATGCCGCCTATGCAGTCCTTTCACGTCCGGACTTGCGCAGGCAATATGACCAGGCCACGCGTGACCGCCTGGCGGCAAGCAGAATCCGCAAACGCTACGCGACTCCCCGTTCGACGACCACGCGCCGCCCAACCTACACCCAGCAGCGCTCGGCAAGCCGCCCGCGTGCGTCGGTCCCGCCCGCTCCGACCCAGCGATCGAACTTCGTCAAAGCCAGCCGCCAGATTCTCGGCACCTTTCTGGCGATCACTCTGGCCCTGATGCTCGCCATCCTCCTCCTCGCCGCCGCGATTGGCGGATTGCGAATGATCTTGTAGGGGTAGGGAACAGAGAAAGATCGGGAGAGTCTGGGGGTTGGCAGGAAGAACTCTAATCCCTATTCCTCTAATCCCCCAGGTGCTCCTCAAAGTGTCGCACCGTCCTCCGCAAGGTGTCGCGCCAGGTGGCGGCGCGGGTGAAGATGTGGGGCTCGTCGGGGTAGACGACGAGCTCGAAGTCCTTGTTGGCGTCAGTCAGGGCGCGGACCATCTGCCAGCAGTGATCGATCGGGACGTTGGCGTCGTCGTTGCCATAGAGCGCGAGGTAGGGAGCCTGGAGGTTGTCGACGTACTCGAGCGGATTGCGTTCGCGATAGAGATCCGGATGGTCCTGAGGGCGTTCGAAGCGCGAGCGGCTCCAGGTGCCGGGCGCGCGGTCGGAGAGGTAATGGTAGTAGTCGACCCAGTTGAAGACGCCGACGAGGTTGACGCCAGCGGCGTACAGGGAGGGTTCCTTGACCATGCAGAGCGTCGTCATGAAACCTCCATAGGAGCGTCCCCAGACGCCGATCCTGCCAGCATCGACCTCGGGCTGCTCTCCCAGCCAGCGGGTTGCCGTCACGACGTCGCGCAGGTCGCCGCCGCCGACATCGAGGTAAGAGGCGGTCTCGTAGTCGCGGCCATAGTTCCAGGAGCCACGGTAGTCGACGATGGCGACGACATATCCCTGCTGGGCGAGCATCATGTTGGCGGCGTAGGTCGTGCCGGGACCACTGTAGCCCTGCCATCCCGCGACGGCGTACTGGCCCTGGCCGCCGCCGTGGATGTAGATGACACCCGGGGCGGAACCATCGCCGGGCAGATCCGCTCGCTGCATCAGCAGCACCGGGATGCGCCATGCGCCGTCCTCGCTTGGCACGATTGTTGTTGACACCAGCACGTCGGATGTTGCTCTGGCATAGCTTGTGATCTGATGTGCTGGCGCTCTGTGCCGTTCGAGGCAAACCAGACTATCGGGAGCGTGAGTATCGGAGATGATCACCACGAGCCTGACACTATCCGGAGCCCAGGCGTAGTCCGCCGCAAAGCCGGGGCGGTCCAGTGGATCACGCCGGTCGTTGCGATGAAGCGCATTGTCGATGTGCAATCGCTTTTCACGCCCTTGCGTCGACAAGTAGGCAATCCAGTCGCCGTCCGGAGACCAGCGTGGCTTTTCGGCTTCCGCGCCGGGCTCCGAGATCTGGATCGGTTCGCTGCTGCCGTCGGCATGAGCAACGAGAATCTGTCCGAAGTTGTCGATGGGCGCGACGAAGGCCAGGTAGTCACCGGCCGGGGAGAACGCGCCCTCGAACTGGAAACGAGAGACCCAGGCGTCATCTTCGTCGCGCCAGATGCGAACCGGGTTGTCGCCGGTAGGATCGACGACCCACAGCTCGCGCCACTTCACGCGCCAATCGTAGCGGGTGAATGCCATCCGGGTGCTGTCTGGAGACCAGATTGCCGATGTTTCGATGTCTTCGCTGGGCATGATCCAGTGCAGGGCGCCGGTAATCCGACTATAAACGGCCAGATTGAGGCCATGCTCCTCCGGGCAGGCGATGGCGACGTGGAGGCCATTAGGCGAAGGGAAGAAGATGTCGGTGATACGGTGGACCAGGCGGGTCATCAGCGACTGGTCTCCGGTCATCCGGGTGGGAGCCCCGGTGGGAGTTGCGTCATGCCAGCTCCAGAGCCAGGCGTCGCCATCGAGGACGTAGACGACGGCGTCGGCTGACGGGAGGATCGTGGCGCGGGTCGCGCTTTCCGGGAGGGTCAGGATCGTCTGCTCGTTGTCACCGTCGAGCAGCAGACGGCAGACGCGCCGTCCACGAGTGAAGACGACGGCGGAATCGCTGGCCCAGACTGGCGGCCCGGCTGGTTCACTCCCTCTGGTGCGTTGAACCGGCTCGCTGGCCAGATCACTCAACCAGATCTCGCCATGCTCGAAGCCCGCCAGCCGGTAAGCGATCCGGGCGCCATCGGGCGACCAGGCTGGTGACTCCGGCGCCTTGATCGCGACGATCTGGTCGATGGTTAGAGATTCCGGTGATATCTGGTCGGACATGCTGTCGCTTCCACTCGTTCTGGTTTCGGGTCATGATGCCTATCGTAGACCAACCTGAAGCGCGCGGCTTGTTTCCTGCGCCAGCAAAGGGGGCATTGATCTACGCGGGCAGTTCCGTACCGGCATCGTCGCTGGGTTGGGCGATGAGGCGTTGATAGAGGTAGGAGGCCAGCAGGAGGAGGATGCCAAGCGCGATGAAAGAGATAACGCGGTAGGAGGCGTCCAGTGAAGCCAGGTCGACGATGAAGACTTTGACCACGGCGATGCCGATCAGGGCAAGACCGAAGACGCGCATCCCGGCGCGGCGCAGGACGATGCCAAGCACGAAGCTGGCGACGCCAAGCGTGGACCAGAGAATCGAGAGACCGACTTGCGCCTGCTTGCGGAGCGATTCGAGGTTGGTGGATCGATCGTTGAGCCGCTTCTGGAATTCATCGACGAGCCCGATCGAAAGCAGGTAGACAGCAAGTGCCGCAGCGGCAGCGAGGACGTAGGGCGCGATCGGTGGATATCGTTTGCGGTGGAGCAGCCACGCGGCCACCAGCACAGTCGTGAGGGATATCAGGGCAAGGGATGCGTCGCTCCAGAAGGGGAAGTGGTCGGTTGTCGTTGTCGAACTGACCCGCAGGCGCGATGGTGGCGCGATGTCGACGAGCGCCACCAGCAGGGCGAAGCCGGTGAGACTGAGGGCGGCGGCAAGATAGATTGGATGCTCGGTTGGCATGATGCGGTGGATCGAGACGAGGGCAAGCGCGATCAACGCCCAGCCGGCAATCAACCAGCCATCGTGGATCTCGAACGGTAACGCATAGGCCAGAAGCCCGGAACCGATCAGGATCGCGGCGGCGTGAACTTCCTTCGATCGGGATAGAACGGCTGACAGGGCAAGCGCCATCAGCAAGGTGGCCAGGACGGCGCCGGGGCGGTTGATGAAGGGGTAGATGCTTCCGGAAACGCCAGTCATGAATTCATTCAGCGGATAGTCGAACAGAATGAAATGCCAGAGGGCGAGGATGCCGAACAGGCCGCCCGCTGCAAGGCTGAACAGGTTGCCGAGACGACCGTAGAGCCAGATCATGACGACGGCGACAGCTGCCCAGGCGATCGGGACGACTGCTCCGCTGAACTGCACCGGAATGGCGATCGCGCCGGTCGCCAGGCCGAGCCCCATTGCCAGCATGCCGAACGGGTGCTGGTCGCCACCGCGATAGAAGAGATATCCGGCTATCGGAAGGTGGAGCAGCGCCAGCCCGATCAGATAGATGCCACGCCACTCGGCCAGGTTACCATCGAGCAAGATGAATCCGGCCCCGATCGCAACCGCGGTGTTGAGGATCATCGTGATGGTTGAGCTTACGCGGAGGCGCGTTCGGAGACGGCGGATGTCTTCACCGCCGCTGCCGAGGGTGTGGACGAGCCAGTAACCAGCGATGACCAGGATGCCCGCGACGGCTTCTGGCGAATCGGCGAGCCAGGCGTAGAGTTGGAAGAAGGTAAAGAGAAGGCTGAGCAGCGGCAGCCATGTCCAGGTACGGTAGAGCGCGATGGTGGCGACGCCGGTAAGGATGATGGCGAGATAGGCCATAGTGATGTTGGTTGGCTCGGCGTCGAAGAGCACCGGGGCAATGAGCGCTGGAAGGAGACTATAGGCTGCGACGAGTTGGGATTCGGCGCGTATGGCGATGAACGTGCCAACAACTGTCGCGACCAGCGTTGCACCAAGTGCCACCTGGTAGGGGAGTAGATCGTAGAGGCTGGTCGCGGCGAGGATCGCGAGGTAAAAGACACCGATCCCGACCGCAAGAAGGACGTGTCCGAACAATCGCTCCCGGCGTTCAAAGAAGAATGCGCCGCCGGTAACCATCGCGGCGCCCGAGATCAGCCCGATGACGACGCGCGCTTCCGGACCGATCCAGCCGCGGGAGAAGGCCAGGCTCAGGAAGAAGAGGCTGCCGACGAGTATCGCCAGCCCGCCAACCAGCGCAAGCCCCCGGCCACTGAGCAGGGCTTCGATATCTCGTTCTTTCGACACAGCGGGCAACGCTGGCTCTGGAACAGAGATTGCCGATTCAGGTGGCGAGATCGAACCTTCGACTGATTCTGGAGCTGGCGGGAATTCAGGCGCTTCTGGCTCGGATTCGATTGACTCTGCCGGCTCCGGGAGTTCTTCGGGTTCGGCACCGAGCAACGCTCGAAGTTCGGTGATCTCGCGTTCGAACCCCTCAAGCTGAGCTTCGAGCCGGTCGATGCGCCGCTGAACCTCGTCTGGGTCTTCGATGGGATCGGTCATCAACTGTCCCTGTGGTTGGATTCGTGCGCGAACTGCTTCGCAATACGGGCGAGTCGGATGGGCGAACAGTTCCATGATATTGCAATTTTGAGAAGAGGGTGAGCATGGCGAGTGTATTGGTGCTGGGCGGGACATCGTTCATCGGGCCGTCAGTGGTGCGGTCGTTGGTGGAGCATGGACACCAGGTAGCAGTGTTCAATCGCGGCAGAACGGCAGCGACGTTGCCTGAAGGCGTCGAACGGATCACTGGCGAACGGGCGCGGATCGAAGACGCCCGGGAATCCTTTCGCGTGTTTGGACCGGATGTCGCGATCGACATGTACGCGATGACCGAGGAAGATGCCCGGCTGGCGAACGCCGGGCTGCGCGGAATCGTGGGGCGGGTGGTCGCGATCAGCAGCATGGACGTCTACCGGGCCTATGACCGGCTGCGACGCGCCTATCCGGGGCCGCCTGATCCTGTGCCGCTGACCGAGGAGTCGCCACTGCGTGACCATCTCTATCCCTACCGGGGAGAGCATCGCCCGGCGGGCATTGACCGTCCCTACTTCCACGACTACGACAAGATCATGGTCGAGCGTGTTGTCATGGGGAATCCGGAGATGCCAGGGACGGTCGTCCGGTTGCCGATGGTCTACGGCGAACGCGACGGCCAGCACCGCTACTGGCAGTACCTGAAGCGGATGGACGACGGTCGCCCCGCAATCGTCCTCAACGATCGGGTGGCGGAGTGGTGTTGCACCTGGGGCTTCGTCGACAACATCGGGGACGCGATCGCGCTGGTCGCGACCGATGAGCGGGCGGCAGGACGTATTTACAACCTCGGCGAGCCGAATCACCCGACGACGGCGGAGCTGGTGCGGGAGATTGCGGCGGTCGTCGGCTGGGTTGGGGATATCGTGACCGTGCCGGACGACAAGCTCGATCCGGGGATTGACCCGAATCAGCATCTGGTTGGTGGGACTGCTCGGATTCGCGAGGAGCTGGGGTATTCCGAGCGGGTGCCGAGAGGAGAAGCGCTGCGGCGGACGGTGGTCTGGGAGCGGGCGAATCCTCCGGAGGACGGGATGGCGGGGATTGATTATGAGCGCGAGGATGGGTTGGTGGGGACATAGTCCTCACCAACCAGCCCCTCTCCCAATGCCGGGAGAGGGGGAGGAAGGCGTTGAAGGTGAATCTGTGAACGATCCGGTTGTCAATTTGGTTGGGGAGCGAGTGAGCCTCGGGCCGTTGCGGCGGGAGCTGGTTGGGGAATATCAGCGCTGGTTCAACGACCAGTCGACGAGCGCGACGCTGGGGTTGTCGTGGCCGACGACCTATGAGGAAGAGATGGCAACGTTCGAGCGGCGGGTCGGGAGCTCGAGCGAGATCTATTTCACGGTCTATGAGCGGGAGACGTCCCGGCCGATAGGTATTGCCTACCTCTACGAGGTTGATGCGCGGCATGGGCGGGGGAGTTTCGGGGTCACGATCGGCGCGCCGGAATGCCGCGGCAAGGGGTACGGCACCGAGGCGACGCGGTTGACGCTGGACTACGCCTTCAATGCTTACGGGCTGAACAATGTAATGCTGACGGTCTACGAGTTCAACGTTGGCGGCATCCGGGCCTATGAGAAGGCTGGCTTCCGGGAGTTTGGCCGCCGTCATCAGTGCAGCCGGATGGGCCAGCAGCTTTGGGATATCGTCTACATGGAGTGCCTGGCGGAGTGGTTTGAAGGCAACAGGAGCCGGATGTCGTAGGGACTGTTGCTCGCTCCGGCTCGTTCCGGCAACTCAGAGGGGTGGTCGGAGTACAATCGGAAGGTTGATTTAGGGTATTGGGATTACCGGGGAAGATTAGAGACATTTTGAAGATCTTTGATTCACACGTGCATTTTCCGTGGGGTGAGGACCGTGACGCGGTCGAGGTGACCGATGAACTGGTCGAGCGGGCGCAAGGCGGCGAACGTCGCCCACCTCTGTCTGCTGGGGTCGCGCTTTGGCGAGTACAACGCCCGTGTTCAGGTGGCGATCGAACGCTATCCGGAGATGCTCTTCGGGCTCTATGGGGTCGATCTCGACAACGAGAAGCCGGAGCATATTCACGAGGCGGCGGCGCGGGGCTACCGGGGGCTGAAGGTGATCCTGCCGACGAAGCGGTACGACCATCCTGACTATTTCCCGATCTTCGAGGCGGCGGAGGAGAACAATTTCGTCTGCCTCTTCCACACCGGTGTGATCGGCGGTGGCTTCGACTACCGGGTGCGCGATCCGTTCGACCCCGAAGTCATCAAGGGCGTGCGTCCACGCGAAGAGTCGCGTGCTGGACGAGGCGTATCGTCGGCGCATATGGAGCCGATCGCGCTCGACACGATTGCTTTCACCTTCCCATTTCCTGAAGATCATCGGCGCACATCTGGGTATCGGCTACTACGACGTCGCGGCGCACATCGCTCGCTGGCGTCGCAATGTCTTCTGGGACATCTCCGGTGGCGAGATGGTCCGCCGGCACATCATGGAGCGCAAGCTCGTGCCATCCGAGATCTCACACTTCAAGCTGCTCTATGGTTCGGACAACAACGACCGCTTTGAAGAAGAGATTCGAGACTGGGAGACGATGTTCGACATGCTGCGGCTGAGCGAAGAAGAGCGCGAGCGTATCTTCTACGGCAATGCAGCGCGGCTCTTCGGCGTGATTCCGGTCGAAGATGCCGGCTACGTCGCTCCCGAACCTGACCGATCCGCGACCGGAGCCTGCCGGGCGCCGCCGACGACGACGTCGACTGGCGTCCCGCGATCGCCGGTAGGTGCGGCGGACGATCAGGTAGTCAGGGGACGGGTTGCCAGGGCCCAGTGCGCAACCCGGTAGTACCCGGGCGTTGACTTCTCCCCTCGTCTTTTCCGCAGGTACAACATAGGGGATCAATACGATGACAACTGATGAACACGCCAGTCTGCTAAAGGGCCGCCGGGTGGCGGTACTTGGTTGCGGGATCATGGGCGAGGCGATGATCGCCTCGATGCTGAAAGGCGAACTGGTTTCGGCTGGACAGATCACCGGCGCGGAGCCCGCTGACTGGCGGCGGAATGAGCTGGCGAATCAGTATGACTTCGAGCTGACCAAGCGGACAATGCGGTCGCGTCGAAGAATGCCGACGTCGTGCTGCTGACGGTGAAGCCGCAGTCGCTCGATAGTGTCTTCTCCGATCTACGCGGCAAACTGCGCGATGGACAGGTTGTCGTGTCGATTGCCGCCGGCGCGACATTGAACCGTCTACTGAATGGCCTCGGCCATCCAGCGATCGTCCGGGCGATGCCGAATACGCCGTCGCAGATCGGCCAGGGCATGACCGTCTGGATGTCGACGCCAGACGTGAGCGACGCGCAGAATCGAGATGGTCGCGGCGGTGCTGAGCGCGATGGGCAAGGCGGTGCGGGTCAAGCGACGAGAACGAGGTCGATATGGCGACCGCGCTCTCCGGCACCGGCCCGGCCTACATCTTCATGATGATGGAAGCACTGATCGACGCCGGAGTTCATCTAGGCTTCTCGCGCCACATCGCCGAAGAACTGGTGCTTGCAGACGATACTCGGGTCGGTGCTCTTCGCGCGGGACTCCGGATTGCATCCGGCCGAACTCGCAACATGGTGACCTCTCCGGGCGGGACGACCGCGAACGCGCTCTATCATATGGAGAAGGGCGGCTTGCGGACGGTCGTGGCGCGCGCTGTCTGGGCGGCCTACGAACGGACAGTCGAGCTTGGCGCGGGCGATTCGACACCTACCGCGCCGAGAGAGTTTGGTCGGTCGGATTGGCTGGACGATTAGCGAAGAGGGCACAGCCCGGACGGTAGCTATCGATCATAATGCTGGTGGGATTACTGCAAGCCAGGTTTCAGCCTTTTCTCGATTGCGCCGATTGGATCACTGGCAGGTCGCGCTTCAATTCCCGTCGTGTAAGGGGATCTCCTGAGAATGACGCAACTGGAACGATACGGTCGGATATTGCTGGCGGCGGCTGTGTTGGGTTTGTTTCTGACGGTTGTTACCAGCATGGTGGCGGGTCGCGTGCTGACGCCGTTCGTTGTCATTGTCGTCATCGCGGGGGGCGTGGGATACCTGATGATGAAGCAGGGGCAGCGCGGCTAGCGAACTGCCCCCGCATTGGCATCTATGGAACCGCCAGCACCTGGATGCGATGGTTGTCGCGGTCGGTGACGTACATGATCCCGCCGAGCACGTCGAAGCTGATATCGATCGGCACATTGAACTGATTAGGCCCATTGCCTGGCCCGCTGCCCCACTCGGCGAGGAACTGACCATCAGGCGTGAACGCCTGGATGCGGTGGTTCTGAGAGTCGGCGACGTAGACGAAGCCAGTGGTGTCGACCTCGATATCCGCCGGAACGTTGAACTGCCCGGGGCCGGCTCCCGGACTGCCCCACCATACGCCGGCATAGGCGCCATTCAGATCAAACTGCTGGATACGGTTGTTGCCCTGATCGACGACATAGATGGCGTTTCCGGCCACGGCCAGTCCCGATGGAGTGTCGAACGCTCCGAGCAGGTTGCCTTTGCCGCCCCATTCCGTCAGATAGTTCCCGGCGGGGTCGAACTTCTGGATGCGGTGGTTGCCGCCATCCGCGACGTAGACATTGCCCATGGCATCGACGGCGATGCTGAGCGGTAAGTTGAATTGCCCTGGGCCGTTGCCTGTGGTTCCCCACTGTTGGACGTACTGGCCGCGTCCCTGGTACTGGATAACTCGATTATTCGCAGTGTCAGCGACGAAGACGTTGCCGAAACTATCGATAGCGATATCGAGGGGGAAGAGCAGTTCGGGATCGCCGGGCGGGACGGTCGTTCCCGCTCCCCAGTCGGCAAGAAACTCCCCTTGATAGCCAACCACCTGAATTCGGGAAAGACCGGTATCGACGACGTAGATGCCGTCGTTACCTTGCCATGCGATTCCAGAGGGGAACAGATAGCGCCCGCGACGATTGTCGCTCCAGAGAGCGACTGAGAATCCTGCGTTGCTGATCCTCTGGATACGATTGTTGCCGGTGTCGGCGACGATCAGTTCACCGCCGAACCCTGCAGCGAGCGCGCCCGGGCGATTGAACAGTCCCGGTGTGTTGCCAGTTCCGCCAAACTCGAGGTTCCAGCCGCCAACGGGATACCACTTGTGAAACTGGTTTGCAGCCGAGTCGATGACCCAGATATCGCCATTGGAATCGATCATGACGTCATCCAAGAACGTCGTGCCCGGCACCGTCGTCGTCGTCTGAAGGTTCCCCTGGAAGTCGTAACCCTTCAGGTTGGTGAAACCAGGTCCAGTGTCGGTGACCCAGACGAAGTTCGTCCCGGTATCGACCGCAACACCGGTCGGGTCGGTCAGATTGATTGCCGACAGGACGCCGGTACCGGAGCCCAGATAGGTGGGGAACCCCAAGAGTTGCTGGCGGCCGGCATCGACAACCCAGACATACCCGCCGCCGATGGCGACGTCTACCGGAGACTGGAACGAGTGGAGGATCGCGCCGCCCGGATCGACTGTCGTGACTGTCTGCAACCAGTTGCCGACGCTATCGAAGATCTGAATCCGGCTGTTGCCGCGATCAGCGACATAGACAGCGCCGAGCGAGTCGACCGCGACTCCGGTTGGGCTGTTGAACTGGCCGTTGCCGATTCCCTGACTGCCCCACTGGAGGTGAAACACACCATCGTAACCGTACTTCTGGATGCGGTTGTTGTTTGTGTCGGCGACGTAGATGTCATCTCCGCCGAGGGCGACGCCCTGCGGGCTGTTCATCAGTGTCGCCGAATCCCAGGCTTCGCCGAAGGTTGTCGAGAACTGGTACGGCGGGGCGCTGGCGCGGTTGGGTCTGCGTTGCTGTGGCCGTCATGGTTGCCGTCGGGCTGCTTTGCTGTCGGCGCGCCAGGGTTGGGTCGCGGTTGCCGTTGGGTCCGGGGGTTGCTGACCGTAGCGCCAGTGGTAGTAATGCTGGCCGACGTTGCCGGCTTCGACCTGCCAGCCAGGCGGGTTGCCCGGTGTGTAGGTCAGGCAGCGGCGTTCGAAGCATTGCAGGAGCACCCACTGATAGGTGTTGGCGACCTTGATGTTGGCCCAGTAGGCTTCGGTGACCGGGAAGCCGGTGGCGTAGAAGGGGTTGAGGAAGAGCTGGTCGGTGGCGAGTCCACCGTTCTGCCAGACGAGCCCGGAAGAGTTCATGAAAGTCCCAGAAGACGCGAGGCGACCTGTGATTCGTCTCTGGAACGTAGGCCTGGGCGGTGACGCCGAGTCGCGATCAGATCAGCCGGAGCAGGACCAATCGTGCCCCCGCGGTCGATCGTCCACTCAAGAACCTTGCCATCGGGCGGCACCGGTGCATTGCGGACGGCGGCCATCGTGACGTAGGTGGGCCCGGTCGGATCGTCGGCGTCGCCGCCGACATTGACCTGGGCCGGTTGACGCTGCTGGAAGGTGGCGTCGCCGACCTGCATCTGGCCGGTCATCATCTCGACGACGAGCAGGCCGTTGGTGACGTCCCAGGGAGGCGGTAGTCGTGCGCCAGCTGGTGTCCTCCATGCGGCTCTTATCGAAGTACTGGACGAGACGCTTGCTGTCGGGGGCGCTCGGCGTAGTCCTCGTCGAGCGGCCCGGTGAAGGCCTCTGGTCCCCACATCCAGGTGCGGGAAACGCTGAGATCGCGACCGGCTTGTCAGTCCGCTCCCAGGTGCGCTGGAAGTGATCGGTGGCTGGAGGGTCCGCGCTGGCGGGGAGGATTGAGAGGCCTGCGAAGACCGCCGCGACGATCAGGGCCAGGCTCGAAACGAGTAGGGTGCTCTTTGTCATTGTGCTGCCTCTCAGCTTGTCGTCCTGGATGACTCGTATTCGTGTGCTCTATGCATGTTCTTGGGCCGTCACCGGTTGGTTGCGATTCGGGCAGTGTCTCGCTTTCAGTCCGTGTCACGACCTATTCTCACGGTACTTCGCCATGAACTGGAATCGAATTGTCGGTGGATGTGCGCGGTATCTGGATCAGATATGCGTGGCCGAACGGCAGGCTGGGATACGTCCTGATCCGTGGGGGAAATGCATCGGTCGGCCCAGCCTGGTCTACTCATGGCCGCCGTTCCATGATCTCATAGACCCAGATACTGTCAACCAGAGTGTTGAAGGCTACCGGCGGGGCGTCGAGGCGTTGTGCGCCGAGTGCCACGGCGCCTTGCGTCGGCCCATGGATGTGAGTTGCCTGGCCGACGAGTATGCCGCCGCTGTAGAACCAGAAGTCGTGGCCGCGAGCTGCGATCCAGAGCGTGTTCCAGTCCTCTGCCGGATGAATGGAATCGACTGTACCGGGTGGAATGAGCCAGGTCGCGGTTGGGCCGGCGCTCGTCTCTTCGTAGTAGAAGGCGATCAGCTCGTCGTTGCCGGTGATGCAGAGGGCGTAGAACTGGAGCAGATCGGGCATGTCGACAACCCGCGTCAGGACACAGCCCCGATCACCTGGGACGGCGTGCTCGAGCTGAATCACAGCCGATACTGCAACATCGTCGTAGTCAGGCAGATACCCTCGCGCAGCTGTCCAGATGTTGAGCGTGCCGGGGATCGAGAGGCAGAAGAAATGTCCGTCGCAGCGGGCGGTTTCGGCGCCGGGCTCCCCGAAGATGCGCTCGTCCGCGTCGCCGGGCACTGGCCACTCGGTCCAGTTCTCGTAGGCAGAGTGATAGAGAACCAGGCCCGGCGGGGGCGGGGTTGCTTCGTAGTCGCCATAGAGCCATTCGTAGTAGTGGCGGCCGACGTTGCCGGCCTCGACCCGCCAGTTGGGGTCGTTGTCGGGGGTGTAGGTCAGGCAGCGCCGTTCGAAGCACTGCATCAGGACGTCCTGGTAGCTGCCGGCGACCTTGACATTGGCCCAGAAGGCCTCGGTGATCGGCCGCCCGGTGGCGTAGAAGGGGTTGAGGAAGAGGTCATCGTCGGTGTACGCGCCATCTTCATAGACGAGACCGGTCGAGTTCATGAAGTCCCAGAAGGGGGCTGCGATCGTGTGGTTGGTGACGACGTCAAGGAAGCCGGCCGAGATGTTGTAGCTGGCGAGGCTGGCGTCGTGGCTGACGGTGCCGACGCGGTTGATGCGCTGGGTGATCAGCGTGCCGGGATCGCGTGGAGGATCGAAGAGGTGACCGCGGAAGGTCTGCGTAGGTTGGTCCGGTCGGGTCGTCCGCATCCCCGGCGACGTTGACCCGAGCGGGCCCGCGCGGGTTGGAGCTGAAGTGGCTATGTCCATACTGGATGTCGCCGGAGATCATCTCGACGACGAGCAGGCCGTTGGTGACGAACCAGGGGGATGCGCTATCTCCAGCGGGATCAGTGATCTCCATGCGAGACTTGTCGAAGTACTGGACGGTCCGCCACCCACCCGGAGCTTCCGTCATAGATTTCCTGTCCCTGAGGTGTGAAGGCTTCCGGTCCCCACATCCAGGTGCGGGCGATTGCGCCATCGGCAACGGGGTAGTCGGTCCGTTCCCAGGTGCGGTGGAACGTGGGCATAGCCGGGGGGTCGGCCTTCGCAGATGGGATCGCAGCGAACAGGGATGCTCCAACGCTCAGGATCCCAACGAGAAGCCATATTCTCCTTACGTGCATACCTGCCCTTTCTGTTTCCCATCTACGGTTCTATTGGCCGGTCTGAATGCTGAAGCTCCTAGTCGTTGTTCACGGCGCGGAGATAGGGGTCAATACCACGGGCGAGCCATAGACAACGAGAGTCCGGTCTGCGACTGATGCGTGTTGACCGGCCACATCCACGCGCCACTGAACGTGGAGGTTGTGCACTCCGGCGGAGACGTTCTGTTTGGTAAACGTGAAGAGCATCGTTCCGTTTGAGTTGTAGTTCGCAAGCATCACATCAGACGGGCTGATGACCTGGCCGTCAACCAGCACGCGGACAAAGTTTCTGCCCTGCAGTGTCGCCGACGCTTCAGCGGTCAACGTGATAGCTATGTCGCTGTTCGCAGGGGTTGAGATGCTGGCGTTCATACCGGGCATCGGGACCCAGGTGGCGGTGGATTCCGAGATCCAGCCGCTTTCAACGGATGTGACACTGCGGACGCCGAGCGGCGCCTGCCCGGATGTTCCCATGACCACGAGCGACCGATCGCGCATCAACGCGGTGAATCCGGCGTCGCCGAGCCATTCCATCTGTACGGTGTGCAAGCCTGCCGACAGGTTCTTCCCTACAAAGGTGAAGCTATGCGTGCCAAAGGGCTTTCCGAGTTCGCCTCCCTGGGCGAATACCACGTCGCCGGGAGTCGCCGGTTGACCGTCGATGATCGCACGTACCCACATGCGGCCCATACTGGACGATGTGTGCGCTTCGGCACTGAACGTGGCGGTGATCTCACCATTTGCCGGCGTCACGACACTCGCGCTCATGTCGGGAATTGGGATCCAGTTCGATTGTGTGTGGTTAATCCACGGACCATGCGCCCAGCGCGTCTCCATTGTGCTGATGGGGGAGCCCGTCACTGAGGCAACGATCGAGAGCGAGCGATCGCCCATTGAAGCGGTTGCTCCGCTCGTGACGAGCCACTGCATCGAAACCTGATGCTGGCCTCCGGAGGCCGAAATCGACGACGAAGGTGAAGCCATAGGTGCCGACGAGCGTGTTTTCTGCGAAGTGGACGTCTGATGGATTCGCCGGCTGGCCGTCGATCAGGGCACGCACCCAGAGTTGGCCGTCCGGTGACGATGTCCAGGCTTCGGCGGTTATGCTGACTGCCAGCTTTCCTGCTGCCGGCATAGTGATCGTCCTACTGAGATCTGGGACATCGACCCAGCCGCCGGAGGTTGTCGTGGCCGGTGGGCCGCTGGGAGCAGTCTTAACCCAGACGGTCTCTTGCGGCACTGGCGGCGTACCGTAGCGCCAGGTGTGATAGTGCTGACCGACGTTGCCGGCCTCGACCTGCCAGCCGGGAGCGTTGCCCGGGGTGTAGGTCAGCACACGGCGTTCGAAGGCCTGGATAAGCACCCACTGGTAGGTTCCGGCGACCTTGATGTTGGCCCAATAGGCCTCGGTAACGGGAAAGCCCGTTGCGTAGTAGGGGCTCAGGAAGAGCTGGTCGGTGACGAGCTGTCCGTTCTGCCAGACGAGCCCAGAGGAGTTCATGAAGTCACCGAAGACCGAGGCAACGCGGTGGTTCGTTTCGGGAACGTAGGTCTGGGCCGTCACACCGAGGTTGGCGACCTGGGGTGGTGCACTGGTGACGTTGCCGTTGCGGTCAATGGCCCAGTCGATGACCTGGCCACTTGCGAGCGGTGGTGCTGTGCGGACGGCGGCCATCGTGATATAGGTCGGACCCGTTGGATCATCGGCGTCGCCACCGACGTTGACCTGGGCGGGTTGCTTGAGTTGGAAGGAGTTGTCACCGGTCTGCATCTGGCCAGTCATCATCTCGACAACGAGGAGACCGTTGGTGACGTCCCAGGGATCGGAGGCGCGGTAGGAATTGTCCTCCATGCGGGACTTGTCGAAGTACTGGACGGTGCGTTGACCGCCGGGAGCTTCGAGATAGGCTTCGGTCATTCCTCCGGTGAAGCCGTCTGGCCCCCACATCCAGGTGCGGGAAACGGCGAGGTCACTGACGGGTTTGTCGGTTCGCGCCCAGGTGCGCTGGAACTCGGCGGTCGCCGGGGGCGCGGCCTGCGTGGGTATCGCAAAGAGGCCGGCCATCGTCGTCATCAACAGGAGGGCGATGGCCAATGTCCGGCGTTGTCTCATGAGATAGCTCCCGTCTCTAGTGGACGCTGAAGACGCGCAGGAAGTTGAAGTGGAACTGGGTATCGGCCACACCGCTTGCGAGTCGCTGCATGCCGACGCCAACGTGGCCGGTGAGCGGTCCTTCATGATGGATCGGCCCAATCGGTTCATAGTCGTCGACGTAGAACCAGAAATCATGTCCGCGGGCCATAACCGCCATTACGTGCCACTCACTGGCTGCGGCCGCAACGCTCACAGATCCAGGCGGGATGAGCCATTCGGATGTCTCGGTTCCGGCGACATTCTCGTAGTAGAAGGCCACGACCTGGCGATTGGCGAGAAGGCAGAGGGCGTAGAGCTGGATGTCGGCGCCGCTCTGGTCAACCCGTGTCAACAGACAGCCGCGGTCGTTTGCCGCCACGGCATCGGCCATGCGGATCTGACTTGCGAGTGCGACATCGCCGTATTCGGGCAGATCTCCGCGCGCACCCATCCAGACATTGGATTCGCCGAAGAACTCCAGGCAGTAGCCGTCGGCGCAGCGGTCGGCGCGACCGACTGGATCTCCAAGCCAGCGGTCGTCGCTCTCGTCATAGGTGCCCGTAGGCCACTCAGTCCAGTCCTCATAGTTCGATTGGTAGAGGGACAGGCCCCAGTTCGGTGGATCTGCGCCCGCCTCGCCATAGAGCCATTCGTAGTAGTGGCGGCCGACGTTGCCGGCCTCGACCCGCCAGTTGGGGTCGTTGTCGGGGGTGAAGGTCAGGCAGCGCCGTTCGAAGCACTGCATCAGGACGTCCTGGTAGCTGCCGGCGACCTTGACATTGGCCCAGAAGGCCTCGGTGATCGGCCGCCCGGTGGCGTAGAAGGGGTTGAGGAAGAGGTCATCGTCGGTGTACGCGCCATCTTCATAGACGAGACCGGTCGAGTTCATGAAGTCCCAGAAGGGGGCTGCGATGGTGTGGTTGGTGACGACGTCAAGGAAGCCGGCCGAGATGTTGTAGCTGGCGAGGCTGGCGTCGTGGCTGACGGTGCCGACGCGGTTGATGCGCTGGGTGATCAGCGTGCCGGGATCGCGTGGAGGATCGAAGAGGTGGTCGGTGAAGGTCTCGTAGGTTGGACCAGTGGGATCATCTCGATCTCCAGCGACGTTGACCTGAGCCGGGCCTTCGGCATGAGCCGCGAAGTCGGCGTCGCCGAGCTGTATGAGTCCCTGAATCATCTCGACGACGAGGAGGCCGTTGGTGACGAACCAGGGGGATGCGCTATCTCCAGCGGGATCGGTGATCTCCATGCGAGACTTGTCGAAGTACTGGATTGTTCGACTCGCCCCCGGAGATTCCCGGTAGGTTTCCTGTCCCTGAGGTGTGAAGGCTTCCGGTCCCCACATCCAGGTGCGGGCGATTGCGCCATCGGCAACGGGGTAGTCGGTGCGCTCCCAGGTGCGGTAGTAGTAGGTGTTGCCCGGCGGATCGGCGCGAACGGTGGCCAGTGGAATTGCCAGGAGCACCAATATCAGGAGCAGGCTGAAGATTCTTCGTCGATGTCTGAACATGATGTCTGGCTCCTCCCCGACCGCGTTGCGATAGTCGATTGCGTTCGACCGGCTGAGCCAGGGAGTCGAGGAATCGACCGCAGTGCTCAGCGGCCAAAGCGGAGATCGTACCTGTCATTCTTGACCATGAGTCGCAACAGCCACGTGGTAGTCCGGAGGCTGGACGTTACAGTTGCGTTTCAATTCCTCTTGATTATTGGAATGGTAGTGGAGATTGCATCCAGGCGGGCAGTTCGCTGACTTCGACGTCGACAACCCACTTGACCCAGTTGAAGCCGCGCTCGCCGGGCGCGATGAGGCGGACGGGCGCGCCATGGCCAGAACTGAGCGGCTCACCGCTGGCGTGGGTGCAGAGGAGCAGCCGATCGGCCCGTGACAGCGGGAAGCGACGCCGGTATCCGGTTGCGGAAGTCACGAGGATGCTGCGGGCGCCGTTTCGAGGCTTTGCATCCGACAGGATCGCCGCAACCGGAACTCCCTGCCAATCCTGCTCGGTGAACCAGCCACCGGTGCAATCGAGAATGGCCCGCGTCGTTGTCGGGAGAGCATCCTGGATGTCGGCAAGCGACAGTTCGATTTCGCGTTCGACAAGACCGTGGATGCGGAGCCTCCAGCTATTTGGATCGATGCGCTGGCGCGAGTCGGTCAACCAGTTGGTCGTTGGATAGCCGTTGCCGGTGAAGCTGCCGCGTTCCCGCGATCCGGTGAAGCGCCGCTGTGCGCCCGAGATGCCGGTCGCTCTGTTGAAGGCTTCCTGGCTTTGCCAGAGGACGAGACCGCCTGCTCCGAGACCTGCGTAGCGGAGAGCTGTCCGGCGACTGGCGAAATCCGGCCGCACGAGCCGCGGCCAGCGGTGGATTGCGTGGAGTGCGAAGAACGGAACGAGCATCAGCGCCAGCAGGATATGGACCCCGAGGCCGGTCAAGCCGCCTATGCCTGGAAGCCGCAGGCTGGGAAAGCCGACGGTGGCCCAGGCGACCCCGCTGACGAGCGTAGCGAGGAAGAGTCCGGTCAGGACTGCGGCGAGCGCCGTCATCGCTGTCAGGCCGTTGTGCTGGTAGGAGCGCAGCACGATGCGCCACTTCCAGGCGATCAGGAGGGCGAGGGAGAGCCCGCCTATGCGGTGAAGCCAGAAGAGCCAGGCACCATCCGGCTGGCCGACGAGCAGGCTGAGCGTCCCGCTGGCGAACTCGATCAGGACGATCGTGAAGATGGCCAGATTAGTGGCGCGAGAGGTCAAGTTAGTTTGTAGTCGGTAGCACGTAGGTTGTAGTGAACAGCCGGGAAAACCGTTGAGCCCAGGATGGACTCGCGGGCCAAGCGATGTTCCCTGATTTCCTACTCACTACAACCTACCTACTACGTACTTTCTCCCCTGCTCACCCCATCCGCGGGGACCAGCTGCTCGTCTCCCGGGGAGGTTCGCAGCCGAGGCTCTTCTCCGAACACCAACCACGATTCTGGAGTTCTTCCGCGCCCAGGCGGCGCAGGAGCACCTCGTACGGGGTGCCGTCGTTCTCCGGGTGGTGCTCGAAGATCGCGCGTTCGAAATACTGACTGACGAAGCCAGTAGTGGGATCGGTGAACTCCTCGCTCAGCGGGAAGCCGAAGAGCGCAAGTGATTCGCGATAGGTGACACCCTCGTCGCCGAACTCCAGCCCCGCGCCCTGCCAGTAGGTCAGGAAGCGTCCACACAGCGTGTGGCCGGTTTCGTCGAACGAGAGACAGCCGTCCGGGGTGGCGCTCGTATCAACCGGCATGAATGGCTCGGTGTTGAGCAGGCCGGCGCGGTCGGCGATGGTGTAGCCCAGCCGGCCGATCAGCACCTCGTAGGGCGTGCCGGCAAGGTCCGGGTGGTGCTCGAAGCGCTGGCGTTCGAGGTACTGGACGCGCAGCGGCTCGCCCAGATCCGGGTTCAATTCCTCGTATTCGCTGGTAAGCGGGTAGCCGAAGACGGGCAGCCCGCCGCTACCGTCCCAGAAGCTGAGGAATTCGGTCGTCAGCGGGTGCATGGTCTGATCGAAGAAGCGGTAGCTCTCCGAATCTTCGCCGGTGCGGGTTTCGGGCATCGTCGGCAGGACGTTGACGACCGAGGTGGCGACGATGTCGTTGAGGGTAGGTGTGCCGCCGTCCTTCTGCCAGGTGATGACGCCGTCGTTGACGTTGGCGTACTCATGGTTTTCGCCGGGCGCGCCGCCGACGTGGAAGTTCGCGCCGGTTGCCAGGTCGTAGCCCCAGACCTCGATGCGGCCCTGTTCCTCGAAGTAGCGGAAATCCTCGTAGAAGATGTAGCCGCCTTCGATCGTCGGGCAACCGCCGCCGGTGAGGAGCAGGCGCGAGGTTTCCGTCTTCAGGTCGTAGATGTAGAGCTGGCGGTGATTTTCGGCCCAGGCGATGATGTCGCGGTCGATGTCGTAGTCGTCGCGAAGACCGTGGGTATCGTTGACGATGCCCTCACTGACGTCGTAGTAGGCGCCGGTCAGGATGTCATAGGCACGCAGCCTGAAGGTGGCCGAGCCGGGCGTGACGCTCTGATATTCGGACCAGACGACTTTGTTGTCATCGGCGCGCGGGAGGTCGATGATCCAGCCGGACTGCGCGGTCGCGATCTCGACCGGTTCGGCATCGGTGTAGATGTCGGTCATCCAGAGCGTCTCAACGCCATCGTGGATTTCGACCCAGACGACGGTGGAGTTGGTGATCGCCGGGCGCGTTTCCTTGGTTGTTTTCGCAGAGACGACGAACTCCTCACCGGTCGAGAGCACCTTGCCAGCGATGTCGCCGTCGCACTCGTCGCAGCCGAAGTTCGTCTCCGCCCAGATGGCGACGCCGCGATCGACGTCGGGGTAGAGACGGTCATTTTGCCCGCCAGCGGCGACCGGGAAATCCTCGCCGGTCGTCAGGTCGGAGCCGTAGATTTCGTATTTCGTGGTTGTGCCCTGGGTCCGGGCGCGGCCGTCGAGCCAGACGATGTAGCGGCCATCGGTGCGCGGGACATACTGTTCCCCGACCGGATTCCATTCGTACGCTTCGCCAGCGGAGGCTGGGGAAGGGAACAGGGAATAGGGAACAGGGAGCAGGGAAGAGAAGATGAGGATCAGAGTCGGAATAAGGAATCGGCGCACGGTGGCTCCTCTAGTAATAGGACGACAGGTCATCAGGCTCCGGGCATTTTACCCGGGATCTGGGCGGATGTGACGATTTGGCAGGCGGGGCGGCGCGGTTTAGCGAGAGTTGCCTCCATGCGATGCAAAGCGATGCAGGCTCGCGGAGCGTGTCGGGCCGGCCGGGAATGGTGGAAGTCGCCGCCAACATCTGCGATGGGCGCTGACGGGTTCAATGGATCTTCTTCCCGGTCGTCTTGTCTGGAAGTAGAGACGCTCCGCAACGCGTCTCTACGGTTCTTCGTAGGGGTAGGGCTTGTCCCTACCCGGCAACGCCTATGCGTACGTACGCGGGTGGGGACGAGCCCCACCCCTACGGTAGCCCTCAACATTTCCGGCGTTCGGTCCATCTACTCAACAATCTCGATGTCATAGACCCAGGTGACGAAGATCTGGCGGTTGAGGACCGGATGCATGCCCCAGCGGCCTTGCGCCCAGATGATGTAGTGGCCGGGCGGGAAGCCGTCGAGGACGAAGGTCGGGTCGGCGGGGTCAACCCGCAGTGTCTGGAGCGGATCGGTCTTGATTGCGAAAGCCAGCCCTTCGCCTTGCTGCCCCTGGGGGCCGATCGGGACGGCGGAGTTGGATTCGAAATCATAGACTGAGACTTCCAGTTGCTCCGGCGGGGCGCGGAATTCGTCGCCGTAGTAGCGGAGAGCCAGCTGGTCGCCATTCCGGATCTGAACCGGATCGCCCTGGTTGAGCGGGGTGATCGGCGCTTCGATTGCGGCGTAGGTTTGGTCCACGTCGGAGAATTGCCAGGAGTAGGTGCTGACGTAGGCTTCGACGAGCTCGCTGGGCGTTTCCAGGCGAGTGCGCGGCGGCCAGAGGAGATCCTCGGGATTCACGGAGGTGTCGGTGGTTGGTGTTGGAAGTCCGGCGCGGTAGGTTGCGGTCGCGAAGTCGGCGGCATCCTTGGCTTCAGAGGTTGCAGTCTTCAGATCGTCGGAGATGACTTCGGTGGGGGTGAAGGTGGACATGACGATCTGGCGATCGAGGGTGGCAGTTGGCGGGTTCATCGACGCTCCCTCGACGCCATCGTCGTCGCCCAGCGGGGAGCATGCGCCAGCGGTGAAGATGACGGCGGCGGACAGAAAGAGGGCCACTGGCCCGCGAGAAAGAATCACAAAACCTCCTGGCAAGGTCCTCATTAAAAGAGGAAACACGAACGTGACAGCCCGGCACGGACCGGCGCCCGCCGGCAGGCAACCGGACTAGTATATGAAGAATGGCGGCGGGTCGTTGTGGTTACGCCAGCCGAGCGAGCTGGTGGACAGGTGGCGCAACCACTGGCGATGCCGTTCGTTATACGTGGTGAGGGGGACGTGTACCCTTCATGTGGTGGTTGTTGGTGTCCGTTTTGACGACCAGACACAACTGGTAAACAGTGAACGTACACCGTAAACTTGCCACCAATCGTGTTGACAGGGATGCCGTACGTTCCTATACTCACTCGTTGGTGTGCTCAGAGGGGAACGACGGAAGGAAGGAGGGAGCCTAGAGGGGTGGATACACAGAGTTCGGAGGCGACGGAATCGCCATCGGACAGGATGAAAAAACTGATCCCGGCGCCCACCTTGGTCAACTGTGTGGGCACGAGAGATCAGATGGGGGCATCTCCCCAACGCTGTTTGCGAGAGGAGATTGATACTTGAAGAAGCCATCACGGTTTCTACGCCTAGTCGGAGTAGCTGGTCTTTTGGCCACGCTGCTTGCAGGCGTAATTGGTTCGGCGGCGGTCTACGCTGGCGAACCGGATCCCGACCCATCAGACGATGGCACGGTCGGGGATATCTGGGACGGTACGGCGCCTGGACTTCGTGTAGACGAAGGCGGCATCTACTTCCCATGGGTCGGCAACGACGACGAGTCGACCGGCCTTGGTCCGGCTGACACCTCGGTGTCGGTCATGAACATCAGCGATGACCCGGCAGTCGCCTTTGCGTTCGTTGGCTCGCACGATACCGCCGAGCTTGCCGGACACTGGCAGCTGGGACCTCGTTGGTCCGTTCTTCCTGGCCCCATGGGCCTCCAAGACCTTCACCGCTGCCCAGCTGGGCATCGCTGAGGGCACAGGCGCGCCGGTAGCCTTCTCGGGTTACAACGCGCTTTACAGCGAATCCGTTTGTGAAGTCAGCCTCGGCGGGCCGCTTGCGGCCGGCGTCGACGCCAACAACAACGGCAAGTGCACGGACGTTGAAGTCTTCATTGGCAACTCCAATGACGATCCAGTCCGATGCGAACCTCTGCCGCGTTGACGACTCCAACGGCGACCGCACCAACAACTACCAGGGCAACTACAATGGCCCCGGCGGTTTGAACAACGACGGCGACTGTGACGATGCTGAGGGCGGCAACAGAACCGTTACCGTACGCGTCCCGACCACGCTCGGCGGCTACGCCAAGCAGGCGGTCGACGGCGAGACGCTGCCGTACACCACGGCGGCTGACAGCTCGGTCTCCGGCTACAACTCCGTTGGCGGCTTCGAGCTCTATGAATTCGACGACTGGTATCTGCCCGATCGCTCAGACCAATGTTGGTCCTGGCGGCGCGTGGAACACCATTCATCCGCATCGCTAACTACGGCCAGGAAGTTGATGGCGTAATCGGTCACATCGGCTCCGCCGCTGTGACCGCTCGCTTCTTCCCGGCTGACGACGCCCAGGGTTCGCTCGATACCGGCTTCCAGCTTCAGGCGTCTCGTCAACACTGGCGACGCCTGGAACATCGACTTGAGCGACTAGGTGCCGGAAGGCTGGGTCGGATCGGTTCACGTCTATTCGGACAGCGCGGTCTTCGCGATGGCCGATCGTGTCAAGGTCGGATACGGCGCCTGGATCACCAACACGGCATCCAACGCGCCGTACACCAATGGCAACAACGTCCCCGGTGCCCTCGGCCAGTACGTGCTGTTCGCTCCGGACGTGCGTCTTGACTTCTTCGGTTGGAACACCGGCATCAACGTCGCCAACCTCGTCAACGACGACAACAACGTCAACATCCAGTACTTCAACCTCTATGGCAACGCGCCGACGGCGCTAACGCGCCGGCTCGCTCCGCAGGGCATGACCTACTTCTACGATCCGTCGCAGGCTCCGCAGGACAACTCCCTCCAGGATCCGACGTCGGACGTGAATGCCGATATCATCGGCAGCGCACTGATCTGGTCGGACCATCCGGTTGCGGTTGCGGTTGACGCGACCAAGTACCCGGAGAGCACGAACTCGGAAGATCCCAATATCTTCCAGGCGATGAGCTACAGCGCAACGGCGAACGTCTACAACGACGCAGGTGCACCCGCTGGTTCAGAAGGGCAACCCGACGACGGCCTGGGCGCGACCTCGGGTATCAACATCATGAACCCGAACGCGACTGCGGCGTTGGCGACCGTCTGGTGGGTAAATCCGTCTCGGCTTCGGCGCCGATAACTTCGGCACGAGCGCGGTTGCGATTCCTGGCTTTGCCAACGGTTTCGTCTACACCTTGACGCGGTCGAACCTGCCGAATGGTTTCTACGGTTCAGCAGTCGTAACCTCGACGCTGCCTGTCGCTTCGGTGACGACGCAGGTTGACTACCAGGTTGAGTGCGACGGCACAGCTGTCTGGCTCGGCTACAACCCGTGTGGCTACTACCGCGACAACGGTGGCTCCGAGCTCGACTGGCTACAGCTACGACGTGAACTGCTAACTTCGGCGATCCGTTCAACCCTGCGTGGCGGTCAGATCACGAAGTACTTCTTCGATGAGACCGGCGAAGAAATCACCGGTGTCTACGCAGAGCTTTGGAACGAGGCAGCCTACCAGCAGGACATACCTCGGCAACGAGAGCTTCGCTGGCATCCCGTGGACGGCCGACGGCTACTCCGATGTCGAGGGCGTGATCGTGTGGACAAACGTTCCGGTCGGCACGTACTACCTCTGCATCGATGCGTACCGCCTGACGGCATCGGTACGATGTAGCGACTACAGTACGAAGGCGTGTGGCGACATCGAAGGTCCGTTCACCCTCAATGAGGGCGAAGATCTGGTCCTCGACAACGAGCTCGACCGTATCCTTCCGATGGAAAGAACGTCTTCCTTGGCGCTGAAGCTGCCGGCCTTGAAGTCTGTCTCCACGCGGACGACAACGACAACGGTGATCTCGATGACGACGAAGTGACATCACCGGAAGACTGCGACAGTCGCTGACGAAGGGGCTACGCCGACTTCTATAACATCGAGCCCGGCTGGTACTGGATCATCCGCGTCAACGGTGGCTTCGAGTACGACGTTGTCGCTGGCTTCAACAGCCCGGCGTACGTCTCCGGACGCCGAGTACTTCGGCCTTGGTGGCGAGTACGAGAATGATCTCTCGAACTACATCGTCGGCGCTGAGGGCCACATCCAGAAGGTCATCATCCTGCCAGAGTACCTGTATGGCTCTTGGCCTCGAGAACCTCTCGATCGCCGGCATCATCCAGATCATTGGCCCGGATGGTGAGGTGGAAGTTGATGGCAACGTTCAGACTCGCTTCCTGGATGCCGTCGGACCGAACGACGAGCCAGGCTTCGAGCTGACCGACTTCAACGTGCCGGTTGGCGGCCCGTACACGATCAACGAAGAACTTGACATCACCTACGACCTCGATGGCGAGGGCGGCGACGATCCGGTTACGGTCTTCATCGGCCCGCTGACGCTCTTGACGGCGGAAGACGGACAGGTCATCTGTGAAGAAGACAACGTCTTTGGCCCATCGAGCG
Source organism: uncultured Chloroflexia bacterium (assembly GCA_963709995.1). Classification (GTDB taxonomy): domain Bacteria; phylum Chloroflexota; class Chloroflexia; order Thermomicrobiales; family CFX8; genus JAUIIK01. The sequence continues at coordinate 137,800 of CAVPYN010000014.1, read as the reverse complement.
ACTGTGACGCGTCACCGGCGATCCGGAGATCTATGTCTACGAGGGTCAGGTGACACGTGTCTTCAACGACCTGACCGACATCGTCGAAGGTCGGCTGGATGTCTTCATCCGTGACGACGAGACCGACGAGCCGCTCGAATTCGCGTTGGTCTGTGTCTACGATGAGAACGTAGCCCCGGCAGAACTGCTGGCCTGTGACCTCACCGACGACGACGGCCAGGCTGAGTTCCTTCTCGGTGATGGCTTCTACGCCCTGACCGCCGGACATCCGGACTACGAGATCCAGGGTTCGGGCACCTTCTTCTATTCGACCGTCTTCGACTCGTTCCTGGGCGGCGGCATGGATGATGAGCTCGGCGACGTGGATCCGTTCCTTGGCCAGCAGGATCTCCAGCTGGCTCTGGACCCGCGTCCCGCGATCCTCGGCGTTGAGGTCCTCGGTGAGGACCTCAACGGCAATGGTGGAGGCGATCTGCTGGGCAACGGCGGCACGCCAGTCTCCGGACAGGAAGTCCGGGTCTACCTGGCTGACCCGTTTGATATACCCGGGGTCCCCGGTGCGTGCTTGAGCACGACGCTGGTCGCGGTTGGTAACACGGATGATTCTGGCATTGTCGAGTTCAACCTCGCCAATGACAAGGCGTACTGTGTTTCCACAGCCCTGTTTACTCTAGCGTTCCCGATACCGTCCCAGGCGGAGTCACCAGTGCAAGCTGGTCTCTACGATCAGGGCCCACCGGCGACGCCATTCGAAGAGTTCGATCCGGCAGGTGATATCGACATCATCTTCTATACGGTCGGACCAATCGGATAAGGTCAACAACCCTGACGCGCCTGGACGTGTCAGGTTGAGAACCTGAGACACGACCCCTGGAGGGAAACCTCCGGGGGTCGGTCTTTTTTGGGAAGGGAACAGGGAATAGTTGGGGGAGAGTGGGATGGGAGTGGGGGCATCGGGTCGATGAGGGGGCGGCCCGTTGTCTGACCTGATCGTGCTGTAGAGACGCGCCGCGGCGCGTCTCGCGATCCGTGCCAGCACTAGCCCTGGCGAAATTGCGGAGACCAGACTGAGACGCGCCAGCGGCGGCGTCTCTGCAAAGACGTAGGCCGGTGAATAGTCCGGGCGCTCCACACCACATTCCGAAAACATCGAGGGTGAGGCGGTGCCTTATCCTCTTGTTCATCGTAGGGATGAACCTTGTGTTCACCCGCGAACGTACGCGGTCTTCGAGTCGGGTAGGGACAAGCCCTACCCCTACGATATTCGCAGGGCTTTCCCTCTGCGGCACGCCGTATTTTCGAGATCTGGTGTAGATAACGAGCATTTCTCAAACGGTACGGCAAGCAGCCTCTCGACCCGGTTCGAGGGGTTCTTCTTTTGATGATGATGCGCGAGATTGTCAAGATGTTTCCAGCACATTTCGAAGACATCGAAGGTGGAGCGGTGAATCATGCTGCCGGCCATCGTCGGGGGTGACCCTTGTGTTCACCTGCGAACGTACGCGCGGTTGGGCCGGGTAGGGACAAGCCCTACCCCTACGATATTCGCGGGGCTTTCCCTCTCCGGCACGCAGAATGTTCGCGATCTGGTGTGGGCCAGCGCAGCGTGTCTCTCCCGCGGGGGTAACGCATCCGTGGCGAGCGGCTTGGCGTTACTTACTCTGAGTGAGCCGAAATCTTCCGGAACGTGGCACGTTTTGGGGTGCTCGCGATGCTCGTTAAGGAGAGGCCGGTTATTGGGACAGGCCCGCTTCGGAAAGGACGAGCAATGGAAGATAGGGAACAGGGAACAGGTAACAGGGAACCGGACGGGCCGGTGGGAGTCGGAGGCGTCGATGTCGATGAGGATGCTGCTCAGGACGGCGGGGGAGACGGGCTGGAGGAGGTACGGGACCTGATTCTGAAGGCGTATCCGGATATTGTGGCGGAGATGGTGATTGGGGATACGGTCGATGGGTTGCTGGCGAGCGTGGCGGGGGCGCGGGCGGCGTTCTCCCGGATCGCGGCGAACGTCCAGGAGCAGGCCCCGGCGGTGGTCCCGGCCGGCAGTGGCCGGCGCCCGGCGGTCGATGCGGAGGCGCTCTCGCCGGAGATGAAGATCAGGGTGGGGATTGGGAAAAGGGATTAGAAGATAGGGTGATCTGGATTTCTCCCTCGAACAGACATTGATGGCGAGATGTTGACGGTTCTTCGTAGGGGTAGGGCTTGTCCCTACCCGGTTCAGAGACCGCATACGTACGCGGGTGGGGCTTGTGCCTGCCTGGTTAGGGACCGCGTAGGTACGCGGGTGGGGCTTGTCTCTGCCTGGTTCAGAGACCGCGTAGGTACGCGGGTGGGGCTTGTCTCTGCCTGGTTCAGAGACCGCATAGGTACGCGGGTGGGGCTTGTGCCTGCCTGGTTAGGGACCGCGTAGGTACGCGGGTGGGGCTTGTGCCTGCCTGGTTAGGGACCGCATAGGTACGCAGGTGGGGCTTGTCTCTGCCTGGTTCAGAGACCGCGTACGTACGCGGGTGGGGACGAGCCCCACCCCTACGATAACTCGGACCTCTGGTCCGAGTCCTTCGAGTAAGCGCGAAAGGTGACACACAACGATGGCTTTGACATTGAGCGAGGCGGCGAAGCTGACGGACGATCTGGTGCTGCGGGGGGTGGTCGAGACGATCATCTCGGAGAGCAGTGTGCTGGCGGTCCTGCCCTTCATGGAGGTGACCGGGACGGCGGTGACCTATAACCGGGAGAACGCGCCGCCGACGGTCGACTGGTATGACGTTGGCGATAGCTGGAGCGAGGACACGCCGACCTTCAGCCAGGTGACGGCGACGTTGAAGATTCTCGGCGGGGACGCGGATGTCGACAATTTCCTCCAGCAGACCTACGCCGACCCGAACGACATGGAGGCGGAGGTGATTAGCCAGAAGGCGAAGGCGGTCGCCTACGAGTTCTCCCAGACCTTCTACGACGGCGACACCGGGTCGAACCCACGGCAGTTCGACGGGCTGCTGAACCTGGTCGACGCCGGCCAGGAGCTGAGCATGGGGACGAACGGCGGGGCGTTGACCCTGGACAAGATGGATGAGCTGATCGACCAGATCAAGCCGGGACGGCCGGACGCGCTCTTCATGGCGAAGCGCACCCGGCGCAAGCTCTCGGGGTTGCGGCGGGCTTCGGGCAACTTGCTGGAGACGGACGTCGATCAGTTTGGCCGGCGGGCGCTCTACTACGACGGCATCCCGATCCTGGTCGATGATTTCATTCCGATTGACGAGACGCAGGGCACTGAGACGGCGGCCAGCTCGATCTATGCCGCGCGCTTCGGGCGGCAGGGGATCATGGGCTTGCAGAATGGCGGCATTCAGGTCGAGCGGGTCGGGGAGCTGGAGACGAAAGACGCGACCCGGACCCGGATCAAGTGGTACACGGGGCTGGCGCTGATGGGCACGCTGGGGCTGGCGCGGTTGAAGGGGATCAACGGCTCGTAGTTGGGCGCGCCTGCACCGGAGACCGTCGCTGTCTGTACAACGCCACACTATGAAAACGTTGTTGGTGAGATGGCGATTCACCCTCTTGACCAGCGCAGGGGTGAACCTCGTGTTCACCCGCGAACGTACGCACCCTCGTGGTCGAACGAAGACGAGCTTCGCCCCTACGAGGGTGCTAGATTGTTCTCTCTCCGGCACTCAGTGTCTTCGGGATCCGGTGCGATGCTCTGCAGGCTAGCTGCCCGGCGAATTCGTCAAGTAGCTAGCCTGTCGCTAACGAAACCGGCGGCGAACGGACGCGGCGCTGGCTGGAGCGCTATGATTGCCACAACGGCATGTCATTGTCGCTTTCGGGACCATCGTGTCCGGAGCGACAGAGAAAGGGGCGGGATCGATGGGTAGTGTTGTAGGCTGGCTGGAACGGCCAGTCAAATTCGGGGTGCTGGTTGTCGTTGGGCTAGCGCTGATCGCGGCAGCGTTCGCGGCCGGGCTGGGGATGTCGGGGGCGTTCGCGACCCACGATGATCCGGACGAGCTGCATGCCTGCGTCAACGGGTACACCGGCGTGATGCGCTATGTACAGGATCCGGCGCAATGCACGCCGATCGAGAGCCCGGTGAGCTGGAACGGCGGCAACGGACTGGGGAGCACGGAGTTCGTCAGTCTAGACATCCCGGTTCCTGCCGACACCAATCTGTCTGTGCTTTTTAATTGTTTGGGTAGGCCTCTCCTCGATGCGGGATATTCGTCGAACCCGTCGGTGAAGGTAGACGAGGCGGCATTTGGTCCAACTTCGGCAACCACCTGGTCAGCCTTGCTCCGGCCAGCGCAGAACACGACGATCACGATAACGGGGCACTGCGCGGTTCCGGATGGCGGCGGCGCGCCGCCGCTCAGCCAGGCGCCGCAGATCACCTTCGAGGTGATCGAGGACTGACCGCCAGATTCTGACGAAGCGAATAGCCGGGGATGGGACGACGCCCATCCCCGGTCCCAGGTTCAAATTTCCCACCTGCAAGCAGCCACTTCCGACCGACTTCCTATCATCGACTTGCCCATACGCCAATAGACTGGAGGTAAGTGACGATTCGATGATGAGGAAAGAGGGTTCCTTGATGAGTCGAACGATGACGGCACGGCGCGGTGGCCGGATGTTGCTGGCGGCGGTGGTGATTGCGGCCAGCCTGGTGGCCTGGATGAGCGTCCAGCCAGTCGGGGCTGTGCCAGCGGCCGCGCCGGTTGCGCCGGAGTTTCTCTGCGCCGCTCCCTGGTCGGGCGCGTTCTACTACCTGCCGAATGGGTGCCCGAAGGGGTTTGAAGAAGTTGACATGACCGGTGGCCCGGTGGATGCCTGTGCGAGTGGTTACACCGGCCAGTTCTTCGTCGCGCCCGCTGGCGTGTGCCCGGGTGGGCAAGCGCTGGTCCAGATCGGGGCCGGAAGCGGCACGCTGGGCTGCGCGAACATGTACACCGGAGCAGCAGGATGGTGGCAGAACCTGGCGCAGCCGTGTCCATGGCAGCCGATCGACTGGGGCGCGTCGTCGTCCTGAACCAACGTAGCAAGCGGCATGCCGGCCGGGCAAACGGGTGGAGACGGACTTCAGCCGTTTCGTTCGCCCAGCGTCTGATCTCTGAGGGACGTGACGTTCATCGAGGCGAGCCACCACTCTCCCGGTCAGCAGCTCGGAGTTATCCCGGACGAGGGGCAGGCTCATTGAGGACTGTGTTCCTACAAATTGTCCGTACATATCCGGTAGACTAAAAGGGTATGCGGGAGTTTGTTGCCAGAGAAAGGGAGGCAGATATTGACTATTGCATCAATGCGGCCAGGTTGGAGATTCCTGCTCGCGGCCGTGGTTCTTGCGGCGGGAATGCTGGCCGGAGTCGGGGCGCAGCGCGCCAGCGCGGATGCGCATATTGTCGAGCCGGAGTTTCTCTGCGTCGCGCCCTGGTCGGGCGCGTTCTACTACTTGCCGAACGGCTGCCCGAAGGGGTTCCAGCAGGTTGATCTGACGGCAGGGCCGGTGGATGCTTGTGCGAGTGGTTTCACGACGCAGATGTTCCTGGCGCAGCCGGGAGGCGCTTGCCCTGGCAATCACTTCCCGACCCAGATCGGTTCGGGGGTTGACTATCTCGCGTGTGGGATGAACTACACGGCGATGGTGATGTGGCTTGCGCTTGGCACGCCATCCTGCAACGGGCAACTGCTCGGGCCGGTGGGCCCGGCGCCGCCAACCGTTGTCTCGGGCTACTCTGGCCTGGCCGAAGCGGCCGCCACGCGCTACAAGGGCGACAATAGCGGCAAGGAGATCTATCTCGGCATCCCTGATCTGGGCGTCGGTGGAAACCGTGTCGAGACGGAGTACCCCGCGAGCAGCAACTGGCAAAGCGGGACGTACGCGGTGACGTTCGCCTTCGACCAGCCGGAGAACAAGATCACGACGTCGATCAGCGGCCCTGGCGGCCCCGCGGCGCTCGAATATGACTTCGACACGCTGCTTGCGCCGAACTGCGCGGTCGCGAACTGGAACACGATGGACATCGCCGTGGTCGACCGGAACGCGACCCACAACATCCGTTTCAACAACGTCGTTCTGGGCGGGTTCCCGCTCGGCGACTTCGGCGCTGAGGGATGGAACAACTGGACGGTGACCGGCTTCGACTTCACTCAGAGCTGGACGATGACCGGCGATCTGGTGGTCTCGACCGCATTCCTGAACAACGAGACGAACAAGATCCAGCTGACGGTCGGCTGCCTGCCGTAAGAGCACGGCTGGAACCGGCGGCTGGCCAGGTTCGCCGGATCGAATCTTCGACGCATCGGGACATGAGCGGCTCCGAACAGGCGCCGCTCATTGTTATCGCTCATTTCCCGCTGGCGCACGTGGCGATACGCGTTGTTCCGAAATGTACCTGTGGGGCATTGCGAAAGAGGATCGCGAGGCGCGATACTGGCTTTGTGTTCATCTAACAATCGGAAAGGGTTTGCGGGATGGGATTGTCGTTGGTAGCGCCACGATGGCGAAGTGTTCGGATGTTGTTGGTCGCCGTGGTGGTCGTGGCAGGTCTGGTCGCGGGATTCAGTGCCCAACGGGCGTCGGCACAACCGGCGGAGCCGGAATTCCTCTGCGCCGCGCCGTGGACCGGGGCGCTCTACTACCTGCCGAACGGGTGCCCTAAATCGTTCGCAGTCGTGGACATGACCGCTGGTCCGGTCGATGTCTGCGCGAGTGGCTATACCGGCCAGTTGATGGTCCAACCAGTCAACGGTTGTCCTGCCAGTCACGCCGCGGTTCAGATTGGCAGTGGGAGCGGTGGGGCTGCCTGCGCCATCGGCTACACGGCCGCGACGCACTGGATGGCGGACGCCGGGCAGCCGTGCGCCGGACAGGTGCTCGAGTGGGCAGCGGTGGTGAGCAATGGCTCCTGCGACAATTGCCCGGTGGCGATCCCCGAAGTTGGCCAGGCTGTCGGGACGGCGACGGTGTCCGGTCTCGCGGGACTGATCACCGACGTGAATGTCTATGTCGACATCTCGCACACCTCGATCGGCGACCTGGAGATTTACTTGCAGAGCCCGTTGGGCACGATCGTGCAGATATACGACCAAGAATGCCTGATCTTCCAGGATGACCTGGAAGCGACGTTTGACGACGAGGCGGCTACGGCTATTGGCGCGACCTGTCCGCCGGCTGGCGGGACGTACCAGCCCTCATTCCCGCTGTCGGCGTTCGATGGCGAGGATCCGAATGGGATCTGGACGCTGACCGTCGACGATATACTTATTCTTGATTCAGGAACGCTGAACGACTGGAGCTTGCAGATCGCAGTGCCATAAGCGCCGCTGGCGATTTCTGAGAACGGACGGCCCCCGAGGGGGCCGTTCGGCGTTTTGGCGCTCAGGGCAACATGCCGGATCATCCCCCCGAGCCTTGTCGCAAGGCAGATGCAGGCTCGCAAGAAGCGGCGAATCCGTGGACATCGTAGGGGTGGAGTTCATCTCCACCCGCGTACGTACGCATAGGTGTTGCCGGGTGGGGACGAGCCCCACCCCTACGATGCCGGGGGTGGCAGGGCTGGATCTTCGCGAACTTCTCTCACTGGTGAAAGGACGGACCGATGCTTGATCTGACGAGCGGCACGACGCTCTGGCAGTGGCTGGATGGGCGCGACACGGCGCGGATGAATCGCTACCGCAAGTACCTGGCCTTCTACGAGGGCGACCAGTGGGACGAGCGCCGGCGGGCCGGCGAGCGGCGGCTGACGGTCAACTACGCCCGTGCGCTGGCGCGCAAGTCGGCCAGCTACCTGATGCCGAGGCCGGTGACCTTTGATATCAGGGAACAGGGACGTTCGATGCGCCCGCGGGGTGGCTCGGGAGGGGAGGGCAGTCTTGCGGAGGCGGCGCTCGATGAGGTGTATCTGGCGCTGGACCTGCATGGGCTGGACTTTCAGAGCGCGGTGGATAGCGCGGTGCTGGGAGACGGGGCGTTCAAGGTGACCTGGAATACGGCGGAGCGCCGCCCGGTGGTCGCGGCGATTGACCCGCAGGGGCTCTGGGCATGGTGGCGGCCGGATGACCCGTCGGTGATGACGAGGGTTGTGCAGCGCTATGAGCTGGATCGGGACGTCGCGTGGGTGATCTTAGGGAATAGGGAGCAGGTAACCGGGAACATAGAAACAGCCAAGGAGCCTTCACCCCCGGCCCCTCTCCCAAGCTTGGGAGAGGGGAGGAGGACGGCGCGGGTAGTTGAGGATTGGACGGCGGAGCGCTGGCGGGTGGAGGTGGATGGTCAGGTTGTGCGGGATGAGGCGAACCCGTATGGCTGGGTGCCGTTCGTCATCTATCCCAACCTGGCCAGGCCACATGAGTTCTGGGGAACCAGCGATCTGGAGGATCTGGTCGAGGTCTGCCGGGAGCTGAACCGCAGGATGACGACCTTGAGCCGGATCCTGGAAGTGGCCGGCTACCCGATCACCGTGCTGGAGAATGTCAGCGGCTCGGAGGGGATCCGGGTCGATGCTGGCGCGGTCTGGGAGCTGCCGGAGGCGTCCAGAGCTTACTTGCTGGACATGCTCTCCGGCGGCGGGGTGCGGCTGCACATCGACTACATCGAGCTGCTCTATCGCCAGCTGCACGATCTCGCGGAGACGCCAAGGACAGCCTTCGGCGATTCCGGGCGCTCGCTCTCGGGCGTGGCGCTGGAGGTCGAGATCCAGCCGCTGGTGCAGAAGGTGATGCGCAAGCGGCGGACATGGGACATGGTCTATCGCAAGCGCAACGCGATGATCCTCGATCTGCTGGAGCGTTTCGGCGGCATGGACCTCGGCGGGGTACGGCAGACGCGAGCCGTTTGGAGCGAGGTGCTGCCGAGCGATCGGGAGGCGCTGGTGCGTTCGGAAGCGCGGCTGGTTGCCTCGGGCATTCATTCCCGCCGCGACGCGATGGCTGTCCTCGGCGACGCCGACGCGGAAGCGACCTGGGAGCGGGTGCTTGAGGAGATCGAGCGACTGGGAAGGGATCTTAGGGATTAGAAGGGGGGGCTACTGCTGGCTAATCCGTCATTTTGCGTACTGGAAGGGAATGACAGAAGATGGCGACGGTTACGGACATCAGGGGGCGGGTGCGATTGAGGCTGGAGGAGGCGAGCGCGGCGGTCTGGTCGGATGATGAACTGGACGAAGGGATCACGGCCGGGCTGGAGCATTACAACCAGCGCTTCCCGCTCCAGGCGACGGCGAACGCGGCGGTTCCAGCGAACGGAACCAATGTGGCGATGCCGGCTCATGCCCGCAAGGTCGTCCGGGTGACGCTGGCGAACGGGCGAGTCCTGCCGCAACGGGCCGCGCCGGTCGAGCGGACGGCGGATGAGAAGCTGGCCTGGGAGACGTTCGCGGACACGATCTGGTTCACCCAGCCATTGCCGGCCCAGACGATCACGATCTGGCATCTGACGAACCACACGGTGACTGATGTGCCGGATGCCGACGTGGGTCTCCTGGTGCTTGCCGGGGTCTGCAAAGCGCTTGAGCAGCGCTCGGTCCAGCAGGTCAAGCGCCAGGGGGCAATTCACGAACCGCTGGTGGATCTGACCGTACGCCGGGCGCGGCAGGAGTTCGAGCGGGCCTTCGACCTGCGCCAGCGGCGCGTCGGGATCGCATTGCTTGCGCCGGAGTAGGCGGCTACCTTCCTCCCTCGCGCCAACGGGCGCGAACATCCCTGAACGGAACTGGATACATGAGCACGGACATCACGCTGGATAGCGTGGGATATATGGTGTTGCCCGGGAGCTATCGGGCGGACTCTATCGAGATAACGAGCGTGACACCGGGAAGCGCCGGAACCGGAGCGGAATTGCCACCGGGACGTCGCGCCGGACGCGAGGTCGTGGATGAGCTTGCGAAGAAGGGCGCTGTCGATGGCGGCTATGGCGGCCTGCTCCCGACGGTGGGACCGTGCTGGCGAGTGGCGTTTCCAGTTGGGACAGCCGGCATCGGACCAGCGCCGCTGGCGACATCACACAGTGGTTCGATCGGGATCGGCAGCGGCCGGGTCGGGATCGGCACAAGGACGTACGGGTTTCTGGCCAGCGGGACAACGCTCTATCGCTGGAACACGTCCACCATCAGCAGCCGCAAGGGAGGCATGGGCGCCAGCGCGGTTGGGCTGGCGGTGCGTGGGGACCGCGACATCTTCGTGGCCTTCGGAGCGAGCCAGGATGTGGCGCGCTGGGAAGATGGGTCGTCGACCTGGACGGCGTCGGTCTTCGGGGCGGGCGAGAAGGCGAGCCTGATCGCGATGCTGGCCGATCGCCCGGTGGTGGTCAAACCAGCCGAACCGGCACGGGTCTATGTCTGGACCTCGACGTTTTCGAGCGCGCCAGGCTACACGCTGAACGGCGAGGTGCTGGCGATGATCTCGACCGGTGGCGGCGTGCTGATCGCGACGACGCAGTCCTGGTACCTGCTGGAGGATGTCGACGGCGCGCCGTTCCAGGTGCTGCCGGTCAATCAGCCGGTGGCAAACGCCAGCGAGGTGCGGCTACTGGCGCATCGAGGGCAGGTGTTCGCGGCGGTCGATGGTGACCTCTGGAGACAGGAGTCGCCGGCCGGAAGATGGAGCCACGTGCCGGCGCCGGGGGTGGTCGAGCAACTGGTGGGATTTGGCGCATGGGTGCTGGTCTACCTGACGAATCACTATGGCGCGCCGGGCGTCTGGGCGTGGGGTGACGACGCCTGGTTCTTCTTCAACGCAACCGTCGACCAGATCCTGCCCGGTCCGTCAGGGCTGGCGGGAGCGACAATCGATGGCGACGGCGGCTTCTACACCTTCGACGACAGGGACCCGGGCAACGCTGGCGACTATGCATCCTCCTACAGCGCGGCGACGGCGCTGTGGGGAGGGGGGATCGAGCGCGACAAAGAGTGGACGCAGATTGGCGCGGAGTTTCACCGGCCCGATGGCGAAACGGTCGGAACATGGGCGGCGCAGCTGCAATACAGTGTGAACGCGGGAAGAGGCTGGGCCAACGCTGGCGGCAGCCAGACGGTTGACGACGAGCACGAGCGGATCACCGCTGATCTGAGCGGCGTGACCGCGCGGGTGCTCATCGCGCGGGTGAACCTGACCGCGACCTCCGGAATCGCTCCCGCGCTGGCGGCGCTCTGGGCGGACTGGAATGTGACGGGTGATGACGGCGGCGGGGAAGGCTCGGCGGGCACGCCAGCAAGCACGACGCGCGTCCTGAAGCGGCGCTGGCGCTTCACCGTGCTGGCCCAGGATGGGCTGATCGACCGGAACGGAGCGGCGCTTGGTCTGAATGCCGCGACGATCCGCTCCAATCTCTGGGCACTGCTGGACGAGACGAGCAGCTTCATCGACGTCGACGGCACCGTTCATTCCGACGCAACCCTGACCCGTATAGAGGAAGAGTGGCCCAGCCCGGCTGACGCGGCGGTTCACATATCGACGCGGATGAAGCTGGTTCTTGTCGAGGAGTAAGGGAAGAGAGAGGAGAGAAGAAACGATGCAGGACGGGTATGTGCTGGGAAAGTGGCGGTTGTTCGGGTTGCTGGCGCTGTCGGCGCTATTCGGCGTCATCGTCGGCGGGCAGGGCCGGCGCTGGCGCGAGCGGGAGTGAGCGACGCATGGAGCAGCGGATGTACAGCGGTGATACGAGCTTTCGGAGCCGGCCGCGGGTGAGCGTGGATCGGTTCCGGCGGGTGATGGATGAGGTCGGGAGCCCGTGGGCAGGTCAGGCGAAGGATCTCTACGATCTGATCCGGTCCGGCGATCACGACCCGGCAGTCTGGCTGGCGATCGGGCTGCGGGAGCACCGGCTGTTGACCGATCCGGATGCCGTCGCGGTGAAGCTCAAGACGAATAGCTGGACGAATGCCCGTAGTGTCCGATTGCCAGGGCTCGATCACGATCTGGTGACGACTTCAGATCTGCGGCGCGCCGGGATCGAGCACCGCGATGGCCCATATGCCCGCTACCGGTCGGTGGAGGATAGCTTGCGGGATGGGATGGCGCGGCTGGACGATCCCGCCTATGTCTACCGCCAGCGGTTCGCGGTGACACTCCGGCAGGTCTTCTCACTCTGGACCGAAGACGATGCCGGGGGATACGTCCAGTTCGTCATTGACCGGCTCAACGACTGGCGGGAACCGGGCTACGAGCGCAGCTGGTGGGATGACCTGGAGATCGAGTACGTGCCAGATTGGAGCGGCGAGTACGGCTATGGTAAGGGGAGCTGGGGCCGCAACGGACAGGCCATCGACCGGCTGATCCTGCACATTACCGCTGGCGTCGATAGCCTGGGTTGGCTGAATGGCCCTAACGGCAGCTCGGCGCACTACCTGACCTGGCCGGACGGCAGTCTTCGGGCCCAATTGCTGCCGGAGCGCGACGCCGCCTGGACGGCCGGGAACCGGGAGTACAATTTGCGCTCGATCAACGTCGAGCACGAGAAGCTGCGCTTGAGCGACCCCTGGAGCGAGGAGGAATACCGGCAACTGGCGCGGCTGGCGGCGCGGATCATAGAGCGCAACCAGGCGATCCTGCCCGATAGGGCGCACATCATCGGGCATAGCGAGGTGCCGGACCCGAACCACCCAGGGCGGTTCGGCGGCTCGGGAAACCATGCCGACCCTGGCCCAGCCTTCGAGTGGCCGCGCTTCATGGCGCTGTTGCACGAGGAGGTGCGCGGCGTGGCGCATGACCCGAATGCGGCACATTTTCCCGAAACGGATCACTGGATCGTGAATGACGGCGAGATCAGGATGCTCGATTTCTGGCGAGAACGAGGCGGGCTGGATGTGTGCGGCTATCCGCTGGAAGGGATGCGGCGGGACGACGACGGCGTCTACCGGCAGCTCTGCGAGAACGTGTTGCTCGAATGCTGGCCGGAGGGTTTTGGCGGCCACCCGGGACCGTCCTTCCGCTTCGGCGGGCTGGGACAGCGGTATGCGGTTGTGCGCGACCAGCATGCCGCCTGACGGCATGCACCGGTCAGCAGCATCGACATCGGCATAGAGTTAGCGACTGGAGGTTCGGGCGGAGCCTAGAATCTGACGGTCAATCTCTATACCCAGGACGTGCAACCGCTTGTCTTTGCCAACTTGACGTTGATCGGCACTACCGTTGCGAGCATCGCCGACCAGGCCGAAACGATCGTCACCATCCCGGTTGCTGGCGTCGCCCCGGCGGGCTCGACCCTGGTTGTCGAGGTGGTGACGGCTGATGGAATCAATGTCACCGGTGATAGTTTCTTCATCGGCTCCAACCCCGATGGTCAGACAGCGCCAAGCTACCTCGCGGCGGCTGATTGTGGAGTTTCCGAGCCGACTGATACTGCTAGCCTGGGCTACCCCGGCATGCACATCGTGATGGAAGTGGATGGGGACGAGCAGTCGGGCGTCGTCTTCGATAGCCTGTGCATCAGTTACTATACGGGCGCGGTGTCAGTCCCCAATGCGATCAATGGCTGTCCGGCGAGCACGATGGCTGTCTCGTTGCCGGAAGCGCAGCCGCTGACATTCTGCATCAACCGCTATACGGGGGCGATTGCGTCGTACGTTGGACGTCCCTGCCTCGCAAGCCAGCTGACGCATATCGTGCCGGATAACGGGCCGCTCGAAGTCTGTCAGAGTAGCTGGACCGGCAATTTGCGCGCGCTCCCGGGCGGTCAGCAGTGTTTGCCGAGCGAGATCTGGGGCGCGATTCCGGCTGAAGCCTAGCTTCCGCGGTAGAGCAAGCACCTGAGGTGAAGAGGGCGGCGCTGTTTTGCGTCGCTCTCTATGGTTGCCTGTTCGTATCGAGTGCCTTTTCTATGGCTGCTGCTTACACCTACAGAGGCCAGACTGGATCAGATGAGTTGGGGCGGGAAAGAGGCGCGATATTGCGACGTTCATGGCGATTATTGATGCTGCTGGGGTTGTTGGCGGGGCTTGTGCCGCTGCTACCGGTTGGGGTGGCGATGGCCGATGATGCGGTGGTCGGAACCGGGACCGCAATCAGTTGCGACGACACGGCGTTCAACACGGCGCTGGCGACGGCGCAGACGGGTGGAGGTGGGACGATCACCTTCAACTGTGGTGGCCCGGCGACGATTTGGTTTCTCGGTGAAAAGACGATCACAACCGGAAATAGCGTCATCATCGATGGTGCGGACCTGATCACGCTCCATGGCAACAACCTGACACGCTTTTTCTTCGTGGAGGCCGGAGCGTCCCTCGACCTGCGTGATCTGACGTTGAGCAATGGTCGTGCCATTGGCGGCAATGGCGGCGCGGTCTACAACGATGACGGCACGCTGACGATCACCGGCAGCACGATCACCGGCAGCTCGGCGGCCAATGTCGGCGGCGCGATCTGGTCGAGAGGCTCAACCACGATTGTTGACAGCACCTTCACCGGCAATTCGACCGTCAATGTCGGCGGCGCGATTATATCGAGAGGCTCAACCACGATTGTTGACAGCACCTTCACCGGCAATTTGGCCGGCAACGGCGGCGGCGCCGTCGACGTAGAAGGCACGACGACGATCAACGGCAGCACCTTCACCGGCAATTCGGCCGGCAACGTCGGCGGCGCCCTTGCGACGGAGGACATGACGACGATCACCGGCAGCACCTTCACCGGCAACTCTGCACGCCTCGGCGGCGCCCTTGTGACGGAGGACATGACAACGATCACCGGCAGCACCTTCACCGACAATACGGCGGAGGATGGCGGCGGCGCGATCTATGGCGATGATGTGCTCATCGTCGACAGCAGCACCTTTACCGGGAACAGCCTTATTGAAGCAGATCAAGGCGGCGCGATCTACATGAGCGCGAGCGTCGGCGATCAGCTCGACATCACCGGCAGCACCTTTACGGAGAACGAGGCGGGTCTAGGGGGCGCGGTCTACAACAGAAATGCAGCCGCAACCATCACGAATAGCCAGTTCATCGACAATTCCGCCAGCAAAAGTGGCGGCGCAATTTACAACGATAGCGCCGCGATGACGATCGACGAGGGTAGCTTCACTGGCAACGAAGCCGGCCCGCCCTTGACTTTCGTCGCAGGCGGTGCAATCTACAACACCGGCGTTCTCGAGATTACATCGACCAGCTTCGATGAGAACGTTGCCGATGACTACGGTGGCGCGATCTGGAACTCGGGCCAGTTAGATGTTATCGGCAGCAGTTTCACACAGAACGCCGTGACCGATTCTGACGGTGGCGCGATTAGTAGTACCGACAACGGTGTCGTAACGATCAGCGCTAGCACCTTCACTGATAACTATGCCGATGCCTACGGTGGCGCTATTGCCATCTTTGGTAATAGTTCGCTGGAGATTGAGGAGTCGATCTTCACCCGCAACATCGCTAACGACGGCAGCGGCGGCGCGCTCGCCTTCTTCGGGACGACGGCGACGATCATCAACAGCACGTTCACCGGCAATCAGGTGATCGACCCCGCCGGCGACAACGGCGGCGGGATCCGGTTTGATGGCAACGGGAGTATGACGATCTTCGGCAGCACCATCAGCAGCAACAGCGCCACCGGGACCGGCGGCGGGATAGAAGCAGGCGTCGGCAACCTGACAATCGATTCCAGCACGATCAGTGGCAACTGGGCTGACAAAGGGGGCGGTGGCCTGCGCATTACCGACCCCGGTACGAAGACCATCACGAACTCGACGATCGCCTTCAACGACTCCGACCTCAATAGCGGCGACGGTATCTTGACTGAGTTTGGAGGAGTTGCTGTATTACGCAACACAATCATCGCCGAAAATGACACCGCTGGGTCCGGCGTTGACTGCAGCAGCGCGATCACTTCGAACGGCTATAACCTGGACAGCGACAACACCTGCGGTCTCGGCGGAGGAGCTGGCGATATCCCGGGCGGCACCGCCGACCTCGGGCCGCTCCAGGACAACGGCGGATACACCGAAACGCACCTGCTGCAGGCTGGCAGCGATGCGCTCGACAATGGCGATCCGAACTGCCCGGCGTTCGACCAGCGTGGTCTGCCACGCCCGTCGGGCGCGGGCTGTGACATCGGCGCGGTCGAGGTACAGATTTCGGATTACCCGCTCTGTGTTCAGGCTGGAACGGCACTGTTGATGAGCCCGCTGAATGGCGCTGGTTGTGCGCCGAATCAGTATGAGATCGTCACCCCGCTCGCGGGGCCGACGACCTTCTGCATCAGCCCGTGGAGCGGCGCGGTGTACTACCTGTTTGGCACGCCGTGCCCGCCAGTCTTTGGCGTGCACACGTTGCCGGACAATGGCGATCTGCTAACCTGTGTGAATGGCTACACGACGGCCAACCGGCGCGTGTTCGATCACGCGCAATGCACCGCGATCGAGACGCCGAACACGATCCCTGCGCCATAAAGCGCACGATCGGGCCCAGCCAGGACCGGCTACCTCGATGACAAAGCCCCGGGGTGGGTGTTCGTCCGCTCCGGGGCTTTGATGGTGCTCGGGAGAGAAGAGTTGTACTGATGTCGGATTGCCTGTAGACTGGCTCTGTACATACGATTCGTAATGGGGGAAAGGGTTCTCATGAGACGACGGGGATGGCGTCTGCTGATGGCGCTGGGTTTGCTGGCGGGGCTTGTGCCGCTGCTACCGGTTGGGGTGGCGATGGCCGATGATGCGGTGGTCGGAACCGGAACGGCGATCAGTTGCGACGACACGGCGTTCAACACAGCGCTGGCGGCGGCGCAGACGAACGGCGGCGGGACGATCACCTTCAACTGTGGTGGCCCGGCGACGATTTGGTTTCTCGGTGAAAAGACGATCACAACCGGAAATAGCGTAGTCATTGATGGTGCGGACCTGATCACCCTGGACGGTGGGGGTAACTTCCGCCTGTTCCAGGTGAACGGCGGCGCGTCGCTTGAGGTGCGCAACATCACCCTGTCGAATGGCAACGGCCAAGGCGGCGCGATTCGCAACGGCGATGGCGGCAGCGTCACAATCACGAACAGCACGCTCTCCAGCAATCAGAATACGGGCGGCAATGCCGGCGCGTTGCTGAACAGCGGCAGCGGCGCGACGATGATGATCACCGACTCGGAGTTCTATGACAATTTCTCGAGTAGCGACGGCGGGGTCATCGACACGAACTCCGACACGACGTTGACGATCGAGCGCAGCAGCTTCTACAACAACGAAGCCGGGGACGATGGCGGCGCGATCGAGCTCGACGGCGGGACGGTCACGATTGAGGACAGCACGTTCAATGACAATGAGGCGGATTCGAGTGGCGGTGACGGCGGCGCGATCGACATCGATGGTGGGACGGTCACGATCTCCGGGACGACGTTCTCGAACAACTCCGGCGACGACGGCGGGGCGATTGAAATCGAAGACCCGGTTATCACGATCACCAACAGCACCTTCTCCGGCAACTATGCCGACGACGATGGTGGCGCATTCAACACCGACAACTCCAGCGCGGATGTGACCGTCGACAGCACGACGATCACCGACAACGAGGCGTCCGACCGCGGCAGCGGGATCTTCGAAGGCGGGGGGACGATCAGGCTGCTAAACACGATCATCGCCGACAATGACGGCGACGATTGTGACGGGTCGTTTACTTCGCTCGGCTACAACCTGGACAGCGACAACACCTGCGGTCTCGCCGCAACCGGCGATATCCCGGGCGGCACCGCCGACCTCGGGCCGCTCCAGGACAACGGCGGATACACCGAGACACACCTGCCCGGTGGGGCGAGCGACGCCCTCGATGCCGGGGATCCCGGTTGCCCGGCGTTCGACCAGCGTGGTCTGCCGCGACCGTCTGGTGCTGGTTGCGACATCGGCAGCGTCGAAGCGCAAACGGCGTCGCAGTACCCGCTATGCGTTCAGCCCGGAACTGGCCAGTTGATGAGCCCGCTCAATGGAGCAGGATGTTTGCCCTTCCAGGGTACGCTCGTCGTGCCGGATGACTACCCGTTGACTTTCTGCATCAATCCCTACACGGGTGGCGTGCATTATCTGGGCAATATCGCGTGCCCTCCGGGGATGCAGGCGCATGTTGTGCCGGATGACGGCAATCTCTACACCTGTGTCAACGCCTACACGACGGCGAACCGGCGGGTGGAGGAGTACGGGGCATGCGCCACGAACGAGGCGCCGAACATTGTCCCTGCGGAGGCGGCCGTTCCGGCCTAAGCTGCCCGCGAGGTTATGTCTGGGCCTCAGGGAGAGGCTGATCCATTCGATGCCCGCCGCTCATTGCACGTGAGCGGCGGGCATACTTGTTCGGGCGTTCTGGCACGAAACCAGGAATAGACGGATCATGACGAACACCTCGCATACCTACGACATCATCATTGTTGGCGGGAGGGTTGCCGGCGCGGCGACGGCGATTGGCCTCTCGCGTCACAACTACCGGATTCTGCTGCTTGAACGGGCGGCGATGCCCTCGGACACGCTCTCGACGCACTTCCTCTGGCCGGATGGCGTGGCGGCGCTCCGGAGGCTCGGAGTACTCGAGGAGATGATGGCCGGTGGACTACCGGAGATTCATCACTTCCAGAGCTGGGAGGACGATGGACATCTGACGGCCGGTCTGGTCGAGATCGACGGCGTTGCTTTCGGAATCTGCCCCCGGCGCACGGTGCTCGATGGCGTCCTCTTCGAGCGCGCCACAGCATCACCCGGCGTTCGCGCCCTCGATCGCGCCAGGGTGACCGGCCTGCTCTGGGACGATGGGCGCGTCGCCGGAGTTCGCTACGAGCACGAGGGCGAGACCATTGAAGCGCCCGCGACGTTCGTGATTGGCGCGGACGGCCGGAACTCCCTGGTAGCCCGCGAGGCTGGCGCGGGACAATTCGACGTGACGCCCGCCGGGCGCTACTGGTACTACGCCTACTTCCGGGGAGCGACGCCGCCCGAACCAGCGGAGTCGTTCATCGTTTCATCCACAGAGACTAGCTTCATCGGCTCGGCCCCGACGAATGACGGCCTGCAAATGGTGCTCTATGGCGCGAACGTCGAGGGCTTCGATGCGTTCCGGCGCGATCATGAGGCGAACTATCTTGATGCCATCAAGCAGCATCATGTTGGCGCGTTGATGCTGGAGCGGGCCGGGCTGGCGTCGCCGGTTTCGGGTATCGCTGGTGTCGAGGGCTACTTCCGGCAGGCGCACGGTCCGGGCTGGGCGCTGGTTGGCGACGCGTTGCATCAGAAAGACCCTATTGCTGGGAGGGGTGTCAACGAAGCCCTGCGCGGGGCAGAGCTGCTGGCCAGCGCGCTGGCGGCCGGGATCGAGGCGGCGAATTTCGATCGCTATGCTGGAGCGTTCCGGGAGTCGGTCTGGCCGAAGTACCAGCTCACCAGAATCGTCGCCCGCGCCGATCTCTACCGCACTGACGCTCAGGCTGCTCTGATGGCAGAGCGGATCGTCTCCGACGACGCGCTAACCGAGTTCATGCGTCTCTGGTACGACGATCGCGCCACCTTCGACGACTATTTTCGGGTGGGGGCGGCACATTAATCGGGTTGCAGCCATATACCAATCCGTACTTAGGTCGCCTATTCCGGGGTTTCGCACTTTTGCTATTGTTGGTATGATGGAACAATAGAACACGTACAGGCGGTCGGTTACGTTTCCTCTGTTGAGATCCGGGTTCAAGAGAAGGGTTGTTTCATGTTATCCCGCTTTCGTCTGTTGATGATCGCGTCGCTCTTCGGTTTGCTCGTGCCAGTTTTTTCGGTTGGTGTGGCCAGCGCGGACGACGCCGTCGTAGGTTCCGGGTCTCCGGGCAGTTGTACGGAAGCGGCCTTCGACGCGGCGCTTGCGACGGCGCACCTCAACGGCGGTGGGACGATCACGTTCAACTGTGGCCCGGGTTCGCGCACGATCCTGTTTACGACGGACAAAGTGATAAGCGGCCCGGCGAATATCGTCATCAATGGGGGCGGGAAGATCACCCTCGATGGCGGAAACGCCGTTCGACATTTTTACGTTGCCGGGGGCGCGAGGCTGGAAATCCGCTTTCTGAAGCTGACTAACGGCAATCCGGACAATAGCGCTCGATTCACCAGCTTTGGCGGCGCTGTCTTTGTTGAAATTCAAGGCGCACTTTCGGCGGTGAACACGACCTTCCAGGGGAACAATGCGAGCTTTGAGGGCGGGGCCGTTGACGTTCGCGGAGTTGCGACGATCACGAACAGCACGTTCGAGAATAACTCAGCAGGGAACAATGGGGGCGCGGCTAAATCCGCCTCGTCCGGCCAACTGACGATCACCGGCAGCACATTCGTTGGCAACAGTACTGGCGGTAGGGGCGGCGCGGCCCTGAGCGGTGGTTCCAGCCAGATGACGATCAGCAACAGCACCTTCAGCGGCAATACCGCTGATTCTCAAGCGGCTCTCGCCGCAATTAACAGTTCAACGACGTACGTCCACGCCAGCACGGTGACGGCGAACGTCTCAAACAACGGTGCGGTTGGCACGCGCGACCAGGGATCATCGTTGACCGCCAGCCAGACAATCATTGCCGATCAGCTCGTGGGAGCCGATTGCAGCAACGCGTTGACGTCGAATGACTATAACCTCGATAGCGATGGATCGTGCGGGTTCGGGCAGGCGAACGACATCTCGAGCGGGACGGCCGATCTTGCGCCGCTCGGGAACTACGGCGGCTCAACCAGAACCCATCCGCCGCTCATGACCAGCGACGCGATCGACAATGGCGGCGGCCCGAACTGTCCCTTCACCGACCAGCGCGGGGTGTCCCGTCCGCAGGGGGCGAGCTGCGACATCGGCAGCGTCGAGATCATCCCTCCGGTTGAGATCGACGAGGTTTGCGCCAGCGCCTGGACTGGCGGCGCGAGCTACTTCTTCTTCGGCGCGTGTAATCCAGCCTTCCAGATGACGATCGACGTAGCCGACGGGACCACGGACTACTTCTGTGTGAACAGTTACACCAACGCTGTGCGATACAGCCCGTCCGGAGTTTGCTCTCCAATCGAGTCGCTACGGACGACGCCCGTTATCGAGCCGTGGTACCTGTGTGTGAACAACTACACGACGTTCCTGCGGTCGGTGCCGGACGTTGCGTACTGTGCCTACGGGTTCGAGACGCCTGTGGTTATCGAAGCCAACGATCCAGAATGACACGGTTTCCCCGCTCCTTCAGCAGCGCCTTCCGGCGGCACTGAAGGGGCGGGGACGTCCCACCGCCCGGTTGTAGTCGTTCCGCGCCAAGTGTGAGAAGCCGTCCTGATGAGGAGCCGACAATTGGCATCCCTGCGGCGTGCTAGCTGAAGCCGCGCGAGCCTCCGCCTCCACCGCCGCCAAAGGAACCGCCTCCCCCTCCGAACCCGCCGGAAGAGCCGCCCGAGGATTCAGAGTAGGGGCGGAAAGACGACGATGCCTGGTTGAACATGGCAAACAGGCCGTCGCTCATGCCTTGGAGCGATCCACTGAAGCTTTCGCTCATGCTGTCGAGAGACGGCGCTGACGGCATGTCGAACCCGCCACCGCCCCTGCCGGAATCGATGACGACCGGGCGATTGTGGGGCCAGCCGCGACCATGGCGCGGGCCGTACCAGCCGGGAGCTGGGGTGTCGACCCGCGCGAATTTCCGCACCCAGCTTTTTTCGATGCCGAAGGCGACCGCGTAGGGTAGATAGCGGGCGAAGATCTCCTGCGCCTGTTTCAGATCCTGATAGCGTTCGATTTCCTCCAGGTAGCGCCGGAAGGCGACCCAGCGCGCGGCGGCTTCAGCGCCCTTCGGTGTTTTGCGAGGCATGTAGCCCGCCATGATGATCAACGCGATGCCACTGATGCCAAGGCCGAAGAGGACCGCCAGGACGAAAGGCGCGAAACTGCCAACGATTGACCAGAGTTGGAAGCCGAAGAAGACAATGCCGGCCAGCAGCACGACGCCCCCGATTCTCCAGTAGCGGCGAACCGTCTCCGGATTGCGCGGGAAATAGCCTCGTTGCACCAATTCCTGATAGAACGCCTTGCGGACAGTTCCCTGCTGCTTTCCGAATCTCTTGCGGATCTCTTTCAGCTTGACTTCCTGTTTGCTGCCGAACAGGGCGCCGGTGAGCGCTTTCTCGGCAGGCGACAACTGGGCGAATGAGCCAGTCTTGGTGATCTCCCAATCCCGAGAGTAGCTAATGCCAAGGATTTCCGAGCTTTGCTCTTCGATGTGGATGATGTTCCGCTCGGCGAGATCGACCATCGTGGCGACGAGGTCGTGGATATCGGCGCTCTCGTCGATCAATGTTCCGACCGCGCCGGGTGGGAGATCATCCGGCGGTTCGCGGAGAATGTCGAGCGGGATCTCAACTGGCGTGTCGCGACCGTAGCTGTGCCAGATGGCGTAGAGCCCGACCGGGCCACCGATCGCCAGCATGAGCCCTGCTCCGAGAAAGAGCACATTGGCCAACGCCTGGTACGGTTCGAGCTCTTCCTCGCGCGCGCGCCGTCGATCATCATCAACCTGCCAGGAGGGCGCGACCGCCGTCGTCAGTGGAGGGAAGCTCACGCGCGCTTCAATTGCGTCGCCCTGGTCGATGTTCGTCGCGATAAAGACGACGGTATCGCCATCTATCTGCGCTACCTGGATCTGATCGGCGTCGTAGCCTTGGGTGAAGGCTCCCGCAGTGAGATCTCTCGGCAGCACCTCGCCCGGCAGGTTGACCGTGGTCGTGCTGCTGGCGATGTCGGCGGTGAAATCTTCGTCGATCGCCCGCCACCAGAGCTGGTTGGACGGCGGATCGTCGTAGACCCGCAAAGCTCCGGCGACGTCGTAGCTGAGCGAGAAGTCGCGCACTTCCGGTCCGAATGCCGGGTCGAACCACCAGAGAATTTCGAGCTCGCCGCCGATCTGCCGGACGGTATAGGTTCCTGGATCGCCGCCGCTCTGCGAGCGGGTATAGGGTTGACCGTTTTCGGAGATCTGGACATTAGTGATTTCTTCAACGCGATCGAGCGGGATCACCGCGTAGCCCTGGCTGAACATCCCTTCGTCAAAGGAGATTGCCTGGTCTTCGGTGACCCGTAGCGTGCCATCCTGGTTGACATCAATCGTGACGTCGTAGCGTTCCCAATGCAGTTCTTTCGCCTCGACCGCCGCCGGAACCAGGGCAATGAACAGAGCAATGAACGCCGCGGCTGTTGTGAGTGCTGGAAACATGCGGCGCCAGTCGGTACGCATCGTCACGGGTGCCTTTCTCTCGCCGTCCGGATGGCGCGGCGGCGTGCGCGGGGGTTCACTTCCCGCCGATTGTAGTCGTTTCGTCGGGGTTGAGTGAGGACTAGCCGCTATTCGTCGCTGGCAAAGATGCCAGCCGCGATGAGTTCGGCGGCGCTCTTGCCAAGCTTCTTTTCGGCCCAGTAGCGGTTGGTGCGATAGAGACTCTCGAAGGTCCCGGCATCGCTCCAGAAGCCGTCGAGCGCATGCCAGTCGAGCTTGTTGTCGCGCAGGTAGCAGTTGTTGACGTCGGTGATCTCCAACTCTCCGCGGTCGGAGGGCTTCAGATCGTTGATGTAGCTGAATACCTGGGAATCGTAGATGTAAAGCCCGGTGACAGCGTAGCGGCTGCGCGGGTTCCGCGGCTTTTCCTCAACCTCGATGATCTTCAATGGATCGTCTTCGGCGAATACCGGGCAGCCGAAACGGTGGGGATCGGGCACTTCTTTAAGGAAGATCGTGGCCCCGTCTTGAAAGCTGCTAACAACCGGTCCGATATCGGCATCCGTGGTGTTGTCGCCAAGGATGACGCAGATCGGATCGTCGTCGGCAAAGGTCTGCGCGAACCCGAGCGCCTGGGCGATCCCGCCGTTCTCTTCCTGATAGGCATACTCCAGGCTGCGAATACCAAACTCCCGACCGTTGCGCAGGACCGGGATGAAGTCACCGGCATGCGGGCCGCCGGTAACAATCATGATCTCGTCGATTCCTGCCGAGACGAGCGTCTGGATCGGGTAGTAGATCATCGGCTGGTCGTAGACCGGCAGGAGGTGCTTGTTCGTGGCGTAGGTGAGGGGGTAGAGCCGGCTGCCGAGTCCCCCGGCCAGAATGATGCCCTTCATATCTGTCGTCTATACCTCCCGCGCTTGATCAGCCTGTCGCGACGGTTCGCCTTGCGCCAGATTGCATGAAGCGGTGCGATGCCGGAGCCATGTGGCCAATATGGGTCAGGAGCGATCTTCTCCCATGCGGAGCGTTAGCCACAATCCGAGCGCTGTGATGCTCAGACCAACGATCGTGCCTAGCGTCTGCTTCCAGCCGAAACCGGAGTGGGGGAGGCCAAGAGCGAGAGGATCGGCAAACACTGATACGAGGGTCAGAATGGCCCCGAAGACGAGAATCGCAAATGCTCCCGCGCGCAGCTGCTCACGCACCTGGTAGGCCAACTCCACTTCCATTCCAGACATAACCCGAATCACTTTCCGTAGCCTGCGGCAGTATATCAACTATCCCTGAGCAAGCCGTTCTGGTGGCAAGGTCAGCGGATAATCATATCCCGCGGATAGGCTGTAAGTCGCTCGGCTCCGCGCTCGGTGATTGCCACCGTTTCGCTGACGCTCATCGGCCCGCAAGTGACATAGACATGCAGCACCATGCCGGCTTCGAGAGGGCGCGTTTCGTCGGCTGCGACCCGGTAGCGGTCGATGTCGCCGCCTATGACCGACGGTTCATGGAACGACAGTGCATAACCAGTGAGCTGCATCGCCCACTCGTCATCTGGCAGCCTGTCGCGCACGACCGCGTCAAGTTCCATCGGGATCGCGCCGGGTTTCATCCGGGCCAGTTGTTCGTCCTGCAGGCGGCGTAGCAGATCGTAGCGTTCCCGTTCTTCGGGCGATGGTTGGCCGAGCGAGATCATCCGCATGATCCGCGCCCAGTAGCGGTTGACGCAGTTGGACATCTCCAGCCGGACGAGGTCGCCTGATTGAAGCACCCGGTCGCTCAGCCCACCGTGGACCTGAAGCAGACGTTCACCAGAACCGATGACGCCAATGCGTGGGGTGTCTGCTCCGGCCCGGACGAGTTCGGCAGCCACCGCGACGCCAATATCCCTTTCGGTTGCGCCCACGTTGGTGGCCTCGATCCCGGCGGACAGCGCGCGCTCGATCGCGACCGCCGCACGGCGATGCATTGCGATCTCTTCCCGGGATCGAATCAGGCGCTGCCAGCCGATCTCGAGCGACAGGTCGATGAAGGTGCGGTTGAACAGCGCGGCCGAGAGGAGTTCGAAGCGGGAAACCGATAGCTGCGGAGAGGCTTTTTCGATGCCAATCCTCAGGGCCGAGGGTGCAATTTCATCGATCAGGTTTGCCAGGGTGAACACCGGATCATCAATGTCGTTGTAGAAGTGGGCTCGCTCCAGATAGGAACTGGAATCGAAGCTGGCCTGCTCTGCATATCGGAGGAGATGCAGCGGATGCCTATCTGGTGGAACGATCAATGCCTGGAATGTCGTCGACGTGCCCGCGAAGCCGGTCAGATAGAAGATCGTGTCGGCGTCCGCAATGATCGCCAGTTCACTGCGTTGGACCGCCATGTTCTTGCGGAGCACATTCCATCGCCGTTCGAACTCGCCCTCGCTGAATATCAGATGCCTGGCGGTGTCTGGCACGCTGCTCTCTTCCCGCTCAGTCCGGATCCACCCAACGCATGATAACCGCATGGCAGACGTGCGCGCTGGCTACGGTCTAAGATGAATCTGAAAGGGAACGCCAATGAACAGCGAGCGCTACAGTGTCATTATCGTCGGCGGGGGGCCGGCTGGTTCCGTCCTTGCCGCAAGGTTGAGTGAAGATTCGAACCGGTCGGTGCTGTTGCTTGAAGCTGGGCCTGACTACGGTTCTGACCCGTCGAACTGGCCAGAAGACATGCTCGATCCGGTTGGATTGAGGGCGGACACCCATTCCTGGGAGTATTTTCACCTGCCCGATCCGGCTGGTCGTCGACTTCAGTTGCCCCGGGCCAAAGTGATCGGCGGCTCGACGACGGTCAACGGGGCGATGTGGATTCGTGGTTCGGCGCTGGATTACGACGGCTGGGCGGCAAGCGGCAATCCCGGCTGGGACGCCGCCTCGCTGATGCCGAGCTTCAGGCGAGTGGAGTCGGACCCACTGGGCGGTCCCCTTCATGGTACGGCCGGGCCGGTAACGATCGAGAGAGCGTTGCCGGCCGATCAGTCGCCGATCGACCATGCGTTTCTTGAATCGGCCCAGGAGCTTGGTTTCGAATATGTCGACGACATCAATGGCGCGGAGGTGCAGGTTCCGTCCGTCGGTGAGACGCCGAAGAACTTGACCGGCGGGCATCGCCAGAACAGCGCGCTTAGTTATCTGGCACCGGCGAGAGATCGACCGAATCTTGAGATCGTCGCGGGAGCCCTGGTCGATCGTCTGATTCTTGATGACCGGGTTGTCCGCGGCGTTCGCACGGCCAACGGGCGCGAGTTTCGGGCTGATGAGACTGTGCTCTGCTGTGGCGCGTATGGATCGCCTGCCGTGCTGCTGCGCTCCGGCATCGGCCCGGCGGATGAACTGGGGGAGCTAGGTATCGACCCGGTTGTTGATCTGCCTGGCGTGGGTCGGAGCCTGATGGATCATCCGCAGATTGCCCGGCAAAGCGGCCTGACCTCGTTCGTCATCCGCTCCGGGCAATCGCGAGAGCACATAACCTTCATCAACACGATGCTCAAGGCGCGCAGTAGCCAGAGCGAATCGGAGATCGACATCCATCTCTATCCTGGCGAGGCGTTCGATGAACGGGCAAATGCCTGGACGCTGGCGTTTGGCGTGAGCCTTCAATTTGCTCGTTCGATGGGGACGGTTCGTCTAACGTCGGCGGACCCAGAGGCGGGACTGGCAATCGACCACAATTATTTCAGTGATCCCCGCGACCTCGAAGCGATATGCGATGGCTACGAATTGATGCAACGCATCGCCTCCACCCTGCCATTGCGGGACATGCTGGCTGGGCCGATGCGCGAAGGCCCACACTTGACCGATCGCGAGGCGTTGAAGCAAGTGGTGCGGGCGGAGATCGGCACGACCTACCACCCTTCGACCACCTGCAAGATGGGTCCAGCACGCGATCCGCTAGCGGTCGTCGACAGTCGTTGCCGGGTGCGCGGGACTGCTGGTGTCAGAGTCGTGGATGCTTCGGTGTTCCCGTTCGGGCCGCGTGCCAACCTTCATTTCACGGTCTGTGCCGTGGCCGAGCGGGCGGCAACGCTGATGCGGGTGTGACTCGGCATTCGAGAATCACACCCGCTCATGTTGAATGCGTCCAAAGCCTGCCGGAAGCTCAGCTACCGGCTAATCAGGCGCGGGGTCGTTGAAGGCTGGTCAGGTCAGCGCGGGGCGAGCGTCGTTCTTGGTCGTGTCCTCAACATCTGGAAGAAAGTCGAACTCGGTCTTGCCGAAGTCGAGATAGACGGAATGATCGTCGATCGCCGCGATGTGCTCGGTTGTCACCTGCGTATGATGGCGTCCCAGTAGGCCATGGCTGATCGTGAATGAACCGACAGTGCCTCGATTGACAATGACGTCGTCGACATTGCCGAGCTTCTCTTCATCCACCCCGCGCACCGTCATGCCAACCCGTAGCTCCACGGCACGCCCGCCATTGCCTCTGATATGAACCGGGCCGCGGTCTACGTGAGCGGTTTCGGCTTCACGCATCAGCGTTTCGCGATCCACGATGCCCACAAGTCGGCCTTCATCGTTGACGACGGGGATGCGATCGGCTTCAAAGTCGACCGACGCGATACCCTGGCGAGCCGATGAGACAGGCTGTGTCTGGCTGAGAATCGGAACCGGCACGGCGAATTCGCGTGCCGGCAGATCCCATTCCGCTTCGCCTAGCCCGTTCACCCGCTGTCGGGTCAGCAAGCCAACCGGACCCGAACCATCGACCAGAATCAGGGAACGAGTCGTCTCCAACTCAAACTGTGGTTTCGCGTACCGAACCGGCTCGTCCGCGCCGATCAGGTTGTCAGCGTCGTGCATCAAGTCGCGGGCCGTTGGTCTGGCATTCATTCTCGTCTCCTTTCAACCACCAATCCGGTTCATTCCGACTGGTGGCGATGTTGGCTCAGTCTGCGACCGGGGAGATTAAGGGTCAATCTACCGGTATCTACCCACTCGATCTATCCCGGGCACTGTTGGTCCCAGAAACGAGAAGCAGACATGCATACGTACGCGGTAGCGGACCGCCGGCCGCAGGCGAACACCGTAGGCGGCTGGACGCCAGCAGGCCGTCTGGCGAACCACTTCATCGACATAATGTCTCGCGAGCGATCCTCAACGTGAAGATCCGAATCTTGTCGCCGTTGTCGTACGATGGGCACGATCGGATCGTCTTCACTCGAGTGCCGGTGGATCGTGGAAACGACGGATACGCGCAAGAGAACTTGGAGTCGCGGCATGCCCGAGCTGATATTCGAGCCTATGTACGTCGTTGCCGGAATGCTGCGGAGACATGAGGTTTCCTCGCTCGATCTGGTGGAGGCAGTGTTAGAGCAGGTTGACCGTTGGGGTATGGCGCTCAATCCCTTTATCACGATGACCGGCAACGCTGCCCTGGAAACGGCAATCGAGCGTGACGGCGAGCTCGCGTCCGGCGTGGATCGCGGGCCGTTGCACGGCATCCCGATTGTTTTGAAGGATCTGTTCGACACGGCAGGGACGCCTACAACCGGTGGTTCGGCGGTGTATCGAAACAGGCTTCCGGAGGAAGATGCGACCGTTGTCCGCCTGCTTCGGGAAGCAGGGGCAATCTCAATTGGCAAAGCTGGCATGCCCGAGTTCGCCGAAGAGCCGACATCGATCAACCCGACCTATGGGGCAGTCCACAATCCCTGGAATATCGAATACGACACCGCTGGTTCGAGCAGCGGCACCGCCGCGGCGATCGCTGGCGGGATGGCATGGTGTGGGCCCGGCTCGGATACTGGCGGTTCAATACGTATGCCCGCCGCCGCCTGCGGGCTGGTCGGGCTCAAGCCGACCTATGGGCGGGTGAGCTTGAAGGGCGTGCTGCCACTTTCACTCTCACTTGACCACGCCGGACCGATGGCGCGCACCGTGAGAGACGCGGCGCTCCTGATGCGCGTGCTTGGGGGCTTCGACTCGGCGGACCCTCATAGCCGGGACGTGCCAGTGCCTGAGTACGCAATCAGCCTCGAAGACGGCATTGCTGGATTGCGGATTGCCGCCTTTGCGGACGACGGCGGCGAGCCGGTGAGCAACGACATCTACCAGGGCTTTCAGGCCGGACTCCGGACGCTGGAAGCAGCTGGCGCGCATATCGAACCAATTGACCTGTCCTTCATGCGAGACCTAAATGTGGACGGCGCGATGTACCTGGCCGAGGTCTACGATCATCATGGCGCGCTGCTCGAAGACCATGCGGAGTTGCTCAGTCCCTACGTGCGAGGAGTTCTGGAACGGGGACGCGCCGTCAGCGGCGCGGAGGTCATGGCCGAACGCCGGCGGCGCGATGCCGGACTCCAGCGGGTAGAGAGAGTCCTGGCCGGATACGATCTGGCGGTAAGCCCAACGCTCGCCCTTCACCCCCCGCTGGCGGGGGAAGAATGTCTGTCCCTCATCCGTTTTACATCGATCTGGGATCAGAATGGATGGCCGGCGATCAGTGTCCCGGTCGGCGTGTCGTCCAAAAATGGGCTGCCAATCGGCCTGCAGATTATCGCTCGCCCCTGGCAGGAAGTGCTGCTGCTGCGAGCAGCACGGGCCATCGAGCGCGAGCACGCGCTGAGCTTCCCGCCGGCTGAGATCGGGAGAAAGTAGATCACCGGAACACGGAACCAGAATACGGAGCCATCGTGACCGATAACCTGTGAACTGCGCTAGTCGGGCTGGGAACTACGATCGTCGTCATGTAATCTTGTAATCAGGTTTCCACGGTCCGGTGGGCAGAAAGCAGGCGTAACGTGGCCGATCTGCAGCAAGAACTCACGGGATGGTTTGCCGGGCGGATTCCCGATGACTGGTTTCTCGATCCGCCCGGAGTCACCTTCGATCGCGAGGAGATTCTTGTTGTTGGCGATTTGAGTGAGCCGAAGATTCCAGAGGATGCGTCGGAAGAGTTGCGCAGCGCGGCCCTTCGGTCGCGTATCGACAATTTCCGTGGCGAAACCAGGGAGCGCCGCACACGGATTGCCGACGAAGCCCAGCAACTCTTCGGACGGCAGGTCTCCTGGGCCGCTATTTGTGGCGGATATTACAAGCCCTTTACCAACCTCAGCGTGCCGGTCATGACCCGTCTGAGAATGCCCGAGCGACGGACGCTGGACACGTTAATCGACGCTGGCGTTGCCAGGAGCCGCAGCGATGCTCTCGCCTGGTGCGTGAAGTTGGTTGCCCGCAATCAGGCCGAATGGCTTGAAGACCTCCGAGAAGCGTTGGTTCAAGTCGAGCACGTGCGCTCGGAAGGTCCGAATCCGGATTTCGAGTAGTTGGCGCCAGTTGTGCGCGTCTTGACGCTCGCCGCCTATCCCACAATCAGCTTTGGTTTGCGGGCGGTAATTGATGCTGGCGAGGCGATGGTCTATGCCGGCAGCGCGAGCGAGTGGCGGGCGCTGCCGGAAGCGATTGCGGGGCGCGAGATTCAGGCCATCCTTGCTGATATTGACTGGATGGCTGACGACCTCGATGACGCTGGTGGCCTACCGGCGCTGCCGCCAATTCTCCTCCTGGCGGACGATGAGGAAGCCGGGTTCGGGGCGCTTTCTGCGGGCTTTCGCGGCGTGCTGTTGCGTGACAGCGATGTGGATGAAATTGTGGCTGGCTTGCGTTCTCTGGCGGCCGGACTTGCCATATTTGACCCGCGAATCCTGCCTCTATTGCGAAGCGGCTCGATGCCCGCCCCGGAAGCGCACGAGGAGATCGAGGTGCTCAGTCCGCGGGAAATCGAGGTGCTCAACCTTGTGGCCCGGGGCTATCCGAACAAGGCAATCGCGCTCGAACTCGGCATCAGCGAGCATACGGTCAAGTTTCATGTTGGATCTGTACTGGGGAAACTGGGCGCGGCTAGTCGTTCAGAAGCCGTCGCAATCGCTATGCGTCATGGCATGGTGGCGATCTGAACAACTGGATTGCCTTCCTCACGATGTTGTGGAACGTGCAGCGACCACTGGCTCTCCAGCGGATGGGCCACTAACAGGCGTGGCGGGCTTGATCATGCTGGTCAGACCAGGCAGCGCCACCAGTGCGCCGACCAATCCGACGACGATAAAAGTCAGTTGAACGCCGATAAAGGGGATCAGAAGAAGCACCGGGATGAAGGTGCCGAGCAATGCGCCGACCGTGCTCAGCCCGAAGATCGTACCGGCCGAGGAGCCGGTCGCGCCGACCTCGGGGATCGTCAACCGGATCGCCGATGGCGTGATGATGCCGATCAGGAAAGGTGGGACGGTGATCAGTGTCAGCACCGCCAGGAGGATCCCGAAGGTGACGCCGCCGAAATCAAACGTCCATTCCTGAATCTGGAATGCGATCGTTCGCCCGACGAGCGCGACGCCAATTGACCAGAGGCTGGCTCCGAGCAGGCAGAAACTGATAATGCGGACGCTTGGATGCCGGTCGATGTAGCGTCCGCCTATCTCATAACCCAGAGACAGCGCGGCAAAGGTCAGGCCAATGATCAGCGACCAGAGATCGAGGGTGGTGCCAAAAGCTGGCGCGAGCAGTCGCTCGGCAGCTAGCTCAATTCCCAAGCCGACCGCGCCAGCGGTAAATGCGGCAACCTTTGCATAGGTTCGGACGTTCACGCGTCATATCCATTCTGGCAGCAGCTAGCCCGTGTCTGAATGCCACAATGCTAATTGTGCCTGATCGTTCCGGGTTGGCGAGCGCGCACGTCATATCACCAGATAACGATATTGCGTTATCTGGGGCGGTAGGATATACTGTGCCGGTACGACACTGGAATGGTGATGGCAGAGGAGCTGCAAAAAACCTCAAATCGATCATCTTCGATCGACTCGTGACCACTCATGGATTTAGCGATCCGGTCACGATAGGCTGTACGGACACCGCCGCCGTTTGGCCTTGTATATCCTATCAAAGGCGGTAACTTCTTTTACCTCTCTCTCCCCTGCCATCCAGCCAAACATTGGCGCGGGACCCGCAAGGGTCCCGCTTCCGTTTGCCCGAGAAACTGATTTCGCCCGGATATGCTCCCCTTCGCAGCCGATCTGAGTCGAATCCTGACGAATGTGGCACGTTTTCTATAGCTCGGGAGGCTCGTTAAAGGTAGCGAAGCTCCTGCATTTTCCGAGGAGCTTTCAGTTTCGATCCAGAGTCGAGGAGACAGCGACGCCTGGCCGGTGATGGGGCATCCGATACCTGAGTGCTATTGTGCGGGTTCGAGAAATCTATCTAGATTGCTGAGAGAAAGAACCAGGGAAGGCTGCGGGGGAATGAATCATTATGCACGTAAATAGCCGGAGATCGGGACAAAAGAGAGTTCAACCTGTGCTGCGGCGCATGCTCGTTGTGTCATTAGCCGCTTCGCTCCTGATGTTGAATCTCGCCAGCGTTGCCGCATCGTCCGAACCTGTTGACGGCTGCGTTCACTTTGAAGAAACCGGTCACAATCTCTGCGACGCTTTCGAGGTCTTTTGGAACGAGAACGACGGCGCTGGCAACTTCGGTATGCCATTGACCGACGCCTATGAAGAAATCAATGCTGACACGCTGGAGCCAGCAATTGTCCAATATGTTGGAAAGGCCCGGCTTGAGGTTCATCCACAGAATGCGGGCACTCCTTACGAAATCCTGGCGGGGCGCGTGGGCGATGAAGCGCTGCTTTATGGACGCGGAGTCGATTGGTGGACATTGCCGGCTGGCGATCCAGCTGCTCCGAACTATTTCTCGGAGACCGGTCACGCCATTGCTGGCGAGTTCTGGGAGTATTGGAGTTCCCACGGCATTGAACTCGGCGACGAAGGCGTCTCCTTCCGTGAATCGCTGGCTCTTTTTGGTTTTCCTATCTCTGAAGCAGCACTGGAGTCCAGTGCCAATAACGACAATGTCATGACTCAGTGGTTCGAACGGGCCAGATTGGAGATCGGTCCAGATGGCCAGGTTGTCATGGCCGATCTGGGTGTGGAGATGACCTCGACAGATGACGGGTTCAGCCCGCGCATTCAACGCGAACTCGACGCGAACCTCCAGTACTGGCACGCAGAACTCGACCTTCCAGGCATCATGGCTGGTGTCTGGGTTCCCGGCGTTGGGGCCTGGACTGGCGTTCTGGGTGAGGCTGACACATCCACAGGTGAACCGCTCGCCTTCGATCAGCATGTCCGGATTGGAAGCGTCACCAAGACGTACACGGTGACGCTGATACTCCAACTTGCCGATGAGGGCCTGTTGAGCCTCGACGACACGGTCGACATGTACTTCGACGATGTGCCGAACGGGGATACCATTACCCTGCGTCACCTGGCGAGTCTCACCAGCGGGTTAGCCAGCTACACAGTAGATCCTGACTTTCAGGACACGCTGTTCTCCAATCCACAGCGAGCGTGGGAGCCAGAGGAACTGGTTGAAATAGGGCTTCGCAACACTGCTGCTGGCTGCCCGTATGCCCCGACGGCGTGCTTCCCGGCTGGAACTGATTGGTTCTACTCGAACACGAACACCGTCATGCTCGGGCTGATCGTCGAGCAAGTTACGGGCCGAAGCTACGCTGAGGTGCTGGAGGAGTTGATCCTCGTCCCGCTTGGACTGGAAAACACCTGGCACCCGTCTTCATCCGATCTCCCGGAGCCTTTCGCTCACGGCTACACGACGCAAGGTTTGCCTGATGATGCGGTCGGTGTCCAGGACGCGACCTTCTGGAATCCATCCTGGGGATGGGGAGTCGGCGACATAGTTTCAACGTTCGACGACTTGTATGTCTGGGGGCGTGCCCTCGGGAGTGGCGAGCTGCTGAGCGCTGAGATGCAGGCCGAACGTCTCACGAAGTTGACCGTTGGGCCAAACACGCCGGAACGATCCTACGCTCTGGGCATAGGATTCAAGAATGGTTGGTGGGGACATGGTGGTGAACTTCCGGGATATAACGCCACTACCTACTATCGCCCCGATCTCGACGCTGTGATCGTCGTGGTTGTGAATTCTGACCAGGTTCCATATGAAGGTGGCCATGTTGACCCAGCCTACCTGATGAC
The DNA here is from genome assembly GCA_963709995.1 of uncultured Chloroflexia bacterium. GTDB lineage: Bacteria > Chloroflexota > Chloroflexia > Thermomicrobiales > CFX8 > JAUIIK01. The sequence continues at coordinate 103,620 of CAVPYN010000014.1, read as the reverse complement.
CGATGCCATCTCGGACGTGGCCGGGCGTGAAGCGCCACTTGGCGATTTTGATGGTGGCGTTCCCTGGGTCGACGATTCGCTCGCTGGAGACGATGGGGAGTAGCGGATAATCGACGCAAACCGTTCAATGCTATTGATTGAGGCATCCACAGACGAGAGGCAGTCTTCTTGAAGATTCATGAGTCCAAAATCAGGAACCAGTTCGCGCTATCGATGTCGCGTCGCCGCGCGTTCAAGACTGGCGCGGTGGGTCTTGCCGCTGCCTCGTTAGGAATGGCTGGCTTGCGTAAGACAGTATCCGCAAGCCCCTCCCTGGCGCTGCAAGCGGATGGCGACAACGTTGATCTGGCGCTTTCCGAGCTGGACACTATCGTTGCTGATGCGCAGGAACGGACTGGCGTGCCGGGGATCGCGGTAGGTGTTGTCCGCAACGACGAAGTTGTCTACTTGAAGGGTTTCGGGGTGCGCGAGGCGGGACTCAGTCCACGGGTGACCGCGGACACCGTCTTCCAGCTTGCCTCGCTCTCCAAGCCGATCGCATCGACGGTTGTTGCCGGGCTGGTGGGCGACGAAGTTGTTAGCTGGGATTCACGACTCGGCGATCTCTTCCCTGCGTTCGAGATGTATGAGCCGTGGGTCACCCGCAACGTCACAATCCGCGACATGTTTTCCCATCGCAGTGGGTTGCCCGATCATGCCGGGGATTTGCTCGAAGACATTGGCTACGACCGGGCTGAAGTTCTCCACCGGCTGCGCTACCAGCGACCGGCCACCAGCATGCGCTCGGCCTATAAATACACGAACTTTGGCTTGACGGCTGCCGCCGAGGCCGCGGCGATGGCCGCCGGCATGAGCTGGGAGGACCTCTCGGCAGAACGTCTCTACAATCGCATCGGATTGCAGAGCACCAGCTCACGATATCAGGACTTCATCGACTCAAACCGTCGCGCGGCTGGGCATGTGCTGGTCGATGGAACGTGGGTCGCCAGGTACCAGCGCGATCCTGACGCACAGTCCCCAGCGGGTGGTGTAAGTTCGTCGATCCGGGACGTTATGACCTGGCTGCGACTCCAACTCGGCAACGGCACGATAGACGGCGAGGATGTGATTTCCGCCGCCGCTCTCGCGGAGACCCATCGCCCGCAGATCGTTAGTAATCCCGCCGCTGATCCATTCGAGAACTTTGCTGGTTTCTACGGGCTTGGTTGGAACGTGAGCTATGAGAGCAACGGCCTGGTCCGCCTGAGTCATTCCGGGGCATTCGCGCTCGGCGCGGCGACGGCAGTGTTCCTGTTGCCATCTCACCAGCTTGGCATGGCGGTCCTGACCAATGGGATGCCGATTGGTGTTCCAGAAGCCATCGAGGCGAGCTTCCTGGACCTGGTTCAGACCGGAGCGATCCAGAATGACTACATCACGTTGCTTGGGGAAATCTTCGCCGTCATCATGGCGCCGCCGTACCAGAGCAATTACGATTCCCCGCCCCAGCCGCCGTCACCAGCATTGGAGGCCAGCGCTTACACCGGGATCTATGCAAACGATCTCTACGGAGAGATTGAGATCGCCGATCAGGGAGGCGAACTGGCGCTCTACCTCGGACCAAATCGACAGGAACACGCGATGCAGCATTACGACCATGATGTGTATCTCTATCAACCTACCGGTGAAAATGCTGGAGGATTGAGCGCCATGACCTTCGAGATGGCCCCGGATCGCAGGGCATCAAGCGTCGCGATACAGATATTCAACGTCGAGGGACAAGGCGTTTTCTACCGCGTAGAGTAATTTCTGGAACTGACGCGCGAGACACGAATACACAGGGCGACCCCGCTGATTTCGGTCACCGGGGTCGTTTCTTTTGCCCGGTAGAACGATCACCCGGACTAACGTCAACCTGCGATCTGGGAATGTGGCGCCGGGAGAAGCTGGCGCGTTTCAACAGATGGAACCAACCGGCCCATGGTCCGGGTTAGCCGCCCGGCTGCGGCCAAGTACAGACGAACTAAAACGCTGGCGAGGCGAACTCTCCGGAAGCCGGGGACGGTTCGTCGTTTCCGTATGCCCGGCAGATCTCTGTCGCAATGACACTATGAATGGAGTCATCATCATGTCGCAGAAATGCGCTCGTCCTGGCTGTCGTGCCTGGGCAATGCGGGGCGCGAGGTACTGCTATGCCCACCGGACCGACGAGTATTCCAGCCCTGGTCGTCCAGTTGAAGGAGACGAACGCCTGAGTCGTTCGGAGGCCTATGCCCGCGCGGTGCGCGCCGGGCGAGTTCACGAACTTGTCGAACAGGCCGTGCAGGAGATCATCCAACAGGCAGGCTCCGATCGCTCTCTGGAGCATGAGATCGGAGCGTTGAGGATTGTCTTGAACCGGGTTATCGCCATGGACGCGTTGGAGGGCGATCCGGCAAGCACCGCCGCTACCGTCGCGCGGCTGGTCGATTCGATCGTCCGGGCGGTCAAGATGCAGCGCGCGCTGTCTGGAGATCTGGCGGACGACCTTGCCGATGCGTTGACCACCGTGCTCGTAGAGATGGGCCTGGGTGAAGGGTAATGGATAAGCGTGGAACCGACCGGCTACTGGACCTCCTTCGCGACAGGGAAGAGCCGGACAAAAACCCACTATCTCCATCTCGAAGCTACGAAGAGACGACGCGTCAGATGGTCGAGCAGGTAGAGGAGGATGTGCGCTCGTTGCGGCGGCGCCTTGATGCGCTGATCTTCATGGTCATCTCGGCGATTCTTGCCGAGGCGGGAACCCGTTTCTTTGGCGGCTGATGCAAGCGCTCGTCCGGGGTCGATAGTCGATAAAGGAGGAGATTGTGACAGAGGATAGCTCTCCAGTTGTTCATGACGCCCTGCGAGCGCTGCATAGCGACGTTGAAGCCTTTAGTCACGGGTTGCATCACGGTCGGGCGCTGCGTCCCTATCAACTCGAGTTTGCCCGCGCTGTTACCGAGAGCGTCATTGAGCGGCGTGGGGAGACGTTCGCCGCCATTTTCAGCCGGCAATCGGGCAAGGACGAAGCGCTCGCTCAGCTTTGCTCGTTCCTGCTGAGCCGCTACCGGCTCACAGGCGGCAGCATCGTCGTCGCCACGCCGGCTCTCCGCCCCCAGGGGATTATCGCTCGCGACCGCCTGCTCTCCCGGCTCGACACCATCCTCACGCGCGACGTCGTGCGCGTGCGGGAAGGGACGATCGTCGAGCTCGGACGTGCGAGCGCCCGGTTCCTCTCCGCTGCCCGTTCGGCCAACAGCCGGGGCAACACCGCCAGCCTGCTGCTGGTGGCAAATGAGGCACAAGACATCGCCCCGGATGTCTGGGACGCCGTCTTCGCGCCGATGGCGGCCAGCGCGAACGCAACCACGCTCTTCCTCGGCACTATCTGGACCAGCGACACCCTGCTCGCCCGGCAGATGCGCCTGCTGCGTGACCGCGAAGCGCTCGACGGCCGAAAGCGACTGTTCAAGGTCGCCTGGAGGGAGGTAGCCCAAGCGGTTCCGAGTTATGGCGTCTATGTTCGGGGCCAGATGGAAGCACTGGGTAAAGAGCACCCCTTCATCCGCACCGAGTATGAGCTTGAGGAGCTGGATGGCGATGGCAGGCTGTTCCCGCCGGAACGCATAGCCATGCTCGACGGCAGCCACCCGGCCATGTTGCGCCGTGAGCCGGGCGATGTAGCTGATTATGCGCTCTTGATCGATGTCGCCGGCGAAGTCGAGGATGGTATCGAGGGACAAGCCCTGCGCCGGGCGCAGCCCCGCCGTGATTCGACGGCGGTGACGGTGGTCCGGGTCATCCCCGGTGCGCCCGCGCTTTACGAGATCGTTGCCCGCTATCTCTGGACCGGGGTTCGCCATGGCGAGCTACACCAGCGGATCGTCAATCTCGCGACCAGCGTCTGGCGGGCTCGCAAGGTCGTCATCGACGCAACCGGGATCGGGGCAGGGCTGGCGAGCTTCCTGCGCGCATCGCTGGGGGATCACGTCGTTCACCCCTTCGTCTTCAGTTCAACCAGCAAGAGCCAACTGGGCTGGGACTTCCTGGCGATGATCGACGCTGGCAGGCTGAGATCGTTCGATCCCGCACGCTGCCCGGACGTGGATCAGCAGCGCCTCGACCGGCTTTTTCGGACCCAGATGGCGGCTTGCCGCTACAGCGTTCTCCCGGGACCGGGCAAGCTGCTGCGCTGGTCGGTTGAAGATCCCGCGCTCCACGATGACTTGCTGATCTCGGCGGCCCTGACCGCCACCCTCGACCGGCTCGACTGGCGTCCCCGGATGGCGGTTGGTCGTTAGCTGGAATTCAACCTTGTCACTCTACCGATTCTCGATGGCCGATTGAATACCCGCGCGGAATGCGGCAAGCGCTTCCGGACTACTGTTCATGCGCCAATCTGCTCCATCATGGCCCCACTGTTCGTTGAACCAGATGATCGCGCGCAATTGTGGGTAGCTATCGGGCAGCCGGGTGTAGAGTTCGGTAATCCAGGCTGCTTTGTTGCCGCCCTGTTCTACTGACGACGTTTCAGCAATCATGATCGATATGTTCGGGTTGATTGCGGTGAAGGCCCGGAACGATTGGTCGAAGATCATCTCCGGCGAAGCCCAGCCGCCCCACCATTCGGGATAGACATCGCCGCCGTTGTACCCGTCGACGCCGAACCAATCAACATACTCATCGCCTGGATAGAGGTCGGCCAATCGAATGTTGTCCGCTTCGGTGTTCGGACTCCAGACCCAGATGACGTTCACCGCCCCGGCCTGGGCCACTCGATCGTGAAGATAGCGCCAGGCGTCGATCAGGTCCTGGGCCGTGTTCCCGTTGTTGCCATATGCCCAGGGATAGACGGGGTTGTTCATCTCGTGGAAAGGACGTAAGAAGACCGGACCGCCAAACTCCTTCAACCCTTCGGCCCAGCTGTCGATGTAGGCATCATAGTGCCCGGCTGAAATCGATGAAACATCGGCTGGCGACTGCCCGTTGCGGACTCCCCATGGCTCCCAGGTAATGAATGGCAGCGCGCCCCTGGCCGTGACCCGTAGCAGAGTCTCGCCATCGAACTCTGGCGCGTACCAGTCTCCCCGTGCTTTATCCGCGCCCCAGGGTTGGTACCAGGTGACTATATCCAGGCTCGAAGCTGACTGTGATTCGAACGCGTGCATGATTTCCGCATCGTGCGCGGCTCCCGCGATGTAGGCGCCGATGAGAAATTGTTGAGACTGGTCTTCAGACGCAGAGGCTCGCGGGATGCCAGACGCAAAGATCATCGCTACCGAAAAGAAAAGTGGAACAGCATATAGAAGCCACGCTCCCGCGCGGTGACGGTTCGCCATTGTTTCTCCCCATTCCCCACGGTAAACGACAGCTGTCCTGAACGGCAGCCGCACGGCGAGGTCATTTGTTCGAGTGGCAGAACCGGGGCCCCACACCCCGGAGAGGCGCCACCCTCAATGCGGGAGAGTGTAGACAAGATGACTTACGCTTTGCAAGGCCAAGCTGAATAGTAATACATAATGTGGGCCCCACTAGCGGAAGCTCTTGGCGATGTGATTGGCATGATCGAATGCCTCGTCCTATCGGGCCCTGGGCGGAACCCGATTCGGGATGTGATGGATCTTGAGATACGCATCAAGCTGATCGGGCGAAAGCGTCCAGTCAGGTCGCTCGTCAACACCACGCATCGGGGGATTCTGATCGTTGAAGTAGATAATGCCCTGAAGGCGCGGGTAATGATGTCTGACGGTTCGAATCTCGCTGATCCAGGCCTGCTTGCTGATCTCGCTGTCCAACGAGACGGCAAGCTCGGCGATCACCAGCGGCTTGTCGAAGATATCGGCAATCGGGTATTTCTCATCGAGCATTGCAGAGAATGGTCGTGGGGTGTCGAAGCCTGCCTGTACTTCCCACTGCTCGGCAACGAGAATTGAGATTCCAATCATGTCGACGACATCGTCACCTGGATAGAAAGCGTTGGATCCACGGTTCCCGCTTGGAGACCAGAGGAACCTCAGGTTGCCGTCGCTGTGTGTTCTGGAAACCTCCACAAAGTGGCGGTACGCGTCGATGTACGCGCCCGGATCTCCTTGTGACCAGGGATAGAGCCCGGTGAGATCGGCTTCATGGGCAAATCGCAGGTAGATCGGCTGTGGGGCGTAGCGCGCGGATACTGCTGCAATCTCGGCTATCGTATCGTCATAGCGCCCCGAGCTGATGTCATCGAGCAGCGTTTCTTCTGTCAGGCCATCGATGTTCCAGGGGAATGGCTCGATTGAGATGATTGGTAGCCGTCCATTGGAGAGCATGTATTGAATCCACAGATCGACTTCGAACGCAACACCGGGCTTCCATTGCACGAACGCCAGCTCCGCCTCCAACCGGCCGTCAAGCTGCGGGGCGTCAGGCTGGTAAATGCCGACGAAGGGCACCGATCTAGGAACTGCCAGTGTGTCGATCACCAGTTCGGGCGCGCTTCCGCCCTGGGCGACCTGTTCGATCGCGGGTGTAGGAATCGTCTTGACCGCAGCCGGGGGCTCCGATGTGGCAGTTGCATCAGCCGCCAACGCACGTTCGCTGGCTGCTGGAGCGCTGCCAGGTGATGAATCCTGGTCCAGGTTTGCAGCATCCGATGAGACGGGCTTCGTCCAAAGAACCGCTTCGAACATGCGATCACTCGCTCCAGGCAACGCGACCCCTACGAGTATCGCCGCGGCGACCAGACTTGCGGCCACCGGAGCAAATGTGCGTCGGACGCGGGCTAGTTCGAAGCCGCGCAATCGGAAACTCTCGCGGAAATCCAGATAGGTGACGGCTGCCAGCGACGTGATGTAGATGGCGATATTAAGCAAGGCAAGGTACATGTACCCGTCGATATCCCTGGCTGAATCCGGCCCGACATGCGGGCGTTGCAGATGATAGCCAACTGCCATCAGGGACATGACGATGAACGCGAAGTATGGGGCCAGCATGGCAATTGGCAACGTCTCGGTGCGGCTCTGTCCCTTGGGCGTCACACGTATCGCGAAATCGCGACGGGTGACAATGCCAAGCAGGGCTTCGGCAACGCCAAGCAGCACGTACGGCCAGCGAAGAAGCATCAATAACAATGTGCGCCAACTGATGATCGGGCTATCGACCGGACGCAGCCACCCTTGGCGCCGAACCCAGAATACGATCCCAACGGTAACGACGGTCAGCATCGTGTAGAGGGCCAGGAACATCGGGTAGCTCACCCGTACCCAGGGAACGCCGCTGAACAGCGCGATGATGGGCATCAACCAGCCGAATAGCTGGAAGAGCCCAAAGGCCGGATACCAGGTTTCGGCAAACATGAACTGGAACCAGACGCGCGATTTTAGCCCCCTGCCGTCCCGCGGGAAGAACTTGAACAGGATCTGGGTGAGGGCTCTGGCCCACTGCTGCTCCTGGATCATGGCGTGCTTGAAGGCGGCAGCGCCATCGCCGATGGCGATGGCATCAGGCTGGAAGAGCCCGTAGTACCCGGCAGCGTTCAGCCGGAGGCTGTTGTGGTGATCCTCGGCCCAGGTCTGCTGGAATCCGCCTATGTCCATGAGATCCATGGTGCGAAATGCGGCGTGAGAGCCGATGATCAGCGGGCCATAACCGGCGTTGTATCCCATCTGAAGGGCGCCGTGGAGCGTCGCTTCGATTTCGTAGCGAGCGCGAACGATCCAGGATTCACTCGCATTGCCGCTAACGATCGAAGGTGCGGCGACGTAAGAGATGTCCGGATCAGCGAAAGGAGCGAGCATCCTCGCCATATAGCCCGGCTGCGGAACATGATCGGTGTCCATCTGGATGATGATGTCGTAATGGAGATCTTCTCCTTGAAGCCAGTCGAGCCAGGCGTTGTAGTTTCCGGCCTTCATCCGTGCCTGGAACGGCCAGTGATCCTGCTGGTATTTGGTCATGCCTTTGCGGCTGAAATGGTGGATGCCGAGGCGGCTACAAAGTATTCTGGCTGCTGGATCGTCGCCTTCGTCGAGTACCCAGACATCGTGTGAGTAGCCGTCCTGGTCGCGCATCGCGCGAACCGTTCGCTCCAGAACTTCGATCGACTCAGAACCGGGCACGAATGTGGTGACGAATGTGACGCTATAACCGGGGGGAAGCGCCAGATCTTCCCGCGGCTTTCGTATCCGGCCTAGGAAGAAGAAGAAATACGCTGGCATGAGCAGCGAGTACCCGATGACGACGCTGCTAACGATGAATCCGCTCAAGCCGCTGATATGCGCCGGCTGGAACCACCAGACGCCAAACACGATCAGCCCGATGGCCCAGCCGATCATGAGAAATCGTAGTGTCCACCGCTGTCTGGTGGACATCGCGGGAACGGTGGTTCGGAATTGAACTGAAGCAGGATCGGGACGGTTCGTTTGCCGGTGTACGCGTTCATTCTGGCGAGGCTGCGATCCCGCCAGGGTTACGCTCCACTCCGGAAGCGTTTGCGAACTATCAAATGGTTGAGACTGATAAGATGTAAGAGGGGCGGAGGAGTGAGACACTGGTCGAGTCTGTTGCCGGCGTTCGTTTGCTGGATTCCAGGCCGGTCTGGTTAGATCAGCCCGCCACATCGTGGAAACCATCCAGGCAAGAACCCGAAGCGTTCTCCTAAGCCACATCGTAGTTTGGATAGACCAACAAGGCCAGACGCATCTCGCCGATGTCCCTCTCTCAGTTGCCAGTTCTTCTTCCCTATACGCAACCTGCTCCAAAGTATAGGAAATATGTCAATCTCCGACAATGACAGAAGTACTAGTGACCAGTTGTCAAAGTACTACTCATATTTAGGCTTAGGCTACGTATCTCACGAATAGATACGCGAAAACTCCGCTCGTGGATCCACGAGCGGAGTTTTGGGTTGGGAACATCTACAGAGGGCTAGGGTTGGCTATGTTGCCCCGCGCTGTTTCGGTATGCCTCAAGGGCGCTGGGGCTGCTATCCACTTTCCAATCGGCCTGGTTCTTGCCCCAGTCTTCGTTGAACCAGAGGACAGCCCGAATGCGCGGATAGGTGGCGGGTAGGTTGACGTAGAGCTCTTCGATCCAGTCGGCTTTGTTGCCGCCCTGCTCGACGGTCGCAGTTTCAGCAATCATGATCGGCTTGGATGCGTTAATCTGGTCGATGGATATGAGCGACCAGTAGAAGATCTCGTTTGGCGTCACCCAACCGCCCCACCACTCGGGGTAGACATCGCCGCCGTTGTAGCCGTCGATCCCGAACCAGTCGACGTAGCTGTCGCCCGGATATATGTCCGTGTACTTGACCAGCGAATTCTCAGTGTTCGGACTCCAGACCCAGATCACATTAGTTGCGCCAGCTTGTTCGAAGCGATTGTGGAGATGGCGCCAGGCATTGACCAGGTCGGTTGCGGTGTTGCCGTTCTGTCCATACGCCCAGGGATAGGAACTGTTGTTCATCTCGTGGAAGGGACGCAGATAGACCGGGCCACCATAGTCTCTGATTCCGATCGCCCAGGCGTCGATGTAGTCATTGAAGCTTCCCGTCGCGATGTTCCGCACGCGGGAGACATCTTTCCCATTGATCTGCCCCCATGGTTCCCAGGTGATCATGGGAATTGCTCCGCGGTTCGCGGCTGCCTGCATTGCCTCGACATCAAGTTCGGACTGGTACCAGGATCCGTTCGAGTAGTTCGCGCCCCAGGGTTGATACCAGTGGATGATCTCGGTGCGATGCCCAACCATCTGCTCGAATGCGTTATACAGCGAGGGATTCTGGGCGCCCCCGGCGACGTATGCGCCGATCTGCAGGTCGTTTCCGGCAACCGGGGGTGAGGTTGGCTCCGGCGTTGGACTAGGAGTTGCCGTGGCGGTTGGTTCTGGGCTCGGTGTCGCGGTTGGTTCGGATGGCGGGCTCGGAGTGGCCGTAGGGTCAGGCGCTGGATCATTGCCCTGTTGAACCGAATCCTTGACCGCAAACGTCGCCATCGAATCGTCATTCACATAGACCGTGGGCGGTCGCCCGCGACTCTCTTCGACTGTCACGCCGACGCGATAGAGACCCGGCACGCTACTCATCGTTAAGGTTACGCGATCGTTCAAATCGAGTGTGGAGCTTGATCGGAGATTCTGCCAGCTGCGGGTATGGATGACATTGCCGCCCGGGTCGCGCACGGTAATCGTCGCGTTCACCCTGAATCGCTTCAGGCCATTGTTCTGCAGCCGCAGGGTGAGGCCGAGTTCATCCCCTGGCCTGGCTTCAGCTGCGGACAAACTGATGCTCGCCGCGATTGGTTCCGCGGCGGCGTTGGCGGAGCTTGTGATTAGCGGGACGGCCGTGAGCAAGGGCACGACCACGAGCAGCATGCGCAGTAAGCTGGAGCGTGCGATTGACATTGTGCTTTCCCCCGAGACTTTGTCTGCGAGGGATTCCGGCGTCAGCCGTTTTCCCACGCATGACTTCGGTAGCCCGGCGATCCTCAGACGAAGGACCCGTAGCTTTGCGTCCCTGCCTCTCGACAGGTTTGCCGTTGTCGGCCACGCGGCCGTATTGACTTCGCGGCCAGTATGGGTTGCGCGGAGGATAAGCCGTTAGGCCCAGGAGTCTTGGTGTGGGCGGTGTACCTGTGCGAACGGGACTTCCAGGCTACGCCGTTTCTGTGTGGTCGGAGAGGACTTGATCTCGCGTTTCGCGGATATACCTGAACGAAACGTACGCAAAGAGCAACCAGAAGAAGCTTGCGCTGGATGGAGTCGGACGAAGCGGAGCCAGCGCGTTCCGGTACTCACTCCGTGGCGGTACCTCTGTCCTGGAGGATAGTCTCCGGCTTACATTTCCCCTCCTGCAACCAATGCCGGTTCTGCCGCTTGATCAGCTCGTTGGTGGCGCATCCTTTGATATGCAGGTACGACGGACTGGAGCAGTAGGAGGGCTGGCATGGGAATCTCACCTCTCGCGGCGCCGCAATCTGCACTCGGGAAGCGGGGCGCCTCTACGGAAGGGCGGACAGACTGCCTCAGGCAATCAACGATGCGGCGATCCAGACGACGACCAGGTTGAGGATGAGATTCATGGCTGACAATGCTCCCGAGGTGATGTGGAGACGGCGACGCTGGGCGAGCGCCCAGGGTTCGCTCTTCTCATCGTCGGGAAGTCTTGCCAGATTGACGATGCGCTGGCCATACCAGGCATGGACCATGGTGATGATGACGATGACCCCGACCAGCAGGAGTTTGATCAGCAATCGTGTGCCGTAGGTTGTCGCGGTGAGATCTGTCCAATCCACATTGCGACGGTCTCCGTTGATATATCCGGTGACGAGCAGGATGATGAGCGCGGCGAGTGAGATGAAGCCGAAGCGGACGCCGACCTGGCCAACAAGCAGCGCTCGCCTGTCGGGTGCGAGCGCTGGCCGTACGACTGGCAGGAGAACGACCAGGATGAAGATCATCCCGCCGATCCAGGTAATCGCGGCCACCAGATGGAGCCAGCGAGCCAGGATCCAGACGTTGATCACATCTGGGTTTCCAGGTCGAAGATTTCCTGTACGCGATCGAGGGCTGCAACGAGCCGGTCAACATCTTCCAAGGTGTTGTACAGATAGAAGCTGGCCCGCACGGAAGCATCGATTCCAAGCTCCCGATGCAGGGGCTGGGTGCAGTGATGGCCGGCCCTGACGGCGACGTGCTCGCCGTCGAGAATCGTCGCGACATCGTGAGGATGCACCCGGCCGATGTTGAACGAGATCACCCCGCTCGCTCGTCCCAACCCGGCCCGTAGATCTTGATTGACGGAATTTCCTGGAGTTGCTCGTAAGCGTAGCGGGTCAGCTGCTGCTCGTGGGTATGAATGGCGGGCATCGATAGCCCGGCCAGGTAGTCGCAGGCTGCGCCGAAGCCAACCGCGTCAGCGACGCTTGGCGTTCCCGCTTCAAATTTCTGCGGGATCTCGGCCCAGCTCGATTCTCGCAACTCCACAGACCGGATCATCGAGCCGCCGCCCATGTAGGGAGGCATCGCCTCCAGGAGTTCGCGTCGCCCGTGGAGCATCCCCGAACCCATCGGCCCACACATCTTGTGTCCAGAGCAAGCAAAGAAGTCAGCGTCGAGCGTCGCCAGGTCAACCGGCAGGTGCGGCGCGGACTGCGCACCGTCCACCAGCACAAGGGCCCCGGCAGCGTGCGATCTGGCGATGATCTCCTCGATTGGATTGATCGTGCCCAGCATGTTGGAGACGTGGACCATCGCCACCAGCTTGACGTTGCCGGTTGCAAGGTGGCGGTCGAGGTCCTCCAGCTTGAGCTTTCCCTGCTCGTCCATGCCAACGAATTCCAGCCGGGCGCCGGTGCGCTGGCAGATGAGCTGCCACGGCACCAGGTTGGAGTGATGCTCCATGACGCTGGTAACGACGATGTCGCCTGGCCCGAGATTTGCCGCTCCCCAGGTGGCGGCAACGAGGTTGATCGCCTCGGTCGTGTTGCGGACGAAGACAATTTCGGCTTCGTCACTGACACCGAAAAAGCCCGCTACCTTGATGCGCGCTTGCTCGAATGCCTCAGTCGACCGGTCGGCAAGCGCGTAGACCCCGCGATGAACGTTGGCGTAGTCGTGGCGATAGTAGTTGTCCATGGCGGATAGCACCGCCTCCGGCTTTTGAGCCGAGGCGGCGCTATCGAGATAGACGGTGCGGTCCCCACCATTTGTCGATTGGAGAATCGGAAACTGGCGACGGATCGTTTCGGCAACCAGTTTCATCTTCAACTCCACCCCCTCTTACCGCACCGTCCGCCTGTGCTAGTGGCCAAGCGGCTCATGCCGTCTGACCGTGTTGAAAATGCCGGTTGGCGACGGGATATCCGTCAGTTCGGCGACCAGTTCGAGCGTTTCGGCATCGTAGACGCGTACCGCGTTCCCTGTCCAGTCGCTGATGTAGACAAACTTGCCGTCGTTCGTGAACTCAGGATGAAGGGTCATGACGCCATCTTCAATGACGCCGACAACCTCGAACGGGGCCTCCTTCTCGAACACGGTAATCGTGTTTGATGGATCTCCAAAGAGCGCGTCAGCCCAAACGTAAGGGCTATTTTCCGCTGCCCGTAGGAAGAGTCCCGGCCCTGCAGTCGGCACTGTGCCAACGATCTCGTTCGTTTCGAGATCCCAGATGGTGACTTTGCCTTCGGCTGCATGCACGGTTGCGCCATATTCGGTTCCATCAGCTTCCCAGACCGCGCCGGAGCCCGGGTGCGGGGTGTCGCCGGTTGGAATCTTCTCGACCAGTTCGGCATTCTCGACGTCGATGACCGCCATCCAGTTGTCAGTTTGCGACGCGACATAGAAGTACTTGTTGTCCGGGCTGAGGAAGCCGTCGTGGAGGATGTTGCCGACATCTTCTATCTTGTCGATCGGGAAATCGGGGTCTGAGAAGTCGATTCTCCAGATCTGGCCAGCTTCCTTGAGCGCGATCAGGAAGTACGGGCCAACCAGCTCCATCGAAACATCGCTGGTAATACAGACACGAGAATTCACCACTTCTCCGCTGGGATTCTTGCCAACGGTCTCGATAACTTTGATTGGCTCCAACGTCTCGGCATCGAGTATTACCGCGCTGTTCGGAATAAAGTTGCCAACCAGCAGGTACTTGCCGTCGTCCGACATTGCCAGCCCGCGCGAGTCGAGCCCGACGCGGACCTTGCGGACTGCCTGCAGCGTGTAGAGGTCGATCTTGAACAACCAGCCATCGCGGCCAACGTTATAGGCCCAGCGTTCGTTAGTCGGGTCGAACGTGTAGCCGTGGGCCCGGTAGCTAGCCGGTACCTCGGCCAGGAATTCATGGGTGTCACCGTCGATGACGGCGATCGCGCGATCTTCCCGCTCGGTTACGAGCATCAGGTTGTCGATGTTGCCACTGTGTTGCGGCTCGTCCGGCAAGGTCGACTCATCAACCAGCACTTCCAACGTCGGAGCGATTTCCTCAAGGTCCCATTCAACAGCGTCGGCGTCGGGTTCGGTGCGAATGTAACCGACGAGCCCCCAGATCTCCTCGTCGCTCAGCCCGAGCTGGGACCAGGCGGGCATAACCGTTCCAGGTCGACCTTTCGCGATTACGTCGAAGTAGAAAGCGTCATCCGATGTCAACCGTCCTGGAACTAACGCTGGACCGGTGCCGCCTTCCCGGTTTGGGCCGTGGCAGCCACCACAGGCATCGGTGAAATACTCGCCAATTGGCTTTCCGTCGAAGTATTCGGATGCGACCGCGGAGCTGGAGACGACGATGATCCGGCCCTGGATCGTGTCGTCATGTTCATCATGGTACGGGAATGTTCCCGGTTGATCGAACTGCCAGCTGAAACTCTCTCCAGGCTGGACTTCACCGCCGAACCAGCCATCATCGCTGGTAATCGTGTGGACTACGTCGCCATCGTTGGTCCAGGTTACCACCGCTCCGGTCGCGACGTAGATTGTGCGATCGGTGTCTGCCAGGGCGCTGATCGAAGGTTCGGCATGGGATACTGCCTCGATCGGGCCGATCTGTCCTCCCTCATCATCTTCGTCGTCCTGATCTTCGTCTTCAGCGGTCGCGGTTGGCTCTTGAGCGACCTCGGTTGCGGTTGGCTCTGCGGGCGTCGGGGTGGAATCATCGTCGTCATCGCCCATGCAACTCACGAGGAGCAAGCTTCCAATAAGCGTAAACGTGACGAGAATTAGTAGTCTGTGTCTGACAGCCATCATTCGTCTCTCCCGGATTTCTAGGCATATTTTCGAAGGTGGGCGGGCCACACAACAACGAGCTAGCCGGTATCCCACAATGTATGCCATTCTGCGTTAGTTTGCTGACGCTGGCTGTGCGAAATTTCACAAGCGACCAGATTGTCGATCACTGCGAGTAGTTGAGGCATTGAATCAGCGGCCAGGTTTCCCTTGTCCGGGCGCCTCTGGGGATTGTCTGAATCTCTTGCGGCGCCGCTATCTGGCGGGGGTCATCGCCAGTGATTGGAGGTGTGCGACGAGTCCGGCAGCCTGCTTGATGCCGTCCTGGATGCAGTCGGGAATTCCCACGCCCCGGTATCCGGCGCCGGTAAGGGCAAGTCCCGGGTACCGGGCAGTCAACGCTTCAATGCTTGCGACGCGTTCGAGATGGCCGAGGTTGTACTGGGGGAGCGCTCGTGGCCACCGGTACAGTCGCGCGAACAGTGGTTCGGCTGTGAAACCGGTGATTTCCGCAAGTTCGCGTCGAACGGCCGCGATGAGGTCGTCGTCGCTCTGGTTCAGGCTCTCCTGATCGCTTGCGTGCCCGGCGTAGCCACGCATGAGCAGGGCTCCCTCCGGCGCGCGACCCGCGAATTTGCTCGATGACCAGGTCACGGCAGTTAGGACCCGGCGTTCAGCCCGCGGGATCAGGAATCCACGGCCGGTAACGCCGTCTGTCCCACGCTGCGTCTCGAATGCCATCGAGATCGTAGCCGTCGACACATAGGGAATCCGGTCAAGCTCATCTGCGAGTTGCGACGCCATCGGACGAAGCAGGCCTGCCGTCACCCAGGCGGGAGTAGCGAGAATGATCGCGCTGGCTTCCAGCGATTCGCCAGAAGCGAGATCGATCCTGTACCCAGGCTGGGTCGGTCGAACGGCGCGAGCCTGGCAGCCGGTCCGGATTTGCACGCCTTCAAGCCGGTTGACGAGCCCGTCGATGATCTCCCCAAGCCCCTGCTGGAGGCTGATAAACGGTGTCCAGCGACGGGATGTCGTGGATTCGTTCGAAGCCGGTCGGCGCTGGGCGAGAGCGCCACGAATCATCCCTCCATGTTGCTGCTCGGTCATTCTGAGCCGGGGAAAGGTCGCCATCAGACTCAGTTGATTAGCGTCGCCGGCATAAATCCCGGAAAGCAACGGTTCGGCCATGTTCTGGTAGAACTCATCCCCGAGGCGCCTCCGGACGAAGCCGCCGACACTCTCATCCCCGGAATTGCGCCGGGCTGGCAGGAAATATTCCCCGGCTAGCCGGAACTTCGCCTTCCAGGACAGTAGTTGGGTTTCGATGACCGGCCGGACATCGACCGGAACCAGGGCCGTCATGCCTTCCGGGAGTGGCTGGAGTGTTCCGTGGCGCAGGATGTAGCTGCCCTGCCCGTCTTCGCGGGTGTTGATCACGCGATCCAGCAGGCCGATGCGCTCGATCAGCGCCAGGCCAGCGGGTTTGTAGGAGAGGATTGAATCCGGCCCCGCCTCGATTGTGTACCCATCCGATCGGTCGGTCCAGATCTTGCCGCCGGGCCGATCGCCCGCCTCGACGACAACGACCATCAATCCCGCCTCGTGGAGGGTTAGCGCGGCACTCAACCCGGCAATCCCGCCACCGATCACCGCCACGCGGTGATCGGACGCGCTGGCGCTCTGCTGTGGTTCGGAAAGACCAGGCGCGATCATCTGGCGTCAGGCAGTTGCCGCCGCCAGTGGCGGCTCGTACAGGCAGGCTGGATCGCTCTCCAGATAATCTCTGGTGTGAGCGTAGGCACGCGACCGGGATCCGCCACAGATCTTCTTGAACGAGCACCGTCCACACTTCCCCTTGAGCATGGCCGGATCGCGGAGATCCTGGAACACTGGATGGTTTCGATACAGATCGACAAGTGAATCGTGCCGGATGTTTCCCGCCTTGATCGGTAGAAAACCGCTCGGGGAGACATCACCGGTATGAGACACGAAGCAGAATCCGTTGCCTGCGTTGACCGGCTTGGGAGCACGGCCAATGCCGTCGCCAGCGGCTACCGGTTGTTCGACCGCCGCTCGCGCTTTACGTTGGGCCGCGACGCGACGGAAATGGTAGCCCTCGGTGAGCTTCAATTTCCAGGTTGCCGTCGCGCTGCGATCAATCAGCCAGTTGAAGGTCTCCTCATACTCGCCGGCCGTGATTTCATCGTCGAATTGCCCTCGACCGGTCGGCACCAGACAGAACACCGCCCAGACGACGGCGCCCAGCTCATCGGCAAGATCGGCCATCTTCGGGAGATAGCCGATCGTCTGGCGGGAGAGGGTTGTGTGAATCTGCAGCGGCATGCCCAGGTCTCGTGTGTGACCGGCGATGGCCCGGGTCCATTCGAATGAGCCCGAGACCTGCCGAAAGGCATCGTGGGTTGCGGCGTCGTAGCCATCAAAGCTCACCGCTACTCGCGACAGCCCCGCGTCTCGCGCCTCTTCTAGCTTCTTGCGGCTGGCAAGAGGTGTTCCGGCGGGCGTCAGCGCGGTTCGTAGCCCCAGACTGGTGGCATGCTGGATCAAGGTTGGGACATCGCGACGGCGCATCGGGTCGCCGCCGGTCAGCACCAGGGTTGGGGGAATGTCAAACCTCGCGACTTCATCGATGACCCCAAGAGCCTCGCTTGTTGACAACTCGTCGGGATGGCGGTGAATCTGAGCGGCTGCCCGGCAATGGATACAGGCAAGATTGCAGGCGCGGGTGAGCTCCCAGGCCAGGATAAACGGCTGGCGATTGTAGTCGGTTGCCGGAAACTTCCCGGGCTGTGGCGCGCTCTTCGACGCTGAGTTGTCTTCAACCTGTGCCTGCATCGACGCCTCTGTCTCAGAATTGACTGGATGTTGACGAGCCAGCGTCGTTTCAAACGACATCACCATGCATCGCAACCACGAGCGCGGCCGGCTTGCGGTCATTGTGAATTGGCGGCACGCATTTGGCTGTGATTTTCTTCACAAGAAGGGCCCGTTGTGACGACGAGAGTCGTGAACTGGCAGTGGTTTCCACGAGTATGTTGTCACGGGAACCGAGGCAGTCACATCCTAACCAGAACCGCTGGCGTATTCTGTAATATGGGCTATGACTTTTCGCACAGGAGGGGTACGATAACGCGTCGCACTGAACCTGGTGGAGGCAGCTTGATTCGCAAGCGCATTGACAGCATGAAGCTTATAGGGATGCTGAGAGGCATCCCCTACTTCGCGGACCTCGATGAAACTGTCCTCGAAGAGGTCGTGCAGCACATGTCCATCCGGCGCTTCGACGCCGGGGCCCACATATTCATGCGCGGTGAAGGGTATGGCGAGACGCCGTTCTTCCTGATTGTTGAAGGCACGGTTCGCGTCTACGTGGCCTCGGTGCGCGGGCGAGAACAGGTGCTGCGGCTCTTTCATGCCGGCGACACATTCGCCGAGGTCTCGCTTTTCGATGGCGGCGCCTACCCCGCGAGCGCCGATGCGCTTACCGATGCGACCGTGGCGATCCTTTCTCGCAGGCACCTCCTGTACCTGATGCGCCACCACCCAGAAATCGCCATTGGTGTGGTGAGGGTCATGGCGGAACGGTTGCGGCACTTCAACGCGCTTGTGGAAGACCTGTCGTTGCGCCGGGTCGTGAGCCGGGTCGCTCACCTGCTGATGTCCGAACAGGCGGATGAACTCACCCAGGCCCAGATGGCGGCGATGGTCGGCACATCCCGGGAGATGGTCAATCGCTCGCTGCACAGCCTGGAGGACGAGCAAGCGATCGAATTGCACGACCACGGAGGCGTCAGGATTCTCAACCCTGACCGGCTGCATCAGATCATGCTGGAGTGCTAGTCACGACGACTGACCCCGCCGAAAGCTCAAGTTCTACATAGCCATTGTTCATCGTTGCAGGATCGGGAGTTCTCGAGCCACCGCGATGCTCCGGTCGATCGAGCCAGAAGCTGCTGTTCGTGTCCCCTTCCAATCATCGCACGGGTGTTTCAGGGATTGGACGCCGGTTCAGGCGTCAAGCAGTTCCAGTACCGGCCCAAACGCTTCAATCGCCTGGGCAGTGTTGGGATAGATCCAGATCTGGACATGGTCGAGACCGCGGTTCGCGAAATCACGCAAGTAGTCTGCCAGTTCTTCGGGCGAGCCGGTCAGGGCCGGCTGAAGGCGGCTGACATGCGGCTGGCTGCGGCCGGTGGGGCTCATCAGGACGCCGACTGAGCGCGCTAGCGTCGCCGGATCGCGTCCACCGGCGGCGCAAGCTGCGTCGACAAGCTCGCGCATCGGCTCGACATTCTCAGGCTGGTTGCCTCGCGTCGGTAGCCAGCCATTCCATTCGTCGGCGTATTCGACGGCCAACTGGAGCATCTTCGCGCCAAGCGTGCCGAGGATGATCCGAGGACCCTCAGGACGTGGGCCGCGTGGCCGCAGCTCGCACTCGCGCGCCGAGTGGAACTTGCCCTCGAAGTCGACCGCGCCCTCGCGAAGGAGCGAACGAATGATGGTGAACGCTTCCTCGAAGCGGCTGTAGCGATAGTCGGTTGGAAGGCCGAATGCCTCATATTCGGGGTCGTGGTAACCGGCCCCGAGGCCGACGACGAAGCGCCCTCCGGAGATCTCGTCGATCGTGTCGGCCATCTTGGCGTAGAGCGCCGGGTTGCGGAAGCTGACGCAATTCACCGCCGATCCCAGTTCGACCTTCTTGGTGACCGCCGCGATTCCAGCCAGCATCGACATGGCTTCCCAGAAGCCTTCTGTTCTGGAGGCTTCCATCTTGAAAAGGAGGTGATCCGGCACCCAGACCGAATCAAAGCCGACATCCTCAGCGACGGTCGCCATCTCCTGAACATGGCTCCAGCGAGCGGTCTCGCCATCCATCATCCCCTCTGCCAGGTTGATGAAGACGCCAACTTTCAACGGTCTCATCCACTGTCTCCGTTCATGGGCTGTCCAGCGCTTCCAGCACCGGCGCCATCGCCTCGACTCCCGCCGTGGTGTGAGGATAGTGCACGATCTGGATTTCCGAGAAGCCCCGCCTGCCATATTCCCGCAGTGTCTCGGCGATTTCTTCCGGACTTCCAGCGATCGGGTCGCCGAGCCCAACCGATTCAGTATCGGTCCGGTCGGTTGGAGCCACGGCTACGGTGACGGAACGTCGGAGGCCCAGCGGATCGCGGTCGAATTCGGCGCAGGCTGCGTCCATGTCCGCCATCGAGTCCATCATCGTGTCCGGGTGGTTGCGCTCGTAGATCGTGTACCAGTTCCAGATGTCGGCGTGTTGAGCCGTCAACTTCATCATCCTCGGCCCTCGCGCCCCGATGAGGATGGGCGGTCCTTCCGGTCGCGGCCCCCGTGGCCGTAGCTCGCATTTCCGCGCCTGATAGTATGTGCCGTCGAAATCGACCTGGCCGTCTCGAAGCAACCCGGTGATGATCTGGAGCACTTCTTGAAAGAGGCTAAAGAGATGGGTGTTGGGATAGCCGAACACATCGAAGGTCGGATTAGGCCTACCGGAGCCCAGCCCCAGAATAATCCGACCGCCGCTAATCTCGTCGATGGTATCAACCATCTTGGCGAGCAGCGCCGGATTGCGAAGGAGCGTGCAGATAACACTCGAGCCGATCCGAATATGAGAGGTCGACGCTGCGAGTGCGCTGACCAATGCCATACCCTCCCATATCCCAACATCCTCACTCACCCTCAACATGTCTGGAATCCAGATCGAGTCCATGCCGATCTCTTCGGCTATCCGCGCCATCGTCTCGATATCGGTCCAGCGGGGGGTCTTTCCGTCCAGGGTACCTTCTACCGGCGCGATGAAGATCCCGATCTCAACTGGCCTTGCCACTGTGAGGTCCCTTCATGATGCCGGCCGTCGCAAACCGTTGCGGCAGCGCTCAGGCTCTTTTGCAGACCTGATGCTGAAGCTCGTGCCGCCTCGCTCATTGTGATTCATTGACTACACTAACGCAGAAATGGCAGGAGGAAAAGCATGAGCGCATTCGAACGAGGCAGTCTGGTCATCAGTGGCGGGCCAATTCTTACCTCAGACTCGGATCGACCACGGGCGACCGCGGTCGGGATTCGGAACGGCATCGTGCTCTACGTTGGCGATGATGCCGGTGAAGCACGCCAGGCAGCCGGGCCAGATGCTAAATCGATCGACCTCGCTGGGCGGTTGGCGACGCCGGGCTTGAACGACGCTCACACCCACCCGATCTATTACGGCGGGATGTTGTCGAATCTGGATCTCCAGAACGGTATTGACTGCGTTCAGGACATCCTCGACCGGGTCGAGCAACGCGCGCGCGAGATCCCGGCCGGCGGGTGGATCAGCGGTTGGGGTTACTATGAGTTGCTGATCGAAGAGGGGCGGCCGCCAACCCGCCAGGAACTCGATGCTGTCGCGCCGGATCACCCGGTCATGCTCCGAGAACGCTCTGGTCATGAAGTGACCACCAATAGCCTGGGGCTGCGGCTTGCCGGGATCACCCGCGATACTCCTGATCCGGTCGGCGGCACGATCATCCGGGACGCCAGCGGCGAGCCAAATGGCAGGCTGGTCGAAAACGCCGGGCACCCGCTAGTTGAGGCTGCATCGCCTGCCGCCACGCCTGACGCGCTGAGCGCCGATCTCCGGCGAGCTACCGACTCTTTTCTGTCATTTGGAATCACGTCGGTGGGCGAGGCGATGATCACCTCTCCGGACATGTTCCAGGCCTACCAGCGGCTTCGCGCTGATGCCGATGCACCGACGCCGCGCTACAACCTGATGCTCTCTCACTGGGAGATGCTTCAACCCGCCGAAGAGTTCGGCTTGATGACCGGCTTTGGCGACCACTGGCTGCGAGTCGGCCCGATGAAGTTCTTTCTCGACGGGACCGAGGGGCAGCGGACGGCCAAGATCTCCGAGCCATTCGAAGACGACTCTCGCAACACCGGCATGTGGATGTTCTCGCCGGAGGAGTACCGCGAGCGAGTCATTCGCGCTCACATTGCAGGTTGGCAGTGCGCGACGCACTCTATCGGAGACGCCGCGATTGAGGAGACGCTCGATGCCTACGCCTCGGCTCAGGCAGTGATGCCCCGGCCGGACATCCGTCACCGCGTCGAGCACGCGTCACTGTTGCGACCCGACCTGATCCAGCGGCTGGCGGCAGAGCAGGCAATTCCGGTGCCCGGCGCGCGCTTCGCTTCGAACGACTATCCAGTGCTGCTGGAAGCGTTCGGCCCCGAGCGCCTGCGCTGGTACCAGCCCTGGAATTCGCTGGTCGAGCGCGGCATTCCCGTCGCAGTATCCAGCGATGCCCCGGTTCAATCGCCGGACCCGATGCTGAACCTCAAAGCTATCGTCACCAGCCGCTCCGAGTTCGACGCTGACCTGGTCATGCAGCCCGAGGAGCGCTTGCCGCTAGAGGAAGTCCTGGTCGCCTACACCCGCAATGGCGCGTTCGCCTCGCATGAGGATCACATCAAGGGCGCGTTGAAGCCCGGTATGCTCGGGGATCTGACGATCTTTGACCGGGACATCTTCGACATGGAAGCTGATGCGCTAGACGAGGCTGCCATCGACATGACGATCATCGATGGCGTCGTCGTCTACTGCAGGGAAACTTGAGATGAGTGATTCGATTCAGCTAACTCTGCTTGGCACCGGCACCCCGGCCGCGCTGCTCCATCGCGGCGGCGCGAGCTATCTCGTGCGCCTTGGCTCCGAACAGTTGCTGTTCGACTGTGGCCCCTTCGCCGTACACCGACTGCTCCAGGCTGGCAGCGCTCCGGCGGCGATCACCTCGCTCTTCCTGACGCACTTGCACTACGACCATGCCGCGGACTACGCCCACCTTGTCCTCAACCGCTGGGATGAGGGCGCGGGCAAGCTACCGGAACTCGACGTCTACGGACCGGCGCCGATCGAGCGCATGACCGAAGCGCTCTTTGGCGAGGACGGCGCGTGGGGCCCTGATCTGGCCGCGCGCACCGGCAATCCAGGCAGTCAGGCCGTGTACGAGTCACGCGGCGGCACGTTGCCTCGCCTGCCCCCACAGCCGCGGGTCACGACCGTTGAGTCCGGTGACGTTGTCGAGCGCGATCATTGGACCGTCGCCGTCGCCGAGGTCGTGCATTTTCAGCCGCAACTGACTTGCCTTGCCTACCGGCTCGATGCCGCCGGCAAGAGCATCGTTTTTGGCGGCGACACCAGCCAGACGCCAGCGCTCACCGAGCTTGCCAGGAATGCGGATGTCGTGGTGCACATGTGTCACTACGTATCCGGCGAAGAAACCGATCTGCGCACGACTTCCACCTGCTCGGGCCACATCGAAGCCGCCGAAACGGCTCGCGACGCCGCGGTCGGCACGCTCGTGCTCACGCACATCACCGAACGGGTCGAGCATCCGGGCGTTCGTGAGCGCGTCATCCATGAAGCGGCCGCGATCTTCCCAGGCCGGATCATCTTCGGCGAAGATCTTCTCGATGTTCCAATGGCAGTCACGGGCGTCGAGCGGATTCGGTGATCGGAGACTAGCAACAGATTGGATGCCATCCTTGGTAGAGGCGGCGCCGTCTCTACGAGCTGGATCCAGCCGTTCGTCTTACCCCAGCTTTAGATCAGCCCGCAACGCAATTCCTGCTTGAAGGCTCTCGCTTCCGGCGGCATCGATCGCCGCCAGCAACTCATCGCCGGAGAGCCGCTCGTTGAGCGCCCGTTGGGCTTCGAGCGTTGTCCGGTCCTGTGGCCGGTCCAGGTAGCCGCCATCAACCACGTTGTAGGTGCCGGTGACATATTGGGCTTCGTCACTGGCCAGCCAGCAGGCAAGGTTGCCGATGTCGTCCGGCGTGCCGAGCCGCCCTTCCGGGACGATGGCCGCCGTTTCATCCTTGCGATGGCCCCAGATGAAGTCGCCCATTGGCGTGTCGATCAGACCTGGGGCGATGCTGTTGACGGTGATCCCGAAGGGCGCCAGATCCTGCGCCCAGCAGCGCGTCATCATCCGCACGCCGGCCTTGCTGGCGCAGTAGGCGAAACCGCCGGGAGAGGCCCGTTCACCTGCGATCGAGGACAGCGTCACGATCCGCCCGCCGCTTCCGTGCCGCACCATCTCCCGTGCGCATGCCTGCACCGTCAAGTACACCCCGGTCAGGTTAATCGCGATTAGCCGGTCCCACTCTGCTAGCGGCATCGTCAGAATCGATCCGTTGCGATACAGCCCGGCGTTGGCCACACAGATGTCCAGCCGGCCAAACTCTCGCGTGGCGTGCGCCGCCATCGCCACCACTGATTCTGGATCACCGGCATCGGCTTCCAGCGCGATGCTTCGCTGGCCAGACTCGCGGATGAGCCCGGCGGTTTCCTCGGCGCGGTCGAGCAGCAGGTCCGATGCCAGGACAGCCGCCCCGGCATTCGCGAGCGCCAGCGCAATGCCGCGGCCAATTCCACTTCCGGCGCCGGTGACGACTGCGACTTTGCCGCTCAGATCGAGCATTACAGGCCCCCCTCGGTTCTTCTTGACGCAACGACCGTCTTCTATCATGGTTGGGCGCAGTATCGCCGATTCGCAAGGATCGGGTAAAGGAAGCGATAAGCCCAGATGGTGATAGGTCGCGAGGAACAATGAGCGGGCGCAACCGGCTGACCGGCGAGCGAGTGAAGCTTGACTCGATTCTGGAAAGCGACATTGACAAGATCATCGCCTGGGACAACGACCCGGAGTTTCTGAGCAATCTGCACTCTGGTCCATCCTATCCCCGGCCACAAATCGCCCAGCGCGAGTGGTGGAACGAGCGGCTCAAGAAGAAGGATGAATACCATTTCGCCATCCGGCTGATCGAAGACGGCCAGATCATCGGGACGTTCCACATCGTCGAGATCGAGTGGTCCAATCAGGTTGGCTGGTTTTCGATCGGATTAGGTGGAGAAGGCGCGCGCGGCAAAGGCTACGGAACCGAAGCGCTATCGCTCGGCATCGACTTTGCCTTCAACAGCCTCAACCTCTACCGTCTTGCGCTCGGTGTCTTTGCCTTCAACGAACCTGCCATCCGGCTCTACAACCGCCTCGGTTTTGTCCACGAGGGTACGCAGCGCGAATACCTCCAACGAGACGGCCAGCGCCATGACATGCTGATGTTTGGGCTTCTCGCGCGTGAGTGGCGCGGTAGGGATTAGGGATTAGTAGGGAAGAGGGGAAGTTGGACAGGCGGACACTTCCTCTTCTTCCCATCACCTACCCACTACAACCTACAAACTCAGTATCTCCGCGATGTTCGCGTCTGTGTTGATTACTGGCCCGATGGCGCCGGAGCGGCTGGAGAGGATGCAGGTGACACCGGGGCCGTGGCCAGCGATAATCGAGTTGCCGTGGGCGATGATCCCGATTGTCACTGAACCGGTGTTGTAGTAGCGGCCGTAGGTTGAATCAGCATCCATGATCGCGACGAGATCGCCGAGACGCAATGTCTCCAGCCCACACTCGGCGACGATCTGGGGATCGAACATCGTGATGTCGTAGTCGCCCCGGAAGGCGTTGTCGCGACCCAGCCCGGAGCCCATCACTCCGGCCGGGACCTTGTGCGTCACCGGCACTACCAGCTTGCCGTCGCGCGTTTCAGTCACCCACCGCTCGAAGAAGTCCGGATCAAGACTCATGCACTTGATATCCGGAAACTCAGGTAGTTCAAGCCCTACGCCAAAACCGCGCACCAGGATGCGGTCGCCGGGAATCATCTTCTCCAGCGTCTCGCTGGGAAAATCGACCATGACATGCTCCGCGCCGCCATGCTTACCGGTCACCACGCCGGTATCGCCGGACGCCTTGCCGGACAGCACCTCGGCGATGTTGCCGACGCAGGCCAGGATGTTCAGCCCGCCATTGTCCTCCTCATTCGGGTTCTTCATCGAAACGCCCGGTTCAACGTGGTCGCCGACGATGCTGTCTACACGGGTGCCGACGCGCACGTTGTAGGTCACGCCGCCGGTGCCGGGGAGAACGCGTGGCTCGCCATGGATCGAGATACGGTAGGGTGACCGGGAATTGAACCGGGGGTGCACCACCTGGCCAGTGACCGACATGCGAACGAGGTTGCTTCTATTCGTCTGGATCGGGCTCATCGGGTGTATCCTCTCGACAATAGTGAAAGTGTTGCAGCATCTTGGGCGAGTTGATCGTGCGCGTCAAGTGATGGGGGAGCCAGGGAACAGGTAACGGGTAACAGTTCCGACGATCCGGCCACGTTGGGAAAGGCGCTTGGACAGTTGGAGAGATTTCGCACTCTGGCGCCGAGGAATCTTTCGGCCCTGCATCTTCCCGCTTTCCCGTTCCCTACTCACAATGGTGAGAGCCGCTGCTGCCTCGCCTACCTCGACCAGGTTTGGTATCTCACCGCTGATATCTCCTGCTGGCCAGGATTGATGCCGCATATTCACCGGGTTGATGTGCTGGACCGGCGCGGGGATCGAACGCTGGCGAAGATCAACGCGCGTTGGGGCTGGATTCCGGTCACCTTCATCTGCGGATTCGCTGTCGATGCCGAAAGCGAAAGGATGCTCCGCTGGTACCGTGGCCTTCCCTGGCGAGGGATTGTCGAGATGTGGCGCGTACGTCGGCTCGATGACGATCGGGTGGAAGTCAGATACCAGTTGCAAGCGCATGGCTGGCCTGGACGTGTCATGGCGAAGCTTGTGATCATCCCGATCGCTCACCGGCAATTAGAGATGATTGATCTCCTCGCGGTGGCCCACCGTCAATCACACGACGCGGGCGACTGGGAATGAGGCGGCCGTCGTGCCCCTTTTCAGCGCTTGCCCCCACCGTGTACAGTGAGTTCGTCGCGTCAAGCAACGAACTGCATGCTCGCCGGCGCGACGCTAGACGCTAGAGGATAGACCAAGCAATGTGGCGGGGGGACGGGCATGGCCGAACCGGAGGATCGCCGGGTCAGGCGTGAGGATCTTCAAGGCTCCTGGGCGATGGAGGCACAGGAGTTCCTGGAAGGTCCTGAGGAAAAAGACCGCGAAGAGGAGCTGCTCGAGTTTGGCCTTGATGCAGCGGAGAGCATTCGGGATCGCAAAATGACGCTCTTCGCCCGCGGGCGCAGAACCTCCACGTCCTCATTCCTTAGCGTTGGTTTTCTTGAGGATGCTCGTGATCTCGACGGCCAGCACGTTGTCTTTATGGGGGCACCCTACGATGGTGGCGCGACCTATCGCCCGGGCACGCGCTTCGGGCCGGCCGCGCTGCGCAAGATGTCCTCGGAGGTTGGCAGCCCCTACAACCCGGGGATGGGGGTCAATCTCAAAGACTCGCTCGATATGGTCGACATCGGCGACATCCGGGTGATCCCTTCCAATCTGGAGAAATCCTTCGACCAGATCGCCAAGGCCGTATCCTACGCCGCCGAGCGCGAGATCTTCCCGGTTGTCCTGGGCGGCGACCATGCCATCGGCTACCCGGACGTGCGAGGACTTTCGCCGTACATCGACGGTAATATCGGGATCATTCATCTCGACCGTCATTCCGACATCTCCGAATACAGCTGGGATGAACGGATGCATGGGTCGCCCTTTTTTCACGCGACGAACATCCCGAATGCGCCGCCTACCAACCTGGTTCAGATCGGCATTGGGGGCTGGGCCGCTGGGCGCGACGGCTTGAGGGAAGCACGCGATCGTAACGCAACCGTGATCACCGTCGACGACATCGACCGCTATGGACTTGAGCGGATCATCGAATACTCGTTGGAGATCGCCTGGAAGAACGCCGACGCTGTCTGGCTCTCCTTCGATATTGACGTTGTCGACCCGGCGTACGCACCAGGAACTGGCACGCCGGTTGCTGGTGGGCTGACGCCAAGGGAGATTCTGCGGATGCTCCGTGGATTCGCTGCTGAAGGGCTGGCCGGGATGGAGATCGTCGAGGTATCGCCGCCGTACGACCACGCCGATATCACCGCCCTGCTTGGCGCTCATAGCATCATGGAGGTGCTTGGCAGTCTGGTGGTCAACGGCAAACTAGGACGTAAGCCGGAGACGCCGGACAGGCCATATTGATGGGGAACAGGCAACGGTAGGGAAGAGGTAGGAGCCGGATACAGTGCGGCTTTCGAGTTGACCATCCGGTTACCTGCCTCGGTTTCGCAGGAGGATTAGGGAGCGCGAGTTTGCTCCTTTCCTACAGACTTCGATCTTCTTTCACCTCTCTCCCCGGGCACCCTCTGGGTGTGGGAGAGGGGCCGGGGATGAGGGCTTGCAGATGACGAATGACAACGACCGGCTCCAGCGTCCCGACCTCCAGGGTAGTTGGGCCATGGAGGCTCAGGAGGCGCTCGAAGGAACGACCGGAGACGAACGCGATGAGGCCCGCCGGCTCTATGGCCTGGATCCCGCCGAGAGCATTCGCGACCGCAAAATGACGCTCTTTGCGCGTGGATGGTGGGGCGTGACCGCCCAAACCTTTGGCGGGTCGCGGTACCTGGAGGATGCTCGCGAGCTCGGCGGCCACGATGTCGCCTTCGTCGGGGCGCCCTATGATGGCGGGACCACCTACCGTCCCGGCACACGCTTTGGCCCGGACAGTCTCCGGCGCGTTAGCATGTCACCCTATAACCCTGGCATGGGTGTCGATCTCAGCCAGTCTCTCCAGATGGTCGACCTCGGCAATATCCAGGTGATCCCTTCGAATCTGGAAAAGTCCTTCGATCAGATCGCCAAGGCGCTCGCCTACATCTCCGAGCGCGAGGTATTCCCGGTTGTGCTGGGCGGCGACCATGCCATCGGCTACCCGGATGTCCGCGGCATCTCCCCTTACATCGACGGCAACATCGGCATCATCCACTTCGACCGCCATGCCGACCTGTCCGAGGAATCGCTCGACGAGCGCATGCACGGATCGCCCTTCTTTCATGCGACGAACATTCCCAACGCTCCGCCTTCCAACCTGGTTCAGATCGGCGTCGGTGGCTGGTCCAGCCCGCCGGAATGGTTCAAGACGGCGCGAGAGCGCAACGCGACAATGATCACCGTCGACGACATCGACCGCTATGGCATTCAACGGGTGCTCGAATACGCCCTTGAAGTCGCCTGGAAGAACGCAGACGCTGTCTGGCTCTCATTTGACATCGACTCGGTCGATCCCGCTTTTGCTCCCGGCACCGGGACGCCTGTTTCGGGCGGTCTGACCCCGCGCGAGGTCTTGCACATGCTGAGAGGGATCGCCCGTGAGGGCCTGGTCGGGATGGAGATCGTCGAAGTCTCGCCGCCCTACGATGTCGCGGACATCACCTCGATCCTGGGTGGGACGGTTATCCGCGAGGTTCTCGGGTCGCTGGTCGTTGCGGGCAAGCTCGGGCGCAAGCCGAAAGATATGCCCGGCCAGCCCTACGAGATCCCTGAATTGAAGTTGCGCGAATAAGACGACGACTGTATTCGTAGGTGGAATGAGGCGGCGGAGCGCTCCGCCGCCTTTTGGTGTATCGGAGTTGACACTGTCCCTGCCATCTCCAAGGCGGATCGGAATCCCTCCCCACCATATGCTGGACCCAGTGATCGAAAAAACCGTGGAGGGACTTTAGAAATGATTCGGTTTATTCCTGGACGACGAGTGATCTGGATGTTCGTGCCATCTGTCCTGGCGTTTGTGCTCATCGCTGGATGCGGCTCATCAGACGAGCCTGCCATCGCGTCGCCGTCGATTAGCCCGGATGCAGTGCAGACGGAGGTTGCGGCGGCCCTGGCAACGCAAGCAAGTCTTCAGAAACAGGTTGACGATAGTGTTGCCGCGACGGTTGACGCCCGGTCGCAATCCTCGATACCGGTCTCTGAAACTGACAACGTTGACAATGCTTCATCTCCGACAGCTACAAGTTCCGTTGAACCAACAGCCACCCCGTCGCCACCAGCCACGCTGCAGCCCGATCCAACCGCCACCGCGGTCCCACCAACAGCAACGCTGGCGCCCCCGGCGCCGACCGAACCGCCGCAGCCTACCGAAGTTCCACCGACCCCGACTCAAGCCGCGCCAGCTGAACTGACGTTCATCCGTCCAGATGACGGGCGTGGCACGGCCTCAGGCGAGTATCTGAGTTTTGCACAAGCATCGTCGTCATTTGATATCGCCCAATTCCCGGCTCGCGCCTACATCCGAAGCGGTGTCTATTTTGGCCTCTCGGAGGACGTTTCCTCGGTCGGGACTATTGAGAATAGCTTTGAGGCTGAAGTAACTGGCAAGATCCGGGTAGTTGCCGATGCGGGATGGAATGGATCGTTGTCGACGAAGGGTTGGGGGAGCATGAACTCCGAATTTGAGATCAGGCTCGCAATCCTTGGTCCCGACGGCCAGGCGATCAAGGCGCCAGTAGTGGGCGGAAAAGAATCGATTGACTCGAGCGTTGCGAGCAAATCTGTCAGTGGGAATCAGTCTCTGGTCATCGAGGGCCTGGTCGAAGAAGGAGGAACATACACGATACAGCTAATCGCGGTTTGTAACTCATCTGGATCGTCCAATATCTGGGCATCGGACACCGAGTGCGCTTTCGACAGTGGCGTCAATGGGTTCGTTGAATGGCGGTCGTTGACCGTTGAATATCTTCCCTAGCACAGGGGCAGCGATTTCGGAGACACATGAGTCCCACCTGGCCGCGACCAGGTGGGACTATCGCTGTCCAGGACTACGGCACCCGTTCTTCCGCGTGGCACGGCAGGTCGGGATAGGGAGCGGAGTCGGCGTTCTTGTAGTCGCGGATGAAGGAAGCGATTCGGGTGTCGGTAGGGGAGTCCGGGTAGAGCTGGACGCCCCAGGCGGTGATGATCGCAGGATGAGGTAGATCGGGATACGGCGCCATGAAGACGTCTCGCTCACCTTCGCCAAACAGCTTGAGATCCTCGAGTTCCTCGTCGCTGATAGCTGGATCGTAGGCAACCCAGATAGCGCCGGTCGCCAGCGCCGCGACCGCCTGTTCGTCGGCAATGGGGTTGAAGTAGATCCCGCACTCGAGCGATGTCGCGGTATGGGCGCCGCCGGCTGGCGGGGTCTGATCGTAGGTCACCGTTCCTTCGACAGCGCCGCTTTCGAGATTGCTGTAGAAAATCAGTCCCTCGATCTCGTCCGGGATCGAAGGGCGGCTCAAGGAATAGCTGGCGCTAGCCACCGCGACCAGAATCGTCGCGATTGTGATGATCGGCACCCAGCGACGGCTCAATCGACGGGCCGTCGGGTCGCCATGGCTTGCTGATCTGGTAGTCTGGAAAACCGGCTTGCTCTGGGATTCCACGCGACATGCCTTGCTGATTCGCGAAACGAAGCAAAATCGATGATAATCCTATATCAGCTTGTGAAATCCGTCACGAATTGGAGCGCTCAACCGTGCATACGCGCAGACTGATCTCGACCATCGATGCCCACGCTGCCGGTGAACCGTTGCGACTGATCACCTCCGGGGCTCCGAGGCTTTCCGGCGCGACGATCCTTGAACGGCGCGCCGAGATGCTGGCGGACCACGACGCGTTGCGGCGGGCACTGATGTGGGAGCCGCGTGGCCACGCCGACATGTATGGCGCGATCCTGACCGGGCCGGTCACTATTGATGCCGATTACGGGATCCTCTTTATGCATAACGAGGGCTACTCGACGATGTGTGGACATGGCATTATCGCCGTCACCACGATCTTACTGGAGACTGGCATGGTACCGGTTGCTGGAGATCGGGCCGGGGTCACCTACGACAGTCCCGCTGGCCTGATCCGCGCGCGCGCGACGCTTGACCAGGGGCGCGTGACCGAAGTGGCCTTCACCAACGTGCCGTCATTCGTCTTCGCTGATCGAGTTGAGGTCGGTACCTCGTATGGCAACTTGACCGTGCAGGTGGTCTACGGAGGGGCGTTCTATGCGCTGGCCGGGGCGGCTACGGCCGGTCTCAATGTCACGTCAGATAGCATCAAGGATCTGATCGATTTCGGAATGCAGGTCAAACATGCGGTCGAGGAGCAAATCGACGTCGTCCATCCCGACGAGCCAGATCTCCACGGCATCTACGGGACAATCATCACTGGCCCGCCGGAAGGCGCTAGCGCCGACGGGCGCAACGTCACGATCTTCGCTGATGGCGAAGTTGACCGCTCACCCTGTGGAACCGGAACCGCCGCGAGGCTGGCCTGGCTCCACGCGACTGGCCAAGTGCAAACCGGCGAACGATGGGTCCACGAGAGCATCACCGGCGCCCAGTTTTCGGGTCAGGTGCTCGAGACGACGGAGATCGGAGGCATCGTGGGAGTTGTTCCCGAGATCTCCGGCAGGGCGTTCATCACCGGGATGCACACTTTTCTGATCGAGCCGGATGACCCGCTGGGAGATGGATTCCTGGTTCGTTAGCTACCATTTGACGGGATCGAACTCTGGACGGTCCGATGGATATCGAAAGGCGAAATCATGGCGACGCATGCTGAAATTGACGGCGCAATCGAGCAGGGCATCCGGGCGGTTGAGGGCACATTCGGAGATCTGAGTGATGAGCAGCTAGCCGTTCAGGTGTACACCGACGGCGATGGCTGGACCGCGGGCCAGATTCTCGCCCATCTCGCTGGCCGGAAAGCTGGCTATGACATGATCATCGAGATGGCTACCGGCCAGCGGGAGCCGGGCTTTGGCGATAGCATGGATTTCGATGCATGGAACCGGCGTTTTGTTGACGAGCGGGCGGGCCAAAGCCGGGATGAACTGATTGCGGAGTTCAAAGACGTGCACCAGGAACTACGTGCCCGTGTCGCATCGCTCGACGAATCCGCACTTAATGGAACCATGACAACACCCCGTGGCGAGATCACATTTGGCGACCTGCTCGCCGGTCAGCGGCGGGATGCACTCGGTGAACCATAGCAATGACGTCGCCGGGGCGCTGAATCTGGGGCGCTAAGTCGCACTCAACTCGCTTCGCCGTCCCGGCGTCCTATTCGTCTCCGCCTGTTGCAGCCCCGGCGTCTCCCGCCCGGCGAATCGGAAACGAAGGCGTGAAAATCTCTTCGACCGGTGGATGGAGATGTGAGCGTTCGGGGTAGGAGTCGATGAGTTTCTCGTACTGGTGCTGGGCGCGCTCGTGGTATTCGGCGAAATCGATGCCCGGTATGACGCGATTCTTGACGACGGTGCGCCCGTTGACGATGACGGTCGAGAAGTCGCGCCCCGTGCCGTTGAGGATCATTGTTTGAACCGGATCGATGAACTGCCCGAGATGAAAACCGCTCAGGTCGAAGATCGTGATGTCGGCCAGTGCGCCGGGCATCAGTCTTCCGAGATCCCGACGCCCGATGGCGTTCGCCCCGCCAATTGTCGCGGCATGATAGTACTCGGCCGGTCCAACACGCATGTTGTCTTCCGCCACCCTCGCCGTCATCACACCCAGATGCATGTTGACGATCATGTCCGGTGGGAACGTGTCGGTTCCCAGCCCGATCCCGACTCCGTGATCGCGGTATGAGCCGAATGAGTCCAGGATCCCGCCGTGACGGGCGCTGACGAGCGGACAATGCACAATCGTTGAGCCAGACTCCGCCAGCCAGCCGAGCTCACGTTCGACTTTCTCCGGCGTCGGGTCGATACCGCCCAGGAACTGCCCGTGCGGCAACAGCGTGCGCGGGCTCAGGAATCCGAGGTCGTACAGTACTTCAAGTGACGATCTGCCCCAGCGCCGGTGGACCTCTTGCACTTCAAGTGCGCCCTGGCAGCAATGCAGACGCACCGGGCAGCCCAGTTCATCCGCCGCTGCTTCAGTGCGGATGATAAGTTCCTCCGTGCAGCCTTCGAT
Organism: uncultured Chloroflexia bacterium; assembly: GCA_963709995.1. Classification (GTDB taxonomy): domain Bacteria; phylum Chloroflexota; class Chloroflexia; order Thermomicrobiales; family CFX8; genus JAUIIK01. Next base: position 70,119 of record CAVPYN010000014.1, on the reverse strand, counting down.
CCTGTCGGGCTGGAGAAACCCTCGAATGAGGCCATCGTGCGCGCCGTCGACATCCTGGACGAAGCGAACGGCGTCTTCCAGCCCTTTCATGCCGCGCTCGACATCCCAGTGGAATCCGATGCTCTCATCGGGGTACACCACTGGCAGGCCGGTCCGGTATGACGGGCCGAGGTACATGCGGATGCCGAGGCGGGCGGCTGTTTCAACTGCGTTGGCGTTTTCCTCGTAAGTCTCAGCCCACTCACGGTAAAGGATCGAGCGGATGGGTAGCGCGGTGGTGATGCCGTTGAGGAGCAGTTGGGCCATCGCGTACTCGTGCTGGAAATCTTCTTCTTCCGGCGTGTACACATCCCGCGAGCCTCGTTCAACATAGGTGCTCGCCCAGACGCGCGCTTTTCTCCACCCCGGGTGGTTGTTGAAGCCCAGCACCGTCGAGTCAAGATCGAAGAGGGCGTCGAGGTCCACAAACCCTGGTCCGATGACGGCGTTGCCCGCGTCGATGGTTTCGTCCACCGGTTCGGAGTAGCCGTGGCCGGTAAAGATGACCTGATTGCCCTCATAGACAACCTCGCCATTCTCAAGGAAATAGTGGCTGTCCCCGTCGCTGGCGATCACCCAGCGGCCGCGGAGAAGTGTGCGCGTCATCGACTGCTCGCTTCCGTGTACATCATCTGTCCGTGATCTTAGAACAGTCGGCGTGATGAAGAAACGACGACAGGCTCGAACCAAGAGGATTGCCCGGCCATGGATTTAGTCGTCGACCGCACCGGTGAGTTGGGCGTCAGCGGCCGAACCAGAGAGCGGCTCGAATTCGCCGGTCGCCCGGGCATAGTTGATGATCGAGTTGATGATGCCCAAATGGCTGAACGCTTGCGGGAAGTTGCCCAGGTGACCACCGGTGTGGGGATCAATCTGTTCGGCGTAGAGCCCGAGATCGTTTGCTCGTGATAGTAGCCGTTCGAGCAGAGCCTTCGCTCGATCTATCTCATCGCGGGCCAGCAGGCAGTCAATCAACCAGCATGAGGTCAGCACAAAATGACCCTCGTCACCGGTAAGCCCGTCGACATTGACGCCCGCATTGGAGACCGCGTAGCGGGCAACCAGCCCGTTGACAGTGAGCTGCTTCTCGATCGCGTCGATCGTTCGTGACATCACTGGATCGGTCGCGCTGACAAAGTGTCGGAGGGGAAAAGAGAGCGTTGCGGCGTCGAGTACGTTCGATTCGAACGACTGGGTGAAGGTGCCGCTAGTAGGATCGACACCGTAACGCATGACTTCGGCGCGAATCTCGTCGCGTGTGCGCTCCCAGAGCGGGTACGGGGCGGTGCGGCCATCGATCCAGCCCAACTTGATCGCCCGGTCGAGCGCCACCCAGCTCATGACATTCGAGTACGTCATGCGCTGTGGCTCGCTGCGGACTTCCCATATCCCGGAATCCGGATCGCGCCAGTGCATCAGCACCTGATTGACCACCGACGTCAGGTAGTTCCAAAGCGTTTCCGAGATCGCGCCACCGAAACGCCGGTAGGTGTGAGCGGCGTCGAGCAACTCGGCCCAGACATCAAGCTGTTTCTGCTGGTAAGCGCCGTTGCCTATTCGGACCGGACTGGAACCTCGATACCCTTCGAGGTGAGTCAGTTCCTGCTCTGGCAATTCCGCTTCCCCTCCAACGCTGTACATGATCTGCAGCGATGGCGCCTGGAGATTCGTCGCATCCACGACCCATTGGAAGAATGACTCTGCTTCTTCCCGATAGCCAATCGACAGGAAAGAATAGATCGCATAGGTTGTGTCGCGGATCCAGGAGAAGCGGTAATCCCAGTTCCGCACACCGCCGAGATCCTCCGGAAGCGACGTCGTTGCGGCGGCCGCCATGGCTCCGGTCGGCATGTAATCGAGCAGTTTGAGCGCCAGCGCGCTCCGGCGGACGTGTTCGCTATAGGGACCTTCGTATTCGCAGCGGCTTATCCAGGTGCGCCAGCCAAGGAGCTCATGGCCAAACAGGCGATCGGTCGTGCCAGGGGAAGTGCCGATCCAGAGGGCTCCGGGCGAGCCATGGTAGTTCGCGGTGACATGGTGCTCTTCACCCTCCTCCACCCACATGATGGAGACGAGCGAGAGGTCGTCCTTCTCGAAAGGCGTCGGGCACTTCACGGACAAGTACTCGTTGCGTCCTTTGATCAGCGCTCCCTTGTCCGGCACGAGCTCGAAGATGGGCAGGTCGCGACCATAGTCAAAGCGCGGCGAGATTACCTGTCTCATCCGCACCCGTCCTTGGACACCGCGGACGATGCGAATGACCATACCCGAGAAGAGACGGTCAACGATGCCCAGGTTTGCCCCGAAGCCAATCGATGGCATGAAATCGACGACCTCGGCGATACCAGAGCTGGTTTCGAACCGCGTAACCAGCACATTTGTATCTTCAATGTAATGCCGTGTAGCGGACCATTCTTCGGAGGGACAGATCTGCCAGTAGCCGCCTCGCTCGGCATCCAGAATCCTGCCGAAGACACTCGCCCCGTCGATGCGCGGGAAGCAAAGCCAGTCAATCGAGGCGTCGCTGCCAATCAGTGCGACCGTGCGGCCATTTCCAACCGCCCCGTATGCCTCGATCGGGAGGTATCCGGTCTGGTCACGCTTGTAGCTGAGAGGTCGCTGTGTCACGGCATATCCGGCTCACTTGCAGTGCAACGAGGGGCGGAGTTGCCGTTCCCCTCGAATCGTCACGCGTACGTACGCAACGAAGTATGCCGTTATCCCTGGCCGATTGTCGAATTCAAGCCAGGGATGGCTTTCTAGAACAACCCTTGAACGATGAAGATACAGGCGCCATAGGTGGCATCGGGCACGAACGTCTGCGGGCCGGCGATCGATGGTGTCGAGACGCCGCTCCAGGTCGCCTGCAGGCGATAGTTACCTGGAGGCAACATCTCTTCATGCCAGGGGATATCCTCACGACAGAAGAGCGGCGGGACGAATGAATAGATCGGACAGTCTTCACACGCCGGCAGATTGATCGTCCGGGAAACCGGACCATCGATCTCCACGACTAGCGGGTAGGGGGCCTGGTTGCTGAACATGAACAGGGCACTTCCCCCGTGGTCGACTCGCCAGTCCGGTAGGAATGTTGCTCCAATCGGTTGATAGTCGCCCAACGTTATCGCGGGAGGCTCGCTAGGGATCTCGGCGTTGTAGCGCCAGCGATAATAGTGCTGCCCAACGTTGCCGGCTTCAACCTGCCACTCGGGGGCATTCCCCGGTGTGTAGGTCAGGACACGGCGCTCGAACACCTGGATAAGCACGAGTTGCTGGCTACCAGCGACTTTGACATCCGCCCAGTAGGCTTCGGTGATCGGCAGGCCAGTCGCGAAGAACGGATTCTGAAACATCTGTCCCTGGACATACTGGCCATTCTCATAGACCGTCCCGGCGGAGTTCATGAATGCCCAGAATGGGGAAGCGACAGTATGGTTCGTTTCCGGCACGAAATGGGCGGCGGTCGCGTTCTGACCGGCGAGCGTCCCGTCGCTCGTTGTCGAACCATCGCGGCTTATTCTCTGGGTGATGATCGCGCCCGTGTCGAGCGGAGCATCGTCGAGTTTCTTGGTGAACGACGCGTACATCGGGCCGTCACCATCATCGGCATCGCCAGCGACGTTGATCTGCGCCGGTTCGAATGGGTGGAAGTTGTTGTTGCCAAGCTGGAGATCTCCGGTCACGAGCTCTTTTGCCAGAAGGCCGTTCGTCACATACCAGATCGATGTCGGGTTGGCGGCTGGATCGGTTGAGATCTCCATCCTCGTTTTGTCGAAGTATTGAACGAGCCGTGCGCTGCCCGGCGCCTCTTCATACCATTCCTGCATCGGCGCCGTGAAGGCTGCTGGCCCCCACATCCAGGTTCGTGTGGCTCTATTCGCTTGCACAGGTAGATCGGTTCGTGACCAGGTCCGGTCGAACGCACTGTCGCCGATCTCGACAGCTGATGCCGGGGCGAAAAACAGCGCGGAACCGGCGATCACAATCAGTGCGACCCAGAGAAGACGGAGGAGGCGCATGCGTACAGACCTTTCTGTGTCTGACTAGATGCAGCACGTCAACGGTAGCGTCTAATGAGCGTGCTGGTCCCACGGTATGAAAGTCATCTGTGGGTTTGCTATAGCCCATTGGACACATGTTCTCGCCAGCCGATGCAAACCGCGCGTCGCGAGCCGCCTAACCCTCTGTCACCACAAAGAAACACGCGCCATATCCAGCATTGGGCGCGAGCGTCCATGGTCCACTCAGCGGCAGAACGTTGCCGTCTGGCCTCGAACTGGTCACCAGGTAATTGCCAGGAAGAATATCGACAGTCGTTGTTGGCGCCTCTGGCGAGCAACTCGATGGTGGCCGGTTCGTGCTCTGACAGCCCTCGCATGGCGGAAGATCAAGCGTCTGCGACTCCGGACCTTCAAGCGTGATGGTGAGCCGCTGGGGCGCATGGTTGGCGATTGTCAGGCGCGCGCGGCTGCCGTTCTCGAAGAAGGAGGGCAGCGGCGTCGGGCCGATGGTGTCAGTATTAGCGGGCGTTGCTGGTGGTTCGTCCGGAGGGGTAACGCCGTAACGCCACTGATAGTAGTGCCGGCCAACATTGCCCGCCTCGACCTGCCACTCCGGGGCGTTCTCTGGCGTGTAGGTCAGCGCTCTGCGTTCGAAGATCTGGATCAGCACGTCGCGTGGTTCTCCACTCACGTTCACCCGTGCCCAGTAAGCTTCAGTAACTGGCAAGCCAGTCGCGAAGAATGGTGTCTCGAACAGTGAGTCAGTGGTGTTCTGACCGCCCTCGTAGATCAGGCCGCTGGATGTCATGAAATCCCAGAAGGGTGCGGCGATGCGGTGATTAGTCTCGGGGATGTATTCGGCGGACACGACCCCTAGCCCGGCCAGTGCCGGGTCATTCGTCACGTTGCCCTGGCGGTCGATCCGAGCCGTTATGGGCTGCCCGGCGTCAGACGGTGGCGCGTTCAGGAGTTGCTCGAAGCTCCGGTAGGTCGGCGCGGCTGGATCGTCGCCGTCGCCAGCGGCGTTGATCTCGGCCGGTTCCCGCTGCTCGAATTCGTTGAGGCCGAGCTGGAGCTGGCCGGTGACCAGTTCTCTTGCCAGCAGGCCATTTGTGACGAACCAGACGCTGTTTGGATCTGCATTCGGGTCGGTGACTTCCATGCGGCTCTTGTCAAAGTACTGAACCAGGCGGCCGCGGCCGGGATTGTCTGCCATCCATTCGACCATCGGGCTGGTAAACGCGCCCGGACCCCACATCCAGGTGCGGCTGACCGTGCCGGAAGCTACTGGCAGATCGGTTCGAGACCATGTGCGCTGAAACGCTGCACTGCCGGGGGCTACTGCTGTTGCGCCCGCAGGCAGGAGCGCCAGCAGGAGTGCCGCTAGCAATACGAACTTCAGCCCAGCCAATTGCGAGAAAGAGAAACGCCCCATTGTTCGTCCGATCATTTCATTCAGAGATGGTTCACGCATACGGTAGAGTCAACTTCTCTTTTGTGAGGAATCTACAGGACCTATGCATGACGTAATGCATAATGAGAATTTGCTACACTGCTCTCCACGGTGTGCGAATTCGTAGAAGTATGACAAAGTAAGAACCTTTGGGAGGATTGGGCATGGCTCGTCCGTTTTCTGTATGGTCCGTACTGCTGCTCGTCTTTACTCTAGTCGCGACGGCGTGCGGACCGCTCGGCGGAGACGACGAACCTACCCAGACTCCCGTCATCATCACCGCGACACCTTCCGGAGGGGGCGATGACTCGACAGCGACACCTGCTGCTGGCGAGCCAACGGCTACCTCGGACCAGGGATCGGCTCCGACGACCCCGCCCGCCGAGACGCCAACGCTCGAACCGACGGCGACGACTCAGGCTTCTGGTCCTATAGAAGTCGATGGGTTGTTCGTTGGGTATGACGGGCAGGCCTGGTTCGGCGCAACAAACACCGTTCGCGTGAGTGTTACAGAAAACTCCGTTGGTGATCTGCGAGTTGGGTTCTTCGAATCCGAAGTTGGTGGCACCGGCGGGCAGTGGCAAACGGCTGGCTGGATGTCGGTGATTACAGCCTCGTTGCTGCTTGGAATCAACCCTGCCAACTATGAATTCGCTTTTGATATTGCCGGGCGCGTTGACGGTCCCTCGGGTGGCGCATTGCTAACAACAGCTGTGCTCGCCAGTCTGCTAGGTGATCAGGTTGATCCCTCGGTCACGATGACCGGAACAATCAACCCGGATGGCACGATCGGCCCGGTTGGCGGCATCCCGCACAAGATCGAGGCCGCCGCCGCCGCTGGCAAGACAACGGTGCTGGTTCCGTCTGGCCAGCGCTTTGATGTTGACCGCAACGCCGGTCAATCCGTCGATCTGGTTCAGGTGGGCAATGCGTACGGTGTAGAAGTCATTCTCGTGGCGGATATCTATGAGGCCTATCAATTGCTGACCGGCGCGAACCTTCCAGTGATCGAATCGGTAGGCACTGCCTCGATGCCGCCGGACGCGTTCAACAAGTATCGTGCCGGCGCTACCGACTGGTATGCCCGCTACCAGGAAGAGCGCAACAAATTCCTGGCGCTGCCGGTCGAAGTTCAGGAGTATCGGGTCGACCTCGTCTTGTTTGCCGACGATCTGGCCAGCGAAGCCGATGCCTTGCTTGCCGAGGGCCAGGTTGCGCGCGCCTACCAGTTGATGTGGGAATCGGCCGCGTTGGTTAAGGTTGGTACCCAGGCCGCCGAGCTTGACAACCTGTATCTGACGCAGGGCATCGACCCGATGATCACCCGCGTTGAAGGCTCGGCCGCGTCGGAAACCCGGCTGCTGGCCCTGGTGCAAAAGCTCGAAGCGCAGACGCCGCGCACGGCAACCGATACCGTTGCGCTGATCGACGCCGCATCCTATCTCTCCGCGGCACAGGGACTTCTCTTCCAGGCGAACCAGGCGATTGATGATCTGCAGTTCACGGAATACACCGAGGACGACATTCTAACGGCGATCTATACGTCGGCATACAATTTCGCGCTGGCTGACTTCTACCTGGAAGTCGCCGACGACTTCATGAGCATCGGCGTTGGTTTTGGCACAACACCGGCGCCGGATCTTGATACGCTGATCGCCATGGCTGAGGTCTTCCGGCGCGGCGCTGATTCCAACATCGCTTACTTCGATTCGATTATCGTCGCGCCATTCGCTGAGGAGAACGGCTACTCGCTGGATCTGGCGAAGCTGCTCTTCATCGAGGCCGATGACACCTATCTGACCGCTATCGCAGCTTCCAATGGGGCAGACTCGCTGATGGGCATGATGCAGAAGCCTGAAGCTCAGGCGATCATGCAGCTCGGCGCGGCGATGCTCGGCTTCAACCAGTCGGCGGTGGTCATCGCCGAGTACTACTCGCTCGACGCCCGGGTTGATGAGTTCGGAACCGTCGTCGAATATGGCCGGCAGACAGCGCTTGCCAACATGCTGGATCTGGCGGATCAGCGCGCTGAGGACTGGCTGGCGGGCGTAGCCAATGATGATCCCGTTTCGTCGCTCTACTACTATGACAATGCTCGCCTCGAACGTCAGGGCGACGCTTTCGAGCAGCTCGATGCCCTGGCGGACTTCTGGTACTCCGCTGTGCTTTCGGAGGTTCTCGCGATCTTCCAGATAGCCGCTGAGGGTTCGTAACCGACCCAACTTCGAGGTGCCCGAATGACTCTCTAGTAGTTCCCGGGATTAGCCACCTGTAGCCGGAACGTATCCCGGAAACAGGTGGTTAATCTTTGTTCCGTATAATCTACAAGTGTACGTTCATGTCGCCGCTCGCTTCGTTCACCTGGAGGTCCTAGTGATTTCTCTGACCGGAAGACCAGTTCTACCGTTGGCGATTGTCGCCATCATCCTCCTCGCGGCCCTGGTTGCGCCCCTGCCGCGCGCTGGAGCCGGAGCCGAAGAACCTGCAAGCGCCGACTTTGCGCGCGCATGGGCACGGACGGATCTCCCGGTCCGTGATCAGGTCGTCGATCGAACCTGGGTCTGGGGACCGGCGGCGTTGACACCAGGAATTTCGGAGAACTATGCTGACGCTCCCGGGGGCCAGCGCACCGTACAGTACTTTGACAAGGCGCGCATGGAGATCTCGAACGATCCCGACGTGGGGCCGGACAGCTTCTGGTATGTGACAACCGGACTTTTGCCGTTAGAGATGATGACTGGCAAGCTGCAGACGGGTAAAGATCTGCGTGAACAGCATGCGCCAGCAGACATCAATATCGCAGGTGACCAACGGATGATAGTGCCCCGTCATATGCCGAGATGGCACATCTGATGGACTGCCCCTGCCCAGATCATTGGTCAAACGATCATCGCGACGATTGACGCCGAGGGCCAGCCCGGTTCGGCTCAAGCACATATGCACAGTACGGCGTACGCCGCTGAGTACTACGTGCCAGAGACGAGTCACACCATCGCCTCCGTCTTCTGGGATTTCATGGATAGTTCGGGCCCAATATCGGTCGACGGGCAGATCACGGAGGGCCGCTCTTTCCAGGACCCCTTCTTCGGCTTCGGCTTCCCGGTGACCGGAGCCTACTGGTCGACGATCGAACTCGATGGAGAATCCAACCGACATGTCTGATTCAGGTCTTCGAGCGCCGAGTCGCCACCTATACGCCGGAGAATCCTGACGGCTGGAAGGTCGAAACCGGCAATGTTGGCCGGCACTACTATCAGTGGCGCTACGAGATCATCGACCCGGATTCGGCAGCCCACCGCAACCCGACCGGAGCCCGCTAGCCGCGACTGCGACTGCCGTCCCCTGAGCCTATCCGCGACAGCTCGAGACGCCTGAGAGCCGAGCCTGTCAGGCCTGCGATCTGGAATAGGGTCGCGGCGAGATCGGCTCACCCGGTCATGAGCCGCTCGGAGAGGACGTGCTTCAATTCGCTCTCGATGCCTACCTGAAGTACCGCAGGCTTCCAACGACATCATTGACAAGGTCGTCGTCGGCACGAATGGCAACGCGAATCTCAACTTCCCGGATACGATCTCAATGGTGAGTGACTGGTCGCCATCCGATAACTCTTCTACGTCGTCGATTTCAACGATGGTTCGGCATATGTCGGAGGCCTGAGGGCTGCTCATCTTGGTCTTTTCGTCAGCCACACATACTTCGGCCGGGGAGTCTTCTATCTCAAGATCTGGGCGATTGACCCGGTAGCCGGTGCTGTCGGACGCCGGTCGTTCTAGTTCGTGACGGTCGTCGAATAGCTGTGTTGGTCTCGCTAGCGCTGTTTGCCGGAACCCGCGCGCGCCATGCTGCCGGGGCGTGACGAGATAGACGGTCATCGTCCCGGCAATCAGGAGCCCGCCATAGAGCTTGGGTAGGCGAGCAGTGCCCGGAATCCGGGCGCATGAGTGCGGGGTGAGTCTGGTGAGCGGGACGGCGATGAGCAGCGTCCCAAGCGTACTGCCAGCATGAGCATGATTGCCCGGCGACGCCTGCCCGGTTCGTCGAGCGCCAGCTTAGGGCGGCGAGGATCGCTGGCAGGGTCAGGACGTATAGTGATGCTCCTCTCCGAGTGGTTGTAGCGGGATCAGCAGGCCGCAGATCAGCGCGAATCTCGCCAGCTTGCGCCGCATCTCCGAAAGATCCCGTGATCAGTACCCAACCGGCAATCGCAGCCAGCCCGAGAATCAGCATGTTGAGCGATGTCGCCAGCGGCTGCGACGATGCCGGGCAGGTCGACGAGGGATCGCGTTCGAGCGTGGCTCCATACGCAGATTGTGGTGAACAAGCTGGTTGTTGTCTGATAGGCCGTGATCGCCGCTCCAGGATTGATTGAATAGTCCTGGCGATTCGCTGGAGTACTCCCACCAGACACTGAATCCGAGCAGCGGCGCAGCTATTAGGGCAATCCCGCAGGATTGTTCGCTATGCCCCATGCCAGGCTGCGGTAGCGTCGCCCAAGCATCAGAAGCCCCCAGAGCAGCTCCCCGGCGGACTTCGTCGCGAACATCAGCCCCAACGGAAATGCCGAATCTGCGATGCGCTGGTCCAGCACGTAGGCGCGCATTGCCAGGCTCAGGAACAGCAGCAGGAGGACGTAGACCTGCCCGAAGCGATATTCTCCCAGATCGGGTTGTAGACGCCACACCAGGCCGATAGCGCCCAGGTAGAGGGGCATTCGCAGTCGATTGCCAGGCCAGCAGATCTCAGCGTGTCGAAGATTGCCATCATCGCCGCGGCAAGGATGATGACATTCGCAAGCGTCCAGATAATGTCGGCATCTTCGGGGCTGAGACTACTGAGCGGCAGGAGCACCATTGACGTCGGCGGCGGGTTGATGTTGTAGATGTCGGGAGTGTCCATAAAGCCCTGCTCGATCGAGCGATTGAGAAACCAGCGATTCTCGTAGAATCGATCCGGTTCAAACCCGTCTCGCAGGAGCCTGGCGGCGGTGTAGTAGCTGGCATAGCCGTAGCTCAACTCGGTTGCCGCTGGCCGGACGGACCAGCCAAGGTAAAGGGTCATGCTGGCGAGCGCTAACATCACCACAGCTACCAGCTTCCTGAATTCTGATCGCTCGTTCATGCCGAGATTCTAAGCTGAGATGCCGGCCGGCGCTCTCGCAGTCACCCGGGGAGAATTAGCGCTACGATGCTGTGGACGGCTACAAGGTTCAGCGAGGGAAGCGTCCAATGAAGATCTATCTTGTGCGTCATGGCGACGCAATTGACCGCGCCACTCCGGGCATCGAGTCCGATGAGGAGCGCTGGCTTACCGATATAGGGCGTGAAGAGGTTGGCTGGACCGCTCAGATCCTTCGACAACTCAACGTGAAGCCGGACTCTGATCCTTTCCAGCCCGCTACGTGCGTGCCTGGCAGACCGGCGAGATCATTGGCGAAATCGTCGGACCTTCAACAACGCCGGAGATCAGCGACAACCTCATCTACGGTGGATCGTTTCGACGGGATTCTGAATGACATAGCGCGCGCGGCGAATCCCGCTGGCGTTGTGCTTGCTGGACATATGCCGAGCATCGGACAACTGGTCGGCTGGCTCTGCTGGAACGACCGGCACAACGCGGTTCGGATGCGGACGGCCGGCGTTGCGCGGGTCGACATGCCGGACGACCGGATTGCGCCCGGTTGGGGCGACCTGCGCTGGCTACTACCACCGAAAGCGGCGCGCCGTCTGCTGAGACTAGCAGCGTGCCTGGAACCCGATTTGGGGCGGCCGTGGCGTACTTTCTGGCTCCTGGTCGCGGCGATCTTCACCGTCGCGGTCAACTCACAGGTCATGAACCCGGTCCTGCCGGCTGTCGCCGAGGACTTCGACGCGTCGATCGCGAGGCCGGACTGGCAGTCACCGCCTATCTCTTGCCCTATGGACTCTTTCAACTGCTCTATGGTCCGCTGGCGGACCGGCTCGGTCGGGTGCAGGTCATCACCGTCGCGATTGGCGCGGCGACAATCGGCACACTACTCTGTGCGCGTTTGCGCCGAATCTCGACACCTTTGATTCCTTTCGTTTCCTCACCGGAGGAACCGCCGCTGCGGTCACCCCGCTGACCTTTGCCTACATCGGCGACACCATCGAATACAGTCGGCGGCAGGCAGCCCTCGGCTACACGGCCATGTCGCTCTCCCTCGGCAACGTCCTGGCCGGAGCGATCGGAGGGTTGTCTGGCTGCGGTCGTCTCCTGGCGAGCGATCTTCGTCATCATCGCGCTCATCTCCGGCGATCGTCTGCCCTGCTATCCTGCGGGAGCCTAATGCCCGCACCCGATCTCCCCAGGCACGATGACGCTGGTATGACTCCATTCAAGATCGCATTCGAAGATCGTCGCCATATCGGCTTACTTCCTGCTCATCGTCGTCGAAGGAACGATCGTGCTGGGTTCGTTTTCGTTCTTCGGTCTGATCCTCCGCGATCGCGATGGCTTCTCCTTCACGGCGATTGGCTTGACGATCTCGCTCTTCGGGATCATCGTCGATTCTCGCCGGCCGAATCCTCGGCTTGATGGCCGGTTACGCTGGGAGAGCGACGGATGATCGTGATGGGCGGCAGCGCGGTCACGGTTGCGTTTCGTCGGATGGCTGGCCCTCGCAATACCCTTCTTTCCGCTGGCGATGATCTCTGCGGTGGTTCGGCTTCATCACGATGCACACGACGTTTCAGACCCTGGCGACTGAAATTAACCCCCACCGCGCGAGCGACTGGTGTGGCAATCTTTGCCTTCTCCCTCTTTCTGGGAGGCAGCATCGGCTCATTCGTTGTCGCTCAAGGCGTTTGACTGTTCGGTTTCAACCCGACGCTCTATGGCCTGGCTCGTACTGACGCTTTCGTTTGTGCTCTTTGCCGCCTCGACGATCCTGTTGCTTACTGAACCCCACGGCGAGGTTGTCGCGAGCGGGGGATTGGCCCCGGACAGGTGAGCGGGGGGAGACTCTGCCGGGGCCCTTCCCGAGTGAGGAGGAAGAAGGAGTGTCCGTTGATCGGAACACCCGTACGAAGAATAGTCTGACACGGTTAACGTTTCGCTAGCGCAGGATTTCCTCCTCGTTAGGGTTTAGTTCCGGTGGCGATTCCGGGCGATCCTAGTCAGGAATCGGTTATTGCATCGCGGATCGCCGCTTCGAAGATGCCCGCCGCTCCTCGTTCGTGACGACGAACACGACGCGATCCAGCGCATCGGGATGATCCGCTACGAATTCTTTCAGCGCCTCCACCATCGCTTTGGCCGCAATTTCGATCTCCAGCCCCCCGACGCCGGTCCCAAGGGCCGGGAACGACGACGCTCCGGATATGGTTGCTGAGCGCAAAACTCCAGCGCCTGGATAGTGGCTGTCGCGACTGTCTCGCGTGAGGCGTAGATCTGGGTGCGCTCGGTGAAACCCATCGCTGCTGCGTGGATCAATGCGCGCGCTGGCGGGGGCATATCGCCGGCGCTCGTCAGAACCGCCTGCCAACCTCTATCGGTCCGGAGCGACCGCTTCCGCTTCGACCGCTTCGCCGGCGGCACGCTTCAGCGCTCCGGCTACCCCGGCGCCCATCCAGAGTTCGTTATTCGCCGCGACCACATAGGCCTCTGTCTGGTGCCGGTGCGTAGTCGGCGATATCAGCAACGACGACTTCGATCTTGTCATCTGTTTCCCCAGAGTGGGAAAGCTGGCACGGTTGAGCGGCTCCCGTTGATCCCTTCCTAGTACTCTCCCATCTGCTAGTATCTCGCATCACTCCAGAAGAAAGGGGCGAAGATGTCGAAGCTAGTTACCGCGCCAGAACAGGCAACGACGAGTATCTACGACACGATCGGTGTTCGAACGATCATCAACGCCGCCGGGGCAACGACCGCCGTTGGCGGAACCTTGATGCCGCAGGAGGTCATCGACGCGATGATCTCGGCCTCCAGGTCGTTCGTTGCCCTCGACGAGCTAAACCGCGCCGTTGGAAAGAAGATCGCCGAGGTGACTGGCGCTGAGGATGGCTTCGTCACCGCTGGTTCTGCCGCATCGATGCTCGTTTCCGTCGCAGCTTGTATCGCCGGAACCGATCCGGTCAAGATCCGCAAGCTGCCGAACAGCGAAGGCATGGCCAACGAAGTCATCATCCATCGCATGCACCGCATCGGCTACGACCAGATGTTCCGCGCCGCCGGTGGTCATCTCGTCGAGATCGGCATGCCGCGACGCACCGAAGCCTGGGAGCTTGAGGACGCGATCACCGACAAGACCGCCTGCGTCGTCTGGATCGACTCTCCCGCGACCGGCCCCGGCCCGCTCGACTTCGCCCAATTGGTCGAGATCGCCCATCGTCGCGGCATTCCGGTCGTCGTCGATGCTGCCTCGACGCTGCCGCCGAAGCACCACATCACCCGTTGGATCGCCCAGGGCGCGGACCTGGCGATCTACAGCGGCGGCAAGGGCATCCGCGGACCGCAGGACAGCGGCGTTCTCGCCGGCCGGGCAGACCTGATCGCCGGTGCGCGCGCGAACGGTGCGCCCAACACAGGCGTCGGTCGGGCTGCCAAGGTCAGCAAGGAAGCGATGGCCGGCCTCTACGTCGCCCTTGAACGGTTCGCCCAGCTACGATCACGACGCAGAACATGCTGAGCGCTCCGAGATGGCCCACATGATCGCCAACGCTCTCGAGGGACTGGAGAACGCCGAGGTCATTCCCGACACCGACTTCGAGGCCTACCCGATGCCGGTCGTGAAACTCTATCCAGCCAAAGGCGCAACCTGGACCTCTACCCAATCTCGGCGCACTGCTCGCTGCCGGTGAACCGTCGATCCACGGCAAGATGGAGTGGGACCATTACGGCATCCACACCCACAACCTCCAAGAAGGAGAGCCGGAGCAAATCATCGAGGCCGTACGAGCGGTGATGGCGCGGCTTTGAGGGATTGGTGAGGCTAGTTGGTAGTTTGTAGTGCGTAGGTTGTAGGAAAGCCGGGAATCGAGAACATTCCTGTTCCCTGTTTCCTGTTCCCTACAAGCGAGAGCATCATGAGTCGAGCAACGAATTATCTGACCGATGAAGAAGTCGAGGCGCTACGAACGGTGAGTGTCGCGTCGTTGACGACGGCGCTCTTCAACCGCGGGATTCGGACGGCGCACCTGCAGGATGTCCATCCTGTGCGGCCCGATCTGCGGCTGGTGGGCTACGCCTACACGCTGCGGTACATCCCGATGCGGGAAGACCTCGGTGCTGAGTCGCCACTTCGACAACACGACCAACCCGCAGCGAGTGTCGGTTGAAGATGTTGGGCCGGGCGACGTGCTGGTCATCGATGCGCGTGGTGAGATCGGTGCGGGTGTCCTTGGCGATATCCTGATCACCCGTATGCAACAGCGCGGGGCTGCCGGCATCGTCACCGATGGCGCGTTCAGAGACACGCCAGCGATCGAAGAGATCGAGTCTACCGACCTATTGCCGCGCTTCCGCGCCCTACATGAGCTCGATCCTCCATCATCCGGTTGACACGAACGTGCCGATTGGCTGTGGAGGTGCGGCGGTCATCCCAGGTGACGTCATCGTCGGCGATGGTGAGGCCGTCGTCGTTCTTCCCGCAGCGATGGCGGGTGAGATCGCGCGTGAAGCCTTGAAAAGGAGCAGTACGAAGATTGGGCGCTCAAGCGTATCCAGTCAGGGGGCTTCGATTCTCAACGTCTACCCGCCGAGCGAGGAAACCAGGGCGACATATGAACGCGAAATGGGGATCAGCGACTAGTCGAGGGATCGTCCCCACATCGCAACGGGTCGAACTTCGGCCACTGCGAATTGTCTGCGCGGCGAAGTCATGCGCTGGAGTCCGGTGGTTGGGAGAATTGGCCGAGAGTGCGGGCGAGCTTCGAGTCGACCGAAGGCTGGAGTGTCGGAACGGTTTCCCGTAGCGCTGATGCCGCGGCAACGAACGCCTCCTCGCTCCCTTCGATGAGTTCCAATTCGATCTCGACAATCCGGGTCGGGTGATTGTTGCGCAGGTCAAGAGCGCGAACGTTGTCCACTGATACCTCAACGACCTCACCGCGTTGACGTTCATAGTGGAGCGTTCGGCGATGGGTGACAAGTTGGGCGATCGCCAGCAGTTCGCCACCACCATTGATCAATTCATAGGCGCGCCGGACAGGTTCGAGCTCCACCCGGCTGATGAAGTCCTGGTGACTGGTGGGTGGCGGTTCAACTGGAATCTCAATCTCAACCCGTTGCACGAGGTGGAGTTCATCTCGCGCCGATGCGATCGATTCTCGCGGTCCCTTGAATGTTGCTCTGGCGCTTGAACCGATTTCGCGCAGGCGCAGGCTACATGAAACCTTGCGCAGCAACAGCGACGGTGTGTCGAAATAGACATCAGTCTGGACTCGCTCATTGCGCCTTGTGAGCTGGAACTCGCCGATCTGCCGGAGCCCGACAACCCGCTCAAGGTCGGCAGGGCTGCAGGAGAACTTGCCTTCTAGTTCCAGTGGATCAGGCATAGGATGCTGTCACCAGTTCGCGAATGCGGCGTTTCTGTGAGGGCATGTCCGAAAGGACGATATGGAGAATCGTTTCCGCGAGATCGTACGCGTCACGATGGATCGTGCCCTGCCAGCCGGTTCCGGCCGACCAGGTGAACTCGCCCCAGGCAGCTCTTCGATCTCCGTCCTGGGGCAACCCGCAGGACGCGATGTCGAAGAGTTGTAGACCGTTGACCCGGCGTTCATAGGCGACGTGGAGGTGTCCGAATGCGAGGAGATCGGCGGGGCTATCCTCGGCGATATCGAGCAACTTCGCTGATCGCTCCAGTCGGGCATGATGTGGGTTGTCAGATCGCGCGGGTTGGCGTGGACAACCTGGAGGTTGAACCGTCCGGCGCGGCGAATTGAGGCTTCGAAGTCCAGGGTGCCGAGGAACTTGACTCGTTCCGGTCCCATGCGTTCCTGCGACCATTCAATCGATTCCATCTTGCGTTTGCTCGGGTCATCCGAGGCTCTCGCCGCTGTCGAAAATATCGCAGTCGGTATTGCCGATGAGCATGCTCGTCGAGCGTTCACGGACGATCTCCAGCGCGGTGACTGGTTCCGGCCCTTTCAGGCAGTAATCTCCGGCGGCGATGACTTCATCGAATGGTCCGCACTCGGTCAATTTGGCGTCGAGGACGGCACGCAACGCCTGGACGTTTCCATGCACGTCGGAAAAGACCGCGATCCGGATGTCACTCACTCAGCTGGCTCCGAAACCGATTCGGCCATCTCTTCGTCCACAATATGCTCATCGGTCACGATGTCTTCGAGAATATCCTCGGGTTCATCCTCGGCTTCCTCTTCCGGCGAGTCAATCCCGATGAAGCTGCCGCAGCCTCCCATAGAAATCCGATCTCCTGCATGCCCTGCCCAGGCGACCAGGAAATTCGATATGACGCTTGCTGACGTCGGCCTTGATGGGCGACGACGTGTAATAGGAGATCTCATCGCGCTGGACAGTTGGGGCAGTAATTGCTTCGCCGAGACGCTGCTTGCGTTGTGCGATCGTGCCGCGCTCGGAAGACGTGGCAATATCCAGCAGGCGATTCGACCGGTTGGTCGTTCGATTGTCGAGCAGATCGTGGACCGTCTCGACCATGATATCGGCATCGCGCATATCGCCGATCGTTGACTGGATCTCCTTGACCTCGGAGATCAAATCTTTCAGCGCTTTCGGATAGGCGAAGTCGAACATCTCGAGCGTGTAGCGCAGCCGCTTTGCGGCGATCCTCATGTTGTGAATCTCTTCGATGTTATCGGGATCGTCGACATATGGTGCATAGCTGTACAGTTCGTCGAGACGGACTTCGATGATCTTCGCCGCATTTTCTGTGACTGTGGCGGTATTCCGAAGGCCCTTAACCTTCTTCGCTTTAGCCATGGGTGTGCTCCGCAACAAATCCCCGGAATCGAACTTCGAAGCGTTCTCGTTCGAGTTGGGCGAAGTATTCAAGCAAAGCGGCCCGTGCCTTTTCCCGGTCGGCCCTGAGATCTTTGATCATGTCATTGATCGCGGCGCGCTCGTCAGCCGGTCTGGCGTCGCGGTAGCCGCTGAGTTCTTCGATCATCACGTCATTGTCACGTACACCGCCAAGGACATCGGTGATTTCCTTGACTCGTCTGTGGAAGAATCGGTAGCGGCTGGGGAAGCAATTTGTTGAGACGTCCATTGCGGCTCGCAGGCGCCGGGACCAGACACGCATCTGATGGAGATCTTCTGGATCCGAGCCGTCGATCGTGCCATCGCGATAGGACATCATCATGTCGAATCGTTCTTCGATCAGCATACCCATAGCCTGGGCATAGCTCATGCTCGGCGTGTGGAGTTTCGAGCAGGTCCAAATCAATCGCCACTGGAGCCTCCGTTTCTCGTTGACGCGTTTAATAGCGTACCAGACGTGTTCGTTCAGTGGACGCCTTTTAACAGGTAAAGTCACCACAAGATCACTATTGAACGCGATATGATGAATCACGAGCATGGCACTGATGCTCGATAGCTCAGAGCAGTTCATGAGGAGTTCCAGATGTCTGACTCATCCAGTAGCGAAGCAGCTTTGGTTTCAGTTGCCGAAGATGTTGATCGCGTCGATACCGGCAGCCCCGCACCAGAAGATGTTGATCTCGATAATCCCGAATACTTTACGAACCGTGAACTTAGCTTACTCGACTTCCAGTCCCGGGTACTGGAGATGGGACTCAAGCATGATGTGCCGTTGCTTGAACGGGTCAAGTTCCTGGCGATCGTGTCTTCCAACCTTGATGAGTTCTTCATGGTTCGTGTGGCCGGGCTAATCGAGCAGCGGATGGCCGGGACCAATTCACCCGGTGCGGATGGTCTCTCAGTGGGGCGGCTACTTGCCGAGATTCGCGAGCGGGTCACCGCGATCAACACGACCCAGCGTGAAGCCTGGCATGAAGATATTCGTCCCAAACTTGCCGCGGCCGGAGTCGAGTTTGTCTCCTATTCGTCACTTTCGGAATCTGAAAAACAGGACCTTCAAGGGGTCTTTGAGCGGGAGATGTATCCGGTTCTAACGCCACAGGCTGTCGACGAAGCGCGGCCGTTTCCACACATTTCCGGGTTCAGCCTGAACATGCTCATTGTCGTTGAAGACGAACTTGGGGAGCATGTTGCCCGTTTGAAGATTCCCCCGGTAATACGCCGCTACGTCCAGGTTCCGTCCTCCGAGGAACCCGGAACCAACCCTTTTGAGCACTTCCGGTTCGTCCTGGTGGACGAGATGATTGAAGCAAACCTGGAGCAGCTTTTTCCCGGTAAGCGAGATCAAGAACGTCACATGTTCCGACTTACCCGAGCTGCGGATTACGAACTGCGTGATAGCACTGCTGAAACGATCATGCAAGCGGTCGAGGCAGAACTCGAACAACAGCTCTTCGGCTTTGTGGTGCGTCTCTGTGTCGAGCCCGCCATGCCGGATGAGTGGCGCGACTGGCTTCGGCAACCGAACTCGACGTGTCGCCAGCGAAACCTACGTCATGGACCGGCCGCTGGGTTTTGCTTCCCTGATGGAATTGACCGGGATCGATCGCCCGGACCTGAAGTATCCCGCGCTTCACCCCGCGGGTGCCGCAGTGGTACCAGGACTCGACGTTCGATTTTCGACGTTCTCCAGCGACGTGATATCCTGCTTCACCACCCCTACGACGCCTTCAGTCCGGTTGTCGATCTTGTTCGCCAGGCTTCGACGACCCGGATGTGGTCGCGATCAAGCAAACGCTCTACCGCATTGGTAGCGCTTCACCGATCGTTGACGCGTTGTTCGAGGCGCGGGACGACGAGAAGCAGGTCGCGGTGCTCGTCGAACTGAAGGCGCGTTTCGACGAAGAAAGCAACATCCGCTGGGCGCGCGCGCTGGAGAGTGCCGGCGTCCACGTTGCCTACGGCGTCTCGTTCGGGATGAAGACCCATTGCAAAGTAACGCTTGTCGTTCGCCGCGAAGGCGGCAGGCTGCGGCGCTACGTCCATCTCGGCACCGGCAACTACAATGCCAGTAACCGCCCGGCTCTATACCGACCTGAGCTTCATGACCAGCGACAATGACATTGCCTCGGATGTCTCGGACGTCTTCAATCTGCTCACCGGCTACTCTGAACAGCGGGAATATCGCAAGCTCCTCGTGGCGCCGGTCAATCTTGCGCGACAGAATGGTGGCGATGTTCGCAAGGAGGCGAGTACGGCCCCGAGGGGCACATCATGATGAAGATGAACCAGATAACTGATATTCCGGTAATTCGTGAGCTCTATCGTGCTTCCCAGGCCGGCGTGCGCATCGATCTGCTGGTGCGCGGGTTCTGTTCGCTTCGTCCCGGAATACCGGGCGTGAGCGAAAATATCCGTCTGGTAAGTATTCTCGGCCGTTTTCTGGAGCATGTCCGCGCTTACTATTTCCGACATGGCTCCGAGGACGACGGCGAGTACGTCATTGCTGGTAGCGCCGATGTCATGCCGCGCAACCTGAGCTACCGTGTCGAGGTCATGTTCCCGATTGAAGACCCGGCACATCTGGCCTATATTCGGGACGATGTTCTCAAATATCAACTCCGATCGACCGTCAATGCCTGGGAGCTTGGGCCGGACGGTCGTTATGAAGAAATCCAGCCGGTACCGGGAGAAGTCCCTTATAGCGCGCAGGATCTGCCCGGCCCGCCGATTCCCGACGCGGCGTCGCGTGGCGTGCCGCTGCTTCCACGGCCATGATCGATCTTTCAGAGATACGAGGGCGAGACAACGGCGACAACATCTACTGGCAGCTTGAACTGCGCATCACCCTCCTTTTCGGCGAGGACCGGGCTGCGGCCGACCGGGAGGAAATCAATCTTGTGGCTGCCGCGATCCAGCGTATTCGCCGGTTGCCCGTAAACGATTTTGCGTCGCTTGACCCGACGGAGCGGGGCTAGTGGAGAACCTCACCGGGATTCTTGAAGCGACCCTGGCCGGCATTCGATCGACCGATGATGAGATCCAAGCGTGGGTGCTGGTTGATGAGGTCGGGGCAAGATCGCAGGTCGAGATCGTTGAACGGCGCGTAGCCGCTGGCGAGGATCTGCCTCTGTACGGGCTGATGGTGGGCATCAAGGACATCATCGATGTGGTGAACATTCCCACAGTTGCTGGTTTCGCGCCCTATGAAGGGCGAATCGCTGTTTGCGACGCGCCCGTTGTCTCCCGGCTCCGGAAAGCCGGAGCTACTATCGTTGGAAAAACAGTAACGACGCTGTTTGCCGCTGGAGATCCCTCCAGAACGCGCAATCCCTGGAACCTGGAGCGCACCCCGGGCGGTTCCAGTGCCGGTTCGGCGGCGGCCGTCGGCGCTTATCAGGTCGATGTCGCGCTAGGAACCCAGACAGCCGGCTCGGTGCTGCGGCCCTCGGCGTTTTGCGGCGTTGTGGGATTCAAGCCCAGCTTTGGCTGGACCCCGACCGCCGGGATTATCCCCTTCGCCGTGTCGCTGGATACTGTAGGCATCCATGCCCGTTCGGTTGTCCATACCGCGCGCGTCTATGACGCGCTGGCGGATGGTGACCTACCGCGTGCTGGAACCTGCGACGCGATTGGGCCGCCGCGCATTGGCGTCTGGTCGGATGGGCTGGCGCATGCTGAGGAGCGCATGCGGGCTGGCTTCGTCGACGCGATCGAGCACCTATCCGGGACAGGCGCGATAATCGGCGACGCGGTTGCGCCCTACTCATTCGACAATTTGCTCGCGATTCACTCGATCATAAGCCGGGCCGAGGGCGCTGCGGCTCATAGCCAGCTTATAGGTGATCACGTCAGTAGCTACTCCCCCAAAGTTCGGGCTTTGGTTGAGACTGGCATGGCCCTGCCGGCCGATGTCTACATTCGTGCCCAGCGGCTGCGGGACCAGGCGCGCGCGGAAACGATCGCTACCTGGTCGCAGTTTGATGTCGTAGCAATTCCGACGAGCGACACCGCGGCCCCGGATTTGAGCACGACCGGAAACCACGCGCTCCAGGCAGTCGCCACGCTTCTCCGTTTGCCCTCAATCACCTTGCCAATCGGCTTCAACTCCGACTACCTGCCGATTGGAATCCAGCTGATTGGCGCCGGCGAGAACGCTGATGTCCACCTGCTCCAGGTCGCTCGTTGGGTCGAGTCCCACATGCCGCGCATGCCACGCCCGCCTCACGGGGTGCAGAAGACATAACTCCCTAACCCGGTCCAATGATATGGCATCTCGCGGGGGCGTCGCCTACTTCCGAAGCAGTTCAACGAGCTGGTCGAGTGGGATGGCGTGGGCAGTATTGCCGTCGCGGCCCACCGTCGTCGTAGCCATGCAGAGGCTGTTGGCGACCGCTTCCTCGGCGGCGTCGATGGTCGCTTCGAAGAGATCGTCGGTCGCGAAGGTATTGAGCAGCTCGACCGCATAGAGGGGCGACTGCTCCAGGGTGTAGGCGGTCGAGAAGGCCAGGGCGATCTCGCCGGAGCCGTTACCACCGGCCGAGCCAGTTCGGATCAGCCCCCAGGCGGCTCGCTTGGCAATCCGGGCGAGCTGGTGACTGGTCAGGGGGGCGTCGGTCCCGGCGATGACGATGCACGACCCCTCGGCGTGTCGCCCGTCCGGTTTCGGCGCCGAACCCAGCTCCAGGCAGCAGGTCCGGAAACTCCGGCCCCAGCAGTCGCCCGGCGATCGTCATCCGCCGCCGAGCGCCGAAGTTGGTCATCACCAGCACGCCGACGGTGTAGCACTCGTCGCCGATCTCGATCACTCGCGACGATGTGCCGATGCCGCCCTTGAAGCCGAAGCACATCATCCCGGTTCCCGAGCCAGCGCAGCCTTCCTCGACCGGCCCATTGTTGGCCTCATCCAGCGCCGCCTCGACGTGTTCCGGCTGGACGTGCATGCCGCGCGAATCGTTCAGAAACGAGTCGTCGCATTCGCCGACGACCGGCATGACGACGCTCGTCGTGCGGCCGATCTGCTGGTTTCGAGCCATCTGGTAGCGTGCGGCGACGTCATAGACCAGCCCGATCTGCATCGAATTTGTGAGCAAGATTGGTGAGGCGAGCAGGCCCAGCTCGTCGATCTCTGTCATGCAGATGATCTCGCCGGTGCCTGCCAGGTCATAGGTCCCGGCCGGGATCGGACGCTCGAAGATGTCCCGATGGCCGGGCCAGATCGCAGTCACGCCAGTCCGGGCTGGCCCCTCACCAGGCGCTCCAGGAGGATCGCCCCAGAACCGTCGCGTGGCCGACCTCGACGCCGCGCACATCGGTGATCGCGTTCAGCGGGCCGGTCGGGAACGCGCCGATCCCCCGCCCGGTCAGATCCCGAAATCGCTCCCGCACCGCGATCATCGCTAGCCCCCTTCTCATTGGCAAGACTGGTTCGACGTCTATTACCACTTCTACGCTTGTTGTCGACATTGATGGTGATGTGTTGAATGGTGCTCACCGTTTTTCGTAGGGTAGGGCTTGTCCCTACCCGCGTACGCATGCGGCCTTCAAGCCAGGTGAGGACAAGCCCCAGATTGTCCCGCACTTCGTCTGATTTCATCCTCGACTTTTCCGAACGCCGGCCTACGCTTGCGTGCGACGAAAATCGGTGAGACGGAGCTGGAGGTTGACATTGCCGTTCCAGGCGTTCCGATTAAGTTCGGCGGCAACATCGATGCTCTCGCAGGCGGCCAGTTCCGCCAGGCGGTCGCCGGAACCGAAGAATGTCGCCTGGTGGGATCGCCCGCGATCATCGATGACGTTGAACAGCAAATGCTTGCCATCCCGGCTTGTGCGAACCCGATCGGGCCGGACACCGCGCACCAGGAGCAGCGGGCGTTCATTGCCGTGACCACAGGGCTCCAGGACGCTGAGACGGTCGACGGTATCCAGACTCAGGTCGTGGTGGGGGATCTCGGCGTCGATCTGGATCTCACGAACCGGAAGCTCCCCGTCGAGCTGGTCCAGCACGGACCGGGCCAGTCGCTCACGGAACGTGGCGATTCTGGATGTCTCGATGGTGACGCCGGCGGCGGCTGTGTGACCGCCAAAGCGCTCCAGCAGATCCCGGCACTCCCGGATCGCCTCGACGATGTCGACCGCGCCTGCCGTTCGTGCTGAACCCGTGCTCAACTCCGGGCCACGCGCGATAGCGACCGCCGGGCGCTGGAAACGCTCGGCTAACCGGCCGGCGACGATGCCGACGACGCCGACGTTCCAACTTGTTCCCGCCACGACGAGAACCGGTTGTTCTCGCGCGCCTCCCTGGATCTGAATCTGAAGCTCTGCCTCGGCCTGTACTCGCTTCGTCTCGGCTTGCCGCTCTCGATTCAAGCGGTCGAGGTGCTGCGCGAGCGGCGCCGATGTAGGTTCGTCATCCGCCAGGAACCACTTGAGGGCGATGTCCGGACTATCCATCCGTCCGGCGGCATTGATCCGCGGCCCGATGACGAAACCAATGTCGAACGCGTCAATCGTTCGCTGATCGACGCCAGCGATCTTGCAGATTGTCTTGAAGCCGGGCAGGCTCCAGCGCCGCAACATATCGATCCCCCGCGCGACCAGCGTCCGGTTCTCCGCCTGCAGCGAGACGACATCGGCGACTGTCCCAAGGGCCGCGTAGGGCAGGTACATTTCCGCTTCTTCGTCCCCGAGCAGCGCCCGGAGAAGCGCATGGGCCACTCCGACCGTGGCAAGTTCGCGCTCAGGGTACTGGTTGCTCGCTCTCTTAGGAGAAATGAAGGCAACCTGCCCGGGCAGTTCGTGATGAACCCGGTGGTGATCGATAACGATGACCTGTATCCCCTGGCCGAGTGCCGCTTCGATCTCGGCGACATTGCTCGAGCCGCAGTCGACCGTGATGAGCAGTTTGCATCCGGCGGCGGCGAACGCCTCCACCGCGGCCAGATTCAGGCCATACCCCTCATTTGCCCGGTGGGGTATCCGGGGATGCGCCCGCGCGCCCATGCGACGCAAAGCGCGCGTCAGCATTGCCGTCGAGCTGATGCCATCCACGTCGTAATCCCCGAAAATAGCGATCTTTTCGCCAGCTTCAATCGTCGCCTGAATGAGCGCGACTGCCTGATGCATGTCCGGCAGCAGATAGGGATCCCCGAGCGGATTGCCCTGGGGGGAGAGATAGGCCGCGGCAGCGCCCGCCGAGGTGATGCCCCGCCGTTGCAGGATCGCGCTCAGGAGCGGCCAGCCGGTTATCGCAAGATCTTCCGCGCTATAGATTGGGGGTTCGTGCCAGATTGATGTTGTTCTTGGAAGTGCCAGTGCCACGTCATCCCGTCCCGGTTAACTGCAACGTCACGCGCACCGATTGTACGTACATTTCGCGATGAGCGGCAACGAGAGTTGCTAGGGTGTGTCGGGCGCCAGCTCCTGGACATAGACATCGGACGCAAGATCGAGCCCGATGACATGTTCCTCGCCATCGACCTGAATCCGCAGCGGGCCGTTAAAGGGCATCTTCTCTACCAGTTCGATCTCCGCCTTCGGATAGAGGCCGAGCCGGCCAAGATAGCGCAGCCGCTCGCTGTCGTCACGGAGGATGCGGACGACGATCACTCGTTGCCCCTGGTCGACGTCCACAAGGCGGCGATCGTTGAATTCCGGCAGATGGCCGCTCAGGGTTGGGATCGGATCGCCGTGTGGATCATGGGTTGGAAAGCCAAGTGCCTGATCGATGCGCGCCTCGAACTCCTCGGAGATCGTGTGCTCCATGCGGTCCGCCTCGTCGTGGACCTCATCCCATGAATAGCCGAGCGCATCCGACAAGTAGAGCTCCAGGAGACGATGGTGGCGGACGACCTCAAGCGCCACCTTCCGGCCTGCTTCGGTCAGGGTGACGCCACGATAGGGCGCGTGGTCGACGAGATTCAGATCGTGCAAGCGTTTGATCATGCCGGTGACCGAAGGCGCAGCGACACTCAACTGGTCGGCGATCGCCTGGGTCGTCATCCGTTCGCCGACCTCTTCGAAGCCGAAGATCGTCTTGAGATAATCCTCCATTGCCGGGGTAATCGACGTCATCGACTCAGTCATCCAGAGGTTCGTCGTCGATCGCCATCTCCGCCCGGAGGGCGAACGACTCGACGACGAAGATGGCGACCGTCACGACCGTCGTTGCGACGCACCACTGACAGATCGCTTCAAGGACGAATAGCTCAACGTAAACCAGATAGGCATAGTAGAGCAACGCCGACAGGGTGATACCCCAGGACGCCAGCGTGGCCGTCTCCCGGCTGATGATGCTCCAGTCAAAGATGCGCACGAGGGAGAGCGCCCCGAGGAGAAGGAACATGCCCAGCCCCAGGATCGCGATCGGGATTGGCCCGATCGTCGCGTAGTCGCTCTCCTGGACGGTATGACAACCGCCGCCGACGGCGCAGACGAGCGCGCTCTCGTCATAATGAACGTAGGTGAGATAGCCAGCGATTGCGGCGCCAACGACGCTCAATGCCAGCGTCAGGCCGGCGAGCGAGAGGAAGCTAGCCCAGGGCGAGGTTGGATCATCCTCAGGGCCTGTTGATTCGATGGGACCGGCATGCGTGTTGGACATCAGGCTATCTCCCAACCTCCCGCGCTCTGGCAGCTAGCTTCCCAACGCCTGTTGAATCGCCTGGCTCAATTCCTCGTAGCTTGCGCCAAAAAGGAGCTGCCCGTTGACCAGGAATGCCGGGGTGCCTTGAACGCCATTGCTCGACCCTCCCCGTGTTTCCTCGTCAACCTGGCCGACAAACGTGTCGTCATCCATGCACTGGTCCCATTGTTCCGTGTCCAGACTCGGGATCAACGCGGCGATCCGGTCAAGACGGCTGCGGGCAAACGCGCCATCATTTTCACCAACCTGATTGGCATAAAGATTGCTCATGCATTTCCCAGAAGAGTCCCTGGTCATTGGCGCACCAGGCCGCCTCGGCAGCTCGCGTTTGATTCGTCGCCAAGAAACGCGAAATCACGATATTCGAGAAGCACATCGCCGGTTGCAACAAAGTCCCGAACGAGTTGAGGTTCGACCACACGGGCGAACTGAGCACAGCCCGGTCACTGGAAGTCTCCGTACTCAACGACCGTAACTGGCGCATCGGCATTGCCTTTGATGCGTCCTTCCGTCTCAACTTCGATAGCCGGCGGAGGTGCTGCGACAACTGGTTCGTCTGCCGCGGCGGGCGATGGTTCCCGACTGAAGAGAAAGAGCAATCCGGCGAAGATCACTGCTCCACCGACGACACCGCCGATAATCATGAACATCCGCCTGCGCTTCGCCTGCTGGGCCTCGATCACCCGTTGAGCGCGGCGACTTTTGGCGCGAGCCTGGGCCCGCTCTTCGCGCTCTTGCCTGCGCCGTTCGTTTCTGGACATCGTGACCCTTCCAGCACCATCCGATATCAAGCTGATCGTGGGCGTGATTCGCCCCTAAATGCTGATTGAGAAGCCTATCATGCGACCCCATGAATAGAGGCTGTCTTCGAGATCGTTCCGGCTTGTTAATCGCTTCATATCCCAGGGGTTACTATTCTGGCGAACGGAAGGGGCTTTTCGCTGTTCTCTCGCAAGCTACTGGTCGGATTGCTGCTGGCCGTCCCCGCTCTGCTCGGCGCATACATGGTGTTGGTCGCTACCCGCTGGCTGCGGGTTTCCAGGCTGCGGGTGGGTTTGCCCGCGTTGCCGCCAGCGTGGGTTGGCGCGCGTATCGCCTTGCTGACCGATTTCCACGCTGGCGGGCGCGGGGTTCGCCTCGAAACGCTCCAGCGAGCAAAACAGGCGGCGCTGGAATTTGATCCCGACCTGATCGTGCTCGGTGGCGACTTCTTCGATCAAGGACGCAGGGTCGATGTTGGGGATCTGTTCACCTGCTGGCCCACATCAGCGCCGGTGGTTGCCGTCACTGGCAATCATGATTATCGCGGCGGCTCCGACCACCTCCCACAGTTGCTTGAGGACCTGGACGGAGCCGGGTTAACCGTCCTCCAGAACCGGGCAGTCTCGCTCGACATCCGGGGACGCGCAGCCTGGATTGCCGGGGTCGATGATCCGCACACTCGCCGCGACGATGTCGGACGAGCGCTTGAAGCCGTTCCGCTCGATGAGCCAGCATTGCTTCTGGTCAGCCATTCTCCAAGCGCGCTCGTCAACCTGCCAGCAGCCGGGACACGGCTGTTTGTTGCTGGACACACTCACGGGGGGCAGATCCGGTTGTTGCCGTCCGGGCGGCTTCCGTTTATCCGGCAGATCCGGCGGCTGAAAGGCCTGCGCCCTCAGCCACCCCTGCCAGTTATCCGGGGTCAGCATTGGGCGCGAGGCGCGGTCGTCGTGATCTCCGATGGCCTGGGTCAGTCGATCGTCGGCGCGCGCTTCCGCACCCGCCCCGAGCTCGTGCTGATCGAACTTGAGGATGCCCCGCTCGATGGACCGCCGTGCGATGATGTCCGGCGCTATGTAACCTATCAGGGCGATGAGCCGCGCGTCTTGCGCTGGCTGACCTGATGGGAAAGGAACGGCGATGACCGCCCTGGTGCGAATTCTGGCCGTCGACGTCGGCGGTGGAACTCAGGACATCCTGGTCTACGACAGCAGCCGAACGATTGAAAACAGCGTGAAGTTCGTTTTGCCATCGCAGACCCAGGTCGTCGCCCGGCAGATAGCGCGCGTGACAGCGTGCCAGAAGCCGCTCCACTTGACCGGGTCGCTGATGGGTGGCGGGGCGTCCGGGAACGCGGTTGAGTGTCATCTCGCTAGTGGCCTGCCGGTCACCGCGACGCCGGAGGCGGCCCGTACCCTGCATAACGACCTCGACAAAGTCCGGGCGCTTGGCGTCACGATCGTTGACGATTCCCCGCCCGGGACGGAACTCGTCCACTTCAGCGACATCGACCTTGAGGGAATCCGGATGACTCTGAAGCGCTTCGAGGTCGCCATGCCGGAGCGTATCGCGATCGCCGTCCAGGATCACGGTTACATCCCTGGCCAGCGCGGCCGTTCCTACCGCTCTGAGTACCTTCGCGGCCTGATCGAGCGTGATGGCGATGCGTTGAACATGATCTTTCGGCAACCACCGCCGGAGATGATCCGCATGCGCGCGGTCGCGGAGGATGTTCCGGGCGCTTACCTGATGGATACCGGCGCGGCCGCCGTATTGGGGATTCTCGGTGATCCGCTTGTTGCCCGGCATGCCCGGGGCGACGAGGGGGCAGTGCTGATCAACATCGGCAACTTGCATACCTTTGCCGTGGCGTTCCGCGGTTCGAGAGTCTATGGGTTGTTCGAGCATCACACTGGCGGGGTCACGCCGGAGTGGTTGTCGGGGCTGGTCGAGGAACTGCAAGCCGGAACGCTCACCCACGACGCGGTCAAGGCGCAAGGCGGCCATGGAGCCGCGTTCAGCACCGAGTTTCCCGACGCTGGCGGTTTTGGCTTCGTCGCCGTCACCGGGCCCAACCGGCATATCGCGGCACCGCTCGGCTACTACCAGGCGGTTCCCTATGGGGACATGATGCTCTCCGGGCCTTACGGTCTGGTGCGGGCGACGCTGGCGCGGCTGGCGGCCGATGGACAGGATGTGCCGGGGCTTCCAACTTGAAGCCCGCTTGTCTGCGGTTCTCGATGAGACGATTTTCCCGCCCATTTTGTCGCCGATTGCGATGTGCTGGCGGGCGACCCGATGGTTGAGACTGCGCGGGCAAATTCCTCAGACGCCCGGAGGACTGGCGATCAAACCGCTGGGGGGCGTGTGCCGGCTGTCCCGAAGTGGCTGCTGCTCCTGACCGTTGGTCTGGGGACGCTGACCGGTCCCTGGAATTTCACGATGCTGATCGTCGCGCTGCCAAACCTGGCGGACGATTTCTCTATCTCGCTGGCCACAACCTCATGGGTCATCATTGTGCCGATGATCGCCTCCTCGTCGGTGCAATCGATTGGCGGGAGGCTCGGCGACATTCTGGGCTATCGCCGGGTGTTCGTCTGGTCGCTGGCCGGGTACACCGTGATTACCGTCGCGGCGGCATTCGCGCCCTCTTTTGGAGTGCTTGTCCTCCTCAGGACGCTTCAAACGACTTTCGGCAGCGCGACCTTCCCAACCGGCAATGCGCTAATTCGGGTGAACCTGCCGGAATCCCAGCGTGCTTCAGCCTATGGCGTGATCGGCGCGGCAATCTCGTTCGCGATTGCTGGCGGGCCGTTCATCGGTGGCGCACTGACCGGCGCATTCGGCTGGCGGGCGATCTTCATCGCCAACCTGCCCTTCTCTATCGGCGCGCTCGTCCTCCTTCTGCTCTACATTCCGTCCGATCAGCGTCCTCCAAGCAAGGCTCGCTGGCAGAGCCGCTTTGATCCCATTGGCATTCTCCTGCTGGCGATTTCGGTCATCTCGATCGTCATGCCGATGGCGCTTGTCCGCGATGGCTTTATTCCGGCGACCGTCCTCCCGCTGATCTACGTTGGCGTAGCCGGAATCGTCTTTCTGTTCGCTCGTTGGGAGTGGCGGCAACCCGATCCAATCGTCCAGGTGCGGCTTTACCTGACTCGGAGCTTCCGCGCGGCGGCCTTTGGGGAAATGTTCATGAATTCGGCGGGGTTCCCGCTTACCGTCGTCGCGTCGATCTATCTTCAGGCGTATCTAGATCAATCAGTGGTCGTCAGCGGGTTGGTGATAGCCCTCGGAACGATCGGGATGGCGGCGGCGTCACCGTTTGGCGGTCGCCTTGCCGACCGGTATGGCCGCCGATTGCCGGTGATTCTGGGACGAGCGATCATGGTTGGCGGGCTGTTGCTGTCCCTGGCGATCATCGCCGCTACCAGCAGCCCCTGGGCGTTCGCGGTTGGCATGGCGGTGGTCTTCATTGGAAATGGCCTCGCCATACCCGCCGGCCAGGCTGCGGCGATTGAATCGTCTCCACGAGATTTCAGTGGCATGGCTGCCGGGGTTGCGGCAACAACCGCTTTTATGGGCGGCATCGTCGGGATCACCTGGACGTCGATCTATCTCGGCGAAGATCCTGCGCTTAGCCAGTTCAGGCTCGTCTTTGCGATCTTTGCGACGAGCGCGCTGATCGCGATTCTGATCGCGACTCGCGTCGCCCCATGGCCCGCGGAAGAGCGTGACGTTCGGGATCGGGCCGCAAGCTAGGCGATGCGTTCAACGAGCGAATCCGCAAGATTCTCCAACCGGACCCTGGCGAAGGCATCGGGGATGGCAGCATAAAGATGCTCGATCGCCCGGTCATGCCAGCGCTGGACTTCGGCCTGAACAAGTGGCTGGACCTCGTATTGTTCAAGGAGGTTCAGAATCGTCGAAACCTCTTGGCTTGTCAGCTCTGGCTGCCGGTACAGTTCGCTGACGTACTCCCAATCGCCATCGGAAAGGCGGTCATGCAGGAGAAGGATCGGTAGCGATTTCTTGCGACGGCGGATATCGTCCGCTTCGGGTTTGCCAGTCACTTCCGGCTTGCCCCAGACGCCGAGAAGGTCGTCCCGTATCTGAAAACCAACCCCCAGCGACTGGCCGAAGTCCGCGATCCTCGGCACGACATCGCTACCGGCGCGCGCGACCATCGCGCCAGCGAAGGCGGCGTAGCGAATAATTGCCGCTGTCTTGCCGCCAATCATCGTCAGGTACTCGCTGGCCGTCACGTCTCGCCGGGACTCGAAGCCGAGATCGAGCACCTGGCCTTCGACGATGCGCAGTGTCGTGCGGTGTAGCTCAGTCGAGAGATCGAGCACGGTTGCGCTATCGACTCCCTGCTTGCGCGTTGAATTGAGCATCAGATGCGCAAGCGCAAAGAGAGCGTCGCCAGCGTTGATCGCCTGAGCTTCTCCCCAGAGCGACCAGACGGATGGCCGGTGCCTTCGCAGGTTGCTGCCGTCCTGGATATCGTCATGAATGAGGGTGAAGTTGTGAATCATCTCGATCGCCGCGGCGACTGGGAGAGCATGCGCTTCGTCCCCGCCAAACGCCTCGCAGGTCATGACACAAACGCGCGGCCGTATCCTCTTCCCGCTGTCCAACCGGGCAGGTTGAAAGAGGCTATCGGCCTGGCCGAGATGGTAGCGAAGCACGCCATAGAGCGAAAGGTCGTCATCCGAGCGCTCAAGAGCCTCGGACTCGACTTCGGAAATCAGCGCGGACAGCGTATCGTCGAGCCGTTGCTCGAATGTGACTGGAGAGAGTCTATTGTTCAGCGAACTGGACCTTCCCTCATGCGTACCGGGGCATGAGCGGCGCCGGAGAGGCGCACGTTGAGGCATACTATAGCAGTCGAGCATCTGTAGCGTCGTGGCAGGTCGTTCGTTCGTGTCTCGATAGGGGAACGAAAAGGGCCGAAATGGCGTTATCATTAGTAGCGGTAGGCACTGTGCCTGCCGGGATGTCGATGCCGGCAAACCGAAAACCCATGATCATTGCTGGCATTACAGTTTTGATAGAAGTTCCGAAGGGGAACGGACATGATCTTCGATCCTCTGTACATCATATTGATGGCGCCCGTGCTGATTATGATGCTCTGGGCGCAGCACAGGGTAAAGAGCACCTTTCAGAAATACTCTCAGGTGCCCAATCAGCGCCGGATCACTGGCGCTGAGACCGCTCGTTATATCCTGGATTCGCACGGTTTGTCCGACGTGCCGGTTGAGCCGGTATCGGGCCAGCTAACTGATCACTACGATCCCCGGTCGCGGACGCTGCGGCTCTCCGAACCGGTTTACCGTGCGAGTTCGGTCGCTGCCATGGGCATTGCCGCCCATGAGGCGGGACACGCGTTGCAGCATGCCGAAGGCTACGCGCCGTTGCAGGCCCGCGGCGCGTTCGTGCCTGTTGCCAATATCGGATCGCGCTTTGGGCTCATCGTGGTAATCGCTGGAATCTTCCTGCAGCTCCAGCCGATAGCATGGCTTGGAATCGCGATGTTCGGCGCTGCCGCCCTGTTCGCGCTGATTACTCTACCGGTTGAATTCAATGCGTCTACGCGCGCAATGTCCGAGCTGCAGACGATGGGCTTTATCGACCGCACGGAATATGACCAGAATCGCAAAGTGCTCAATGCCGCGGCCTGGACCTACATTGCGGGCTTTGCCGCCGCAGTGGTCTCCCTGCTCTACTGGGTGATGGTGGTGCTGGGAATGCGCCGGGACTAGCGACGAGAAACCCCAAGAAGGCTTTGAGCCTCTAAACGAGTGAGGTCGCATCTATCCCCCGATCCAACAGGATTGGGGGATTTTGCCTATGCGTGGTGGGCATCAGGCGATGAGAGCCGCCCGCAGCCGTTCCGCCGCATGGTCCGGATCCGAGCAGGCGACGACGATCTCGTCAGCCCCGTTGAAGTTGCGAAAGTCATGCAGGGTAGCGGCAAGCTCGTGATAGAAGCGCTCATCGTCCCGTCCCGTGAATGATGGTTCAAGGTGCAGGCTATTGATCGTCAATAGCCTGGCCTTGCGGTCCACCTTTGGATCAAGCCTGCCGGTGAGCTCGTCCCGATAAAGAATCGGCAAACTGAAGTAGCCGTAGCGTCGCTGATCCTTGGGCGTGTAGGACTCCAGCTTGAACTCGAAGCCGAACAGGTCGAGCGTGCGCTGCCGGTCCCAGACGAGGCTGTCGAACGGAGATAGCAGGGTTGTCCGGCTCGGTTTCAGGCGTCGCTCAAGCAACTCTGTTGAGATGATCACATCATCGTCAAGGCCACGGATCTTGCCCGGGGTCGCAAGCCCTCGATCAACCAGACGATCCATCATCTGACGGGACACGGAGCGCTCGATTATCCGATCTCCCCAGTTGGTTCGGAAATAGTCCGGCAACCATCTGGCCGTGGTTAGGCCCATTGCCCGTAGCGCTTGTTTCGCCAGCTGGTCGCGAGCCTCCTCCTCGTCCGGCAGGTGGGCATCGTCCCAGTCAGGATAAACGCGCTCGGTGAGATCGTAGAATCGCTGGAAGCCTTCTCGCCGGTCAATCATCAGCGTGCCGGTTGTCCAGAGCACATCGAGCGCCAGGTTCGTTGGCTTGTTGCCGTACCATGCCCAGGCCGCGGGCCGCTCCGCGCCAGGAGGTGGATCAAATGACCGGGCGCTTACTGCTCCATGCTCCCGAATGTGTTCGACGACGTGGTCCAGGACGTCCTGATGCTCCTTTATCCATGCCACCATCCGGGGCCGTCTCGTCCTGGGATGATCGAGCATCTTTCGCCGGAACGGGCCATACAGTTCGATGGGGACGTAAGCACAGGCGTGTGCCCAGTACTCGAAGATCGCCCGATCGTCAGCGAGGAGATGATGCAACCACTCTGGTGGATGGTTGCCGAGACGGCTCCACATGACAAGATGATGGCTGCGTTCAACAACGCTGATCGAGTCGATCTGGATCGCCCCGAGGTGCTGGATGGTCTGCCGCATCATTTCTGGCGTCGGGCGCTTCGGGGGCGGGCCGGACAGGAGTTGAGCCCCGATCATCAACCGTCTCGCCTGCCTCGGGGTTAGCTCAACCACGGGATTTCCTCCCTCAACTCTCTGCCATCGAATGTACGGACGGAGTGTACCATCAGATAGAACAAATGTGCGCTATCACTGATGGGCAACGGTCGATAGCGAAACACGGGCGAATGCTTAGCCTTGTCGAAACTATCAGGCTCTACCAACTTTTCCCGACATTCATCTTGTATGAAGCTATGGTACCTTCGTACCAGTGTTACAGTACTGTTGGCAGGGCCGGTCGGTACTGGCGATTGATAGCTATCCATGGAGCGTTGAGGATCCAGGTGCAATCCGAAGGCTATAGCGTCAATACGTTTGAGGTAGTGCGCCCGGCGAAAACCGGGAGCGTGAGTTCGTCGAGCCGAACCTACGGGAGCTGGCTGCTCGTCAGTGCTCTGATTGCCGTGATGCTCGTCGGAATCCTGAAAGGGTCCGCGTATTACCGCAGTCTCGTGGGCGCCTACGGCCTCCAGTCTTCGGCATGGGACTGGAGCGACATTCCCGGCTACAGTCACCTTCTCACCTATGCTTTCCTCCACGGCAGTCCGGTCCATTTCCTCGGAAACGCCATTGTGTTGTTGTTTGCTGGCGGCCTTGTCGAGCGACGTCTGGGGTGCAGAACGCTCGCCGGGTTGTTTGTCCTGGGTGCTGTGATAAGCGGTCTATCCCACTTGCTGCTCTTCCCCGCCGAAACACGGCCGCTGCTCGGGGTGAGTGGCGCGCTTGCGGCCCTCCTCGGCGCAGCGGCGGTCGTCGCTGGTAACTTGGGTGTGCGCGTTCGCATACCGGGAACCACGCGCTCGTTAGAGCTAACCCTGCGCTTGCTGCTAGTCTTCTGGTTTCTGTTTCAGCTGGCCGAGCTTCTCCAGGTGTTTCTTCCTGGCCAAGGCGACCTGCAAGTTGCCTACTGGGCACACATCGCAGGTTTCGCTGTAGGCGTTGCTTTCGTCTACGCTCTGCGGCACTTCACCTCTGCATCTTCCAGCCGGGCTCTGGGGCGGGAACCCATCCCGTCGGCGGCGAGCGCTGGAGACTGACCCCTTCTCCACACTATTGCGGTGACGCTTCTGCCATCTGGCCTCTATAATCGAGGCAGGTGGTGGAGTGAGATGGAACGTCGAGACACATGGCCAGTGAAGTAGAGAAGCTTATGCGCCATATCCTGCGCCGTTTCCTCGCGCCGCAGGACGCCATTCGCGTCGACCTTGACGCGCCGGCATCGGAGGGCGGCGAAGAACTCGCCGAGGACAAAGAGCGCGCCGTGCGCATCGAGGAGCTTCGGATGTCACGCCTGGTCGGTCCGTTTCATAGCGGATTACGCCGAGCGTACCAGGCCAGCCGCGCCGGCGGAGATTCTATCTCGCTGGACGATCGGGATGAGGAGGAGAACCGGCAGGCGGATGCCCTGGTCAACTACCTTGTCAGGACGCGCCTCGCGTCGTCGACGACCCGGGAGACTGATGACAACCACTACATTTATACGATTTCTGTCGACTGGGATGCGCTAAAGAGTGTCGCCGACGAGGCCAGGGCTGATTTGTCCAACATCCTCTCCGGAAGTGGCTGAGAACGCTAGTTCCCGTTTGAGAACGGCCGAGCAGAAGCTCGGGGTGATTTTTCGTGATCCGGCAATCCTCCAACTGGCCCTGGTGCATTCCTCATTGCTCAATGAACCGGATCCGAGGCTCGAACAGCGCCCCGACGAGTCAAATGAACGGCTCGAATTCCTGGGCGACGCTGTCCTTGATCTTCTGGTTGCCGAGTACCTCTTCGGTCGCTTTCCGGACCTCGATGAGGGCCAGCTTACCGTCTTCCGGGCGGCGCTGGTCCGCCGGGAGACATTAGCGAAGTGGGCGGGGGAGCTTGATCTTGGAGATTTACTCCTTGTCGGCCGTGGAGAGGTGCAGACAAGCGGGATTAGCCAGCGCATACTGGCGGGGGCATTCGAAGCCGTCGTGGGCGCGATCTATCTCGATCAAGGGCTTGAGTCCGCGCGGGAGTTCATGGTTGCCTTTCTGGATCGGGATGCCAGCGGAGTTCTCTCGACCAGCGACTTGACCAACTACAAAGGACTCCTTCAGGAGCATATTCAAGAGGTAGATACAGTCCTTCCCGAATATGTTGTCATATCATCCGAGGGACCCGATCATGATCGCAATTTCGTGATCGAGGCTCGCCATCGTGGCCGTATGATTGGATCGGGGAGTGGTCGTTCGAAACGATTGGCAGAGCAGGCGGCGGCGCGGAATGCGCTTGCCGGGCTTGTTAGCCGAGAAGCAGACGATGCTCCGGTTGAAGATGTCGAGATTTGACCAGCACGACGACCTACCGCAGAGAAAGGCGGCCGGATAGTGGCCCGACACTACGACCAGATGACGATCCTCGGAGGCAATTCGAATCTCGATCTCACCCGGGAGATTTGTGCCTACGTTGACATCCCGCCGGGGCGTGCTGAAGTCTTCAAATTTTCAAACGGCAATATCTTCGTGCGGGTTGGCGAGAGTGTTCGGGAGAACGACGTCTTCGTTGTCCAGTCATTCTCCAATCCGGTCTCGGACTCGATCATGGAGATGCTCATCATGATCGACACGTTGAAGCGGGCGTCGGCCGGCCGGATCACGGCCGTGATCCCCTACTTTGGTTATGGCCGGACGGATAAGAAGGACCAGCCTCGGGTGCCGATCACCGCTCGATTGCTTGCCGACATGGTGAGCGTCGCCGGGGCCCATCGAGTTTTGACCGTTGATCTTCACGCCGGCCAGATCCAGGGCTTCTTCGATATCCCGGTCGACGAGCTGACGGCGATGTACCAGCTTGCCCACTACATGGCCGACCAGAACGTCGATAATCCAGTCGTGGTTTCGCCGGACCTTGGCAACACGAAACGCGCTCGCAATCTCGCCGAACTCCTTGACGCGCCGCTGGCGATTATCGAGAAACGGCGGGTTGGCAACGCTGACGCGAGCGAAGTGCTCAACCTGATTGGCAGCGTTGATGGCTGCACGGCGATTCTCTTCGATGATGAGATCGACACTGCTGGCTCGATCTGCCAGGCAGCCGAGGTCTGCGTCGAGCGTGGAGCGAACGCCGTCTACGCCCTGGCGACACACGGCGTGCTGAGTGGCCCGGCTGCCGAGCGATTGTCGATCTCGCCGTTGAAGGAAGTTGTGCTGACGAACACGATCGCGATTCCCGCCGAAAAGCGTATACCGAAATTGACTGTTCTCTCAATTGCCGGCCTGATTGGCGAAACAATCGCTCGCATCCACACCGGCGCCAGCGTCTCCCACCAGTTTCGCAGGGTAGCTATCTAGGGAACAGGGATAAAGCGGCCGGATCTTACCCGCGCTTCCTTGGTTTCGAGGGAGGGCGAGGAGAGGAAGCCTCCCACGTTGACAACGACAACCAAGCCAACACATGACGAATTGCGTCGCTGGGTCCGGGAGGTCTGCGAACGATTCCCGCCCGGATACTGGCGTGATCTGGATCGCGATGGGGAATACCCGACGGCATTCGTTGACGAGATGATCGCGTCGGGCTATTTGAGCGCGCTGATTCCCGAGGAGTACGGCGGTTTCGGTCTGGGGGTATCCGAGGCAGCGATAATTGTGGGTGAGATCAACCGCTCCGGCGGCGCGGCCGGGCCCTGCCACGGCCAGATGTACATGAGCACGTTGTTACGCCATGCGTCGGAAGATCAGCGCCAGCACTACCTCCCGAAGATCGCCAGTGGCGAGCTCCGTCTCCAGACTTTCGGCGTCACCGAGCCCAACTCGGGGACGGACACGACCCGGCTCCAGACGACCGCGGTCCGTGACGGCGACTATTACATCGTCAATGGTCAGAAAATCTTCATCTCCCGGGCGAACAACTCCGATCTCCTGCTGCTACTGGCCCGGACCACCCCGCTCGATCAGGTCGAGCGGCGTTCCCATGGCCTGTCGCTGTTTCTGATCGAGCAAGAAACACTCGACCCGGAAGGCTTCGAGATCCAGCCGATCGATGTAATGATCAACAACGACACCAGCCAGCTCTTCTTCGACAACCTGGAGGTGCCCGCGTCATGCCTGATCGGTGAGGAAGGGATGGGGTTTCGCTACCTGCTCGATGGGCTGAATACCGAGCGCATCCTGATTGCCGCGGAATGTGTTGGCGACGGCCGCTGGTTCGTGGAAAAAGCGTCGGAGTACGCAAAGACCCGTGTCGTTTTCCAGCGCCCGATAGGCCAGAACCAGGGCATCCAGTTTCCCCTGGCCCGAGCCTATGCCAACGTTGAAGCGTCCGGGCTAATGGTCGAGCGCGCCGCCGAACTCTTTGATGCCGGGAAGCCATGCGGCCCCGAGGCGAACATGGCGAAGCTCCTGGCTGCCGACGCGTCCTGGGAAGCAGCCAACGTCGCGTTGCAGACCTTTGGCGGCTATGGATTTGCAAAGGATTATGATGTCGAACGCAAGTTTCGCGAGACTCGCCTCTATCAAATCGCGCCGATCTCAACGAACCTGATTCTCTCCTACATTGCTGAGCACGTCCTCGGCCTGCCACGTTCGTTCTAACGATCATCAACAGCGTCTCTTCACGTAGAGCTGTGCCACACTGTTTCACGTGGAGGTGAATCCATGGCCAACCGTAACATCCCATTGGTGTGAACCCCTGATTGCGAACCACAGGCTTAGTCAACTTCAGTCAGCCGCGGCGTAAGCAGCTTCGAACGCGACTGGCAGTAGATACCCCAGACTCGAATGGAGCCGTTTCTGGTTGTAGACCTCTTCGATAAATCTTTCGATGTTTCCTTCTGCTTCCGCAAACGATCGATATTCGTGCAGATACACCTCCTCGTGTTTGAGCGTCCGAAAGAAACTCTCGATCTGTGCGTTCTCATCACCCACTATGTGGGTACCCGATTCCCAACCGCAGCCATGCTGATCTGGCTCCCGGCACGCTCGAGGCGCTCGACATAGTCGCCACTGGCATACTGCACCCCGCGATCCGAGTGGTGAATCAACCCCGGTCCCGGCTGACGGCTGGCCAACGCCATCTCCAATGCTGCCAGCGTCAGCCGGGTGTCGATCGTGCGCGACAGACACCACCCGATACAGCGACGGGAACAGGCATCCAGGAGACAGGCGAGATAGACGAAGGTCGTCGGCAGCCGAATATAGGTGATATCGGCCACCCAGGCCTGGTTGAGATGGCTCACGCCCAGCTCACGGATCAGATTCGGATAAACCGGCCGACCGTGGCGGGAATCGGTGGTTGCCACAAACCGGCGTTTGAGCTGACAGAGTAAGGATTCTTGGCGCATCACCCGCAAAACCCGCTTGTGGTTCACCGTCCAACCTGCACGCTGGAGCGCCTTGGTGACACGCCGGCAGCCGTAACCGGGGAACTCCAGGACGACGTGTTCGATGGCATCACGCAGGGCGACATCACGGCTGGCGATCTCCTCGGGAGCGGGATGGGTGTAGTACCAGGTGCGACCGACACCGAAGAGCTCACAGAGTCGTCGAACCGAAAGCTCCGGATACTCCTGATGGGCTTGCGTGATCATGAGATGCCGTTCGCTGAGCGGGAGTTGCTGAGCGCTTTTTTTGGACGGTATTCTCCAAGGCCAACTGCCCACAGAAGCGCTCCAACTCTGCAACCCGTTTCTCCAACACCTCAGTGCCCTTCGCTTCGCGGGGTGAGAACGCGGCCTCACCACGGGCTTCATACTCCCGCCGCCAGCGGAGCAAGAGACTTTCACCCAGGTCATGTTCACGGCAGATTTGCGCTGGACGCTTCTCTCCGTTGGCCACCTGACGGACCACCATCAGTTTGAATTCCCGGCTGTGGGTGCGTCTCGGTCTCATCGTCATACTCCTTCTGATGTGGATTCAGTCTATCGCCACACCGAGAAGTTGACTTAAGCTGTGGTTCGGTCCTTGGGGTGCAGTCCACATTGTCATTGCTGGAAGACGTTCTGCGGGATGCGAAGATTCTCGCCGTTCACCGGCAGACATCCGTGTCTCGCCTACTCGCCGATGTGCTGAAGGAAATGATCGAGCGCGAATCTGGATATGTCCTCGCCCGGCAACGGCACCTGGACCTGCTTGCACACGGATTTGATCTGGGAACGAGGGGAGAAGCGAACTGGACACGAGTCGATCTCCATGACCGCTGAACATGGATTGATGTTCGTCGACGCAAACATCCTGGTTTATGCTCACGACACCTCGGCAGGTGAAAAACATGAGCGCTCGAAGTCACTGATAGAAGATTTCTGGCGTCGTAGCTCGGGGTGCTTGAGTATTCAGGTCTTACAAGAGTTCTATACCGCCGTCACCCGGAAACTCCTTCAACCACTGAATCCTGATGTAGCCAGGCAAATCGTCCAGGATCTCGCTCGATGGATGGTTCACATTCCGGATATCGATGATTTGCTAGGCGCTAGCAGCATGCACCAACTCCACGTGATCTCATTTTGGAATGCGATGATCGTTCGAAGCGCGGCGCGGATGGGTTGTGCCGCTATCCTGACTGAGGGTATGAACGAAGGACAGATGATTGATGGGGTCCGGATCCAGAACCCGTTCTAGCTAGACCTGGATCCCGCCAGGTCACACAAGTCTATCCTCACAGGACATTCTCTCGCCAAACGCATCGCGCTTACAAACTGAAGATGTCATCGACGGCGAGGCGAAAGCCGGGCAGCACAGCTTCAGCGGTGAGTGTGTCGCTTGCCTGACAGAGACGCACCGGTTGCCCGGGGGCATATTCCGTGACGGTCCGGCGATCCGGATCCACCAGCCAGATGATCTGAACACCCGCATCTAGATA
This sequence comes from uncultured Chloroflexia bacterium, assembly GCA_963709995.1. Lineage (GTDB taxonomy): Bacteria > Chloroflexota > Chloroflexia > Thermomicrobiales > CFX8 > JAUIIK01. The sequence goes on along the minus strand of CAVPYN010000014.1, from coordinate 29,334 downwards.
GAGCGACACCTTTTCGTTCACGCGCCCGATGCGATCCGACGGTGAGAGGATCTCAATGACGAGGTCTGGGATGACGGATAGAAACCCGCTGATCCGTTCTCCGCCGGGCAACCGGTCATTGTGAACAATCGCAAGATCCGGTGCGAGAATAGTCTCGGCATCGCGATTGATGATGAAACCGGTATCGCCAGCGTAGATCCGGGCCTGCTGATGTGCTTGCTGCGCAGCGAGAATTGCGATAAGCGTGTAAAGCAGTTCTCCATGAGTTCCGCCTGTCGGTGATATAGAGCGTAGTTCTCCTCGAATCAACTCGTGACGACAGCCGTCATCGTCAAGCTCCCAGAGGTCTTTGATCGTCATTAGCTTTGTCGTTTCCACGGATCGCTCCTGCGCTATGCTCGACTGGTGTTGGCGCGATAACTAACAATACCGCATGAAGATCGAGGAAGATGCCATGACACTGAAACAGGGCTGGGAAGGGAGATACTTTGAGGATTTTGAAGTCGGAGATGTGTATGAGCATCCGCTCGGCCGGACGGTAACGACGACCGACAATAGCTGGTTCACCCTGCTCACCCAGAACACTGCCGCGATTCACTTCGATCATCATTACGCCGCCCAGACAGAGTTCGGGCGCCCACTGGTCAATTCCGCCTTCACACTGGCGCTCATTACCGGGCAGAGCGTCACCGATCTTACTCAGAATGTCTTTGCAAACCTGGCCTGGGATGAGATTCGCCTTCCAAGTCCGGTCTTCGAGGGGGACACGCTCTATTCACGTTCCGAGATTCTTGAGAAGCGAGAATCGCGTTCCCGCCCGCACCTTGGAATCGTCACCGCGAGCACGACCGGCTATAACCAGGAGGGTGTGGTCGTCATCACCTTTCGCCGCACCTTCATGGTCTATCGTCGCGGACACCGTCCGGGCGGCGCCCGGCCGACTCCCGGCGACACTGCCTGAGCAGTCCCTGATTTGCCGGGAGAAAGACAGAAGCAAGCTGGGTCTTTCTACCCGGTCCAGTGTTGAATCTCTGCTACGATCGGGGCGCCTGATTCGCCAGCAACGATGTAGGAGCATGCCAGCATGAACGGTGGAATAGATCCCTACCTGACGGCAGGCGAGATGATTGCTGGGCTGGATTCCGGGAAGTTCTCGTCCGTCGAACTTACGCGCCATCACATCGAACGCATTGAACGGCTCGACGGCCAGATTAACGCCGTCGTCGTTCGTGATTTCGAGCAGGCGCTACAGGTGGCTGCCTCAGCGGATGAGGCGCGTCAAGGTGGGAAGCGATCGCCCCTGCTGGGCCTGCCGATGACGGTCAAGGATGCCTTCTACGTCAAAGGGTTGCTGATGACCGGTGGTGGGATACCCGAACGTGAGGGCATCGTCGCCGAATGGGATGCCCCACTTGTTGCGACGCTCAGGGAGGCTGGCGCGGTGATCCTCGGAAAGACGAACATGCCGCCTTATGCCGCCGACCACCAGTCGAACAACCTCCTGTACGGTCGAACGAACAATCCCTGGGATCTGGAGCGCACCCCCGGTGGGTCGAGCGGCGGCGCGGCAGCCGCTCTGGCGGCAGGCATGACGCCGCTGGAGATCGGTGGGGACTACGCCGGTTCGATCCGCGTGCCAGCGGCCTTTTGCGGGCTCTACGGCCACAAGTCGAGCAAAACCGTGGGGCCCAGGACTGGTCATTTCCCAGGCGGGCGACTCCCGAACGCCGCATTCGCGATGGCGGTTCAGGGGCCGCTTGCCCGCTCGGCCAGCGATCTGGCCCGGGTGTTTGACTTGATGATCGGCCCCCAGGCTGGCGAGGATGTTGCCTGGCGGCTTGAGTTGCCGGATCCCCGCGCGGACAGGATTTCCGAACTTCGCGTTGCACTCCTGCCGTGTCTCGACTGGTTGCCGCTGGATCGGGAGATCGCGGATACGCTGGAGCATTGGGGTTCGAAGCTTTCCAGCGCGGGCGCGACGGTTGCGGTCGTGGATCCACTCGATGGAGATACTCCAGAGCTGTTCAAGACCTATCTTCGGATCTTCTTCTCACAGGCCAGCGGTGACGTTCCGCGTGAAGTAGCACAGGAGATCGCGAACGACCTGCGCTCATCTGGAGATGAATTTCGTGCCGCGGCCGGAGACGGGTGGGACGCCAGCCCCGGCGACTATCTGGGATGGTTCGGCGAGCGGGAAATCATTCGGGAACGACTGCGGGCGTTCTTCCGCGACTGGGACGTCCTGCTCGCGCCCTGCACCATCCTGAATGCCTTCCCGCACACTGACTGGGGCGACGAAGACCGGTTCCTTGATGTGAATGGGAACTCGGTCAGCACGATCTATATGTTCTTCAATCCCGGTCTCTGCAATCTGACTGGTCATCCTGGCGCCGCATTCCCGGCCGGCTGGACGTGCGATGGCCTGCCCATTGGATTGCAGGCCATCGGCCCCTGCCTGGAGGACCGCACGATCCTTCGCTTCATCGAGCTTGTCGAGCGGGAATTCGGGGGTTTCGTGCCGCCACCTGCCTTCATGGATTAACCAGTCAGTCGATATCATTGGCTGATGTGATAGTTCGCAGCGTGTCCATCAGCGAGGGACTCCAGACAAGGAGCAACGGCACTGGACGATCTCGGGCTTGTTGAGTGCTGCCGTGAAGGGGATCTGGAAGCATGCCGGGACATCGCTGCCCGGCATGGACCGGCTGCCTTGCGCTCCGCCTACCTGCTGACCGGTAGCCGCTCCGCGTCGGTCGATCTGGTGTCTGGCGCAATGACCTCGCTGTTAACAGGGATGCACGGCAAGAAAGACATTCAGGATCTTCAGCAGGCATTAATGCTCGAAGTCGCGCGCCAGTGGCTTTCCTTCCTCACGGGAGATTCCAGGGGCACGGTTAGGCGTGCTACCGATGCTGCTAGCGTCTACTCGGAGGACGTTCCTCTAGCACAATTCTGGACCACGCTGGCCCGGCTTGACAATCATCAGCGCGGACTGCTCGTGCTGCATGATTTCTCCGGATTGCCGGTTGATGAGCTTGCTGGTGTTTTCGACCTTGCCCCCGAGATCGTCTATCTACAGTTGCTCCAGACTCGCGGCCTGGTAAGAATCGGTACCGGGCTTAAGGATGCTGACGATCTTGCCGGAAAGCTGCGTGCCGCATCGTTTGATGCGCCCAGCCAGGCAATCTGGCCATTAATTCGCGATGACGTTGAAGTCGTCCTTGCCCGCCGAGCCCGCCGCCAGCGTCTCCTCACTGCCGCTGTCGCGGTTGTTGTCATCGCGCTGGTAACGGCGAGCGTCTTCTTTGTGCTGGATCAGGAGCCTGCCAGCGTGGCGTTGCCCGGAACGCCTACAAATGAACCCGACCGCGCGTTTGCCCAGACGACGCCCTTCAGCGTGCTTCCGACATCGACGCCAACACCGGCGGCGAACGTCGACGACACGATCCTCGTGCAGATCAGCGAAGCGGGGGCGCTCCGTACGACTCGATTTGGAGAATCCCCGGGAGCGGCGTTGCTTGGCGAAACCGCGGTCGAGGCGGACGTGCCGATTGTCTCACCGGATGGTGAACAGGTATTCATGCTCTGGTACGACTACCGATCGGGTAGGGCGACCGGCTATCTCGCGGCGTTCGACAATGCCCTGAACGATGAGCGGTGGCGGACAACGATCGCAGTTGACGATGAGGTGGAACCAGGAGAGCGGGCCGACATTCAGATGGCGGCTGCCGTAGATCACGAGCGAGTTTACGTGGCTCGTCACTCCTGGAAGAGCGGGGACAATATCGAGATCGACGTGTTCGATCGCGAGTCTGGCGAAAGGCTCGAGACCATCGGCACGAATCTGACCGGGTTTGCCGCCGCCGACGTGCGCCTGCATGCCCCGCCCGGTCTCAATCGCGTTCACCTCTTCGCAATTACGAACGACGCCCCGCCCGAAACTGGAGCGCTAACGATCACCTTCCTCGGGTATCAGGTTCCCGGCGGAGAGAAGGTCCATGGCCGCATTCTCTTCGACCAACCGGATAGCCGCACGTTCTTTCTCTATGAAAGCCAGTTGGTCGCTGGTGGAACCACGCTATTTGGTGTCGAACACACGAGCTACTACCAGCACATCGCCGTGCATTTTTTCGATCTGGAATCAGGCAGGGTGCTGCCACGTCTGGTGCTTCCTTTCGACCAAGTGGCCGATCCGATGCCCTACCAGCAGTCAGTGTCGAATGACGGTCACTGGCTCTATGTCCTTTCTCCCTCCAGTCTCGAGGTGGCAGTCGTTAACCTCTTTGACCGTTCGCTTGCGGGCATGGTGCCGCTCGATCCGGGTGTCGTGGCAGGCGAACCAGTTGGCGTCGGTTATCTCCCGGGGAAGGCGATGCAGCTATCCCCTGATGGCCGTCGTCTCTACGCCCTTGGAACGGCGGATGGCCGGTCTTCAGGTGTCTGGGTGATCGACGTTGAAAGCTGGACGGTGATCGATCACTGGCTTCCCGATGTTGAGGTTGCGAAGATTTTGCTCAGTGGCGATGGCCGGATCCTCTACCTGCGGCGGATGCAGATGGTCAACCAGACATCTCCAGCTGGAGCGCTCATCGCCGTCGATGTGGATAACGGAAATGCATCCGAGATTGACGTGCCAGAGTCCGGGCGATTCTCACTGGCGTCGATCGTCACGCTCTACCAGCGGACATATGCAGTTTCTCCTTCGGTCAACGGCGTGGTCCCATCAGGCGTGTTTTCGACCGCGCCGCTCGCTGCCGCGCAGGTTGAGGTAAATCCAGGGATGACGCCTGCAACAGAAACCGTGAGCATCGATGTCCAGTTCATCCATCCCCTCACGCGCGAGCCGGTCTCGGAAGATGGGCAGGTTGCGAGATATGAGGAGCCAGGTGGTGTGCGCGTGGCCTGGTTGCCGGAATCTGGCGAAGCGCCGGTCATCCTCGAGCTGGGCCGAGTTGGCTATGGCCACTATCAGGGGTTCGTCCGTTTGCCACAGGCTGGCATATGGTCTGCCCGCGTCGACGTTGATTGGCCAGATGGAGGCATTCAGGACCGTTCGGTGACCGTCGCCGATGCCGTGAAGATCTTGCCAATGGCGAATGCCACCGATGCTCCCACTATCGTCATTCCGTTGGGATGAACGTAGATGCCGGCCGGTCAGACATTCATTCGGCCGTGGTCGCGGCTCAGGGCGGATCCCTGCCCGCGGCGAAACTCCTGGTCGAACGCTTTCAATATCAGGTGCAGGCAGTCACCTATCTCCACACTGGCAGCTGGGATCAGTCGATTGAACTCTCCGAGAGCGTCTTCCTGCGTTTCTTGGTGGATCTCGATCAATTCAATCCCGACGGTGAGGTGTTCTTCCGGCTAATGGGGATCCTGGCAGGACTCTTGGTATTGCCCAGCCCGAAACCTGCCCGGGGCAAGTCGATCCCGGTGCCGGCTGCCGCCGGTGGCCCAGGCCGGTTCCAGGTGGATGACGATCGGTCGCGCACACAACAGGCGCTTGGTCTGCTCGATCCCGCCGACCGGCTCGCGCTCTTGCTGCGAGAGTTCAGCGGGCTGGACCCAGCCGATATTTCGGTTGCAATAAGGGCAAAGCCAGATGCCGTTGAGATGACAAGGCAACTGGGTAACAGCAGCGACCGGATCCGGCGGGCAGCAAATCTGGATGCTAGCCAGTCAATCCCAGGCGTGTTAAAGGCGCTGGCGTTCGACGCGCCCAGGCGAGCGCTCTGGGATGAGATCGGGACGGATGTCGCTGAACTCTTTGCCCGGCGACGTTTTCGGTCCCGTACTCTGGCTGCGGGAGCGGTCGGCGTAGTCGTTGTGGCGCTCGTAGTGTTGGTTGCGTTTCTCGTGTACGGCGCGACTAGCGAAGATGGGGAGAGCACGAGCGGCGTCCAGCCAGTTGCCTCGCTGGGCCTCACAACGCTCGTTCCCAGTCTCCCCGCTACGCGAGTACTGGCATACCTTCCACCCGGTGACGTCGCGGACTTGCTTGTCCATGCTACCGCCGGAACTGGCGATGACCGGAGCGCCCTGGCGACTGGGCTGTACGATCCAGAAGAAGGTGCCGGGTTCCAGCTGCCCGGAACCGGGCTGGTGGAGATCAGCCCGGACGGGGCGACACTCTTGCAGTTGACCCATTCTCCCGGTGAAAGCCGCCTCAACATGCTGCTCACCGCCTCGTCCAGCAGTACCGGCGAGGAACTCTGGCGGGCGGATGTTGGCCCGCTGGCGGATAGCGGTCCGAATAGCGTCTTCTTTGATCTCGTTGTGGTCGATGATCTGATCTACGTTGCCAGCCATGATCCCGATTTTCGAGAGCGTATGCTGACGATCACGGTCCTCCATCTTGATAGTGGCGGGCTGCGCGATTTCTGGGGCCTCGATCTGGATGTCGAGATCGACGTCGATGAGGTTGAAGTCGATCTGCTGGGCACTGTCGCTCTCGTCCCGCCGCGGCTGACCATCCAGGTGTGGAACGCCGCCCGGGACTGGATGATCGTCCGGCAGATTGATCTCCAGACTGGTGATACCCTGTTCGGCGGCGACGAAATTGCTGGCATTTCCATCCAGCCTGGCAGGAGATTCCTCGCGCCGGATGGGCGCGCTGTCCTTACCATCCCAGATAGTGGACTGACGAACGACCCCTCGATTAGTTTTCTCACGCTCGACACGATGACTCAGGGGACGATCCCGTTGCCATTCACCGCGAATCCGACGGACGGCTCGGTTCTCGTGGAGTATCTATTCACAGCGGACGGGCGTGGATTGTACGCGTTGGCCCCGTATGATGCCCGCGTCGTGATGGTCGACCTGGAGCGGCGTCAGGTCGCGCAAGTGATCGAGCTGGCTGGGGTTCCGGTTCCGCAAACCGCGCTGCCTGGTATCGAAGCACAGATCGTCGACGAACTCTACGGCCTCAACCCGGCTGTGCTGTCGCCGGATGGGCTGAGCCTCTACGCATTGGGACCACTCGAACGCCTGCAAGACGGGAGGCAAACGCCGGGCGTATGGAAGATCGATACCGGAACCTGGTCGGTTTCCGAGGATTGGTTGCTGCCTGCCCCAGGCGTGATTAATTCAATCCATCTGAACGCGACCGGGAGCCATCTCTACGTTCAGGTCGTCTCAGGTTCCGGCTTCGGGGCGCTGATGCCGCAGGTGCTTATCGTTGACGCGGCCACCGGCGATCTGATTCGTGGGATAGACGACCTGGATGGACAGAAAGTCAATGGCACGCTCGCCGATCGCTACCGTAACACCTACGGGCGGAGCCCGTCTGTAGATGGCGTTGTTCCGGAGGTCGCCACCGGCATGAGTTCGATACCCGCTATCGATCTTCAGATTGAGCCGGGATCTGGGACGCCCGGTAGTATCTTTGATGTGCGGGTCGTTCTCCGCGATCCCATGACCGGAGGGCAACTGACGGCGACGGACTCATCCGACATGCGAATGCCCGCGCCACCCGCGATCAGCGCCAGTTTTGGCAATGCGGATGAGCGGCGAGCCGTTGTTCTCGGCCGTTCCCCGGAGGGCTTCTACACCGGTCAACCGATGCTCGACCTGCCAGGAGTGTGGAACCTCACCCTGACTGCTGGAGATCCGGAGGTTGATGGTTGGAGGGTCACGCGAGTTGCCGTTGTCGACGTCGTCGACATCGTTCATGATAGCGATGGTCGGGGATACCGGCTGGAAGCAAGAACTGACCCGGCGGTCGCCGTAGCCGGCAGACTGGTGGACCTGACGGTCATCTTCGAGCCGTTCGAAGTGGAAACGACGTCACCAACCGCCACGGCGGCGTCTCAACTCCAACCCGGCCTGCCGGTCACCCTTGACGTCACAATCCCCGGCGGAACGACCGCAACTCTCTACCGAAGCGGTACCAACCAGTACTCCGGCTTCGCGACCTTCCCGAATTCCGGCGTCGTGTTCCCGGTGGTCAGCTACGTGAATGCCGATGGACAAACTGAAACAGTTGCCATACGTGTCGAGGTTGCGCTGCCAAGTCCGTAGGCGCGGAGTTTCGTGAGCGTCCCCCCGCCGATCCAGATCGGAGATGCAACGATCAGCCCAGGATCAAGAGCATCATCAGGCCGATACCGGCCCAGAGTCCAATCGCGATCGCGATCCCTGTGACGACGGCGCCCTCAGTGGTGCGAAGCTGATTTGCCAGGTGCATGAACATCTCCGTGGTTGTCGATGGCGCCGTGGAGGTTGGCTCTGGCATTGTCTCCAATTGCTCGGCCAACTCGTCCCGCTCCCTAGCGAGTTGGTCGTACTCATTGACGAGTTGACGATAGCGGACCTCAAGACTGCTCATGTCCCGGGATTGCTCGTTCAATTGCGCGAGTAGCGGGGCAAGCCACTCGTCGCGAATGATCGACAGTTGTTCGCGGGCCAATCCCTGGTCGTCTGAATGGTTGATCGGATTCTGAAGATAGTTCGTCTGCAGCATGTGAACATCCTTACCCTTCGCGCCATCATTGAAACAACAGCGCGAAGATGTAGAGCGGCATGGTGCTAGCATTTACCGGCGTAGGCAAGTCCCTAGCCGAGTGTCCGTACACCACGTAGCTGAAGTATATCGATTGGGATCAACATGGCCCATCGCATGAGCTGGATTGATAACATCGCCGTTGAGGATTCTCGCGGGGACGTACAGGAGGTCCTTCGCGGGCTCGACATTCCCAGTGGTGTCCCGGGAGGTCCATATGGCCAACTCACCCTCAATCCGGACGTTCTTGTCGCCTTCCACCATTGCCAAATGTCCGCTCGGAAAGGACCTTCTTCGCTCAGCATCTTGCAACGCGAGATGATCGCAACCTATGTGTCGCATCTCAATCGCTGTGTCTTGTGAACTGCCGGTCACTGGCGGTGGATCCGTCGGGAGTCAGGTAGCGATCAACTTGCCGACGCGGTAGCCCTTGGACAGATCGATCACCCCGAGATCGGCAATCAGAATCAGGTCATGCTTGAGTACGTTCGAAAACTCTCGCAAGAGCCGGAAAAGACCAGCGAAGCTGACATCGACCGGCTCAGAAGCGCCCGGTTCGACGACGCGGCGATCGGCGACATCGCGCTCAACGCAGCGGTGTTCGAAATGATCAATCGGATCGTCGATGGTCTTGGAGGCCGCCCGCCGGATGTCTCGATTCGACGGGCGGCCAAGCTCGGCATCTTGAGTTGGAGCAACGAGCCGTGGGCTTGTGAAGGGTAATCCTGAACTGGGTTTCGCGGGCCTGAACGCCCATGTAGGACCGCGAGCGTGGAGCCGTCGCGCTAGTCCGTCCCTGCCAGGACGGCGAAGACCACGCGGCGATGGAGGTAGCTGGCACTGGCCCGGTCAAACGTGCCCCCGCAGGTGATGAGGATAAGTTCCTGTTCCGTCGAAGGTCCGAAGATGGCTTCGAGCGGCGCGGCATCAACCCGGTAGACGGCTGCCCCGCGGACGATGTAGCGCAGTTCTCTAGTGTCGTTGCGAACAAAGATCTCGTCGCCAGGGGAAAGCTGATCCAGTTTGACGAAGATCGCCGGACCGGACGGCGAGTCGATATGACCGGCAATCACGGCTTTGCCGACATCGCCTGGCTGTGCGCCCGGCGACCACCAGCCAGCTTCCCAGTAACTCCCCGGAGCCTCCATCTCGCCACTGGCCGTCGTGCCGACACTGATGACAGCGGTATGCAGGTCGATCTTCGGGATGATCAGAGTCGTCGGGTCGAAACCGCGTTCGCGGGCGGTTCGGTTCCCGCTTGCGCTTGAGCCTGTCCGTGGAACTGGGGTCGCCGTCAGGGCTTCATCGGCAAGCGGATCGCTTGCGGGGCCCAGGGTTTTGGCGATTGTTGGGTCTGTTGGCGAGATAGTAGGTTCGGTCGTTGGCGTGGCTCCGATTGGAGCCGGAACCGCGCCGACTGAGAAGAGAAGCTGTTGGTTGCTCTTGGCGTTCGAGCGGGCTGAAATCAAGTCATAGGAAGCGAACAGCAGACCGGCGGCGCCCATCAGGATGAGCGCCGCCGCGATTATGGTTGATCGTTTGCGATTACCCACGATCACTCAGTGTACTAGAGAGACCGGCGAGACCATGCAAAGGCTCCACCGCCAGCGGCCAGGATCAGCAGTGCGACCCCTGCGATCAGCCACATCGTGCTGCTGGAGTCGCTCGCTGTGCCGCCAGCTCCAGTGTTCGGCATCGACGGAACGTCACCGCCGCCAGTGCCAGCCGTGGCGGTGGCTCCAGGAGCTTCGGTCGCGGTCATTGCGGCTTCCGTCGCCGTTGGTGCCGCGCCGCCGCTCTGGTCAAAGGTCGCATCGACGAACGGGACAACGGTCAGCGTGCCGTCCGATAGGAGTCCCATCGCGTAGCCGGAATAGACGATTCCGGCTTCAAGCGCCAGGCCAGGGATCGCCAGGGCAACATCCTCGGTGCCGGTTGGACGAATCTCGAGATCGTAGGTCCCGGCGTCAACCGGCAGGTAGTCGGTTGAATCCTTGAACGCGATGTTCTCGAACAGCACCGGACCACCGGCAACAGCGACATCGACAGCCGGGGCATCGGGTGATGCGTGCACAACCTTGATATGGGCCATGCCTGCAGCAGGTTCCGTGACGTCATCAACGACGATGAGTCCCTCGATGCTATCGAGTGTCCCGACCGCGACTACTGAATACCAGACGCCAGCTTCGACTGTCGCTGTCGCGTCAATCACGGCGTCGTCCGCAGTGCCGCCAGCCGGGACAACCTGGAACTGATACTCGCCAGCTTCCAGATCCAGATAATCTGTGCCGCTCTGAAACGCGAGACCCTCAACGGCAACCTCGCCATTGACCAGTATGTCAACGGCAGGCGCGTCAGGTGACGCGTGAATCACCCGCACCTTTGCCGTCGAGCTCTCCTGGGCCAGAATGCCGCCAGTAAGAGCCAACGTAAGCGCGCCAGCCAGGGCGACGATGGAAATGAAGCGGAGCTTGATAGATGCTCCACTCATGAAACCTGTCATGCCACTTTCCTTTCTAAAGGCCATAACATCAATGACTCGCCAACCGGAGCGTCAGGTCGAACTGTTCGATGGCGTTTCGTCCAGTCTTCGCTGGCACTGCATCGGGGCCAGTATGATAAAGATAAAGTATAGGTTTAATATTGTCAACCTGATTTGGGATAAGGACACGCTGCGTGTCCCTCTTGACAGTACTCTCGTATAAGACTAACGTATCAATGTTGATTGATGTACTGAGGAAGGCTACATGATCGGCACATCCCAACCCGAAACAACCGAGGTCTTTGCCGCGATGGCGGACCAGACCCGCCTGAAGATCATCGAACTCTTGGCGATGCAGGATCGCTGTGTTTGCCATCTCGTTGAGGACCTCGAGCTTGGCCAGAGCATCGTTTCGCACCACGTGGGGGTCTTGCGCCGGAGCGGCCTGGTGACGAGCTACCCGCATCCCCGTGACCGGCGCTGGATGTACTATCGATTGAATCGCGACGCGATTCAGGAACTACGGTCTGCGCTGACGAAGCTGGCGGACGAGGTAGACTACAACCCCGAACCGCTTCCCTGTCCGATCGATGTCGAGGATGATCCTCAGTGATCAACGCTGTTCTGGCGCGCCGGGCGCTAGCAGAACTCGTCGGCACTTTCGGGCTGGTCTTTGCCGGAACCGGCGCGATTGTCATAAATGCGGAGTCCGGCGGCATCATTGGCCACATCGGTATAGGCCTGACTTTTGGACTGATCATCATGGCGATGGTCTACGCTACCGGCCACATCTCCGGAGCACATTTCAACCCTGCGGTGACGATCGCCTTCACCGCCGCCCGGCACTTCCCGATCCATAGTGCTCCGGTCTACATCAGCGCCCAGATGCTCGGCGCGGTGCTGGCCTCGATGGCGCTGAGGGCGATGTTCGGCAATATCGCAAATCTTGGCGCGACCGTTCCTGCCGGGAGCGATGGGCAATCATTTTTCCTCGAAGTGGTCCTGACGTTCTTTCTGATGTTCGTGATTGTCGCGGTCGCGACCGACGTTCGGGCGATTGGGCAAGCGGCGGCGATTGCGATCGGTGGTACGGTCGGTCTCGAAGCGATATTTGCCGGTCCGATTTCCGGCGCGTCAATGAATCCGGCTCGTTCGCTCGCGCCCGCGGTCGTCTCCGGCACATGGGACAGTCAGTGGATCTATGTCGTGGCGCCTGTGCTCGGAGCAGTTGCGGGTGCTTTTGTCTATGTCGCTATTCGAACTGCACCAGAGGAGCAAGCAACGTGATGGATCAGAAACGCCGAGTCCTCTTTCTTTGCACCCATAACTCAGCCAGGTCGCAAATGGCTGAAGCGCTTCTTCGCCACCACGGCGGAGATCGGGTAGAGGTCTTCTCGGCGGGTACGGAACCAGGCCGGGTCCATCCACTTGCGGTCCGCGCAATGGCCGAAAGTGGCATCGACATTTCGGATGCACGTTCGAAGTCGCTCGATCAGTTTACTGGTCAGGATTTCGACTATGTCATCACCGTCTGCGACGCTGCGAACGAATCCTGTCCGGTCTTTCCGGGAGATCCCACACGTATCCACTGGTCGTTCGAAGATCCGTCAGCCGCGACTGGCACGGAAGAGGATCGATATCAGAAGTTTCGTGAGATCCGCAATCTGCTCAACATGCGCCTGCAGAACTGGTTGCTGGCGGTGAATCGGTGAGGGGATAGTAAGCGAAGACGACCCTCTTCCCCTTATCCCCCGTCTCCCAATTCTGGGAGACGGGGGAACAAGTCAGCGCACCGAATTCGATCGCTCTCGCCTGACTCCCCTCTCCCAGAGGCCCAGAGGGCACCCCGAGAGGGGCCGGGGTTGAGGGCGGTCCTCACCCAAAACCCGCTATGATGCCCCTCGGTGCGCGCCCCTCTTGGAGTTGTTTTGCGGTTCACGCGCGAACTGAAACAGATCATGCACGTTCGTTGACCGGGTGGCAGCGGTCTCCGCCCGATGCGAGGGACTATCGTGATCAATCCGAGTCAGGTCTGGAGTCATCGATTGCAGCGTCTGAGCCGCCGTGAACTCTTGACCCGAGCCAGCTTACTGGGTGTTGGGGGGCTTGCGTTGGCCTGCTCAGTCGGGGACGGTGGCGATGACGATCCAAGCTCTACCCTTGTCCCCACTACTACTGTTGGGCGTGCAAGCGAGCCAATCGACTGGCTAGTGACGCGATGGCGTGCGGATCCGTACTCGCGAGGTTCATACTCATTTCTCGCCAGGGGTGCGTCTTCGGAGGATCGTGAGCTGATCGCGGAACCATCTGGCGGGGTCCTCTTCTTTGCCGGTGAGGCGACGGATCTCGACTATCCGGCAACGGTACACGGGGCATTGCTGTCGGGCCGGCGTGCGGCGGAGCAGATCCACGATGCCGGCGCCGAATCCGTCGTCGTGGTCGGGGCCGGCGCAGCCGGGCTGGCTGCCGCGCACGATCTGGCCGCTGCTGATATTGAGGTGCGGGTGGTCGAGGCTCGGAACCGCGTTGGCGGTCGGGTGTGGACCGACACGTCGATGGGATCGCCTCTCGACCTCGGGGCATCTTGGATCCACGGTGTGGACGACAACCCACTGTCCGAGCTCGCCGATAAGATCAACGCCACAAGAGTCGCGACCAACTACGACAACCTGATGGCAAGGAACGCCGCCGGGGAAATCGTGAGGCCAGGCGATATCCCAAGCGAATTCGAAGAGGTCTTTGCCATCGAACTCGAGTACGCCGCTGACGTTGGTGAGCTCTCACCGGGTGCACTGGAAGAAGGACTCGCATTCGACGGGCATGATGTGGTCTTCCCGGATGGCTATGTCCATGTTCTCGAAACGCTGATCGATGGCTTTGACGTTCGGCTCGGGGTCGTTGTTGATCGCGTTCAGAGACACGACGATGGTGTCACAGTCCTGGCAGGCGAGGAGACCTTCGATGCCGACGCCGCACTGATTACCGTTCCACTCGGCGTGCTCAAGGCTGGCAGCATCACGTTCAGCCCGCCACTTGGCCAGGACCGACTTGACGCAATCGATCGACTGGGAATGGGTCTGCTGAACAAGGTGTATCTCCGCTTCAGCGAAACCTTCTGGGATCGCGATGCGGACTTTCTCGGCTACATAAGCTCAAGGCGCGGGTACTTCGCTGCGTGGCTCAACTTCGCCCGCTACACTGGTGAACCGATCCTCCTCGGTTTCAACGCCGGAAGCGTGGCAGAGGAACTCGAAGCGCTGACCGACGAACAGATCGTCGCCGAAGCGATGACCGTCCTCCGCATGATGTATCCAGGGCAATAGATCTACGCGGCGCCTGCAGACGGGCGACTGTCGGTACACGCCGCCGCCGCGCCAGCAGTCTCAAGTTGCGGTGGCCGGCTAACGACAACCTCTTCATCACACGAACCCGCTATGATGCTCTTCGAACGCCGCTGATAGCGGTCCCGAATACGCAAAAAGGAAAGAGGAACACCGAGTATGAGCAGCATCGTACCGGGAAGTCACCTGAAGGTGGCGATTCCGTTTGACGCCGAGAGCTTCAATGAAATCTGGAGGAACTACACTGGCGCCGGAGGCTACTTCGTCGCCAACAACATCTATAGCCGCCTCGTCGTCCAGGATGTCTTTGGCAACCGGGGTGTCGGACCCGATCTGGCCGAGAGCTGGGATGTCAGCGACGACGGCATCACCTACACCATTCACCTCAATCCGGCGGCAAAGTGGGAGGACGGCGTCCCGCTGACGGCCGACGACGTCGCCTACACCTACCGGACCGTGCTCGACAACGGCTACCACGGCCTGACCTGGATTCAGGACATCGACGAGATCCGGGCCATCGACGACCACACGCTCGAAGTGAAGCTCAAGCAGCCGAACGCCGGTTTCCTCGGCCTGCTCGGATCCTTCGTCTTCTCCCACATCATCGCCAAGCATCTCTACGAAGGGACGGACTGGGAGACGAACCCGCACAACTGGGAGCCGATTGGAAGCGGTCCGTTCAAGTTCGAACAGTGGGTCAAGGGTGACCGAATCGAACTCGTTGGAAACCCGGACTACTGGGGCGAGGGTCCCTACATCGAGCGCCTGACCTACTACGTTATGTCGCGGGAAGAGGCTGAGAAAGCGATCGCCGATGGCGACATCCACTTCTCGATCTTCGGAATCCCGGCCAACGACATTGAAGAATGGCGTGCCAAGCCGGGCGTCGATGTGCTGGCGGAATCCGGCAACTCAATCGGATTCATGGCCTTCAACTGGACCCAGGAGCGATTCCAGGACCGCCGCGTCCGTGAAGCCTTCGCCCGGGCCGTCAATCGCCCAGCCATCGCTGAAGCGATCTATCCGCCGATGAAGACGCCGCAGCACTACTACCTTGAGAAGATCGACTGGGCCTTCAACCCGGACGCCAAAGCGCCAGACTACGATCTCGAGAAAGCCGCCGAACTGCTCGATGATGCCGGTTACACGGTTGACGAGAATGGCAAGCGGATGAGTCTCCGCATTGCCGCCCGGGCGCTCTATCCCCACTACACGATCGCCGCCGAGACGATCGCCAAGGAGCTGGCAAAGCTCGGCATCGACGCGACGGTCGAGACGCTGACGCCAGTCGAGTGGGTCGAGCAGGTCCAGAAAGCCGGCAACTTCGACCTGGCGATGGAGGCCGGCGACATCGGCCCCGATCCCGACCAGCTTTCAAGCTTCCTGGCCTCCGACGGGCCGCGCAACATCATGCGCTACAAGAGCGACATCGTCGATGAGTGCCTCAAGGCCGGTAAGTCGATCTTCGACACCGAGGAGCGCGGCAAGCACTACAAGCGCCTCCAGGCCGCCCTCGCCGCCGACATCGCCCGCGTCCCACTGCATCCAGTACGGCGAGTACCTGCCCTACCGCACTGAATTCACCGGCTGGTCCTGGTCCGATGGTGTCCGCGGCACCGTGCCCTTCTGGTACGCGGGAAGATCCGCCCGGCGGAGTAAGTAGGGATTAGGGATTAGGGATTAGTGAGGAGTGAGTTTGTAAGTTGTCGTGGGTAGGTTTGTAGTCGAACTGACGATCAGTTCTTTCCCCCTCTCCCAGGATTGGGAGAGGGGCAGGGGGTGAGGGCACTTGTCCGGCGAGGCGTGGCGGCGAGTGACCGAGTCCGGGATTCTGGAGGAGCCGCCCCGGGAGTGTGCTGATGCGCCGCCCGAAGGGTTGCTCGACGGGATCCGGCTGTTCAACGCGGGCGAATACTACGCATGTCATGAGTCGCTGGAGTCGATCTGGCTTGGTGAACGTGGTCCGATTCGTTATCTCTATCAAGGCATCCTCCAGATCGGTGTTGGCTTTCACCATCTCGGCAACCAAAATTTCCGTGGCGCTCGTCTCTTACTGGAGAATGGCATAGCCAAGGTCGAACGATTCCAGCCGGATTGCATGAGCGTCGACACCCGGCTCTTACGTGATGAAACGCAGGCATGCCTGGATCACCTCCTGGACCTCGGATCCGATCGAGTTGGAGCATTCAGGTGGGAGATGGTCCCACAGGTGAGAGTGTTGGAGTAGCCCGATTGCGCATTGAACGAAGCCTGGCATGTCAGAATAGGATAGTTGAACGTTTCACTATTTGAAGAGCCAGAGATTACGGAACAGAAGATGCCGACACACCCATCAAAGGAATTGGACACCTTTCCCAACCCGAATCCGGAGCGCGACTACACGATCGAGATCGTCACGCCGGAGTTCACCTGCGTTTGTCCGATGACCGGGCAGCCGGATTTCGCCGAGATCACCCTGCGCTATATCCCCGACCAGACCTGCGTCGAGCTGAAGTCGTTGAAGCTCTACTTCTGGTCTTATCGCGATGAGGGCGCGTTTCACGAAGCGGTGACCAACAAGATCCTCGATGACATCGTCGCGGCGACGCTGCCCCGCGAAGCGGAGATTACTGGCAAGTGGAACGTCCGCGGTGGTTTGTACACGACCGTTATCGCGACGTACCAGGCGCCGGGGCGTGCGGAGTCGTAGCGCGAGCCTCCTGACATCGCCAGCGGCGATGATGCTGCTGGTCGCCTTCTTCTGGGGGGCAGGGTTCACGTCGAGCAAGGCCGCGGTTTCCGACGTTCCGCCGCTTGTGACCGGGACGATGCGCTATGTCCTGGCGTCGCTGGTGCTCGTGCCGCTCCATTTTCGAGGCAGGGCGTCAAGAGACGAGAGCATCACGCCGCCACGTGCGATCTGGAAGCCGCTGGTGGCGCTCGCCCTGACGGCGGTCGTCGGCTACAACGTGCTCTACTTCTTCGGCCTCACCCTTGCGCCTTCATCGGATGCGATCCTGCTGATCCCCACGACGAATCCGATCTGGACGATGCTCTTCGCTTCGTTCCTGATTGCCGAGCGTCCTCCCAGGCGGATTATTTTCGGCGTGGGGATCGCCGTTGTCGGGATGTCGCTGGTAATGATTGGTGGTTACCAGGGCGATGTGACAACCGATCGCCTGTTCGGGAGCCTGCTCTTCGTCCTCGCGTCGATCATCTTCGCCTTCAGCCACATCATGACCAGGGTCGTCACGCGCCGGATTTCACCGCTGGATGCGTTGACTATCTCGGGCGTCCTGGGAGGGATCGTGCTGGCCGTGATGGCGCTCGCCACCGGTGGCTTTGGCGAGCTTACTGACGCCCCGGCGCTCTACTGGTTCAACATCGGACTGGTTGCGTTTGGCACGACGGCATTTGGCTATGTGCTCTTCTATCGCGGGATCAGCAAGGTTGGGCCGGGGATCGCCAGCTTCTTTATCAATCTTGTTCCGATCTTCGGCCTGATCCTCTCAGCGGTCTTTCTGGATGAGATCCCGACTCTCCTGCAAGTTGCGGGAGCGGCAGTCGTGGTTGCTGCCGTGATCTGGGCCACCCGGCCCGGTCGCGCGCCTGGCCGCGCGACGGCTGCGGTTCGGCCATGACTGGATGTCCAGATGTTGAGAAGCTTGCCAGCCGGATTCTCGCCGGTGATCTGGAATCTCTGCCCCTGGTAGATCTTTCCAGCGAGGGCCGCGCGAAGCTGATACGTCTTCTGATGGCAAGGCCAGATGGCCGGCGATGGCTTAGAGGTTCGGCGCTACTCACTTCCGAACTCGCGATCCAGCTCCTCGGCTGGCATGAGGATTTTCAACAATCGCGGCCGGACCGCTCGCTCGATGCGATTGTGGAGTCGGTCCCGCTCGAATCGCTTGACGAACATGCTCTGGTCATCGCGTCGGGCCCGGCCGCGCCAGCGCTCTGGCGACGTCTTGCTGATGATCCCGACAAGGTTGTCCGCGTAGCTGATCAGGTTGTTCGGCATGGCGAGGACGCCGCCGTCGAGGCAACGGCGGTGCACCTCCTGCTCGGACCGTCGGATACCTACAGTCTTGGCGAGAGGCGTCGGGCCGAGATTGCGATGATTGTCCTCGCAACGAGGGGCGGCGACGCGCGAGGGGCCGCCGCTGAGTACCTTGCTCGAGTGGCTGGAGAAGAACTTGTCGCCGATCTCGGGAATCTGGCGCACGATCCTTCTCCACGGGTGCGCGGCTATGTCTGGTCGGCCGCGTTTCGTCTCGATCGCAATGCTGCATTCGAGCGAGCGGTTGAGATCTTGATGGACGAATCCATTCCGGTCGATGTCCGGACGAGCGCACTGTATGCGGCTGGCGAATCATTTCCGACGGAGATGCTGGTTGATCTACTGTCGTACGTTGTCATTCATCCAACGGAGGATCTCGCCCTGGCTGCTGCCGATCTCTTGCATCGCCATCACCGTCACCCCCAGATAGCGATCGCCGCCGCAAATAGCCCGCATCCCGAGGTGCGCGAGATCGCAAACCGGTTAATGGATCCCTACCGGGGATCGCCAGCTGCCGGTGGATCGCGGCCAGGAGACCCGCTACGGGAGGATCCTCTGCTCAAGATTCTGCGTCAGATTGAGGAACAGGACGAAACCGGGAAGTGACTCCGCTCGTATCACTGATTGGAAGGGCCTTGATGAGAAACGAGATCGAACCGGCGACTACACCTTGCAACCGATGGTGAAGGTCGCGAATAATCTGGTGTTGCATTATGGAGGAGAAGAACGATGACTGATACTGAGACAGGTGCGATCGCGGTCGATTGGGCGCGCCTGAAGGATATCGGCGGGCGACCTGATCTTGCGGAGCAGTACCCCGAGCATCTGCGCACGCGTTTTACCGAAGTTGAGCTGCTATGTCCCAGGTGCCGATCCGAATGGACCCCCGGTGTCGCTGCGCTCATTAACGCCAAGACCGATCCAGCAGCAACCGAGGGCATCCTGCGGGGCACCATGCACCACTCGCGCTGTCCGGCCTGCAAGAACTTCGTCCACGACATCATGGTCATCTGGGACTACTACGACCCGGACAACGATCAGATCGTCCAGGTTCGGATGGATTGGGAGTACAAGGCCGGCGGGGGCGAAGAAGTCTACTTCAAGCGTCTCGAAGACCTGGTGATGAAGTATCAGGAAGACGACGTCAAAGTTGATGTCGTGTTCGGGATGCAGGAGTTGATTGACAAGTACCTCGGCGGCGAGGAAGCGGTCGAAGCCGCGATGCGCCGTCGCGACAAAGAGATCGAATTGAGACTCAATCCCGGCAACATCCGCGCCGACAATGAGAGCGAATACTTTGACGGGCCCGAGCAGACGGCTTGATCCATCTGTTTCCAGCCGTTATCCGAGACAATGGGCTGTGTTCACGATCCTCAGAGTTGCTTCATAAGCCGGTGTCCGGAAACCTGTATTGACCCGTGAGGAATAACCGCAATTGGTGGTTAGCGGGCTCTGGGCTGTCCGTACGTACGCAGAATTTCCCATATCGATCCCAGCCGGCGATGATATACTTTCTAGGTGAGAATGATTCCTATCTAGGAGCCGTTCTCGCCTCCAAAATCGGATCTTTCGGCAGGGTTACAGCATGTCTCGAACGGCTACAGCGGGGGTAGCAGGCCCGCAATCTATGGATTCTCAACCTGAATTTCAAGATGTTGGAGTGGAGCAAGAAAGCCTGTTCGATCGCTACAGCCTGATGGGCGCGGCGATTATCACTGGTGTTGCGTTGGTGCTCGGCTGGACGCTCGGGCAACTCGGCCTGATCAGCGAAAACGTCGAGACCGCCTTCTACATCGTTGCTTACATCTCGGGCGGCACGTTCGCGACAATCGAGGCAGTCAAGTCCCTCATCGATCGGTCGGTCGAGATCGACCTGCTCATGGTCACCGCCGCGATTGGCGCGGCGACGATCGGGCATTGGACTGAAGGCGCGATCCTGCTCTTTCTCTTTTCCCTGGGGAACGCCCTGGAACATTACGCGATGGGCAGGACGCGCCGTGCAGTGCAGGCGCTCATGGAGCTTTCTCCGCAAGAGGCGGTTGTTCTACGGGACGGACAAGAGGAACGTGTCGGAATACGCGAGCTCACGCTCAGTGACGTCGTCATCGTTCGTCCCGGCGAGCGCATCGCGGCTGATGGCTTGATCGCCAGCGGGGCGTCGGCGATCGATCAATCTGCCATCACCGGCGAATCGATGCCTGTCGATAAAAGGATCGGTGACGAGGTCTTTGCCGGCACGATCAATGGTCAGGGCGCCCTGCAAATCACCGTTACCCGACTGGCGCACGAAAGCACGCTCGCGAAGATCATCAAGATCGTTCAAGAGGCCCAGGACGACAAGTCGCGCACCCAGCGCTTCACCGATCGTTTTGAAGGCACCTACGCCGTCGGGGTGATCACGGCCTCGTTCCTCTATCTTCTTGCCCTTATGGCGATAGGCGGCATGGATTTCAGCGACGCCTTCTATCGTTCGATGATCTTGCTCGTCGTCGCCTCCCCATGCGCCCTGGTCATCTCGACTCCGGCTTCGACACTCTCGGCGCTGGCGAACGCTGCTCGCAACGGCATTCTGGTCAAAGGTGCAGCTCAGCTTGAAGACATCGGGACGGTTGAAAGTTGTTGCCTTTGACAAGACCGGCACGCTCACCATCGGGCATCCTCGGGTAACAGATCTCATCCCAGCTTCAGGGGTATCGTCGGACCACCTTCTTCAAGTCGCGGCATCGGCGGAGCGCATGTCCGAGCACCCGCTTGCCGAGGCGATCGTCCGGCACGCCCGGTCGGCTGAACTTGATCTCGATGAGCCAGGAGATCTTCAGGCCGCGACTGGCAAGGGCGTTGTAACGTCGGTCGGTGGCTCCCAGGTCATCATTGGCAACAATGCGATGCTTGATGATTTCAGTGTGGTGGAAGATGACGCACTGCGGGCCAAAGCGGAGGCGTTCCGGCAGCAGGCAAAGACGGTCATGTATGTGGCTCGCGAGCAATCCAACCACACATTCCAACTCCTTGGAGCAATAGCCGTCAGCGACGTTCTTCGACCGCAGGCCGCGTCCGTCGTCGAACGCCTTCATGATATCGGCGTTGAAAAGACCCTGATCCTGACCGGCGACAACGAAAAGTCCGCCCGTGCGATTGCTGCACAGTTGGGAATTGATGACGTCACCGCCGAGCTGCTGCCAACCGAAAAGCTCGATGTCATTGAGAAACTGAAAGAAGAGTACGGCGTAGTCATTATGGTCGGCGACGGCGTCAACGATGCCCCGGCCCTTGCCCGTGCTTCGATCGGCGTGGCGATGGGCGCGGCCGGTAGCGATGTTGCGCTCGAAACAGCCGACATCGTCCTGATGGCCGACGATCTCGGGAAAGCTTCCCTATGTCATCGAACTCAGCCGCAAGACGCGTTCGATCATTCGCCAGAATCTGGCCTTCGCACTCACCGTGATTGGCGTGCTTGTCACCGGCACCATCTTCGGCATCACGACACTGCCACTCGGCGTCGTCGGCCACGAAGGCAGCACGATCATCGTTGTCATGAACGGCTCTGCGATTGTTGCGAGGGGTATCGTCCGTGCACCATGCCGCTCTGCATTCCCTCTGTTGCTCCGGTTCCTGCCACCGAATGATCCTCTCCACACTCACCCCGCTCGGAGAGGCGCGTTGCTGACGCGCCTCTTTCTTGCTCACCCTCCCACAATCGGCTACAAGGCCCTCGGCTACACTTTGCGGACTGAATTCCGAAGGGAATGGACCATGCGTGGACGAAGCGGCAGTGTATCTCGAACAACTGAAGACGATGTCAGGTTTCCTTGACGGTCAGATTGAAGAAGTTCCCGCAAGAGAAATTTCATGAGCGACCTGGCACCGGTTTGAATCCGGTCAGCTGGAACTATTTCCACATGCTGCGCATCTGGGATCTCGATCTGAACTGGATCTTGCCAACAATCTCCAAATGAAGACGCCTGGCATCGTGGCGGCTTCAGCGAGAAGTCCGGCTACGAACCGCTAGGAAAAGGCGGGCGCGAGATGGGGCTAGGATTCGGTTACACCGACGCCGAAGTAGATGAGTTGTCGATCGCGACGGTGTCCTCAAGGAGTATCACCACATGCTTCTTGACGAGACGACAGCCTATCTGGGTGCAGCCAGTGACGCAGACCTTCATCGTGAGATCGAGCGTTCCGGACAGCCGACCGAGACACCGGCGAAACGAATCCAGCACACCATCGGTCACTGCTGGAACCACATTGGTGAAATGCGCTACGCCAAGGGCATGCTCGGGATGAATGACCCGTCGTATCCCGGCAAGTGAGAAACGTCGAATCGCACAAGTTATGGAGAATACTCACGAGTGAATGAGGGAACGGCTTACCGCGAGATGGTTCAGAGCACGTCGGACGCCCTGGCGGCTCGAATTGACGAAGTTCCGGCGGACAAGTTGCATACCCGTCCTGGTCCTGGGCCTGAATCCGGTTGGCTGGAACTACTGGCATGCTCTTCGGGTCTGGGACCTGGACCTCAACTGGCTGATCAAGGGGCAGAAACCCGACGAGGACGCCTGGCATCGTGGCGAATTTACCGCCCGATCGGGCTATGACCCGGACGGCATCGGACTGCGGGGAAGCGGCATCGGGCTCGGCTACTCCGACGCGGAAGTCGACGCGCTGGCGTCATCAGCGCCGACGTCCTCAAGGAGTACCACGAGATGTT
The DNA here is from genome assembly GCA_963709995.1 of uncultured Chloroflexia bacterium. Classification (GTDB taxonomy): domain Bacteria; phylum Chloroflexota; class Chloroflexia; order Thermomicrobiales; family CFX8; genus JAUIIK01. The sequence continues at coordinate 6,264 of CAVPYN010000014.1, read as the reverse complement.
GCTGGCCGAAACGATGAGCTACCTCGGGCGCCGACGCTGACGAGAATTCGCGCACGATGCCCGGCCCTGACGGCCGTGCCTGACTCCAGTGTCGCCGCCCGGCTCCAACACACCGTCACCCACACCTGGGGCCACATCGGTGAATTGAGCTACGCCAAGGGCATGTTGGGTATGACAGATGGAACGTATCCGGAGAACTAGGGTAATAGGAATCAGGGATTATGGTTGAGAGAAACACCCGGCAGCCGCGAGTCGCATGGCTCCCCGGATTCTCGCTGTTTCCTATTGCCTGTTCCCTAGATGAAAGGATCAGAGCCGATGAACGAAATCGAGGTCTACCGGACGATGATTGGTCAGGCAGGCAACCTGTTGACCAGTACGGTGCAGGACATCGACGAAGAGAGCTTTGGGAAGCGACCGGGGGAACATCTGAATCCGGCCAACTTCATCTACTTCCACGTCCTGCGCCACTGGGATCGCGACGTCAACGTGCTGAGCAGGGGTCAGGCGCCGGACGCCGACCTCTGGCACCGCGCCGGTATCGGCGATGCGCTGGACTACCATCCAGTCGGGCTCGGGATGCGCGGTCTCGGCACCGGCATTGGCTACAGCGATGAAGAGGTCGACGCTGTCCCGACCGACCGCGAGACACTGGCGACGCTACCAGCAGCTGCTCCACGACGAGACGATGGCCTATCTCGATGAACTCGACGAATCCGAGATTCACACCGAGATGACCAGCGAGTACCTGCCGGGCGTCTCATACGACATCGCTGCACGCCTCCAGCATCTCGTCGTCCACACCGCCCACCACACCGGTGATATGGGCTACGTCAAAGGCGCACTGGGCCAGCCGGATCCAACCTATGGGGGAAGCTAGCAGGGAACAGGGAGAAGAGGTGAGAGGTTGGATCAAGAAGGAAACGTTGAGGGCGCTGGTTCGGGAGGCGACGGTGGATCTGCGGGACACCGTACAAGATGTTCCGCAGGATGCGTTCGAACGGCGGCCGGGTCCGGGTTTGAACCCGGCGGGCTTTATCTATTTCCACGTGCTGCGGTGCTGGGATCTCGATGTCAATGTGCTCTGCCGTGGCCAGGTGCGTGACGGAGATGCCTGGCATCGCGGTGGTTTTGGCGACGAACTGGAATATGAGCCGCTCGGTTGTGGCATGGGCGGTTCCGGGGTTGGTTTTGGCTATACAGACGAGGAAGTTGATGCGGTTCCCAAGCGGCTTGACGTATTGATGCGCTACCACCAGTTGCTCGAGGACGAGACCTATAGCTACTTCGACAGCGCGAGCATTGACGATCTGAATGCCGAGCGGACGAGCGAAAATTCTCGTGAGAATCCCTATCGTCCCGAACGCTGGCTGCGCCACATGATCTCCCACACCAACATGCATATCGGAGATATCCAGTACGTCAAGGGCATGCTCGGGGTTTAGCGGCGAGGAATGTGCCGACTGCGGGGAGGGAAAGATGGATCAGCCGGCGATGATGCGAATGCTGATCGAACAAGCGTCGGCAAAGCTGCGCCGGGCAGTTTCCGGAGTTCCCAGCGACCTCTTTGGACAGCGACCGGGTCCTGGGCTGAACCCGGTCGGGTTCATCTACTTCCACATTCTACGCAGTTGGGACGAAGATCTCAGTGTTCTCTGTCAGGATCTCCCGCCGGATGGTGATGTCTGGCACCGGGCAGGGTTGAGCGCAAAGCTCGACTACGAGCCACTCGGACACGGCCGGGGTGGGCGTGGCGTTGGAGTCGGGTTTGATGATACCGAGGTCGACGCTGTCCCGCAGCGGCTTGACATCCTGACTCGATATCATGACCTGCTCGACAATGAGACCGGCGCCTGGCTCGAATCGCGTTCGGCTGACGAATTGAACCGGAAACGGCACAGCGAGGGCGCAGAGTCACGCGGGATCAGCCGGTACTCTCCAGCCAGTCTGCTTGTCATGATCGCTCTCCACCAGGCCGAGCACGCTGGCGACATCAAGTTTGTTAAGGGCATGCTCGGAATGCCCGACGCGACTTTCCCGGGATCGACCGGATCGGCTCGGCAGCGTTGGCGTCGAATTGAAGGCACATGACGAAGGAAGAAATTCTGGATGCAATGCGGGCGGGCTATTCAGAATGGCTGGCCGAGCTGGAATCTGTGCCGGACGGGTGCATGACGGAGCCGAACGCGGTTGGGACATGGACTATCAAGGATGTTGTCGCGCACATCGCCTCGGAACATCGCTGGCTAACAGCACAGCTCGAAGCAGCGGCCCACCGGCAACTGCCGGCCGCAATGGCCTGCTATGGGCAGGATACGTCTCCTCCTTTGGACGTGAACATCGCTAATAACCAGGAACGTAATGAATGGAACTACGCACGTCATCGGGATTGGCCACTTGACAACGTGCTCGCGGAAGCGGAATTTGCCTTCAACTGGCTTCTCCGTATGATCGAAGAACTTCCGGAAACGGCGTTCGAAGCCGCATACACGACCGCGAATTACGACAACATCAATCATGTTCGCCCGGCTGCTCCCGGCGATGGCTTCCGCTTCCCGCTCTGGAGGTTGCTGTACAACGGCACGGCCGAGCACTACCCCGCCCATGTTCAGGACGTTCGCGACTGGCTGAATCGAGATCTCCATACGGATTACAGTACATTCCGAAAACCTGGATGGTGAGGCGGTGACTCGGAATCGGTGACATCGAATATGCGAAGGGGTTGCTCGGCGCGCCAGCGGGCGACTTCCCGACATTGCGCTAGGGTGGTCAGGCATGTCTACTACGTTGCGGTCATCTGAGTTTCGACAGGACTGGTATGAGGCTAACCTGGATCTGGTCGACGATCTGCGAGCCCGTTTGGACCGGATTGCCAGAGGGGGCGGTCCACGCCGCCGCGAACGAGACCGGGCGCGTGGCAAGCTGCCGGTACGAGAACGAATTGACCGGGTGCTCGATCCTGGGACACCGTTCCTTGAACTTTCACCATTAGCAGCCGAGGGCATGTATGGCAACGAGGTGCCGTCAGCCGGGATCATCACCGGTGTTGGTCTGGTCGATCACCAGCCAGTGATGATCGTCGCGAACGACCCGACGGTGAAGGCGGGCACCTACTATCCGCAAACGGTCAAGAAGCATCTTCGTGCCCAGACGATCGCACTCGAAAACCGGCTGCCGTGCCTCTACCTGGTCGATTCAGGTGGCGCCTTCTTGCCGATGCAGAGTGACGTGTTTCCGGACCGCGAGCACTTCGGGCGAATCTTTCACAATCAAGCGATGCTGTCAGCGCATGGCATCCGGCAGGTTGCGGCCGTGCTCGGATCCTGTACTGCTGGCGGCGCCTACGTCCCGGCGATGTCAGATGAGGCGATTATCGTGCGCGGCAATGGCACGATCTTTCTTGGGGGCCGCCGCTCGTTAAGGCGGCGACCGGCGAGGAGATCAGTGCCGAAGAACTCGGTGGCGCGGACGTGCATGGCAGGATCAGCGGTGTCGTTGATTACATCGCCAATGACGAAGAGGAAGCGCTGCAGATTGCCCGGCGATTGCTCCAGGTGCGTCACACAACGCTGCCCTCCCTGCCTTGGGAGCGACGGGAGATTCGAGAACCGGTTGGCAATCCGGACGACATCCTCGGTCTGCTACCGCCCGATCCGCGAACGCCGTCCGACCCCCGTCCGGTGCTCCGGCATATCCTCGATGGTGGCGAACTGAACGAATTCAAGGCTGAATATGCTGAAACGATCGTTTGCGGCTACGGCCATCTCTTTGGCATCCCGGTCGGAATTCTGGCAAACAACGGGGTCCTCTTCAGCGACTCGGCGCGCAAGGCAACGCACTTCATCATGCTTTGCACACAGCAGCAGATCCCACTTCTTTTCGTCCAGAACATCACCGGCTTTCTGGTTGGCCGCGAGGCCGAGTATGGGGGGATCGCACGCGAAGGCGCGAAGATGGTGGCTGCGGTCGCCACGGCCAGAGTGCCAAAGATCACCCTGATCACTGGTGCGAGCTACGGGGCAGGTAACTACGCTATGGCCGGGCGTGGCTATGATCCACGCTTCCTGTTCGCCTGGCCGACATCCCGCACGGCGGTCATGGGCGGGGAGCAGGCCGCGAAGGTCCTGGCTACGATTCCGGAGTCGCGGCGAGGAGCTATCCGCGGGCGAGCAGGCTGAACGAGAGCGAGAGATCCGAGAGCGATACGAACACGAGACCGAGCCCTATTTCGGCACTGCCCGCCTCTGGGACGATGGCGTCATCGACCCCCGCGATACCCGCACCATACTCGGTCTTGCCCTGGAGACCACCCTCAACGCGCCGATAGAGGAAACGAAGATCGGAGTGTTGCGGGTATAGGAAACGGGAAGTCGCTGGGCGTTGACCCCGCAATTCAAAGCCAGCCCGGGCTTCGTCATCGCGACGAGGATGGAAAGCGCATCGCCGCGCGGCGCTCCTCTTCGAAAGCAGCGCGGGCAAATGTGCTCGAGCTCGCTCGGTAGCCGCCAGGGAACCGCGCCTGAACTTTCCCGTGACGTTCTTCCTGCCATCCCCAATCTTCCCCTTGGCATCTGGATCGCGGGTATAGTTCCATCAGAAGAGATCAAGTGCGCGAGTCCGATCTTCAATGGCTGGAAAGTGGGACGGCGACAGCGTGCATCAGGATTTGAGCGGGTACAAGCAACGCCAGCGGCAGAGCTGGGGATCGTCGATTGGCCTTCACCGCCTCTCCGGCGAGTTCGCACCCGCGTCACGGCGACTGGTCGAGTGGCTGAGATCGGCCCTGGCGACCGGGTGCTCGACGTCGCCACCGGCACCGGCCGCACGGCTGTGCTGGCGCGAATGACGGGAGCAGTCGTCGAAGGTCAGGATCTCTCGCCGGTGCTGATCGGAGAGGCCGAGCACTTTGCGTTAGCCAGCGGATTTCCCGATCTCACCTTCAGCGAATCGGATGCTGAGAATCTGCCGTATCCCAATGATGTCTTCAGCGTTGTTATCTCGACATTTGGCGATACACACGCCGCGTGCTGACGTCGTTAGCGTTGAGATGGACCGGGTGCTGAACTTCAGTGGCCGGCTCGGCCTCGCGACATGGCGGCACGACGCGGCTATTCACCGGCTCGTCGGGTTGATACCGACCAACGAGGCTGAAGGACATGGGGCGGTTCAACCATCGGAGTGGGGACGCCCGGAACGTGTCCGCGAGTTCATTAGCCAACGGTTCTTTCCAAATTTGGAGTTCGAGGACGGTGTCCTGGAGCTTCGTCATCCGACCGTTGATGCGGCCTGGCGAGACTGGTTACGCAACTACGGTCCAATCCGAGCTGCGTACCAGGGGCTACCGCTACGCAGCCGGGATGGTGTCGATCTCAGCGCGCGTAAATTCTTCGCTCAATGGGCAGACAGTTCCGGCGCTGTCACCTGGCCTCTAAGCTACCTGCTGATCAAGGCGGCTAAGATAGGACTGAGCCACCGAGTGGGCTAGGCGGCGTTCCGAATGCGCCGCTACTCGAAACCTGAATCGGCGGGCAGATTTGGGTGAGCATCCTCGAATGGTACGTTGATCGGCGCCGGGATCGATTCATCGACATCGTCGATCTCCGGCGCGTGAAGCTCGATATCCTCCGCGAGCAACGTCGAGTTGATGACCTGATCCATATTCTCGTACCCAGACGAACGACATTTCTTTTTGCACTTTCTCCGGGATATTCACCAGGTCTCGTTCGTTCTCGCTGGGAGCGACCACCGTCCGGATGCCATTGCGATGGATGCCAGGGTCTTCTCCTTGAGTCCACCAATCGGAAGCACGCGGCCACGCAGTGTAATCTCTCCGGTCATCGCGACGCTGTGATTGACCGGGCGACGGGCAACTGCCGAAATCAATGCCGTCGCCATCGTAATCCCGGCGGACGGGCCGTCCTTTGGCGTCGCCCCTTCCGGGAGATGGATGTGAATGTCGATCTTCTCCTGGAAGTCTGGCGCGATATTCAACTGGTCGGCGCGCGAACGGGCATAAGAGAGCGCCGCCTGGGCCGATTCCCGCATCACATCGCCGGCCTGTCCAGTGATCGTGAGCTTGCCAGTGCCCGGCATGATCGCTACTTCGACTGGAATGATCTCACCGCCAATGCTGGTCTTGCCCAGACCGATGGCGACACCGATCATCGATTCGCTAAAGAGTTGTTCATAGCCGTAGCGCTTTGCTCAAGGAATTCTTCAGCCGTTTCGGAGTTGAGAAGTACGTATCGTCTTCGCGTCTTCATT
>CAVPYN010000013.1:0-134786 GCA_963709995.1 uncultured Chloroflexia bacterium | reverse complement strand
GATCATCACCGTTCCTAACTATCGCGAAGTCATCGAAGAAGACGATGTGTTGCTCCTCGTTGGCCCCGATGGAGACATGGCCCACTTCACGGAGCGAGGCATTGTCGAATCGCCGGTGGCTGCTCTCACCTGAGACGCTGGAGCTACGCCGGTTTCTGTATCCAACGAAGGCGTCAACTCCGATTGTGCCCCGAGAGCCCGGGAGCAATCCCGCTGCAGGCGTTCGGCAACGTATCTCTCTCTTCTCGACACCACCAGCACGCATTTCTGAACTGATCCCCACGATCCGCGAGGCGATCGATCCCCGGGCGCCCGTCCAGATGCGTTGACGAGCTACCCACTTCGCTCTATACAGACTGGAAGAAGTCAAGTCAGCCCGCAGGGAGAAACAAGATGAGCAGTGACTACAAGGTGATCGGTAAGCGACAGCGCCGGATGGACGCCGGCCCTCGCCTTACCGGCCGCGAGCGCTACACGGCGGATATCACACTCCCGGGTATGCTCCACGCCCGGCTGGTGCTTAGCACGCAGGCGCACGCCAGAATCACCGCCATTGACTCTTCGGAAGCGCTCGGGCTTCCTGGCGTGCGTGCGGTCATGACCGCCAGCGATCTCCCCGAATTCACGCGCAACGACGACCAGCTCGTGCGCGAGTCCTTTCTGCTGGCCCATCGCCGGGTGACGTATGTTGGCCAGCAAGTCGCGGTTGTTCTGGCCGAATCTCCGGAAGCAGCCCGCGAAGCGGCTGATGCCGTATTCGTGAGCTACGAACCGTTGGAACCAGTCGTTGAACTGGATCCCGCGCTGCTGGACACCGCCCCAAAGCTACGCGCATCTTCCGGCAATAACGCCGCTGGCAAAATCAGCTTCAACCGGGGCAATGTCGATTCAGCGCTCGCAGCTGCCGCGGCAACGGCATCTGGCAAATTCACGTCCGACAGCGTTTACCAGAGCTACATGGAACCCCGAGCCATCGTCGCCGAGGCGGATCCCTTCGGCGCGCTGACTATCTATACACCGACCCAGGGACAATTCGCCGTTCGACAGTTCGTCGCCCAGGCGCTGCGGTTGAACGAATCGGATGTCGTTGTCCAGCCGATGACCGTTGGGGGCGGTTTCGGCGCGAAGTTTGTGCTCTTCGAGGCGCTTGTTGCGCAGATTGCGATCCAGAGCGGGTGCCCGGTGAAACTGGTGCTCGATCGCAGCGACGACTTCATTGCGACGATCAACGCTCCCCGGGCCACGTACGACATAACGATCGGCGCGGCGGCGGACGGAACGATGACAGTTATCAAAGCAGACATCAAACACGACACCGGCTTCTTCTCGCACTCCCCGTATCAGTTGGCAGCGCTCTTGCTCGGTAGTTGGTACCCCGTGGAGAACCTGGCGATCACCTCGACCGAGATCTACACCAACCGGCCTGGCGCCGCCGCCTACCGGGCGCCAGGCGTGCCAGCAATGGCGTTCGTCATCGAGCAACTCGTGGATGACCTCGCCGAGAAACTCAACATGTCTCCGCTCGCCTTGCGTATCAAAAATGTCGCTCGCACTGGCCAACCGATGGCCGACGATTCTCCCTGGCCGGAGCACGAGACAATCAAGCTGCTGGAGGCAGCACGGGATCACCCGCTGGTGACCACGTCGAAGTCCAACGGGGAAGGGATCGGCCTGGCAATTGGGATGATGCGGGGGTCCACTGAGCCAGCATCGGCCACGACCAGGCTAGTTGGCGACGGAACGCTCCAGATCAGTGTCGGTTCGATCGACATCACCGGCACGAATAGCGCTCTTGGCCAGATCGCCGCCGAGACATTCGGCCTGCAACCTGGCAAGGCGCATGTGACGACCGCGCCATCCAACATGGCTCCCCACTCCGGCGGCAGTGGGGGAAGCAAGATCCTCTACACCGTGGGCAATGCGGTCATCCTCGCCACCCTGCACGCAAAGCAGCAGGCGCTGGCCGTTGCCGCGGCGGAGTTTGAGGTCGCCCCGGATGACCTGGAAATTGTCGACGGCGTCGTGCGCGTCATCGGCTCGCCGGACCGGACGCTTAGCCTTGAAGAGATTTTCAAGCTCACAACCGGCATGAATGCCCGCCACGGCCCGGTTCTCGGGCGAGGGAATGCGGCCAACATCGTGCGCGCCGCCGGAGTTGCCGTCCATATCGTTCGCGTGCGGGTCGATGGCGAAACCGGTGAGGTCAACATCACCGGCTATGCGGCGTTGCATGACGCTGGCAAGGCGATCAACCCGGCTGAGGTTGACGGCCAGATCGCTGGCGGCGTCGCCCAGGGCATCGGTTGGGGGCTGTATGAAGCATTGCTCTATGACGAAAATGGCCAGCCGCAAACGGCATCGTACATGGACTATGTGCTGCCAAAAGCCACGCAGATCCCTTCCATTGCCATAGAGGTTCACGAGTATCCGTCAGAGCACGGCCCTTATGGCGCGAAGGGGATCGGCGAGCCGCCAGTGATACCCGGCGCGGCGGCCATCGCGAACGCTATCCACGACGCCACGGGAGTTCGAATCCGGCAGCTTCCGATGACTGCGGAGCGAGTCTGGTCCGCGCTCAACCAGCGACGAGATTGATGTTGCACTTGGGACGCTGCAGGCGCATACTTGCCGGTCCGCCAGATTGCTGGCGGCATCGTCATATGACTGGCTACCTGGATGAGCAGCCGGAAACCGGCATCCGATTCTGAATCCCCTCTTGATCGTGCTGACCTAACCCATGAGCCGGATGGGCAGGCCGGAGAGGCGCTGCCATCCTGGCGCACACATATCCGCGGCAGTCATCCGGGCGACCACTATATCCGCATCAGTCACCACCCCTCCTTTGAGCGTGTCCGGCCCGGGATCATTACCCCAAGAAAGGGCGCCGTCGAGCCGACGACACGAGGCGGCCAGATCATCGCAGCGACCCGGCGCCGAATCCTGGGCGCCCCGATCTCAAGTTCCGAAGAGATGGAAAATCGCGTAGGCGTTGGCCGTGGTTTGGCCATATTTGCCTCTGACAACATCTCGTCCTCGGCGTATGCAACCGAAGAGCTAATGCGCGTGCTGGTCGTTGCCGGCGTATCAGCTCTCGCGCTTACATTGCCGATCACCTTTGCCGTCATTCTTGTTCTGGGCATCGTCATCGTGAGCTATCTTCAGGTCGTGGAGGCGCATCCCGGCGGCGGGGGCAGCTACGTCGTTGCGCATGAAAACCTTGGTGCCATCGCTGGACTGGTCGCCGCGGCGGCTCTCTTGACCGACTACATCCTGACGGTAGCCGTTTCCGTTTCCGCGGGCGTCGCCGCCCTGAGTTCCGCCATTCCATCTATCCACGATCATCGAGTGGCCGTTGCGCTTCTCGTCATCTTCGGCATGACGCTTGTCAACCTGCGCGGAATTCGGGAATCCGGTGGAGTATTCGCGGTTCCAGCGTACCTCTACATTGTCTCAGTGCTAGCTTTGCTGGGATTCGGCATGTTTCGCGTTCTCACCGGCGCGATGCCCGATTACGTTCCTCCCGCGGATTTCGAGGCTGATGCCGGCGTGCAGGCATTGACGGTGCTGCTCATCCTCCGGGCTTTCGCGTCTGGCTCCGTTGCTCTCACCGGAACGGAAGCAGTCTCAAACGGTGTGCCGTCCTTTCAACGACCCGAGGTCCGCAATGCTCGCGTAACGCTGGTCATGATGGGGCTTCTCTTTACGACGATCTTTCTCGGGTTCAGCTTCCTGGCCGATCAGATCGGCATCATCCCGGATCCGGATGAAGTCGAAACAGTCAACAGCCAGATCACCAGGGTAGTGGTCGGCGATGGAATCTTCTTCTATATCATCCAGTTCTCGACTGCGCTCTTGCTCGTTCTGGCGGGAAATACGGCGTTCAATGGTTTTCCAATGCTGTCGTCGATCCTGGCGAAGGATCGGTACCTGCCACGGCAATTCTCCTACCGGGGAGACCGGCTGGCCTTCACTGGAGGAATCCTCCTGCTGGCGACGATCGCGTCACTGCTTGTCTGGGTCTTCCAGGGCAGCGTGACCGGACTGATACCGCTCTATACCGTCGGAGTATTTATCGCATTCACCCTGAGCCAGGCCGGACTGGTGAGGCGATGGTGGCGCACGCGTGAAACAACCAGCCGTTGGAGATTACGGCTCGCGACGAACGCGCTCGGGGCAACGGTAACCGGCATCGTCGCGATCGTTGTGGGAGTATCCAAGTTCATGCTTGGAGCCTGGATCATCCTGATTCTGATTCCGATCCTGGTATGGATCATGTGGGGTATTCACCGGCATTACCGCACGGTCCGCGAGTCCGAGCGTGACGCATCAGAAATCGCAGCTGGCTCGCGAAAGACTGAAGTCCGGGCAATCGTGCCAGTCGGCAACCTGCGGCTCTCGGCACAACATGCAATCACCTATGCGCTAGCCATCGTCCCAGCGCGCAATGTCACCGTCGTTCACATCATTGACGATCCAGAAGCGGAAGAGGAAATTCGGAAGGAGTGGCGAAGGCTGCAATTTCCATGCCAGTTCGTCGTGATACTGTCGCCGTACCGCGCCTTGTTGGGGCCGTTCGTCGCATACCTGGACGCGGTTCAGGAAACCCATCCGGAGGCGACGATTACCGTCGTTATCCCGGAATTCGTGCCCCAACACTGGTGGGAACACCTCCTGCACAATCAGACTGCCCTGCGCATGAGGACAGCACTCATGTTTCATAGCAATGTCGTCGTGACAACCGTGGCGTTTCATCTTCCGGGACGATCGCTTGAATGAAACAAGCGACTGCGCGCACCGATCTAATCACTGCGCGCAGTCCTAGCTCAGCTGTCGTGGTACCGAAACCGGCGCCTCGTTCATGAAGGACTCTTACGAGACGATCCTACGAGTTGGCTACTGTTCGTGATTTCGTCTGGAGAACGACTCAAGCGATGTGAAACCGCATGCAATCGTCCCGCTGCCGCCACCAAGCCGTCTCATTAATAAACATACGGCTAGGAGGGCCAGAGTTTAGAGCGTAGCTTCAGCATACCTCTCCAAACGCCAACGCCAGCGGAGAAACTCCCGACCGCAATCTACTCGACGGACAGCGGATCTTCCTCGTACGACTTCGCGACGATATAAACCGCGTAGATCGCCCCTGGAATCCAGCCGAGTAACGTCAGCAACAACGCGATCAACGTTTTGCCCAAATTATGCGTCTTGATCAAGACCGTTATGAACGGCAGAAAGATCGCGAGCAAGAACCAGACTATCTTCACTACACCCCTCCGAATCGTCACAGCCCACAGCACAGCGCCGGGCTGTTTCCTCCGCCAGACCAATGGGCCTGACTCATGCGCAAGTTTACACGTCTCCTGCCATCTTCACACTGGTGATTTCAGCGACAGGCACTTCATCGCCCCTAGTTGGAGCGGTTCGACGGCAAATTTGGAATAAGCCAGGACAGGAAAGCGTCCGGACTACGCGTCTGCAGGTACAGATCGCCCTGCCCTTCAAAGGCAGCGACAAGTCCCTCTCCCGAAAAGAACGTCGACTTCATCCCACCGACTTTGCGCACATTAAATTTCAGCCCTTCGGTGAAGGCGACGATGTGGCCAGTGTCGACGACCATCTTGCGGCTGTCGTCGAGCGGGATCTTTCGAATCGCGCCGTAGCTCGATATCAGCAGGCCGCCCTGGCCGCTCACCCGCAGCATGAACAGCCCCTCGCCACCGAAGAAGGTCTTCGCCCCACCCCACTTGGTGTCGACTTCGATTCCCTCGGTGCTGGCGACATAGCTACCAGATTGGACAATCAGTTCGTTGCCGGCCATCTCAAGGACCTCCATGTCACCGGCAAGCGCTGGCGCAAGGGCGATCTCGCCACCCTGGTCGCCAGCCGTATAGGTGTTCATGAAGAACGATTCCTGGCCGATCATCCGGCGCAAACCGCCAAAGAGCCCCCCGGATACGCCGGTATCGATTTTCATGTCCGAGCTCATGCTCACCAGTGCGCCTGCTTCGGCGCGTATTTTCTCGCCAGGATCGAGATCGATGATCGTGATCGCGAACGCCGGCCCGTACTCTATCCGATACTGCACCCTACCAACCTTTGCTGTTCATTCCAGCCAATACTGGAAGCATGACGCCTACGTCCTCGATTGCGTGTCCACGCGCGATCAAGATCCCAGCTCATACCGCGCGGTTACTCCCCGCTCCCGATGCTGGGGTGAATTCTTCATCCTGAGTTCTTACAAGCTAGACACCCATGACGATAGCGAATCAGGCCGCAGTCACGTCTCGCTTCTCACCAGCAGCGCATTGGCTGCGGTCTGATTCGACGACAATCGTAGCTATGTCGATTGGAATCTACCCCAGGTTTGGCGCCCCCTGGTATTCATCATCGCCGAAGCCAAGGATGATCATGAATATCCCGGTCAGGAACATGAGACCGACGCCAAATAGCGCGCTCCGTCCAAATGCTTTCGCGAGATCGAGCATCATGAGGATCCAGACAATGAAATTCACAAACGGGATAAAGAACAGAATCAGCCACCACCCGGGGCGGCCAATGATCTTCAGCAACGCATAGATGTTCAGGATCGGGATGATCGCCCACCACCCAGGTTGATCACCCTTTTCATTCACCTTCCACTGACCAATGATCATCAGCACGACTAGCGCCATATAGACGAGAAATCCGAACGTTCCACCAAAATCGTCCACGGTTCACCCCTTCTTCAACGAAATCTAAAGGTCGAAATGCCTACCGCTCGATCTTCGACACCCCGACCCGTTCGAATGGACAAATCCGGTTGCGCTTGCCTCCTTATTCCCTCAGGCACATTCAGTCGGGCACCCCCCGGCCATCTCCTCAGCAAATGAGGCTGGCCCGAGACTGAAAGGCTCGTCACTGCTAGTAGCCGTCATTGTAATCACGCATCCGACAATCGGGCAATCCGATGGCTGCGAATCTACCATCAATCGGAGGTGATGCTTCGGTGAAATGGCAATGGCGCAGTGCCGAGACGGGCTCATCCCTTACAGCACAAGCAAATCCTCTTGACCGGCAATTCGTAAGAAAACCCCGACGCGAACATCCGAGCAGCTTCCTTCAGATCTATACTGCCGCGTATGTTCTTGCCAACACGACGAAACGGAGCCGCGATGAGTTCCCCGGTTTCAGAAAGCCTCACATCAACCGAAAGAACGATCCTGGAGCTAATTCTCGACACACTCCTCCCGCCCGATGGTCATTTCCCGGCCCCATCGGAGACGGACATGATTGACGACTTCATCCTCAAACACCTGCCGGCCAGCGACGCGTCGCCTCCTTATCCTGGGGTTGATCTCGCGGGGCTCAGATTGATCCTGGGACGAATTAGCGAAGATATGAACATGACCGCAGCCCTGGAAGAGTTAGAGCGGGATGAGCCCGACCGCTTTCAGGCACTCTGGGCGCTGGCCGTCTTTGGCTACTACTCGCGTCCGGCCGTGATCGAAGCGATCCAACACGATCTGAAACCCGCGTATCATGGTGCTCCACTGCCTCATGGCTACGCGCATGTCATTGTCCCTGGGACGCGCCGGTACCCACTGCAGATGCCGGTTGCTCCGCCGGGACACTACATCGCGACCGAAGATGTTCGCCGGGTTGATCTCGGCAAGTTGGAAGGCGTCGCGACCGATGAGCAGCGAGCAACGAGCCGACGTGCTGATCGTTGGCGCAGGCATGGCCGGAGCAGCAATCGCCAAGCGATTGAGCGACAACGGCGTGCGAATTGTCATGCTCGATCAGGGCAGCTGGGTGCCGCCGGGCGAACACCCGCACTACAGCAACGAATTCGAGTTTGCCCTGCGCCGGCGCTGGGGCCGCAGCCCGAACCTCCGCAAGCTCGACGCCGACTACCCTGTCAGCCTGCGACAGCGTCGATGTGATGCTCTACAACGCCATCGGTGGCAGCACCGTTCACTACAACGCCCACTGGCCAAGGACTGAAGCCGGTCGATTTTCGCAAGGGCACTGAGCACGGTCATCGAAGGCTCGGCGGACTGGCCGATCAGCTATGAGGATCTTGCGCCCTACTACGAATTGAACGATCGCGAGATGGGTGTCTCCGGCATCGCTGGCGATCCAGCCAACCCAGCCGCGTCGGCTCCCGCCAGACGCGGCCGCTGCCCTTCGGCTTGCACACGACGAAGCTGACCGCCGGCTTTGACCGGCTCGGATGGCACTGGTGGCCAGCTGACAACGCGATCCTCAGCGAGGACTACGACGGCCGAGTCGCCTGCAACCAGTGTGGCGCATGCCGCAACGGCTGCCCGCGTGGCTCGCTGGCGACGGTGACGCATACCTATCTCCCGAAGGCGATGGCGAACGGGGTCGAGATTCGGCCCTTTCGCGCGTTGAGTCCATCGCGACGTAACCAACGCACGGGGAGCGGCCAGCGGCGTCGAGTACATCGACCTGCGCGACGGCAGCCAGCGCACAGATCGAGGCCGACATCGTCGTCCTCGCCGCTGGTGGCATCGGCACGCCACGCATCCTCTTCCTCTCTGCGGCGAACAGCGCGCACCCAGACGGGTTCGCCAATAGTTCCGGGCTGGTTGGTCGCTATCTAATGCACCACGCCTATGCCGACAATCACATGGTCTTCGATGAGCCAATCGACAGCTTTGCCGGTGCCTACGGCGCGCCGATCATGAGCCAGGAGTTCTACGACACCGATGTCGCGCGCGGCTTCGTCAACGGCTTCACCTATCAGATCGGGCGCGGGGCGACCCCAGCTCCGGCGGCACTCGGTCTGCCGTGGGGCGTCAGATCATCGCGAGGAGTTCGCGCGCTACTTCAACCACGAGATCTGGTTCAGCGTTCAGGCTGAGGATCTACCGGTCTATGACAATCGGGTCGAACTCGATCATGATGCAACTCGATTCGAGCGGCCTCCCCGGCGCGAAGGTGCACTGGCAACTGCATGACGAACGATCGCAAGCTGGTCGAATTCGGGATGGAACGCGCGCAGGAACTGGCCGACGCGGCCGGTGCATCCAGATTGCTATCGAGTATTTCCGATCCGAATCCGGCCTGGCACCTGTTGGGAACGTGCAGGATGGGCGATGACCCCGAAATCGTCTGTAACCGACCCCAACCATCAGTGCTGGGACGTGCCGAATCTCTACATTTGTGACGGCTCTTCGTTTGTCACCGGTGGTTCAGTCAACCCAACGTCGACGATAGGCGCGCTGGCGTTGCGTTGCGCGGACCGGATTTTGAAACTTAACAGCGTAGCCGGTGCTTGAGCGTCGCTATGAATCGGTTCGGATGGTCGCCTCTAGGGATTCTTGCGCACCCCTTTGTTGGCATCCTGAACGAAGGCTCCGAGCAGTGAAGGATCTAGGTCTGACACAACCACAGTCGAGGGTTCGTAGATCCCTCGTCGTCCCAAAGCCTCCTCCTCGGGATGCCAACGGGGATGAAATTGGGTTTCGGCGGAGTAGTTGTCGGCTGGCGATCAATCACCGACTATGATGAAGACTGGTCGAATCGGGCCAGAACACCAGGGAGAAGACAATCATGACTATCCAGACCATCGCGCTGATGAGCCCGGGCGACATGGGCCACTCGATCGGCGCTGTACTCGTCCAGAACGGGCTCGAGGTGCTGACCTGCCTGGAGGGGCGTAGCGAGCGAACGCACAATCTCGCTCGCGAGGCGGGTATCGAGGACGCAGGCACAATGGAGGCGCTGGTCGAAGCAGCCGACGTATTCCTCTCAGTCCTGGTGCCGGCCAGGGCGACCGAGCTCGCCGAACGGGTTGCAGAGGCGATGAAAGCCACCGGCTCCGACTTGCTCTACGTCGATCTCAACGCGATCGCGCCGCAGACCGTCCAGTCAATATCGGAGATCATCACCACAGCAGGCGGTCGTTTTGCCGATGGCGGTATCGTCGGCCCGCCACCGCGTGGGGCACCCTCTGGGTCCGGCACCCGTTTCTATTCCTCCGGACCTGGCGCAGACGAGTTCGCTCAGTTGCGCGACTTCAGGCTGGATGTCCGGGTGCTGGCCGGTAACGTCGGCCAGGCGTCGGGTATGAAAATGTGCTACGGCGCGCTGACCAAAGGCATGCAGGCGCTTGGCACCGAGTTGCTGCTGGCCGCGAAGCTGATGGGGCTTGAGGACGATCTGCGCGAGGAGCAGATGGGCAGTATGCAGATGGTCCGCGAGTGGATCGAGAACGCCATCCCGACGATGCCGCCGAAGGCCTACCGCTGGGTCGGTGAGATGGAAGAGATTGCCGCCACCTTCGAGCACCTCGGCTTGACCCCACGTATCTTCCAGGGCGCAGCCGACATGTACCGCCTCGTCGAAACCACCGCGATCGGCCAGGAAACCCCCGAGAACCGCGATACCTCGCGCGATGGCATGGGCGTGATTGCGGCGCTGGCGGGGGAGGTCGCTCAAGATGAATCAGAAAGTCGAGAGACAATTGGATTCCACTAGCCATTCACTGGACATCGACGCGGTTAACAGCGGTAGGGTTGAGTCATAACCACAATCTAGCCATGGAGCGACGGTCAGGACACCGATGCCAGAACATTCACTGCAGCGTGATCCATTCATCGTTGGCCGCGACCGTGAGCGGGAGCGGCTTCATAGCCTGCTTGATGCAGCGAAGAACGGACAGGGCTCTCTCACTCTCGTCAGCGGCGAGGCGGGCATCGGGAAGACGACGCTGATTCGCAATCTCTCGACGGGCGCGGCAAATAATGGCTGGCTGGTACTACGGGGCGGTTGTTATGACCTAACGACGACGCCGCCCTATGGACCGTGGATCGAAGCCTTTTTCCGTTCCTACAAGCCAACCGGCGACCTGCCGGAGATTCCCGAGACGATGCGCGATGCGGAGGGCTTGCGACGGCTCGGCAGCCAGGGAGCGCTCTTCCTCGAAGTCGATGGCCTCGTTGCGGACATCGCGGAACAAACGCCACTGCTCATCCTCCTTGAGGATCTGCACTGGGTGGATGAGGCGAGCGTCGATCTATTGCGCTTTCTGGCGCGTCAACTGTCCGGGCGGCGACTGCTCATCGTCGCGACCTACCGGGAAGACGAGGTCGTCAGAGGCGACCCGCTCTACGGTCAATTGCCCGCGTTGCTGCGGGAGTCCCCGGTTGAACGTGTCATGCTCAGGCGGCTGGATCAGATGAACCTTGCAACGCTTGTCGAGCAACGCTATACGCTCGATCGATCGGATCGAGAACGGCTCGTCGACTATCTGCTCGAACGCAGTGACGGTAACCCATTCTATGCAGGTGAACTCCTGCAAGAACTTGAAGAGAGCCGGGTGCTACGTGCTGACGATGATCATTGGCTGCTGGCAGCGTCGTTTCAGCTCGGTCTGCCGCCACTGCTCCAACAGACGCTCGACGCGAAACTGGATCGCCTCGATCCCGTCGATCAAGAGCGCCTGCATATCGCAGCGACGATTGGACATGTCGTCTCCTACGATGTCTGGAAGATAATCACGAGCGATGAAGACGACGCGACGCTCGCGAGCACCATAGAAGCCGCCGTCAGGCACAACGTCCTGACGGAAGACGCGACCGGCACAGGTTACGAATTCTCGCATGCCCTCCTGCGGGATGCACTCTACTCCCGCATGGCGCTTCCTCGCCGCCGTAGCCTGCACCGCCAGATTGCCGAGGCGCTCGAAAGAGAATCCCGACCCGATCCAGACGAACTTTCCCACCACTACGCCCGGGCCAGTGACGAGCGTGCCGCACACTGGCTCATCAGGGCTGGTGAACGCGCTCAACACCAATATGCCTGGCTCGCAGCGGTTGAGCGGTATCAACATGCAATCGACCTGCTCCGTGGTGAGGGCTCCCAGAGCGGTCAACTTGGTTGGCTTCTGTACAGAATCGGAATGCTCTTACGCGCCTCGGATCGAGAGCGCGGACTTCAATCGCTGTCATCCGCTGAAGTACAAGGGCATGCAAGCGACGACGCCCTGCTGGTTGCTTGCAGTCTGGGGGCGCGGGGACTACTGCTTTGCCAGGGGGGAATGCTAGGTCCAGGTCTTGCGAAGATGCGCGCCGGCGTGTCGCAGATTGAACGCATCTCGGACAGCGATCCTGAAGGCAAATACAGAAGCGAGGATGTGCCAGAATCGTTGCTCCCGCGAGCAGATGATCCGACGGTTGGCGTCATCGGCCCGGCCACGCTGTCCGAGTGGTTGGCGCTCGCTGGCTACTATCGTGAGGCAATCGAATTGGGAGAAGCATTCATCGGTCGCCTAGACCGATTGCCGACTGAGAAGAATGTCGCCCCTTTGTGGGCTGGGCATTACCCCGATGTATTCCAGGGACTATCCGTGGCCTATGCAACGACCGGTCATCCGGAACTGGCCCGGACATGGTCCGAACGGGCGCAAGCCGAGTACCTCCGAATGGGGCATCTCATTATGGTGGCTGCTGAACAGTACAACCTGCTCAATATGGTCATCATGGGTTATGGGACGGATAGAGTCGAGGAGCGTAGGGAACTAGCTCGGAAACTTGCTGCGTCCTGGCAACAGGCCACGACACACAGGATTCACCATCGTGAGGTTCAGGATCCGACCTCGGTCTTGATCAGTCTGGTGGAGGGTGACTGGCAGCGAGCTTCTGCCAACGCCGCATGGTGGGCAACCCAGGCGGGTGGTGTTGGATTCCGAAATCAAGCGACGGTTGTAAGCGGGCGAATTGCACACTATCAGGGGCGTTTCATCGATGCATGGGAACAAGTACGCAAAGTTCTGCCCGAGGGATTGGAGACGCCACTCGGCTCGGTTGAGTACTTTCCTGGCCTACTTGCGATCGATTTGACCGCTAGTCTGGCACTCGATCAAGGGGATCTATCGGTGGCCCTGCCCTGGTTGGAACTTCACGAGAAGTGGCTTGCCTGGGCCGAGGGGATTATCACTCGCCCGACCGCGAACCTCCACTGGGCGCAGTATTGGCTGGCACTGAACGACCTGGCGAAGTCGCGGGAGCATGCTACCGAAGCGCTGGGCTATGCGTCGGATCCCCGGCAACCGCTGGCGCTACTCGCCTGCCGTCGTTTCCTCGGTTACCTCGACACGATCGAGAATCATCTGGACGACGCGAGCGAACACCTGACCGCGGCGCTTGAACTCGCTGATGCGTGTGCAGCGCCATTCGAACGAGCATTGACGTTAGTCGAAATCGGGCGCTTGCGGATGGCGAAGAGAGATCGGGATGCGGCGCGAGAGGCGCTTGACGAAGCCCAGGCGATCTGCGAGCCGCTCCTTGCGCAGCCGACGCTCAATGTCATCGCGGAGCTTCTGGCAGCCATAGAAGCAGAGATCGACGACGGCAGCGACGCCTACGGTCTTTCTCCGCGCGAGCTGGAAGTGCTTCGGCTGCTCGTCGATGGCCGGACCGACCGCGAGATAGCCGAAGAACTCTTCATCAGCCCGCGCACCGCAATGTCCCACGTTGCCAATATCCGCAACAAGCTCGGCGTCGATTCCCGCACCGCCGCTACTGCGATCGCTATTCGCGAGAGTCTGGTGTAGCTTCCCGCAGCACTCAGTAGTATTGCTGAGGGCCGCTACTCCATCCCGACTTTCACGAATCATCAATCACCACGATGTGCCAGTGTTTCTGCTTGCCTACAGTGGATACATCAGAAACAGGCACTCGCCTCCGCGAGCGACACCGAAAGGGCAGTCACCATGTTCGACCGCACCGACCTCGATATGCGAATCAACGCGCACTGGAATCAGACTGACACGATTAACCAAAGCTACTGGCAGACAGCAACGGCTAACCGCCCGGCTGGAACCCTGCGACGCGGGATCGCAACCGCGCTGGTAGCCCTGGCGGCGAAGCTGGACGGCGCGACGCTGCCCCAGTCTGTGAAGCAGGAGCCGGTAAGCGGTTACGCGGGGTAAGCCAGAGAAACTCCCTCCCCCGACCCCTCGACCCCTCCCTCGAAACCGAGGGAGGGGTCGGCTGTTGGCTTTCCTACAAACTACGAACTACCTACTTCCCCGGCCTACCGGTTATCAACCACCACTTCGCCCGACTTGATGACGAGCTGAATGTCGCGCAGAGCGCCGATGTCGTGGAGGGCGTTGCCGTTGACGGCGAGGAGATCGGCGCGTTTGCCTTCGGCCAGCGTGCCGTACTCGTCGGTGCCAATCGCTTCGGCAGCCACGCTGGTAGCCGTCGCAATGGCCTTCTCGTTCGTGAAGCCGATGTACTCAACCAGCATCTCGAGATCGAGCTGGAAATCATCGAAACCAGTCAACGTCACCCCCGCGTCATTGCCGGAGACAAACTGGATGCCGAGGTCAGACATCCGCCGCAGGTTGTCAACGCGCTTCTCACGCATCCCGGCGAAACGGGCCGGCAACGGGATGCCCGCCTCCTGTGCCGCCTGCCGGGCGCGCTCGCCGGTGCTGAGCGTTGGACACACGTAGATGCCCTTCTCGGCAACCTGAACGGCAACGTCATCTTCGTACTCGACTCCTTCTCGAGTCATGAAGGAGCAGTGCTCGATCGTCGTCACTTCGGCCGCCACCGCGTTGCGGATGCCCGGGGTGCCGTGGCAGTGGGCCGCGATCTTGCGGTCCAAACGCCTGGAATCGTCCGCCAGGGCGATCAACTCGTCGCGGCTGAACTGGGCGTTTTCCGGGTAGGTATTCGGCGTTAGCCCGCCGCCGGTCGCCATCACCTTGATGAAGTCAGCGCCAGCTTTGACCTGATTGCGGACCGCTTTCTTGATGTCATCAACCGAGTCGACCTCGACGCCGATGTAATAGCAATGCCCGCCGGTCGACGTCAGCACCTGGCCTGCGGTCCAGACATGCGGAGCTTCGATCAGGCCATTCTCAGAAGCAGCCCTCAGGGCGAAAGCAACCTCGTTCGGCGCGCCGCAGTCGCGGACGGTCGTCACGCCGGAATGGAGCGCTTTGCGCAGATTCTCGATTGCGCGCGCGATTTTCATCTCGTGGCTGTCATTGAGCGCGTTGCCCAGCACATCGCGATCCGCGCTGAACGTCATATGCGTGTGCATATTGATCAATCCCGGCAGGATCGTCGCGTCGCCGAGATCAACCGCGCCCTGTGCCGCGCTGCCGAGATCGGATTTCGCCCCCATCGCAGTGATCTTGTCTCCATCTACCGTGATGAAGCCATCCTCGATCGTCGTCTCCACGCCATCGAAGATGCGCGCTGCCAGATAGGTCGTCGTCATGAGTTTCCCTTCCACCCACAGTCAGGTTTGCATAGTTTTCTATCGTCGCACGAATGAGTCAAAGGGGGAAGGGTCTGGACGTTGTCGTTCGCGGTGAAAACCGAGATGGAGAGCCGCGTGATAATCAGAAAGCATCTGGCAGCTTCTTACCGCCAGAGCTGGGATCTCAGGTCCTAGCCAATATGGACGGTCATCGGAGGGTAACGGTAGCGGATTGTGCGTTCCCGCTGGGCAAGCGCATACGCAAGCGTGAGCGGGCCGAGGCGACCGACGAACATCGTGAGCACAATGATGAACTTGCCAACCGGGGAAAGGGTCGGGGTGATTCCGGTTGAGAGCCCGACGGTCGCCTGAGCGCTCATAACCTCGAAGAGCATCGAGGTGAATGATGGGTCCTGGCCAGAGGCGTGCTCTGAGATGATCAATGCCAGAGTCATGACAAAATGAATCAGGAAGAACAGCGTTGCAACGGTGATCGCTCGCATGACCATCGTCAATGGCACGCGTCGGCGATACAGCTGCGGATCGGTCACGCCGCGCACCTCGGATGCCACGGCAACGAGAATCACAGCGAATGTCGTGAACTTGACACCGCCAGCGGTCGAGCCGGACGCCCCTCCGACGAACATCAACGCGACCCAGAAGAAGTCGGTGAAGGTATTTGCGGTCGCGAAATCGACCGTCGCGAAACCGGCGGTGCGGGCCGATACCGATTGAAACAGCGCCACAAGTGGCCGGTGAGCCAGTTGGCCCCGGCCATCGTGCCGTTCCACTCGGAAACGAGAAAGACGACCATGCCGGTGAATAATAGAGCCGCGTTGAACGTCAGCACCAACCGGGTGTTCCCCGAGAGAAATTTCCAGCGACGGTTTTGAGCGACGTCGGAAAGGGCGAAGTAAGAAAGTGAACCAGCCTGGATCAAGATGATGAGAACGACGTTCAGAAAAGCCACCCTCGAACGCAGTAAACGAACTGAAATTTCCCTGCAAGTCGAAACCGGCGTTACAGAATGCCGAAATGGAATAGAACAAGCCATGCCAGAAAGCATTCAACGGGTCATGTGATCCCTGATGAATCGCAACGTGAGCAGGAGTGCGCCCACAGCTTCAACAATGAAGGTGAAGCGCGCGATGCGGCGGGCCATAACGACAGCATCATGCAACGATAGCGTTGGAATATTGCCGCCGATCAGGAGCTGGTGGCGCAAACGGCCATGTCCCTGGCTCAGAAGGCCGAGCACCAGGCTCGTGCCGACCATGAAACCAAGCCCGCCGATCTGGATCAGGACCAGGATGATCACCTGGCCAAACCAGTTCCAGTGCGTCTGCGGTATCGAGAGTCACCAGGCCGGTGACCGAAAGCGCCGACATGGCGGTGAAGAGGGCATCGGTAGGGCCGGAGTCGGTTCTCCGCTCGCGCTGACCCAGGGCAACATCAGCAGAGCGGCCCCCGCGATAACGAGCAGCGCGAAAATAGCCACGAATAGACGTGCCTGAAACTCCGTCGTTGGTCGCCGTCCGGTTGCGCGCGGCGGCGGCAGTTCGATGATTCTTGGTGGGATCAATTCTGCGACGAACAACTCTGTCTCCAGGCCGGCCGGGACATCCGGCCGGTTGTCTCGTCACGGAGATCCAGACTGTCGGTCGTCAGAATCAGTCGTCGCCGGAAACTCCGAGAGATGTTGGCGACTGGCCCGTATAGCTGTAAGACGGTGCCGGGGCGGGATCGCGGTCGCGGGATTCGGATTCCGACAAGCTCCAGCGGCGCGCTCCCGTGTCCGGCCTTCTCGTAAATACGCTTTTCGAACTCGGCTCGGAAATACTTCAGGAAGCCCATGACCGGCGCGGGTGCAGCAACGCCGAGTCCGCACAGGGACAAGTTCGATCATCGCCTGTGCTGTGGCGCTCGATCAACTCAATATCGCCTGGGCCGCCCCTGCCCGCTGGCGATGCGTCGCGAGAATCTCGACCAGCGCCGGACAGCCCAGCCGGCAGGGAGTGCATTTGCCGCAGCTCTCCCAGCGGCTGAACTCGGTCAGGTAGAGCGCGAACTCGACTGGATCGACGGTGTGGTCGAATAGCACGTAACCGCCGGAACCGAGCATCCCGCCAACTGTCGCGCAGGGAGTCAAAATCAACGAGATAATCCTTGAGCATGTCGCGGGTGATCGGTCCGGCAGAGACGCCACCCGTCTGCAACCCGGCAAACTCGTAGCCGTCCTGCATCCCGCCATAGACATTGAAGACGAGATCGTAGAGGGTCATGCCCATCTCGACCTCGACGACGCCGCTACGCTCGGTGCGGCCCTGCATCGTGACCAGTTTGGTGCCCTTGCTGCGCTCGGTGCCGATTCCGGCAAACCACTCGCCGCCGTTGTTGATGATGTGGGGCACATTTGAAAGCGTCTCGGCGTTGTTCAGCACCGTCGGCCGGTTCTGGTAGCCGATGACCGTTGGGAACGGCGGCTTCGTGCGCGGCATCGCCTGCTTGCCTTCGAGCGACTCCAGCAGCGCCATCTCTTCGCCGGCGATGTACGCGCCGCTACCTAGCCGGGTGCGGACATGGATGTTGATACCGGTACCGAGAACGTCATCGCCCAGCAACCCAAGTTCGTAGGCTTGTGCGACGGCGATGTGGAAACGGTCGACGGCCAGGAAATGCTCGCCGCCAATGTAGTTGTAGCCGACCTTCGCGCCGATCGCATAGCAAGCGATCATGATGCCTTCGAGCAACTGGTGAGGACAACTCTCGATCAGCCGTCGATCCTTGTAGACGTTCGGTTCGCCCTCGTGCGAATTGACGACGACGTATTTCGGTTGCGCCTGCGAATCGCGTCCACCGCCCCACTTGATGCCGGCTGGAAAGCCCGCCCCACCCCGGCCGCGCACGTTCGAGGTCGAGACTTCGGAGATCACCTCGTCGGGCGTCATCGCAGTGATTGCCTTGACGAAGGCGCTGTAGCCCGCCGGCGGCGATGTACTCGTCTATGCTCTTCGGGATCGACCACACCGGCGTCGCGGAAGAGGATTCGCCGCTGGCGGCCGAAGAAGGGGTGATCGGTCAGCGGTTGATGGCCTTCGAAGGGCTCGTCTGCCCGGACGCCAACGCTCCACTCAGCGTGGTAGCGCCCGTCAGCGATCCCGCCGCGAGTCACTTCGCGCGTTCAGGTGTGATATTGCCGTAGAGGACCGCCGGGCCGTCTGGTGACTGGATCTCGACCGACGGATCGGCCCATGCCCAGCCGCCGCTGCCGACGGTTCGTAGGAGATGAGGCGTGCCCTGGCCGTTCAAGCTCGCGCTCGAGCGTGGCGATGACGTCGCGCACGCCCTTGGCGATCGAGTCCTCGCTGACGGCAACGGTGATAACCCACTTGCCCTCGCGCGCTTCGAGCAGGCGTGCCTGGACAGTTGCAATATGAGCTTGGAAATCGGCTGGAGTCCTAAACACCGGGGCCCCTCCTGCGCCAGTCCCAACGATGAATACGACTGCATCCCCGCGAGCGGCCAATGATAGACGATGCTCCTTGCAGTCGGAACATCGTGAATCCTAGCACAATCTCCGCCGCTCACCGATGCTACGATCCAGCGAATTCGAGCGAGCAATGTCGAGGTGTTGGAAAGGCGGCAAACGCAATGAAACTGGCTGTTACTGGTGGAGTTGCACCCGGCGGCGACTGGAGCCAGGCGGTGCGCTCTGCACGTCTGGCCGATGAACTGGGCTACGACGCGATCTGGCTCGGCGAGACCTGGGGCCACGAACTCTTCACCTCGATGGGTGATCTGGTCCACAACACCGAACGAATCAAGATCGGCGCCGGCATCGCCAACGTCTTCACCCGCTCGGCAGCGCTGATCGCAATGTCGGCGGCGACGCTGGACGAGATCTCCGGTGGCCGCATTCTGCTCGGGTCTCGGATCATCCGGTCACATCGTCATCGAACGGTTGCACGGCATCCCCTTCGAGAAACCGCTGACCCGCATCCGCGAGTACACCGATATCATCAACATCCTGATGCGCGGCGAGCGGCTGCAGTACGGAGGGCAGATCTTCGACTTGCAGCAGGGCTTCCGCCTGCGGATGAACCCGATCCGCGACCACATTCCGATCTATGTCGCTTCGATAACGCCGAAGAGCCTCCAGCAGTCCGGCGAGATCGCCGATGGCATCCTGCCGATCTACTGGCCGGGTAGCAAGTACCGCTGGCTGCGAGGCGTCCTGGACGAGGCTTCAGTTGCGGCTGGCCGTGCACCCGGTTCCTGTGCAATCGCGCCCTACATCACGACGGCGATGGTCGAGGACGAATCCGAACGAGATGAGATGCGCCTGGCTGCCCGCCGGCCGATTGCCTTCTACATTGGTCGCATGGGCCGCTTCTACGCCGAGCATCTGGAGCGCATGGGCTGGCCGGAAGAGGTCGCCGCTGTCCGTGAAGGCTGGGAGGACGGCCACGACGCGGCGGCAGCCGGCGTCAGTGACGAGATGGTTGACGAGACAGCCCTGGTAGGCACCGCCGACGAGATCGCCGCCAAGCTCGAACGCTGGACCGCCGACGGCCTCGACGAACCCGTCCTCGGCATCGCCGGTGACGAGGAGAAGAAGGCACGTACCTTGAGCGCGCTTGCGCCATTGTTAGATGGATAGGCGATACTGCTCGTAACCCTATTGCTTTCCGTGAACGATAGCAGTACTGGCCTGCATGGATACTACGACGACGGTTTCAGTAGCCTCTTTCTGCGGGAAGACTAGATAGCGCTTGGCGAAGAATTGTCGACGCCCAATCGTGGTTTGCGTCGCTCGTAATCTCATGCTCTCTATCGTCACGTATGAACCTATGGACACATGATTCGACAGTGGAGATCTAAGCCGAATGATTCAGATACAGGACCGCGCGCCAGACCTGATCCTGACCGACGCGAAGATCACGACGATGGATCCCGATCTGCCGGAAGCGCGAAGCGCTGGCGATCAAGGGACGACACATTCTTGCGGTTGGTAGCGCCGCGGAGATTGAAGCGCTGGCCGGTGCCAGGCGACGCGGGTTGTCGGCTCTGCGAGGACGGAGGGTCATCCCGGGGATCAATGACACGCACAATCACCTGCTGAGCACCGGAGCTGTTCTCAACGAAGTGTCGCTCTACCATGCCCGCTCGATCAGCGACATTCAGGAGGCGGTTGCGAGAGCTGTTGAGAGCGCCGACGCCGGGCGCATGGATCCTCGGACGAGGCTGGGACGAGAGTCTGCTGGTCGAGCAGCGCTTCCCGAACCGGCATGATATCGACGAGGTCGCGCCGAACAACCCGGTCGTGCTGGAGCGCGTCTGGAACATGCTGCTGGCCAATAGCGCCGCGATGGCTGCGGCTGACATTGGGCGTCACACGCCAGATCCACCTGCTGATCGACTCTACGCCGGGCGGATCGTGCGCGATCACCTGTGGCGATCCAACCGGCATCTTCCGAGATCGAGCCAAGCAGATGATCAATGCCGCCGTTCCCGCACGCACACTGGCCGACCACGAGCGGCATATCAGCACCGCCTGCAAGGCGTACAACGCGCTCGGGATCACCTCCGTCGCCGAGCCGGGACTGATCCCTGCCCAGCTGCGTGCATTCCAGAACGTGCGTACGAAGCGGCGACCTGACCGTCCGAGTCTCGATGTGCCTGGCTGGCTGGGGCGCGAGTATGGAGCCGAATGAGGAGGTGCTTGAGGAGCGTTTCGAGCACGTCGGGCTCTTCAGCGGATTCGGCGACGAGCTATTGCGGCTGGACACGATCAAGTTCATGCCCGACGGCGGTATGGGCGACCGCACGGCGCTGATGTTCGAACCCTATCTCGATGAGCCGGACAACTTCGGCCAGTTCGTCGTCTCCGAGAGTGAATTGCCCGGCGGGTGCGCTGGGTTCACGATCGCGGCTGGTCGATTGACAGTCACACATGCGGCGACCGTATGCAGGAGATTGTCGTCCGCGCCTACGCCGCTGCGCAGGAAGCCAACCCGAAACTCGCGTATCCGCCATCGCATTCATCACGGCTATTTTCCGACTGAGAAGACGCTTGAGATCATGCGCGAGCATCGCTTTCCTGCCCTGGCGACAATTCCTTTCGTCACCAACCTGGGCGAAAGCTACGTCGCCAGCGTCGGCGAGGAACGGGCGGCCCGGACGATGCCGTTGCGGACCTATCTGGATGCCGGGGTGCCGCTGGCGCTTGGCTCCGATTCCCCGGTGACGACCTACAACCCGTTTGTCGGGATCTATAGCGCCACAACACGCAAGACTGTCACCGGCCGCGAGCTGGGACCGGAAGAGTGCCTCAGCCGCGAGGAAGCGTTGCGGCTCTACACCGCCACAAGCGCCTGGGTGACCTTCGAGGATGACATCAAGGGTACGCTGACGCCCGGCAAGCTGGCCGACATCGCGGTGCTCGATCGCGACCTCTTCGTCGTGGCTGACGAAGAATTATTTGACATAACCAGCAGTCTCACCGTGGTTGGTGGGCAAGTTGTCCACGACACCCTCGGGTAGCCGATATTGAAAGAACTAACGCGAATGTTTCGAAGCAATTGACCAAGTCCCAGATTCGTACGTATGGATTGTAGGAGTGGCGATCAAGCCGACATCGCCGCTATACCCTCCCTTCCTTCAGAGGAACCCCGGTCCAGGCTGTCCCAGCCACAACGGACCCGGGGTTTCGCATTGCGCAATTGCCTGGCGACGAGCCGGTCGATCCGGCCGAATACCGTCTATCATCTGGGGCAGAAGATGATGAGGACGGTCCAAATGAACGATGATGCGATTCTGGAAACGACCCGGCGGCTCGTCGCCAGCCCGAGCCACGCCGAGATTGGCGAAGAGGCTGCGGCGCGGGTTGCCGTCGAAGCAATGACCTCTCTCGGCTACGAGGATGTCCAGATCGACGATCTCGGCAACGTGACCGGCATCATTCGCGGAACGGGTGATGACTGGATCGTTTTTGATGGGCACCTCGACACCGTCGGCGTTGGTGATCCTGACGACTGGATGACCAATCCCTTCAAGGCGACGCCGATAGGCGGCCGGCTGCATGGTCGCGGGGTTGCTGACATGAAAGGGGCAATCGCGGCGATGATCGTCGGGATCGCCCGGCTCCAGGATGCTCCGCCAGCCTGCAATGTCGTCGTCTCGGCCAGCATCGCTGAGGAACTCGTCGAAGGATATGCCCTCGGACACGTGCTCGACCGCTACCCGGCCAAGGCGGTCGTCATCGGTGAAGCCACCGGTTTGCGCATCGCCAGAGCACAGCGCGGCCGGGCCGAAATCCTCATTCAGACCCGCGGCATCCCGGCTCACTCCTCGACACCGCAGTTGGGCGTGAACGCGGTCAAAGCGATGGCCGCCGTCATCACTGGACTGTCAGTGATCGACCTGCCAACCGATGATCTGCTTGGACCCGCCATACTTGAGGTAACCGACGTGAAATCCCACCCCTATCCCGGTCTATCGGTCATCCCGGAGCGCTGCGACGCAACCTTCGACCGGCGTTTACTGGTGGGGGAGACCGAGGAAGGTGTGCTGGTGGAGATCGAAGAGGCGTTGGATCGCATCAAAGAGGGCTATCCCCAGCTTCAAGCACAGGAGTCAATCGCCGTCGATCGGTTCACGAGTTGGACCGGGGCAGGGGTAGTTGCACCCAACTTCGCGCCCGCCTGGCGTATGGATGACCGCTCGGCAATTGTGGAAGTGTCGAGCGCCGCTCTCGAAAGCGCCGGAATCACACCGATCTTGAGCCACTACGCCTTCTGCACCAATGGCAGTCAATCCGCCGGTCGACGAGGCATACCAACGATCGGATTCGGCCCTGGCGACGAGGCCCAGGCTCACACAATCGATGAGTCAGTCCAGATCGAGGAACTGATCCGCTCCGCTGGCGGCTATGAGGCGTTGGCGCGGGAGTTGGCGAAGCTGTAGCTCGCTGGCACGGCCAGCTTACATGTTTAGAGGAAATCGGCCACGCCAGAGATTGTGACCTGACTATTGCGAACTGGTCCAACAACCGATCCACAACATGAGCTCTTCGATCTCTACGATCCGTCCGGCAAACCCCTGGGCCAATCGAAGCCACGCGGGGAGGTGCATCGCGA
Source organism: uncultured Chloroflexia bacterium (assembly GCA_963709995.1). GTDB lineage: Bacteria > Chloroflexota > Chloroflexia > Thermomicrobiales > CFX8 > JAUIIK01. Next base: position 111,423 of record CAVPYN010000013.1, on the reverse strand, counting down.
TGGCGACTGGCACCGCTCGCTTCATCTCTGGTTGTGGACCATCAGCGAGAGAGATCCGCTGGTCATCTTCCAGCGGCGGTCGATGACGAAGGACACCTGGCCCGGCGCGCTCGATGTTGCCGTCGGCGGGCATTTCCGAAGCGGCGAGAGCCTGGCTGAAACATTGCGGGAGGCCGACGAAGAGATCGGGCTGCATATCGGAGTAACTGGCGTTGTCCGGCTCGGCCGGCGCTTTCACGAGTGGCGCAGCAAGGACGTTCTCGATCGCGAGATCAACGAGGCTTACGCCGTTCATAGCGACATGCTGCTGACGGACTACCTGCTACACCCACAAGAAGTTGACGCGCTCGTTCAGATCAGGATTGCCGATGGCTTGCTGCTCTTTCGAGAGCGAGTTACAACCATCCCGGCGACCAGGTTCGAGCGCGAAGCCTCGGAAGCAGAAGCGATTGTCATCGGGCTGGACGACTTCGTCGACGTTTCCGACGATTACGCCCTGAAGGCGCTAACGGCGCTTCAAGCGCTCGCCTCTGGTTCCATGCCAGCGCCCTTCGAGATTCAGTTGCAGGGATAATGGCGCGTTTACCCGCGTCTTACCCTTGGATAACACCCTCACCGTAGGATTCAGATCGATGAACAACGGAGCCGTGTTAAACAGGAAAATCGCGAATGATCGTCGACAAGACAGATTTGGAGCATGAGTGACAGGTCCCGCCAATCAGCAATCAGCCCACACGCAACCACCGCGATCTCGTCCGAAAGGAATCCTCGCGCTGGACATCGACGGCACGCTCACTGGCCCAGACGGCGCCATCGGCGAACGAACCCGACGGGCGGTCCACGCTGCCGGTGAATCGGGCTGGCTGGTCACGATCGCGACCGGGCGCTCCTGGTCCGGAGCAAAACCGGTGGCGGATCATCTGGATTTGCGCGTGCCGCTCGTCACCTACAACGGCGCGTTGATCCGCGACTCAGCCACGGCGGAAATCATGCACTACATCCCGCTGCCACCTGAAATCGTCGGCTTTGTCGTGCCTGCGCTGGTCGAGCGCAGCCTCCAGCCGATGGTCATCGAGGATATTCGCCAGGGCGAGCGGGTCTTTACCGGTGCGAAGGAGCTGGATGGAACATACACCGGACGCTGGATCAGGCGACTCATTGACGACTTTGGAACGACGGTCGAACGGTTGCCGTATGAGCAACTTGCCAGGGTCGGACACGCGGTGCGGATCGTTGTCTATGACGATGTTGCACGCTTGCGCGGCATCGAAGCAATTGCCGGGGGACGCGATGCCGAGTTCCGGCTATTGATCAACGAAGACTTCGCCGGGCAGACCGACTGGGTTCAGTTTCTCCATCCAAGCAGCACCAAGGCAGCCGCCCTACGCTATCTCTGCGGGAAGTACGGCCTGGCGATGAGCGATGTCGTTGCGGTAGGTGACGGCATCAATGACCTTGAGATGCTGGCCGAAGCAGGATTCGGCGTTGCGATGGGCAACGCATCCCAGCGCGTTCGAGCCGAAGCCGAGATCACGATTGGCAACCATATGGACGAGGGGCTGGCCAGCTTTATCGAGGAACACCTGCTGTGCGCTGAACATGTCCCAGAGCTCAACCGGCTCATTGAATAAGCGCTGACTCGCGACCTCCGACCGAACTTCGAACGATTGGAAAGCGAGCGAATCGATCTCACACAGGCCGACGCCAGGGAGCCGCTACTGAACGCCCGCTCCAGACCAGGCAGCGGAGATCGATGTCAGGCACTGTTCGCTTGATCCCATCAAGATCGAGTCTAAAATTCTGTCACCACCGGCAGGATCATCGGCCGGAGCTTGGAGCGCTTGAAGATGAACCTCGCCACAGTGTCCTTGACCCGATTGACCAGATAGCCGTAGGACATGTTGCCACGCCGCAGGCTGCGCTCCAGGAATCGAGCCAGATCCGCCTCCGCGTCGGCGAGCAACTTGCGCCCCTCCTGTCATCGAACCCTTTGCCACTCAATTCTGGCCCGGCGATCAACACCCCTTGAGCCAGATCGACCGCAAGGGTCGCGATGATCACCTGGGCGTCAGCCAGCGAGTCCGAGTTCCGCAACACGACATTCTGGTAGCGGTCGCGACCCATCGCATCGACCAGCACCGCGCCATGTGTCACCTCTCGATCAAAGCTCCAGTCTTCGTCAGAGAGCGAGATCGGGCGCCCGGACTCCGGAATGATGATGTTTGCTGGCGGCATGCCCGCTTCAACCGCCATATCCCGGTAGAGATGCAGGTGCCGGGTTTCGCCGTGGATCGGCGCAACGAACGTTGGCTTCATAATCTGAATCAAGTGCTTGAGTTCCTCGCGGGCGGCATGGCCGGAGACATGGATGTTCGGCTCGATCGCCGAGTAGATGACTCGCGCCCCGAGACGGAAGAGATTGTTGATCGTCTGGGAAACCGTCTCTTCATTCCCAGGCACCGGCGTTGCCGAGAGTACAACAGTGTCCCCCTCGCGAACGCTCAGCGTTGGGTGATCGCCACTCGCCATCCGGGAAAGCGCCGCCTGCGCCTCGCCTTGAGAGCCAGTGGTCAGGATGAGAATCTCACGGTCCGGAAAGCGCACGACTTCCTGCAAGGGACGGATGACACCTTCACGATCCTCGATGTATCCAAGTTCCTGGGCAATACGGACGGAGTTCTCCATGCTACGCCCGACAACACCAACCTTGCGCCCGTGCCGCTCGGCAGCCTCGATCGCCTGGTAGAGACGAGAAATGTTCGAGGCAAACGACGCCAGCAGCACCCGTCCCGGAGCGTCGCCAATGACCCGATCGAGCGTCCCGGCAACCACTTGTTCGGTTGGAGTACGGCCCGGCGTCTCGATCCGTGTGGCATCGGAGAAGAGAACCAGAACACCCTCATCCCCGAGTTCTCGAAGACGCAGTTCGTCGGTCGCCGGGCCTAGCGGCGGGGTGCGGTCGAACTTGAAATCGCCGGTATGGACGATCCGGCCAACTTCGCAGGTCAGCGCGACCGCCATCGAGCCGGGAATCGAATGGGTAACCGGGATGAACTCCGCCTCGAATTCGTGGCCAATCGGATAGATCTTGCCTGGCTCGATTTCGATCAACCTCGCCATGTCGGTGATTTGCGCTTCATCGAGCTTCGAGCGCACGAACGCCAGCGCAAGCGCCGAGCCATAGATAGGAATCGGCGCGATCTCCTTGAGCTGCGGGAGGACGTAAGGAATTGAACCGATGTGGTCCTCATGCCCGTGGGTGATAAGGAAGCCACGCAGGCGGCTGCGATGCTCCTGGAGATAGGTAACGTCGGGAATGATCAGATCGATGCCACGCATCTCCTCTTCGGGAAATTTGCAGCCGCAATCGACAACGACAAGGTCGCCACGAAATTCGGCGACCATCATGCTCTTGCCAATTTCACCGCTGCCCCCCAGCGGTGTCACTTTCAAACGTCCTCCGGCCATGTGCAATTACTCGTTCCTTGAAATATGAAAGGGGCTGAGAAGCAGCCCAGACATGCGTCAAACCATCGTCAAGCATACCGCGCACTTGAGCTGGGACGTGACATCCGCGCGCGCAAGGACGGATTTGCACGGTGTCAGTCACAACTGTGACGCCTCCCATCCTGCCTTTCGGCGCGAACATTACCGCAACGCACGGCAGATCCTGAACGTATAGCTGTAATAGCAGCATGTCATATCGGGAGACGTGCGTGATTAATTCGAGGAAGGATACTGACCACGACCCGATTACTCCGGCGAGCCTTGGGATGGAATCCGCCTCGAATAGTGATCGCCATTTTGCTTATGTTCGGCGCGGACGCCTCAGACTACGGGCTGTCGCTCGTCCGGGCCGCGCCGCCAGCGCCTGGAGAAGTGCTGTTCTGCGTCAACGGCTACACCACTTATGTTCGCTTCGTGACCGATCCAACTCTGCCCAGACGGGGTCATCGTTCCAGTCAACCAGCAAGGGCCCCCCGGCCCTCAAGGACCTCAAGGCCCGCAAGATCCCCAGGGGCCACAGGGACCGCCTGGCGAAATCGACGTCAGCAACTTCGTCGTGAGTGCCGCCGACGCGGTCACCGTCGACGCCAACTCAGCCGGGAACTCCACCGCATCCTGTGAGGAAGGCGAGGTCGCGGTCGGAGGTGGATACTACGTTGTTCCTTGTTACAACGTCAGTGTGCGGGTTAACCACCCGTCCGGCGGAGACTCCTGGTACGTTGAGATCTGGCATAACATCGTTGGCGATGACATAGATCTCTATGTCGAAGTGGTCTGCGCTCAGCCGTAAGACCATGCCGGATAGTCGGAATGGTGGTGAGTGCTGGAACATTCGCCACCATTCTCCAGTTCGCTCTCGCACGCTGCTAGAATCTCACGATCTACATTGGAGGTTGGCATGCGGATCGAGTTTCTCGGTACCGGCGGCGCGACGACGACTCCACGACCTGGTTGCGGCTGCCGCATCTGTGTCGAAGCGCGCGCGCGTGGCGTGCCTTACAGCCGTGCGGTCCAGCCATCTTCATCCACGGCCCCGATGTCCTGATCGACACGCCGGAGGAAATCAAGGACCAGCTCAACCGTGCCGGGATCGAGCACGTTCGGGCCGGGCTTTACTCCCATTGGCACCCCGACCACACGATGGGCGGCGAGTCTGGGAGGCGCTCAACGTCGACTTCCGCAACTGGCCGCCAAGCGGTCGCACAACGGACATCTACCTGCCGCAGCAAGTCGCCACCGATTTCCAGCAGTGGCTCGGACTGGCGGAGCATTTCGAGTTCATGTCGCAACAGGGCTATACCCGGGTCCACACCGTCCCTGACAGAGAGAGCATCGAGATCACCGACGTCAGGATCACCCCGTTTCGTCTGGCCGAAGACTACGTCTACGCATTCCTGTTTGAAGAAGCCGGTAGGCGTGTCCTGATCGCTCCGGCGAACTGGTCGGATGGGAGCCGCCGGAGTTCACCCATGGCGTCGATCTCGCGATCCTGCCGATGGGCGTCGTCGAGCACGACCCGCTAACCGGCGAACGAAGATCGACGCGAGCCATCCGATCCTCAAGATGGAAGCGACCTTCGCCCAAACACTTGAGATGGTGCGCCAGATCGACGCCGGCCGGACAATCCTGGCCCACATCGAGGAGCAGGATAGCCACTCCCACGACGATCTCCTTCAGATTCGAGGCTGCGCTCAGGTGCGACGGGTTGCGAATCGAATTCGCATACGACACGTTGGTCGTTGATGTAGGCTAATAGTCGAGGGTTCCGGTACGGGGAGAGGCACGACATGAGCGCAGACTCAGGCGACGTGGAAAACGTCGGAGAAGCCAGCGGTATACGCGAAATAACCTACAAGAAACCGGCAACCCGGGAAGAAGCTCCAGCAACGGAAATCTCCCGGACTGCTGTCAAGAACGTCGAAGCCGAGACGGTCATGATGACCCGCTCAAGTAGCGAGACAGTCTCCGGCGACCGGGTCGTAATGGAGCGCTCGGGGGCGAAATCAATCCAGGCGAAGTCCGCTCAGCTCGATCAGTCAGGCGCAGTATCGCTCGGGACCGACAACGCCGTGCTCCTACGATCGAGAGCTGTCCAGGTTGTAGCCGAGGAAGCGCGCCTCAATCGCAGCCGGGTGTTCTTCATGTCAGCCGGGACCGCCGAAATAGAGAATTCCCAGATGGTCCTCTTTGCCGGAACCGCCCGGGGTGAGATCAAGACGCTCTTCACGCCGGTGACCGCGGCGATCGCCGGAGCGGGGCTAGGGCTGGTTCTCTTGGTGCTCGGAGGGCTGCTACGCTCGATCGTCGGCCGAGACTAAGAATTGCAGATAGCGGGCAAGCAGGCGATTGCCCTGGACGAATCGATATGAAAGCGGGATAGGGGAAACACCGTGGGGCGCAATATCATGAAACTCATTCTCGGCGCGGCAATCGGCGTCGCCATCGCTCGCATCATGGTCCGCATCGACGAGCAGGACGCCATCCCCGCTGAGGAGCGGGAGCCAATCACCGATCAGGTCAAATCCATGCCAGCCCGGCTACGAGACCGCTGGGAACGCGCCAGGGCTGCAGGCGACGCCGCTGCCGAGGTTGAGAAGGCTCGACTGACAGCAGCCTTCCGTGACAAAGTGGACGATCCCTACGCGCTGACGCCGCCCAATCCACCATCCAGTTAGCGGTGGGCGGAGCAGACCGTTAACTGGCGCCCAACCAGGTCACCACGGACTGGATCCGCTGAACAGGGCGCCTCATCGAAGCGTTGAAGTCGCACGCGTCATCTGCCCGCCAATCTCTCGACGAGCGGGACAGCCTGCCTGGCATTCGCGTCTGAAAAGGCGTAGTAGGAAAAGCCGTAGCGTTCACATCGCTCCCGAATCGTCGACTCAATCTCATCATAGGTTCCAATCAGGAAAGAGGGCATTTCCAGCACATCCTCCGGGGAAACGCCGGACCATTTCCGCTGGACGACGATCCTTCTGGCTTCACGGTAGCGATCATCGGTGACAACGAGCGTCGGAATCAGGTTCAACTCAATCTCGGGGAAACGTTCTCCAGCCCCTTCCCGAATCCAGCCCAACTTGCGCTCAACCTCCGCTGGCACTCTTTCCGCGGGCGAATCTTCGACGACCCCGCTGGCGACCGAGGTCGTCAGGATACTCACGATATCCGCGTGCTTGCCGGCCACCCTGAGCATCCGCGGCTTGCCGCCGCCGATCAGGAGCGGTGGACCGCCAGCACGCGTGGGTGGAGGAAAGTCCAAGAGTTGGGACACATGATAGTGCTGCCCCTCGAAGTCGACCTGATCACCGCGGAGCAGTGCCCGTAGGATCGCGAGCGACTCATCCAGCCGGTCGATGCGGACGCCAGCCCTGTCGAACGTCAATCCCGCCGCGTCGTACTCGGCCCTCAGCCAGCCAGCGCCGATGCCAAGTTCGAAGCGTCCGCCAGACAACGCATCGAGCGTCGCGGCTTCTTTGGCGAGGAAAGCCGGGTGGCGAAAGTCGTTCGAGAAGACAAGCGTGCCGACATGCAACCGCTCCGTCACGGCCGCTGCTGTTGCGAGTGCCGTCAATGGCGCGAGCTGCGGGCCGAAGAAGTCGGGCAGGATGTGATCGCGGATCAAGAAGGTTGAAAATCCCAGCGCCTCGACGCGCCGTACATGCTCGGTCCAACCTTCCGGCTCGACTCGATCGTCGTTGATCAGGCCAAAGCGAAACCGGTGCCGGGGGATCGTCATTGATCGTCTCTCCAATCGCATCGCGAATTCTGACATCACGATACGGTTGGCAGGCGGTTCACGCTATCGGAACCTTGCGATCAAAATCGGGCCTCACAGATTGCGGCCAGATTGAGAGTGCTACTGCAGGCGGCGCACGAGGTTTCGTCCGGAGTCTCGCAGGGTCGCCGGCACGGGCAGCGCCGCCAGCTTCCGGTAGCTGTAGATGTACAAGAGCATGTAGAAGTTATGAAGGCGATCCTTGCGGGTCAGGCAAGGGACCGCCTGGGCCGCAAACACCGCGCGCACAAGGCGAGCGTTTCGTATGTAATTGGAACGCAGGAGTTGCCTGGAAGCCGCAATCGATCCCGGGTAGGAGGTAGCATTGTTGAGCACTATCCAGTCGCCCTCGATCAGTTTCGGCAGCCATGCTTGCAGGATCGCTGAGACGGTCGACACATCGTGTGGCCCATCGAGAAAGATGAGTTCGACAGGCTCATTGAACCCTATTGCGGCTTCTTGAGCTGTCACGGTTCTGCTCACCACGATATCGGTGAGGCCGGCTGCCGCGATGTTGGCATGAAAGGCTTTGAGCGTTGATGGCATGCCATCTCTTGCGTGCTCTGGCGAACCAGTATGCGGATCGACGGCATAGACAGGGCGACCCTCGTCGGCTCTTGACCCGGCAGCGAGCCAGATCGTCGAGCGGCCCATCCAGGAACCGATTTCGACGATCGATCCTCGGCCGGTGCAGCTTCGAGCCAGGGAGTAGAGAAACTGCCCCTCTTCAACGCTCAACCAGCCATCCGCCGCCCCAGCGAATCGCCGCGCCGCTTCCAGGCTGCTATCTGCCTGGGAGAGATCGTTATGGCTGCGCGACCATGTCCGAATGCCCACTCGAATCACCCCCCTGTCAGCGAGTAGCAATGCATCCATGACGCCGCCAAGTTCTGCAGAGGACACGGCTACCAGTAGTGCGCTCTGTGTTGGCAGTAGTAGTGGATGGTGCAGGCCAGTCCGGCATCCAGCGAGGTCGCCGGCTCCCAACCGACCACGCGACGAATCTTCGTGATGTCGGAGTAGAAGTCACCGGGCTCCTGGGCGGCCCGCTCGGACGTGAACGGCGCGAATTCCCAATGTCCCCTGCCGGCGATACAAACGATGCGCTCTGCCAGCTCCGCAAAATTGTGTGGCGTGTCACAACCGACATTGAAGACATGCCCGTAGGCCTCCTCGGTGAGCGCGCACATCAGCATGGCCTCCACGCAATCGCCGACGTAGAGGAAGTCACGCTTTAACTTCCCATCTCCGAAGACCTTGATCGTCTCATCATCGAGCGCGAGCCTGACAAACCAGTTCGCGACTCCGTAGCGCGAGTGGAGCATCTGCGACCTGGGGCCATAGGTGTTCGTGATCCGCAGCATCACGGACTGCACGCCGTGGATGTCGTGATAAACCTTGACGATATGCTCGGCTGTCAGGTTTGAGATCTCGTAGATGCCACGTGGATTCGTCGCCGCCGCTTCGTCCACCGGGAGCTTGGCCGCAGTGCCGTATTCGCCGCGGGTGCCGCTCAATATCACCTTCGCCTTTGGATTTTGGTTCTTGCAGGCTTCCATCAGCACCGCGGTGCCGCGGATATTGATGTCGATATCCGGAAACGGGTCGGTCAGGCTGAGAACGTGATCGACCTGCGCGGCCAGGTGGAAGATGTAGTCCTGATCGCGGGCCAGGTAGTTCATGACACTTTGCGAGCGCACGTCGCAGAAGTTGACGGTGAGCCGCTTGTGCTCTTCAACCGGCTTAAGATTGAAGAGGTTCCCGCCGTAGCCATCGATCATGGCATCAGCCACGGTGACATAGGCGCCGAGCCGGATCAGCTCTATCGCCAGATTGCTGCCGAGGAACCCCATCCCGCCAGTAATCAAAACACGGGCGCCCTGAAATGCAGTTAGGTCGATCATTGTCGCACCAGTTCGACGGAGCTGTGGAGCGCAAAGGCAACGCGGTTGACATCCTCATTAGCCAGCCCGATATAGAGCGGTAGGGACAGTATCCGTTGAGCCACCCGTTCCGTCACCGGAAGCGCGCCTGAGCCGTAGCCGAGGTGGGCGAACGCGGGTTGGAGGTGAACCGGGGTCGGATAGTGAATGAGCGTCGTGATGCTCTGCCGCTCCAGCGTCCGCTGGAGCGCATCGCGTTCCGAATGCTGAATGACGTAGAGATGGTAGACATGCTTGTCGCCAGGCCTGGCAAAGGGTTTCTCGACTGCGTCTAGCTGCGCGTCATAGACCCCTGCCAGCTCCCTGCGCGCGGCGTTGAAACTATCCAGATGGGGAAGTTTGGCGCGCAGAATCGCTGCTTGCAGCTCGTCCAGCCGGCTATTGATGCCTGGCCCGGCGCTGAGATAACGGCTGGTTTGGCCGTAGTTGCGCAACTGGCGCAGCCGCGCCGCGAATTCAGCATCATGCGTCAATACCGCGCCGCCGTCACCGATAGCTCCAAGATTCTTGGTTGGGTAGAAGCTGAACGTGGCAAGCGTGCCGAACGTGCCAACGAGCTGGCGCATGTGGCGGGCACCGTGGGCTTGAGCGCAGTCTTCGATGACGAGGAGTTGATGCCGCTCGGCAATCTCACAAATCCGGGTCATGTCCGCAGCCTGACCGTAGAGATGAACGGGAATGATCGCCCGGGTTCGTGGCGTGATGCTCGCCAGCAAAGCTTGCGGATCCATCGTGTAGGTATCGGGGTCGATATCTACGAGGACCGGCGTTGCGCCGGCTCGTTCGACAGCGCAGACCGTCGCGACGGCGGTATGCGCTACGGTGATGACCTCGTCGCCCGGTCCTATGCCTGCGGCGGCAAGAGCCAGCTCGATGGCATCGGTCCCATTCGCCACACCAACGCAATGTGAAATGCCGTGATAAGCCGCAAACTCGCTCTCAAATGCTTCGACTTCGGGACCGAGTATGAACCAGCCGCTGTCGACAACGCGCTGGATTGCGGTGTCAATCTGAGGACGCATAGCCTCATGCGCCGGGACGAGTTGATTGAAAGGAATCATGCGCTTGCTTTCATATGCACGCCGTCATGAACGCCGGCCACGATCTGGCGTAAATGTTCGATCCATTGATCCATGGCAAAGTTGCGCACCTGGTGCTCGCGCCCTTTGCGCCCCATGCATTCCGCTACATCAGGGTTCTTCCAGAGATACTCGATCGCATTGGAGAGCCCCACATCGTCGCCGGGTTCGACCAGGATGCCGGTCTCGCCATCGACCAGGTACTCGGCAAGTCCCGGCCGGGCGGTGGCGATAACAGCCCTGCCCATTGCCTGGGCTTGCTGGATCGTCGTGCAACCGGCGCTCCACTGGGTTGACTCCTGAATCGGCACGATGATGAACCTGCTCTCCAGATAGCGGCGCCTGAGCTCCTGCGGGTGCACATAGTCCTTCACGGTGATGTTCTCCGGAATAGACTCGCTCTCATGACCGGCACGGCCATTGACCCAGGTGCTACCGACCCGCAGGTTGCATTTGACGTACGGGATCCGGCGCATGGCTCGGATCAGCGTGCTGTAATCGCGATGCGATAACCCGAGGCTCTGCACACGATCCTGTTCCGTAGCTGCCAGGCATTGCTCCTGCGCTGGGTCGAAGAAATCGACATCGACGGGCGTGTGGAGCGGGACAACCTCGCCGCTTGCAATCCCCAGCGCCTGCTCAAACGCGCGCGCCTCGGCCGAGCTGATCGCGATGATGCGGCTCCAGCGATCTTTTACGCGCAGCGTGCGCAAGAGCGGAAGTTTCCTTGAAGACATGGGATGGTGCATGATAACGACGTGCTTAACGCGCGCGGGAAGAACGTGAGTCAGGGGAATGCCGACGCGTTCCGACAAACTCAAGACGACATCGTAGCCTTCCGCCACGACGATCCGCCGCACCTTCTGAGCCAGCCTTGCGTCGATGCGCAGGCGCTCCTCGAGCCAGCGCACTGGCCTGAGACCGCCGCCACACAGACTGTAATCAACATAGTCACTGCCATAGGTCTCTGCAAGATCGAGGTAGTCGACTCGATGGTGGCGGCCAACAGCAACGTCCTGCGCGATTCCGGTGGGGGTCGCGTTGGTTGCCACGATCAGTGTCTTTATCACAGCCCTACCTAACTCCAGCGAGGGTCAATCAGAGATACCGGAACGAGGTTGCATCACATGATCGCAAGGCTCGCACGAACGCCATTCGCTCCCTTGTCGCTTTAGATGTCCGGTTCCTGACAAATCCGTCAGGAAGTTATCAGTACACCCGGTCATTGCTGAACCAGCTCGGATCCCAATAACGGATGGGATGCATGCTTCAGGCGCTTCGTGTGAGATGAATGGGTGGTGCATGGTACTTCGGGCTCACGCGGGTGTACGCGCTGGCGCCACGAGTCTCATTAGGGAAGCCGGATGGCGAAAGTCGTTCGAGAAGACAAGCGTGCCGACATGCAACTGCTCCGTCACGGCCGCCGCTGTTGCGAGTGCCGTGAGCGGGGCGAGCTGCGGCCCGAAGAAGTCCGGGAGAATGTGGTCGCGTATCAGGAAAGTCGAGAAGCCGAACGATTCGACGCGTCTCACATGTTCGATCCAACCGGCGGGCTCAACCGCTGCGTCATTGACGACACCGAATCGAAATGGGTGGGGAGGAACAGTCATGTTCTTTGTCTCCGATCACATCGCAAATCCTGATTCCACGATATGCCGGGACGTTTGTGAGCGCTATCGGAAAGTTGCGATCAAAGTCGGTGACGGTGTCTTCCCGCCTCACGTCGCTGGCAGCGTTCATCGCTGGGGTTTCGACAGGGGGTGACCGCACAGGCACCAGTAGATCGATCCTGTGAACGTCTCGATCCAGGGACCAAATCTGAGTACCGATGAGATTGACTACGCCGTCGTCGAACCTGAGGATGAGCGGGCCAGGCCGAGCACGGCCGGAGCTCCTGCCGCCAACGTTGAAGCTATCTTGCCCTTGCGGTCCACGAGTACGGCTGAGGGCGTGCCACTCGCGCCAAAGCGCCGTCCGACGGTGAAACCCTGGTCGAGCGCGATAGTCGAACGCAACCCCAGACCTCGATTGACCTCGACCGCGCCAGTTGAGACGACAAGCAGTCGCGGTACGCTATCATCGGTTTCCAGGGCCCGTAGATCGTCGAGCATCTGTTGACAGAAACCGCAGGCCGGATCCCAGAAGAGCACCAGGGTCTCCGTGCCACGCAGCCATGCCTGCGTGATCACGTTTCCATTGAGGTCAGACAGCTCGAACCCAGGCGCGGGCGAGCCCATACGGACGAGGGGCGCGAGCGGCTGCTGCGCGCCATTGCCATTGGTTGGGACAACTCTGCGGGCAGGATCCAGCAGGCCCATGACATTGTCAGCGCCGACCATGACGTTTGACGCGATCTTGCCGTCGCCATTGAGCAACACCGCCGAGGGCGTGCCGGTCGCGCCAAATTGCCGGCCGGCTGCGAAGCCGTCGTCTATAAGGAATGGCAAACGCAGCTCCATCACCTGCCTGGCATCGATGTCGCCGCTCGAGAGGATCAGGAGGTCCGGTGAACCATCCGGGCGCTCCGATCCCCAGATCTTGAGGTCATCGACCATCTGACGGCAGAAGCCACAGTTGGGGTTCCAGAATAGCAGCACCGTTGGACGCCCGCCGAGATCGTGGAGGTCGATCAAATCCCCTGCCAGATCGGGCAGGGTGATCCGCGGAACCGGTCGTCCCCCGGCGGCCATCGCGTTCAATGGTGCGGCTGCCGGTAGTCGCGCCGTCGCCTTCAAGCTCGCCCCATTTGACGGCGGTGCACCAGGGTTGGATATCTGAGCCACCGGCGGATCGGCAGGTTGCTGGAGGATCGTGCGCAGGAGTTGTTCGATTTGTACCGCTCCAGCCGCCACCGGGCTTCCAATCGTGCCGTCCACCTGCACGAGGACCGCTGTGGGCGTCCCGTGAGCCTGATAAGCGTCGGAGACCTCGCGTTCATTCTGGAGCAAGACGGTGGTGATGGCGTGGGCGTTCGCTTTTCGAGATTGGCACGCGTGTCGCCGCGACTGATTGGAACGATCGTCAACCGGCTACCGTGCTCGCGCTGCCAGTTCGCAATGTCGGGCAACATCGCGTTGCAAGGGGCACAGTTGGGGTCGGTGAAGAGCAGCATCAAGGGCTTGGCAGCCGCACGCAGGGCATTGAGCGTGATCGTCTCACCATACAACCCGGAAAGGCTGAAGGCGGGCGCTGGACTGCCAACCGGCAGGCCGCGTGCCGGGATACTCGGCCCGGCCGGAATCTGCCCCTGGTCAGGAGATAGCGGAGCTCCTATCTCGAGATGTTCGACACGCTCCAGCAGACGCCCATTCTGCGCCATCAACTGAAAGAGGAACCATGTTTGGGCTACAAGCATTGCCGCAGTCACGACGATCGCGACGAGCCCGATCTGCTCGGTCGACGTCAGGTCACCGATCCAGCCGGTCAAACTCTGCACCAGGCTCGACGCCTCCGGCAAAGACGACGAAGGCGGCAGAGAGTGCCAGTATCGAGTTGCGAATGAGCGTCGACCAACCGGCGGGCTCGGAATGGATCTGTCCAAAACAGTGGCAGTCAGGAGCTTCGCCGCGCGCCATGCTGGCGGCAATCCCAACGACGAAGAGGCCCAGTAGCACCAGCGCGCCGATCGCGCCCCAAAAGGCGGTCGCCAGCGGCAGCAACGCCAGCGCAACGGCCAGTTCCGCCAGCGGCAGCAAGATCGCCAGCGGCGGAGCAATACGCCCCGGGACCCCAAAGCCCACCAGAGCCTTCCGCGAGCCTTCACGGTCGAGCAGTTTGGCGATTCCAGCAACGGCGAAGACGCCGGCCAGAAGAAGCCGTGCGATGAGGAGTGCGAGATCCATCTACGAACCTCCGGCGAATGCTTCCCTGCGCGCACCCATAGCGGGCGCTGGCGAGCAGGATGCGTCAGCTTGCGATAATACTAGCATCGCGCCGCCTCCTGGCTTATGGTCATGAGGATTGACGCAGTAGGTAGCACCGGGCTACAGTCCTCGCAACGTGTAGCCGATCCGTTCATCGTCAGCGGATGAGCCGCTTCTGCCAAATCGGCCTGTGAAAGCCACCGATGATGAGTGAGCATCGATTCGACGAACTCTCCAAACTCATAGGCGCTCGTTCCTCCCGGCGTGGGCTGCTCAAGGGCGCGCTCGGTCTCGCTGTCGGTGGTCTCCTGCTCCCGCTTCGGTGTCCACGATGCCGAAGCGGATGACAGTCGCGAACCAGCTATCACCCCTGCCACCAGTACATTCCAGCGCACCTGGGACAGAACCGACAAACCGGTCGCCGACGGCGCTGGCGCCCGCACCTGGATGTGGGGGCCGGAAGCCTTCACCGAGGCCGTCGAGCGAACCCTACGAGGAAGCGCCGGGTGGCAACCGCACCGTCCAGTACTTCGACAAAGCCCGCATGGAGGACAACAGCTTCCGCGCCGACGGCGCCGCCCTGGGACGTCACCAACGGCCTGCTCGTCGTCGAGCTGATCACCGGCAGCGCATGCAACTCGGCGACAGCCAGTTCCAGGACAGATCGCCAGCGGCGATCAACGTCGCCGGAGATGTCGAACGACCCGAATGGCCCGACCTACGCGACCTTCGGAGCCGTCCTCGACGCCGCCGTCATTGCCAGTCGGCTCGACGATCACCCAGCGCATCGACCGCGCCGGCGACGGTAAGCGACGATTCCGGGCTGGCGGGCCAGGGCGTCACCGTCGCCATCACCGACGACGTCACCAACCACAGCATCGCCGCGCCATTCTGGGACTTCATGAACTCGTCCGGATCGGTCTACGAGGACGGGCAGGTCGTCTCCGCGCCGCTCTTCGACAGCCCCTACTTCGCGACCGGCAGACCGATCACCGAGCCCTACTGGGCCGAGGTGCTAGTTGGTGGGACACAAGCGTCTCGTCCTGATGCAGTGTTTCGAGCGCCGCTGTCTGACCTACACGCCCGGCAACCCGGAAGGCTTCGTCGTCGAGGCCGGCAATGTCGGCCAGCACTATCACAGCTGGCGGGCATCACCGCAGCAAGAAGTCTCGATTGGCGATGCGCCGCAGGAAGTCCAGGACCAACTCCAGGCAGCTGCAGATGACAACCTGAAGCATCGCCAATTGTTCCAGTATCTGATCATCGAGGGTTTTGCGACAGTTGGGCGGAGCGCAACGGCGATCAGCGGTCCCGGTCTGCTAACTACCGACTTCCTGTCGATTGAGATGGAGACTAGTCCGCCAAATCCGCTCCATGCGACGGTCATCTTCGACCCTACCGAGGATGGCGAGCCTTTGATCTATGCGCTCGTCGCAACGGCTCAGAAACGTCCGCTGTATTTGCTATCAGTAAATTCCGAGGGCTTTGTTGAGGCGTTATTCGTGCCGCCAAACGTCATCGCTGATCCAATGTCCGCACCTCAGCTTGCTGGGACTGATCCATGTGATGTCTGTCTCAGCTCCTGTACTCAACTTCCGGAACTCCGAGTGTACGTCAGAGAGCAATCCTTGGGAAGCTGCAGATCCGTTGCTCATGCGATCTGCGGGACGAAGTCGGAAAATATTGATACAGAGTCTCCAAATGGGATTGACAGGTGGTTTTTTACCTGTGTGATGATCGTTGCATCGCGGTGTCTGGAACAGGCCCAGCAATCAACCTGCGAAGAGATCTGTTACTTCGAGTGCGCTACCTGCGATTTTTGCTCGGACGATGATCCAGCAAACTTCTGCTGCGAAGGGAGCTGCACCGACCTGACGCAAGACGCTAACAATTGCGGCGCTTGCGGCGAACGCTGTTTTACGGGACAAGCGTGCTGCAATGGCACATGCATCGACATCCTGTCCGATAGCACGAACTGCGGCGCCTGCGGAATCAGCTGCCCGGACGGCCAGGAACTGTATCAACGGCGTCTGCACTGCGGCTGCGAACTCATGCCCTGGTTGCGACCAGGGGGCTGATCTCACCAACTATTGTTGCGTCGATGTCTGCGTTGACCTGCTTACCGATTTCAATAACTGTGGTGGCTGCGGCGTCTCCTGCTTTGCAGGGCAGACCTGCTGCGACGGCATTTGTCTCGATCTGATGAGCGATGATCAGAATTGCGGCGGCTGCGGCATCGTCTGCGGCCCGGATGAACACTGCATCAACGGAATCTGCAGCGACCCCGGACCTTGCGCCGAATGTCTCTCCTCTGAAACCTGCTGCGAGGATATGTGCGTTGATCTCCAGTCCAACGATGACCATTGTGGGGCTTGCGGTGTCGAGTGCCCGGCCGGGACGAACTGCGTCAATGGTGCGTGCATCGAATGTCAGACGGATGCCGAATGTGGCTTCTGCGAAGTCTGCAACCCTGACGGGCGATGTCGAGCATGCGAGGGCACCTGCTGCAACAATGGAACCTGCGTACCCGATGGAGTGTGCTGTCCCGAACTCATCGACTGTGGCGGTGGCCTCTGCTGTGGGGGCGACTATCCACATTGCTGTTCAGCCTACGGCTATTGTTGCTCTACCGGCTTCCCGGTCTGCTGCGGAGGCAGTTTCTGCTGCCCTTCGATTTACCCCGTATGCTGCGGCGACAACTACTGCTGTCCTGAAGGCTGCATCTGCACCGGAAACCAGGGTTGCGACTGCCCCGGCGACTTCGCACTGGAGGAGAGTTCACGGATGGGAGTTGCCGCTGCTATGGGAGATATCGCGCCCGGAGCGACGAACATCAGCTACTGGTAGCTTCGTAAGCCAGGACCGGGCTCTTCCGGAGGAACAAGCAACAGACGCACCGGCGAGAACCAGACGACGAGCACGGCCACCGGAAAACCGGCCGCGGCGACGACCAACGCCCCACGGAACCGAGCCACTCGCCAAGCAAGCCGCCAACAGCGCACCGACAGGTGCCGCGCCTCGAATGACCACTCGGAGGCTGCCGCGACCCGTCCGAGCAGCCGGTCCGGCGTGACGGCCTGTCGCAGGCTGACCTGATTCAGATCGTAAATCGTCCCACCCGCCGCGCCAGTTGAGAAGGCGACGAGCAACACTCCGACCGCGAACACGGTCGAGCCGCTTGCCAACGGCACCAGTCCATTGCTCACAGAACTCAGGCACAGCCCGCCGACAATCACCCGGCCAAGCCCCAGCCACGCCGACAACCGATTCGCCACCACGGCACCGATGAGATAGCCCACGCCGCCGGAGGCGAAGATGATTCCGAACACCCCCGCACTCAACCCCAGATCACGGGTGATATAGAGGATGACGGCGACGAGTTGGATATTCTCGAAGAGGACGGCGATCCCGGTGCTGATACCGAGCGTCCGTAGAATCGGCTCGTCGCGAATGACCCTCAGCCCTTCGCCAATCTCGCGCCAGATGCCCGACCGCGACTCCCGTGGTGATGGTGCGCTTTCCTGTGCGTCGATGCGCCAGAGGAAGATAGCCGCCACGAGATAGGAGATAGCATCGATCAGAACGGCGAAGGCCGCTGAGGCGATCTGGACGAGCGCGCCAGCAATCGCCGGTCCGACAATGAGCGAGCCGGAGGCACTTGTCGCGAGCTTGCTATTGCCCTCGACCAGTTGATCGCGGCGCACGATGGTCGGCACGATAGGACTGGTAGCCGACGGCGAAGAAGACAGTCAGCGTCCCGGCCAGGAACGAGACGACGTACAGGAACCAGATATTCAGCATCCCTGACCAGACGGCCAGGGGAATCAGGAAGAGAAGAAACGCCCGCCCGATATTCGCGACCATCATCACAGCACGCCGGCGCAAGCGGTCGACCCAGACGCCGATGAAGAGCGCCAGCGTCAGGGCGGGCAACTCGCTCGACGCCGCTAGCAGTCCCATCTGCGACGGCGACGCTTCGAACGTGAGCACCGCCAGCAACGGAATCGCGACGAAGCTGATCTGCGTCCCGAACTCCGAGATCGTCTCCCCGGCCCACAGCTTCAGGAAGTTCCCGTTACGCCACAACCCCTGGAAGTGCCGGTCGAGAATCGAATGCTTCACCTTACGAAGAGACCTCCGAGGACTATCACTCTGAGCAGTTTGCCTGTACGAGATGAGCATACACATTGCTCTCCACCTTTTCACAACCGCAATAGCACTTGACGGCACTATTGCCACGACTAGCTAGCCTGCCCGATAGATCGTGGGTTGCATCGTCGCCGCTGGACGCGGTGTTATACTGGAACATGCCGAGAGGCAGAGACAGGTGTTGACGGAAACGAGTACACCGGGGTGGATGCCCCAAGCGAGTCCGGGCTGGTGGGAGCCGGACGGCAAGCAACCGGTGGAAAATCCTTCCCGAGCCGCCACCCAAACGGGTTAATCCAACCCCAGTAGACGTGGCCGGGTTCGCCGCCCGTTACCAGCGGCGCCGGTATCGCTCGCATCGGCGGGCCGTACCGGAGTGAGTGGTCCGTGCATGCATTGCGCGGACAACCGAGGTGGTACCGCGGGTGACGCCCGTCCTCGTTCGCGAGGATGGGTGTTTTTGTTTGCGCCGCAGTGCGGTGCCTGATCGGCCCGCGCCGTCGATCGCCTCACGGACCAGCACCCGTACCGGCGATGCGTGCATTGCCTAATCGCGACAGAACGATGATCGAACGAGGGAGCGACAGGTTTGCAGCGACGTTTCACAGCATTGTCCACCTGGGATTTCTCGACTCCGCAGCTTCCGGTCGAAATGATCAGTCTTGGGTGTTATCGATGTCCAGCGAAGCAGCTGATTGACTCCAACGAGGACGTTCAGGGAAAGGCACGCAGCATGGCATCCGCACCAAGCGAAGAAGACATTCAACTCCGTCGAAACCAGGGTCGATTTCCCGGCCATGGAACGGGATCGGCTGCACTGGTGGTATGGCGACGGGATTGTTGAGGACTACCTCAGCAAGAACGACAACAGCGCGACCAACTGGTCCTTCCTCGATGGCCCGATCACCGCCAACAACCCGATGGGCGTCCACCACGCCTGGGGCCGCACCTACAAAGATCTCTGGGTGCGCTATCACACGATGCTCGGCCACAAGCAGCGCTACCAGAACGGCTTCGACTGCCAGGGGCTCTGGGTCGAGGTCGAGGTCGAGCGCGAACTGGGTTTCACCTCAAAGCGCGACATCGAGGAATACGGCATCGACCGAGTTCGTCGAGACGTGCAAGGAACGCGTGCTCAAGTACGCCACGATTCATCACCGAGCAGACCAAACGGCTCGGCAATTTCATGGACTGGGACGACTCCTACTTCACGATGTCCGACGTCAACAACTACACGATCTGGAACTTCCTGAAGCAGTGCAACGAGAAGGGTCTCCTTTACAAGGGCGACGACTCAATGCCCTGGTGCCCGCGCTGCGGCACTGGCCTCTCCGAGATGGAGATCGGCGAGGGCTACACCGACCGGACCCACCGCTCGCTCTACGCGCTGCTGAAGCTAGACGACGAGGACGCCTCGCTGCTGGTCTGGACGACGACGCCCTGGACGCTGCCGGCCAACGTCGCGGCGGCGGTCCATCCCGAGCTGACCTACGTCAAAGTCGAGCAGCATGGCCACATCTTCTACCTGGCCGAGGAAGCGATGCAGCACGCGCTGCGCGGCGACTACATCGAGCTCGAGTAGGGTCACGGGCACGGATCTGATCGGCCGGAGCTATACCGGACTTCTACGACCATCTGCCGGCCAATGCCGATGTCGAAACATCGAGTCATCGCCTGGGATGATGTTGCAGCAGACGAGGGAAGCGGCATCGTCCACATCGCACCAGGCTGTGGCCGCGAGGACTACCAACTCTCGAAGGTGCACGATCTCCAGGTCATCGCGCCGATCGACGAAATGGGTCATTTCTACGAGGGCTTCGACTTCCTCAGCGGGATGTACGCCCACGATGTCGCCAAGCCGGTCATCGACGACCTGCGCGCGCGCGGCCTGCTGCTCTACGACCACGACTACAGCCACCGCTACGCGACCTGCTGGCGCTGCAAGACCGACGTCGTCTTTCGCGTCGTCGACGAGTGGTACATCGCGATGGGACCGCTGCGCGAGCGGCTGATGGAGATCACCCGCGACATTCGCTGGATCCCCGAATTCGGCGAAGAGCGCGAGATCGACTGGCTGCGCAACATGGACGACTGGATGATCTCGAAGAAGCGCTACTGGGGTCTCGCTCTGCCTATCTATGAGTGCGAGGAGTGCGGCGAATTCGAGGTCATCGGCTCGAAGGAAGAACTGCAAAGAGCGCGCCATTTCCGGGCTGGGACGAGTTCGAGGGCAACTCGCCGCACCGCCCCTGGGTCGACGCCGTCAAGATCCGCTGCTCGGCCTGCGGCACGCCGAAGTGAGCCGGATCAAAGACGTCGGCAACCCCTGGCTCGACGCCGGGGCCGTGCCCTTCAGCACGATGTACTACACCGAAGATCGAAGACAAGTGGAGGAAGTGGTTCCCGGCCGACTTCATCACCGAGTCCTTCCCCGGCCAGTTCCGCAACTGGTTCTATTCGATGCTGGCTCAGAGCGTCGTCATGGCCGACGAAGCGCCCTACCTGACCTGCCTCGGTCACGCACTGGTGCGCGACGAGCACGGCCGCGAGATGCACAAGAGCTGGGGCAACTCGATCCCCTTCGACGAAGCGGCCGACCGCATGGGCTCGGACGTCATGCGCTGGTTGTTCTGCCGCCAGACGCCCTGGATCAACGTCAACTTCGGCTATGGCACCGGCGACGAGGTCCGGCGGCAAGTCATCATCCCGATCTGGAACTCCTACGCCTTCTTCGCCAACTACGCCGCCCTCGACGGCTTCGACCCGACGCTGCCCGAGAACCAGGTGCCGCTCGCCGAGCGCACGCTGCTCGACCGCTGGATCATCTCCCGCTTGCAGGGCACGATCGCCGAGGTGCGCGCCGGGCTGGACGACTACGACCCGGTCCGTGCGACGAAGGCGATCGAGAACTTCGCTATCGAGGAGTTATCCAACTGGTACATCCGCCGCAACCGCCGCCGCTTCTGGAAGACAGAAGCCGACCGCGACAAAGCAGCCGCCTACCAGACGCTCTACGAGGTGCTGGTCGATCTGGCCAAGTTGATGGCGCCATTTACACCGTTCCTGACCGAGGAGATGTATCAGAACCTCGTCGTCGCGGTAGCGCCGGAGGCTCCTCGCTCGATCCACCTGAACGACTACCCGGAGGTGGACGCCGCAAAGGTCGACGCTGCGCTCGACCGCGATATGGCGGCGCTGCTGCGGGTGACAAACCTGGGCCGCGCGGCCCGCAACAAGGCCAGCGTCAAGGTACGCCAGCCGCTCTCGACGCTCTACATCTGGGCGCGCAACGGGGAGGTCCGCAGCGGCGTCGACGCGTTGCAGGAGCAACTGCTCGACGAGCTGAACGTCAAGAGCATCGCCTGGATCGACGATCCGGCCGAGTACGCCGAGTACCAGGTCAAGCCCAACTTCGCGGTGCTGGGTCCGAAGTACGGCAAGCAGATGAACGCACTGCGTGGCGCGATCATGCAGCTCGACCCAACGGAGGCTGCGGCGACATTCCGCTCAGGTGGCAACGTGACCGTTTCGCTCAATGGCGACAAGGTTGAACTGACCGACGAGGAAGTGCTGGTCGACGTAGCCGAGCGTGAAGGCTTCAACGTAGCAGAAGATGGCGACATCCTGGCCGCGCTCGACACGACGTTGACCCACGAATTGATGCTGGAGGGCATGGCCCGCGACTTCGTCCGTGGCGTCCAGGACCTGCGCAAACAGGCCGGTTTGCAGATCGAGGATACGATCAAGCTCGTCTACAGCGCGACCGGCGACGCAGCCGAGGCAATCAAGACCCACGCCGCCTACATCAAGGCCGAGACCCTCGCCGAGGAAATCGCCGCCGGCGACGCCGAAGACTGCGCCCACCACGACGACATCAAGCTCGGCAACCACGTCGCCTACGCCGGGCTGACTCGTGTCGGGTCGCTGATGGACAAGCGGTAGGGATGTATGATGCCCGGGCAGTGGAGGCGAACGATCGCTGAAGTGGATAGCGTGGGCAACATACATGGCAACAACCGAAACACGACAGATCACGCTCAACTCACCACGCGGTGTGTCGCCTGGTGTTGGCCTCTGGATCGCGGCGCTGGAAGATGGACGCAGGCGGACGCTGGAAACGCTGGAGCGGGTCGGGCCGGTGACGGTCGATGCCGTCGCGCCCTACCACCAGCACACCATCGGGACGCTGCTCTATCACATCGCCATCATCGAAGCCGATTGGCTCTACGTTGAGATCCAGGAGCGGGAGAGTTATCCCGACGAGGCAATCGCGATATTTCCATACAACCATCGCGATGAGCGCGGCAACCTGACGTCTGTGACCGGTGTCTCGCTCGACAGCCACCTCGAGCGCCTGGCCTGGGTGCGCGAACAACTGATCGACACACTGGCTGGTCTGTCGGATGAGGAGTTCAGCCGGCCACGGGAGATTTCGGACGCGGTCGTATCGACAGCCTGGGTCGTCCATCACCTGATTCAGCACGAAGCCGAGCATCGCGGAGAGATGGGGCAGCTGCTCGATGTGCTGGAGACGGTCGGAGCCGGGGAGTGAAACGCGTCGCGGTTGCGTCCTTCTTCCACGAGACGAACACCTTTGCGCTAGAGCAGAATACCGAGCCGGACGCCGATCTGCATCTTGGGCAGGCGCTCATCGACCACACGCACCCGAGAAGCTACGTCGGTGGTTTCCTCGAAACGGTCCAGCGCGACGATATCGAGATCGTGCCGATCGCTGACATCCGATTCATCCACGGCGGGCTCATCAGCGCCGAGATCTTCGAGCACTATCGTGACATCATCGTCAACGGGCTCAAAGAGGCGATGCCACTCGATGGTGTCTATTTTGCCCTCCACGGGGCTATGGCGGCGGACGACCCCTACACCGACGCCGAGGGCAACTTGCTGCAGGCGGCGCGTGATGCGCTCGGCGAGGGCATTCCCTTTGTCGCGACCTACGACTTCCATGGCATCATGACTCACGACGAGGTGGCGCTGCTCTCTGGCGCGTTCCCGAACAACACCAACCCGCACGTCGATAGCTACGAGTGCGGTCTCGAAGCGGGCGCGTGCATGCTGCGGATTCTCGACGGCGAGATCAATCCGGTGACCAAGCTGGTGCATGTCCCGATCATCGGGCCGAACATCGGCCAGAGCACCTGGTCCCACGACGCCGCCGAGGAGGAGATGCTGCCGCTCTACCAGCTCAATCTCATCCGCGAGGCGGTCGAGGACACACCGGGCGTCATCGACGTTACGATTCTGGGTGGCTATGGCTACGCCGACACGCCCGAAGCGAGCATGTCGGTCATCGCGACGACCGATGGCGATCCCGAACTGGCCGAACGGCTGGCGAAGGAGATGGCCGAGCGAGTCTGGGCAAAGCGGCACGAGATCCTCAGCGTCCGCCCGATCTACCCGATCGACGAAGGCGTGAAACTGGCGATCGAGAGCGACGAGGAAAAGCCGGTCGTGCTGGTCGATCTCGGCGACGATCCCGGCAGCTCGACGCCCTCAGATAGCCCCGCCGTGCTAGAGAGCCTGATCCGGCAGGGTGCGCGCGACGCCGTTGTGACAATTCGCGACGCCAACGTCGTGGATGCGGCTATCGCAGCCGGTGTCGGCGCAACGCTGGAGATGGAAGTTGGCGCGAGTATCGACCAGCGTTTCTACGAACCGATCACGATCAAGGGCAAGGTCAAGACAATCGATGACGGGCAGTACATGATCTGTGGCCCGACCCACGGCGGCTGGGGCAAGGAAGTCACCCGCGAGGCCTGGCGCGAAGCCGACGCCGGGATGCGGGTCGTCCTGCGACTGGACAACAAGATCGACGTTATCTTCACGAAACAGCGCACCAGAAATGACCGCGATTTCATGAAGAGCGCCGGGATCGTCTTTGACGAAAAGAAGATCATCGTCGTGAAGTCGAACCAGGCGCACCGGGCATCGTTGCGTCCGATCGTCTCGAAGATCATCGAGCTTGCTTCGCCGGGGGCCAGCACCGTCGATTACGAGAGCCTGCCTTTCCGACACCTCCAGCGCCCGCTCTGGCCCATCGACCGCGATTTCAGCTGGTCGGCCGACTAGAGCGTGCTCCGGTCACGGTTCGTACATAGCTCATGACGGGAGCACAACAGAGCCATAACGGGCTCGCCGTTCTACACTGACGCTCGATCAGATCCCGCCGGTGACAGACACCCACCGGCCATCGATGAGATGAGGTCGAGCGAGGTGAATCGGCGAGCCCTGGCGTTTCAGGCCGATGAGGTCCTGCACTTCCAATCATTGGCGGAAGCGAGGGTTGCGGCCGGGCTGCCAGTCTATCCGCTCGTTCTCGGGGAATCGGACCTACCGACACCGCAACACATCGTTGAAGCTGGGATGGCGGCGCTCGAAGGTGGACAAACCCGCTACGCACCGTCACGCGGCGCCCCCGAACTCCATACGGCAATCGCCGCCAAGCTGGAGCGTTACAATGACCTGACGGTCGATCCCAAACGGGAGATCTTCGTCACCAACGGCAGCGCGATGGGGATATTGCTGGCGCTCCAGGCGGTGACACAACCAGGTGACGAAGTCGTCGTCAGCGATCCCACCTACGGGCCCTTCATCGACGCGATCAGCGTCGTTGGGGCTGAACCGAGATTTGCGCCGCTCCAGTTCGTGGACGGGCAGCTACGCTGGAACCGCGAGGCCATTGAGACCACACTCACAGATCAAACTCACGCGATCCTGATCAACACACCATCCGCCCCGAGCGGGGCGGTGATGGACAAAGAAGAGCTACGGATAATCGGGGAGATCGCGGTCGACCACGACCTGACGATCATCTCCGACGAGGTCTTCGAGCATCTGACCTACGAGCCACACCGGCACATCAGCATCGTCGCACTCGATCCGGCCTTCGCCGCCCACACCATCAGCGTCTTTAGCTTCTCGAAGAGCTACCGGATGACTGGCTGGCGGCTGGGCTACAACGTCGCACCAGCGGAGGTCATCGAGCGCTTTGAACGCCTCTCGATGGCGACCGGACGGCTCGCCGCGCCCTTCGTCCAGGCGGCGGGCGTCGCGGCGTTGACCGGGCCGCAGGAATGCATCGAGGAGCAACGACAGATCTACGACGAGCGTTTGGCGGCGGTCGAAGAGCGGCTCGCCGGGATTTCCGATCTGCGCTGGCTTAAGCCCGAAGGCGCGTTCTACGTCTACGTCGACTTTCGCAGGTACGGAGTAAGCAGCCGGGAGCTTGCAGAGCGATTGCTAGACGAGTGCGGCGTCGTTCTGACGCCGGGGACCTTCTACGGTCCATCCGGTGAGGGCTGGTTGCGGCTCTCATTTGCGGGTGGGGCCCAGAACACTCTCGCGGGCATCGATGCTCTTCGCGACGTGATCGATCACCTTGAAGATCAATCTCGACGCTGACGGATCTGGGTTTAGACGGCGTTGGTCTCGCGCCCGAACCCGATCAAGGTCATCAACATTGACAGGTTTCCGAACACCAGTGCTATCCATTCTGTTTCCGCGTTCCTCCAATTGAAGCGTTTCCCGAAGAAACACATGCCAGCCAGTCATTGACTTCGTTCTCCTCCACCACGATCCAAGCGCGATCGCATTCGTGCAGCCGCTGAGGGAACTCGGCGAGCCGATCCTGGACTTCGTTGGACCAAGCGCCTACGTCGAGGTTCAGCAGGTCTTTGACGCCAACCTGCCCAGGGGCCAACATTACCTCTCGAAGGCACACAACCTCGAATCACTCTCGGATGGCGCCCTCGATACCATGGTGCAGTACCTGCCCAACATCGTCGGAGAGTTCACTGCGGCCTACTTCGACCCAAAGGGCGGCAGGGACACAGGTTTCGGCTTTCACTGCATCGCCGGCTGGATGAATGCCTCGAACGACGACGTGGTCATCGGCTGGGCGTCCGAATTCCAGGATGCTATGTCGGCTCACGCAACGGGCGACGCGTACGTCAATCCAATTGCTGACGACGAAGCCGAACGTGTCCCGAGTGCATACGGTGAGAACTACGAGCGAATCGTTAGGCTGAAGGAAGTCTGGGATCCATCGAACGCCTTCCAAAGCAACTACAGTGTTCAACCGACCTGACGGCCAGCTGGGCAATGCGGATTGGCCAGGAGTTCGGCCAACGCCGCAGTGTTTTCGGCGCCGTCGCAGTCACCGATGAAACGGTCGCTAGTACCCTCAGTAAGAGCATCGAGTTGGCCTCTTCGTTCCCCAACTCGATGCTCTTACTGAGGC
Organism: uncultured Chloroflexia bacterium; assembly: GCA_963709995.1. Classification (GTDB taxonomy): domain Bacteria; phylum Chloroflexota; class Chloroflexia; order Thermomicrobiales; family CFX8; genus JAUIIK01. The sequence continues at coordinate 84,850 of CAVPYN010000013.1, read as the reverse complement.
AGCCGAGCCTGACTGCTTGTCAAGCACAGCTGCCTTTTCTATACTGACCAAGAACATTTGTGCGATGTACGTACTATCGGGAGTCTGACAATTGAATCTCATTGACCGTCTCCTGGAGCGTGACAGGTGGGCCACCGCACAGCCACTGGACACAAGCCGACATCTCAGTGCAGAACAGTTTGACCGGGAGTTCGATATCGGAACTGGACCCTGCGCGCGACGCTCAATCACATGATCATCAATACCGACTTCTGGACGCGAGTGATGGAGCAGCGAACTACGGACGAGATCGATCCTGCCCTCTGGGACGTCACGTCACGCCATCCGTCGGTGGATGTGTAAAGAGGAACAGTGAAGACGCGCGATGAGCTGATAGAGGAAATTCACACCGAACGAGCCGCTTGGAATGAGCTACTGGATGAGGTTGGCGACGACCGGATGGAGGAACCCGGACCGATGGGTGATTGGACCTTTAAGGACCTCGCCGGCCACCTCCTGTTTTGGCAGGAAAGGATGCTCGATCGAATGGAGGCTGGTCCAGCGGGCGATCCTCCGCCAGTACCCTGGCCAGCCGAGATGGGCGACGAGGACGAGGAAGGCAACTGGGAAGAGATCAACGCCTGGATCCGGGACCTGCACAGCAATCGCCCCCTTGCTGACGTCCTGGCCAGCGTCGACCGATCATACGAGCGGTTCGTCGAGCTGGTCACGACGATGCTGGAGGAGAATCTGTTGACACCGGGGCGTTACGAGGCGATGGGGGGTAAAGCGCTCATCGAAGCGGACTTTTTCGGCCACCTCCACGATGAACACGAACCGCCGCTGCGCGAGTGGCTTCGAACGCGCTAGTCCCACGGCCCCAACGCTCGCAGCCCACACGACAGGCGAAACCGTATGACCGACAAACCGCTCTCGACCGAAAAGATTCTGAGCCACCTGGCCAAAACACCCCGGCGCATCACGGAACTGACCGCCAGGCTGGAATCAGAACAACTGCGGGCTGCGCCGGAGCCCGACGAGTGGTCGCTGAACGATGTGCTGGCGCACCTGCGCTGCTGCGCCGACCTGTGGGGCGACTACATCGCGAGGATCCTCGCCGAAGATAGACCAGCTATCCGGGCCGTCAGTCCCCGCATCTGGATCGCGCAGACGGACTATCCCGATCTGGAGTTTCGACCATCGTTTGACGCTTTCGTCGCCCAACGCGAGGATCTGCTGGCGACCCTGGACGCCCTGCCCCCCGACGGGTGGTCCCGCGCTGCCGTGGTGACGAGCGTCGGCAGGACGATCGACCGCACGGTACTGAACTTCGCCGAGCGGCTGGCTCGTCACGAACGCTCGCACTACCGGCAGATCGCGAGTACAGCTGCTGCAGTAGCGGCTATCAAACCTGATGTCACCCAGAGAGGAGTGGCACATTAATATGACCGGCCAGTCTGACGAACTCAATCGAGATCCCCCCATCGACGGCGACGAAGCTGCCACGCTATTGGGGTTTCTGGAGCGCCAGCGGGCGACGTTCGCATGGAAATGTGGAGGTCTGAACCCAGCGGGGCTGAATACGCCCCTCAGCCCATCCGCGATGACGCTCGGTGGAATGCTGAAACACCTGGCCCGCTTCGAGAATGATATGTCGACCGAATGGCTCTGCGGAGAGCAGCAGCTGCCACCTTGGAACGGCGTCGACTGGGAAACTGATGGTGATTGGGACTGGCGTACCGCAGCCGAGGACACTCCCGAAGACCTCTACGCCCGTTGGCGTGAGGCCGTCACCCACTCCCGTGCCCGGTTCAACGGGGCGCTGGCAGGCGGCGATCTGGGACGGAGAAGCTCGGGCCCGAACGGTGAGATGCCCAGCCTGCGCTATATCCTCCTGAACATGATCGAGGAGTACGCCCGGCACAATGGCCACGCCGACCTGATTCGAGAATCGGTCGACGGGCTCGTCGGCCAAGACCCGCCAGCAACCGTTCCGAAGGTCGAATGATCGAGGCAAACCTGACTGGCATCAACAAGATATGAAAATAAGCGCACGCGCCCTGAAGCGCGCCACGCTCGAGGGATAGATGCCAGTGCAGGGTATGTGGTTCAGGCCGGTAGGAGCGATCCGCTCCATGGTTGCTCTGCAGGCATCCACGCCAGCTTCGACGAAGATCGCAAAGGCACGATCGCGCCGGGCAAGTGGGCCGATCTGACGGTGTTGTCGGACGATCCACTGACTGTGGCTCACCATGACCTGCGCGACATTCAAGTGCGGATGACTGTCGTCAGAGGGCGGATCGTCTACGGCGCCGACTGTGAGACCTGAATCAGTCAGAATATCCAGAAACCTACGCCGGAAGGCAAGCCACGATGACGGAACACGCTCGACGGCCCGGAAATGATGCGCCAATCCCTCGAACGCTGGCAACGACCGGTCCGAGAGCCGGCCATCCAGGAAATTCACGACCCAGATGTGGTTTCCCGGATTCCTCACGGCAACTACCCAGACCATGATCGAGAGTCCAGGTTGCCGCCCAGGGCACTCGCTCGATCTGTGAGCACCCGGATGAACGACCTCTCTCTTATTCACATCTTCCTCTTGTGGGCAGGCAGCGCAGGAACTATGCTCCCGTCACAACAGATCGAGATCTCGATGTCTGGGCACGTTGAAGGTCGTGATGGCCAGCCTCGGACGGCGTTCCGATTCAGGTGCCGAGGTTCGAGCCGGCTGTTGGAGAGTGTTGGCTAGTGTATGAAATCGAAAGGAACGAGGCTCCAATGGTTGAATCTATCACGAGCAAACGATTGTCGATCCGGCTCGTCCATGTGCTCTTCATCGCGCTCATTGCCTGCGGCGCATTTGGCGCGGGCATGCTTGCCCGTCCGTGGGGTGGATCGGCCGCTCCAGCCGCGGACATCGAAGCTTGCGTCAACGGCTATACCGGCGGGGTGCGGATGAATCCCGCTGGCGCGATCAATTGCACGCCGATCGAGTCAAAGGTGAGTTGGTCGGCTGCGGACACCGATACACATGGCGTTGGAGAGACCACAACGGCTTCAGAAACCATCATTATCCCGGCAGGATCGACCGCTGCGGGTGACGCGTACTGCCCGGTAGGATATGTTGCAACCGGAGGAGGATTCGTAACCAACGGTTGGACGGATATTGTGATCATGGACAGTGTCCGTACAGATAACGGGGCTGGTTGGCACGTCGTGGCGAACAATCCAAGCACCGACCCGAGAGCCGCCGGTGTGAACGTCGTCTGCGCCAAGTACTGACAAACGGGCGACATCTCGTTTCGCCCAGGAGACAGGGTCAATACCCACAGATCGGCGGTGAAGATAAGACCAGCACGCGCCTTCGAAGCATGCTGGTCTCTCCACTTGCCAGCTTCCGGCCAGGTCGGTTCTTCCACACGTTGCTACGATGGCAGCATGAGGATACGCGTAGCCAGACGGCCTAGTTCAACCCGACAAGCACAATCCAAGGAAGAACCGTCCGCAGAACTCCAGATCGGCGTACTGACTCCACTCGCGCTGACGTCGTTCGTTGGCCTGCTCAACGGATTCGCCCTCGGACCATTCCTGCCATCGATCAGCGAGGATATCGGCGTCAGTGTCCCGGTGCTCGGGCAGATCGCGACGGCAACGTTTCTAATGACTGCCTTCGGCGGGCTGTTGGTTGGCCCACTCGCCGACCACCTCGGCCACCGGCGGATGATCCTGTTCGGCCTGGTGGCGACTTTTCTCAGCGCTGCGGGAACGGCATTCGCGCCCAGTTTCGCAGCGATCTTCATCAGCCGGATGATCGGTGGCATCGGTGGGTCGATCGCCTCTGGTGTCCCGCTGGCTGTTGCAGGCTCTCGGTTCAGCGGACCCGCACGGCGGCGCGCCTTGAGTATCATCACGGCAACCGTCGCAGCAGGAGCGGTGGTTGGCGCGCCGCTGCTCACCTCGATCGCAGCGATTCTCTCCTGGCGCAGCGCGTTCGGTTTCGTCGCGATTGCCTCGCTCGTCGCGTTTGTGGCATTCGCGCTGACCTTCGAGCGAGACCAGGCAGCGCCAGATTCTCGCCGCCCGAGAGTGCGTGGAATCGCCCGGGCTTATCTGCCCCTGCTTGAGGATCACAAGATGGTCCTCTTCTTCAGCGCATCGCTGCTCCAGGCAATAGCCTGGACCGGCCCGTTCACCTATCTCGGCGCGTTCCTTGAGGACGAACTCGGATTTACGACCAGCGAGATCGGCTTCGGCTATATGGCAACCGGTTCCGGCTTCTTCATCGGTAGCGTCATCGGTGGCGGCAGGCTGGGCGGGTTTCGTCTGATTCCTGTCTTCATAGCCTCAACGGTCAGCATTGGCCTGCTCTGGGCATCGATTCTCGTTCTCGGGCTTGGCCCGTACGCATCGATCGCCCTGCTCGCCACCCTGACCGCTGTTGGCGGTATCGGCCGGGTCGCCTTCACGACCCTGCTGGCCGATGAGTCGCCGGCGGGATCGGCGACGACGATGGTCCTCAATGCTTCGATCATCACGCTGGGCGCCGCACTGGGAACCCTGCTTGGCGGAGCGTTGATCGGGCTTGGCGGCTACCAACTGCTCGGGCTCGTCCTGCCGCTCTTCGCATTTTCGTCAGCGCTCATGCTCTGGCTGACTCGACCAGAGGGGACATCGTAGCCGGCCTTGAATCTGGCATCATCGAGATCGCGTTGCTGTTACGATCTTCTAGAGACGGCACCCGGCGCACAGGTCAACGCAAAGGAGCCACATGGCAAGCAGGAAACCTGGCCGGGAAGAGGGCTACGTTCCAATCTCAGACTACGGTATCATCGGCGACACCCGTGGGCTGGCCCTGGTCAGCAACCACGGAAGCATCGACTGGTGCGCCTTGCCGCACATCGACAGCCCGCCATTCTTCCTTAAGATCCTCGATGCCCAACTGGGCGGCTACTTCCAGATAAAGCCCGCCACCCGCTTTACCGCCCGGCGGCGCTACATCGACGACAGCAATGTCTTGCGAACCAACTACACGACCTCCACCGGCAGCGTCGAGCTAACGGACTGCTTCGCCGTTCCGGCCAGCGGAGACCGGGAAGAGGAGCCAGAACATCAGATCTTCAGACTGGTCGAATGCACCCGCGGGACGGTCGACATCGAAATGGTCTGCAAAGCGACGCCAGACTATGCCCGTAAACCGGCCAATCTGGATCTCCCGGCGAATGGCGTCGCCCACTGGAGCTATGACAGCGGCGACATCTGGTTGATAAGCAACTGGCCACTGGAAATTCGGGGAGAGGCCACGGTTGGCAGCCGACGCACGATGAAGACCGGAGACCGCTTCTTCGCGATTCTCTCGGATTCACGATGTCCCATGCCGGCATATGGATGGGTTCGACAAGAGATCAACAAAGCGGTCAACTTCTGGCGGCGCTGGGTCGATGAATGCCCCTACTTCGGGATGTACCGAGAGATGGTCATCAGAAGCGCGCTGACCCTGAAACTCCTGACCTTCCGGCCAACTGGGGCGATCGCCGCCGCGGCGACGACCTCGCTGCCGGAGGAGATCGGCGGCGTACGCAACTGGGACTACCGCTACACCTGGATCCGCGACGCCACGCTGACCCTCTGGTCCTTCGGATTGATCGGTTTCTACGACGAGGCGCACGATTTCATGCACTGGGTACACGACCGCTGCTTCACCCACGACGCCAGCGAACTGCAGATCATGTACGGTATCCGTGGCGAGAAGGAGCTGACGGAAGAGACGCTCGATCATCTCTCTGGCTACCGGGATTCCCGCCCGGTCCGTATCGGCAACGGGGCGCACGATCAAAAACAGCTTGACATCTATGGCGAAATCCTCGACACCGCCTACCTCTTCTACTCGGTATGGGGAGCGCTCGAACGCTACAGTGACCACAGTGACAAGCTTGAAGGCAGGCGGTGGGAGAATCTGCGCGATGCCGCCGACTACGTCTGCAATGTCTGGATGGAGAAGGATCAGGGGCTGTGGGAGGTGCGCGGCGGTCCTCAACATTTCGTGCACTCCAAAGTCATGTGCTGGGTCGCTCTCCAGCGCGCCGGCCGCCTGGCGCGAGAGTTCGACCTTCCCGGTGATGTTGAGCGCTGGAGCGAGGTGCGCAACAAGATCAAAGCAACGATCTTCGAACGCGGCTACAACGAAGAACTCGGATACTTCACCCAGGCATTCGAGAGCAACGCGCTTGACGCAAGCGCGTTGCTCTTCCCGATGGTCCACTTCATCAACGCCAGCGATCCGCGCATGGTTGGCACAATCGACGCTATCAGACAGCAGCTTACGAGAGACGGGCTGGTATACCGCTATCATGTGGATGAAACCGATGACGGTCTTCCCGGCGGGGAGGGGGCCTTTACAATCTGCTCCTTCTGGATGGTCGACAACCTGGCGTTCCTCGGACGCGTCGACGAGGCCCGCGATCTCTTCGCCCGCTTGATCGGCTACGCGAACGACCTTGGCCTCTATTCCGAAGAGATCGACCCGGTTAATGGAGAGTTTCTTGGCAACTTCCCCCAGGCCTTCACCCATATGGCCCTGATCAACGCCGCCGTCAATCTCGACAAGGCAGACGCCGCGTTACGCGAGAGCGGGGATGGGAGGGTGAAGGTTGGGGTTGTGAGGCGCGGGTAGTTCGTAGCGCACAGCCGGGTGGGGGCGGGGAAGATCCCTCACCGGCGACCCAGAGGGGTGTAAGACGGAGAAGAGACGGTACGAAGATCGTGATTTACTCCCCCTCTCCCAATTCTGAGAGAGGGGGTTGGAGGGTGAGGGCCAATGCCTCGACAACAACTCGTTGACCAGCTATCCGCCGATCGAGAGCGGATTATCGAACTGACGCGCGATCTGATCCGGATACCGAGCGAAAACCCGCCGGGAGACACGACGAAGTTGTGCGCCTTCGTCGTCGACTACCTCGGCAAGCACGGGGTGGACTACGAGATCGTCGCGCCAGAGCCAACGATGCCGAACGTCATCGCGCACAGCCAGGGCAACGGCCATGGAAAGCATCTCGTCCTCAACGGCCACTTTGACGTATTCCCGGCAGGAAACCCGGATGCCTGGACCGACGCCCCCTTCTCCGGCGTTGTGCGCGACGGCAAGCTCTACGGGCGCGGAGCGAACGACATGAAGGCCGGAACGGCTGCCTCGATCCTGACCTTCCTCTACCTCCACGAACGGCGCGAAGAGTGGCAGGGGAAACTCACACTGACCCTGGTTTCCGACGAAGAGACGTTTGGCCCCTACGGTGCGAGCCATCTTGTCGAGCACCGGCCGGACGTCCTTGGCGACGCCCTGCTAAGCGGCGAACCGAGCACCCCGTACTTCGTGCGCTATGCCGAGAAAGGGCCGCTCTGGATCGAATTGATGGTGCGAACCCCGGGTGGCCATGGCGGGTATCCCCAGACCAGTCCGAACGCGATCCTGGTCGCTGGCGACGTCTTGCGAGATCTCCAGGCGCTCAACGAGATCGAGATCCGCGCCTCAGCCGCCGTCCTAGCTTCAGTCGAAGCCTCTCGCGACCGGCTGGAAGAGATGTTCGGCCCAGGGACGGTCGAAGTTTTGACCCATGTGACAGTCAGCGCAGGCGTCATCGCGGGTGGTGACAAGGTCAACATGATCGCCGCCGATTGCCGGGTCGAGGTGGACATCCGCACCCCGGTCGGCGTCTCCACCGACGAGGTGCTGGCACGCGTTGATGAAATCGTGGGCAAGCACGACGGGGCAAGCTACCGGATAATCAACCGGGCCGAATCCAACGCCTGCGACCCTGACCACGAGCTGGTCGGGATCATCCAGCGAAACGCCGAAGCTGCCCGGGGCATCTTGCCGTTGCCGTCGCTTGGCCTTGGAGGAACCGACTGCCGCCTCTGGCGCTACCGCGGCATCCCGGCCTACGTCTACGGCCCGACCCCATACGCGATGGGGGCTCCCGACGAGCACGTCCTGATCGACGACCTGCTCGGCACCGTCCAGGTCCATGTGCTGTCAGCGTTTGACTATCTAACGACGTGACGACTCGTTATCCTGCTTCAGCCCGTTCCTTGATGCCGAGCAGCATCTTGCGTTCCATGATGAAGTGCGCTGGTTCAAGCACCAACCCGTTGAAGAGTCCAGCAAGCGCAGTTGGTTCCCAGGCAGATCGCCAGCGCACAATGAGGCGTGCCCGCTCTGCGCCAACCGGTTCAAGAATGTATGCCCACGTCGCGGCCATCTCCCCGCGCAGGTAGTTGCCGGGTTCGATCAACTCGCCGGGTAGACCGGTACGGAGAACCAGCCAACGGGGCGGCTCCAGTACGACCACGGTCAGAGGCACCGCATTGTCCGGCGCAAGCGATACGATGTCACCGGCTGCAAGATGCTGGTATTCTGGAACGATCCGGTCAGCATTGTGGATATCGAGCCGGAACAGATTTTCCAGCCAATCGTAACTGTAGAACCCACCGCGCCCCTGACCGATCTGGACAAGCCATGGCCAGACGCTGTCGACTGGAGCATCGATGGTGATCGCGTGGGTCGTTTCGTAGATCGGGTCAGGGATCAGGTCATCACCGGGCAGACCGCGTTCCAACTCTGCGTCGGTCGCGCCCCAGCGAAGATGCCAGGGTCTGACGATCAACGCATAGATGCCAGCGGCTACTGCGACCAGGAGGCTGACCTTGCAGACAATACGTCCCATGCTGTGTCTCTTTCTGATGGAGTACTGGTTTTACGGTGGAAGCTACCAATCGAACCCGGAGGACGACGATGCACCTGACACGCTCGCTACTTGGTCCGATTCTCATCCTCGCCATCACAACCGGCTGCATCGCTGGCGATGACGACGATGTCTCCAATGACGAACAAGAGCAGGCAATCGCGGCGGCGATGCTGATTTATGAAGATGTGGCGGCCAGTGGAGTCGATCTCTCCAACGGCCCATGCATCGCCGAGGAACTGGAAGATGTCCCCGGCTGGTCAGTCGACATTGCCCACGACCCTCGCCAGGAGATCGACAACGATCCCGCCAACCAGTGCCGGGCCTATCGCGACGGTCGCACCACTCACTTCGTCGAACTTGATCCAGACGGGGAGCTGATACGAGCCCAATGAGGGATTGGGGAAGAGGGAATAGGGATTAGATAAGACCGGAGGACAGGCGCCAAGAGGCTGCAAACCTGGACGCAGCGGTATCCGAAGTTCCTGAAATTCTTACCCGCTTGTCACTGCAAACGACAAATTCCCCCCTGCTAATCCCTAATCCCTCGCCTCACCGCATCAACCAACCCCCACAACGCCCCCGCCTGCGGGCTGTCGGGGTCGGTGATGAGAACCGGGCGGCCTGTGTCGCCAGCAGCAGAGAGAGCCGGGTCGAGCGGAATCTCGGCGAGCAACGGGATCTCGGTCGTGATCGGACGCTCGACGGCGGTGCGATGGAAGACCTCGATGCGCTCTCCACAGTGGGGGCAGCGGAGATAGCTCATGTTCTCAACAACACCGAGCACCGGCACGCCAGCGCGCTGGAATGCACGCAACGCGCGTGTCGTGTCGAGCCGGGCGAGATCCTGAGGCGTGACAACCAGTAAAGCGCCGTCGAGCACAACCGTCTTGAGCAGCGTTGCCTGCGGCTCGCTGGTGCCTGGCGGGAAATCGATCAACAGCACGTCGAGGTCGCCCCAGTCAACCAGCGTCAGCAGGTTGCGAACCAGCCAGCCGACCGTCTCGACGTTGTCGAGCATCGCGGCCTGATCCTCACCAACGAGCAGCCCAATGGACATAATCTTGACGCCATAACGCTCCAGGGGCGGCATCGTCGACGATGTTGTCGCGCCTTCGCCACTGGCCAGCGGCACAAATGCCTGCCAGCCCCTGGCCGCTTCCCGGCGACGGACGCCGAGCATCAGCGGCACGTTCGGGCCATGGACATCCGCATCGAGCAGGCCAACCCGCATGCCGCGTTGCGCCAACCCGACCGCCAGGTTCACCGCCACGGTCGATTTGCCGACCCCTCCCTTGCCGCTAGCGACGGCAATGACGTTCTTCGCACTTCTTAGCCTGAGACGATCCATTGAATCTCCTTAGCGGATGGGTTCAAGGGAGGGTTTGTAGGCTGTAGACTGCAGTTTGGAATTCGACGACCACTCCTCCCGACGTTCCCTGTTCCCTATGCCACGGTGCTAGCATCAAGAGGAAACGAATCACACATTAGGAGGGATTCTAATCTCTATGGCACATTCCGTTCGCTTTGGCATCCGCTGCAGCCAGCACCACCGTGAGTGGGCTGAGATCAAGGAATGGTTCCAGGCGGCAGACGATTGGGGGCTGGAATCGGCCTGGGTCTTCGACCACATGATCCCGCTCAGCGATCCAAGAGACAACCCGAACCTTGAAGGCTGGACGTTACTGGCCGGGTTAGCTGAGGTGACAAAGAAGATCGAGATCGGTCCGATGGTCACTGGCATCACCTACCGCAATCCGGCGTTGCTCCTGAAGAATGCGACGACCGTCGATCACATCTCGAATGGACGGGCGCTCTTTGGCGTCGGCGCGGCCTGGTTTGGCGGTGAGCACGAGATGTTCGGCTTCGAATTCCCGGGGCCGGGCCAGCGCGTCTCGATGCTCGAAGAAGCGTTGCAGATCTTCAAGATGCTGCAATCCCAGGATCGGACCAATTTCGACGGCGCCTACTACCAGATGAGGGAAGCGATCTTCGAACCCAAGCCGGTGCGCAACCCTATGCCGCTGGTGATCGGCGGATCGCAGCCACGGATGCTTGGATTGATCGCCCGCTACGCCGACTGGTGGGACAACAACTTTAGCGATCCAGAGGAGTACAAGCCGCGAGTCGCCCGGATCGAGTCCGTCTGCGCTAAGATCGGGCGTGATCCGGCGGAGATCCGCCGCTCGACAACCAGAGGCGAGACCTATCTGGTCGACCACAATGAAGATGAGATCATCGCCGACCTCCAGGCGCTGCGCGATCTGGGCATGACCGACTTTCTCTTCCATGTCCCGAGCGATATGAACGTGCTGCGTTCGTTCGTCGAAAACACCGTTCCCCTGTTGCGTGAACGATGGGCGTAGCCTGATGCTGAATGGCCGGATCGGGCCGGTGCTGGCGCGCTGGCGGGATGAATTGGGCTGGACCCAGGAGGAACTTGCCCATCGCGCGGGCATCAGCCGGGGATACCTTTCGCGGCTGGAACGCGACATCCCCGAGGAGCCCGGTCTGGCGATTCTTAGCAGGGTCTGCGGCGCGATGGGGCATAGCTGGGCGGAGCTCTACCGGGACGCCGGGATCAGCCTGCCCGGAGACGTCACCCTGGCAGACATCGCCGAGGGGATCAATGATCCGGAGCTGATGCTCTATCTACGCAGGCTCCCGGAGCTGGATGGCCGCGACCGCGAAATGCTCCGGGCACTGCTGCGCTTCCTCTTCGAACGCCACGTCGACGAAAAGGGGGCCAACCGGCCAACCGGCCAGCAACTCGCACTCCCGGCGGTCGGTGACGACGACCTGGAGGACTAGGAAAGGTGGAATCTTGAGAACCTGCCACGCTTCTCTCCCAGAAGCTCCGGCAGAATCAGGCCCAACCGAGCCAGTCGAGGTTTTGCGTCGCGACCTCTCGTATCGGACGACCATTCGAAACCGCCAGGTCCTCGATTCCAATCCCGCGTGACACTGCCAGCCACTCAGCCGCCTTGCGGAGGTCATCTCGCCGGCCAGAGGTAACGTCCGCCTTCACTCGAACCAGGCCAGGAAGTCGAGATCAAGCAGCGCATAGGAGATCCGTCGATCCTCTATAATGTCGGCGATCTCCTGAGCAACCGGACTCTTTCCCGCGCCATAGACGCCGGTGATGAGCACCGCCTCCGGATCATCCTTCATCGCCATGTCATCTCCAGCGCATCCTCTCGCCGATACGCTTATGCCCAACTGGGACTTGCCGCCAACCCACCACGATGCTTCGTGACTACGTCGAGGCTCCAGGGGCAAAATGCCGGCTAGCGGAGATCTCGAGAACCTGGCTAGCTCGCGGTCTGGTCGTCGATCTCGGCTTCCGGCGCGTTACGCTTGACTGATTCGATGCCATTCAGGCAGCCGGCTTTCGAGGTGTAACCCTCGCCTCCGGTCGCGATAACTTGCCCGTTGGATGCCTTCAACCGCCAGCGGTATTCGCCACGCGCATCCGCATAGACTTCGAACTTCGCCGCCATGGTGCGCCCCCATCCAGAAAACCATCACCAATAATGAAGATTCCTTATCATAGACGAGCAGTCCAAAGATCTAACAATTGGCGAATAGATAAGAACTTCTTTGTATCAGTTGACAAATTGAAGTATTATCGCTATTATTGTCATGAATCTAGGAGGCAGCTATGTCCACACCGATTGAACAGTGTATTTCCTGCGGAGGGCGTCTCGAAATCCGAGAACTCTACTGCGAATCATGCGACATCACCATCCGTGGCAGGTTCCCGCTGGAAGGCGGCGGACCCTTCGCTCAATTGAGCGACGATCAGCTTGCGTTTCTTCACCTCTTCGTCACTAGTCGCGGCAATATGTCCGATGTCGAACGAAGCCTGGGAGTCAGTTATCCAACGGTGCGCGCCAAGCTTGATGAATTGATCGCGGCGCTCAGCCCGTCTGAGGAGCCGCCAGCGCCATCCCGGCCGGCCCCGCTGACTCGCTCCGAGGTCATGGAGCAGGTGTCCCGAGGAGAGATCGACGTCGATCAGGCGATGGCGATGCTCGAGTCTATGCCCGCGGAAAGCGACTAGGGAGGAACCTGCGTTGTCCCTCCATTCAGAACCAGTCCACGTTCAAGAGATCCTACTCGACGATGTAACCGCCATCGAGATCCAGGCGGCGCATCTCAGCCTCATCGTCGAAGCCGATCCTACACTCGAGAATCGCGCCCGCTTGATGGCTGAATCTGGCACCGGCGCGCCGGAGATGACCTTGCGCGGCTCCAGGCTGCGCGTCTCCAATAATGGACGCTACCGGGGAGCTTCCTCGCCAATCCTCAAACTCCCGGCAACCGAAGTTCCGACAATTGGCGTCAGCATCTCACGCGGAAACCTGACAATCGAGCACATTGACGCGACGTTGGCGATCAACCTTGATAGCGGCAACCTGCGCATCGCTGGCGGCGATGGCGACTGCGCCGTGAACATTTCCAGCGGCAACGCGGAAATCCGCCAGCGAGAAGGCGACCTTGCCTGCCGGATCGACAGCGGAAATCTCGAACTGAGTCAGTGCGGGGGCGATCTTGCCGTCAATATCAGCAAAGGCAATCTGGCAATGATCGACTGCGCCGGCCGTCTCATGGCGAGCCTCGACAAGGGCGACACATCGCTGACCCGTCCAGTCGAACAGCAGGTGACAATCCAAGGAACGAAAGGTGACGTTGATATTCAGGGCGGCAGCCTGATATCCGCGAACGTTGACATCACACGGGGAGACATCAACTCGTCTGCCCGCCTGCTGTACACAACGCCCGTGGAGCTGGATGACGCACCCGACGATCTCGACGACTTTGAAGACGCAGTCGGCGATGTGCCCGGCGACACCGGCGAAGAAGTCCGCTTCAATCTCGGCAGCGTCGAGTTCGTCGCCAGCGAAGCGGGCGTTCGTGTCAGCACCGGTGGAAAGGAACGCTTCGTTGCCGGTCCGGAAGGGCTGATTGTTCGCGATGGACGTGGAAGTCCGATCTTCGTTGCGAACGAGCAAGGCGTCAAGGCTGGGACTTCCGGACGTCGCCAGCGGGACGAACGGTTCCGGTTTGTGACTGGTCGCGGCAGCATTCATCTAGATGTCGCCGACGACCCGCCAGCCCGGGTGGAACTCATCGTCAACCGTGGCGACGTACGGAGCGACATCCCGCTGGTTGAAGTCGGCCGGCCCGGGCCACGCGGCGCCACCCGTCGCTTTGTTGGCGTGAGCGACAGTTCCGATACCGAGAGGATCCTGATTCGAGCCCGCACCGTCCGCGGGGATATTCAGGTCCGCACCCATGATGCGACCCAGGTGAGACCGCAGGCAGACCGGCAAGCCAACCACGATCGACAGCGCCGGACGATTCTCGAAGCACTCGCCACAGGGAAGATCTCAACCGACGAAGCAGACATCTTGCTGGCGGCGATGGAACGGGATAGCGGCTAACCGCCGATCTCGCTGTTTGCATCGCGGAATGCCGGACTGAAGCCCTCAAACGGAGGGAGGATTCTTCCATGCCATCCAAATCAACGGCTACGGTCGATACGACGCCAGCGTCGGAATCTACACCGCGCGACCGTCTCGGCATTCCAGCGCTGGTGGCAGCGACGACGATATCGAACATCGGCAACGGCATCACCAACATCGCCATCCCCTGGTTCGTCCTGGTGACAACCGGAAGCCCGGCGCGCACCGGCGTCGCTGGCGCGCTCGTGGTCCTGGCCAATGTCCTATCAAGCACCCTCGGCGGCGTGGTCGTTGACCGGCTCGGACCCAAGCGCGCGAGCATATTCTCCGACCTGTCCAGCGGGGTGACGGTTGCAATCATTCCGACGCTGTATTTTCTCGGATTACTGGAGTTCTGGCACCTGCTGGCGCTAATCTTTGCCGGGGCGATTTTGGACGCGCCCGGAGGCGTCGCCCGCACCGCCCTGATCCCACGGCTGGCAAGGCGGGCGGACATGCCGCTGGAACGGGCTAACTCGGCAATGCAGTTCGCCGACCAGAGCAGCCGGTCATTGCTTGGCCCGCTGGTCGCAGGCGTGCTGATCGGCATTATGGGCGCGGCATCGGTGCTCTACATCGATGCCGCCACCTTTGCCCTCTCAATCTTGATCATTGGTCTTCTGGTGCACGTACCAGCCCGTGTTGCCGCCCGGCAAAGTAGCGACGGCGCGACGGCGCAGGTAGAGCGGGCCCCCGGGGAGTCGTTCCTCGCCTCGATAAAGTCAGGTTTCGCCTTTGCCATTCGCGATGATTTCCTCCGGCTCATCATTCCGATCTCACTGCTCTACAATTTCGTCTTTTCACCAACATTTGCCGTTGTCCTGCCGGTCCTGGCGCGGGATGAATTTGACAGCTCCACGGCTTTCGGGTTGATGATCGCCGCGTTCGGGGCGGGGTCAGCGCTGGGAACGATCGTCTATGGCTGGCGCGGCCACCTGCTCAGCCGCTCGCGAGTGCTGTTTATCGGGGTCGCGATGATCTCCGTCGGATTCTGGATGTTGCCGTTTGCGACAAGCGTCTGGATAGCCATGCTCGGGACCGGCATCACGGGGTTGGCAATCGGACCGACCAACGTCCTTGGAATGACGATCATACAGGCCAGGGTGCCGGAGGAGATGATGGGCCGCGTCCTCGGGTTCATGTTCGCCTTCGGCTCCGCGCTCGCCCCGCTCGGCGTCTTCCTGGCTGGCGTGATGATCGAAATCGTCGGACTGCAGGCGGTGATGATCTTCGCAGCCATCGGGGTGACGGTCGCGATGTTCCGTGTGTTCTCTGTCCGTCAACTCGTCCGGCAGTTCGACGTTGTTCAGCCAGAAGAACATGGGGAGCAACACGCCGTCGGTCAGGGATGAAGTCGATGCCACGCCCATCGCAAATCACAACAACCCATTAGAGTCACCTGATCAACCCGTCGAGGAGTCCGTTGATCTGCGCGGCCGGTTCGGCATCTGGTTCCTGGCAATCGCCAATGGCGTCTCCCAGATCGGCAATTCGATCACCGCGCTGGCGATCCCCTGGTTCGTCCTGGCGACGACCGGAAGCGCCAGCCGCACCGGTGTTGCCGGCGCCGTCGTCGCCTTTTCTCCGGTGCTCGCCGGGATCGTCTCCGGCCCGATTGTCGACCGGCTCGGGTTTCGTCGCTCGAGCATCATCTCTGACGCGCTCAGCGGGATAACGGTTCTGCTCATCCCGGTGCTTTACCTGTTCGACTGGCTGACCTTCGGCCAGTTGCTCGTCCTGATCTTTCTCGGCGCGTTCTTCGACGTGCCCGGGCACACCGCGAGGAGCGCGCTCGTGCCGCCGTTGGCACGCCGTGCCAGTATGCAGCTTGAGCGCGCCAACTCGGTCCTGCAACTGTCGGTCGGGTTGAGCGACGCCGTCATCGCGCCGCTCCTGGCGGGCGTGCTCATTACCGCGCTCGGCGCGGCTCAGGTCCTCTTCCTCGATGCCGGGACGTTCGCGGTCTCGATCCTAATCGTCGGCTTGCTGATCGCAAAGCCATCCCAACCCACGGCTGGCAGTAACGGATCATCCCCGCAGGATGAAGAGATCGCCAGCACGGCAATCAATAACCTGCTGGCTGGTTTTCGCTTCGTGGTGCGCGATGTCGTGCTGCAGACTCTCTTGCCGGTAGCGATTCTGCTGAATTTCATCGGCCGTGCATACGGTGGCGTGATCCTGCCAGTCTATGTCCGCGACGAATACAACAATCCAGCATACTTTGGGCTGATCATCAGCGCGATGGGAATCGGAATGCTCACCGGCATCCTGCTTTTCGGCGCCTATGGCTACCGCTTCCGGCGTTACGACACGTTGCTAGTCGGCTTCACGCTGAACACCGTGGCGATCTGGCTCTTCACCATGCCCAGTCTTTCTCCCGACCGATCTGCTGGCGATGTTCCTCTTCGGGCTCGGCATCGGCCCGGCCAATCCGATGCTCAACACCCTGGTTCAGATTCGAACACCAGAGCGGATGCTCGGACGAGTGTTGAGCGCGATCTACACCCTCTTCACGATCGCCGCCCCACTTGGTGTGCTGATGGCCGGTTTCGCCATCGACGCATTCGGGCTGCGTGCCATCATGATCGCCACCGCCGCCCTGTTTACCATCGTGCCTCTCTGGTTCGGTCTCAGCCCCTGGTCCCGCAGCGCCGCTCCTGCGTTTGAGGAGTAACCGCTACGAGGCAAAGTTGATTGGCTCATCCGTAGCAGAGGCCTGCGCCCGCCACTCTCCGGCTATCACGAACCCGAAGCGATTTACTTCGGAACCCTTGACATTATCGTTCGGATACCTTATCATTCGGCTATCGAACTAATCTGGCATCAATCCTGAAAGGAAACACAATGGATACCAGAACGACAGAAGACGAACTCATCGAACGGGCCATGGAACTGTTGCCACGCTTCCAGCGCAGCATGTTCCGGCAACGCGGGCGGTCCCGGACATCGGCGCGGACATGCATGGCGGTCCGCCCTGGGCACGCGGCCGCAGGCGCAAAGGCGAACGACACGGTCGCGGGCGGAAGGGTTGGGGCGGCCCGGGGTCGCCTGCCCAGATGAGAATCGCGATGCAGCTCTATCGTCAGGGCCCGGCCAAAGTCGGCGATATCGCCAAGCTGGATCGGCGTCTCAGCCGCCGACCGCCTCGGAACAGATCGACGGTCTGGTCGAAGCGGGCATGGCTGAACGAACAATTAACCCCGACGACCGGCGCGAAGTGCTCGTCGAACTCACCCCGAAGGCCATCGAGCTAGCGGACTATTTCTGGAACCTCCAGCGTTCTAGAGTAGCGACGGTCTTCGATCGCTTCACCGCGGAGGAGCAACCGATCGTCGTCCGCACGCTGGAAGCATTCGCCGACGTCTTCGAACAGGATCCGGCGAATGCGGACGATTGCAAGCACGAGGCAGACAGCGTCGTAACCTCCTCAATCTCAACGGAGAGAGAGCATGAACGATGTCCAGTAATCCGAATAGACTGCCGCGCCATCGACAGACGCCAGCACGAGCCAGGAACGCAATCCCTGGCTCGTGCTGGCCGTCCTGGCCGGCGCGATCTTCATGTTGTTGCTCGATACCACGATCGTGAACGTGGCCCAGGTCAAGATTCGCGAAGGGCTCAATGCCGACCTTTCGGAGATCCAGTGGATACTCGATAGCTACCTGCTGGCCTTCGCCGTCCTGCTGTTGACCTTTGGCCGGCTCGGCGATGTCTTTGGTCGCAAACGGCTCTTCATTCTTGGGATGAGCGATCTTCGCTGTCGCGTCCGGCACTATGCGCCGCATCCGGTTGGGTCGGTGACGTCACCGGCATCGGTGGCGCAAACGCACTGATCGTATTCCGCACCCTGCAGGGGGTCGGCGGCGCATTCATGATGCCGCAGACGCTCTCGCTCATCACTGTCGTCTTCCCGCCTGAACGGCGTGGCGCGGCGATGGGCATCTGGGGCGCGATCACAGCGCTTGGCGCAGTCTTTGGTCCAATCATCGGCGGTCTCATCGTCACCAATTACGCCTGGGAATGGGTCTTCCTGATCAACGTCCCGGTCGGCATCGTCGGGATCATCGCAGCCATCGTCGATCCTCCCGGAATCACGCGATCCCGAACAAGCCACGACAAGACTCGATTGGGCGGGCATCCTGCTCTCCGGCGCCGGCATCTTCGCGATCGTCTTCGCGTTGATCGAGGGCAACCGCTACGGCTGGACCAGTCCCGAAATCCTGGGCCTGCTCGTGATCGGGACGCGCACTGATGGCGGCCTTCGTCTGGTGGGAACTGCGTCAGCCTGACCCGATGATGAAGATCGAGCTCTTCAAGCTGCGCAACTTCTGGGCCGGCAACCTGATCACCGGAGTGATGGCATTCGGGATGTTCGGCATCTTCTTCCCGATCACGATCTTTCTTCAGGCGATTCTCGGCTACACGCCGATTCGAGCCGGGTTGGCGCTGGTCCCGATGGCCTTCACGATCATGCTCGTGGCTCCTATCGCCGGGCGGATGAGCGACAAGATCGGATCTCGCTGGCTGCTCGTCGCGGGTCTGTCGACCGCTGCGACCGGCGTCTTTTTCCTGACAACACGCATCGGACTCGACACGACCATCTGGGGTCTCTTCCCGGCCCTCGTCGTCACCGGGCTCGGCATGGGCATGACCTTCCCACCGATGACCAACGCGACGATGAAGGAAGTCCCGCCACGCATTTCAGGCAGTGCCTCAGGCATTCTCAACACGATCCGCAACATCGGTCAGATCCTTGGCATCGCGATTCTTGGGTCAGCTCCTCCAGAGTTGGGCCAGAAGCTATACAAGCCAAGAGCTCAGCAGCATCCCGATCGATCCTGCACTCAAGTCACGAATCGCCGATCTGGCTGGGGAAGGCAGCGTACGAAATCATTGCAAGCGTGATCCCGCCTGACCAGCAGGCGCAAGCTCCCGGCGATCATCACAGCGGTTCAGCAGGCGTTCGTCGACGCGATGCAGAGCACGCTTCTATGTCAGCATCGCCGTATTATTGATAGCCGCGGCGACGGCTTTGCTGATTCGGAATGTCGTCACAACCCGCGCTCCCGAGAGTGAGCCGGCACGAACTCCCCAGCACGTCATCCCTCAACCGATCGGAAAGTAGGCTGATAGGCTTCGACTACCCCTTGAATGGCGCGATCCGGTTCCCGAATCTCGATCGGGTCGCGGAAGTGAAAGGAGACGCAATGTCCACGGTAGCACGACAACTGACACGCAACGACAAAGCATGCCCTGGGCATCGATTCTCATTGCCGGGATCGCATCAATTCGTCGCTTCGATGGTCGCAAATCTGATCGTCCGGGCGATCGCCGTCAGAGTCTTTGACATTCCCAACGGATTCGATCCGCTGGCGACGATCGGCCCGCTCGTATTGCATCGATAGCGTACGGTGTCGTTGCAGTGATCGCCTTCACCATTACCCGCTACTTTTCCCGGAATCTTCGACGCGACTGGCTGATCGTCGGCCTGGCCGGGCTTGTTGTGTCATTCATTCCGGCACTTGGCGCAAGCAGCCAGGATGGCGCGACAACCGCTGGCGTCGCGACGCTGATGATCATGCACGTCGTCGCCGCAGCCATCTTCATCCCAACGATGCTCCGGCTGGCAGGGGATGGGGAATAGAAGGGAAGAGGGATTAGTCAAGAACGGCATCTTTCCCAGGCTAACGCGAGCGTGGAGAGCAAGGTCAGACTGCACTCTACGACACCTGCAACATTCCCGTCTCGCCCACTCTTCCCTGTTACCTCTTCCCCGTTTCCCTAATAGGCCGGTTGTGGGTCGTCGAGCATCGGAAAGCTGAAGCCGCCTTCGGGGACAACCATCAGTTCGATGACGATGTTGTTGGGGTCGGAGAAGAAGAGCGCGCTGACCATGCCCGGAACCTCCATCGTCGAGTACTCGATCGCGTGACCCTCCAGTTTCGTCTTCCAGGCTTCGAGGTCGTCCATCGACTCCAGAAAGAAGGAAACATGGTCGAGTGAGCGGCCACTCTTGGGCTGCGTCGGCGGGAGATACTCCGGCATCTCGGTATCCGGAAATTCAAAGAAGGCAAAGACGGTGTTCGGCGCGACAGTGATGAAGTAGTGACGCACATCATGCGCGCCCTGGCGATGCGCCATCGCGATTTCGCTGCCGAGGACATCCCGGTAGAACCGTACTGTCGCCTCCATGTCGTTCGTCACCAGCGCGACGTGATGCAACGCGGCAAACGGGGCTTTCAGCCCGTAGCGATCAGCAAGCGAGAGAGTGTTCGTAACCGTCATCAGACGTGTTCCTTTCAGCAGGACGGTCAAGTACCGAGACCGCTGAATCATAGAGCTTCTGAGCCGAACCTGATCGTGCTATGATGAGAACATATGTTCTTCTCTGTGATGCGATTGGACGGCCTGATGAATCCTGAAGATCTATTCTGGAAGCTTGCCGATGAGCTCTATGCAGATGAATCAGTCACCCGGTCAACGATGATGGGGTTTCCGTGCCTGCGAGTTGATGGCGCGTACTTCGCTTCGCTCGACCATCGCCAGCATCATCTGATCGTCAAACTCCCTGCAGAGCGGGTCAACGAACTTGTCGATTCAGATCAGGGACTATCCTTCGCTCCGAATGGCCGCGTCTTCCGCGAGTGGATCGCGATTGAGGAACCGGACGAAGCTATCTGGCGCGGCTACCTTCTCGAGGCCAAAGCCTTCGTCGGCAACAACGCCGGATAGGTCCTGGCAGACATCCTCCACGTAGAGCCGCGCCGATGGCGCGGCTCTACATAAAATTCCCGGAGACTACCAATGATCCAATCAGTTGCCGGGGATGTCTTCCACCGGCAGATCCTCCCGCGCCCCCCATTCGGACCAGCAGCCGTCGTAGAGCCGCACTTCGGGACCGTAAAGCGCGGTCAATGCCAACCAGGGCAGGCTAGCGAGAGTGGCGTGGAGGCCGTAGACGATAATCTCGCCGGTCGTGTCGAGGTTGACTCCCGCGCCTGCCAGCCGGTTCATCAACGTTTCTGGAGGCACGACGGCGGGCACCGGGCCATCGATCAGGAACTCGTCACGGGATAGCCAGTAACTCCCGGGGATGTGGCCCTCGCTAAGCAGACCACGCCAGGTTTCGCCGAGTTCGTCGCGAGTGCGCGTGTCGAGCATCACCAGTCCGGGCTCGTCTTGACGGGCAAGGATATCGGCTACGCTGGCGTTGATCGACTCGTCACGAGCATCCTCGATCCCGGCTGTTGGAGCGTACCGAACGCTGGAACGGGACAATTCACCGCCGGTCGCCGTCCAACCCTGGAGACCGCCGTCAAGCAAATGAGCGTCGGTGAATCCCATGTAACGCAGCACCCAGATCAGACGGCTGGCATAGATTCCACCCGATCGGTCGTAACAGACGACGGTCGAGGCGGGCGCGATTCCAGCGTCCGCCATCAACGCAGCTCGACCATCGGGGCCTAAAAGCATGCCGTAGACCGGGTTATTGACTTCAATGAGATCCTGCCACCAGAAGTGTGCCGCGCCAGGAATATGGCCGTCCCGATAGCCGGGCAGGTCGGAGAGATCGAACAGGCGCAGGTTCGCGAGGCCCAGCCGTTCGCGCAACCAGTCAGGACCAACGAGCATCTCACTATTCGGATAGCCTGGATTCAGCGTATGCGGATCGATTTCGACGCCTGTGCCCGCCTCGCTCCGCGCGCAAGCGGCAACAACGGCGGCGGCAGCGGCGAGAAGTGAACGTCGTGTCAAGCGCATCTCCGCAATTGATGCTAATCCGTGCCTGGCCCACATTAGCCTGTGCCCGTCCTGATTTTGCCCCGTGCCGAACTTGCCTCGCATTCTGACACTTTTTCAGGTTCTCCTAAGGAATGTTTAATCTTTGATTCAGTTATCGGGCCCATACTAGGAACTGTAGCGATGCACTCGGCACACCAGGGCTCATCGCTCGACGTCACCAGACCCCACCGGCAATGATGCCGCAGGCGACGTCGAATAGCAGCCAGACCCGAGCATCGAGATACATGAAAGCGCTGGTTCGATTCCCCCCCCGATTGGCCAGCGAAGAAGAAACCCCTCCCCTCCCAAACCCTCCGGCCGCTTTTCTCAATGCGAGAAGAGCGGCCGGAATCGTCTGATCCAGACTGTTTGACTCAACCTCCCTTCTGAAAACACACGGTCCAAACCAATTGCGCATACTTATCTCGTGTCAACGCGATGTTGCCACGATCATCCTTATCCAGAATTCAGGATCGATTCAGGTAGTCTTCAGGGTCCGGACCGACAATGATTCAGGTTAGCTCGCAGTATGGAACGGAAAACAAGAGACAATGGACGATCAGAATACAGCGCAATGGCGCCCATCAGGCTCGCCCTATTATCAGCAGCCATCTCCCCCGCCTCCACCAAAAAAGAGCGGAGGCATTGGCCGCAAGGCAGTTCTGGGGATCGTTGGCGTTGTGCTCTTCCTTGGTCTTCTCGGCGGCGGGGTTGCCGGTGGGACAATCGGATACATGCTGAATGATGGCGATAATAGTGGTAGCCAGGAAATCGTTGTTACCGCGACACCCGAGGCGGAGTTAACCTCCTCAGAGCCCGCGACGATGTCCGAAACAACCGGATCGCAGGACGCCGTCGCCCAGCTTGACAACCCGACGGCAACCGAGCAGATCGAATCGGACTCTTACGACTCAGGGAAGACCCCAGCTGACATCTTTGAAGAAGTCGACCCGGCAGTCGTGACAATCATCAACGAGCAGCAGTTCACCGGCGGGACGTCGGCAGAGTCTGGCGGCATTCTCCCGGCAGGCTCGGGCACAGGCTTCATTATTAGTGAAGATGGCTACATCGTCACCAACAATCACGTTGTCGAAGGCAGCGACGGGCTGCGGGTCATCTTCGCCGATGGCAACGCAGTAACCGGGCAGTTGATCGGCACTGATCCCCGCACCGACCTTGCCGTGATCAAGATCGAGGGCGACGTCCCTGGCGTTGTGTCACTCGGCAACTCCTCGGAGCTGCGCCCGGGCGAGCAAGTTATTGCGATCGGTAGCGCTCTTGGAGACTTCAGCAACACGATCACGGTTGGCGTCGTCTCGGGGCTAGGCCGCCAGCTTGAAGATCTCGACAACCTTGTGCAGCACGATGCCCCGATCAACCCCGGCAACTCGGGTGGCCCGCTGCTCAACATGAACGGTGAAGTGGTCGGCGTCAATACCGCGGTCATCCGCAACGCAAGCTCTGGCGTCAGCGCGGAAGGACTGGCCTTCGCCGTCCCGAGCGATACCGTAAAGAACATCGTTGGACAGATTATCAATAACGGGCAGGTTGTCCGGCCGTTCCTTGGCGTCACCTTCCAGATCCTCACGCCGAGCCTGGCCGCTGCTGAAAATCTGCCGATCGACTACGGCGCAATCGTCTCGGATGTCACCTCGCCTGGCCCGGTTGCCGACAGTGGGATTCTGGTTGGCGACATCATCACCAAGCTGAACGGGCAAGAAATCAATCAGAACACGTCGCTCCAGACGATTCTGTTCCAGTACGCCCCCGGCGATGTGATCGATGTCGAAGTGTTCCGGCCCGATACCGGCGAGACTCTGACCTTCCCGGTCACGCTCGCCGAACGACCGGCGGATCTGGACTAACCCTAACGAGGAACATTCCTTCCACTACCTTTCCTTCCCGCGCAACCTCCGGTCACATGGCCGGGGGTTGTCGCGTTTAGGACGGGGCCATTCTCGAAACGTGCCATTGGGACAAGAAGCTCTCGTTGCGAAGCGCCCAGATTGGGATCGCTACTCAACGGATGGTGGGGCGATCTCGAAGTCGGCGTTCAAGTCGTAGAGCTCAAAGCTCATCGTCATCGTCACCGGTGTGTGCTCCCCTGAATCGTGCTCGTCATCGAAGTCAAAGAAGGGCACGAACGAGTAGGCCATCACTGTCGTCTCACGCATGACGAATCCTTCGTCCGACACCCAGATGTCCACCTCGAAACGTTCGATGTACTCGTCCGGCGGTGGCATCTCCGAGCGGATCGCGGCCCCCCAGCAATCGATGGCGTCCATCAACGCCCCGGTGTCAGGATCTTCAGTCACGTCATCCGCATCAAGCGCCTCCAGATTTTCACACTCCTGGATCTGACCGCCATCGATAGACTCCTGGTAATCCGCCATCATCAACGCGAGTACCTGGTCGGTCGTCATCCGAAATTGGGTCGTGCGATGCCCATCGACATCTTCGTGGCCGACGATCTCGGCCCCCTGCAACATGTCCGCCGTCTCTGGCGATTCGGAGCCGGATGCGATCGGATTGCGAAGTTCGGTGAATGACTCCAGCAGCCACTGCGTCAAATCTGGCAGGAACATCTCCTCTTCATGCCAGCCGTCGCCACGGCTGCGCCAGAGAGCGTCTTCAAGCACGATCATCTCATCGACTTCGGAACCGTCCTCGCTGCCGTCCTCGACGATCCGCGTCGTGAGATGGATCGCAGGAGGATCGGTCGTGACGTCGGCCTGCATTGACATCGTGCCGGTGCCGGGCTCGCTGGAATCACCGATCGCAAAGAGCGAACCGGAGAAGCTCGTTTCGGTGCGGATGCGGAAACTGTGAAGCTCCTTAGCCTCCGCTGGGCTCTGCAAGCGGGCAATCAGGTCAGCGCGACTCGGAGCGGGATCGGAAGACCGAAACTCCTCCGCCGTGCCACAGGCAGTGAGCAATCCTGCAAGCAGGATCAGGCTCAACGCGACGAGACAGTATGGACGAAACATGGAGTAGAGCGCCTTTCTGGAGAGCCTGTGCCGCTCTCCAGAAATACCTGATGGGACGCTGCACGCCTATAGCCGCATGGGGTTGATTCGTTAGGGACCTGTTTCTATCCTGTTGTCCTTAGCCCCGGATCGCGTCCAGGACAGACTCCGGCGCGGCGGTAGGAGTGTCGTGGCCACCGGGGATATCATCCACGAGCGTCGCGTTGGGCAAGCGCTCTGCGTAGTGCGGGATGACATAGCGGAGCATCGCTGACTCTTCGATCGAACGCATAACCACGGTGAGCTGGGAGATGTTCGCCAGCAACGGCGTCTGATCGTCCGTCCGGATGATTTCCATCTGGGCGGTAGCCGTCGCGGTGATATCCTGGTGACAGGCCTGTCCGTCCGGGCCAATCTCAAGATTTTCCAACCAACGGCGCATCACGGCGCGGGTTGCCGGGCGGTCCGGCTGGCGCAGGTGCAGGCGCTGGAGCACCTCGACGACATGCCCTTTGATTCCTGAAAGCTCCTCGAAGTTCGCTCCTCCGGGCTGGACCAGCTCGGGGTGCTCCTTCGCAACGTCCTCCAGGGCATCCGGACCAGCAGCGGCGACCAGCACCAGTTTCTCGACCTTTGCCGGATGCTTCGCCGCGAAGTCGACCGACAACCTGCCGCCGAACGAGTGCCCGGCAAGGACGAATGATTCCAGGCCAAGCTCGCCGGTCCAGGCATCGAGATCATCAACATACGTCTGGATATCACGTCCAACCTGGTTATCGGAAGACACCCTGCTCTCACCAGCGCCACGGAGATCCGGCGCGAAAACGTGCCAGCCCTCCCCAGCAAGCTGCTCGCCGATGTCCGACCAGTAGTGCCGGTTGCCACTGACCCCGTGGAGGAGGACGGCAACACGATCACCCTCGCCCCATTCGCTCACCACCGTGGTGATACCGTTCGTCTCGAACTCCCATTCGGAAGATCGCCTACGCATACCCGCCTCGCTTCTTGCTGATCATCGAGTCCCATCGACGGTGGATCATAGCCTGAACACTGCCAGATGACGGCGGAGATGCCTTCCGATCGCGACACGGGTCACCAGCATCTTCTTTGTCGAAGGAAGGGGGGGCCTTCTTTTAACCGGATACAATTCCGAAGTCAGCAATGTTCGGTTGGCACGACATAACCTGAGGCGGGCGAGATCTTCGAAGAAGTCGGCATTCTAGGGTTGATGATGGCGGTGGCCTTCGCCGCCACGATCTGGGACACCGCCCGCCACCGCAACGAGATCTTTTCCGAACCGCTCACCGGCGAAAACCGGGGGAGGATCCTCCGGCTGGTGATCTTTGGCCTGTTGCCGGCCAGTATCATCCTCCACGAGCTTGGCCATGCCATTGCCGTCCGCGCGGTTGGCCGGGAAGTGCTCGATTTCGGCTTCTTCTTCGTCTACGGCTACGTCTCCTACAACGGCTTCGGACTGTCGCTCATGGAGCAGGGCATGATCGCCCTGGCGGGTCCGTTTGTCAGTGTCATGCTCGGGCTGACAGCGCTGGCGATCGGCTGGTTCAAGCCAACTACGGCACCAGTTAAACTTTCTGCTCCTGGTCTTTGGGGCGCTGGAACTTGCCAACGTTCTGATCTTCTATCCATTCATCGACGCCATCGGCGGGGTTGGCGATGGGGGCGACTGGCGGCAGATCTACTCGCTCGACACGCCAGCAATCGCTATACCGGTCGCGATCTTCCATGTCGTAATCGTTGCCGGGGCAATCATCGCCTGGCAGAGCGAGCGGATTCGCGCGGGCTTCGCCGAACGCACCGGGCAGGTTTATCGCAGCGACATCCAGATCGGGCGCCGCTCGGAGCTGGCGCGGATCATGGCCAGCGCCGCCGGAATGGCGACCGACCGCTGGACGCATCCAGTCGAACTCGTTGCCGACGCCCAGCGTGGCGGTATCCAGATGGTTTTGCGCTGGCAATCACGTGGCTTCAACAGGGCATTGCTGGTCCACGCGCCACCGCTCGACGGCCCCGACCCGCACATCGAGATCCACGCCGCGATCCGCGCCCTCGACCCGGGTTTGCCACCCTACGAACGCCCGCTCAACCGCGTCGACGGCGAACCAAACGTCGATGAGCTCGCCGCCTACATCCGCCGGGCCCTCGACACGGTCGATTCCTGGGACGGCGCGGTGACGGTCAATTAGACCCAATACCGAAACGTGTGAGCATGGCTCAAACGGAAGCCCTAGCACTACAGTGGTAGTGCGAAAGATACCGACCGGGGGTCGTGGTTCCGGCACCGTACGTACGCGGGTTCAACTGACTCGTACCGACGGGAATAGCCGCGATTAGACCCGATATGAGCCTATCTACCACTGCATAGTATTGCACTCGCTTTCAAAGGAGTTAGTCACCTGACCACCATGTCATTTCGACCGAAGTGGAGAAATCTCGGCGTAGCCGCTCTCTAATGTTCGGCTGAGATATCTCCACTCCGCTTCGCTCCGGTCGAGATGACAAGAAGATGGACCGACGATCTGAATCCGGTCTAGATCAGCTCCCGTTCGACGTCGACGCGGCTGGCTGCTGCCCGGTTGGGGACCTCGAGCTTCGCCAGCAGGTTCGAGACGTGTGCCGTGACGGTGCGAGGACTGATTTACAGACGGTCGGCAATCTGCGCATCGGTCAAGCCCTCGCTGACCAGACGGAGGACCTCGACCTCGCGTTGTGTCAGACCTCCGACAGATGCCGTGGCTGTGAAAGGCAACGTTCCAGGCAGCTGCGCAGTGGCACGCATTAGAAAGTTCTCCCTCAACTCATCGTCGTCCAGGCTATCCGCGATCTGGTCGACTACTTCCAGGGCCGCCCGGCGCGCTTCCTCCGCTGCGTCAACTCGGCCCTGCTCAAGATAGAGCCGTCTCAGTGAAGCCCAGGCCGGCCAGATGAATGGGGGATATCCAAGCTGCCGAGCGCCGTCGAGCGCCTGGTCGAGATCGGCTTCTGCCTCATCCAAGCGGCCGAATCCCAGGAGCGCCTCACCGCGCCGCCGGACGAGCTGAGGCGACAGGATGCCTCCATCACCTGGGATCGATTCGATCAACGTATCGACAATGTCTAGCGCATGGTCGAACTTGCGCTGAGCGAAGGCGAGTGCGGCATTCGCGTACCAGCATTGGCGCAAGTACACGGTATCCGGAGGCGTCTTCGGATCGACCACGCTGTCGAGCAGTCGTTGCGCTCGGCTATAGTCCCCGACAAGCAAACAGAATGACGCCACCGCCCCGTATACGATGCGAATCGCCGCCAGCGAATTCATGGACCGAGCGACCTGAAGAACTCGTTCGAGCATTGCCTCTGCCCTCTCAAGCGCAAAGACCTCGATGTAGGTCAGGCTAAGCAAAGTGCGCGTCAATGTGATCCAGTGAAAATGCTGGATCTGTTCAGCGATCTCCACTGCGCGCTTGCCAGTGTCAAGCGCCTCCTGATACGCGCCGGTGATTGCCAGCCAGCGCCCGCTGTAAGCCAGGGCAAAAGCCTCACTGGACCGGGAACCAATATCCCTCGCTATGTCGACAGCGCTGGCGAGATAAACGACACCGATCCCCTGCCCGATCTGTTGACCGACGTCGGTGCTCCTACCAAGACATCTTTGCCGCAGCCCGGTCCATCGACGATGCCCCAGACTATATCCAGATTCGAACCATGGCGGGCGAATACCGGCATTCGCTCGTCACCGTGGCATGAAATAATCCAGACGAGATACCTGACGCTCGTTCGCTGAACGAAAGAGAGCGCCGGTCAGTGGATGATTCACAACGGGATAGCTTCACCGATCTCTGGGACGATCTCGTGGGCGCCTATCGCAAAGGCGACCTCCAGGAGCATCTCCCATCGCTGTTCCAGCGCTTTGCCGTCAAGACCTCCCGGGAGATGGGACATTCGCGTGCCTTCATCGCGGCGGTTGCCTTCGTCCTGGCATGGATGCTGACCGGACCGATATTCGGGTTCAGCACCGGCTGGCAGCTGGTCATCAACACTGGCACGACGATCATCACCTTCCTGATGGTCTTCCTGATCCAGAACACCCAGAACCGCGACAGCGCCGCCCTCCAGGTCAAGGTCGATGAGTTGATCCGGGCAACGGCGGGCGCGCATAACGCACTGCTCAACCTCGAAGCACTCGACGACGCCGAGCTCGAACGCATCCAAGCGCATTACCGGCAACTGGCTGACGTCGCGCGGCAAGACATAGCCTCCGGCATTGCCGATACGAGCGTGGTGGAGGTTGATTTTCGCGACGAGATGACCGAGGCTGAACTGACGAACCGGGCCCAGCGTATCCTGGAACGCCATTTCCTCGCTAGTGTTGGCGAAGCGGGCCATGCCGTCCGTGAGTTCGGAGGGCGTCACATTCACGCTGGCCTGACCCCAGACAGCCCGTCGGTCATTGCGCTGAAACAACTGATCGCTGGAAACCGGCGCTTTGCCGCCGGGAAGCCACGCCATCCCCACCAGTCGATCAACGACCGCAAACAGGCTGCCGAGTTCCAGAAACCAGTGGCGGCGATCCTCGGGTGCGCCGACTCTCGGGTCTCCCCGGAGATCCTCTTCGATCAGGGTGTTGGCGATCTCTTTACGGTGAGAGTGGCCGGCAACATCGTCAACGACGCCATCGAGAACAGCCTGGAGTTTGCCGTCGAACAGCTTGGCGTGCCGCTGATTCTGGTGTTCGGCCACCAGGATTGCGGCGCCGTCCAGACGACAATCGCTGCCCTCGCCGCCGGTCAAGACATTTCAAGTCATCCAAACAGCCTGGTCCAGGCGATCGCTCCGGTCGCCCGCAGCGCGGCGTCTCGCGGCGGCGACCCGATCGAGAACACGATCCGCGACAACATTTACCTCTCAGTCGACCGGCTGCGCACGGCACGAGTTCTTGCGCCCCATGTTGAGAGTGGCAAGATCCAGATCGCTGGCGGCTACTACCACCTCGACAGCGGCGAGGTTGAGTTTCTGGAGGAGTGAAAGGTCAACGCTGGTGGGCGTCGACAACTCCGCGCCCGACCATCCATCGAAAAACTACGATACTCGAGCAGTGAGATGTTTCGATTTCATCCTGGTTCATCGTGAATTACGCTGTCGCTGGCGGGGCTGATGTCCCGTCGATTGCGTCCACATAGTGCGGATAGCGATGAAAGAGGGTTCACATGACATCAACTGGAGGCTCTGGATCCTTCCCGTCTCGAACCGGCTGGCAGATCATTGCCGCGCTTCCGGTGCTGGCACTGTTGATTTTCTCCGTCTATACAGCCCTGGCGGCTCCACCCGGCAACGAACATTTCCAACGCACCTGGCAGCGCACCGACAAACCGGTCCTCGATGGTCTCACCGCCCGCACCTGGATGTGGGGGCCAGAAGCCAACACAAACATCATCCAGGAACCCTACGCCGAAGCGCCGGACGGCATACGCGACGTCCAGTACTTCGACAAGTCGCGAATGGAGATCACTCAACCTGAGGCCGGCTCCAGCAGCATCTGGTATGTCACCAACGGACTGCTCGTCGTGGAACTGATCACCGGCAACATGCAGATCGGCGACGCGATGTTCGACCCACGCTCTCCGGCAACGGTCAATGTCGCCGGAGATGCCGACGATCCTAGCGGTCCAACCTACGCCACCTTCGGGTCGCTGCTCGACGCCGCGCCACTGGCGCCCGCAACGGTCATCGCCAGTCGGGTCGACCGAGCAGCGATACTCACGGACGATCCTCTTCTTGCCGCTCATGATGTCACCGCCGCGATCATCGACGATGTGACGAACCACGCCATCGCGACGCCCTTCTGGGAGTTCATGAACTCGAGCGGCACAGTCTATGAGAATGGTCAGTTTGTCGACAGCCAGCTCTTCGAGAACCCTTACTTCGCAACCGGCCGGCCGATCACCGAAGCCTACTGGGCCAATGTCAAGGTGGCCGGGACCTACCGCGATGTCCTGATCCAATGCTTCGAGCGCCGCTGCCTGACCTACACGCCGGGCAACCCCGAGGGTTTCGTCGTCGAAGCCGGCAACGTCGGCCAGCACTACTATGCCTGGCGCTATGGTGGCGGCAATGGAACTGCCACAGCGACGGTCACGGTCACGGTCACGGCAACCGCGTCTGCCTCCGCAACAGTGACGGCCAGCCCGACGGTCACAACAACCGCAGCGACGACGGCCAGCCCGACGGTCACAACAACCGCAGCGACGACGGCCAGCCCGACAGCCACTGCTACTGAAACGCCGGCAACCGAGTACGCGTTTAACTCCACCTGGGGAAGTGAGTACACGCCCTTCACGGCAATGAAGGCCCCGGTTGGCGTCGCGGTCGATGGAGCCGGCCGTCTCTGGGTGCTGGATACCCACAACCACCGCCTGATCGAATACGACGAAGATGGGGTCTATATCGGCACACTGGGTAGCGAGGGCACAGCTCCCGGCCAGTTCAAGTTCCCGGTCGATGCCGCTTTCAGCGACGACGGCCGCCTGTACGTCACCGACCAGGGCAATGACCGGGTGCAGGTCTTCAACCCGCAGGGCGGACTTCTAAAGGAGTTCGGCTCGCCCGGAACCGGCGACGGCCAGTTCGAAAGCCCCACTGGGATTGCGATCAGTGGCCAGCTCGTTTACGTGACTGATCTCGAAAACGACCGGGTCCAGTACTTCAATCTGGATGGCGTCTATCAGGGACAATTCGGGGTCGGCTTGTTCGTCCATCCGTCGGATGTCGCGATCGCGCCAGATGGAGTGATCTATGTCACGGATTACCAGAAGCACGTCATCTGGGAGTTCAATGCCAATACGAGCTACCGTGGAATGTTCGGTGGGGAGGGAGCTGGCACGCGCCAGTTCAAGAATCCCTCTGGCATCGATATCGATGACGAGGGCTACATCTACATCGTCGATAACAGCAACAATCGTGTCCAGGTACTCAGCCCGAACACTGGTTACCATACCGAGTGGGGCGGCAACGGCTACGGCCTGGGTCTCTTCAACGCCCCCAGAGGAATCGGGCTCGACCATGCCGGGAACCTCTACGTCGCCGACTACGGCAACAACCGCGTCCAGAAGTTCACGATTGATGGCGAATTCCTGTATGAGGTTCACGACGCTAGCCGCGGGCAATTCGGCAACGTCTCCGACATCACCCTCGATCAGAACGGCAATCTGCTCACCGTCGACCGCAACAAAGTCTCCTATGACTCTGGATCAATCACCCGCTTCACTCCTGACGGCACCCCCCTGGATCTTCTGAGCTTGAGCAGACCCGAGCGCGGCCAGTACGATCTACTCGCCGGTCTTGCAGTCAACCTGACCAGCGGCGATATCTACGTCACCGACAGCTATTCCAACCGCGTCCAACGCTTCACCTCTACCTGGCAATATCTCGGCAAGTGGGGCACGGCCGGCACCGCTCCCGGCGAGTTCAACAACCCGACGGCGATCGCGACCGATGCCGACGGCAACGTCTATGTCGCCGATGCGGGCAACAATCGCGTCCAGAAGTTCGACGCCAACGGCGTCTTCCTCGATCAGTGGGGCGGGGTTGGCAGCGGCGACGGCCAGTTCCAGCAACCATCGGGCATCACCGTCGACGGCGAGCGAGTCTACGTCAGCGACTTCGGCAACAACCGGGTCCAGGTCTTCAACCGCAGTGGCGACTACATCGATCAGTGGGGATCGTTGGGTTCTGGATTAGGTGAACTGAGCGGACCAGTAGGAGTGGCAACAACTCCACAGGGCCTGGTGCTGGTTGTCGATCACGCCAACAACCTGGTGCAGATCTTCACGCCTGGACGGTGAGGCGCTGAACTCGTTCGGAACGCCTGGCAGCGGTCCCGGTCAGTTCAACGTACCCTGGGGAATCGAAGTCGATGGGGCGGGCAACGTCTACGTCACCGACGTCGGCAATCACCGCGTCCAGAAATTCAGTCCCGCCAGCTGACCAACCAGGCTGGAAACCTCGCCTGTCCCTGGACCGTCGTGGCCCAGGGACAGGCGACACTGTTCTTCTCTTCCCTATTCTCCTACTCATCGAGAAACCACGATGGTCGATCCCACAGACTCCACAATATCGCGATGAACGTTCCCCCCATACTCTGTGATTGCCGATCCGTTGTCCGGGACAGCGGCCGGCGAAGGAGACCTGGAGACAATCCGGAACAGGGAACGATTATGGAAATCACGACCGGCAACATCAGAACCCGAATCATGATGATCGACGCAACCGAGCTCGACGACGATCAACTCAATGACTTGATCGGCAGTATCAATCCGCGCCGGTCAACCTTGCCGGTCTCCGGCATCGTCATTCTTCTTTGCATCGCAATCACGCTGATCGGTTGATCCAGCGTGACGCCAGCCAGATGAGGGCACGATGGCTCAGGCTGGCTGCCCCCGCCAGACGCCAAGCCGCCGGGCTTCCGCTTCGACACCGTTCGAGATGTGCGCGCCGAGGCCGTCGACGATGCGGTTCATGTAGGAGAAGAAGGCCACCGTCAGCGCGATGTCGCCGATCTCGGCGTCGGTGAAGCCAGCATCGCGGAGATCGTCCGCATCAGCCTGAGTTACAGCCGAAGGTTCAATGGTGAGCTTCTCAGTGTAGGCAAGCATCGTATGGTCGGCCCCGTCGAGACCCAGGTTATACCACTCGCCCCGAGCTAGCCCATCGGCCAGTTCGTCGCTGCCACCTTCACGGCGCACCCACCGCGCATGAGCGACGAGTCAGAAGACGCAGTGATTGATTGCCGAGACGAGCGTTGCGATCATCTCCCGGCGCAAACGGCTCAATGTGAAATCGCCGAAGCGCACCGTGTCGGAGAAGAGCATCTGGCGCAGGATGACCGGCCCGTTGTTCGTGACCACATCGTAGGGCGGCGTCATATCGCCTGATTCAATGCCGAGATGCCTGTAAGCCGCCAGCAGATCATCGCCTGCTTCTTCCGCTGGGATGACCGGAATCCAGGGCATCGAGCTACTCCTCACCTCATCTGACGGTCAACATTCCTTGCTGAGAGCATCGAGTCCCAACGAGGTTACGAGCGCCTTCGCTCAGGATGGCGCTCCTTCAGTTGTCATTTCCGTGCGTTCAGGGCTCTTGACGCTGAAGACCTGACCCAACACCGGGCTCTGGAATTCGCTTGCCAGAATATCCATATGAACGACATCCCAGAATCGACCGCCCATCAGAAACGCCTCGCGGCGACGCCCGATCTCGCGAAAGCCGATCTTCTCGTAGACGCGCAGACCTGCGGCGTTGTATTCCACAGCTGTCAGCATGACACTCCGCAGACCGAGCGCGGTGAAAGCGTAGTCGAGCACCAGCCGCGCCGTCTCGGTGCCGTAGCCTCGACCACGGTAGGCTGCTTCAGCAATGGTGATGTGCAACTCGGCGGTGCGGTTACGGAAGTCAACGCCCATCAGCCCGCTCAGACCAATCGGCTGCAGGCTTTCACGATCGTAGACGGTGAAGGGGATGCGTTCGGTCCCACTCCGCACCCGCTCGAACCAGCGCCGCATCACCTCGGCGGTCATCGGCATCGGAGTCTGGATGTGCGTTCTGACAACCTCGAAATCATTCTCCCAGCGCTCATAGAGTGGCAGCAGATCTTCACGGATGGGTCCCAGCGCGACCAGTTCGCCCATGATGTTGATGATTGGTTCAGGTTGTTCGATCGCGGCAATCATGAGCCTAAGAATAGCCCATGCGCCGTTCGATAAATCAGGGGCATGTCATGGCGACAGCAAGGAGGAAAATCAACCCGAGCAACGGGATGATCGCGACCAGCAGCAACCTGGCGTGGATCTCGCCCTCGGGCCGCGTCATCTGGCTGAACCCGCCCCCGGCGGCATCGCGCCCGCTCATTTCGATGTAGATGCTCCAGAACCTGCCGCCCCAGGTTGGAGGATGATCGCGGCCGGTCACCGCCAAAGTGCCGATGCCCATGACCGCGATGGCGAGCAGCACGGCCATGCCGGTCATCTAGTGCCAGTTCCAGAGCGCGTCGAAGAGGAAACCAAGTCCAAAGCAGGCGATCGCAATGCCGGAGCCAGCAAGTATTGGGGCTATCGTCTCTCGATTCACGATCTTGATCTCCCATCACCTCAGGCGACGGCCATCGGGGCAATCAGGACACATTCCTGTCGCTTCTATCACCTGCCAGTGCCAACCAGGAAATCACTGCGTCTCCATTACACTTGATCGAAACGACGGGAGACAAACTGATGACGGCGGGCGAACGAATCTGGGACTACATCATCGTTGGTGGAGGGGCCGCTGGTTGCGTGCTGGCGGCGCGGCTGAGCGAGGATGCGGGCACGACGGTGTTGCTGATCGAAGCCGGCCCGGACTACGGCGAGCGACGCGATGAC
Source organism: uncultured Chloroflexia bacterium (assembly GCA_963709995.1). Classification (GTDB taxonomy): domain Bacteria; phylum Chloroflexota; class Chloroflexia; order Thermomicrobiales; family CFX8; genus JAUIIK01. The sequence goes on along the minus strand of CAVPYN010000013.1, from coordinate 49,472 downwards.
TGGCCGCCGGAGATCCTCGACCCATCCTATCTCTGGGAGGACTCGCACCCCTGGGAATATCACAACGCACCCGGCCCGACCGGCTATCAGGTCCATCTGCCACGCGGCAAAGTGCTTGGAGGCTCGTCGACGATCAACGCCTGCGTCTGGCTGCGCGGCTCGGCCATCGACTACGATCAGTGGGCGGGATGGGGGAACAGCGGATGGGACTTCGATAACCTCCTGCCCGCCTTCAAACGCGCCGAATCCGACCCGATGGCTGCGGGAAACGATCTGCATGGATCTGATGGCCCGGCGCCGGTCGAGCGCGTTTCCGACGAGCAAATGACTCCACTCGAACAGGTGATGTTCGCGACTGCAGATGAGATCGGCTTCGACCGGATCACCGACATGAACGGTAGCCGAGACCAGCGGCCGGGCGTCGGACAGGTCCCGCGCAACGTCGCCGAGGGCGTGCGGATGAGCGGCGTCTTCACCTACCTCGAACCAGCGCGCAACCGGCCAAATTTGACGATATTGGCGGACACATTTACGGATCGCGTGTTGTTCGAAGGACGCCGCGCAGTTGGCGTGCGCTGCGCCGGCGGACGCGAGTTTCGAGGGCGCGAGGTGATTCTGTCGGCGGGAGCGTATGGATCGCCAGCCGTTCTCCTACGCTCCGGGATCGGCCCGGGCGAGCATCTGCGGGAGATGGGCATTGCGGTTCAACACGAACTGCCCGGCGTCGGCGAGCATCTCATGGACCACCCGGCGGCGCGAGGAGTCAACCGCTTCTACATGATGCGGGAAGAGGACGCGCCCGCAGACCAGGAGATAATCATCTTTGCCCGCCCGGTCATCTTCGCCCGCTCGAACCAGATCGACGATGAGATCGACCTGCACCTCTACCCGATTCAGATCTTCAGTCGAGGATCTTGGCCGGTGGGTCTTCCGGCTAACGCCGAGCCTGCAGTGGTCGCGTTCGCAGGGCCATGTCCGGCTGACTTCGCCCGATCCCGAGGCGACGCTCGACATCGACCACAACTACCTGAGCGATCCCACCGATCTCGAAGCGCTCTGCGACGGCGTCGAGCTGTCGGCCAGGATCACCGGTACCCCGCCGCTCTCAACCCGTCTGGCGCCTGATCCCAACCACCGCTTCAACTGGCAAAACCGCGACGAACTGCGCGAATTCGTCAAGGCCCGAGCCGTCACCTCATATCACCCGTCGTCGACCTGCCGGATGGGGCTGGCAAGCGATCCGACCGCAGTCGTCGATCACCAGGGACAGGTCCACGGTTTCGACGGGCTGCGTGTTCTCGACGCTTCGATCTTCCCCTGGGGACCGCGCTGCAACCTCCACTTCCCGACGATCGCCGCCGCGGAATACATCGTTACCGGGATGCGTCGGGAGAGATAGTCTGCTTTGATAGTCGCAAGACTTGGCCCATCTGATACGGCTTCAACCCATCTCGAGTCCCGGCAATCTGACTTTGCACCCACTATTCCTCACCTCAATACCCGCGCTCCCGGTCGATCACATTCCGTAGCGGTTTGCCAGCGATGTAGCGGCGCAGATTGTCGGTGAAGAGGTCGACGATGTTGTCACCGATGTAAGGCGACGAATGGGAGTCGTGAGGGATGACGGTGACGCCGGGAGCATCCCAGAATGGATGATCGTCCGGGAGCGGCTCCTCAGCGTGGGCGTCGAGAAATGCGCCGGAGAGTCGTCCCCGATTCCAGCGCCGCCAGCAGTGCTTCCTGCTGGACGACGAGTCCGCGCGAGACATTGATCAGGTAGGCGCCTTCCTTGATCGAATCGCAAACTCGAGCGCGCCGATCATGCCGTGGGTTTCATCGGTCAACGGGCAGGCAATGACGAGATAGTCGGTCTCCGGCAATACCGTGGTGTAGTTCATCCGAACCGACGACAGCTCCAAAGTACTCGCGTCGGTCGCGGATTGCGACGGACCCCGATCAGCCTCATCCGGAAGGCGCTGGCCAGTCGAGCGACCGACGTAGCCGATATTGCCGGTCCCGAGAACAGTCATCGTCCGCCACGCAATTCGTCGCAGTGCACCTCTTCCCAGGTATGAGTTTGCTGGTTCTCGATCCTCTTGCGGAGCTGTTTGGCATGCAGCAGGACAGCCGCCAGCGTGCTCTCTGCCAAGCGCGTCGGCGTGGACCCCGGCGGCGTTCGTCAGAATGACGTCATCGGTAAGCAATCCAGTCCCGAGGATGTGGCTGACACCGCTGCTGCACGCCTGCATCCAGCGCAGACTCGACGTGACCAGCTTGGCGAAGTCGTCGTCGGGAATCTCGTTGCGGTACCACTCGTCGTCGCCAGCTTCGAGCAACAGGACCTCCGCGCCGGCCGCTCGGCAGGATATCCTGGCTCCAGATCATCGCGGGTGGTGTGGACCAGGCGCACCGCGACGAGACCGCCTTGATCTGCTCGATGTGATGATCTCGCAACCAACGGCCGTCGGGTTCGGGATTCTGGTAGCCACGTGGCACGCCCGCGACGACGACGCGAATTGGAGTGTCTTCAGTCATTGCTGAACTCCTCGTGTTCATCCCGATCATAGCGGACCCGACATAGCGCTCGCGGTGTTTTGGAGATCTCCAGCGACCGGCGATGCGCCAGATTGTCACGGATCTGTAGCGCCTGCCAAACCGACGTTAACGCGTCTGCGATTGATTCAGGATTAGAGTGAGACGAAGGAACCAATCCCTCGTAGCGAGCGAACAGGAGGCATTTCATGAGCATCACTACACGGTCGATGTTGCAGGAGATCGAATCACTCCGGGACAGGTTTGACCGGTTCACCCGCGAAATGCCCGTGCTTGGCGAAATGCGCGACAGCGACACCGTCAGCCTCGATGTCCAGGAAACGAGCAACACGGTGATCGTGAAGGCTTCTGTTCCCGGGATTAATCGGAGGATCTGACGATCGAGGTACGCAACGGCATGCTGACAATTCAGGGCGAGACGCGAGAAGAGCGCGACGAAACGGAAGGGACCTGGCACCGGCGTGAACGCCGGCTGGGCCGCGTTTATCGGGCAGTTACATTGCCATCGGACGTCGATGACGAGAACGCTGAAGCCAGCCTAACCGACGGCGTCCTTGAGATCCGGTTGCCCAAGACAGAACCAGCCGAACAGCGCCGCATTCCGATACAGGCGAGCTGAGCATCCTGCCATGTTTCGGTCTATCGGCGAGTGCGTTTGGCGCTTCAGGAGGAGCGGGAGTGTTCAGAGAGGCAAGTGAGATGCTAACGCCAGTGTTTACCGATGCAGATATCCAACAAGCCGTGATTGATGAACTGGACTGGGATCCCGAAGTCGAGGTGACCGATGTCGGCGTCGAGGTCGACGATGGGGTTGTCACGCTGACCGGCACCGTGCACACATTCACCCAGAACTGGGCCGCGGAGCACGCGGCGCTGAGGGTGAGCGGGGTGCGCGCAGTTGCGAACAACATCATTGTCCGGCCGGCCGGGATGGCATTTCGATCGGATACCGACCTCGCCCGCGCCATCGCGGATACGTTGGAATGGAATCCGGCAACGCCGTTCGAGCAGATCGATATTCGGGTCAGTGACGGCCACGTGACGCTTGAGGGTGAAGTCGACTGGAACTTCCAGCGCGAGCAGACCGTAGCGGCAACGAAACGAATCAAGGGTGTTAAGGCGATCACGAATCTCATCCGGGTCCGTCAACATCCTTCGTCGGAAGAGGAGATTCAGCAGCTCATCGAGCTGGCCCTTGTGCGCCACGCCGAACTCGATGCCGAGCGCATTCGGATCGAGATGGACCAGGGTCATGTCACGCTGAGCGGGGCGGTCAGTTCGCGGGCTGAAAAACGCCAGGCGGAAGAAGCGGTCTGGCGGGCTCCGGGAGTCCATGAAGTAACGAACAACCTGGAGATCCGGATCACCTAGACGCAGGTCATACAGGCTAACGATAACCGCGCCTCGCCAGGGCTGGAGCAAGCCGTGGCGAGGAATCCGCCGAACTTCCAGGTCAAACAGCACTCAGAAACAGGGAGGGTTGGAGAAATGCAGTTTCGACAACGGCTAGTCTCCTACTTGAGCGACAATCATGTTCCATTCACGATGGAGCACACTGAAGACATAACTCCTTGCGACACGCCAGCGAGAACTGAGCAATCAGCCGCCTCGTTCGTGCAGGCTGATCTAGCGTTCGTAAACAATCATCTCGTCATGCTGGTGTTGCGCGCCGATCAGGAGATTGACGCCATCTTGCTGCAACGAGCATTCGCCGAAAGAAACGTTACGATCATCGATCAAGTCAGCTTGCGCCCCGCCTTTCCGGACGTGGACCTGAGGTTTCTACCCCCGCTCGGCGCGTTCTGGCAGATGCCCGTCTACATCGATGGACAGCTAGCAGGCGATCAACGTTTCCGTTTCTATGCCGGGAGTGCTCAGGATATTGTGACCATTCGCCGCGCCGACTTCGACCGGCTGAATCACCCGGTAACCGTTCAAATCGCGGCGGGAGGATCCGATTCTCTGGTCTCTCGCCCGGCAGCAGGTACCACGATGGCTCTCGACGTCCGAGGTGGACAGGGACTCTCGACGTTGACAACCACCGGCTAGACCATGCCACGATATCGAAGGGGCAAGGGGAGAAGACGAGTGCCTGGATCGCAGGGACAGGCGTCATATTCTCTCTGTTTGGTGACTAAGCACACCGGTCCACCCAACGCCTGAGAAACACCCATTCAGGCATAGACAAATTGGCGCTCCACGATATCGACGGACTCGATCGCGCCGGGGACAGAATACGCGTTCAACTGCGTCTGGACATCGTAGCCAGCGGCGAATACATCCTGACAGCCGGGCAAACGCCCCAGATTCGCAAACAACGTGCCATCCAGAAAGCTGTTGGCCGCTGCGTGTGACTCATACATTTGGACCAGCATGATCCGGTTTCCAGATCGAAGCCAGCAAGTTGAACGCAAACCGTCCACCGATGCGATCTGACGGGCAAACGTCTCAAGCTGATCTTCCGCACTTGTCGTGACTTCGATGAACTTCAGGGCTACAACGAGGGCACACATCGACACACCTCCGATGGTTTGAGCAGCATCGCAACGACACTGCCATTAACCTGGCAGTGAAATGTAAGTGGCATGTGAACGGCAGATTAGGATCTGGCAGCGCAGCGCCTTATGTGCCTGAATTTACGCTCAGCCCGGATCCTGCAACATCTCCGGTCACTGATACGCAATCGCGCTGATGGCGTCTTGATTGACCTGCTACGGATGCCGGGAACTATGCATGTTGACTTCTTGTAGATCCCGCACTTGCTGACGAATCATGGAGATACTCCTCCAGATCAACGACGTGCTCGTCCATGTGCTCGGCGACACCATCAAAGACGTGATAGAGCTCTCCCTCGCCACCCCATGGGAACGGGATCACCGTTGCCAGTTGCTCGTCAGAAGAGCTATCCAGCGCGGCGAGGGAACTGTCGACCGATGCATCCAGGTCTCCATAGGCTTCGGCCCATGACTGGCCTTTCCTTGCCTCAGCATGGCTGGTATTGAACGCTTCGAAATCCAGGATAGCAGGACGAGCGGGTGTCGGGCCACCGGTCGCGTGGTCGGCAATGGCGAGAAATTCAAGATTCCAATCCGCGAGATGGCCCGCAACATCGCGGGAAGTCCAGACACCACATATCGCGAGCGTCTCCAGGGTTCTCGCATCCACGTCTTTCACGGCATTCGCGAAACGCTGCCGGGAACCTTGGATCTGATCCTTGAGTTCGGACTTGGATGGCATAGCAACCTCTTTCATGCATTACATGGTTCGCGATCGTGGCGAGCCGCGCCTTGCCAGAGATTATCCATCGTCGCACGGTGAGACGGAAGAGGCCGCTACAGACTGGCATTGAGCACCAGTCTGTAGCGGTTGTCGCGGGTCTCGACCGCCAGCTATCAGGGCGCTGGCGTCGGATCGGGGACTGCTTCCGCGGGCGGATCAGGCTCCGGTTCAGCTACTGGCGGAACCGGCTCCGTTCCTGAATTCGCTGGCAACATCGGGGGCGGCGAATCCACCGGCTCGACTTCTGGAACTTGGCCAGGCGCTGGCTCCGGCACAACCGGAACCTGAGTCGGCGCTGGCTGGGTCGCTGCTGGCGGCGGGTTCTGCGGTTTGGGCGCTGGCGGGGGAATGGGTGGAACGCTCTTTGCCCAGGAGCCCGGATAATCGACCTCAACATAGTTGTAGTGCTGGAGGCCGAGAGCGCTAAACGCCGACCAGCTCAATTCAACGGCCCATCCAGAGACCAGCAACCAGTTATGAAGATCGTGATCGGCCACCATGTCACCGATAGTACAGGTGATCGTCACGCCGTTGGCCCGCAACCGGAGTCGCTCGCCAGGGACGTACCCGGGCCGGACACAGTAGTAACCGTCCGGATCCGGCTCGTAGCTCGCCGCAATCACGCCCTTGCTCGCGTAAAGCTGTTGCGTGCGCTCCCACCACGGCGTGGTGTAGCTGGGATCGTAGAAGGCTGCCGGGCCAGTCGCCAGCACTCCGCCCCAGACCTCACTTGCGGCTGGACCAGCTTCCAGCCTGGGATGCTCACCTCTGAGGTCGTCATACGCCTCGAGCACATTGTGGACGAAGGACTCCAATGAAGCACTACTCCAGTCCACGTTTCCATGCGTATAGTAGTTTGCCAGCACGCTGCGCCAGTCGAAGCTCTCAACGCCGTCGGGCATCCAGAACTTGAGCGCTCGCGCTCCATTGTCAGCGTTGATGGCAGGATCGACGAGCGCTTCTAGGCCAGGTATGTCGTGGAGCCGCGGGTGGACCGCCAGCAGGCCTCGCCCGCCATTCGCGTTGATGTCCTGAAGGTTGCCTGACGAAGTTACCTTGCTGATCGCGGCGAGCATGAACGGATCAACATCCCATCTCAGCGCCGACCCGACAACCTCCTCGCCGAAAGGTATCTCAGCCGCCAATGGCATGTACTCCGGATCGGTCACCGTCGCCAGGGAACGCCAGGCACGGTAGTGTTGGCCAGCATTTGAGGACTCAACTTGCCAGCCCACTGGACGGTTGGGATTGTAGGTCAGCACCCGTCGTTCGAACGCCTGAATGAGGACTGTCTGTCCCTCCCCATTGACGACGGTGTCAACCCAATATGGTTCACTGATTGGATGGCCGAGCAAGTAAAGAGACGGGTACGGCTGCGCGCCAACCCAGCGATCGAACACATCGGCGATGTTATGGTTCGTTGTGTCGTCAAACGAGCCATAGTAGACGCTCGAGCCAGCATGCAATCCGGGATCGATCCCGCCGTCGCCACCGAGATGGACGGCGACTATCTCTCCGGCCCGTGGCTGAGCCTGGCGCTCCTGTGCGTTGGCGACGTCGCCGCCCTGCCAGGCGCTGGTAAAGGGCGCAAGTGTGCGATAGGTGACAGGACTCACCTGGCCAAAGTCGCCAGTCAGTGGGATCTCCGGGGCAGGCCGGTCGACAAAGAAAGCGTCACCGAGTTGGACCCGGCCGGCCAGCATCTCCTGGACAAGCAAGCCCCCAACCGCATACCACTCGTCGCCGGTGTTCGATTCCGGATTGAGAATGTCCAGGCGCCCTTTGTCGTAGTAGACGAGCGTCCGCAAACCGGAAGGGCTGCCCGGATAGTATTCAGTCGAGGTCGTAACTGGCTCTGGGCCCCACAGCCAGGCCCGGTCGACCTGCTTTCGCGATACTGGACCATCGGAGCGCTCCCAGATGCTTTCGACGGTCTTGTTGATTCTGAGCGCAAGTGCGTCTCCAGAGCCTTCTTCGCCGAAACCGGAGAGGACGCCGGAAGCTACGATGCCGGCCATAATGGCCGTGAGCGCCATAAGCCGGACGATCTGAAATGCGGCATGTCGAATAGACAATCTGGACCTCGTTTTCGCCAATCGAATAACGCATAGCCTCCGCTTCAGAAGCTACGCGCCACGACCCAGACCGACTACCCGCCATTGGTCACCAACGATTCGTCAGCCCACTTACTTTTGAACCCACCTGCGTTCAGGCGAACCTTTGCGCTTAGGCTAACTACCACTGTTTCACTATGAGAGATTCGTTTGGTCCGGATGACTCACGAGAGCCTGCATTCGTAGAGACGTCGCCGCTGGCCCGTCTGGCGACCCCGTCAGTCCAGGCCCGGGGAGACAGCGGAAACAAGACCGAGACGCGCCAACGGCGATGTTTTGACAGAGATCAGACCATTGAACATGTCGATATCGCGGCCTCGGGATTTCGGCTACTCGTTTCACGGGCGCCCGGGTCGAAACAACATGCTTGTTCATCGGCCAGTTTGACTACAAACAGGTCTAGTTCTCGATGGCGTCACAATCCAGTCCGAAGCTGTGGGATCATCGATGTCGTCATCAGGGGCCGTCTCTGAAGAAAAGAGGAGAGCATGACTACAGCAGCGATAGTGGAGTTTTGGAATCAATCCCGAGAAGAGTTAGGATCGGCAGTTCCGGTGGATCCACCTCAAGCCTGGCACTTTGGAGACTCGCCGGAGCTTGCGGATGAACTGTTGGCGCTGGTGATGGAGGGCAGCAAGACGGCAACCTGTGACGCGCTCTGGCGATTCGAAGCTGAGAACGAGCCTATCCCCCAACCGGGTGATCTCTCGATTATTCTTGCCGGCGACGGCACGCCGAAATGCGCCATCGAGACGGTTGAAATCCGGATCATGCCAATGAACCAGGTGGACGCACAATTCGCCTACGACGAGGGGGAAGATGACCGTACCTGGGAATCCTGGTATGCCGCCCACGAACGCTATTTCAGCCGAACGTTACCGTCGATCGGCCGGGAGTTCGATCCAACCATGCCGCTGGTGCTGGAGCGCTTTCGCAGGCGTTACCCATAGGCGGCGCGCGTCTGGGATCCATGTCCAAGGCAGGGTAGAGAAGCGCTGCTGGCGCGTGTCTGTGTAACGCCCCTACCGACCCGGCGACGCATTCAATGTCGGAGAGGTTCGTTTTCTCGGGGACGATACCACGATGTGCCAGCAATCCATTGACGTAGGCCGGTGTACAGGCAACCGGTTCAATTGCGGACACGTTCCGCCGGACCGCGGCATCTTTCCTCGCATGGTTTGTTACAGTCGAACCCATGAGGAAGACTAGTTGGTTGGGCGTTGCCAGGTGAGCGAATCCATCCCCCGGGAGACGGGCGTGCTGGCCACTGACGCTGGTCGTCCGTTCTGGCGAGAGGTCTTCATCCGGACGGCGGCGCTCCTTATCGCCGTCGGGGCGCTCTACGGCATACTTCTCCTGGCGCGGCCGCTGGCGATTCTCGTCGCCTCGGCCATCATCGCCATCGCGCTCGAACCGCTCGTCGACCGGCTCGAAACTCGCCTGCCCAGGGGACTGGCGGCGATCATGGTCTACGCCGTGCTGGTGCTGATCGTGCTCGGGCTGCTTTTCACCATCGGCGTGATTATCGCCGACGAAGCCCCCAGCAACTGCGACGAGCTCGTCGACCTGATCAACCGGAACGATCCGTTCGGTGGCGGGCGGCTCGTCGAGTTCCTCGAGAACCAGAGTTTTCCGAGTGGCGGCGTCGCCTTACGAATCCCACTCCAGATCGTGTCAACGGTGGCCGAGATGGTAATCGCGTTCTTCCTCTCGATCTACTGGGTTATTGCCGCGCCATCATTGCGCCGTTATTTTCTCTCGATCTTCCCGGACAATGGAGTACGCCAGCAGACCTCCGACGTGCTCGACGCAATGGGACAGAAGATGGGCGGCTACGTCCGCGCGATCACCATCGACGGCATCATCCTGGCCATAGCGACTTACATCGGGCTTAGCCTTCTGGGCGTTCGCTTCCCGATCGTCCTGGCCATCTTCTCGGGCATTTCGGTGCTCGTGCCGATCATCGGACCCATCGCCGCCGCGATCCCGGCAATCCTCATCGCGCTCATCGATTCCCCACTCAAAGCGGCGGCGGTGCTGGCGTTCTACATCATCTTGCAACAGGTTGAGAGCAATGTGCTTATGCCGAAGATCATGCAGCGGCAGGCGAACATCAATCCGCTCCTCGGTGTCTTCGCCGTCTTTGCTGGCGGCTCGATCGACGGAATTCTCGGCGCGCTGATTGCCGTGCCCACCGCTGGCGCGATCCAGGTACTCGTCACCCACGTGCTCGTCCCCGCAATCCGTGACCGGCACGAGGCCGGCGGCGTTTCAGACTCACATGCCCCACCGTAGTGATGTACCGCCGCCATCGTCCGGTAACGATGGCAGGAGGTGATGAAGAGTTGGAATATCAGGCTCGCTAGCACCTCTCCCCACCCCATACCCTCTATTCTGACTAAGAGTCATCTCGACGGTGATCATTTGCATGGGCTATGGCCAGGGTGCAACCGAGATGCTAGACGCTCCAGGAGAACTGGTTCCTATCTGGTGGTGTTGCCTCTGCCGGTGAACGAGCTCTGCAGGAATAGACTACATTCTATCCCGGGGGCTTCTCCACCTTCCGGATGCTGCTGGCAACAGCGCCACCGAACAGGGTGATGATCGCGCCGATCCAGATCCAGAGCAGCAACACGAAGAAGGATGCAACCGATCCATAGATGAGATTCTGATTGCCAAAACGCTCCAGATAATAGATGAACGCTGGCCGCACGATGACAAAGAGCAGGGTAGCGACTCCAGCGCCGATCAGTGGCGGGCGCCAGTTCTCCTCGGTGCTCGGGACAAAGCGATAGATCAGGATGAACGCGCCAAAGAGCAACACAATCTGAACGATGCCGGAAATGATCTGCTGCGCTGCTTGCTCCTCCCCGGAGGGCAGAAACTGGAGCGCATCCGAGAGCAGCCGGAGAAAATAGCGAGAGCTCAGGGCAAAGAGAAAGGCGACGCCGATCGTCAACAACATGATTAGCTGGGCGGCAGCCTCTCGCAGGACTTGCCGTTCCTCCTCTTGCTCGTAGATAACATGCAGGGCACGAGTCAGCGAGGCAAAGACCCGTGTTCCGGAATAGAGAAACGCAATAATCGAGAACACGCCAATCCGGTTTCGAGACTGGACGGCGTTGGTGACGAAATCACGAAGCTGACTCTCGCTCTCATCAGGCAGGAAGTTCCCGAGGACGATTGACAGTCGGCTTGCCGCCCAGTCGACATCAGTGAAGTAGGAAGCCCCGATCATCACCAACAGAAGAAGTGGGCCAAAAGAAAGGGCAGCGTAGAACGCGACCGACGCAGCCCAATGCAGCAAGTTGCTGTTCAGCGCGGTCTCGAACGCCTCGACGACGAGGTTCTTTATTTTTTGCATCCGGCTTCGACTATCCTCCATCTGACTCGCAACATCCACTCGATCACGGGCGAGGATTGTTCACGGGACAGTACGAGATCAGAGCGTGTGCTCCAACCATGTCCACACCGTAAGAGCGCGCCTCGTAGCGAAGCGCGCTCTGGTACGGCACTGGAAATCTGCTCACCAGAACGGTTAGAGGGGCAGGATTAAGAGCAGGATGATGAGGATGAGTCCAACGGCTCCGATACCGATACGCATGGGTTCTCCCTTCGATTCACTTCTAACCGTAAGGCGCAAATCGCTTTCGCTCCATATGCAGAGAGCTATGCTGAGGACACAACCCCTGGAGGATTTGATCTCAACGGCGTTGCGGCCTTTTGTGTCAGATCAGGAAGCGAGCTAGCCGTCGCACCTGCCCAGCCACAGCGCTGGCATCACCCCGAGGCAAATTGAAGACACAGCGCTCGACGCCAGCATCCTCCAACTGCCGGATTCGTCCGGCATCAGGATCGACGGCGAACGCTGTGACCGGCAGCGATTCTCGTCCAAGCTGTTCGAACCGGTTTCGCAATTCACGCGCACGGCCCGGCAGCTCCGGATGATCGTTCGGTATCCAACCATCTCCATACTGGATGACGCGATCGAGAACCGTCGGCCCCTCGCCGCCGATGAGAATCGGAAGGTGGGAACGCTGGACAGGTTTCGGCCACATCTGGATCGCGTCGAAGCGCACGAGGTCGCCATGGAAATCAGCTTCATCTTCGGACCAGATCGCTTTCAGCGCCTGGACCTGCTCACCCATCTTTCGAAAGCGCTTTACCGGATCGAGACCGTGATTGAGCATCTCCTCACGGTTCCAGCCAGCGCCCACCCCGAGGATCACCCGACCAGCCGACTGGAAATCAAGTGTCGAGACTTCTTTGGCGACCTGAATCGTGTCGCGCTGCGGTAGGAGGACGATGCCGGTCCCGAGCCTGATTCGCTCAGTAACCGCGGCGGCGCGTGCCAGCGAGAGGAACGGATCGAGGAAGCGGCTCATGAAACGCGGCATGCCCTCCCCTCCGGGCCACTGGGAGGCCGTTGCAACCGGAATGTGGCTGTGCTCCGACACCCAGAGCGATTCGAAGCCCTCCGTTTCGACCAGGATGGCAAGCTCGCGAATGTCGATCGTTTCGTCCGTTGGCCGGAGGTGGACGCCAAGTTTCATCGGTCGTTCACTCCTTCTCGTTGCAAATAGAGAATGCCTGGCAGGTCCACGGCAACGATATCGCTTCCGACGCGGGCCGGTGGACCCGCGATGGAATGGTGGCCAGAGCTGGCTACCAGCCGCCACCTTGAAATGAGACAAAGCTCAGGACTGACAGCCCTGGTAACCACCGCTCAAGTCCAGCTGGATCGAGACCGTGCTGCAGACCGATTGTGGCTCCAACGAAAATCGCAGATGTCAACTCGATCCACTCTCTCGGTGGCGACAACGGAACCTACATCCATTCTTGCTGGAGCCAGCCTCTCCCGATATCGGTGAAACGTCGTATATTCTCCGGTTAGCCCATCCGGGGGATGCTCTCGCCAGAACCGATGTCCAGGCCGACACAAGCGGACCGACGAGTACGCGGCCAATCACGCCCGTGACCACGCCAGCGAGAATGATCTCCTTGGACGAGAAGCTATTAGAGTCAATGAACATACCGGCAATCCCGCCGGCGATCAACCCGATCATGAGTCCAACGGCGAGGCCGAGAGCCAAACCTTGATCGATCCATCCAGCAGCAATCGGATCTTCACCGGCCCGGTCCAGCCGCCCACTGCTTAGGACCGCATAGAACCCCCCCAGCGTGAATCCATAGGCGAGATGCAGGCTGAGATTGCCCAGGGCTGGCAAGGGACCAGCCTTGACTGAAGATCCGAAGAATCCAGGGAAGCAGCGAGAACTTGATGCCCCGCATCCACCCCGAGCCGCTCAATCGCTGCTCGAAGAACGCGGCGTAGATCAGCGCCCAGATGATGCCAGCCAGCAAAACGAACAGCACCGCCGATCAGCACTCCGCCAAGCAGCAACACACCGTTCATGAGCCGTCCGCCCAACACATAGTAGATAGCGACAAGCACTCCGATAAGTATCAGCGCGATGAAGAACCAATCCTGAAAGCGCAATCGCTGGAGCATGGTTCAAGCCTCCACGTCACTTTGTACTACCCGAAAGTCGGTAGATGACGACGAACTACCAATCTGGAGAGGCAATGCCAGATGTCAATTAGCATCCGTAATGGTCACACTATGTGTAATCACGAGTGCATGGGTCGTTCCAGCCAGGGTCAAGGTTGTGACGAAAGCGGCTATCAACAACCGATAGCCGAACCGGGCGACAATTTCAGGGCGCGGGCTCGAAAGTTGGATGGCGGCGATGCCATTCGGTTGCTTGCTGGTAGTGATGGGCGAGCCGTAGGATCGTTGCGTCGTCAAAGAGGCGGCCGGTGATCTGAAGTCCAGCGGGCAGCCCGGCTTCGGTGAAGCCACATGGAACCGAGATCGCCGGGTGGCCAGTGAGGTTCGCCCAGCCGGTGTGCCCGATCTCGCCGCCAATCGCGTCCGCTTCGGGAATCTCCGGCATGCCGTAGGCGTCGATCTCCAGGGCAACCGTCGGCTGGGTCGGAAAGACGAGGGCGTCGTACGTCAACAGCAACTCCTCGACCTCATCGTGCAGCTGGCGGCGAACCCGCTGAGCATCAAGATAGTCCTTCGCCAGCACCGTCGCGCCGTACTGGAGATTGGCCCGGATTATCGGTCCGTAGTCGTCTAACCGCTCCTGCATCGCCGGCCAATGGTAGCTCGTTGCCTCAGCTTGAATGATCGGCATGATCGCCGGTCCAATAAGCTCGATCGAGGATATCCTGACAACCTCAACCACCACGCCAAGCTCCTTCAATTGCTCGACGGCGGCCCTGGTCAAAGCACCGATCTCCGCTTCGACATGGAACTCGAAGAAATCCTCAACGACGGCGATCTTCATGCCTGCAACTGGTAGATCGAGCCCGGCGACGGATGCGGCAACATCAACACGTGCCGACGCCGGATCAGCCGGATCGTATCCAGCAATGACATCGAGGATGATGGCGGCGTCGCGAACAGTGCGCGTCAGCGGTCCGGCATGATCGAGCGACCAGGAGAGTGGAACGACACCCGCCCGGCTCACCAAGCCGTAGGTCGCTTTCAACCCGACCAGTCCGGAATAGGCGGCGGGGCTGCGGATCGACCCGCCAGTGTCGCTGCCCATCCCGGCATATGCCATTCCGGCAGCAACGGCTGCTGCCGACCCGCCGCTGGAACCGCCAGCCGTGCGCGCCGGATCCCAGGGATTACGTGATTCCCCGAAATCGGGATGAGGATAGCCGTAGGCAAACTCCATCATGTTCGTCTTACCGAGCGTCACCATCCCGGCATCGTTCAGTTTTCGGACAACGGTCGCGTCTTCGTCTGGAACCCAATCCGCCAGCACGTTCGAGCCAGCCGTCGTGCGGACTCTAGCGGTCAGGAAAAGATCCTTGAGAGCGATTGGGACGCCAAGTAACGCGCCGCGCTCGCCCCTCGCGCGCGCCACGTCCGCTGCCGCGGCCTGCTCCAACGCCCGTTCTGCCAGCACGGTAATGTAAGCGTTGAGCGCCTCGTCGTAGGCCGTGATGCGGTCGAGCTGATTCCGTGTCGCCTCAACCGACGAGAGTTCCTTTTGATCGAACTTCTCGATAAGCTCGCTGATCGACAGAAAGGTGATCTCGTCATTCCGCCCGGTCATCGGCAACCTCTCTGGCATTCAATCCTCGCCCGAACGTCGCGATGGTCATTGGCTCTTTCTCGGGACAGACGGCGCGAGTGAGGCATTCGCGCTGGACGGCGAAGCTTTGGTGGAGCCGGGTGACAATATCCAGATCGTCGCTCGACAATGCCATGCCTGCGGAGTGAAACAACCGCTCGATCATTGCTCGTCTCGCATCCTCGCCAGCCACGACGGTTCTCCATGTTCCAATCAGCATAGTGACAGTGCTGAGGACAGAGTAGCGCATCGGAACGGCCCTCACCCCAACCCCCCTCTCCCAGAACTGGGAGAGGGGAGAGAATGCAGGTTATGAGTGCTCCTCGAACACCTGCACCCGGGCGTTGCCGCTATCGAGGACGAAGATGGTCCCGTCATAAGTGATCGCGACCCGGCGCGGCCTGATGAACTCGGCGCCACCTGAGCCGCGACTCCCGAACGCTGTGATGAAGTCGCCGTCGGCGGTGAATGTTTGGACCCGGTGGCTGCCCCGGTCCACGACATAGACCGTGCCGTTGCGGTCGACGCCGATTCCGAAGGGATTGGTGAATTGTCCGTCGCCGGGGCCAAAGCTGCCCCATTGGTCGATGTAGTTGCCATCCAGATCGAAGACTTGTACCCGTTGGCCATCGCGCTCGACCACGTAAAGTCGTTCCAGGCCACGGTCGTAGGCGATACCGGTCGGGCTATTGAACTGGCCGTCACCCGGACCGGTCTCGCCCCAGGCATCCAGCCAGAATCCATCCGGCGAATACTTCTGAATGCGATCGTTCCCCCGGTCGGCAACGTAGACGTTCCAGTAGGCATCAACGGCCAGGCCCGACGGCGTATCGAACTGGCCGTTGCCCTGCCCGGAAGCGCCGCGCTCAAAGATGAAGTCGCCGGCCAGGGTGTATTTGAGGATCTTGTCATTGCCAGCATCGGCGACGTAGAGGTAGTTGCCCCAGGGTTCGACCGCGATAGCCACTGGACGGTCGAGCTGGCCGAAACCAGGGCCGGATTCTCCAAACTCATAGAGCCAGTTGCCCTGCGAGTCGTAGACGGCGATCTTGTCGCGCACATGGTCGGTGACGTAGACATTGCCGTCGGTGTCCAGAGCCATCCCGCGCGGGTCAGCCGAGAGCTTGCCGCGCAAACCGTCACTCCAGCCATCCAGGTAGTTGCCCTCGGCGTCGAACTTCTTGAGGTTCCCGGCGTCGAAGTCGACGACGTAGACATTGCCTGATGAGTCGGCAGCCAGCCCGATCGGTTCGAGGAACTGCCCTGGCTCAGTGCCGAATCCGCCCCACTCACCATCAAGAAAGCTGACATATTCTCCGACTGTGTAAACGAAAATTGTCTGGGTGCGGCCCTCGACGACGAACATCTTGCCGTCCGGGCTTATATCAATGCCGGTTGGATAATCAAACTCGCCGCCGGCAATCGGCCCTTGCCCAACGCCCTGACTGTCGAACACGCGCAGGCGACCATTGCCGGTATCGGTAACCCAGAAGTTGCCCCAGGCATCGAAGGCGATATCCTGCGGCAGATTCATCTGATCCAACCCCGGCCCGTAGCTTCCGGCCTCCCACTGGTAGAGACCGCCTGAGTCGAAGACCTGAACCCGGTGATTGCCGCGATCGACAACGAAGATGTCGCCGCTGCTGGAGAAGGCGATGCCGGCTGGCCCGGCGAACTGTCCGGACGCGTTCCCGGCAGTGCCGGTGCCAAGCTGGCCAAGCCATGTCCCGTCCGGGCTGAATTTCTGGACGCGGTGATTATTGACATCCGACACCCAGACGTTGCCATCGCGGTCAACCGCAATGCCGTAGGGATTGTCGAACTGTCCCTGGCCATCGCCGGATTCACCCCAGCCGGCGACACGTGCGCCATTCGGGTTGAACTTCTGAACGCGATCGGTTCCATGCTCGATGGTGTAGATGAAGCCATCGTCGCTGACGGCAACACCGAATGGCAGGTTGAAGGCCGTCGCCGGATCCCTCAACCCTCCAAACTCGTCGACGTAGGCGAAGTCCGGAGCCCAGGGTGGGCTACTCGCCGCGGTCGCGACCTGTCCGGTCGTCAAAACGAGCAGCATGGCCAGCATCATGCCAACCGAGACGATGCTGTATCGCCTGCCAATCTGGCGGCGCAATCCGGTTGGAATTCGATTTAGCATTGCTAAGTTCCTTCCTCAGGCTATCGCGAAGTCTGCTGGTAATCTGTGTGACGTGTGCTGAACGACCTTATCTACCGTTTGCCCCTCCCAACCCCGCATAGTCAACGTGGGAGCGGGAGATGGTCAGCGAGTGAACTACCGAGCCTCGGAGAGTCGGCCGAATGCCTGGACCCGGTGGTTGCCAGTGTCCAGGACGTGTGCAACGCCGTCGCTGTCGATTTCGATCCGGGTCGGGTAAAGGAACTGACCATCGCCAGAACCCTCTGAGCCAAACCGGGTCAGATACTCGCCCGTCGCAGTGAACTTCTGGACACGGTGATTGCCGGAATCGACGACAAAGACATCGCCATGGCGGTCGATAGCGATGCCCATCGGCTCGGCGAAGTTGCCGTCGCCAGCGCCCGACCCGCCCCACTCGCCGAGAGGCGTTCCGTGCAGATCGAACGCCTGAATGCGATTGTTGTTCTGATCGACGATGTAGACACGATCTCCATGGATTGCGATGTCAGTTGGATTGTTGAACTGCCCCTCGCCATCACCGGACCCACCCCAGGAACGGAGCAAGCTGCTGGAACCATCGAACACGCGAATCGTGTCATCGCCGGCGTTAGCGACGTAGACGTTGCCTCCCTGATCGACGGCGATCGCGACCGGCTGGTTGAGGCTTCCGCCGCTCCATTCCGTGGCGTAAGCACCATTGCGCCGGTACTTGAGCACGCGATCATGCTGAACGTCGACCGCGTAGATGTATCCGTCGAGAGTGGCGGCGATGTCCATCGCGCCGTCGAGCTGCCCCGTGCCGGAACCTGGCTCGCCAAACTCGCGCTGGAACTTGCCACCGGCGTCGAAGCGCTGAATCCGGTCGTAGACGTTGTCGGCCAGATAGATGTTGTCATCGGCGTCCATCGTCATGGCCAGTGTGGAATCGGCGATCCGCCCGCGACGACCGTCGTTCCATTCGTCCAGATAGCTACGATCGCTGTCAAATACCTGAACACGGCCATTGTTGAATTCAGTGACATAGATGCGACCCCGGGCGTCGATGGCGATCCCTTCCGGCTGGGCAAATTCACCGGGACCTGAACCGTTTGCGCCCCATGAACCGAGCGGATTGCCCATACTGTCGAAGGCCTGCACCCGATCCTTCCCGCTGTCGACGACATAGATCACACCGTCAGCGTCGACGGCCAGACCTGCATCAAATTGGAAGGAGCATGTCCCACCAGTGGTGTCAGTATCGATCTCGTCGAAGTAGTTTCCTTCTGTGTCGAACATCTGAACCCTGCAACGGTAGAAGTCACTCACGTAGATCGTGTCGTTGTCGTCGATGACGATCCCTGCCGCGCCCGTGAACTGGCCCTCGCCCGAGCCATCGGAACCCCACTCGTCCAGATACGTTCCTTGGCTGTCGAACTTCTGAACCCGATCGTTCTGGCTATCGACGACGTAGATGTAATCGGAGCTGTCTATGGCGATGCCTTTGGGGCCGTTGAAGTCGCCCTGTCCCGAACCTCTATCGCCATCGAGCGTGCCCCATTCGTCCAGGTACTCGCCGTCAGCGCTGAACTTCTGAACGCGGTTATTGTTGTAGTCGGATACATAGACGTTCCCGATTGTGTCTACCGCTATGCCGGTCGGATTAGAGAATTCGCCTTCTCCAGTGCCGAAGGCTCCCCACATCGTCATGAAGCCGCCATTGGTCGCGTATTTCAAGACGCGGCCGGTCTGCCAGTCGGTGATGTAGATGTAGCCATCTGCACTGATAGCGATGCCATGGGCGCTATCGATTCCCGCGTTCTCATTGACCGGGCTACCCCACTGATACAGGTAGACGTACGGTTCTTCGGTCGGCTCCGCGGTTGGAGAGGCAGGCGGCTGGCCGGGTTCTGTTGGCGTTGGTTCGGCGGTCGGACTTGCGGGTGACGTCCCGTCAACAGGTGGAGTCGAGGTGGCCGTTTCCGTCGCCGTCGTCGCTGGATCGTCAACCGGCATCTGACCATAGCGCCAGGTGTAGTAATGCTGGCCAACATTGCCCGCTTCGACCTGCCAGCCAGGCGCATTGCCCGGGGTGTAGGTCAGACAACGCCGCTCGAAACACTGTAGGAGTACGTCCTGATAAGTCCCTGCCACCTTGACATTCGCCCAGTAGGCTTCGGTGATCGGATACCCGGTCGCATAGAACGGGTTGAGGAACATCGGAGCGCTGATGTAGCTGCCATTTTCGTAGATCGTGCCGCTGGAGTTCATGAACGCCCAGAAGGGACTCGCCACCTGGTGATCGATCCCGGGCTCGGTGACGTGGTAAGCGGCAGTGACGCCGAAGCTGGCGAGCGATGGGCCGTCGGTGACGTTGCCCGCGCGGTCAAGCTGCTGAGTGATCGTCGCGCCGTCGGCCAGTGCCGGGGCGTTGAGAAGGCCAGCCAGCGTGGTGTACTGCACCCCTGTCGGGTCGTCGAAATCACCCGCGACATTGACCTCGGCAGGGTTGTACTGGGTAAAGCTGTTGTCGCCCATCTGCATCTTGCCGGTGATCAGTTCGACAACCAGGAGCCCGTTGGTGACGTACCAGACGGTGTTGCGATCGGCAGCCGGATCGGAGATCTCCATGCGAGACTTGTCGAAGTACTGGACAGTCCGTTGGCCCCCGGGGCTCTCGAAGTACTCTTCAGTCATCGCTCCGGTATTGGCCTCTTCACCCCACATCCAGGTGCGGTTGCTCTGCCCGTTGCTGACCGGGAGATCGGTGCGCTGCCAGGTTCGTTCGAAATAGGGATTGGCCGGATCGGCTGCCGACGCCTGATAAATCATCAGCAAGATCAGCGCCGCGCTGGCAAGTAGCGCTCCGACGACCGCTAGGGCGCGGACGCCGCCGGTCCTATTCCTTGTAGAATTGCTTCCGGCCGTACTGAACAACATGTCGGGGTTCCTTCCTCGGGCCATCATCCGGCCCCTGTGTGAGCGACCCGTCCATCGATGGCGCTCTATCGTTCGTCTGTCCATATGCTCCCGTTCCCACGTGAACCGTCTGTGACATCGCCGGTTGTCTTGTTGACAGCGACGCTGTATCGGTGGAAATCGGGACCGGCTCCCCGGAAGACACAAGAGCGTCAGGGAGAGCGTCGAACGGTTGCAGATTGCGAGACTGCCTCCCGCGCCGTCGGTCGCTCGGCCAAGCGATGCCAGCTGCGCGCCAGGACGCGCCCCCCGAAGATGCCGGCCCTCGCTAGAAGCCTGACGACATAGAGGCAAGAGACTATGACCAGACTGGGATGACGGCGAGATACCTTGAGCGCTGCCAACCGTTCCCGGCGTGCAGCTTCGGCGACTATCTGGGTGGTGGTGGGGTGCGGCGAGATCATCGTCGTCTCCATTCCTGGTGCCTGAGATGCCTGACGCCGGTTCCTCCAGCGTCCAATTTCAGTCTGGGGAAAAGAGCTCACAGACGCCACGAAGGGGACGCACAGTTCCGGTCACAGTTCCGGTTGCGGGTCCCACTTCGGGCTCGTAGATTGAGGTGGCCAGTGACGGGATACTGCTAGACGACGACCCGAATGGTCGACAATGACGGATCGTTCGCGCCACGCAGGCACGTGCCGAGTGCGATCTCCTCCTGGAGGTATGCGATCTTGTCCGCGGTGATCAGTTCTCCGGGAGCGATGATCGGGACGCCCGGAGGATAGGGAACGACAAGCTCGGCGGCCACTTCACCCGCCGCGTTATCTAGCGGCAGCTCGCGAGTGCGGGCGAAGAACGCATCCCGGGGCGTTAATATCTGCGGTCCGCCAGCAACGATCTGGCCAAGCGCACGGCGGGGACGAACGACAGGCGTCAGCCCCCGGCCTTGATTCTTCCTGGACAATTCCGTGAACGCGGCAACGAGCTTGTCGATGCTGTCGCGCGTATCTCCGATGTTAATGAGACAAACTACGCTGGCATGGTCGCTCATCTCCGGCGCTATGCCGCCACTGTCGCGCAAGATCCGTTCCGCCGCATATCCGGTTAGCCCGAGCCCCTGGACATCGATAACCAACCGTGTTGGATCGAACCCGTCAAGGCCGAGCTGGCTTCCATCCAGCAGGTCGACACCAGACAAACTACTCAACCGTTGGCGCGCGTCCCGGGCGCGCGCGAGGGTCCGATCGAGCAGGCTTTCACCATGCAACGCCATCTGGCGTCTGGTGGTGTCAATCGAGGCGAGAATCGGCAAGAGAGGACTGGTCGTCTGCATCATCGAGACGGTCGACGCGACGCGATGGTAGACCAGCCGCGATCCTTGAAGCATCAGCAGCGACCCCTGCGAGAGGGTTCCTAACAGTTTGTGAGCGCTGGTCACGGCTGCGTCGGCGCCGCACTCCATTGCGGAATGGGGCAAAGCAGGATGAAAGTGAAGATGTGGCCCCCAGGCTTCATCGACATAGACCGGCACGCCGCGAAGATGGGCGATGTTCACGACACCGATCAGATCACTGGCGATGCCGTAGTAGTTTGGCCGCGTCAGCACGATCAGCCGGGCCGCAGGATGAGTGTCGAGCGCGGCGGCCACGTCCACTGGATCGACACCAAGACTCACGCCAGCGTCAACGTGGAAACGCGGCGCAACATACACCGGCCGGGCTCCAACGAGGATAAGGGCGGTCAGGAGCGAGACGTGGATGTCCCGGGCGACGATCACTTCATCTCCGGGCGCCAGCATGGACAGCAAGAACGCATGATTCCCGCTGGAAGATCCATTGACGAGGTAGAGGGCGCGATCGGCTCCCCAGGCATCAGCGGCGAGCGCTTCGGCGTCTCTGAGCGTGTTCGCAAACAGAGAGGTGTTCAACCAGATGTCACTGGTGAATATGCCTGTTCCCAGTAGCTCGACCAGCGCCGGATCCGCGCCGGCCCCGTCCTTGTGACCGGGCGTGGAGAAGGAGGTCAGGCTACGCCCATGAGCCTGGCACAACACGTCGAATATCGGCGTACTAGCTTGATCGAGCTTGCTATCGGTGTTTCCCCAACAGGCGCGCAGGGGATTATGAGGCAGTTGAATGGTCATAGCTCTCTCCCGTTGGGACCAAGAAGCAGATACCCCTGAAGGACAAGCAATCCGGCCACGGCCGCCCACTTCCCAGTCGGCAACTCGACACCGTATCGCTGGGTGTCGACGATGACGATCCCGACCTGCAACAAGACAATCCAGCCGAATGTCACCGTCGACAGTTCGGCGAATTTCAGACTCGCGGCATAAACAGCAAACAGGAGCACGAATGTTGCCAAACCAGCCAGGAAGAAACCTGCCTGATTCCGTTCGGTCCACTCTTTCGCAAAGATCGAGCCGATGAAATCGAGACCGGCAAGCGCCAACATCGCGCCGCCACTCAGCAGATAGAAGTGCCAGGAGGCGGGCACGATTGAGTGACTCAACATAATGTCGAGATCCTTTCTATTCGCACCCTGGGCGCCAATTCCGTTGTCCGCCTCGGATTGGTCGAGAATTGCGAGAGCACAGGTTTTCCTTTCTGCTTCAAGCACGTTTGCACACTGACCAGTTCAGTCTGTGGCTGTGCAGGTTGAGACGCCATGAAGGGGACACACAGTTTCGGTCACAGGTTTCGGGAAGCGGGGATGCTGGCGTTTGTGCTACCATCCACGCGAATCGACTCACTATTGGTACGTGGACTTAGCGTCGCGGAAGGGCCTCCCGCGGTGGCCACCATGAATCAGCAACGCAGCAAAGTGAAACGCCCAACGCCATCGGCATTCGGGAAGCTCCTGAAACGTCTGCGACTGTCAGCGCGCCTTACCCAGGAGGAGTTAGCGGAACGGGCAAACGTGAGCGCCCGGCTGATCAGCGATCTTGAGCGCGGGGTTGTCCAGCGATCCCGGCGGGATACCGTCGAGATGCTAGCCAGTGGTCTGGGGTTGACCGGAACGGACCGGGCCACGTTCGCGGCGCTGGCCCGGCGGCGCCAGCAGGCTGGAGTCTCGATTGACGCAGACGAACAATCAGCCTCGCCAGTGAACCTGCCGGCACAAGTCACGGCTATCATCGGTCGAGAACGGGAGATCAGCGCGATCACGTCATTCCTGCTCCAACCGGAGATGCGCCTGCTGACGCTCACCGGACCAGGAGGAGTCGGCAAAACGCGCCTGGCAATCGAAACGGCGCAGCGCGTCTCGGGCACATTTTCGGACGGCGTTGTTTTCGTCGACCTCGCCCCACTCACCGATGTTCACCTGGTACCGTCAGCCATCGCCCGCGCCCTTGCCGGTCAAGGCGATGAAGAGGTCCAGCTATACGACGAGATCGTGGCCCTGATTCAAGATCAGCACCTACTGCTCCTGCTCGACAACATGGAGCATCTCATCGCCGCCGCCTCAAACATTGCCGGGCTTGTGGAACGTTGTCCGAATCTTACGGCGCTTGTCACGAGCCGGCAGCCACTCCTGCTTCGCGCCGAACGCGAGTATCCGGTTGTGCCACTCGGACTGCCCGATCGCGACCGCAAACCATCGATCGACGCGCGGCTGCAAGCGCCAGCAGTCCAACTCTTCGTAACCCGCGCCGAAGCGGCTCAACCAGCCTTTGCTCTCACCGGGGACAACGTTGAGACGATCTCCCAGATCGTGACGCGGCTCGACGGCCTGCCGCTGGCAATCGAGCTCGCCGCAGCCCGGATGCGCTTACTCGCGCCCGCGGAGCTATTGGAACGAATCGATCGCAGCTTGCCGCTACTCACCGGCGGCCCGCGCGACGCGCCTGAGCGCCAGCAGACACTGCGAGCGGCAATCGACTGGAGCTACGATCTCCTCACTCCTTCCGAGCAGGACCTCTTTAGCTGGCTAACGGTCTTCTCCGGTGGCTTCACACTCGATGCCGCCGAGTTCCTCGCTAGGGGTATGCGGGGCGACCAGGGAAGTCAGACACTCGATGGCCTGGCGTCGCTGGTCGAGAAGAGCCTGATCCAGCGCGAGGCTCACCGGGACGGCCCGGGTGGATTGACCCAGAGCCGATTCGGAATGCTCGAGACAATTCGCGAGTTCGCCATGGAGCAACTTGACGCGTCCGGCGAGGGCACCAAGGCACGCCAGCAACATGCCGAATGGTGCATCGATCTCGCGCTGCGATCAGAGCCCGGGCTGAATGGGCCGGACCAGGCCAGCTGGATCACCACGATGCAGGCGGAGAACGACAATCTACGCGCCGCCCTCCGATGGACAATCGCGATGGGTGAGGCGGAACTGGCGATGCGCATCTCCGGACCCCTCCTGCGCTTCTGGGCCACCTCAAGCCAGCTCTCCGAGGCGCGCCGCTGGTACGAGCAAACCCTTGATCTGGACACCAAATCCAATTCCACGGCCAGGGCGAAGGCGTTGCTCGGGGCAGAGGTCATCAGTTACTTCCAGGGAGACTATGACGCGGCGCTCAGCTACGGACGGGAAGCGCTTGAAATCTACCGGGCTCACGGGGATCCGGCAGGCACCGCCTGGTCGTACGGAAATCTTGGCCTGGTAGCTGACGCGCGGGAAGACTACGATCTGGCGACCGAGCTCTACGAACGAGCGCTGACGATCTTTCGGGAGATTGGCGACCCTGTTCACACCAACTTCATGCTCGGCAATCTCGGATTGATCGCCCACTTTCAGGGCCATCAAGAGCGGGCGGCGGTCTTGCTTGAAGAGGCGCTGGCTTTAGCTCGCGAACGCGGCGATATGAATAGCACTGCCATTGCGCTATCCAATCTCGGTCTCGTCGCCTTTGCGCAGGGAGATCTCGAGCGGGCGACTGAACTGCAAGCCGAAGCACTGGAGCTCCGATCAACGACGATCAACCGCGGTAGTTTCGCGCGCAGTTTCGACAATTTCGCCATCATCGCCGCCGCCGGGCAGGAGTATGAGCGCGCCGCACAGCTCTTCGGCGCCGCCGAGGCGGTTCGGGCTGAGATCGGGGCGGCGCTCTCGCCAAATGATCGCGAAACCAACCGGCCCTACATCGACCGCGCAGTCCAGATCCTCGGACGGGATCGATTCATGCAGTGCTGGGAGGAGGGCGCTTCGCGGCCCGTCGACGATGTCGTCGCATCGCTTACCCATCCAGCCCGGCACGCCGCCCAGACAGCAAACAGAGTAGGCACGAACGAGTAGCTCAACGGGCGCGCATTCGCATCGATAACTAGTCGTTGCCGGTGCCGTCGTTGTCCCCGATCTCGATTTGCCCGGCTCTATTACTGGCGCCAGTGGCGCGCGGCCCGAGGAAGCAAGGGGTGACGCTGCTAACCCGGATGATTCACTGCGACGGTACACCGCATTCGCTTTTGTCCGCGTCGTGAATCATCCGGTCCTACGCTATTCTGTAGCGTCCTGATGACTCGGAATCGTGAACGTCCGAACAGCAAGCAGTGGAAGGATCGCAGATGGCTATCGCCATAAAGCCAGGATTCAAGATCGTCAAGAGCTTCGAGCGGGCCGACCCGGCAATCGTCGAGAAATTCAAGGGGTTGGCCGCAGCCAACATCTCCGACGTCCAGGGACGGCAAAACACGTTCCATGCCCGGATCAAACCGATCTATCAACCGATGCGTCATCTCTGCGGGACAGCGCTCACGGTCAAAGCTCGTCCTGGCGATAATCTCCTGGTGACCAAAGGAATCCACATGGCGCAGCCCGGCGACATCCTCGTCATTTCCAGCGAATACGAAGAGTCGTTGACCGTCTGGGGCGGGGTCATGGCGACGATGGCCGCCGCGAAGGGGATTGCTGGCGTCGTCACCGACGGCGTCGTGCGCGACATCGCGGAGTGCAAGGCCGCCGACCTGCCGGTCTACTCAATTGGCGTGGCGCCGGTCGGGCCGACCAAGAATGGCGTTGGGCAGATCAACACGACAATCAGCTGCGGCGGTGTGATTGTCCACCCGGGCGACATCATCGTTGGCGATGAAGACGGTGTCGTCGTTGTTTATAAGGAAGAGGCTGAAGCTGTTCTCGAACGAACCCACGCCCGGATGGAGGTCGAACGACAGTGGATGGAACAGATAGCCACTGGCGGGACGATCCTCGATGTGACGGACGACGAACTGCGCGCTCTCGACGCAGAGATCATCGACTAGCCCATGCCCTCATCCATGAAATCATCTAGAGCCGCCCCGGTGGAGCGGCTCCATTACCAGCGCCGTGACCCAGAGGGAACTAGCCGGCCACCAGCAAAAGACGCTCCAGCGAAGCGTCTCTACCGGAGAATGTAGACCAGTTCATCGAAATGAAGGGGAGCTTGACGTGGCAAGAAAGACCCAGCTCGCAGCAATGACCTGGAAAGAAGCCGAGGCTGCGTTCGAGGACAACCCGGTCATCATCGTCCCGAACGCATCGATCGAACAGCATGGCCCACAGACGCCGGTTGGCGACTATCGTGTGGGTGAGATTGTCGCCGACAGAATTGGCGCGCAAACCGGGGCGATCGTCGCGCCGATGCTGCCCTTTGGCTACTCCGAGGCGTTCCGGCGCTTTCCCGGGACGGTAACGCTGAGGGCCGAGTCGATCCACAACGTCATGTACGACGTTGTCAGCGGTTTTCTGGATAACGGACTCGACCACGTTATGTTCCTCTGCTGCCATCACGGCAACATGCCGATCCTCGAACAGGTCGCACACCAGATCCGCCGCGAGCGCGGGATCGTCCTGGGATGCGTTGAACCGTGGCGGTTGCACTCGCCAGCCTTCATGGCCGAGGTTTTCAACCAACCCAACCCGCGACACGGCCACGGCACCGAGCCCTTCGCATCGATGTCGCTACACCTCTTCCCCGACGATGTCCGCACCGATCTGGCCGAGGAGGAGAAGCGCGTCGATCCGTCGACGTTGCTTAGGACAGGCTCCGGCGATTTGCCGTTGCGTGGCATCAACCAGATCCAGATCGGCGATGCTGCCGGACAGATCTATCTCGACTACCTCGACGTCGTACCGAACGGCGTCATGGGCGACATCACCCTCGCCAACGCCGAAGCTGGCGAAAAGCTCGTCAACCGTGCGGTGGAGCTCGGCATCGAGTACGTCGAGATTTTCAAGAGGGTCGAGACACGGAGATAGTGAGCTTGTAATCAAGAGTCCTCATCCCGCGACCCGCTAAGCGTGGGCACCACGTCCCCTCCCAGATATGGGAGAAGGGCGAAACGCATATGGGAATGGGGAAGAATGGGCAACGTGCCGGTCCCCTTCTCGGGGCATCCTCTGGACGATTCGAAGAAGGCAGGCCCCCACGTGGTGCGTCGTGGAATGAGGGTTTCGACTTTCCTACGATCTACAACCTACCCACTACCAACTAATCCCTGTATTCACCCCAGTTGTGCAGGATCGACTCGCCACCATCTGCGGCGATGATCGAGCCGTGCATGAAGCTGGCGTCGTCGCTGGCGAGGTAGAGCGCGAGGCCGGCCATCTCTTCGGGCTGGGCCTGGCGGCCAATCGGTTGAAGCGCGGCGCGGCGCTCGCGGGCGGCCTGGGCCGCGGCACGCTGTTCGGGCGGCATCGCGGCGCGGCGTCCACCGAGGTCAGTGTCAACGAAACCAGGACAGATGCAGTTGATCCTGATGTTCTCGTGGGCGTAGTCGACCGCCATCTGCTTGGTCATCATGACCAGCCCGCCCTTTGACGCAGCGTAGGCCGTAACGCCCGGCGCGCCAATCAGGCCGTAGACCGATGAAACGTTGATGATCGCCCCACCACCCTGCGCCCGCATATGTGGGATCGGCAAACTTCGTCGCCGTAAAATGGCCCCGAGAGGTTGACGCTGAGGACGCGATTGAACGTCATCGACCGTCGTATCTTCGACCTTGCGCCCATCACCGACACCGGCATTGTTGACCAGCATGTCAAGCCGCCCGGTTTCACCGGCGGCCTGGTCGATCAAGGATTTGAACTGATCGGGGTCGGAGACGTCGCACTGGACGAAGGTGGCGCTACCGCCCTCATCGCGTATCGCGGCGGCCGTCGTCTCGCCTCCATCGACGTTCTGGTCTGCAGACGACATAGACGATCGCGCCTTCTCGCCCGAAGCGTTCGGCGATGGCTTTGCCGATGCCGGACGAGCTGCCGGTGACGATCGCGGTTTTGCCTGCCAGAGTTTGTGATGACATTGCTATTCCTTCATCTTCATTGAAACCACAGCGCTCCCATTTTGGCATCCCGAGTGGAGGCTTTGCGGAGTCGAGGGATCTACAAACAACATTCTGCCGATGACCGTCGAGAAAACTGCAACGGCAGTCATCGCTCGGCATGAGTGATCAAACCACTGCAGCGCATCTCAGCTAGATCCTTCGCTTCGCAAAGCCTTCTCTCGGGATGCCGGATTGTTCATGTCTTGATATCTACGATGAGTCGAGAACTCCCATCTACCCCTGCATAGCAGGAACAACCTCGTCTGCCAGCAACTGGATCGTCTCGCGGTCGGAACCATCAACGAGCTGGACGACGAAGTACTGGATGCCGGCATCGACAAAAGATTGGAATTTTTCGGCGATCTGTTCCGGCGTTCCGGCGGTG
This sequence comes from uncultured Chloroflexia bacterium, assembly GCA_963709995.1. Classification (GTDB taxonomy): domain Bacteria; phylum Chloroflexota; class Chloroflexia; order Thermomicrobiales; family CFX8; genus JAUIIK01. Next base: position 20,697 of record CAVPYN010000013.1, on the reverse strand, counting down.
ACTCCCAGATAGTCGAGCGAATCCGGCACGCCGCCGGGATAGTAGGCGGCGATCTTCTCATCCAGCTCAACCTCGGATCGGGGCCATGATCAACCAGCCGGTAAAGTCGGTCTTGAGAATCTCGTCGTAGTCTCGACCGAGATCGGCGCAGTGCCGCTTCAAGCACCTCGAGCTTGTGGCGGGTCGCTCCGGCGAGCGGACCACGATTGAAGTTGCAGGCATCGGCCCACTTCGCGACGTGGCGCAATGTCACTTTTTCGCCCGAACCAGCGATCATAATCGGCGGGCGCTCCTGGACCGGCGGCGGCAGAACGCGGATATTCTCGACCTGGTAGTACTCGCCATCGAACGAGATAGGGCTCATTCCCCCAACTGCCCTGGATAATCTGGACAGCTTCTTCAAGCGCCCGGAAGCGATCCCTGATTCGGCATGAACTCAACGCCGAGCATCTTGAACTCTTCGGGCAAATAACCGACACCCAACCCGAGCATCAACCGCCCCCCGCTGAGATGGTCGAGGTCGGTCGCGAGACGCGCCAGATAAGTCGGATAGCGATGGAAGACGCAATTGACTACTGAGCCGAGCATGACGTTCTCGGTGACGCTCGGCCAGCCCGGAGAGCCAGACCCAGGGATCGGGTGCCTGGCCGACGTGATCGTAGATGAAGAGCCCGTCGAAGCCGAGTTGGTCGACCAACTTGCCGCTTTCAAATCAGCGCATCATACGGATTCGACTTGATATCGCGATCCATCGCATCTCGCCGGCCATCCTCGGCGCAGAGCTGGACGCCAAAACGCACCCCATCGTCCGCCTTCGCTACCCATGGATGTCGTGCCATTATGCTTCTAGCCTTTCCTTTTCCTTCACGATCATGTCATCAACCGATACCGCCGATAGCACCAATGTTCGTAGAGACGCGCCAGCGGCACGTCTCTACAGGTTGTTGGGCAATTGATCTCACGCTAACCCACATGCGGCGCAACCTCGCTCGCCAGCAACTCCAGCGTCTCGTGGTCGGTGTTGTCGATGGACTGGATGACGAAATACTGGATGCCGGCTGCTGCGCGAGCGGCGTAGTAATCCGCGACCTCTGATGGCGTTCCGATAAGAAGGAAGCCAGGTCGATCGGGGACGCCTTCCGGGAACATCCGGGCCAGCTTGCGGTCGAGCGCTGCCTGGTCCGGGGCCATGATCAGCCAGCCAGTGAAGTAGCTGCGGAGGATCTCGTCGTAGTCGCGACCGACGGCGCCGCAATGACGCTGGAGGACTTCGAGCTTGTGGCGCACGTCATCCGGCTCGTCTGCATGGCCGGTCACCTCGCCGGGGCCGAAGTTGCAAGCGTCGGCGAATTGCGCGACCTGCCGCAAAGTACGTCGCTCGCCGCCACCGGCGATCATCAATGGGACGCGTTCCTGGAATGGTCCAGGTTGCACCTGCATGGCCTCGACCGAAAATTGCTCGCCCTGATAACTGAACATCTGATCGCCCCAGAGACCGTAGACGATCTCGAGCGCCTCTTCGAGGCCGTCCTGACGCTTCGCGGCGGAGAGGAATGGGACCGAAAGCGCGCGGAATTCGGACTCATCCCAGCCAACGCCGAGGCCGAGCATCAGCCGTCCACGACTGAGCTGGTCGAGATCGGCGGCAAGACGGGCAAGGTAAGCCGGGTTGCGGTAGAAAGCGCAGAGGACTACCGAGCCGAGCATAACCCGCTCGGTGTGCTGGGAGATGCCGCCGAGGATGGTGAATGGATCTGAGACGCGGGCCGGGTGATCGCCCAGAAAGAAGCCGTCGAAGCCGAGACGCTCGACAAGTCGGGCGATGGCGATCAGCTCAGGAATCGGATCATCACTGCCGCGCCGTTGGAAGGTCTGTATCCCGAAGCGGACGCCTTCATCTGCTTTCGCTACCCAGGGATGTCGCGCCATCCATGATCCTTTGCTACCCGCTTCTCCAACCCGGGCATTCTAGCCCGGATATGGGCCATATCAATTGAAGATCTCAGATCAGCTCGGCTGCGCCAGGCCAGGGAGATACTCCCCAGTCAGATCCTCGATGTGATACTCGAAATGGCCAGCAAGGATGTAGATGAGTGCGCGGACGCTGACCTGGATACCGCTGGCAACGCCCCGCCGCAGACTTGCTTCTGGGGTTAGATGCCGGAAGGCGATGAGATTCGCGCGCCGCAGTAGCCGGAGCTCTTCAAGCATCTCGGGCAGCCGCCAGTCGTCGAAGTGTCCCTCGCGCACATAGTCATCTTGCTCCATGCTCGGTAGCTCCGCCGCTGCGCCGCGAGAGAAGGCAAAGGCACGGTAGGCGAAGGTGCGTTCCGCATCCACCAGGTGGCCGACAACCTCTTTGATGCTCCACTCACCTTCAGCGAAGCGAAACTCCGCCTGCTCGTCTGAGAGATCGCCCAACAGCTCCTCAAGCTCATCGGGCTGGGCGGCCAGACACTCCAGCACGTCGCCTTCCGGCACACGGCTCACGTAGTCCGCATAGTAGGAGAAGTACTCATCATCTCCGGGTCGCTGGATAAGCGTCGCCATCCGCATCTCGCTTCCACTCGTTGTTGGTTCTCGTTGCAGGTCGCCAGCGGCAGTCTAGCCTGAGTCCGACTGCATCCAGCGTCACAGATCAAGCATGCGACCTTCTTTCGCTTGCCCCGACAGGGGAGAATGCCGCATACTTAACATCGCCGTGCAGACCGCAAGGCTATTTTGTCGAGCGACAGCGCGGATATCGACGCCGGTGAGCCTGCTCCCGGCTCGCGTTTGTATCAGGAGGTTCGTTTTTCTTGGACGGTAGTCAATCCAGCTTATCTTGCTCCGCTGGTAGACGACACCGGCTGTCAGGAGACACGAGAATTGCGCGCCTCATGAACTGGCGCTGCTAAACCTCTCGAAACCCGTCTCCTCACGCCTGTGAGGCATCTGCCGCGGAGTCGCAGGTTCCGTTGGTAGATGAAACGGGAGATTCACATGCGAAGATTTTTGAATCGTCGCGGCAAGAACGCGCCACAGAGGGAAGACATTGTTCGTCGTCAGGTCATCGCGCCGGCATCGCCAGATGAGCGGCTGCACCCGAGCGATGAGCGCTTGCAGAGCGAGATCCAGGCACTGATGAAAGATCGCCAGCCCGGCCGCTACCGGGTACGGGTGCGCCGGAAGCTGGTGCATCTCTAGCAGGTGGTCGTCCGGCGGAGCGCCATAGCTCAGGGTATCGAAGAACTCGGGCTGGCGACACTGCCGGTCTGTCTGCATTCGTCGTTGAGATCCTTCGGTTGGGTCGAGGGAGGCGCGGACACGATCGTCGACGCCTTCCTCGATGCCGGTTGCACGCTCGTCGTGCCAACCTTCACCTACACCAATGAGATTGCCCCGCCGCCCGGCGTGGAAACTGCCCGCAACGGGTGGGATGTTCGGCGAGTAGGTAGCGTCGCCAATCACCGGTCCGAACCCTACGATCCGGCATCAAGCAGGATGACCGGCGAGGACATGGGAGCGATCCCGGCTGCCGTGCTTGGCAGGCCAGGGCGTGTGCGCGGTCTCCACCCCATTGATTCGTTCAGCGCTCTCGGCCCCCTGGCGAATAAGATCATCGAGACTCAGTCACCGCTCAACGTCTACGGCCCGCTGCGCGCTGTCGGCAAGCTTGGAGGCTATGTCCTGCTGATGGGCGTCGGGCTTAGCCGGATGACCCTGCTCCACACCGCCGAACAGGACTCCGGCCGCGAGCTATTCCATCGCTGGGCGCTCGATGCGCAGGGTACGCCAATCGAGACGCTTGTGGGAGGCTGTTCGGAGGGGTTCTACCGGCTTGAACCAGCCATCGGTCACCTGGCCCGTGAGACGACAGCCGGCGCGAGCCGGTGGAGAGCCTTCCCGATCAACGAAACACTCGCCACGGCAGCCGCGGCAATCCGCTCCTGCCCGACGATTACCCACTGTGCCAATCCAGCGTGTGAAACCTGTCCCGACGCCGTCCTCGGTGGACCGATCATCCCAAATTGACGTCGCACGCGGCTCCCCCGACGTCCGCTTCCAGCAACCGGGCGAGGTTTCGCCCACCAGCTTGCATTACACCATCGTGGCTTCGTTCCATCCGTCGTCGCACTGGAGGAAATCGGCTCAGCAGGCGCAAGAACGGGTTCGTTGGCTCGACGTCCCAAACATAGGTGACCTGTGTGCCTGAACCATCAGTCTTCAGACTCCAGACGCCGGTTCCAGCCAGCCCGCCTCTCGCAGTCAAACGCATGTACTCCGGCTCGCGTATCTCATCAAGCCTCGTCACAAGCTTGAAGCCCATCCCGTAATCGCCTCGAACGCGATAGGAGGAGAGCGTTCCTACGCCGCCATCGCCCTTGACCTTCGCACTCTCGAAGCCGGGCCACCACTCCGGAAACGTCTTCGGATCGGTCAATCGTGCCCAGACCGCTTCGATGGGCGCATTGAAGTGCCAGTTGGTGACCAGATGAAACTGATTGTTGCCAGACATTCGACTCTCCCGGATCAGGTGGCAACCGGTGCACGCGCCGCGATGTCAAGCAGGTGGCGCGCAAGCATTTCCGGTTGCGACACGAATGGTGAATGGCCCGTGTCCATCTCGATGACCTGATCACAGCTTATGCCAGCAATCATGTGGCGCTGAAACGCCGGGCTCACCGCCTTGTCTTCAGTACAAAGAATGTAAATGCGAGGCACGCGACCGTAGCGATCATCGCTGAGTTGCAGCGGGGTCATCGGTGGCGCGAGCGGCTCGGGACAGAGCAGCGCGACGGCTTCTTTGGCATGCTCCGAGGAGCAGTCGTCATAAAAGACCTCTGGAATCACCTCGTCACGGATCCACATGTGTCCCTCAGTTTCGTTGGGAATGAGATTAGGGACGATCTTCGACTCGGTGTCCCACCGAACTGCGCCGAATAGACTCTCACCATCCGGCAATAGGAAGGCTGCCAGGTAGACCAATGTGGCGATTTGTTCTGGTCGTTGCTCGGCGAGTTGGCTTATCACCGTACCGGCCATACTGTGTCCGATGAGAATGACTGGCTCGCCCGCCTCATCAAGCGCGTCGGCGACGCAATCGACGTAGGACTGCAGCGTGATTTCAGCCGGAGGCGTTTGGTCCTTCCCGTGTCCGGGAAGGTCGGGCGCAATGACCGAATGGCCTTCCTGTTCGAGTAGCGGCGTCAACTGCTCCCAACACCATGCACCATGCCAGGCGCCATGAACCAACGCAAAGGTGCTCATACATACATCCTTTCTCCGTGCTGATCCCGCCGCGTTCCACGGTCGCTCGTGGAAGCCGGCGGTTAAGCGGGATCGATCACACCCGAGCCCGCCTTCATCTAGCAATAAACGCAAGCGAGTGAACCAGGCCAACGCTGGCTAACTGGGCTCAGGTACTGCCCCGATTTGCTGGAGCAAGATCAACTGGTCGAGGACACTCCAGCGCTCGGCAAACTTGTCATTTTCGAAGCGGATGATCGTCATTCCAGGAACGTCGATCTCGGCGCCGCTGGCCGGTATCCCCATAAAGTCGCCTTGATGAGTGCCTCGGAGCGTGTAAAGCACGGCGATCCGGCTGCCTTCGGTCACAATTTCGGACGGAACCACGGCGGCATCTGGAAACGCGCTCCAGATCATGCCGTAGAACGCAGTCGCGCCAGCTCTCCCAGGCGGAAGATCGGGCGGGAAGCCGTGCAGGATGACATGCTCGGCATAGCATTCCAGATATTCTTGACGGCGATTCGGATCGTTGAAACAGGCAATCGCGTTCTGGGCGAGTCGCCCGTAGTCCGCAGCCATCCACAGCTACCTTCCATGGATATCCAGTTGTCAAGAGACGAAAGCGAGCCAGCATATCACAGCCGAATGCGAGTGTGGATCTAATGGCCGCGTAGTTTCGTGAGCTGGATTCGGAGCGGGGTTGAGTAGGACGCGGCAAAGGACTCCGGCGTCGATCCGATGCGCTGAATACCCTGCCGGTACTTGTCGATGAAAACATCGACGCCGGTGGCGGGGGGCGCTTCGAGATCGAGCCGGGCCTCGCCATCGAACTGGATGATATTGCCGCCACTTCCGTCTGAATCGAAGTTGACCGCGACCTTCGGGCGGCTGGCAATATTGCGCAGCTTGGGCGTGTTCGGTCGGCTGTACATCAGCAATTCAGCCTCGCCATCCCACAGGAACCAGATCGGCACCGGAATCGGCTGATCATCGGCCCTCACCGTCGTCAGCCAGATGATCATCTCTTCTCGCAGGCGTCGCTCAACACGCTGTCCGAACTCGGTTGAAGTATCTATCAGCATCATTCATCCTCTTCGTGTCTATCCTCGTCGAACGATTTCGAGATGCAAGGATAATCCAGGCCCGGCCCGATCATGTACCGTTAGCAGCCGGACGGAGGGATGTTGAAGGCGGTGATAGCGCCCCGGTCACCATCCGGCCAGCCCTCCATACCTACCGTAGCCACGAGTGAAAGTGGAACCTGACTCATTGGCGAAGATCGAGGCAAAGCAAGAGATCGAGGCAAGCCCCGAAGCGATCTGGCGCCTGGTCGTGGGCTACGAACAATGGCCAGAGTGGTCGCCGCTCTTCCAGCTTGTGCGCCCGGAAAATCCAACGGAGGGGCTCAATGGAGAGTGGACGCTCAACGGTCTGATTGGCCGCATTCCCTACAACGGGCTGTTCCGGCAAGTTGCCCACCGGCCACTGGAAGCATTCGCCTTCGCTTCGATCCGCGTCTCACCACCCTACGACTTCATCCGCCATACGGTATTGCTGAAGCAAGATCCAACCCCGATCCTTGCCTGGCGCATCGAATACAGCATGTCCGGCGGCCCCGGCGGCTGGATCATCGACCGTTTGCTGGTGCGATCTCGATCGGGAGCACTCCTCGGCCAGCACCAGGATGCGTTATGCGCTATCCTGGCAGACTCATCGAAGTGGACATAACAGACCAGGATAGAGGCATGAAGCAGGATGTCGCCGGACCGTATCCAGATTTCGCGCGCGTGGCCCGTCTATCGAGGAACGAGTAGCCCCTCTTCCTCTCCAACTGCCCGCCGTTGAACCAGAAGCGACTGGTCATGCCAGCCGGTCACTGCGCCGTTCCGAAGGCGGCATAGCTCACCGTCCCGTCCACCGTGCCAGTACCTTCGGTCGAGCCCACGCACCGAACCCAAGGCGTCAGTCAAATGATAGAGCGCTACGTTGGAGGAGTCGATCTCGGCGAGTAAACCGTCAGTCTGGGGATAACCTATTGTGCCATCATCGACGAGCAGCAAGATCTCGCGGAGCCGGTCGCAGATGTGGGATAGCGTCGTCTACCGATTGGTATCGGTCATAGCTCACGGGCTAGCGCCGCTCGAGGGCATCGTAGCCAGACTGGGTGATGACGAATTCCCGGCCCACATCGGGACCGCGTCGGTGATAGACGCCGGAGAGGACACGCACAAGCCCCTCGCTCACGAGCCGGTCAAAGCGGGCTTTGGGCACGGTTATGCGCCCCTCATGAAAGGATGGATGCAGGACGTCGCCGGTCTGGGTATAGATGAAGTGCGCGCCGGTATTGGTCCGGTTCGCCTCGTAGAGAATTCGCAACAGTTCGAAGGCGGCCTTGAACTGGTCATCCTCGGGCAGGCGCGGCTGGCGGATCGGAATCGGGCCAGTTCGCTGGCGGGGATCTTCAATCTCGATCTCGCCATGCTCGCGAGCAACCGGGATCGGTCGAGCGGCGGCACGGATCTCGGAGATATGAACAAGCTTCTGACGCCGGTCCAAAGGGTTCTGGTAGATCGTGAAGCGACCCTCCCGGACCAGCCGGGCCATGGTTGTGTGGCTCACTCCCAGGATGTCCTGCGCTTCTTTTAGAGGAATGAGATCGCGTTCTTCCATCATTTCGCTCCAGACATCCGCAACCTGATGCAATGTACTTCAATATATCACCGGACACACCGATATTGGTATCGTAGTGCCCCGGCCAGCCTAGCGCAAGCGCGCGTAACGGTTGCGTTCGCGGCACCGATGAGATGAACGCGATTACTCTCGGAGCCACTCCCAGAGCATCTCGATCTGCTCGTCGGTGATCTGCTCTTCGGTATAGGACGGCATCGCCGCGCCCTTGCCATTACGCACGCGGGCTCTGAACTGCTGGATGATCATCCGGGTTCCCTCGATGACGGTGCGAGGATTCTCGCCGTCGCCCTCGCCATTTTCCCCGTGGCATTCAGCACAGCCAGTGTCGACGAAGATCGTCTGCGCTTCAACCGCGGCGGGATCATCGGCGTCCCCTGACCCGCCGTCATCGTCGTCACCGCCGCCACAGGCAGCCGCGACACCACCGGTAAGCAGGATCAGCATGGCAAGCAAGATACCCAAACGACGTCCAGTCATCATCCCCCAGATCTCCCCTCCAGATACACCGAACCATTCCAAAGATGGACACCGGGCCATCAAGTGGACACGGCCGCTTCACCAAGAGCTTGTGCAAACTACTTTAGCTTAGCGGGACGACCTGGCCAGCTTTTATCCAGGCGTGTTCGTAGGCAAGCAATCCCGCCAGAGCAAGCAGGGCCGCGGTTTCGAACGCGCTATCCGGTCCACCGCTCAGGTAGATCGTTGCCATGATCAGCGGTAGCAGGTGTCCGGCAAGGATGCTTCCATACCAGAAGAGCCGCGACTGGCTGCCCACCGTCATCGAGGATGCGGCCCGAGCAATATGGGTTGTCGGGTGAGAGGAGAAGAGTTCGGCGAAGATGACCAGCGCATTGGCGAGCAGCCCGCCAAGCAGGACCCAGGTCAGAACATCGGCCAGATTTGCGGTGATATCCAGCCCAACCCCCACCAACAACAGCATCGACGCGCCAGCGACCGTGGCCTGGATCAGCAGGTGTGGCAAGCAGCAAGGGGCTCTGCCAGAAATCGCGCCCTTCAGCCTGGCCAAAGAGATAGGCAGTGTAACCGGCGGCGGCAGCCCCGAGGGGAATGCCGAGAACGCCAAGCACGAGCCAGATCGTGTCATTGTCAACGCCAGCGATGCCTGCCAGCATCCACAGTCCGGCCAGCGCCCCAAAGGCGGTCAGGACGTAGCCACCAAGCGCCAGCCACGACGTGCGGTTGGGCTTGACCAGCAGGTACCAGAAGCGTTCCGGTCGCTTCAGGTCGGCGATCAGCAAAATCGCAGTGACGCTGATGAAAAGGATCGCCAGAATCGGCGCGGCGATTTCCAGCAGGCTACGATCGGTTGTCCAGTCAAAGAGCAGCATCGCCCCGGCGAGGGCGAGCGAGCCCGCCGCGATCGACTTGGTCCAGAGGTAGGTCGATACCTTCCAGCCCCACGGCTGCGGGTGATGGACGTCGTAGGCGATGTGTGGCGCGCCGGGCTTCATCAGCGCTGGATCGTCCTCCCAGGCTGGTGTCACGTCGGCGGCTTGCGGGGTGTATGGCGCAGCGGATAGATTCAGGTTGTGATCGTCGATACCATTAACATAATCTGCAGATTGCACTTCCGACCAGAGATAGGAGCGACCGCGAGCCAGCGCTTCCGGGGTGAGGTTCGCGTCTTCAGCGCCGAGATAAAAGACCTTGGGCTTCGTGCCTTGCTCTGGTTTGCGCACGCTGACCGGCTCCTGGCCGATCAGGCGGGCGATGTCGCTGGCCGGGTCATCCATGTCGCCAGCGATGATCGCCTTCTCCGGACAGACGACGACGCAGGCCGGCAGGAGATTCTGCTCGACGCGGTGTACACAGTAGTTGCACTTGGCGGCGGTGTTGCTGTTGGGGTCGATGTAGAGGGCGTCGTAGGGACAGGCCTGCATGCAGGCTTTGCAACCGATACAGCGCCGATTGTCGAAATCGACGATGCCATCATCCCGTTTGAAGAGCGCCTGGGTAGGGCAGATGTTGACACAGGGCGCGTCCTCACAGTGGTTGCAGCGCAGCACGCTGAAATGCCGCCGGGCGTTCGGGAACGTCCCGCTCTCGACGTACTTCACCCAGGTGCGGAAGACCCCGACCGGCACCTCGTTCTCGGATTTGCAGGCGGTCGTGCAGGCATGACAACCAATGCACTTCCGCTGATCGATGACGAACCCGTAGCGCACTGCGCCTCCATCCCGATCTCGACCACGCCTCCAGCCCCGGCGAACGTACCATATCCGGCCCAGTTCAAGGAAGAGCGCCATGCAAACGTCCGGAACCACAGGATTCACAAGTCGAATGGTGGCCCGACCGGGCGGGCGCGCCTCTCGAACGGAATCCGACGCGTTCCGACGGTGTTTTCTCGATAGGACCAGCGACGTGCGGCGCTACAGGACAAGATCGGATTTCCCGCAATGAGACGTATCGCAATCCTGATCTGCCTTCCCTTACTTCTTACGAGCGAGCTGCCTGTTCGGGGGAGATGACGAGCCTGAAAGCGTACGGAGTTCGACCGCTCCGCTGGTATCAGCTACATCGACAGCCGAACCAACGGCCGACTCCCAACACGCGACACAGACACCATTTACCCAGACATCTCCAACCCCGACCAGCGCGGCGACGGCAGATCATCAGGACATCAACACACCGGCGGCAACGCCCGTGCTAGATGTCTGTCTCTTTTCCAGGCCATTCGTCCGGCCTCAGATCTTCATCATGGACGCCGACGGCAACAACCCACGGCAGATCAAGCCCGATGGTTTGATGGCCGCTTTTGACCCCGACTGGTCTCCGGACGGCTCGTGGATAGTCTTTGCCGGCATCGATGACCAGGATGATGGCATCTTCATCATGAATCGAGATGGAACGAACGTCCAGCGCGTCAGCGACGGGGACGGGGATAGCAGCGAACCCGCGTGGTCGCCGGATGGGCAGCAGATCGTCTTTGTCCGACAGCACCCTGGCGGAGTACATCTCTACATCATCAACACCGACGGAACCGGGCTGCGCCAAATTACCGATCTCCCGGGCAGGGTCGGCGCGCCTGCCTGGTCTCCAGACGGAACCCGGATCGCGTTCTTCTCCGATTTCGAGGGCAATGATGAGATCTATTTGCTACAGCCTGACGGGACTGGACTTCAGCGGTTGACCAACCGCCCCGCGGTGGACGCCGGGCCAGTCTGGAGTCCCGATGGCGAACGAATTACCTTCACGTCCGGCGCCTACGGCAGCATGGCGGCGGTGGATGAACGCGAGCTTGGCACGTTCACCATGAACGCTGATGGATCAAACCTGCATCGAATCGAGATATTGAATGCCGACGACAACAATCCGCGCTGGTCGCCAGACGGTCAGGAGATCGCCTTCGTCCACGAAGAAGAGATCATGGTCAGTGACAGCGATGGGAATCACCGGCGTAATCTGACCCAGCACCCGCTGTTCGACTATTGGCCGCGCTGGTCGCCCGATGGAAGCTCCATCCTGTTTCTTAGCATGAGGAACTCGCTCCTCGTCGTGGCCCCAGGCAGAGGATTTCCAGAGCCAGTCCTCCTGCGCGCAGACGGGCACCAGCAAGAAGGAGGGGCTGGATCGTTCTGCGAACCGACCGAGAACGGATTCCAGGGCAGGGTCGTGCTCGGCGTCTGGCTGCCACGTGGGCCAATCACCGTTGCGACTGGATCTGACATAACACTTGACTTCACCGCGCTCACTGCTCCGTCCGCGCTGGAGATCATCTTCTACGACTACGAACTGGCGGAGCGCCTCGGCAAGATCGCCAACAACGTCATCATTCCACCATGCGCTCCTCCCGGTGGAACCGAGGAGGAGTGTGTCAAACTCCGGGCAGCCGGACCGGTTGGCGAATTGGAAGCAACCTACAACCTCGACCTTCCTCCCGGACACTATGCCGTCATTGTTCGAGCCAATTTTGAGGGCAGCAGCCGGTACGGATATACCGAGCAAGGATTCAATCTCATCATCGAATAGGCGCGGGGGCCAGCGGGGGACAAACAGGAATCGCCACGGGGAGTAGGGTGACAGGACAACCACGGCAATCCTTCAACCGGGATTGAGGATGATCCAGGCCACCAGAAGCAGGTAGATATCTCATCCATGGCGAAGAAGCTGAGCCTGGGCATTGCACAGTTAGCGTGACCCGAAGGGTGTCCCGGGCTTCTCCCTACATGTATCATCCACCCACACGTGCGAATCGACCAACGCCGGAAGCAGACGCAGGTAGGCCAGACGATGGGACAACAGCGAAACTCGCGACCAGGCTTCGCTGACCAGCCGACTGCAAGGCTGCCGGTGCCGCAACCGGCCAGGCAGAAGCAGCGCCAGTCTCGAAGCAAGCGAGGCAGGGGCACAAAAGCCATCATCTGGCTGATGAGCCTTGCCCTGATCGCCATCCTGCTCGTCGTTGGATTCCGGATCGCCAGTGATACCGTCGTCAAGCCGATCATTGCCGACCGGGTCGAGGAGGACGTCAGCGCCGGGGTGCAGTCCTTCATCACCCAGGAAATCAATGCCCTGCCGGATGTCGCCGATGTGCCGCAGGAGATCATCGTTTCCGAAGTTGAGTTGAACCAACGCATCGCCCAGCAGCCGGATCTTGGACCACTCAACGACGCAACAACGGAGATCACCACGGATGGCATTGAGGTCCGCATGAGCGCCTATGGCCTCTCCGGAACTTACCGGGCGAACGTCGGGATTGTGGATGGCATGGCGGTGATACGGGATGGATCGCTCAGTGGCCCGCTTGGCTACGTGATCCCGGTCGAAGATCTGGAACAGCTTGCCAACGACGCGATCGCCAGATCGTTGATCTCGTCGGAGATCCAGGTGACAGAGGTTACACTTGTCGACGGTGAGATGATTCTAACGCTGGAATCAACGGGAGCTAGATACGAGATCCCTACCGGATAACGGGCCTCCTCCGGAACCTCCGCCAGGCGTCTCCTGCCATAGACACCGCGTGCTGGCTGTCTGAAGGATGGTCGACGCCCGCGGAACGGCGCCAATCCATCAGATCAACTGGCGCAGGAACCTCTATGCACTCTGGATTGCCCAGCTTCTGACGATCATGGGCTTCAGCATGCGCACCCCGTTCCTGCCCTTCTTCCTTGAAGACATTGGCGCAAGCGGTTTCGCGAGCCAGGCGCTCTGGGCCGGGGCAATCAATGCCGGCGGGGCGCTGGTGATGGCGGTGTCCGCGCCGATCTGGGGCATCGTCGCCGACCGCCGGGGACGCAAGTTGATGGTGCTGCGGGCGATGTTCATGGCTTCCTTCACTGTCAGCCTGATGAGCCTTGCCCAAAGCCCCTGGCAGCTGCTCGGGCTGCGCTTTATCGAAGGAGGATTCACCGGCACGGTAGGCGCCTCGACGACGCTGGTCGCCAGCACGACTCCCCGACGCAATCGCGGATTCGCCCTGGGGATGATGCAGACGGCGATCTTCTCCGGATCGTCGGTGGGGCCGCTGATCGGCGGCGTCCTGGCGGACCAGATCGGCTATCGGCCAACGTTCGTCGTCGCCGGAATGCTGATCTTTGCCAGCGCGATCATCGTTCTCACTCAGGTGCAAGAGAACTTCCAGCGTCCCGAGCCTGCAAAGGAAGGCAGAACGACCGGACCCGCCACCCGCGCGATCCTCTTCAGCGCGGCGATGATGGCGATGATCGGAGTGATGTTCGCCCTGCGAACCGGCAATAGCGCGATCCAGCCGATCATGCCGCTCTACGTCGAGCAAATCGCTGGCTCGACCTCGGTGGCTACCCTGGCAGGACTAACGCTCGGCATCGCGGGACTCACCAGCGCCATCTCGGCCATCACCCTCGGACGGCTGGCGGACCGCATTGGTCACCGGAAGATCCTCATCCCAGCCGCATTCGGAACGGCGATTCTGTTCCTGCCGATGGCGGCCGCGCAGTCGCCCTGGCAGCTGATCGTCATCAGCGGGCTGCTTGGCATCGCTGCTGGAGGGGTCGCCCCGAGCGCCAACGCCGTCATCAGCAACCTCACTCCGGCAGCCAGGCGCGGGGCGATCTTCGGCTTTACCGCATCGATCACCGCCCTGGGCGGCTTCGTCGGTCCACTCGGCGGTGCGGCAATTGCGGCGGCCTTCGACATCAGGATCACCTTCATCGTCATCAGCGCTGTCATGGCGCTCGGGGCGCTCGGGGTCCTGCTGGCGATCCGGTCGGGAGCCGATCTAGATGCCGAAGGGGAGGAATAGGGCCCCAAGACGAGCATGCGCGACTTCGCCAATTCAGTCGGATGAACAACACCCATAGAGAACGACGTAGCGGGCGCCGGGGATCCAATGCGCCCAGAGGCAGAACACATCTTTGATGGTTGACGAGTTCCGGCGCACGCTCTGTCTTCGCCCGATTGGATCACCAGTCTCTCGATTCATCGACTGCCCGGAAAGGAATGCAAGATGACCGATATGCCCAGAGGCGCGTTGCTCGTCGGAAGCGTGCCGCTTGAAGATTCGGAGGCTGTCTTCCGCACGGCGTCTGCTATTCTCGGCGATCATCTTCAACGCATTCCCGACGGAGAAACCGGCGCGCGGATCAACTGGATCGGCTGGCAGGTTGGCCTCCTCCAACAACATCCCGATCTTGAACCAGTCCCGGTGGACCCGGACCAATACGCACCGCTGCCACGCGTCCGCATCCGGGAAGGGATCGATCCCGGCAAGCTTGCATTTGACAGCCTGGGGTACGCGAACGCAGCACTTGAATCATGGGAGGTCTTCTCCCGGCTAAAAGGCGACGGCGTCATACCCACCAGCACGCGTTTCCAGGTCACATTCCCAACCCCGCTGGCGCCGATCACCTCCTTCGTCGACCTGGAGTCGCAAGCCGCAGTCGAGTCCGCCTACGAAACGTCGATGCTCCGCGAGGTCGCCGGGGTCACCGCCGCTATACCTCACGACCAGCTGGCGATCCAGTGGGATGTCGCGGTCGAGTTCGGCGTGCTCGAAGGCGTCTGGCCGGCGCCGTTCGCCGATCTGATGGGTGGCATCGTCGAACGCATTGTCCGGCTCAGCAAACAGATCCCGCCCGGCGTCGAGATGGGCTATCACCTGTGCTACGGCGACTTCCAACACCAGCACTTTGTTGAGCCGCAAGACACCAGCCGGCTGGTCGCACTGGCGAACGGAGTCAGCGCTGGCGTCGAGCGAACCATCCAGTGGATTCACCTGCCGGTCCCGCGCGACCGCAGCGACGACGCCTATTTTGCGCCGCTCGCTAACCTGCAACTTCATCCATAAACAGAACTCTATCTGGGCCTGGTCCACTACACCGACGGCGTAGAAGGAACCCGGCAGCGCATCGCCGCGGCACAGCGTGTCGTTGAGACGTTCGGCGTCGCGACCGAGTGCGGCTTCGGGCGCCGTCCGGTGGAACAGGTCGCGACGCTGATGGAGATGCATCGAGAGGTCGCCGCGCCGGTAGTCGCAGGTGGCACGAACGGGTAGCGCTGACAGGGTCCAACCCAGAGAGCTTCAGAGCAAGCGAGCACCTCAGAACCCTCATGGTAGCCAAGGCAAAACCTAGCCATTTGGCAGGCTTCCATCTCCCACATCGCATTGCCTTGCCAAGTGGGTTCCGCTCATCTGCTTCAGTAGAGACATCAGAAACATCGCCGTTGCCGCGTCTCGATCTAAATTCCGTTGTCTCCCTGGACCAGCGCTGATGGTGGTCGCAAGACGCGCCAGCAGCGGCGGGTCTACGAATGCAGGCGTTGGCGCGCAATCCAGCCAAGAGATGTCGCTCTAGCTATCGAAAACGATGTTTCTGGTGTTAGATCGAGTTGCAGTAATCGTGCGAGCCCCAATATGTCTTTGCGAACCGGGCGCCCGTGAAACCAGTGCGAGAGCGTTCGGTAAGACATCAGGGCAGTCTTGCGCTGCGATCTCTCCGGCCACACGCAGGGGGTGTTTGGAGCCTCGTCGAGATGGCGTGACCAGTAGACATTGCAAAGTGGGGTGCAAATCCGGCAAATGCCGGACGCTGCTTCGCCCCTGCGTAAAGGACCCTCTTTGGACACATAATCGGTCGGCATCGCCGGCCATGTCTCGCGGCAAAGGGCGGCATGCCAGTAAAGCACCTTCCAGATCTGCACATCCGACCGCATACGACATGAGAGAAGCCAGTGTGCTCATCGTTGTGGATCGCTAGATTCTATGGAAGATGAGTATCGCGATCATCTCTGCGGCAGGGGAAGGGGCGGGCGCGTCAATCAACGATCGACCATTCGCCGGGTTCGAGTACGGCAATCTTCACTGGTGAGGAGAGCAGTGCCGACAGGGCGTCCTCGATGGCTGGCCGGCACGCCCCTTCAAGTAACCGAACCGCGAGCCTCGTTGGCGCGCCGAGCAAGAAAGCGTGATCGTTTCTTTCTCCGAGCGGCATAACGCCACGCAGCCGGATCAGGTCGCCTCCATGAATCCCGGTTGCCAGCATGTCGAGGACAACGCCCCAAAGCTGTTCGCCCTGCTGGGCGTCGGTGGCGCTGACGAGCACCATCGTCGCAGACTCTTCACGCGTACCCCCAAGCTCTTGCTTGATTGTAACGCTGCCCGAGAGAAGGCTCGCGCGTGCTTGACGAGTGACATCTTCTATTCTTGCCGGGGATGGGGAGGCACCTCGAGGACCTGCCCCGGACGAAGCCCAACGATTTATGATCTCTCGGATGCGCTTTGGCGCGACGAACGCCGAACCGGATCCAACCGCCTCACGCAGTGCTGCCGCGACCCAATCCGCCCCGGTCGCGCCAGCGGCTTCAGATGGAGGACCGGCATCTCTTTCCAGTTCGGAGAGCAGTATGCGTTCGAGCCGGGTTGGCGGTCGATCATTGGCGGCTTCATAGAGGGAAAGAACCAGTGGACTCGGATCTCCCACGGGCCCTGATCCGAGCCCACTAACCAGATCCCGCTGCGCTGGCTGCTCGCCTGATCCTGCAGTTCCGGAGGAGAGGGTGGCATCAGCCTGGCTCGCGATGGCTTCGTCCAGGTCCGCCGGAGGGAGCGTAGATCGCTGATTGCTCCCATCTTCAGATCGGTGCACAGCTTCTCGACCCTTCTCCAAATCGAGGGGGATTCGATCCACCGCTGCCCCCGCGTCATCGCCTTGGTCTTGGGGGGCGCTTGTGGTTGTCGTTGTAGTAGAAGAAGATTCGTAATACATTGTGTTGCCCGGTTCAACAGAGCTCTCGTAACCATGGTTGGCGTTTGCAACATTGCCCCCTTCTGTGCCCCTCGAGCCATTGTTGGCCCGGTCATCGGCGGACTCGAAACCGTTGTTGGCACGTTCATCAGTGGTCGGCAAGCCATTGCTGGTGTCGTCGGCAATGGTTTGTTCTCCGGTCGCTTCCGCGCCGGAGTGTTCGGTTCCTCCTGACATGCCTTCACTAATATGACCAGTGGTCATTTCTGCGACCGTGCGATCATGGTCGTGCCCATTGCGGGCCTCTGTCTTCTCTTGGTCATTCCCGTCACCATCCAGCTGCTGCCGGGCGCGGGACCGGTGGCCCGCTTTCGTTCGCGCGCTTGCCTTCGCTTCCTGCTTCGCCGCCCGTTCCGACAGTTTCTTCCATGTCGGGTGCTCGGCAATCTCGACCAGGATCTGATGCCAGACATTGTCGCGATCAATCGGCTCGAACTTCGTTGAGAAGACCTTGCGGATATGGCGATAGACCGCCTTGTCTCGATTCGCCAGCTCGATGACCCGGATGACATCCCCGGCGGTCAGGTCGAGCCCGTGCTGGCGGTCTTTCACCCGGTAGAGATTCTGGGGCACTTTCCAGCGCCGGCCCTGCTCGTCAACTTTGCGGACCATCTCCTTGCGAATCTCGATCAGGTCGAGCGCGACCAGGATCTTGTTGATCGTGATCAGTTCGGAGCGGTCCTCTCCGTAGAAGTTGGCTTCCGATTGCTGGCTCGGGAAGGCATATCCGCGATGCGGCGAATCCTCGCGCCGGTCCGTCCAGACGGTATAGGAGTTGAGCAGTCCAATGCCCTTGAGTCCGATCAGCGGGGTGTACTGGGTGACGATCCCGTTCCAGTGCCAGAACCAGCCCCGGCGGCGCTCGTCATGACCGGAGCGATCGCTCGCTTCCTGTCCATGCCCTTCGGCGACAGAGGCGTCAGTGATGGGGGTTTCCGTTGCGGACTGCGGGGCACCGCCTTGCCGGTCAAACTGCGGAGATGGGTTGTTGGCGTGACTCGCCGAGCCTCGGCCCATGGCGTCCCGTCTCTGTTCGTGCCCGCCGATCGATCTGCGACAGGATAGCATTAACTGGCCAGCAACTCAAGCATCTGTGAACCAAGGGAATTTCATTGGTGGTCAAGTACACGTGACGGACCGCTATCTGGTCGTGGTGATATCTCAAGTGTAATAATCAAGCGGGCTGAGGAAACGGCTGGCAAACCAGCGATATCGTGAGCAGGAAGGCGCTGACTATGCCCGGCTACACGCTTCCCTACCGAACCGACTGGCAGGATATGTTCGGGGTGCTCGACTATGCCAAAGGCAGGGGCGGCGCTGAGCGCGCAGCCCTCGATGCTCGCTTTGGCGCTGGCGAGACGATGCGCGAGACGCTCAACGCCCTTGAACAGATCGGCCTTGCCGCGCGTGACGATTCCGGCGGGGTCCGCGTGACTGAGCTTGGCGATCGACTGGCGTACGCGCCCAGCGATCGTGACCGCCTGAATGTCCTGATCGAAGCGATTTGTGGCTACCCGCCCTATCGTGTTCCGTTGGAGCGGGCGTTGGCGGACGATCTCGAAGTTGTCGACGCTCCCTGGGTTGAGCATGTCTGGCAAGTCGATATGCGCCTGGGCCAGCCGCGCAACCGGGTCGCCGAGGCGCGCACCTTCTTCTTTCGCCTCGCGGACGAGGCCGGACTGGGGGCTTACCGGCGTGGCGTTCGTGGGCAGACCACCCGTCTGGAGCTGGCTAGCGAGTTCGGCGACCTCGTTGGTCCTGTTCTGCGCCACCGGGAAGAGACGCAATCAGGCGTTGAGCCTCAGCCTGTTGAGCACAGTCCCCGGGCAGATGCGGTCCAGATTCAGGATCTTCCGACGGGTGTCGGTGTTGCGTCAGGACCGACTGACGCCAGCACAGCGCCCGCGATCTCAATCACCGTCGACTTGACTGACTGGGATCTCGACCGAATTGAAGCCTTCTTGCGGATGATCGGCTACCCGATCGTGGAGTAGTCAGCGTCGCCGGAAATCCCCAATCGTCTTTTCCTGTTTGTAGTGCTACAGCGCCTTCCGAAAGCATTGAGGGTGACGCGGTGACTCATCCTTTTGATCTTCGTAGGGGTGAACCTTGTGTTCACCCGCGAACGTACGCGTTCTCGGGCCCTGCGAAGACAAGCTTCGCCCCGACGATGTTCGCCGGGCTTTCCCTCTCCGGCACGCAGTATTTTCGAGATCTGGTGCAGGTCATCTGTTCCCCCTCCGACATCAGTAGCAGTTGGTGATGCGCGATTGGACCTCGCGGCCTCCCGCTATCGAGATGATCCATCTTTGCTGTGGCGTTTCTTGTGCAGGAACGTTTCTCTTGTGATGTTGAGAGTTCTCATCGTCACCGGCTTGAACTGTGGGGGCCTCACATCGGCGCCCTCCTGCACGGCGGGAGGTTGGAGTGTTCGACTACCATCTCAAGAACCGTTCCGATTGATTCCCCGATGGTTGCTTATATGCTCGGAAGGAGTGAGGGATGCAGATCAACGCCGATGCTCCGGCGGTTGCGATCGGAGAAACGCACATCGCGGCCAGTCCGGAAACGGTCTGGCAGGTGCTGACGAATATCGAGGGTTGGCCTAGCTGGAACCCGGATGTCAAGGATGCGTCGCTCGCTGGGGATCTGTCTGTGGGATCCGTCTTTCGCTGGAAGGCTGGGCCGGGCAAGATCACGTCGACGCTGCAGCAGGTCGAGCCGCCAAACCTCATTGGCTGGACCGGCAAGACCTTCGGCATCCAGGCCATTCACCTCTGGCGGTTGCAGCCGGACAATGGCGGAACTCTGGCTCACTCCGAAGAATCCTGGGAGGGTTTCCCTGTCCGCATCCTGAGCGGCCGCATGCAAAAGATGCTCCAAGAAGCCATCGACAACGGCCTGCAGTACCTCAAGGCCGAAGCCGAGCGACGCGCGGTCGGCTCACCGATGAGCAGCAACGACAAAGCGTAGCCTTCGATCCTGCCTGCTGACTTGTTCTCGCCAATTGGCGGGGGCTCGCAACCCTTTCGCTTGCCCGATTCTGAGCGAGTGATGTGCCAGCCTGGACAAGAGACGGCTCATTATGAGAGTCCTGCTGCCGTAGATCCAGTAAGGGGTGCTTCAGGAAACGAGCAGGACGACGACGATTGCCGCGAAGGAGGGGTAGGCGCGATAGGGGATGGAGTCCTTGCGGGTGCCGACCTTGATCGCGATCAGGAAGGATCGCTAGGTGAGGGAGATGCCGGATATCGCGTCTGCTGTCCCACTTCACGATCGCTGCTCATACGGTCGGACAACCTGATGCGTTTCATGCGCCTGGCATGGGCGATCTCTCGCAATCGTTTTCGCATGTCCTTGATAGGGCGGTTCTTCGGGTTGGTTGTCTGTTTGGGCTCGTGTGCGTCCGCCCTTCATGCATCATGTTCGGACTGCTGACGCGGTTTGGACGGGCATGACACCGCGTTCACTCGTAGAGACGTCGCCAGCGGCGACGTCTCTACGGAGGGCTGCCGGTTGGCTTCGCCGCCACAAT
>CAVPYN010000012.1:0-113624 GCA_963709995.1 uncultured Chloroflexia bacterium | reverse complement strand
AACGCCTCCCGCGGCGTCATCTCCTGCTCGCCGGCAAAGAGCAGATCGCCTGTAGAACGGGGCATTGCCATGGAACGGATGGCTTGCCGCGACTGGGGAGCGCTTTCAAACCCCGGATCAGGCGTTCGATCGACCGGTCGTCGTCCCCGATCGTGATCAGGAGCAGTATCGAGAGCAAGTCGCTGATCTCCACCATGATGCCATGCAGGTCATCCCGCAGGATTCGTTCGGCGTCGTATCCGGTCAACCCGAGACCGTGGACATCGATCATCACCCGTGTCAGATCAAAACCCGCTCCGGTTCGATGGTCGAGCAGCTCTTCGGCCCGATCGCATAGAGGTCGTTGATCTCGGCGACGGCGACGCGCACCCGCCAGGCAAGTTCGAGCGTTCGAGAGAGGAGGCGCTCTCCTTCCAACGCCATCTGCCGCCGGTTGGCGTCGAGCTGATCCAGATCAGCACCGAGGGACTGGTCGTCTGGACCATGTCGACTACGGTGTGGAGCCGTTCAATATCCAGCAGCCCCCGGCGCATCACCAGCGTCGACCCCTGTGTGAGCGCGCCGAGCATCTTGTGAGTGCTCGAGACGCTGGCGTCAGCGCCAGCCTGCATTGCCGACGGCGGCAGGCCCGGGTGAAAGTGGAGGTGCGGCCCCCAGGCTTCGTCCACGAGCAATGGAACGCCCGCCTGACGGCAGAACCGGCTGATGCTCTGGAGATCGCTGGTTACGCCGACATATGAAGGGCTCACCAGCACGACTGCTCTTGCTGACGGGTGTCGCGCTAGCGCACTCTCGACCGCGTCGGGGGTGGTATCGAGTGGGAGATTGTGTTCTCTGACGAGGGCCGGCTTCAGATAGACCGGCCTCGCGCCGCTGAAGACCAGCCCGGCCAGCAGCGACTTGTGGAGCATCCGGCTGATGATGACCTCGTCGCCGGGATTGCAGGTCGCCAGCAGCATCGCCAGATTGCCGGTCTGGGCGGCCATCCACCAGAAAGCGTGCGTCATCCGCGCCGTGCGCCCCCGCCGCCAGCCATTCCGCCTGCCGGAGCAGACCGCGGGAGAAATGCGGGGTGTCGACTCCGCCGCCGTGTGGAACGTCCACCCCGAGAGCCGCCCGAACATCCTACGGCTGGAGCTGTCGAGGGCGTCGCCACGATTTGGCCCGGTGTCGAAAACATCACCGCGTCGGAAGCCGCGAAACGTTCCATCGCCTCATAGAAGGGCGCTTGCGTCTGGTCCACTCAATTCACGTCCGCATCCATTAACCAGATCTCGGATCTGTCCGGGAGTCTATCGGGATTCAGTTCAACGACGCCGGCAATTCGCTGGACGTTCTCGTGTCGCGTCATAACCAGCCCCGCGGCGCTCAGCGTCGATTCGGGGCCGGTGATGCCGGGAATCAGATAATGTGCCGGGATGGCGATGCGGGGCTTGAACAGGTCAATGAACCCATCTACCTCGTCGTAGTTCAGCAGATGGCAGGAGTCATCTGCGGGAACGATAAGGACATCCACTCTGCCAATCTGGTCCACGATCTCCGTTGGCGGGGGAAAGCGATTGTCGCCGAGATGACAGACCCGGACCCCGCCTGATTCCAGCATGAAGATGATGTTCGCCAGGCTCTGGCCGCTATGCCCGGCAACGTGCCAATCGGCGAACCCAGTCAAACGCAGATCACGGTAGTCGAGTCCAACCGGATGCCGCACCACCGTCGGCAATCCTCCGGCCCTCCAGACGGCATCATGATCGAAGTGATCGTGCGTCACCACGACCAGTCTGCCTCGATCAGGGGAAACTCTCGCAGAAACGCACCGGCGTCCCTCCGGATTCCGCCAGGGATCGATAACCACCCGCAGACCGGCGCCGGTGGTCAGAAGGAATGCGCTGTGTGCCACGTAGCGGAGTTGAATAACGCTCACCCTCCTGCCCCCCCCCCTCTCGCAGCGCTGCGGCGGAGGCGAGGGGGGAGCAAATGCCAAGGGAACAGGCGATAGACTACAAAGAGCCGCGGAGGGCCTTCCTACAAACTACGACCTTCGACCTACGAACCTCAAACGTACAGATCCCCAAACCCTGTTCCCTACTCCCCCCAGGTCTCGCGCAGCACGCGAACCCAGTTGCCGTGGGCGATCTTGGTGAGTTCGTCGTTGGTGAAACCGCTGTCGGCCAGGGCTTGCATCAGCTTCGGCAACCCGGCGGCATCCTTGAGTTCGGCGGCGCATCGTCGCGCCATCGTAGTCCGACCCCAGCGCGACGCAGTCGATGCCCATCTGGTCCACCATGTATTTGACATGCTCAACCATGGCACTGATCGGCGTGTCGGCGTTGTTCGCGCCGTCGTCACGCAGGAACCCGACGTGGAAGTTCAGCCCGGCGACGCCGTTGCTCTCTTTGACCGCCTGCATCTGGCGGTCGGTCAGATTTCGCGGCGAGTTGGAGAGGTTCCATGCGTTGGAGTGGGTGGCGATCAGCGGCGCGTCGGTCATCGCGGCGACATCCCAGAAGCCCTGTTCGGTGATGTGCGAGAGGTCAATCGCAACCTTCTTGCGGTTGAGCTGGCGCACCAGTTCCTTGCCGAGGTCGTTCAGGCCGGGGCCAGTGTCCGGCGCTGCTGGAAACGAGAAGGGCACGCCTTCGGTGAATATGTTGCGGCGGCTGTGGGTCAGGCCGACGGAACGAAGCCCGGCGGCGTAGAAGACTTCGAGCGCGCTGCCGGAAGGATCGAGCGGCTCCGCGCCCTCGAAATGCAGTTCGATTGCGAAGGTTCCATCAGCGATACATTGTTCGATCTCAGAGGCAGTGCGGACGATCTTGACCTGACCTTCGGAATCGCGTTCGAGCTTGAGCAGCGTGCCGAGCATCGCCAGGGCGTTGGTCTGGGCATAGTCGAGCGGCATCGGGTCTGGCCAGTTTGCCTGGTCGGCATACTGCTGGGCATATTCGCCAAGCGCTTCCGTCGGGTCGCGTCCCTCGGATCGGGCCTGTTCCATGATCTCGGCGACGCCGGGGTCGATGATGTAAACCGCGAAGAACCCGCCGATCAGCCCGCCCTCACGCGCACGGGGCAGGTCGATATGACCGGTCTCGCTCTTATCGAAGAACGAGCGTTCCCCGCGCACGAGCTGCATGACCGTGTCGTTGTGCCCATCAAATACCAGTGGAAAGCCGTTGCTCATTCGCCTACTCTCTCATTTCCCGCTTGGGAGTTCATCGGTTGTCGCGCCATTGTCGCCTGAATGGACGAATCGGGAAAGTCCAGAACCAAGGGGTGGATACACTTGCCACGAAGCGATCGTGTGGATGCGGGCGCTCAGCGTATGATAAACTATTGACTATAGTCGTGACAGCCCACCAGGGCGTCTTTCCGTCCAGAAGGGAGGGGCGTCATGTTGAGATTCCACAACCTCCTGCTGCAAATGCGCTTTGGGTTGGCCGCTACGTTGATCATTGTGACTGGTTCGGCACTCTTTGTCTGGAACTGGGGACCACTCTTTGGCGTCTGGGGCTGGCCGGAGATCGTGCTCGGCGGGTTAGTCCTGACAGCGGCGGGTTTAGCGGGTGTTGAGATGGCGGCTCGCCAACCCAATCCCTACGCCCGCACCTATGCGCTCTACGATCTGCGCGATGTCCCGCCGGCCCGCGACCTGGAAAGCGGCGGCAGTGGCTGGATGATCCAGTCGGTGCCCCTCATTGCCAGCGCCGCTATCCTGGTTGCCATCTTCCTGATCTTCTGATCCGTCTGCGCAATCAAGATCAGATCTGCGCATTCCTACGTAGATTGCGCAGGCTGAATCCGGTTGCGCAGTTCTCACGATGTGTGGACCGGAAGCGATCCCTATCCTGAACACGGAGTCACAACAGCGCCGGACGACAAGCTGGCAGGGTCCTCAGGAAGGGACACAGCAATGAACGAGCAACTGTTTTTCGACATCGGTCGGCAGCGCTATAGCGAAGACATCGCACGCGCCGAGCGCAACTTCGCGCAGCAAGTGGTCACCGAGATCGAAGCCCGTTCCGCCCGCGACCGCGTCGCCCTTGGACTGGTGAAGCTGGCGGCGAGCTTGCAGCCATCGTTGTCGATTGAGATCCAGCGCCCGGTGGAGCCCGCCGCCGCATGACCGGCGTCGAATTCCCCTACTCTCCTTCATCCCCTCCGGCAGCGAAAACCGGAGGGGATTTCCCCGCAAGGTCACTCATCAGCTGACAGGAAGCGCTACCCCTCCCGCTAGGTCATTTCGACAAGGCGCCCTATGGGCAGGAGAAATCACTCGTGAACGCCAGCTACCAGCAACCGATGGAACCCACGCCGATCACCAACTCCTCAATGTCCCCTGTCTCAGTGCTACACTGCTCTCACACAGTCACGCATAAGCGAGACCGAGGCAGACATCCATGTCCAGCAACCTCTGGCGCAGCCGACGCCGTAGGGAGCGTCCGGTGATCTACGGACGCGACCGCGAACGTGCCCAACTGCGCGAGATCCTCGACGACGCCATCGCTGGCCACGGCTCGCTCGTCTTGATCAGCGGTGAAGCGGGCATCGGCAAAACCACCCTCGTCGACGACCTGATCCACGAAGCCGAGCAGCAGGGCTGTCTTGTGCCGTCTGGAGGCTGCTACGACCTGACGACCACCCCGCCCTACGGACCGTGGGGCGAGGTCATCCGCGGTTACGATCCGCCCAAAGGCGGCGCGCCCTTCCCGAACTGGTTTGCCAACCCGGAAGCGATGGAGCAGATGGGCAGCCAGGCGCAGCTCTTCGAGGAGGCCCGCCGCTTCTTCGCCGAGGTCGCCAGCCGCCAACCACTCGTGATTGTCCTCGAAGACCTCCACTGGAGCGACCCCGCCAGCCTCGATGCATTGCGCTATCTCGGTCGCGCGCTCGCCGATGCGCCGATCCTGACCATCGCCACCTACCGAGACGACGAGATCACCCGTCGTGACCCCTTGTCGCTGCTGCTCCCTGCACTCGTGCGCGAAGCCGGGGCTGTCCGACTTCCTGTGACTCGACTGGACCAAGACGGACTACGCGATCTGATCGAAGCCGATTTCAACCTGTCAGCAGAGGACACAGAGCGCTTGGCTCGGCATGTCGCTGAACTCTCAGAGGGTAATCCGCTCTATGCCGTCGAACTGCTGCGCACGGTTGAAGACGAGGGGGTGATCAATTGTGAGGATGGGCATCATCGACTCGGAGAGCTCGGAGACTCCACCGTCCCGCCACTCATTCAGCAAGTGATTGAGCGTCGTCTCAATCGGCTTGATTCGGTTGTCACCGAGGCGCTGGAGGTTGCCGCCGTCATTGGCCAAGAGTTCGACTTTGAGACGTGGGAAGCCGTGGGAGGCGATCAGGGAAGCGTTCCCCCTGAGGCGCTCGAAATCGCTCAGGGGAACGGAATTATCGAGGAACTCGGCAACAGTGGGCGATATCGCTTTCGGCATGCCCTGGTACGTGAAGCGCTCTACCAGCGCCAGATTTGGCCCCGTCGCCGCGCTTGGCATCTTCGCGTTGCCGAGGTGCTAATCAATCAACCCACTCCCGATCCTGACATCGTGTCTCATCACTTCCGCATTGCGGGAGACGAGCGCATAGTCGATTGGCTGATTCGTGCGAGCCAGCGCGCGGAGCGGACCTATGCATGGAAAACGGCGGTGGAGCGAATCGAAGAGGTACTCACCCTCATCGTCGACGATCCACGCCAGAATCGGAAACGCGGTTGGCTTGAGTATCGACTGGGTTGTCTGCTCCGCTTTTCTGATGCACGCCGCGCGCTTGCCTATTTCGATGAAGCCTACCTCGCCGCCCAATCACTCGATGACGAGGCACTGAGCGCCTGTGCCGAGTACGAGCGGGGACTCTTACGACTTAGCGCCGGCGATTTTCCTGACGGAGTGCGGCAAATGGCCCGAGGGGTTCAGGCGCTTGAAGCCCTTCCCCTGCCTGACCGGCTTCGGATCAACAGCGGTGACGTCTTTGGCGTCGAGGCGATGCCAACCGAATTCCAGCTTGACGGCTCCGCACCGATGCGTCCACCACCAGCGCCCATCGTGAAGAACCTCTTCCGAAGTGACCTCGATCGTCGCGCTGTGCTGGGGCACCATCTCAGCATCACCGGACACCTTGAGGAGGCGGAAGCGCACTTCGAACCATTCATCAGGCGGGACGGGGCATCAACTCTCCCAGTCGACGGAGCGGGCCATTTCTTTGTGGCGGGAGCGGCAGTCTTGGCTGGCTTACGGGGTCGCGTAAAGGAATCCGAAGAACTTTTCAGAATGCAGTCTCGCGGGCGCGGTACAGGTTGGATACCAGCCTACGTCATCGCCACTGCAGCAAACGAGATCGATCACCTTCTCCTTCCATACCGAACCGACGACATGGTTACCCGCGAACGCCTCATCAGCTTGGTGGGAGGAATCATGCAGCAATCGGTCGAAGTGATGCCGGCAGGGTGGATTCCAGAGCACCAATTGAGCTTTCTTCAGATCGTGACTGGTCAGTGGTCTGATCTCATTCAGTGGACACGCCAAGCCGATCTAGAAAGAGGCAGAACGTTCAATACTCAAAAGGTGCGAGCTGCTCTCGCGGCAATAGCCCTTCATGTAGGGAACATTGACGATTTTCATGCTCACTGTCTGCAAGTGCTTCCACTCGGATACGATCAAGAGCCCGGTGACGTGTATCTCCCAGCAGGACTCATGGTTCAGTAACTCTCAGTGGATTTCGCAATGGAGCGGGGTGATCTAGCGAAGGCACGGAGTTGGCTTGAAGCACATGATCGCTGGATCGAATTCAGCGGCACCGTGCCCAGCCGTGCAGAAGGTCAAACACGATGGGCTCAATACTATCGTGCGACTGTTGACCAGACTCGGGCAAGAAAGTGTGCAGAAGCTGCGTTTGAACTCGCCTCCAATCCCCGCCAGCCACCCGCCCTGATTGCTGCCGATCGCTTCCTCGCGCAGCTCGACGTAGATGAAGGGCAGTACGACGACGCCGAAGCGCGGCTGGCCGCGTCACTGGAGTTGGCGGAGCGGTGCGAGGCGCCGTTCGAGCAGGCGTTGACGCTGGTCGTGATGGCTGAGCGGGCAGCGAAACTGGGCGAGGTTGACCAGGCGCGAGGATTCATCGCCAGGGTGCGGGAAATCTGCGAGCCGTTGGGCGCGAAGCCGACGCTGGAGCGCGTCGATGAGATCGATGCGACGTTGCCGAAGGCGCGGCGAAGCGGCGAGGAGCATCCCTTCGGGTTGACCGATCGCGAAGTCGAGGTGCTACAGCTGGTTGCGCGAGGGAGGACCGATGCCGAGGCGGCTGAGGATCTGTTCATTTCACCACGCACCGTTGGCCAACATCTCCGCAACGCCTACAACAAGCTCGGCGTCAACAACCGGGCTGAGGCGACTCGGGTGGCAGTCGAGCAGGATATCGTCTGAGCACCAAAAAGAACCGTCTCCGGGGCCTATCCAGTCATCGAAACCGCCTGAACACGGCGAAACTACGTAGAATGACGGATGCGCAATCTTCGGTTTCCCTTTATTCTGAATCTATCCAACATGCGTGTGAGCCCGGTCGACGCTGCAGGCACAGCCCATCAGGCTCGCGCGTAGCTAAGGCATAGCGCGCCGGCACAAGATGGAATCCTCGTACCGGAACAGCCGTGCCGTCTGCCGGATCGATCCGGCGAAGTCCGTCGCTCGGCGCGCTCGCTAACGGAGGGAAACATACATATGCCAACAGATTCAGAACCCGCGCTCGTCGACCTGCTGATCGAGGAAGGATTCAACCGAGGCAATCTCGACATCGTCGACGAACACGTCTCGCCCGATTTCAAGACCGACCAGCTGCCGCCCGATGTGCCAGCCGGCCCCGGCGGGCTCAAGGCGGTGATCGGCATGTGGCGCGGCAGCTTCCCTTATCTTCGCTTCACCAGTGACGAGAAGATCGGCGAGCCAGGCAAAGTCGTCAATCGCTGGACCGTGCGCGGCACACACGACGGCGAGTTCTTCGGGATCGCGCCGACCGGCCGGAAGATCGAGACAACTGGCGTCACGATCTGGTACTTCCGTGACAACAAGATCGTCAGCACCTGGGTCAGCTTCGACGCGTTGGGGCTGCCTGACCACTTGCTCTACCGTCACGATAGCGGCGTGACCGAAGGCTCCTGGGAATGCTGCTCGATGCTGGCTGCTATCGCTGCCGTCACGACACGGGTTAATCTGGGCACGATCGTCATCTGCACTGCTTTCCGCAACCCGGCATTGCTGGCAAAGATCGCCGATACGATCGACGAGATCAGCGGCGGACGACTTATCCTCGGACTTGGCGCTGGCTATCACGAGCCCAAGTTCAGCGCCTTCTGTTACCCCTACGATCATCTCTTCAGCCGGTTTCGGGAGGCGCTGCAGATCGTTCATGGTCTCCTTCGACATGGCGAGCTCGATTTCGAGGGCGAATACTATACGGTTCGAGACTGCGAGCTACGGCCGCGCGGACCGCGACCGGAGGGCCCTCCGATACTGATCGGCGCACGCAGTCCGAAGATGCTGCAATTGACCGCTGAGTACGCCGACCTCTGGCAACCTGAGGGGCAGCTGATCGAGTCTGGTGACGATGCCCACGCGCTATTTCGGACATTTCAGACCCAGATGAACGAGGCGTGTGAGGCGCTCGGGTGCGATCCATCGACGCTCTGCCACACCGGAGCACTGACGATCAATCCATTGAACCGGTCCCAGTTCGCCCGCGCCAGTCTCCGCGACGCAATAGGCGGCACGCCGGAAGAGATCGTGGGAGAAATCCTCGCCTGGCGTGATCTCGGCTGTAGCCACATGATCCTCGGCGTTGGTCCAGCCAGCGTCGAGGGCATCGAAGCGATGGCCCCGGTGCTGGAGATCCTGCATGCCGCATAGCCGGCGGGGCACATGCAGGAGGCAACGAAAGGATCGTCAATGTCAGTACTGATTATCGTCACCTGGCCCGTGCGCCGGGACAAGGTGGAGGCGTTCTGGGGATTGATGCTGAGCGAACATGAGATCATGATGCGGCTCGGCGGAACCTCCACGCGTTACTTTGAATCGAACCCCAATCCCTACGTTCAGGACGATCCTGAGCCAGACGGCGAGGAGTCCTCAGTGCTCATTTCAGGCCTGTATGCGTACTCAAGTATCGACGCCTGGCGGGATTTGGAGGCACGGCTGGCAGAGGACCCAGAATTTCAAGAGCTTAGGGAGACCTGGGGAAAGCAGCGCAGCGCTATCCTCGCAGGAGAATCCACTGTGATGCTGCACTCGGAGCTTGATCCTTCTGTCGCAGCAAACACTCGCTAGCAGGTAGGGGGGCGTAGGAAACCAGACCAAGAGATAGAGAACGAATCAAAGGAGGAGCAATGCAGATCGGAGTCGGACTACCAGCCGCCATAACTGGAGTGAGCGGCGATATCATCCTGGAGTGGGCGCGCAGTGCGGAGAGGTTCGGCTTCTCCAGTTTGGGCGTGATCGACAGGCTGGTCTACGCCAATTACGAACCACTAATCACCCTCGCAGCTGCCTCCGCCGTGACGGACCGGATTCGGCTCGGCAGCTACGTGCTCCTCGCTCCACTCCGTTCAAACCCTGCACTCTTTGCCAAGCAGGTTGCGACCCTCGACACCCTCGCTGGTGGACGGCTCACGTTGGGGCTGGGCGTAGGATGGCGCGAAGATGACTTCAACGCTAGTGGCATCGACTATCACTCTCGCGGCAAGTTGTTTGACGAGCAACTGGGCCTGATGAAACGCATCTGGCAGGGGGAGCCATTTGGGTTCGCTGGTGCGATAGGGCCAAGACCGGTCTCGACCGGTGGCCCCGTGCTCCTTTTCGGCGGCAGTGCCGAAGCGACTGTACGGCGCGCCATCCAGTATGGAGATGGATGGGTTGGAGTGGGCGCGCCAGCGATGTTCGAACGCATGCGAACAGCCATTGAGGGGGCGCGGTCCGAGATTGGTCGGGCTGAACCCGTTCGGTATGTCGATGTCAGCTACTTTGCCCTTGGTCCCGATGGAACCGAGATAGCTCAGGACTACGTCCGGAGTTTCTATGCCATCGCTGGCGGAATTGCAGAGACGTTTGCTCAGCGAGCGTTGGGTACACCGCAGATGATCCAGGAGACCATTGACCGCTACGAGGCACTTGGTGCTGACGAACTGATCTTCATCCCATGCTCAGTCGATCTCCACCATTTGGACGAGCTTGCAGAGGTAGCGCTGGTGTGATCGCTGAATAGAGAGACAGAGCTGAATGACGCCCTTCGCAATCAACCCCCACGACGGTGTCAGGATCTACTACCAGGTCGAGGGTGACGGACCGCCACTGGTGATGCACCATGGCGGGGGCAGCTCGCTGGGGCGCTGGCGAGAGTTGGGGATTGTCGACGAGTTGCGCGATCAGCATCAGTTGATCCTGTTCGACGCTCGCGGGCATGGAAGAAGTGACAAACCAATTGCGCCTGATGCCTACCGCTACGAGCGCTGGGTGCAGGACATGGTTGCGATCCTGGACGAACTTCGCGTCGATAGGGCTCACTTCTTCGGCTACTCGCTCGGCGGGCTGGTCGGGTTCAGGATTCCGGTTTACGCGCCGGACCGGTTCAGGTCTCTGATGCTTGGCGGGAGTCACCCCTATGAACTGCGCGAGTTCTGGCAAGGCGAGTATGAGCGTTTCAAGGACGGCGGCAAGCTGGCGATCGAAGGCGCGCGGACAGCCGGGAAATCCCTGCCCGAGGTCGAGATCGAAGCGTTTCGCTCTGGAGCGAGAGAGGCGATTGCACTGGCATTTCGAGATGAACCCGGCGTGGATCGTGACCTCCCCTCGTTCTCCATCCCGACGCTGGTTTTCGTTGGCGCTGAGGACGAGCGCGGGAACAGCAGTGGCATGGCGCCCGAGGCTGCCCGTCTGATTCCGGACTCGACACTCTTGATGTTCGGCGGCCTTGGGCACTTCGACGTGCTCCTGCGCCTCGATCTTCTGCTGCCGCATGTCCGGGCGTTTCTGGGACGTTTCCAGGACGGGGCCTGCACCGGATAGCACAATGGCTGGTCTTGTGGATAACTCGCCTTGTCATCTCGTAGAGGCGAAGTCCGTCTTCGCCCGGCTTGAGGATCGCGTAGGTACGCGGACGGACACGCGGTTCGCCCCTGCGCTGGTGGCAAGCGCCTTGATATTG
Organism: uncultured Chloroflexia bacterium; assembly: GCA_963709995.1. Taxonomy (GTDB): domain Bacteria; phylum Chloroflexota; class Chloroflexia; order Thermomicrobiales; family CFX8; genus JAUIIK01. Next base: position 102,428 of record CAVPYN010000012.1, on the reverse strand, counting down.
CACAGCCTCCGATTCCGCATCTTGTTCTAACCGGAGGCTGAGATAATGTTCATGTTGCGGAAGCGGAAGATGGCGACCGCGATCATTGCGACCGTGTAGAAGACCAGGTTGGCGGTGATCCAGAGGTAGTCGGTCGCGGCGTACGATGGTGGGTTGACGCTGTTGAGATTCAGCAATGCGTTGATCGCTTCATTCGGGAACAAGCGGGCAGCCCACTCTCCGAAATCGCCAAGACTCTTGAGCAGCGCCAGAACAATCCCGCCAAAGATGTTGAGCCCGAGCGTTACCCCGACGCCAGCGGCCAGCGAGTGCGTGATGAGGGCAATCGTCGAGGCGATCAGAATCCAGATCGCGATTCCGATGTATCCTCGCGCCACGATCAGCACGGCATCGAACACAAAGCCGGAGTTCAACCACTCGTCGGTGTAAAGCGACCCGTCCACAACCAGTCCAGCCACAATCGATGCTCCCATCGCGAGGATGGCCGTTGCGATCGTCACGACCGCGCCGAGCAACAGTAAGGCGATCAACTTTCCGGCAAAGAACTGATCCCGGCTGACTCCCGCCATGAGGGAGGTGCGAACAGCGCCCCATGAAAATTCGCTTCCGAATGCACCGGCCGCCAGAATGATCAGCAAGATCGTGGCAAAGCTGCCAATCATGCCGAATCCGGAACTGAACCCTTCGGGTAGGATGAGGAGTTCGCGCAGTTGATCGGTGTCTTCGGCGGATATTCCGCCCTCGGCCTCAGGAAGCAGAAGCGCCAGGGTGAGGGACAGATAGATCAGACAGGTCAATCCACCGAGGATGATGCCGAGAATCCAGGTCATCGGTCGCCGCAGCAATCGAGCGCGTTCGGTGCGCACCACCGTTTTGAGCCGGGTCATCGTGCCCCCGCCTCGCGCGCTGCCGATGTGAGCGCCAGGAAACGTGCTTCGAGCATGTCATCGTGCGGTCGTAGCAAGTGAACCTCGAACCCTGCTTCGACGAGCGCTCGATTGATCCCGGCAGCCAGTGCTGACTCGGAAACAACGATCAGGTGATCATCTTCGACGTTAACCTCCTGGATTTCCAGGTCGCTGACCTGCCCGAGGAACCGCGCTGCTTCCGGCGGGTCGTTGACTCCGATTTCAAGTCTGTGCCCGCTTCCCAGGATCTCGCCCAGCGCGCCGCTGACGACCATGCGGCCACGGTCGATGATCGCGACATGGCTACAGATCTCCTGAACCTCGCCAAGCTGGTGACTGGAGAGCAGGACGGTGCGGCCGGCCTTCGAGAGGTTCTTGAGCAGGTCGCGGATCTCGCGTTGTCCTGCCGGGTCAAGGCCGCTGGTTGGCTCGTCGAGGATGAGCAGCTGCGGTTCGGCGATCAACACCGAAGCGAGCCCAAGCCGCTGGCGCATGCCCATCGAGTAACCCCCGAAGTTGGCGTCGGCCCGTTCGGTCAGGCCCACTGTCTCCAGCAGTTCGTCGACGACTTCCCGGTTCTCGATGTCCCGCAGCGACGCGACGATCTCGAGATTCTGGCGGCCGCTCAGGTAGGGATAGAAGGCAGGCTGTTCGACAATTGCCCCGGTTCGAGCCAGTACTTCGGGAAGCGCATGATGGATGTCATACCCGAAGATCGTGACATCGCCGCCGTCCGGCGGGACCAACCCCAGGAGCATGCCAATCGTCGTCGTCTTGCCGGCGCCGTTCGGCCCGAGGAAGCCGAATACTGATCCGTGAGGCACGTTGAAACTCAGATTGTCGACTGCCGTGAACGCCCCGAACCGTTTTGTCAGGTTCGAAATCTGGATTGCGTGTTCGCCACGGACTGCTGTCGTCATCGAAGCTACTATCCCACTTCAGGGAGCGACAATTCTTCACCCCATATATAGCAGGGATGGCGTTACGACCGTGCAACATGATGGCGCCGGTTGTCGCAACGCCGTTGAATTTCGGATAGATCCACGCCGGGCAATCTGGCAGAGTTGCGGGGTCGTTGTGCGCGTAACCATCGAATTGGACAGGGGCTTGCATGATTGTTCATTCTCAACTGTCTCCGTTGCTGGCCTGGGCGCTCGATGACTGAAGCGCCATACGACGCCATCGCCGATTGGTACGACGACCTGATCCGCACAGCCCCGCTCTATCAGGAGTTGATCTTGCCAGCGATGCTTGAGCTTGCCGGTGATGTCGAAGGGCTCGCGGTGCTTGATCTTGCCTGTGGCCAGGGCATGGTTTCCCGCGCGTTGGCCCGCCGCGGCGCAAGGGTGACTGGCGTCGACATTTCGACTAACATGCTGGACATTGCACGGCGCTACGAGCGGGACGATCCTCTCGGCGTCGATTATCGTCGGGGAAACGCTGAATCTCTCGCTGAGTTCGACGGTGGCGCCTTCGACGCCGCGGTCTGCGGTATGGCGCTGATGAACATCGCCGATCTCCGATCATGTGCCCGGGAAGTTCGCCGCATCCTGAAACCAGGTGGTTGGTTCGTCGCATCGATCACCCACCCCTGTTTCCAGACGCCCGATGCCGAGTGGGTCGAGACACCTGACGGGCCAGCCCGCCAAGTCCGTGGCTATTTTGACGAACGCTACTGGGAATCAGACAACCCCGATGGAGTGCGCGGCAAGGCCGGCGAGCACCATCGTACGCTCAGTACCTATCTCAATACCTTTGCCGGGGTTGGCCTGCTCTGTGAGCGCCTCGCCGAGCCAATCGCCAGCGGGCAGCGAGCCGGGGATGTGCCGGGTAATCTGGAGGTCCCGTCGATACTGATCTTGCGTTTCCAGAGTAGGTAGGAACGATGTCCCGATCAGGTAGCCCCGGATCGTTCGAAGCTTTGGATCCATAGTTCTCGTTCGAAGGCGCCGCTGAGCGTATCGCGTAGCCGTCGATCGGCATGGATCAACGGGCACCCGAGTTCGTCCGCAGCTGCGAGGTAGAGTCCATCGTAGGCCGCGCAACCAAATCTTTGTGCCATATCGAATCCACGAAGAACGAGATCCCGGTTTCCATAGGTGATGACCGGAAGCGCAAGACACGCCACAAGCGAATGGCGTGCTTCTTCATCCGTCAACCGGGACCGGATCACTGACGTGCGCAGGACATTGGCCACTTCATAATAGAGATGATTTGGCGCAACGAGGGATGGTTCACCGTCTTGAAGCGCAAACAGAACCGCGAGCGCTTCTTGAGCAAAAACTTCGTCCGGCAGGAACCACTTCATCACCACCGAGGCATCAACAACATGCGTTGATGGTCCAGGCTGGCTCAATAGCGCTCCGCGGCACGCGCCAAATGCTTTAACTCGTCCGTTGGAGTGTCCAGCGGCCCGTATTTCTCACGTAACTCTTCTCTATGCCGCAGAATTTGCTCGACAAGCTTGCGACGCCGCTCTCGCTCATCTGCGTCAAGCGGTTCTGTTTCAGGAGAAGCGTTTGGTGGAAACGACTCGTATGGTTCTTCTGCCGGCGAATCTGGATTGATCGTACCCGTCTTGACCCGAAGCATTGTCATTGCTCCCATCGATGTAACGATCAGTATATCGCCCGGAATTGGGACACCTCTCACTCGTGCCCCGTCTCCGCTCGGGCCATCGGACGCTCGGAGACGGGGCTGCGCGTCTATTGTTCCCTGTTACCTATTTTATACCGCCCTAATCCGCCACCACCGCCGGAATGTCTTTCTCGGCGACGGTGCGGTTGAAGGCGCGGACCTCCTCACTCATTAGCTGGCGGAATTCCTCGAGCTTCTCGTCGACGTCACCCATCACCTTCTCCGAGCCCTCAAGCTGCTGGATGGTTGGCGGGCGGTCGGCGTTCGAGATCTGCGGCGGCAACGCGCCAAGCGTGTCGCTGAGGCCACCGGGGAAGGCGCGTGGGTCGGAAGCTCGCGTCGAGAAGAGTTCCTCTTCGAGCTTGTCGAGCTGCTCCTTAAGCGCTTGGCCCTGAGATTTCACGTCCTCGTCGTCGGTGCGCTCGATCCAGCTCTCGACCTGTCCCCGGACTTTCCGCAGGTCATTGATCGTCGAGTTGAGCTCGCTGAGCTTGTCCCGCAGCTCGATCAATAGCTCGAACTGCTCCCGCAGCTCCGACTTCGACGCTTGAACGCGTTTGTCCTTCTTGACTCTAAGTTTTTGTTCCTGGCTCTGGCCAGTGGCTTCGAGCCTGATCTTGTACTTGCCTGGCAGCGCGACTGGCCCCCGGAGGGCGTCGGCAAGGCGGGCGTTCGCTGGCGCGCTGGCGTCCTCGACCGGCTTTGCGTCGGGATAGCGCAGATCCCAGACGAAGCGATTCGCGCCAGCAGCTTTCGGAACTCGGGCGCCATTCTTCGTCTCGCTGGAGAACTCCTGGACGACAACGTCGTCCCTGTCGAGGATCGTCAGCTTGACTTCACCTTCGGGTGCTTCCTTGAAGTAGTAGTGGATAACCGCGCCATTCGGCGGGTTCTTGCCGGCGTCGAGCGGCTCGACCTCGGTGTCGCCCTGCTCATTCTCGTAGTGGTAGCTGGTGAGCAGCATGCCACTGATCCGTCCGAAGATCTTCTTACCCTCGCCGACGTTCTGGCCAAGCCGTCCAAGCTCCTTGAACCGGCGCACCGTGCCGGGCTTATAGAGCCACATGTCGGCGTTCTGGACCTCGTCGTCGATCTGGTGCAACGGCGAGAGGTCATCGAGGATCCAGAAGCTGCGGCCGTGGGTCGCCGCGATCAAGTCGTTGTCTTTGATGATGATGTCGTGGATCGGGCAGACCGGCAGGTTGAGCTGGAAGCGTTCCCAGTTCTGACCATCATCGAAGGAGATATAGAGGCCGGTCTCGGTGCCAGCGTAGAGCAGCCCCTGGCGCTTCGGGTCTTCGCGGATCGTCCGGGTGAACTCGTCCTTCGGGATGCCGTTCGTGATCAGCTGCCAGCTCTCGCCGTAGTCGCTCGTCTTGAGCAGGTAGGGATTGAGGTCGTCGAGCTTGTAGCGCGTCGCGGCGACGTAGGCGGTCCCGGCGTCGTGCGGCGAAAGCTCGATGATCGAGATCAGCGCCCACTCCGGCAGCAGATCGGCTGGCGGGGTGATGTTGGTCCAGTTCTGCGCCGCCATCCTTCGTAATGTGGATCAATCCATCATCGGAACCGGCCCACATGACGCCGGCTTCGTGTGGCGATTCCTGGAAGGCGAAGATCGTGCAGTAGTACTCCGCGCCGGTGTTGTCACGAGTGATCGGACCGCCGGAGGGCTTCAGCTTCTCGGGGTCGTTGCGCGTCAGGTCCGGGCTGATCAGTTCCCAGGAGTGTGCCCTCGTCCGTCGATTTGTGGACGATACTGCGAGCAGGCGTAGAGAATGTCGGGATCGTGGGGCGAGAACTCGACCGGGAAGGTCCACTGGAAGCGGAATTTCACATCTTCCGCGCCGCGACCCATGCCGACGACCTCCGGCCAGGCGGTGACGAGGCGCTCCTCGTAGCTGCTGCCGTCATAGCGGATCAAGCGGCCATGACCGAGGCCGGAGCCGATTGCGCCGCCGTAGACGATGTTCGGATCGTCGGGATGGACAGCGATATAGCCGGATTCGCCACCGCCGGGCTGGATCCACTCCTGCGTCGTGATCGCGCCGTTGGCCGAGCGGCTGGCCAGCGCCAGCGACGTGTTGTCCTGCTGCGAGCCGTAGACCCAGTAGGGGTTCCGGTTGTCGGTGGTGACGTGATAGAACTGCGCCGTCGGCTGGTTGAAGATCGATGACCAGGAACGCCCGCCATTGAGGCTGACGTTCGCGCCGCCGTCGTTGCCCTGGATCATCCGCTTGGTGTCTTCGGGTCGATCCAGAGATCGTGGTTGTCGCCGTGCGGGGTCGGGATCGCTTCGAAGGTCTTGCCGCCATCGATCGACTTCCAGCACTGCAGGTTCATCACCCAGACGGTGTCGGCATCGGTCGGATCGGGCATGACGTGCATGTAGTACCAGGCGCGGCGGCGCAGTTCGCCCATCGTTCGAGACGTTCGACCAGGTCTTGCCGCCATCATCGGAGCGGTACATCCCGCCCTCATCGTGCTCGATCAGCGCCCAGACACGGTTCGGCTTGGCCGGTGAGGCGCAGATGCCGATCTTGCCGTAGACGCCTTCCTGGGCAGCCCAGGGTTGCGGCTGATCTCTTCCCAGGTGTCGCCACCGTCGGTCGATCTTCCAGATGCCGGAATCCTCGCCGCCGGAGACGAGCTTGTGCGGGATGGCGCTGGGCTTCCCAGATCGCAGCGTAGAGGATGCGCGGGTTGGTCGGGTCGAGCCAGAGGTCGATCGCGCCGGCCTTGTCGCTCTTGTAGAGGATCTTCGACCAGCTCTTGCCGCCGTCGATCGAGCGGAAGACGCCGCGCTCCTCGTTCGGGCCCCAGGTGTGGCCGAGCGCCGCGACGTAGACGATATCCGGGTTGTCAGGGTGGATGCGGACCTTCGAGATGTGGCGGGTGTCGGCCAGGCCGACGTTCGTCCAGGTCCGGCCCCCGTCGGTCGACTTGTAGACGCCGTCGCCGTGCGAGACGTTGCCGCGGATGGCCGTCTCGCCAGTCCCGGCGTAGATCACGTTCGGGTCGGACTCCGAGACGGCCAGCGCGCCGATGGCGGACGTATTGAAGAAGCCGTCGGAGATATTCTCCCAGTACTGCCCGGCGTCATCCGACTTCCAGACACCGCCGGCGCAAGCGCCGAAGTAGAAGGTCGCTTTCTCGGTTGGATGCCCCGCCACGGCGACGACCCGGCCGCCGCGATGCGGCCCAATCGAACGCCATTTCAGTGACTTGTAAAGATTCGGATCGACGGTCATCAGGCTCTCCTCCAGGAAGATGCGAGCAAACTCGTTTCAATCGTCTAATTTCGCATATTCCGGGCGGGTGGGCAACAGATTGAGCGTCCGGCCTCGTAGAATATGACTGAACGCAAGAAGCTACGACTTCGCTACCAAGGTTTGCGCCGCGTTCGATTCCGGCGCTCAGATTTGAACGCTAGCTGTTGACCGAAATAGTCACGCATGGGTTCGCGCCATTTCGAGGGGATCCGCGATATGAGCCACACCACGCTGGAGCGGGCTCAGCTCCATACCCGGCTGAAGGCGTTTTTTGAACAGCATCGTGATGAGTACGGCTTGCGGACGCTGGGCTATTTCGGCTCCTATGCGCGTGGCGAGCCTGGGGTGGCAAGTGGCATCGACATCGTCTTTGATAGCGACGGGCCGAACCTGCTTCTAGCCGCAATGTTCAAAACAGGACCTGGAAGAGTGGCTTGGCCGCCCGGTCGATGTTCTGCAGCTACGCGGGATGGCCAATGACCGCCTCAAAGCTCACATCCAGGCCGAGGCGGTCTATGTCTGAAGCCCCCGGGCTGTTGCGTGACCGCCTGGCGAGCATACTGGAGGCGTTGGAACGGGTTCCGAGAAGGTTCGCTGGAATCAACTCGCCGGAGGATTTCTACGCCACCGACGAGGGCATCGACCGTATGGACGCAATCTGCATGGTACTGATCGCCGTCGGCGAAGAATTCAAGGCAATCGACCGGCGAACAGAAGGTGCACTCCTCGCACGCTACCCAATGGTCAAATGGCGCGGAGGCATCGGCGTTCGAGACGTTCTCGCACACGCCTATTTTCAGGTAATCGCGGATGAACTCTTCGCCATTTGCCAGGACGATCGGCGGGAGGAAAGGCAACAGAGTAGCCAGAGACATCACAATGTCATGACTGCGTCCGCTATCGAAAACGTGCTACTCTCCATGTGAACATATGTTCTCCATCACGACTGGAGGCGACCATGTATCACTGGCGTGACTTTGCAGCGCAGGACGGCATCATTGCGGAAGAGGGTCTTGGGCTTCTGTTTCAGCACGGGATCGGTCTGGCGTACCTTGCGACGGTGGACGACGACAATGCGCCGCGAATTCATCCGATCGTTGTCGTCTACTCGAATGGCGGGCTATTTACCTTTCTCATCCCCTCGCCCAAACGCCGCGATCTCGAACGAAACCCGCACTATGCCCTGCACGCCTATTCATCCGCAGATAGTGACAACGAATTTGCACTTCGTGGCACAGCTCAATTGATTGAAGACGAAGCCATCCGGCAAAAGGTCATCAGCGCCGCCGTCCACGACATCGACGACGATCATTTCCTGTATGAACTATTCGTCGATAGCGCGCTGTCGGCCGAGTACGAGTATCGCGGTCAGTGGCCGCCCTCCTACGCGACGTGGACCTCCAAGGGAGATGCAGCACCCGAATAGCCGCGCGAGCGCCATGGCAGATGAGATTGACGTTGTGTTCCCATTCGGCGAGAAGCACGCAGTCTCTTTTCATCTGTCCAACCTCACCCGCTCTTGGAGACCGGCAGTTCTCGCCGCATCGGCTCGTCGAGTCAGCTAATGCGCAGTTGGGAGCGCGATCCAACAACGATGTCATCCCGACCGGAGTCTCCGCGAAGTGGAGGGATGAAAAAGGTGAAGCAGGAGCCGCCGCTCGGGTTAGCAAGCGTGGCATACGGAGACTATTGAAAAGCCACCCGCCATGCCAATCTATGAGGTCCATACCCGCTTTAGCAGATTGCTCCAGTTGCCGTTGAAGATGAGGACGATGTCGGATTCGGCGTAGCCGCGGTCTCGGAGGAGATCGGCGATCTGCTGGAGATCGGCGATAGTGTCGAGGTCGTTCGGGGTTTGCTCGGTGCCGTAGCCACCGTCGAGGTCGCTACCGATTGCGGCGTGGCGGGCGTTCCCGGCCAGCTGGCAGATGTAGTCGATGTGGTCGACGACGGTGTTCAGGGTGACCTTCTCCGGCGTCGTCTCGCCGCGGATCCAGTTGGGCTGGAGCATCCAGGCATCCAGCACCGCGCCGATCACCGCGTCGCGATCGAACAGATGGCGCAGCATGTCGTCGGTCAGCTGGCGGTCGCCGGGGACGAGAGCGCGGCAGTTGGAGTGCGTCGCCAGGACCGGCCCCTTGAAGTGCTCGACCGCTTCCCAGAAGCTGTCGTCCGAGAGGTGGGTCACGTCGAGGATCATCTTCCCCAGCGCGTCCATCTCGCTGAGCAGATCGCGGCCCATCTGGGTCAGGCCGCCAACGCTCTCCGTTCCCTTTGCGTAGGCGCTCGGGCCGTAATGGGCGAGGCTGATGACCCTCAAACCCTGGTCCCACCACGCGCCGACCTGTGACGGTTCGACGATCGGGTCTGCGCCCTCCATCGTCAAGACCATGCCGAGCGGGGTTGAGGCGGAGTCCGCCTGCCATTCTTGTAGGTGCGCCTCATATGACGGCCAGTCGCTGATCATCCGGATGACGCCCTGCCGTTCGAGCTCCAGGTAGTAGGCGAGCTGTCCCTGAGCATGGCCGTAGGCAATCTCGTGGGTGCGGTAGCCGCCGCGCACCGCGCCCGGCTGGGTGACGCGGGCGATGACGGTACAGAATGTGATCGCGATCTCACCCTGGTGCATCTCAGGAAAGGCAACCGTGCCCGCAGCACGGCCTTTCTGCTCCATGCCAGCTTCGAGGCTGCGCGTTTCGTAGACTGGCAACTTCAAGTCGCGGTTCCAGTTGAGCGCATTCATCGCCAGGTCGAGATGTCCATCAATCAGTAGCACAGCGTCGCCTCCGGTTCTAGCAGCCTGTTATTCCGGGCAAGATGGCTTCAGAAAATAGTCTCAGCGTCGTTACAGGGACTCCCCGGCCAGACTGAACCGGCGGGAGATCTGCACAAGTTGAAGCTGAGCTGCTGGAGCGCACCACCCTAACGAAACGCGTTGAAGCCATCGAGCGTGACATGAGGTGCCAGGTAATCGTCGCGCACCGGCTCCTCCCGACACAAGTCAGTGGACAAGTATTTCTTGTTTGAATCTGGCAGTACCGTCACGACCGTCGCTCCGTCGCCGAGGGAATCCGCGATCTTCATGGCGCCGAGTACATTTGCTCCGGCTGATATTCCGACCGGTAGGCCCAGCTCGCGACACATCGCTTGCGCCATAAGAATTGCGTCCCCATCCCAAACGTCAACGATGTCGTCGAGCTCGTCAAGGTGCACAATCGGTGGGATGAACTCATCCGAAATGCCCTGAATACGGTGCTCGCCCACTTTCGAGCCGGTTCTGAGTGTCGGCGAATTTGCGGGCTCTAAAGGATGGATCTGCACTTCACGGTTTGACTGTTGGAGGTAACGTCCAACTCCCATGACGGTGCCGCCGGTGCCAACACCAGCGACAAAGGCGTCGACAGTCTTCCCGAGAGAGCCGAGTTGCGATTTGATCTCTGGGCCGGTCCCTCGGAAATGGGCCTCGACATTGGCGGCATGGGCGAACTGATGCGGCAGAAAGCTGTTTTCGGACTGTGCGGCAAAGGAATCTGCTGCTTCGATTGATCCAATGAACCCGCCCTCTTCGTGCGATACGAGGACGATGTCAGCGCCGAATGCCGCGATCAAATCCATACGTTCCCGACTCATCCAGTCCGGCATATAAATGCGCACGGGATGCCCCAGGGCGCTGCCGATTGCCGCCGCAGATATGCCTGTGTTTCCACTGGTCGCTTCCACGATCATATCCCCGGGATGGAGACTTCCCGATTCGTATCCGCAGCGAATGATATGGAGCATCATCCGATCCTTGATGCTACCCGTCATGTTCAAGACTTCGTACTTGGCATAGATCCGTCGTGAAGTCCCGTTATACCGGTAGTGGATCTCAAGCATCGGAGTCATGCCGACAAGCGCACCGAGAGCCTCAACGCTGCGGTAACCTCTAGCGGCTGTCTGGGTGTTTGCCATGAACCGGCTCCTTCGGCGGAGATATGCTTCACGTATCACGATCCTTGATCATTCTTGCACGACTTCCCCTGTGCGTCCCCACTGGCACGAGAGGACTCTGAGAAAGGCGATCTCCAACAGGAGGCCGTCTGGCAATCAGGAAGGTGATATTTGAGGGATGGTTGAGCTTCCGGAGGACCATCAAGTTAGAATCTTCGGCGGCTCGACTTACGATCCCGAGATTGGAATCGTACGATTCATCGGTGGCGGGGCCATCCAGGAAAACCGGCGCGCGCTGTTGGCGGCTTCTGTTCTCCGGTATCTGGTCACTTACGGGAACTCTACAAGAACTCACCGAAATAACCGTCAGCCCGGCGGCTGGATCGATCGGAAAAGCGGAGCGGATGCAGCAAGCCGGGGCGAGGCATGGGGCGCCGGATCTCACGAGACGGACGTTCCACCGCGCCGTCGTCGACGGGCAATAGAAGTTGGCGCGTTGGCCCACTCCGCTGGAGTATGGCAGGCCAGCTACGATTGATGAGATATTCGCGTCACACTGCCTGATCTCATCAACGATCCCGGCGAGTTGGAGAACATCGGGCACCCGGACCACCAGGATCATGACCCGGCACTTGTGGAACGGTTGATCGCAGCGCTGCACTCCCTGATCAAGCACGAGATCGGCGGAGACGTAGCACCATTTGACTTCGACTTCTTCGGCACATGTGAAGTCAGGTACGGCAGTGCAACGGATAATCCCTGATCTTGAGATCCACACCAGGAGATGAGACAACGCTCATGACCTATGGAGAATGAGAGTATGACGCTTCGCAATCCTCCGGGCGCCGGTCTCCCTGAATACGCGAACGCCGAGGAATACGACGCCGACAATTCCTGGGGACCGGACGATGATTTCTACCTGGAACTGGCTAGAGATATTGGCGGGCCGGTCCTCGATGTCGGCTGTGGCACCGGTCGCCTGACAATCGCGATGGCTGAGGCGGGGCTGGATGTCACCGCGCTCGACGTGACGCCGGAGATGCTAGAGAGAGCCCGCGCCAAGTCCGGGCATCTGGATGTCGAGTGGATTCACGGCGATGCTCGCACGATGCAGCTGGGCCGTAGATTCAGACTGATCACGATGACGAGCCACGGTTTTCAGCACTTGCTGACCGATCAGGACATCAGTGACTTCCTCGATCGCGCTCGCGAGCATCTTCTGGACGACGGCTGGCTAGCCTTCGAGACGCGCAACTACGCCGCCAAGACTTTTGGAGGGTCCGGAGAACTGACCCTCTGGAAGACGATCGAGGACCCGGATGGTCGCCAGGTCGATGTCCTTTTCGGCTCGACCTATGACCCTCAAACTGGAATCGAACACCTGACCGGCGAACGCGCCGTTCGCGATTCCGGCGAACGGTATCGCTCAACGACCGACCTCCGGTACATTGACGTCGAGGACTTGAACCGGATGCTGGATGAGCACGGCTTCGACATTATTCACCAGTACGGCGATTGGCAGAAAGGACCGCTCGATCCCGATCAGCCGGAGGTCGTCTCGATCTGCCAGCTAGCGCAGGCCAAATCGGGATGACGATCACCTTCGGTCGCTCGCCTCGTTCAGGGACTAGATGAGTGCGAAGGAGAGCCACCTGGAGCGAATCCATCCGGGTGGCTCAGTCGAGCTAAGGTGTTTCAAAGAAGACGATCGAGATCGTCTGGTTGCCGCTCTCTTCGATGGCGATCACTTCCAGTTCGTACTCGGTCCCAGCTTCCATGAACTCGCTCGGAATCGTCAGGCTGGTGACCGACGGGGTAACGTGAGCGCTGAGGATCGGCTGGGCGAGCCCGTTGGGATCTTCGGCTTCTTCGTTCGTCACGATGACCTCATAGCCGGTGATACTAATCGGATCGCCGTTGATCGTTTCGGTGACTGGCTCCCAGCTGACCACGAGACTCTCGGGGTTGACGATGTCGCCCTCTGCCGGGGAGGTGATCTCCGGACCAAGCGGTATCGCGTGACTCAGGGTCGCATCTCCGGCGAGATGCTTTCCATCGTGAGTGATCGCGGTTACCTTGTAGTCGCCTTCGGGGAAACTGGTGACGACATCTGCCTGTGAAACTTCGCTTTCCTCTGGCTCACGAGATTCAAAGAAGATCCCACCCATACCGAGATCCTTCAACTGCTCCTGTGGGCTCACGGCGAGAATCAGGTTGCCGTCAGGGTCGTAGACGCAGAGTTGAGTGAAGCCGGATGAGTCGAACAACCCATGCACTCCGGTGTCTTCATCGGCGCTGTTGTACTCGAAATAGAGCTTCGACGCGGGAATTTCATCCGCGCCCGAATCTGGCGGCTCAGCGCATACTGTCTCTGCGTCCACAGAAGCAGCACCGCCGGCCGTGGGAGCAGGCGATGTGCTTGTGCTCATCGGTGTTGGATCGCCGCTACTGCTCGCGCCTGAGCAGGCTGCCAGGAATAGTGCAAGTCCGCCAATGCCAGAAGCGATGCTCATGATCTTCATGTCAATTCCTCCGTTGGTTGGCCTCGGATTGTCTCGTAGCCGGCAGGTTCCAGACTACGGAGGAGAAATGAAGTGCCGATAATGAGGCAGGTTGTTGCGGCGTCCAGTGGGTATCCAGGTGGGCGGCAGTCCGAAACATGGGGCGCCATGGGTCACGGGAGACGGCGTCGCATCGGAAAAGGAGGCCGGTGACCGATTACTATCTCAGGTTGACTGCGGCGATAGCTCGTCAATTCACGGTCCTTTGGCCGAACCAGCGCTTGGCAACCTTACGCGGAATTGTGATCGCGCCGGGCGGCGTCTCTCCGGAGTTCAAATCGGTATTCGTCACTCGGAGAGCCTTTGAAGTAGTCGGCGCCGGTCGTTTTCGCGACGCGGTCAAATCCCAGCGACAAGACCAGCGCGATCGACGCGGCATTGCGTGTGTCGATTTCTGCGATCACAACGTCGATTGCATGGCGCTCGAAGAGGTAGTTGATCATGACGTCGACGCCTTCCCCTGCGTAACCAAGCCGCTGGCTAGGCTCGAAGACCATGTAGGCGATCTCAGCTTGGTGGCCCGGCGTCACCGACGCTTCGAGCGTCCCGACGTAGGCGCACCTGCTCCGCTCCCGCATTGCCCAGTTGAGCCAGAGTTCACTGCCATCCGGGGAGTGGGGATGGCTTGCCAGCCGGGTGTAGCGCGTCTCCAGAGCATCGAGACTGGCCGGTGGATCCTGAGGGATGAATCTGTAAAGCCGTGCGTTGCGAAGCTCCCCGAAGAGCAACCGGGCGTGCTTCGTCGCCAGAGGTTCGCAGACAAGTCGCGCGGTTGTTAGTGGTTGTCGCATATTCCCTCTGGATACAACCCGGCGTTCGCCGCCTGGCTTCCCTGGCATGCAACGATCCTCGATGGCTACGGCCCCGACGGCTCATTGAGAACTGAGAGCTTCGTCAGCCGGTTCTGTGGCGCACTCTCGGCCAGGAAAAGGTTGCCCCGGGAATCGCCCCAGATGCCATGCGCGCCATTCAACACCGGCCGGCAGCGGCCGATCAGGTTGCCATCGGCATCGAGTTGGCTCAGTCGTGGGATCTGGTCGGTGACGTAGATCAGGCCCTCGGCATCGACGTAAATATCCATCGGGTGATAGTGGCCGGCCCACTCGGTCAGAAAGCCGCCGTCGCGGTCGAAGACCTGGATGCGGTTGTTCTCGCGGTCCGCCACCAGCACCCGGTCGTCGGATGTCACCCAGATGGCGTGCGGTGTCGTGAACTGGCCGGGTCCGTCACCCGGCTCGCCCCAGGTTGCAATCCACGAGCCATCGGCGGCGAACCGGTGGACAACCGAGTTCGCGTAGCCGTCACAGACGTAGATCTCGCCGTCTCCGGCAACCGCGACATCGCAGGGATGATTGAAGGGTTGCTGAAAACGCGGACGTGCCGCTCGCCGATCTCCATCTGCAGATCGCCTTCCGGCGTGAACCCGAGCACCTGATGCGCATCGCGGTCGACGACAAGCACCATGTCGTCATGCGTAATGAAGATGCCATGAGCGTCGGCGATCACGCCGGTCCCCCAGGATCGCAGATAGTTGCCGTCGGGCCCAAAGACGACGATCGGGGGATCTACCCGTTGGGCAACGTAGACGTTGTCGTCGCTATCGACTGCGACCTGACTGACGACATCGAGGTCGATCCCCTCCGGCATCTCGCCCCAGGGCCGTTCGACTCGATAGCGATGATTATGAAGGGCGACAATCAAATCCATGGCTGCCAACGCCGTTTCCTTTCCTGCATGTGGCCCAGGGCAGTCTAGTTGACAAATGCCAACGCGTGCTATCCGCTAAGGGTGCTGGCGCGTCTTGAGGCACTCGCCTGTTTCATCCACAAGCTTCTGACGATTGCCGGCAGAAGACGCGCCAGCGGCGGCGTCTCTACGAGAATTGACGGCAAGCGCCTCTCGGGCTAGCGTGACGCAATCGAACGTCAGAAATCCAGGAAGCGAAAATGCAACGATGAACCTCGATCAGATCAGGCAAGAGATCCCCGGCTTGGATGCCAACGTCTATTTCAACACCGGTGGAACCGGGCCGCCTCCAGTGGCGGTGAGTGCGGCGATCGCGAACGCCTACCGGCTGATGGAGGAGCACGGTCCGGAAGCGCCGCCAGTAAAGCGCGAGATAGCGGAGCGCTCCGAGGTCGCCCGATCAGCCATCGCATCGATGCTTGGCGTGGATCCAGGTGAGATTGCCTTGCTGCGCTCGGTGTCCGAGGGTATGAATGTCGTCGCGATGGGCCTCGACTGGCAAGACGGTGACGAGATCATCTTGACCGACCAGGAACATCCGACCGGCCTGTTGCCCTGGTTCAACTTGAGACGCCGGGTAGCTATCGATTTGAAGTTTGTGACGCTTGCTGGCGATCCGGACGAGTTGCTCGGACGTTTCGAGGCTGCGGTCACACCACGCACGCGACTGTTCTCATTGAGTCATGTCACCGCCGAAAACGGACTCCGGCTTCCAGCAAAAGAACTCGTTGAATTGGCGCATCGCAGCGGAGCGCGCGTGCTGTTCGACGGCGCTCAGTCGGTCGGGCAGTTCCCGATTGATCTGGGTGATATTGGCGCGGATTACTACGCGATGACTGGCCACAAGTGGCTTTGTGCGGGCATGGGTGTTGGTGCCTTCTATGTCCGGCAGGATCTGATCGAAGCTTTGGATGTCTCCTGGACTGGGTCCGGCGCGGTGAGTGACATGGATCGGATCACCGGCGACTTCACCTGGCAGCCCGGCGCCAGGCGCTACGAATTCGGGAATCGAACCTGGGTGAATTACATCGGCCTCGGCGCGGCGGTCGAGTACATCCAGGAGCTTGGCGTCGATCGAATCGAGGCCCAGTCAGGCGAACTGGCGGACGGATTGAAACGAGAGCTTGCCGCGATCCCGGGCGTGACCGTCATCACGCCGATGGATCCAGCACACAGCACGGGCATCGTCAGTTTCGAGATCGATGGGATGACCGGACCGGAGGTCGCCTCAGCGCTCTGGGAGCGCTGGCGGATTATCTGCCGCGCGGCGATGCAGGATTCCGCAACCCGTCTCAGCGTCGCCTTCTTTACCAACAACGCCGAGATCGCGACCGCCCGCGACGCCGTCGCGACGCTGGCGCGGGGGGCGGTAGCATAGGATGAACACTTAACCAGAGCAGAAAGAAGCGGAAGCTGAGCCATGCGCGTGCTGTTCGCAACTCATGCTACCTCGGGACACTACCATCCACTTGTGCCGCTGGCGAAGGCACTGCAAGACGCGGGTCATGAGGTTGCGTTCGTAACCAGCAAGTTCTTTTGCCAGTCCATCGAGGCCAGCGGGTTCGAGTGTTTGCCAGCCGGGTATGACCTCGACACGCACTGGTCCGAGGCGACTATTGAGAAACAGTTTCCAGAGTACGCCAAGGTTCCACAGGGACTCGAGAAGATGCGCTGGATGGCGTCAAACATCTTTGCCGGTCTCATGCTGGAGCAGATGGTTCCCGATCTGCTAATCCGTGTCGACGAGTGGCAACCGGATGTGCTCGTGCGGGAGCCGTCTGAATTCTCCGCCGCTATTGTCGGCGAAAAGCTGCACATCCCCTACGCCACGGCTGGATGGCCGCTGTTCTTTCCGCACGAACTCTGGCTGGAGTTAGTTGGCGAAGAACTGAACGAGATTCGGACTGAGTACGAGTTGCCTGTCGATGAGCAGCTTTCGATGCTTCACCCATACCTATATATGGCGTTCGCACCGCCGGAATATGCTGGCGATCCCGACAACATTCCGCCAACGGCGCATCTCTTCCGACCGGATCCGTTTGACCGCTCCGGACCGGAAGATCTGCCAGATTGGATCGACGATCTCCCGGATCAACCAACGATCTACGCGACGCTCGGCACGGTTTTCAACGACGAGCCCGGCGTTTTCGAGTTGATCATCGATGCGTTCCGGGAGGAGCCGGTGAATCTGATCGTCACGGTCGGCCGGAACCAGGACCCTACTCGGTTCGATCCGCTCCCGGACCATATTCATGTTGAGCGCTACATACCGCAGAGCTTGCTGCTGCCGTATTGTGATTTGGTCATCGCTCATAGTGGGTACAACACGGTTGTAAATGTACTGGGTGCGGGTTTGCCGATGGTGTCGGTGCCAGTCGGAGGAGATCAGGAAGTCCAGGCAAAGCCCGGGGTACGCATGGGCGCGAGTATCATGATTCCGCCGAACGAGCGATCCGCGGACGCCATACGAGAAGGCGCCAGAAAACTCCTTGCTGACTCGACGTATCGAGAAAATGCCGAGCGCTTCCGCGATCGTCTCCAAGTAATGCCCGGTCCCGACCAGGCCGTTCTGCTTCTGGAGCAGCTTGCGCGTGATCACCAGCCGATTGTCCGGTCATAACGTGGACAACCGCCCAGCGCAATAATCCAAGCAAACCGATATATTGCTAGTGGCGCTCTCGCCCGCAACGCTGTCGCGACATTCGCTAAAGAGGAGGCTGCCTGAGCGAGTCGTGAGAGAAAATGATGCCCGGTGTTGCTAGGTCGTGATGTGGCGTTAGGTTTCGATGGGCTCTAGTTTGCGTGCAGCATGATAGAGGTCAACTGCATTCTGGAGGTTCATCCAGAACTGCGGTGAGGTGTCCAAGAGGCGAGCCAGTCGTAGCGCGGTATCGGCCGACACGCCGCGCTTGGAGTGAATCACTTCGTTGAGGCGATTCAGCGGTATGCCCATGCTCTTGGCCGCATCAACCTGTGTCATGCCGAGCGGTCGCAGGAATTCCTCCAGAAGAATCTCTCCGGGCGCTGTTGGGGCACGGTGCGCTGGAATCATGTTGAGCCCTTCTAGTGGTAGTCTTCGCAGACCACATCGTATGCATCCCCGGTCTCAAATCGAAACGTGATACGAAACTGATCATTCACGCGGATTCTGTACTTTCCTGCCCGAGCGCCTTTCAGGACTTCGAGCCGGTTGCCTGGTGGACTACAGAGGTCGTTTAGAACATGAGCGGCGTTTAGCATATCGAGCTTGGGCTGCACAACCCGCCAGAGATTCTGCGGAAGCCGACGCGACGCACGGGTGTTTCTCCCATTGAATACGTCCTCGGTCGCCGCATCGCCGAATGATCGAATCACTTTAGCCAATAATCTGATGCAACTATCGATTAGGCCCTTTTCAGCTACGATCTTCTCGTAGTTACGCCATTCAACAGAATACATGATTACCGTGTAATCATCAAATGAGAAGATCTCTACGAAGTAGAAACCCAACTCCAATCTCGAATGAAAGAAGAAATTGAGCTCGAACGTAGCTTCTGCCACCAGCCATCGACAGAAACTGCAGTGTACAGTGTTGCCTGTCCTACACGTACGACCGAGATGCATAGACAGCGCTCGGTCCGGCTCCTGGAAGATGTCGATGCGGGAGTGGTCGGGATTGCGGAACGAACCGGCCGCGACTTCTCTTCTATCGTCAACGAGTTGCTTGAAGGAGCTTTGAAGATGCGCTGCATTCCAGGGATCTGTTTCGCGGACACTCCCAGCGGACGCCCAGCGAAAGTTGCCGGATCTGGCCTTGGGGTCTGGGAAATCGTCATAGGCTACCGGTCCGTCGATGAGGATTGAGATCGGTTGCAGGAGGGCTACCATTGGCTCACGGAATATCAGTTGCGCTCCGCACTGGCCTATGCCGAAGCATGTCCTGATGAGATCGGGCGCCGCATCAAAGTCGATGAGTATTGGACGATCGAGCGAATCTGGGAGACCTACCCCTTCACCAAGCCTACTCGTGAAGTGTGAGGGTCTATCTCGATGAGAACGTCGCTGTAAGCGTAGCGAACATCGCACGCGGAAGATGTGAACTTGACGTCATCACGGGGCGCGAGGTCGGAGGACTTTCCTGGCCAGATGACGTGCAACTTCGCTATGCAGCGACAGAAGGCAACTGCCTGATCACTCGTAATCGCGGAGACTTCCTCGCATTGACGTTACAGTCATTCGAGCCACAGGAGCCACATGCTGGCGTCCTGGTGATCCCGTGGACGGTTTCAATGCTCAGGCGGCGATGATCGCAGCGGCGTTGTACACGTTCGCTAAACGCTTTCCATAGGACATGCAGCCGTCCACGATGATGTATCTTCCCGTGCGATAGTTCACTCGCCCGGCTCAACCTGGCTTTCTTCCTCGCCATACCGGTCCCATAGCCGCCCGGCGTCGGCTGCGGCTGCTGCGAGCAGTTGCCATTTGCCGACCTCGACAACGGTAAGGTCTTGGGCATGTTCCGCCGCATCGAGCGCGTTCAGGATGCCGGCTGCACAGAAGCGATCTTCATCGGGGATTTCGTCCCTATCCCGGACATAGAGCGCGATCTGCCGGGTCGGATCGTCTGGATACTCTTGGGCCAACGCTTCAAGCTGCTTACGTTTGCTCTTCTTCATTGCGCCTCCAACCGGATGGAAACAGGCAGCGTCTTCCTTACTATAATGGCTTGCTTTGTTTACGATGCTAACACCACTGGAGGATTCCATGCCGTTCGAGGATGTCCTTGGAGCGCTATCGGCCGAACGTACCTGGGCGATGATCGAAGAGATCACCAGCGAGATCCCTTCCCGGCTGGCCGGTTCGGAGAACAGCCGGCGAATGGCCGAGTACTCCCGCGACCGCTTCGCCGAGGCTGGACTGGATGCGCGGCTGCACGAGTTCATGGGGCTGGTCTCGTTTCCGGAGGCCGCATCTGTTCGTTTGCTTTCGCCTGAGACGAAGGACATCGAAGCTCACACCCTGGGCCACTCGGCCTCGACCGATGGCATCGAAGGCGAGCTGATCTACGTCGGCTCTGGCGCGGAGTCGGATTACGAGGGCAAGGACGCGACGGGCAAGATCACCCTCTCGGAACTCTCGTACTCCCCGGCGCGGCATGAAAAGGCCCTGATCGCTTGGCAGAAAGGCTCGACCGCTCAGATCATGATGAACTGGGGCGATGAGACGAACGAGGCGGTGCCTTTCGGCTCAATGAAATCGGCCTGGGGTAACCCGACGCCCGAGTCTATCCAGATCGAGATGCCGGACATCCCCTGCGTCGGCATCGCACGCACCGAGGGGCTGAAGCTCAAGGCGCTCTGCGAGCAGGGGGCGGTCCGGGTGCATGTCACGGCGAAGGCCAGCAATCCCTGGACCAACGTGACCATGACCAGCGCCGAATTCAATGCCGGACCGGGAAAACAATTTCTGCTGCTCGGCGGCCACCAGGATTCCTGGTTCGGGCCACAGGCGACCGACAATGCCGCCGGGACGGCCTGCATCATCGAGCTGGCGCGGGTTTTCGCCGAGCGTCGCGGCGAGTTGCGGCGGGGTTTGCTTTGCGGGCTCTGGATGGGCCACGAGACCGGCACGATGATCTCCTCCTCGCGCTTCGCCGACGTCGAGTGGGACCGGCTGCGGGAGCGCTGCGTCGGTTACCTCCAGATCGACCAACCGGCAATGGCCGGGACGACTGACTGGCATCTCAGCTCAACTGACGATGCCCGGGAGTTCATCGAAGACGTCACCCACGAGGTTGCTCCCGGCATGCCGGCGCACTGGGGTAGATCGCGGCGCACCGGCGACAGCTCCTTCTTCGGCGTCGGACTGACGAATCTTGCCGGCATCACCTCCTTCACCGACGAGCAAATCCAGCGCACCGCACTGGCGAGTCTCGGTTGGTGGCATCATTCGATCCACAACACCATGGACAAACTGGACAAGGAGAGGCTCAACCTCCACCTGCGGCTCTATGCGCGCTGGGTCTGGGAACTGTTGACGGCGCCGGTGCTGCCCTACCGCTACGGCCCGATGACCCAGGCTTTCTCGAATTCGCTTGCAACGCTGGCAAGATCTGACGTGCCGGATATCGACATGACTCGTCTCGTCGAGCAGGCCAACGAACTCCACCGGCTGGCGCACTGCTTCGATAGCGATGCGGACACTGCACGCTCGAAAGGTGACGCCGTCAATGATGCCGAAGCCGAGCAGATCAACGTGACGATGCTCGGTCTGGCCCGGCTGCTCGTCCCACTCGTCTCAACCGTCACCGGCTCCTACAGCCAGGACCGCTACGGGCACGCATGGCAATCCGGCGAGGTCCCGGCTCTGACGCCGCTGGCGATGCTGCCCGCGCTCAACCCGGCTAGCGAGCAATACCAGACCCACTGGGTCGCCGCCGTCCGCGCCCGCAACCGCATCGCCGACACGCTTGATCTGGCGGTCAATGCGCTGAGATAGGCGCTTGCTACACTTACGATTGAGTTACCACCTTGCTGAAGAGAGGCAATTCTCGTGGTCGCAGTCAAGCATATTCACGATCTTGTCGAGAGGTTGTCAGATGAGGATCAGGAGGTGCTCGCGAGCTTCCTGGAACGGTTCAGTTCCGAGGATGATCCGGTGGAGCGAGCGTTCTTGCGCGCGGCGTTGCTCGAGCCGGAAGACTTGTCAGAGGACGACAAGAGGGCGTTACAAGAGGCCGAGGACGCCTTGGCGGCCGGTGATGTATTCACTCAGGAAGAGATCGAACGCGAGTTCCTCGACAAGCCGTGAGGGAACCGTCCGCAATTTGGACAGGACCGGCGAGGCGTGACTTGCGTCGTCTCGACCCACCTGTTCGCCGCCGGATCATCGCGGCGGTGAGACTACTAGCCGAATCCGGTCAAGGAGATTGCATACCTCTGCGCGGTCGTACCGACTGGTGGAGATTGAGGGTCGGAAACTGGAGAGTGCTCTTCATTCAGCAGTCGGATAAGCTACTCGTGATGCGAGTTCTCCCGCGAGATGAAGCGTATCGATGATCGAGCAAGCTCTGTATCTTCTGGCGAAGGACCGAGACGCTCGACTTCGTTCTCCTGGCGCGTAGTGGGACAGTCCTCAACCCGGCCAACGAGCAGTACTAGACTCACTGGGTCGCCGCCGTCCGCGCCCGCAACCGCATCGCCGACACGCTTGATTTGGCGCTTGAGCGGCTTCAGTAGATAGAGATTGTCGCCAATCCACGAAGTGCCTGGTGGCTGATGACACCTAAAGAACACTCAACTGCTCCACACATAACCCTCATCCGTGGCGGCTGGTTGGCGGCCTGGGATGGGGAGCGGCATCAGGTCGTCGAGCGGGGTGAGGTTGTTTTCCGGGGTGGCGAGATCATTTATGCCGGGGACCGCTATGAGGGCGAGGTCGACGAAGTTCTCGACCGGCCCGAGTGGTTCATCTGTCCCGGCTTCATCAATCTCCATGCTCATGTTGGCGTGGAGGTCATGGGGCCCTTCGTCGATTTGTCTCCGGAGCAACGCTTCGCACTAAGCCGCGAGGCCGCCGAGACGCTGCCGCTCAACCTGGCCGAGAGCTTGAGCTCGGAACAGCAACAGCTGAGCGCTGAATTCCATCTCGTCCAGTCGATCCGCACCGGGACGACGACGATCGTTGATGCGGCCGGCTCCGGGACTGTCTGGTTCCTCGGCAACCCGCCCGGAGACGTCGAGATGCTGGCTGAGACCGTTGGGCGGGTCGGCAGCCGGGCCTATCTCTCACTCTCCTACCGCTCGGCGCGCCGCTGGGAGGATGCCGACGGTTCCGACGGCTGGCACTGGGACGACGAGATGGGGATGGACGGGCTGGCCCAGGCGGTCGAGTTCGCGACGAGCTACCGCGGACGGCACGACGGGCGGATTCAGACGCTGCTGACGCCCCACCAGGCCGACAACTGCTCGCCGGAGCTGCTGGCGGCGACGCTCGAAGCGGCCCGGGCGAACGATATCCTGATCGAGATTCACGCCGCTGAGTATCCCTTTGGAGCGACTCTGGTTCGCGAGCGCTACGGCGAGACGCAGGTTGGATATCTAGCCAGCCAGGGTTTCCTCGGGCCCGACATCATCCTCGGCCACTGCATGCTCGTTTCCGGCCACCCGGAGGTCGAATTGTCCCGCGACGATCCCGACCGCGACCTGCGGCTCATCGGTGAAGCCGGTTCGAGCGTCGCTCACTCGCCCTGGGTACTGGCGAGGAAGGGACAGGCACTCCATAGCCTGCCGCGCTATCGAGACCACGGCATCACCGTCGGGATCGGCTGCGATCTCTGGCCGGCCGACATCATCCGCGAGATGCGGCTGGCCTGGCTGATGGGCAAGGCGACGAGCCGCGACGCCCTGCGGCCGACCTGCGCCGAGGTCTTCCACGCCGCGACGGTCGGCAGCGCCGATGCTCTGCAGCGTCCCGATCTCGGGCGGCTTGCGCCGGGCGCACAGGCTGACATCGTCTGCGTCGATCTTTCCGGCTACCATTTCGGTCCTGTCCTCGACCCGATCCGCTCGCTCGTGACACTCGGCGACGGTCGCGATGTCGATGCCGTCTACGTCGCCGGGGAGAGGATCGTCGAGAATGGCCGTGTGCTCAACGCCGACGAGAAGCGCTTGAAAGCTGCCGCCCCAGAGATCCTCGACCAACTCCATCGCATCGCCTCGGAACGCGACCCGCAAGGCCAGACGGCTCAATCGATCCTGGACGGTGGAAGCTGACGAGTCGGAGCCCGGCAGAGCTTGGCGATAAACAGGCGTCTAGGGTGTGTTTGCAAAACTAGAGCCATTCGAGGATGCAGGCAATGGTAACCGTCGCCAGCTTGTCAAAGCGCGTTGCGACGGCGCGAAAGCGCTTCAACCGGTTGAGCAGCCGCTCGACGACATTGCGTTCCCGATAGAGGGCCCGATCATAGTCGTCTGGCCCTCGTTCATTCGAGCGACGGGGAATCACCACCGCGATCTCCCGTTCCTCCAACCAGGCGCGCAGGTTATCGTTGCTGTAGCCCCGATCACCGACCAAGCCCGCAAACCACAGCCGCTCCTGGGCCGCCTCCCAGAGCGGAATCGCCTGGGACTCTCATAACGCTGTCTCGCCGTCACCACAATGACGACCGGTTTACCCGTCCGTTCGACCAAAATGTGCAACTTGGGCCCCCATCCGCCGCGACTGCGACCTAAGGCTTGATCGCCGGCCCCCCCTTTTTTATGGGCGCCTGCCGCCACCTGATGAGCCGAATGTTGCTGCCATCCAGCATCGCCAGGGTGTTGTCGAGCACCCCATCATGGGCCGCTTCAGCCTGGAGCCCCTGGAGCAGGTCGTCCCACACACCGGCCTCGCGCCAGCGTCGAAAACGACTGTAGACGGTCTCCCAGGGACCGAACTCTGCCGGCAGGTCGGGTCATGCAAAACCGCTGCGGATGCGCCAGAGGATCGCGTTGATGATCAGCCGATGATCCTTAGCAGGCCGCCCCGTCTGGGGACGTTGGGGCGGCAGCAGTGGGGCGATCGGTTCCCACTGTTGATCAGTCTCAAGTCATGGCGTCTATGCTCATTCAGGGCACCATTCTAGTACGCTTTGCAAACACACCCTAGCCCATGACGGCATCCCGGTACTGTTCCAAGAGCGCAAGATGCTCGTCAACCGAAGCTGCCGACGATGCGATATGGTTGAAGTCCGGAGCATGGAATGCCGTATTGATGGTGAGATGCGTCACACCGAGCGCCCGCCAGGCTTCCGCCTCAGCTACCCATTGGTCCGGTGTCTTGTTTCCAAGCGAGGTCCACGCGCCAAACCCAATTTCGCTTCGCGCGCGACCGACTTGCTCGGCGGCATCACGCATTGCCTCGATCTTCGTGCGACACGCCTCATCCGGCTGATCGTAGAGGGTGATCCAGCCATCGGCAAGCCGCCCGACCCGTTGGGTGACGACGTCAGCCTTCCCGCCGATCCAGAGTGGGATCGGTCGTTGCACCGGGAGGGGATTGATCCCGGCGGCGGCCACCGTGTGCCAGCGCCCGTTGAAAGTCACGACCTCCTGGGTCCACAGGGCGCGCAGCAAGGCAATCTGCTCTTCACTTCGGCGACCACGATCATCGAAACGCTCCCCGAGCGCCTCATATTCGACGGGGTTCCAGCCGACACCGATTCCAAGACGGAGTCGGCCTCCGCTGAGGACATCAACGATGGCGGCTTGCTTGGCCACGAGTGCGGTTTGGCGCTGTGGAAGAACCAGCACGCCGGTCACAAACTCAATCGTGCGGGTCAGTGCCGCGAGGTAGCCGAACAGCACAAACGGTTCGTAGAAGGGATCTTCGGCGTCGTACGGTCCTGCCAGGTCAGGATGGTCCGCGCGGCTTGCTCCAAGGACGTGATCATAAACCTCAAGGAAAGCAAAGCCGAGCGACTCAACACCTTGGCCGAAGTCTTTGACAGCCCCGGCGTCGGCGCCGATTCGCGCCTGTGGAAATGCAGCGCCAATGCGCAAGGTGTCTGGGATGTCCTGCATCGAGTCCTCGATTACCGATACCGACTGCTCATGGATATCCTCTGCCTCACATTCAAGCATGTTCCCAAACGTTTCGCATAAAGGCAGAGCCTGTTGAATAATTCAGCTTAGATGGCAATTAGCAGACTATACGATGGATATTCCATCTTTAAATCTAGGCAATACTAGACATTTCGATTCGGTTTAGTCCTTCAGCCGAGCCGAGCGGTAGGGCTTGCTGTGGGTGCGGCGGTTGGTTCCAAGGAATTCGGAGTTGGGCTCGCTACAGACTCAGCGGTTGGCGTCGCGACGGCCACGGGCTGAAGCGCGCTCAAGCGTTCCAAAGCCATTTCATAGTGCTCACCGGTCGAAGCGGGGCCAACGTAGAAGGTCGTAAGACGGTGGCTTCGAAGCTCGCCGGATTCACCTTGGTTCAGGCCGAGGATGACGGTCGCACCGATCGGGTCAAAGTCGAATGTCCCGCAGGCTCCGCCACCGCCGTTCCAAGCTGTCCCTTCGGGAGATCCGGGATATTCTGTGAGGCTGGCCCAATCGATGAACGAGAAGCGTCCTGGCAAAACCCCCTTGAAGACGTGCTTGACTTCCAGCGTTAGCTCCACCGGGATGAACGTGCTGGGTTCAAGCTGCCCTTTCTGGTCCACCGCCGGCCTCAGGTCGTGACGCGCCGTCCAATCAGCGATCCGGCCCTCGACAATGACTTCGGACTCCGCGATCGGATCCCAATCGGGCCCGGCGCTGCACGCGAGCACATCGTCAACCGGTAGGCTCAACGCGGAGCCTGCGACGATCAAGAGGGAAAGGACCAGCTTGTAGAGTCGTCGCCGATCGCCTGATAATGGGATGCGGGGCGAAGATGTTGTCATGGTCAGCGAATTCTCCATCATTGCCGGCGTGCGAATCTGAGAATGGAACAATGGCGACGGTGGCGATGCGTTCGAAGCGGGCTAGTGAAATTATGACACCTGATGGGTGCAAATGGGATTCCAGGGAGACTGTGTTGTGAACCGATTGTGGCTTGTCAGCGCATTTGGCATTCTATTCGCCTTGATCCTTTCCGGCTGTACGTTGCGTGATTCGACCGGCGACGATGCGACCCCAAACGAGCCCGAGGCCGAACATACCGCGACCATTGCATCAGCACCGACCACGCCAGCACTCACAGCGACACTAACGTCGGACAACACTCTGCAGACAGCAACGCTGCCATCATCGAGCGCAACTGAGACTCCAATCCCAAACGCATCGCCAACGCTACCCGAGCCCGCGTTGACAATGACACCAGCCCGGGACGAACCAACCTTGACGCCAACGGCGGAGCCGGAGCCAATCCCGACGATCGAACCGGTGCTGGAATTCTTCCCAGTGACACCCGGTTCACGGCCACACGATGTCGCACCGGCTGCTGATGGCGGCGTCTGGTACACCGGCCAGGGTAACGGAACCCTCGGCTGGCTCGATCCAGCGACGGGCGAGGTCCGCGAGATCCCGCTCGGCCCAGGGTCTGCGCCGCACGGCGTCATCGTCGGAGCCGACGGCCGGGCCTGGATCACCGACGGCGGACAGAACGCGATCGTCGTCGTCGATCCGGCGACCGACGAGGTGACGCTCTACCCGCTGCCAGCAGATCGACCCAATGCCAACCTCAACACGGCCGCGTTCGACGGCAACGGCATCCTCTGGTTCACCGGCCAGAACGGCATCTACGGTCGGCTGAACCCGGCGACCGGCGAGATGGAGGTCTTCGATGCCCCGCGCGGTCGCGGTCCCTACGGCATCGCGGCTACACCGGACGGCGATATCTACTACGCCTCGCTGGCCGGCAGCTACGTCGGCAAGATCGACATCGAGACCGGCGAGGTGACGGTCCTGGAGCCGCCGACCCCGAACCAAGGCGCGCGCCGCGTCTGGTCCGATTCTCAGGGTCGCATCTGGGTCAGCGAGTGGAACGCCGGCCAGGTCGCGGTCTACGATCCCACCGACGGGAGCTGGCAGGAGTGGCGCTTGCCGGGCGACAACCCGCAGGCCTACGCCGTCTACGTCGATGACCGGGATATCGTCTGGCTGAGCGACTTCGGCGCAAACACCTTCGTCCGGTTCGACCCGGCGACCGAGGAGTTCACCAGCTTCCCGCTGCCCAACAACCCCGGCAACATCCGCCAGATCCTCGGTCGCCCCGGCGAGGTCTGGGGCCCCGAATCCGCCGCCGACACGCTGGTCGTCATCCGGACGCAGTAGCCACAAAGTTCGAAGCCCGAACATCTCTGACTACCACCCCACCACTTGAAAGCAGGATTACGTAGAAAGACGGATGTTTGGGATGCTGATGTCCTCTAATGTAAGGGTGTCGATCGCACAGAACGCCCATGCCTGTGTGCCGAACTCTTGCAAGGGCGCTGCAAAAGCGAAGGCGTGCAGTGATGCACAAAGATCACTTAGAACTCACCACATCCGCGATTGAGCCGGCGATCCGGCGAATGCTTGAGGCTCCCGACGCCTCAGTGCTCGATTGGTCTGAGACACCGCTCTTCCGGGAGCTTGAATCCCGGGACGCTACGGATAAGCAGGATAAGCGAGACTGCATCGCTTGATGGCGCGAGTGATGAATCAGTGGTCCCGTTCTCGATCATCATAAAGACTCTGACTGAGATGACGCCCGGTATCGATCCGAGTCACCGGTCCTACTGGAGACGGGAAGCGCTTGCCTACTCCTCGGGGCTTTTCGATCATCTCCCTGAGGGTATTCGGGCGCCCGAATGTTATGGGGTCGAGGAACTCTCCGATACAGTTGCCCGGATCTGGCTAGAAGATCTTGGTGAGGTCAAGCGGCATCAATGGTCGATGGCCGACTATGAACGAGCGGCTCGTCTGGTAGGACGCTTGAACGCTAGTCCACTTCCGGCTGAATTCGAGCCGTCTCCCGCCTGGTGGTCAAGAAACGCTATCCCGCAATGGTTTGAGAGGATGGATGGTTTTGTGCCTCAGCTCGAGAACGCAAAGACGGATCCCGTCATCGGGCCACTCTGGTCTGAGGATTCGATAAGCCGGCTCTACGAAATTCGGCGAGCAGCGCCACGGTTGATCGAGCTACTCGCCAAGCTGCCAACCTCGTTCTCGCACGGGGACGTCCACGCCGGTAATCTGGCCCTGCCGGACTGTGGAGAACACGCTGATGCAGTCCTTTTCGACTGGTCGGACCTGGGCCTGCGGCCATTGGGGGCCGATCTTTGTGTGTTTCCCCAGGTAGCCGCAATGATGCACGGATACGATGCGGACGAACTTGCGGAGCTGGATGAGTTGATCTTCGCCAGCTATCTGAAGGGGCTCGCAGACGTCGACTGGTCCGGCGATGCTGAAGATGTGCGGCGAGCATATGCAGCCTCCTGTGTAATCAGAGGATACGCACCGATCGAAATGCTCCAGACCAATCCCGCGACCAGATGTCGCGCTGAAGCGATGTTCGGGGCCGATTCTCCAGAACTTCTCAGAAGGATGTCACAGGCTCGTTCACACGCTGTCGAGCTCATTCGCGAACTGGACGTGTGAGAACAACCATCGCCACCTAGTTTATGGGAGTGACGATGCAACTTGACCATGTAACGCTGCCGATTCCACCCGGCAGGATAGATGAAGCTCACGAATACTACGGAGATGTAATAGGCCTCGAGCCTATTTCGGTTCGAGAGGAGATTAGGCATCTTGCGGCCTGGTTTCGGCTCGGAACATGCGAGCTTCACCTTCTCGTCAACAGCGACTGGACGCCGCCGCGCGAGAATCCCGACTACGCGGAGGCGGGACCTCATTTCGCCTTCGTAATCTCCAGCATCGAGACGATGCGCGCTCGTCTTGATGAGCACCGTATTGACAGCTGGGAATCGCAGATTGCGATCCCCAACCGGCGGCGTCTGTATTGCCGCGACCCCTTCGGCAACATCGTCGAGATGATCGAATTCTTGCCATCGCCGAAACCGGAAGAAGCATGAACATCGAGATCTCCACAGTACGAGAAGACCAGATCAACCAGGCGGCGTCACCACTGGCAGCCGCGTTTCAATGTCATCCAATGTTCGTGGCGATCATCCCAGACGCTGAGGAACGAGCGCGGCTGCTCCCGTGGTTCTTTGGCGTCGACGTGCGCTACGCGCATTGCTATGGACTGGCGCTCGCTGCTGGAGAACCGGTCGAAGGTGTCGCGAGCTGGCTAACGTCAGATGAGCCAGCGTATACGGAGGAGCACCTGATAGCGGTCGGGGCCGGACGAGCGCCGAAGATACTCGGACCTGAACAATTCGACACCCTGTTGCGGATCGGTGCCTACATCGACGCGCATCACGAGCCCCAGCTACCGGATCGCTACTGGATGTGTGAGATGATCGGGGTTGATCCGGCCGCTCAGAGCGGCGGCATCGGCAGCGCGCTGCCGGAAGCCGCCCACGAACGATCAAACCGAGACGGCAACCCTTGCGCCCTCTGGACAACCCAACCTCGCGCCGTACCGTTCTATCTTCGTCACGGCTACGACCTGATCTGCGAGGGGACGGAACCGCAGAGCGGTGTCTCGTTTTGGGGATTCATTCGAACGCCGCAGTAGCTTGCTGAACCTGCCCAGATTGTTGGATACAGGTACCTGCCGCCACCAGCCCCTATTTCGCAGAATCACGGCCCATCTGTTCGCGAAATGATGCGTCCAACTGTTCCCTCAACTCCCGTCGTAGCAGGACATCGGCGGCGGTCCAGGCAAGGACGGTCGTGCCGGGTGCGGTCAGTTCGTCTGCCCTCTCGCTGTCGGAGGCTACGGCGAGTTCGGACGTGTGGTTGCCGATACCCTTCTCGCAGATTCGCAGATAGGGATGGATCGTCGGGACGAGTTGGCTGACGTCGCCGATGTCGCCCGAGCCGACGCCCGCGCCTTCCGGCGGAGCTTCGTATTCGATGCCGATCGCGGTCAAATCTTTCCGGAAAGTCTCGACCAGCGCCTGGTTGCTTACCCGCTACTTGTAGCTGATACCCTCGGTGATCTCGACGGTGCAGCCAGTCGCCTGCGCCGCAGTCTCAACGATGTTGCGTTTAGAGCCTCCGGGTAGCTCTGCTCGTCTCTCCGGACGATGAACTTGGCCGACGTGTACTCCAGGATGATGTTCGCCGCGTCGCCCCGGTGGGTGATAACCCAGTGAATACGGTAATCGGTTTGAAAGCCTGGCGTAGCGCGTTCACTCCAGCCTCGGGACTCGACGATGCGTGGGCCGACTTGCCGTGGAATTCGATTGTGTAGGGTGTCGCGGCCAGCGAGTCGCGGTCGCAACGATGGATGTATTCTAGCTGGATGGATCAACACGTCAACATCGAGACGTACTTGCCCTCGTCTCCTCGTTCCAGGACGGCGTAATTCTGAGTATAGTTTGACACAAGCTCGTTGGGGATTGATGATAATCGAAAGAGGAGAGGGAGCGGCTCAGTCGTCTGACAGGAACGACGAATGGGTTCGCAAAACAGATGAAGGGGTGAGTCGGTATGAGTTTCTTAGGGTGGATCTGGTTCCTAACGATCACGATGGCGGTGATCGCCCTGATAATCGGGCTGTGGCAGGTGTACGCGAAGGCGGGCGTTCCCGGCTGGTGGTCGCTGATCCCGATCCTGAACATCTACGGCTGGATGAAAGTCGCCGGTCGTGAGTGGTGGTGGACCCTGCTCTATTTTATTCCCGTGGTCGGGTTCGTGGTCTGGGTCATCTCGGCTCTCGATGTAGCGCGCCTGTTTGGACGCGGCACCATCTTCGGCGTTCTGCTCGCGCTCTTCCCGTACGTCTGGTCCGTCATTCTGGGCTTCGGTCCAGAAGAATATAAGGGTGTTCCCGCAGACGAACGACGGCAGGCGATAGCCTCCTAGCCCCTGGGCTACACGAGCTTCGGCGAATGTGCTGAATTACGTCGCCAGGAAACGACCGAAAATCACACCTGGTTTTCGGTCGTTCAGGCGCTGGCGTCTACTGTTCTAGCTAGACGGCTTGTTTACCGCGAAGCCAGGTCACAACGATGGCAACGATCAGTGCCAGAAGCACGACGAGCAGTCCGCCAATTATCAGGAACCAGTAGGGGCTGACTTCGCTCCTGCTCACCGCGACCTCGGCGTTGACGATTCCGGCTCCGAGCCGCGGGTCGTTGTTGGGATTCTCGGCGCTCTCAGTGATTAGTTCGCGAATAGTCGCAGGAGACTCGCCTCTTCGAGTGTCCACCATAAGCGCCGCAATGCCGGCAACATACGGTGATGCCATAGATGTTCCGTCGAGGAACTCATACCCACCGGAACCGTCGCGCCAGATCGTCGTCGGCGCGAGTGGTGCGGTCGATAGAATCCGCGCTCCGGGTGCTGAGACCGAACGCGGATCTCCCCAGTTGGTGAACTCGGCTGGAAGACCAAGTTCGTTGCTGGCATTGACGATGAGAACAGGTGTCGAGGATTCGTAGGCCTGGATAAACGTGTCATCATTACCAGCAGCAGCCACAACGACCGCTCCCAGACCATCGGCAGCGATGATCGCTTCGTTCATTGGACCACTCTTGAACATCCGGCTCAGTAGACTTGTATTGCCGCCGAGCGACAGGTTTATGACATCCGCTCCGTTATCCGCTGCCCAGAGAATCGCCAGGGCGATGGTATCGACACTTCCACTGCCGCGCGCATCGAGAACGCGCACGGGCATGATCTTTGCATCCGGCGCCGCACCGGCGATGCCAATACCGTTGTTTGTCGCAGCAGCAGCAATACCTGCAACGTGCGTACCATGACCATTTTCGTCTTGCGGAATGTCATCATCTTCAACGAAGTCATATCCGAGCACTAGCTTGTTGACGAGGTCAGGGTGATCGAGGTCGACCCCCGAATCGAGGATGGCGATAACAACGTCCTCGCCAGTCGAGTGCTCGTAAGCTTGATCGAGCTTCAGCACATCGTGACCATATTGTTCCGGTCGCAGCGGATCGCCAGGTTCTTGAGCTCCGACCACAGCATGAATTGTGAGGGATGCCAGAAGGCACGCACAGAAACCGAACGCTATCAGATGTCGCAAAAACCCCGTCGCTTTCGACAAACAGAAGAAGAACTAGGATCTGAGACGAATTACAACACACAACTACCCATGCTAATTCGTCACAAACGCATTTGTCGATAGCAACATGCCCGCACCAGTCCTGACAATTGTGCGCAGCCCCTGCTTGAATCTTTAGGTAGGTGTCGGCAAGCGCGGCCCGCACCGGGGGTGTAGTTAGGCGACACGGATCAGCCGGCGCGTGATCGATAGGAGAAGTCGCCAGCGTCGCTGGTGGTCTCGCGTCGTTTCTCGCCTAAAGAGTCAAGAGGAAAGCGGGGCAGGTCGTGGTATGCGCCCCTGGCCCCGCTCGTTTGACGCGCAGCGTGGACTACGCGCTCCTTTTATCTTACCGTCCTCGCCTCAGGAATGCCCTCTGAGCGACAGGGCAGGTTTTCCGGCACTGTCATTGAACATCGCGATCAGGTATGCCAGAACCTGCACGGCAGCGAGGTCCGGGCGGTTTGCTCCAGCGATTGATGTACGACTGAACATCGAATTTGCGACGGAGCCCATTGAAATTCAGGTAGCGCACCTTGCCGAGACCGGGCGCTCCTGCCAGGGACGGTCGTGGAGACCGCCAATCGACCAGAGTATGTTGGCGTAGCCGTTGGGATCATAGCCGTCGAGTTCGTACCGGTCGTTGAGCGTAACGGCGATCTCGATGGCTGTCTCGGGATCCGGCGTCCATTCGAGGATCTTCTTGGACCAGTACATCCGCATGTAATTGTGCATCTTGCCGGTCGTCGTCATCTCTCGTTGGGCAGCGTTCCATGCAGCGTCATGGGTGGCGGCCGCTTCGAATTCTTTGAGCGTGTAGAGATAGTCCCGAGGGTCTTCACGGTGCTGATCGAGCGTCTTCCTCGCCCAGGCTGGCAGCCCGTTCCAGTTGTCGTAGTCGAAATTGTAGTGACAGAAGTTGTCGGCGAGTTCCTTGCGAACGACGATCTGCTCGATGAAGGCGCTGGTGGAAGCCTGGATTCGCCGGTCATTCGGATGTTCCTCCGCATACGAACGAACCGACAGGACGGCTCGCAGACTGGACAGTTGACCGAAGTGGAAGTAGGGACTCAAGTCCGACTGAGCGTCGAGCACCGGATCGTTGCGATCCTCGGCGTAGGCCGCGAGCCGCTCGTGTATGAAGTGGTCGAGCATGGTGCGCGCGGCGTTCTCCCGGCTCGAAAGGAGGACGGTAGTCCTCTGGTTCTGGAACGCCAATCTGGCCCCAGGTCCAGGAGATTCGCTGTCTGGCGCGCGTTTCATCTGATGTGGATGATGCTCGACTTGTCCGGGTTCGACCAGATACTCGTCGAGGCGCCGGTGGATCTTCGGGCGAATCGTGCGGGCGGCGTATTCCTGTTTGTCCGACGTCACCCAGACGGGTACGACATTGTGAGTGTCAACTTCGTACACCGGATAGGACGCGCCGTGAGCTATCCGTTCGCGCACTGCCTGAGGACCTCGAAGAGGCGAGAAGTCTAGGTAGACTGTAGCGGGATCGAACTCACCGAGCACGTGGATGAGGTCATCCATTGTGACGATCAAGTCGATGTTGAAGGTCTTGAGTCCCTGCGCTACCTGTTCCAGGCCGTCAAGCATGAACTGGTAGTGGTGGCGAAGCCTGTTTTTGACAGCTGGATAGATGCGGATCAGGACGATCAACGGAAGTTCGCGCTCCAGCGCATCCTGTTGGGCCGCAAGTAGGGCGTGATTATCTGCGATGCGCTGATCGCGGGACATGACATAGATGACGCATCTTCCACGGCCATGCGATCGCGCCTCGTTCAGACGGCGAATTCGCGTGTCGAGCATAGAGCGACTGCTCCAATTCCGATTATTGTAAGCCGGGGTAGCATCAAGAATATCTAATCGCCCTGGACCGAAGCCAGCGACCAGACGGCACATGATCTGTGGCGACGGCACTTGAAACGAGTAGCACATGGCACTCAAGGGCTGGATTCAGGTCGTAGCTGACAACGAGGCGGAGGGACTGCTCAAGGAGCTCTACGATCAGGAGCGGGACCGGCGCAGCGGCGAGATCGACAACATCATGTCGATCCATAGCCTCAACCCGGAGACGCTGCGAGCGCATGCCGATCTGTACCACACCGTCATGCACGGGAAATCCGGCCTGAGCTTTGCCGAACGGGAGATGATCGGCGTCGTCGTCTCCGCGATCAACAAATGTCACTACTGAGTCGTCCATCATTCGGCCGGTCTTGGTCGACTGACCCGTAACCCCGACCTCGCTGGCCAGACTAATCGACGACTACAACTCCGCGCCAATCGACGAGCGGCAGCGGGAGATGCTGCGCTATGCCGAGAAACTCACCGTTGAACCCTGGAACATGATCGAAGAGGATGTGATCTGTTTGCGAGAAGCGGGATTTTGCGACCGCGACATTCTCGATATCAACCAGGTCGCGGCCTACTATGCCTATGTTAACCGGACGGCCGATGGGCTAGGAGTTGGACTGGAGTAGGGACGAGAAGAGATAGGAGAGCGGCGGGGCATGCGGTGATGCGACGTCACCTGCAGGAGGATCGCGGAGAGAGTTGAGAATACAGACTCTGCCCCATCCTAATCTCTCAAATGGATTCCAAGCCGTTCGGCATCCTGCTCCATGCCGCGCGGGAGTTCAGCGCCGAGGCCATCAACGATGCGATTGGTGAATGCGTACTGGGCGGTTGTGTTGGCGATGTCGGTGATCTCGGCGTCGTTGAAGCCGGCGTCGCGCAGATTCTGGACGTCCGCGGCAATGACTTCAGCTGGCCGTAACGTGAGCTTCTCGACGTAGGCGCACAGTTCGCGATCCTGGTCACTCATCGGCGCGTTCTGCCAGTCGCCGCGCGCCAGGGCATCGGCCATCTCCGAATCGCCACCTTCGCGGAGGATCCACCTCCGGTGAGCGAGCAGTCAGAATACGCAATGGTTACAGAGACGAGGTCAGTGTCGCGATCATCTCGATCCTGAGACGGCTGAGCGCTGGAAACTTGAACCGGTTGCCACCTGCCCATGTCCAGAACGCCGCCAGCACGGCGCCATTCTGGGTCAAGACCTCGAACGGCGGGCCGCCAGTTCCCTGGGTGATCCCGATGCTGGCGAACGCTTCAGCAAGCTCCCCGGCCGCGTCTTCGACTGGAACCAGATCGATCCAGGCCACCGGCAAGCACTCCTCACAAACTCAGCAGCGCGCCCAGGTTCGTGCCCTCGACGACGATCGGGGCGATGTCGCCGGCCGGCGACGTCATCAGCAGTGTTACGCCTGGTCCGTAGCCAGCCCGGATCGAGTCGGTTGATGAGACGACACCGATGCCGACGCTGCCCTTGCGGTAGCCATGCCCCCAGGCGGAATCATAATCCTCCAGGGCGACGAGATCTCCGAGCCGCAGCGTGTCGAGACCCGCCCGCTCGATCGCTCCCCGATCCGTCGTCTGGATGCAGATCGCGCCGCTCTCGCTCGTCAGGCCCGATCCCGCGCCAAGTAGCTCCGGAGGGACGATTGCCGAGACTGGAACCGCAAGTTTGCCTTCATCATCCTCAATCCGCAGTGCGTCGAAGACCGCTGGCGACATACTCTTGAGATGGACGCCGGGATACCCGGCGACTTCCAGCCCGATCCCATGGGCACGGACGACGATCCGGTCTCCAAAGATGAGTTGTTCGAGAACGTCGCGCTCAAAGTGAATGATGACATGTTCGGCGAAGCGGCCGCTCTTGCCGGTCACGGTGCCGGTCGCGCCGCGGGCATCTGCCAGACATGACCACTGCTTCGTTCCCGACGCAGGCAAAGACGTTCAACGCCTGATTGGCAGCGGCATCGGGAGCTTTGATCGCCACTCCTGGCTCGATCAGATCGCCTGCCCAGCCGTAGACGCTGTCGCCGAGCCGGACGTTGTAGACGATCCCGCCGAAGGTCGGCAGCAGCCGGGGGCGACCGTCGCGATCGATCTGGTGCGGTAGCGCTGGCAGGCTCGGATAGGATGGGGAGATGACCTGCCCCATCACCGACATCTTGATCACCTGCGCGACGTTTGTCTCCACCATCTTGAGTTCACGCTCCTGTCATCGCCCAGCTGTGATTGCCGATGCCAAGGTAGGCAGCGAGATTGGGACGCTGGTCGGTATCAATGTAGTACTCGATCCTGTCAGTCGCGCAGGAGAGGATGTCCATCACGCCCGGGCCGTGGCCGGTCAGGTAGGAGTCGGCGTGATTGATCAGATCCGATCGTGACCGCCCCCTCACGATATCCGCGATTCATCGTGTGGTCGTGATCTTTGATGGCCAGGATGTCGCCGATGCGCAGATCGTCAAGGCCGAGTTTGGCCAGCGTCTCCCGATCGTTGCTCATCATGTCCTGGTCGACGTAGTCCGCGCCTAGCTCCGCGCCGGAGCCCATCAGTAGGGCGGCAACTCGGCGGCGACTGGAACGCGGATGCGGCCATCGCCAAGCTCCTCGATGCGCAATCGCTCGAACAGGTCGGGGTCGAGCTTGCGGACGGCGATCTCCGGATAGTCGAGCATCTCGAGTCCCATGCCGATAGCAGCGAATGAGAATCTGATCGCCAATGCACATCTTCTCCATCACCTCCGGCGCGAAATCGACCATGATGTGGGCGTGCTCGCCAGTAACGTAGCCCCACTGCGCCCTTGCCGCTTCGCCGGTGGTGACGACGGCGCGATTGCCGATGCAGGCGAGATAGTGCAGGGCGTGTTCCGGGCCATCCTCGCGGTTGCGGATCGAGACGGCCGGGTTCGACGTGATCGGCAGCCCAGCCGTAGGCCGGATCGCCGACGCGGGCATTCAGAATGATGCCCGCCGTGCCCATGAAGACCTTCGATTCGCCCTGGGCATTGGGACGGTAGGGGGACGCAAAGCGCGGCGGCCACGCTTCGCCGCCGACGGCCATTTCGATGAGTTGATCGCGGTTCGTGCGGACCATGTTGTTGCTCCCTGAATACTCGGGGCAGATTAGCATGACCCGAAGGAGTGCTGGAGAGGTTTGCGCTTCAGAGCCGTAGAATAGGTAGCCGGACACGCCGCCGGATCATCCCCTGGCGGTCGAAGTCGAAAGGATAGTCTGTTGCCCGCGCCCGTTCGTGTCTTTCTCGGAGCGGTGTTGACCCTTGTCGTCATGTTAATCGCCGTTCTGCCACCAATCCTGCATTTTCTCACCGGGCCGGTCGGCCCAGGTATCGGCGGGTTCATCGCCGGGAGGGTATTCAAGCTCTCAGACCGCGAAGCAGTCTTCATGGGCGTCATCCTGGCGCTGGCGGCGGGCATTCCAGCGTTCCTGATCATGGACAACCTGATTCCTAATGAGACGTTCGCATTGATCATGGCGATTGGAGCGTCGTTGTGGTCAGGGGGCCTGGCGATAGTTGCCGCCTGGTTCGCCGGTGGCGCGGAGGAAGAAGCCGCCGCGACGGAATAGGTTGCGTCCGCGGTGTTCCTCTCGTACCTAAGGAATCTTCCCGGCGCTATAATGCGCCAGCGTTCCTTGCAGTTGGATGGAGTCGCAGATGGAGCGGCGGTGGTCGTGGTGGCTGTCCTGGTCGCTCGTGGGCGCGAGTCTAGCGTTCTATGTGCCGATTCTCATGCTGGTTTTCGTGAACCGGGACGCGCCGCAAATTTGGCAGTTCTTCGAACTTCAAGTCGCGGTTGGCGCTCTTGTCAGTAGCATCGTGGGAGGATACCTGGCGGCGCTGCGGCCCCGGAATGGGCTCGGCTGGTTCTTTCTTGCGGCGGCGCTCGTCTGGCAGCTTTCCAATCTACTGGGGCAATACGGCGTCTATGGCCTGGAAACCTCGCCCGGCGTGGCCGGCGCGGCATTTGCGCTCTGGCTGAGCCTCTGGCTGTCCGCCGTGATGCTCATCACCTTCCCGACTGTGCCGCTGTTGCTCTTCCCCAGCGGGCGCTTGCCGGGGCGTTTGCCGAAAATCATTGCCACCGGAGTCGCCCTTGCCGTCACGCTGCTCGTCGGCGGATTGCTCGTTAGCCCGACCTATCCGCCCGGATTTCCCGACCTGTACGCCCAGACCCCGCATCCCTTTAGCACGAGCGCTGCGCCCTGGAATCCGGTGCTCGGGATCATGCTCGGGGCGCTCTGCGGTCTGGGGGCGATCGTTATTCTCCTGCGGCGGTTCTACCTTGCGCGGGGAGTCGTGCGGCAACAATACAAGTGGGTCATCCTGATCATGGCGTTGTTGCTGGTCGCCTATATCGCCGATTTCGTTGTTCGGTCAACCGCAAGCGACTACGCCGCCATCACGAATCTGGCAATGTCGGTGCTGATCATGCTGCTGCCTGTTGCGATGGCGGTCGCGATCTTTCGGCACCGTCTCTGGGATATCGACATTATCATCAGCCGGGCGCTGGTCTATGGCGCGCTCTCCATCTGTGTCGTCGCGATCTACGTCATAGCTGTCGGTTGGCTTGGGACCGTGTTCCGGACGGGCGGAAACCTGGCCTTCTCGCTCGTTGCTACCGGAGTGGTCGCCATCCTGTTTCAACCATTGCGGGAGCGCATCCAGCGCGGCGTTAACCGGCTGCTTTACGGCGAACGCGATGAGCCATATGCCGTCATTTCGCGGTTGGGCCGCAGGCTGGAAGATACATTCGTTCCCGACGCTGTGCTCGCCGCAATCGTTGGCACGGTTAGCGAAGCATTGCGACTGCCCTATGCCGCAATCGCAACCGGTTCGCGCGGAAATTGGGCCGTAGCGGCTGCCGTTGGCGATCCGGTCGCCGACCCGGTGCGGCTCCCGCTGATGTACCAGCAGGCGCCAGTTGGGGAGTTGCTGGTCGGTCGAAGATCTCCTGGCGAGGAGTTCAGCGCTTCCGATAATCAGCTGCTCGATGATCTAGCCCGCCAGGCCGGCATCGCTGTTCATTCGGTCACGCTCGCGCGTGAGCTACAGCAGGCGCGGGAGCGTCTTGTGACGTTGCGCGAAGAAGAGCGACGCCGCTTGCGCCGGGATCTGCATGACGGGCTTGGGTCCCAGCTGGCGGCACTGCACCTGCACGCTGGCGCGCTCAGACATCTCATCGATGCAGAGCCTGAGCGGGCTCAACAGGAGCTCGACGACCTGCGCGCGGAACTGAGGGAGGCGATTGCGTCAATCCGGGAACTCGTACATGGTCTGAGACCGGTCGCCATCGATGAGCTTGGACTGCTGACCGCGCTCGAAGAGCGTGTCCTTCGCATGGATTCCAGTGACCTCTCAGTGCGGGTTGACTTTCCGGACGAGCTACCTCCGCTTGCCGCCGCGGTCGAGGTCGCCATCTACCGGATCGTTGAGGAAGCTCTCGCGAATGTGGTGAGGCATTCCCACGCCAGCCATTGCCGCGTAGCCATTCACGTCAACGATGTTGTCAATGTCTTGATTGAAGATGACGGTGTTGGTTTCAAGCAGGGCACGTTGCTGGGGGTGGGGCAGTTCTCGATGCGTGAACGCGCCGAGGAGCTCGGCGGGCGTTGCACGATCGAGTCCAGTCCCGGCAGCGGGACGCGAGTCGATGTCGGCATACCGCTCGGGAATCGAAGCGTGCATGAGTAGCCGGATCACCGTTTTCGTCGCCGACGATCACAATCTGGTCCGGCGCGGCTTGCGAGCCGTGCTAACCGTCGAGCCGGACATCGAGGTCATTGGCGAGGCGGCAACCGGAGGGGACGCCGTACGGCTGGTCACAGAGCTTTTGCCGGACGTTGTCCTGATGGATCTGCAGATGCCAGACATCAGCGGAATCGAAGCGACCCGCCGGATACTGGAGACGACACCGTCGATCAAGATTCTGGTGCTTACCCTCTTCGATGACGATGATTTGGTGTTTCTCGCCTTGAGGGCCGGGGCGCGTGGCTACGTATTGAAAGACGCCGAAGAATCGGAGATCGCCGGGGCGATCCGGGCGGTCGCCAGTGGCGCGGCAATCTTCAGTCCTGCCATTGCAAATCGAGTGCTGACGATGTTCCAAGGGTTCGACGGTCGCTCCACTGAGCCAGTGTTTCCCGATCTCACTCCCAGAGAGAGGGAGATACTCGAGCTCATCGCCGCCGGGATGTCCAATCGTCATATTGCCCAGGAGCTGAGCCTGAGCGTCAAGACTATCGGAAATCATGTGTCAAACATCTTCGGGAAGCTTCAGGTTGCCGATCGTGCCGAGGCAATCGTGAGAGCTCGCGAGGCCGGGCTGGGGCGTAATAGTCGCTGATCATCGCGACGCTAAGATCCGTAATCCTTAAAATCCGCCGACCCGGGAAGTAACGCCCGGCCCAAACAGGAATCAGCCCCCTTCTGCTCGGGAATGCTCCCCCGCTAGATTCAAGTCATCGACCTGACGGCCCGAGTAGAAAGGATGAGATGCTGGTATGTCGACAACGATCTCGCCAGTAGCGACGAAGAATCGCCCAACCAGTGTGACCGTTGCAGTGATGCTCACGGTTTTGGGAGCGCTCACCACGATACCGTTCTTTTTCCTGCCAGGGAATGAAGACATCCCCGAAGCCGCCCTGGCGTTTGGCGCGGGCGCGGCTCTTCTCTCGCTGGTTGGAGCCTGGGGGCTCTGGAACCTGCGGAAGTGGGGAGCAATAGTGACGTTTGTGGTGACGCTGCTGAACACCATCAGCGCCCTCCCGGCGCTCGGCGATCCGCCGAGTGGCTGGATCGTCGCGGGTGTGCTGCTCATGACCCCA
This sequence comes from uncultured Chloroflexia bacterium, assembly GCA_963709995.1. Classification (GTDB taxonomy): domain Bacteria; phylum Chloroflexota; class Chloroflexia; order Thermomicrobiales; family CFX8; genus JAUIIK01. The sequence goes on along the minus strand of CAVPYN010000012.1, from coordinate 61,060 downwards.
GTTGGCATTGCCGTTCTGGTCCTGATTGCGCTGCCGTCTTCTCGGCGCGCCTATCGCTAGTGTGTCCGCTTTCTCGAAATTCGAAGTGAGGAAACATATGAAACTTGGTAAACCCCACCGGTGCCACTCTGTCATCGCCATCCTGATATTGGTTGTCGCAAGCATGATCCCGTTCACCGCGATTGCTGGTTCCCACGAAGCCACGCGCGTCGAGGCGACGCTTACGTCTATCGATGGCGAGCCGACCGAATTCGGCGCGTTCTGGCAGGACGCAAACGGCGGAATTCATATCCGCGATCAGGTCAGCCAGGATGAGATCAGCGGGGCTATCATCGGAACGGCGACCACGATCACCAACCTCGACATTCAATTCCTCGAGGGTTGCGAAGGCGAAGGATGTCCTCCGGTTTCGGTCAATGTCTGGGGCACTTTGACGATGGAAGATGAGACCGGCTCGTGGAAGGGGAGCTGGGTACAGCTTATATCAGAAGTTCCCGGCGATGAGTACGACCTGGGGTACCTGTCGCTGCGTGGATATGGCGGCAATGCCGACAAGAGCTTTATCGGCCGGATCACGCAGGTCGACGACGTTGGCGGAACGATCGAAGGCGTGCTCTCGACGATGGCGTCGCCGCTCCAGTCGCTGAATCTCAGTGCTACCCTCTGTCTGGACGGTGACTCCTGGAGTGGCGGGTATCTGAGCTCGGGTGTCGTGGATGGGTCCGGTGGCGCAACCGGCGAGTTCGTAACGGCGAGCGGAGAGTTCACGCGCGATAGCGAACTCTACGGGAAAGTCGAGATTTCTGACGACCTCGGAACGGCGACGCTGGAGTTTGTTGGAGGTGGCCGGGACGTGGAATCTGCGGGTTCCTTCGCAAACCATGCATTTGGCACGTACGTCATCACCGGCGGCACCGGCGCGTACGCCGAACTCTACGGCCAGGGCAGAGTCACTGGCGCGGCAACGAGCATGCCGCAGTGTTCCAGCGGCTTCGGCGCTCACATTCAGTTCATCGGTGAGGCGCACATGAACTAGCCCCAGCCAGACCGGGCACGTGGTCTGTGAGCCCCCTTCCCAGGTTGGAAGGGGGCTCTCTTGTGTCTGCGCATAGTGCTCCCCGGTCTCAGGGATTTTTCAGGTTCGTCTAAGGTTCGATAGGTAGGATCATCATATTGAGCGCAAGAGCGCTCGTGTGCAGCCCATTGGAACGGGAAGCCTCGCTGGTCAATCAGGGGTGAAACGAGCCAGTTCGTGGTTTCCGTAACCTTGGTCGCTGTCTTCGACTTTTCCCACGCGGAAGGGGCGCCGGGCAGTGCTGAAACGTGTAACAGACATTGCTAGTCCAGATCGACTGGACGGAACCGTTGACGAAGGTGAGTTGGTAGCCGCTGCCAAGCGAGATCCAAAGGAGTTTGGCGCGCTCTACGAGCTGTATGCGGATCGGGTCTATCGATACGCCTACCGCCGGGTTGGAACGCACCACGACGCCGAGGATGTAACCGCTCAGACCTTCCAACAGGCCCTTGCGGCGCTCCCGAAATATGAGTGGCGCGGGCTCCCGTTTGGCGCATGGCTCTTCCGGATCGCGGCGAATGTCATCAATCGCCGTGGGCGGACCGGCAGCCGGGAGATCGCAGTCGAAGACGTATCCGTGTTCAGGCCACTGGAGTTGTCGGACGATGATCCGGTGGATTTCGTCGCGCGCGAAGAGCTGGCGACCGAGCTCAATGAGCTTGTTTCGACCTTGCCGCCAGACCAACAGCGTGTGCTTATCCTAAAATTCTCCCACGGCCTGAAGAACCGGGAAATCGGCGACCTGATGGGACGCTCCGAGGGGGCCGTCAAGCAACTCGTCCATCGTGCGCTGGTTAACCTGCGAGCGAGGTTCAAGCAAGAGTATGCCGTCTGACGAACGTGATCAGACTTCACCCCAGGCAGAACGCCTGAGCCGCAAAATTGATCGCTTACAGTCCGGGCAACCGGCTCCGATTCTCGATGGAGACACCGAGGATCTCGCTGAGGTTGCCCGGCTCCTGATGCAGTACCTCGATCCTGAGCAGCCCGACCCGGAGTTTCGGGCCAGGCTCAAGAAGGATCTCGTCGATCCCGGCCCGACGCTCGTGCCGATGCGGCGGCGTCCCGGGCCTCGACGCTATCCGGTTCCGGCCCTTTTTGGCGCGCTGACCGTCGTTCTCGTCGCCAGCGCCGTCACCGGTTGGATGGCCTTCTCTGACTACCGAGGGTCCAATGATGACCCTGCGCAGCAGTTTGCGCGGTTTGCCGCGGCGTCGCCGACCGCTGCGTCCGCCAGCGCGCTCGTGACGGCCACGGCGATTGGGTCGGATCGTTCTCAGCCCGCGCCAGCGGCGCCCGACGACGGCTCATCTTCAGAAGCAGCGCAGCCAGCCACCGGGGGCAGCGCGGAGGACGAGGCAGAATCTACTCCCGACGCGCTATCTCAAGCGGAACCGCGAAATCTCGTCGTTGAACTTCCGCCGGTGGATTCCCGGCATGTTGAACTCGGAGCGCTCGCGACGGTGGTCGCCTCGCCGGATACGCCGAGCGCCTATTTGCGATTCGCGGCGGCTATCGACCCTTCCGAGGTCACGCTTGACACTCGCGGGATGGCGTACGAATTCTCAGCCCCGTACATCGATGCCAATCTGATGCTCCGGAGCGTCGGTGATTTTCTTGGTGTCGAAGCCCAGATCGATAAACGTGAGCGCGGGGGGAAGACGGTCTATGCGCTGAGCAGTCCGGGCGGCTCGGTCAACTTCACCTGGTCACCCGAAAGCGGCGCGTTCTCCTGCACCTTGCCGGATCCATACTCGATCGCTGAGTTGGAAGACCTCAGAACGGCCGCCATTCAGTGGCTCAAAGAGTTTGGCTATCCGGTGAACGCATCAGTGCAACCGATCATCCGGACGATGGATGACGGCCAGCGCTACATTGATGTGCCACTCGGTGACATCCCAAATCCAGCCGTTGGCCACCCTATGAGCATCACCCTGGTTCTCGATGCCGAGGACCGCATCGTCAGCGTGTCGGGATACTGGCTGGAGGTCACGCGGCACACCGAGGTCTCGCTCGTCTCCGCCGTCCAGGCATGGGATCTGGTGCGCGCGGGCGCGGGATACTGGCCGGACGGCGCCGAACCACAGGGCTCGGGAGAATTCAGTGCCTGGGACTTTGCCATGAGCTATATGCTGACGTCAGATGATGACACGAATCACGAACTCGCGCTCCAACCGGTCATCGCCATCACCGGGCAATTCACCCCCGACGATGGAACTGAACCGTATGAGACGACCGTCTATGTCAAGGCGCAACTATCCGCGGGGTAGCCGGATGGCGGGCGACTCGTGCCTGCCACGTGGCTCCATGTAACCGCGATGAACGCTCAGCCAGCGGCTATCCCGGCGAGCTCTGGCGCATCGACATCGGCCCCCGGCCAATCCGCGAGGGCGATCTGGCGGCTGTTGATGGCTGCTGCATCATCCCCGAGCCCCTGTTGAGCGTTCGCGAGCCAGAAGAAATCGCGAGCCGAGTGTCGATGCTCCAGCCTGCGCCGGAGCATCTCTTCAGCCTGCTCGTACTGCTCGGCGTTGAGATAGGCCTGAAGTAGCGTTTCCTCGAAAACCTGGCGTTGCGCCTGGCTGCCGCCAGCTCGCACCATCTCCGGCGCAATCGGCTCAATGAGCTTGATCGTCTCATCGTACGCCTCGCGCGCGAACGCCTCGATCCCGCGCACCAGTGGCAGGGTCACTTCCATGTCCATGATATTGCCTCGCTCCGCGCGACGACGCAACCGTTCGATGATCCCGTCGAGCGTGGTCGTGTCTCCCTCTGCGGCGAGGCCGAGTGCCGCGTGCATGTCCTGCCAGGCGTAGCTTCCCTGCCCGACCGCATCCCGGGCGAAAGCCGCCACTTCGGACCATTCGTCCTCCGGCACCTGATAGCCGTACAGACGGAAGCGCCAGAGAAGCGAGGTGGCGTCGGCGATCGGTGGTCCAAGCCCTCCCGCCTGGGTAAGGACGCTCGGGCGAATCGTCTGGCGGTAGATCTCGTGTGCTCGTTTGTAACGCCCCTGTGTGAGCTCGAAGAGCGCTAGATGCCAGTTGAGGTGGGAGTAGAAGGGCGCCCTGGAGTCGTACGCGTCGATCCACCTGGAGATGAACTCGATCCCGCCGGTGTAGTCCGCCGTTTCATAGAAGCAGTGGGACATATTGTGGGAGGCGTTTCCATTGCGTGGATTTCCTTGCAGGGACTTCTCGGCGTAGTGGCGCGATTCGTCGAACCGGTCGAGTTCGTGGAGATAGAATGAGCGTGTGCCGGTGTAAAACCATTCGTCGCCATACGCGTCTTCGATGCTCTCGACCAGATCAAGCGTGCGTAGATTGCGCTCCCGGTCGCCGCTGCCGAAATTAAGGTAGGTATATTGTTGGAGGATGTTGGCGTCGCCGGGATACTCCAGCAGATGCTCGTCGGTAAGGCGCATCGCGTCGGGGGCGCGGCCAAGGATCATCTCCGTCGCCGTCTGAATGTGGCTCTTTTCGCGGCGCGTCAGCCCGTTCGCGAGATCCCTCGCGGTCTCGGCGTGGTGCTTCGCATCCTGGAAACGACGCTGGCGGAGATCCAAGCCGGCGAGAGCGGCATAGGCCATCGCAAAGCCCTCATCCTCCTTGATTGCCGTTCTCAGACTATGCTCAGCCCCGAGATTGCCGGAAAGAATCCGGTCCATGCCATCCACGTAGTGGTCGACCGCGGTTTGCGATGGGGTCGTCAGCGGCAGGTCGAAGCGGTCGGTCTTTTCCGCGCGAAGTTCCATAGTCAGCTCCGGATTCGTTGTATGATCGTCGCCAGGTTGACATAGCAGCCTAGTATTCGCCCCGAACGGGTGTCAATCGCGGGCCTGTGGAGAATGTCTTTGGGGCGTCCGCCTGCTGTGGCATGATTTCCTGGTTCGGTTGCGGGCGAATGGTGAATGGATTGTGATGAGCCAGCGGAAGATCCAACTGAAGAACGATCAGCAGATTCGCAAGATGCGAGAGGCCGGACGGCTCGTCGCCCGGGCCTTTGAGATGATCGAGCCGCATGTCCGGCCCGGTGTGACGACCGCCGAACTCGACCAGCTTGTTGAGGCGTTCATCAGGGCGAATGGAGCGGTCCCATCCTTCAAAGGCTACAACGGCTTTCCCGGGAGCATCTGCGTCGCGGTCAACGACGTCGTTGTCCATGGCATCCCCGGCCCGCTGGTGCTTAACGAGGGTGACATCATCGCGATCGATATTGGCGCGAAGCTCGACGGGTGGCATGGCGACGCCACGATGACCTTCCCGGTTGGCGAAATTGACCCTGAATCGCGGCGTCTCATGGAGGTCTGCAAGGCATCGCTGGATGCCGGCGTCAGGGAATCGCGATCCGGAAACCGCCTGTCCGACGTTTCGGCATCCGTGCAGAAAGTCGTCGAAGCGGCGGGCTTCAATGTGGTGCGCGACCTCTTCGCCCACGGAGTCGGGCGCGATCTGCATGAAGCGCCGAGTTTCCCTCACTACGGGATACCGGGGCGCGGGCCGAAGCTTCAGGAGGGCATGGTGTTCACGATCGAACCGATGATCGTCGCCGGGAAGAAGGAGGTTGATCTCCTTGCCGACGGTTGGACGATCATTACCGCCGACGGCGAGCGTTCGGCGCAGTTCGAACACACCGTCGCCGTAACCTCGAACGGACCGCTCGTCCTGACCTTGCCGTAGTTCCCGGAACCGCAGCCGCCTATCGTGCCGGCATGAAGATTGCTCCTCCGGCAAGATAGGCGTCAATGGCTGCGGGTATCTCCGTCAGGCCCTGATCTCTACTCGAAGGTGTCCTCGTACACCTCCCAGGTTCCGGAAGGTTCCCAGTAGAGGTCACCGTAGAAGACCCAGATCAGATCTTCGTTCTCGCGCCAGATCATCGCGCCGTAGTTGAAGCGCTGGAAACTGCCGTTGGAGGCGGACTCGGGCTCGACAGCCCAACCGAGACGGTCCCTGACACCTGACGCTTCCCGCCAGACCTTGCCAAAGCCGAATTTGGGTTGGTGCAGTCCGGCTGGCGGGATGATCGAAGGATCATCGACCGGCTGGCTGGATTCCCAGGTGTCCTCGAAGCGGTCGAAGGTGCCGTCGTCGTACAGGACGATGACCGTTTGCTCGGAGTAGTAAGTGTCTTCGATCGCCATCCAGAGCATCGCGCCGTGCTCGAACTCCTCATAGGCGGTTGGGATAACCTGTTCGCCACCGTAATAGGTTTCGGCGCAGCCGATCTTTGCCCGCACGGCGTCATTATTGCGCCACAGTTCGCCGAAGCCGCGCCGTGGATCTTCCGAACAGGGGTAGCTGTAACCCTCGTGCCGCCAGATGTGATAATGCAGTCCAACGTTCCCCATCTCAACCTTGAAGGGATCGTTATTCGTCGGGGTGTAGGTCAGACAGCGACGCTCAAAGCACTGCACCATGACGTCTAGCTCGACGCCGCCGACAGTCGATTTCGTCCAGTAGGCTTCGGTCAGCGGATAACCCATGACGAAGACCCAGTTGGCGGGACTGACCAGTGGGTCGATCTCTTCAGTGAGGAATGTCCAGAAGACGCCGGGGACGTTATGCCCGACCTGGCCATCGCCGCCTTCATAGGTGACGTATTCGACCAGCTGGACCGTTTCAATTGGCGAGAGGTTCGCGCCGATCTCGCCCCACTGATCGATCGTCGCGATTACCGTCTGGCCGGTGCGGTCGCGGTCGCTGTCCATGTGGCGGCCGAGAGCCTGGTAGGTTGGTGTGGTCCAACCATAGAAATCTCCAGCGACGTTGATCGTGGCTGGCAGGACGAAGTCGAAGCGGTCGGGATCTTGCCCGATCTGAATGCGGCCGGTCATCATTTCCCAGACCAGCCGTCCATTGGTAACGTACCAGACGGAATCGGCGTCGCCGCTCGGATCGTTGATCTCCATACGGCTCTTGTCGAAGTAGGCGACGAGGCGCTGATTGTCCTCCAGAGGTTCGTAGGTATACGGCTCTTCCAGGATATGGTTGGCTTGCGGTCCCCAGAGCCAGGAACGGTCAACTTCCTGGTTTGCAACCGGCCGGTCGGTGCGCTCCCAGAGCGCGACCATCGCCGGATCGAGGCTGGATTGCGCGGAAACCGCGGCTGCGGTGATCACCGTCGTGAGTATTACAGCCAGTGTCATCGAGATGCGAAATCTTCGATACACGAGAATCCCCCTTGCACTGCGCAGGCATTGCCTGGCGCGTCGTGGTGTTGTGCAGTTAAAACGTTAGAATGCCCCTAAAGGTTGCGAATTACAGCTCTCGGCTCCCTGATGTCTCTGCTCAATGGGGGATGCCGAAACGTGCGCTTGAGACCGCTCGTACCTCGCTGCACCGTTAAAACTGCAGTAGGTGGAGGTCTGGAATGCCAGGAGCCTGATGTCTAACCCGGTCGAATTTCGTGCTCGCACAGGGTACTGCAACGATGTCCTATTCACGCCTGATGGAAAGCTGCTGGCTACCGCTGGCGCCGATGGGCTGATTCGTCTGTGGGACACTGGCTCCTGGGAACAATCCGACGAACTTGCCGGCCACGAGAAGTGGGTGGATTGTCTGGCAATTTCGCCCGATGGCTCACGCCTCGCCAGCGGCTCGACGGACCACAGCGTGCGCGTTTGGGATCTCGAATCGTGTACGCAATGGTCGGTTCTGAGCGGCCATCGCAACACGGTCCCGGCCGTCGCATTCGCTCCGGACGGCCGGACACTTGCCTCTGCCTCCTATGATAAGACGGTTCGAATCTGGGATCTCATGACTGGTAAGGAAACTGCGATAGTTCGTGGTCACCCCCGTAATGTCGTTGCTGTTGCCTATTCGCCGGACGGCTCGCTGCTAGCATCCTCCGGCATTGGTGAAGAAATCATCATCTGGTCGGCCGATGGTGAGGAACAGCACCGCATCGCGACCGGCCAGCAGGCGGTCGGCGCACTCGCTTTCACTCGCGACGGCGAGTACCTGATCAGCTACGGCTCTGAGGGCCGCATCGCCTTCTGGTCAACGGACGGTTGGGGTGACGCTCGATCCTGGACCAGCGACGCCGGTGGCGGCTCCGGCCTCGCCCTGCACCCGACCGAACGAGTGATTGCCACAACCGCCGCCAACAACCTCAGCCTCTGGTCCGCAGACACCGGCGCGCTTCTGACCAGCCGCCGCCTCAAACCCAAAGGCGTCTACGGCTGCGCCTTTTCCCCCGACGGCACCCGGATCGCGACGGCGTCAGCCGATGGCATGGTGCGGGTCTGGGAGTTGTAGCGAGCGAGCCGAACACAGCCACGAAACGGTAGATGCCCGCTTCAACTAGTCCAGCTGTCAGTCAACTCCGAAGAGGATCGGTTCTATCGCGATCCAGCAACTCCTGGGCTTTGCGCTCTTCCCATTCCTCGCCGAAGACTTTCCCGCTACCAAACACGTTGGTCGCGTGAATCAGAAGACCAATACCCCAGCCAATCCCGGTTCCGATGAGTGGCCAGAAGAACCACCAGTCGCCGGGAGCGGTCAGCTAGTTGATCGTGAACAAACCAACGGTTAGCGAGATGTTGACGATCAGATAGACACTCAGGTGAACGTAGAACTCGCGAAGCTCCTTTGCCCGCTTCTTCGCTTGTTCAAGACGAGCATCGGTTGGTCGAGTTTTGGCATCAACTACCATTCTAGTTCTCCCTCCATTGGAGGCTCTCACAATGTGAAGGTGATGCCCTTCAGACTCAGCATAGCGATGTTCCCATGACAGCCGTGCAACGAAGGGGAAACTGGTGTGTCGATGTCGCAACAACAGCAATGCCCTTTGCGACCCAGTCAGGCGAGAAGTAGGGCGCAGGGACCCATCATCAGAGTGCAAGGGATCGCGAAGGTGAGGAAGTGCCGATTCTGACAGGAGATCACTACACCGCGAAATCACCTGTAACGCTATTGATACGGCTCTCGGGTGACAATAATTGAAGCAGGCCGACCGGCTCGTTGGCCTCATGTACACAAGCGGGAGGAGAGCCGCCCGATGCAAACGATACGACGCCTCTATATCTACCTGATGATGGTGGTTACCCTCGGGCTAGCCGCATTTGGATTGATGACGCTGCTGGAGGTCGGGATCGATCAGATCTGGCAGGCCTTCGGCGGCCGCGAACTGCTCGGCATCGATTCCGACGAAGTGCGACAGCGGTTGAGCCTGGCGCTTCCCTTTGTCCTCATCGCTGGTCCGATCTGGTGGCTCCACTGGAGGCTCGCCAGCCGGGCAGTGAGGACCAGCACCCCGGAGGACGACGAACGGCAATCCTGGGTGCGGGCAGCCTACTTCGTCGGCGTTGCAATGGTCGCCCTGTTTGCCACGCTGCCGACACTCATCTTCCTTGGCCGCTCGACCGTCGAATGGATGGTCGGGGCCGCGGACAGCTCGATGGCAGGAGATGTCCCCGTGTTCATCGCGAGACTGGTTGTCGCCATCGGAATCTGGGGACTGCATGTCTGGTTCCAACGACGAGATGCGGGCGAAATCGGCCTGACTGGTGTAGCCAGCTGGCTCCCGCGCTTCTACACCTACGGAGCGGCGGCGATTGGGATGCTCTCCCTCTTCATCGGAGTTAGCTTGTTTCTGGAGCTTGTCGGGCAATGGATCCTCAGCGTGCCTCCCGACCGGCCCGGCGAGGTCTGGTGGCACGGTCCGCTCGGCGATTCGGTAGGCGCGATCTTGCCTGGTCTGCTGATCTGGGGCAGTCACTGGTGGTTCATCACCAGGCTCGTGAACCGGGAGGCGCCGGAAATGGCCGTCGAGCGCCCGGCCCGGATTCGACTCGTCTATCTCATGTCCCTGATAATGCTCGGTGTCTTCTTCACCACCCAGTGGCTGATCAACGGGGTCGAAGTAGTTGCTCGCGAGCTGGTCAACTATCCCCAGGCACCAGGAATCTCCGAATCTATCCGTCTCGCGATCGTCGGCGTGATCGTCAGCCTCCCGTTCACTGCAGTGTGGATTGCCCATCGCAACTTCCTGCTGACCGATGGGCGGCTGAGGAATGGCACGGGGCGGTTCCTGGCGAGGGCCGTCAGGCTGGAGAACTACGGAGCCGCGCTGGTCGCGCTCTTCGTTCTGGCCTTGGGCGCCGCGGCCCTGACCGGCCTGCTCTTTGATGCGGCGTTTGATGGCACCCGCACGACAGGTTTCAATGAGGATGACTTCCGCAGGGATGTCGCGGAAAACGGGACGGTGGTGGTCATCGGCGCGGCCTTCTGGATCTATCAGTGGCTACGCGTGCGAACGCGAATGGCAGTGCAGGAGCCGCAGGAGCGCCCCTCGCTTGAACGCCGCCTCTACCTCTACGTTGTGCTTGGCGTCGCCGGGGTCGGGTTGCTCGTAACTACCGCGTTCATCATCTACCGGCTCATGGAGCGACTGCTCGGCGTCGGTGAGACGGGAGCTGAGTTCATCTCGGAGCTAAGCTCCTCGGTTGGGTTCCTCGCGGTCGCGGTCGCAATCGTGGTCTACAACGGCCAACTGCTGCTGCGTGACATGCGGCTTGCTCCGGCGAAAGTCGCCGAAGTTGATGAGCGGCCTGTGGAGATGGTGGCGGTCCCACTGCGAATGACCGTCCCCGTGGGCTCGGAGATCGATCCGATCCTCGACGATCTGCGCGACCGATTGCCTGCCGGATTCACGATCGATCGGATGGACCAGCCAACGGTCACGGAGGACGAACCCCGACCAGCGGTCGACATCAACCGGCCAATCGAAGCGACGTAGCACCTATTCCACCAGGGAGTATTCTTCCCCCTCCCTGGTGGCCCTGCCTTCGTCCAGCAACTTCTGAAGGTGCATCGAGATGGTGGCCTTGCCGGCCGGGAGGAGGTGGGGGAGGATCTCCTTGTAGATGAGGGGTGGGATATCGTCGAGCGTCAGCGGACCATGCTCGGCGAGGGCTTCGACGATCTGCCGCTCGCGGTCCAGCCGGTGCTCAATGTACTCCTCGATCTTCGCTCCCGCATCCGGAACGACCGGCCCGTGGCCCGGCAACACGGCGCTGAAGGGCTCGGCTTCGTGGAGTGCCAGCAAGCGCCGCAGGCTCTCGATGTACTGGGCAACGGAACCGTTGGGCGGGAAGATGCCGACGCTGCCGAAGCCGGAGATCATGTCGCCGGCCAGCAGCATATTCTGGCGTGAGTCGATGAAGCAGAGATGCCCCGGCGAGTGGCCGGGCGTGAAGACCGGCGTCAGGGCGAATCCTTCACACTCAATCGGCGCTTCGTGATCGAGCCAGTAATCCACTTCCAGATCAGGCGAGAAGCGTTCGATCTGCTCTTTCTCCAGCGGCGGCGCATGAACCGGCGCGCCGGTGAGCTTCTTGAGTTGCTCCGCCCCTCCGACATGGTCGGGGTGACAGTGGGTCAGGATAATCCGCTCGATGCGGGTCGGGTCTATCTCGGCATCGGCGAAGGCGCTCTCGAATAGCTCGAAGCCCTCCGGCCGTCCGGAATCTATGAGTGTCAGCAGCCCTTCGGCGATATTGCCAAGCAGGTAGCAGTTTGTCGGCTGCCCGGCCATCATGCCCTCGTTGGGAATTGCGATCAGATGCGCCGGAGCCTCTGCATCGACCGGAGTCCGTTCTGCAGCCAGGCGTGCTTCCTCTTCGGCCCGTTTCTGGTCGATGTCAGCATCGGCAATGTCGATGCGCTCGAGCGCTGGACTGTCCGGGTAGACGGGCAGGAAGCGGCCAGTGGCGAGGGCGATGCGCCAGGTCATGGGATTTCCCTCACCCCTAACCCCTCTCCCACTGCTGCGCGGGGAGAGGGGAACAAATCAGTGAATCCATCTGCGGCAATTTCTCCCGGTTCTTACTCCCCCTCTCCCCCGCGTAGTGTGTGGGAGAGGGGGCTGGGGGATGAGGGCGTTCTTACGCCGGCTCGAACTTCGGCAAGGTAATCTCATCTGTCACGTCGTCGTAGACGAGCTTGACTGGCATGCCGACCTTGACGTGCTCCGGGTCAGCTTCGACGTTGATGATGTTCGTCATCAGCTTCGGGCCCTCTTCAAGCTCAACCATTGCAACAACGTACGGGGCTTCAAAGCCAGGCCAGGCACTGCGCTGGGTTGGAATAATCGTCAAACCATAGATCTCACCCTTGCCTGAGACTGCCTCCCAGGAGGTGTTGGTGGAGCCAGTGTAGGGACTGATGCCGCGCGGGTAGAAGAAGAACTTCCCGGTATCGTTGCATTTCTGAATCTTCATCTCGTGCTCTTTGAGGCTGTCCCAATACGGCTTCGTCGTTGGATCCGGCTTGGGCAGCGGCTTGTTGTATTCGGTCATTGTTTATCCCTTCGGGATGAGGAATAGGGAAGAAGCAACAGGGAATAGTAGATGCGCTGACTAGCAAGTTCCCGGATTGCCTACAACCTACTCACTACAAACTACAGACTTTCTTATCCGCGCTCCAGCACCACTGTGCCGGCCGACGACAAGAGCCCGCCGGTGCCGTGGACGAGGGCAAGCTCGATATCTCGGCACCTGGCGAGGCGCTTCGAATTCGCGACGGAGCTGCTGGACACCTTCGATCAAGGCGAACATGCCGTACATCCCGGTATGGGTGTAGGCCAGGCCGCCGCCACTGGTGTTCATCGGGAACTCGCCGCCCGGCGCGATCCGTCCGCCGCTGACGAAGTCGCCACCCTCGCCCTTGCCGCAGAAGCCAAGCTCTTCGAGCGTGACCAGCACGGTGTAGGTGAAGGAGTCGTAGATCATCGCCAGATCAAGATCGTCATGAGTGACGCCAGCCATCTTCATTGCTTCCGCGCCCGAAACCTTCGCGGCGAAGCTGGTGAAGTCCGGCATCTGGCGAGATCATCGCGTGGTCGTGACTCTCGCCCGCGCCCTTGACCAGCACTGGAGTCTGCTTGAGATCCTTCGCTCGTTCGGCGCTGGTCATGACCAGCGAGCCGCCACCGTCGGTGACGAGACAGACATCGTGACGGTTGAACGGCCATGCGATCAGCGGCGAATCGAAGACGTCCTGGACCGTGATCTCACCGCGTCCGTAGTAAAGCGCTCGCGGATTGTGCTGTGCCCAGGCCCAGGCAGCGACGGCGATCTCGGCGAGCTGTTCTTTCGTCGTGCCGTACTTGGCCATATGGCGCGACGCCGCCATCGCATACGCGCCCACCGGCTGCGGCAGACCCCAGGGAGCCTCGAACTGGCCGCGCAGCGAATCCGGCGGCATCGCACGTCCCGGAGCGCCGACGCGAGAACGGCCGCTCTCACCGTGGGTAATCAGGACGACCTCGGCCTTGCCGGTTGCGATCGCCATGGCCGCGTGGCCGACGTGAATGACGAATGAAGATCCTCCGACCGCCGTGCCGTCGGTGAAGCGCGGCACAAACCCCATGTACTCGGCGATCTCGTAGGGCGCGAACCCTGCCGTGCAAATGCCGTCGACGTCGGAAAGCGAGAGTCCGGCATCCTCCAGCGCGTTCATCGCCGATTCAGCATGGAGCATGATCGCCGGTTTGTCCGGGATAAGCCCCAGTTCGTTCGTCAACGCCGCCCCAACAATGGCGGTCTTGTTCGAAATCGACATCAGTGTGTCTGATCCTTTCGTTCGGCCCCACCCGCGACCCACGAGCGTGGGTGCCCCGTCCTCTTCCCGGGTGCCCCGTGGGCGTGGGAGAAGGGGACAAGACCAGAGGGTTTGACTACAAACTACAAACTCCCAATTAATCCCTAAATCCCTCTTCCCTAATCCCTCATTGCTCGATTCCACCGCGTGCGCCGCTATGGGCGCTCATCAGTATCTGTCGGGTCAGCTCGGCGTGTCCGGCGTGTTCTGCGGCGTGGGTAGCTGTGTTGAGGAGGATCGCCCAGCCGTTCATCGGACCGCGGCGGGGGTGTTCCATGGGTTGCTCGAGAATTTCGGGTGTCAGTTTAGACATCGTCGCATGGATCCGTGGTTTGAGTTCGGCCCAGGCTGCGTTGAGGTCGTCAATCGAATCGCCTCTAGCAACGAACTCGGAATCCCGATCCCGGTTGTCCTCGGCGCCACCAAAGAGCGAGACGATGCCCTGACGGAGATTCCCCATGATGTGCGTTGATAGCACGTAGATGCTGTTCGCTTCTCCCGGGACGGGGGACTGGTTAAGCATTTCGCTGTTCATGCCCGCGCCCGCCGCCAGTATTCGCTCGACGGCTCCAGTGATCTGATCAAAATAGGTCTGGATGTCTGGATTCATGTATTCCCTCACCCCCGGCCCCTCTCCCACTGCTCCGCTCCGCTCCGCGGGGAGAGGGGAGTAGGACAAAGAACTGATCGGTCTGTCTACAAATTCCCAACTAATCCCTACCAGCTGCGCTCGCCCCAGGGCTCAAGCTTCGAGCCCCAGAATTTCAGGCCGTCGCCGATATCAATCCATTCGCCTTCGGGTATGGCGTTGATCGCGGCGGTTACACCGGGGTTGTTCACCTGTCCCTCGAACCGGTCTCCAAACGCCTGCGGGACGACTTCGATCAGCTCATCAACCGACCAGCGATGGTTGGCGCGTAGTGTCTTGATGACCTTTGGCTGGGACATCAGGGTCATGTTGTACCCGAACGACCCGAAGAGGTGACCGTTGATGTCGGCGGCCTCGTCGGAAGCGAGGAAGGCGACCAGGGGAGCGACGTTGTCCGGATCGCGTTCTGTCCCAATAGCTAACTCACTTGGCAGCTTGCCGGTGTCAGCGACCGCTTCGACGGCGCTCGGGATCGAGTCGATCATGCGGGTCGAGCCGCTGGGAAGGATCGCATTGGCAGTTACCCCGCCGTAGCGGTTGAGCGAGTTCGCAAGCACCAGCGTCAACCCGATGATGCCGGACTTCGCCGCGGCGTAGTTCGGTTGGCCCGGCGCTCCAAAGGCTGAATTGGATGACATGTTGATGATCCTGCCGCCTTCGCGACGTTCCCTGAAGTGCACCGAAGCCCATTTGCTGGTGTTGAAGGTGCCCTTGAGGTGGACAGCGATGACGGCGTCCCACTCTTCTTCGCTCATGTTGAAGATCATCCGGTCGCGCAGGATGCCGGCGACGTTGACCAGAATATCAAGCTTGCCGAAGTTGTCGACCGCCTGCTGGATCATCGCTTCGGCAGCTTCGTAATCAGTCACCGAATCGGTGTTCGCAACCGCCGAGCCGCCCCCGGCGACAATCTCATTCACCACCTGCTGGGCGACCGAAAGGTCTTCCCCTTCGCCGGTCAGCGCGGCGCCGAGGTCGTTGACGACGACCGATGCGCCTTCCTGTGCCAATAGCAGGGCCACTCCACGGCCGATACCTCGCCCGGCCCCGGTGACAACTGCTGATTTTCCATCAAGCATTCCCATAGTGTTCCTCGCTCCCCATCCATCGACGGCTTGCTTTGATGTCTTCGTAGGGGTGGAGCTTGTCTCCACCCGTGTTGACTCTCGAATCCCGTTTCCGGGTGGGGACGAGCCCCAGCCCTACAAGGGTCGGACTATTGCTTCGCGTCGTAGTACAGATCACGCGTCCAAAGCTCGACGCCGTCGGCAATATCGTCCCACGCTCCCTCTTCCTGCAGTTGTTGGGTGACGCTGGTTGGCCGGGTCAGCTTGTCGGCCGTGCCGTGGACTGGCGGGTTGAGATGATCGCCCGAGAACTCCGGCATGAAGCGCGCCAGGTCTTGCGGGGTCCAGCGGCGATTCGCCTGGTAGACATCGCCAAGCTCCCAGGAGGAGTGAATCGCGACGTCGTAGCCGCGGACACTGAAGAAATGGCCGTTGACCTTTGATGCCGCATCTGTCGCCAGGTAGGCGACGAATGGCGCAACGTTGGCCGGGTTGCCTATATCGGTGTCGTCTTCTTCGGCAATCTCACTCGGCAGCCGGCCGGTCTCTTCCTTGATTGCCTGGGCGCGAGGCGTCGAGTCAATCATCCGGGTGGCGGCGTAGGGCAGGATCGCATTTGCGGTCACGTCGCCATAGCGCGGCATCGAGTTGGCGAGGACAGCCGTCAGACCGAGAATCCCGTATTTCGCGGCGGCATAATTCGGTTGCCCAGCCGCGCCCCAGGCTGAACTGGATGAGAAGTTGATAAACCGTCCGCCTTCGCGGCGCTCTCGAAAATGGACCGCCGCCCACTTGCAGGTGTTGAAGGTGCCTTTGAGATGAACGTCGATGACGGCGTCCCACTCTTCTTCGCTCATGTTGAAGATCATCCGGTCGCGCAGGATGCCGGCGACGTTGACCAGAATGTCGAGCTTGCCGTAGTTGTCGATCGCTTGCTGGACCATTGCCTCGGCGGCTTCGTAGTCGGTGATCGAGTCCGTGTTCGCGCTGGCTGACCCTCCAGCCGCCTCGATCTCGTTGACGACTTGCTGCGCGATTGATTCGTCACCGCCTTCGCCAGCCAGCCCCGCGCCGATATCGTTGACCACGACTGCCGCTCCCTCGGCCGCCAGCAGCTTGGCGACAGCTTTACCGATGCCGCGTCCGGCACCGGTGACGATCGCGGATTTACCGTCCAGATTTCCCATGTGAACCTCCCGTAGTTCCCTGCTTACCAGTCCTCAAGCTGATGAAACGTGATGATATGTTCCTCTCGATCCCAGATTGCATACTGGCCGACGGCGAGCGCGCCGGGATTGATCAGATAGTTCCGTACCGCCGAGAGTTTCAATGTGCCGCGATTAATGTCGAGCGGCCCGCTCTCGGTGCGGGCAGACCGCACGTGGGTATGTCCCGCAAAGGTAATCCACGATGCCGGCCGGTATCCATTGCTCGTTCCGCTTCGCTGGAAGAGCGCGGCAACCGGATCATGCTGGCCCCAGGCCTCCGCTTCATGGATCAAACAGTACTCATCGGTTAGAACTTGCTCGCCAAGACCGCCCAGCAGGTCCAGCGTTTCCGGTTCGACGTGTATTTCTCCAGCAGCGGCGGCGAGGGCAATTTCTCGCTCGTGGTTTCCGTAGACACCGACGACGTGCCAACCGTTCAACGCCGCCGCGCAGCGATCCGCTTCTTCAACCTTGTCGAATAGATCCCCGAGCAACGCGATTGTCTCGATTCCGGTCTCACGGCAATGGTCGAGCGCTCTGGTGAGCGTTCGCAGCTCGCCGTGAACATCTGAGAGCACCCCGACCCGCGTTCCTACTGAAGCGATACCGGCATCCCCTTCAATCGTCACCCATGGCGAGCCCACAAACTACCGAGACAGCGGGCACTATAGCATGACTTGGCCGGTGAGATAGTCGTCGGATCTTGAGGTGGCTAGGGTGACCAGTCGGGACGGACGGCCTCGGTAGCACTCAAATTGTGCTGCTCGTTCGAAAGGGTCGATACCCAGAGATACCCCAGGTTCGCGGCAATAGCTGTTGAGTCTGGGGACCATGTCAGATAGCGAGGAAAGTCGAACTCGCGAATCTTTGGCAATGCCTGATGATCCGCGTTGAGATCATCGACGTTGGCGATCCAGATCTGGTCGTGAGCAACGTAAGCGATGAGATCGCCCGACGGCGACCAACGCGGCTGCACCGCCTCGATCCCCTGCGCGATCAGGACGCGATCTACGTTCTGGTCAGCAAAGCCCAGCCCAAGCAGGTAAAGATCGACGAGCGTCGATTCCGGCGGTCGAGACTGGAAGACGATCATGGAGCCATCTGGTGACCACTCCTGCCGTGCATCGGAAAATGTTGTGCCCGGCACGCGCACTATCTGATCGCTGGTGAGATCCAGCATAGAGAGTCCACCAGGTTGATTGCCAGGAGGTGATTCCGATCGAAAGAGAATCAGCTGTTCAGCCGGCGACCAGTCGACATCGAAGACGAATCCGAGGTCGTCGAAGCGTTGTGTGACCACCCCGGTAGCGTAATCGATCACCTCGATAACGGTGCCATTGCTCGCGACAACCTGGCGCCCATCCGACGACCAATCAAACGAGGGCATCGGATAGGGCCCTGAAGTCCGGAGCGAGGTCAGATAGCGCTCTTCCCCTGTGACGACGTTGACGCCCCAAAGTCCGTAGTTCCGGTCGGGCGGCACGGCGTCGGCATCGCTACGGACGAAGAGCAGGTTTGTTCGATTGGGCGACCAAAGGGGCTGGGAATCGAAAGCAGTCGTCGCGGCGATGGATCGCGGGTTAGTCCCGTTACCCTCCATGATCCAGAGGTTGCCATCTCGTGAGAAGGCGATCTGCCCCTGCGGCTCGCCGTAGCGCCACTCGTAGTAATGTGCGCCGACATTGCCCACCTCGACCTGCCAGCCCTCGGGGTTGTCCGCTGTATAGGTCAGGCAGCGGCGCTCGAAGCACTGTAGGAGGACATCCTTATCGGTACCCGCCACCGGGACCGTTGCCCAGTAGGGTTCGGTGATCGGCCTGCCAACCGCGAAGAACTGGTTAGGGAACAGAGGACCGTCGGTGAGTTCACCATTGATATCGACAAGACCGGTCGAATTCATGAAATCCCAGAAGGGCGCAGCAACATTGTGCCCGGTGGTGCCATCGAAATGGATCATCGTCACGTCTCGCTCTGCGAGCGCGGGATCGGCCGACACCTCGCCGGCCCGGTTGACCCGCTCGCTTACGACCTCATCCGTCCGGATGTCGGCCCACTCGCGCAGGTCGCTCAGGCTCGCGTAGGTTGGGCTCGACTCGAATTCCCCCCGGATCGCCAGCGACGTTGATCGATGCCGGGTTGCGGGCAGGTTCAAATTCGCGGTCACCGATTTGCACCTCTCCAGACATCATCTCCACGGCGAGCAGGCCGGTTGTGACCTCCCAGGGCAACCCGCCGCGGAAGCTATTGTCCTCCATACGCGCTTTATCGAAATATTGGACGAGACGCAATCCATCGCGGGCTTCGGCATACGGCTCCCATTGGACGAAGGTGTTCGCCTCCGGTCCCCAGATCCAGGTGCGGTCCGCGTTCCCCTGGCGCACCGGTAGGTCGGTCCGCCGCCAAGTGTCGCTGAACGTCCCGGCTTCTGGTTCGACGGCAAGGACGAGATTGGTGGATGCCAAAATGGGGAAGAGTATGAAGATAGCTGTGATGATTCTGTGTCGGTTGGTCATTCGTCGCACTTCACCCCCAGTGTAGGGAACAGAGAAGTGGGTAACAGCAGAGCTTAGCCGGGAGTATTGCAGGGATCTTCGTCCTGCCTACAATCTACTCACTTCTGACTATTCCCTGTTCCCTATCTTCTACCCTGGCACGATCAAGCAGTCGACGACCAAGGCGCCCTGTCCGTTGTCATAGACCAGCAAGGGATTGATGTCGATTTCGGCGACCTCATCCTTGAGATCCAGACAGAGTTGGCTGAACTTGACCAGGATATCGACCACGGTGTCGACATCGGCTGCTGCTTGTCCACGGGTGCCAGCCAGGATTGCCTTGCCTCGTAACCGGTCCAGCATGCTCTGTGCCGTGACATCACTCAGCGGTGGCACACCGAGCGCCACATCTTTCAGCACCTCGACGAAGATGCCGCCCAGTCCAACGGCGACGGCAGGACCGAAGTCGGGATCACGGGTCATGCCGACGATCATCTCACGCCCTGCTGGCGCCATCTGCTGGACCAGGACGCCGGAGAGATGGGCATCGGGGTTGTAGGTGCGAGCGTTGGTCAGAATCTGATCGAAGCCAGCACGTACGGCATCGTCGTTGATGAGGTTGAGGAGGACGCCCCCGGCATCGGTTTTGTGGGTGATGTCGGCGGATTCGATTTTGAGGACGACCGGATAGCCGATCTGCTGGGCGATGGCGACGGCGTCATCGGTGGAGGTGGCGAGGTGTTCGGTGGTGGTCGGGATGGAGTAGAGGTTGAGCAGTTGTTTGGCGGTGCGTTCGACCAGCGGTTGGCCATTGGCGGAACGCACCATCTCGCGCGCCTGGGCGGCAACCGAACTCTCGCTGGATAGGCGACCGTTCGGTGAGCGGTTCCGGATATAGCTGGCATAGTCGTTCAGGTGTTTGACCGCGCGGAGCCCATTCTCGACACCCTGCAGGAATGGCACCCCGCCCCAGTCCGTGACTGGCTCGTTGGGTGGCCCGCCGTCACGACGGTTCTGAATAGCGATTTCTCCGGGGACCAGGGCGATCGCCAGGAACGCCTTGTCCGGGTACTTCTTGTGTGAAACTCGCATCACCTCGCCGGCTGGAGAATCGAGATCAACCGTCGTCGGGTAGGCCTGTCCATAGATGACGGTGTGGATACTCGGGTCTTCCGCCATGCCCTCGATCGATGCCTGCATCAATTCCGGGATTGCCCCGGCCATGCCGGTCGTGTCCAGCGGGTTGCCGACCGTTCCATACTCGGGAATGACCGCTTCGAGACGCTCGATCGTCTGTGGAGCGAGATCGGGCAGATTAATCTCAAGGTCGGCGCTGAGATCGGAGACCAGCCCAGCCGCGCCGCCGGAGACGTAGATCGCGCCGACGCCGGTTCCGCCTGGAAGCCGGTCGCTATAGAACGCCGCCATCGTCTCGGTCATCTCGTCAAGCCCGCTGACCCGGATGATCCCGTACTGCCGCATGACCGCATCGGCAACCTCATCCGAGCCAACCAGCGAGCCAGTGTGCGCCTGAGCGGAGCGCCGCCCGGCTTCTGAACGTCCGATCTTTAGAACGACGATAGGTTTCTCGCGCTCCGCCGCCATCTCAGCAACTTCGATGAGCTTCTGAGGGTCGCGGAACTGCTCGATAAATGCTCCGATAACTCGTGTTTCATCGTCCTCAACGTAATAGCGCATCAGGTCGGCCGCTTCGAGATCGGCTTCGTTGCCGGTGGTGACGATATAGCTGAATCCCATATCGCGATCCAGCGCCGGGATGACCAGGCTGTATGCGAGCAGGCCGGATTGCAGTACGAGGCCAACCGGCCCCGGCTTCAGGTAGTCGAAGGGACCACTCATCGCACACATCATCGCTGGGACGCTGATATTGCCGAGGCAGTTTGGACCGACAATGCGGATACCGGTGCGCTTGGCGAAGTCGCGCAAATATTGCTGGCGTTGATGGCCAGCATCGTCGTCCTGCTCGCCGTAACCGCTGGTGATGATATTGATCGCTTTGACGCCGGCACGCTCGCATTGTTCCAGCACAGCGTCGACCGCCCGGACCGGCACGCCGATGACCGCCAGATCGACGCCACCCGGCACGCTGTCAATGCTCGGATAGGTCTTTAGCCCGGCGATTTCATCGTACTTCGGGTTGATCGGATAGACCTCGCCGTGATAGCCGCAGGCGACGATGTTGCGACGGATAATCGGTGCGAACCCCGGATTCGGTGAATCCCCAACGATGGCGATCCGCTGCGGGTGCAGCAATGCGCGCATCGAATCGGTGAATGTGATCGGATTGGTTGTGGTCATACGTCAGCCCTCACCCCCAGCCCCTCTCCCAGGATTGGGAGAGGGGAGAAAGACTTGAATTACGTCGTCTCCCCCTGCCCCGGCCGCCCCCGCCTACCACCCTTGGGAGAAGGGTCAGGGCTGAGGGCTGAGGGCTCTTCCTATCCTGGCACGATCAAGCAGTCGACGACCAAGGCGCCCTGTCCGTTGTCATAGACCAGCAAGGGATTGATGTCGATTTCGGCGACCTCATCCTTGAGATCCAGACAGAGTTGGCTGAACTTGACCAGGATATCGACCACGGTGTCGACATCGGCTGCTGCTTGTCCACGGGTGCCAGCCAGGATTGCCTTGCCTCGTAACCGGTCCAGCATGCTCTGTGCCGTGACATCACTCAGCGGTGGCACACCGAGCGCCACATCTTTCAGCACCTCGACGAAGATGCCGCCCAGTCCAACGGCGACGGCAGGACCGAAGTCGGGATCACGGGTCATGCCGACGATCATCTCACGCCCTGCTGGCGCCATCTGCTGGACCAGGACGCCGGAGAGATGGGCATCGGGGTTGTAGGTGCGAGCGTTGGTCAGAATCTGATCGAAGCCAGCACGTACGGCATCGTCGTTGATGAGGTTGAGGAGGACGCCCCCGGCATCGGTTTTGTGGGTGATGTCGGCGGATTCGATTTTGAGGACGACCGGATAGCCGATCTGCTGGGCGATGGCGACGGCGTCATCGGTGGAGGTGGCGAGGTGTTCGGTGGTGGTCGGGATGGAGTAGAGGTTGAGCAGTTGTTTGGCGGTGCGTTCGACCAGCGGTTGGCTATTGGCGGAACGCACCATCTCGCGCGCCTGGGCGGCAACGGCGCTGTCACCGGTGGAAAGGGTGCTTGCGCCTTTGCGTCCCCGCAGGAACGCGGCATAGTCGTTCAGGGACTTTACCGCCCGCAACGTGTTCTCGGCGCCCTGCAGGAACGGGATGCCGCCGAGTGCCTTGACCGGTTCGGTGGGCATGACGCCGAAGCGAGCGCCAGCCTGTACTTTGCCGGTTACCAGCGACGAAACGAAGAAGTTCTTATCTGGATAGCGATCATACATGTCGGCGAAGGCTTTGCCGGCCTCGGTCGCCAAGTCCATGACCGTTGGATAGGCTTGACCGTAGATGAGCGTGTGGATGTTCGGATCCTCAGCCATCGCCTGGAGTGAACCCTCCATGCAACCGGGAATCAGGAACGCCTGTCCGGTGACGTCGAGCGGGTTGCCGACCGTCCCGAACTCGGGTATCAGCTTTTCCAGTTGTTCTTGCGTCTGGGGTGCCAGATCCGGCATATCGACGCCGATTTCCTGAGCCAGATCGGATACCTGACCGCCAGCACCGCCGGAAAGGAAGATCGTTCCGACGCCAGTTCCCTTCGGCATGCGGTCGGTGTGGAAGGTGACCAGCGTCTCGGTCATCTCTTCAAGACTCGTCACCCGGATGATCCCGTACTGGCGCATGACCGCATCGACGACGGCGTCGGACCCGACGAGTGAACCGGTGTGTGCCTGGGCTGCCTTCTGGGCTTTGGCGGAGCGTCCGACTTTCAGGACGACGATCGGCTTCTTGTTCTCCGCGGCAAGTTCGGCGACCTCGATGAGTTTCCCGGCATCGCGGAACTGCTCGATGAAACAGCCGACGACGCGTGTCTTCTCATCCTCGACCATGTAGCGGATGTAGTCAGACGCTTCGAGGTCGGCTTCGTTGCCGGTGGTGACGATGTAGCTGAATCCTATGTCCCGCGCACCGGTCGGGATGCACATGCTGAAGGCCAGCAGGCCGCTTTGAAAGACGATTCCGACCGGCCCTTCGATGATGTTGTCGTACTGGCCGGATTTCGTGATTTGTTTGTTTGGCATCGAAATGATGCCAAGACAGTTGGGACCAACCAGCCTGACTCCGGTTCGTTCGACGTACTCCCGCAATTCTTCCTGGCGCTGATGTGCCTCGTCATCGCTTTGCTCGCCAAAGCCGCTAGAGATGATGTTCGCGGCGACGACACCGCCTCTGGCACAGTCTTCGAGTACCGGAAGGACAAACCGGCTTGGCACGACAACCACTGCGTGCTCGACGCCTCCCGGGATTGCATCGACGCTCGGATAGCACTTTTGCCCGAGCACCTCGTCGTAACGAGGATTGACCGGGAAGATCTCACCCCCGTAGCCACCTTCGATTGTGTTGGTGTGGATGCGGTGAGCGAAGCCCGGTTTCGGGGAGGCTCCGATAATGGCGATGCGTTTCGGATGAAACAGCGCGTGCATTGCGCGATTGGCGCTGGCCCGATCCCGTGCGATTGGCCTGGCGGTCGTGGTCATACAGAAGCCCTCACCCTCGACCCACGAAGCGTGGGCGCCCCGCTCCCTCTCGATGGCCCGATAGACGTCATGGAGAGAGGGCGGGATTCGTCGTCCTTTACCATTTCCGGCTCCCTCAGCGGGAGATCGGCGTTAGAAATAGACCCGTCCCAACGTCTCGGCAACCATTGAGGGCCGGTCGGCGCCCTCAACCCAGACGGTGTTCTCGTATTTTGTCTGGACGTAGCCGCCACCTTCGCTGCGGTGGTCCTCTACCTCCAGCAGTTTCGAGCGCAGTTGGACCTTTTTCCCGACCGGCACCGGCGCCGGAAAGCGCAACTTATCGAGGCCGTAGTTGACCGCCATCTTCCCGCCGAGATCGACCTTGACGCCGCCGGCATCCTTGCCGAGCATCGGCTGGATCGCGACCGTCATATAGCCGTGGGCGATCGTGCCGCCAAAGAACGTCTCTTTGGCTCTCTCCGGGTCAACGTGAATAAACTGGTAGTCGCCGCTCACATCCGCGAATTGATTGACGTGCTCCTGGGTGATCTCGAACCACTTGCCGACCCGCATCTCCTTCCCGACCATCTCCTGCAATTCCTCGACGGTCGTGATCGTGCGGTCGTCTGGCGCCGTGCCGGTCGTCATGAATACGATCCTCTCATGGAGAAAGAGAAAGCCACCGAGTCATCTTTCCCCTGTTGCTTCTTCCTTGTCTCTACCCGGCCACATTCCCCGCCAGAACTTCCTGGAGCACTCGTTCCCGGTGATAGTCGGTGTCTCCATAGAAGACCTCCTGGTGCTTGGCGCGCTTCCAGTAGAGATGCAAGTCATACTCCCAGGTAAAGCCGATGCCTCCATGTACCTGGATCGCTTCACCGCAGACGAGGCGCGATGCTTCGTTGACCGTGGATTTGGCGACCGAGGACGCCAATACCGCGTCCGGGGCGTCGGCGTCGAGCGCCCAGGCTGCGTAGTAGACCGCGGAGTGGGCATTCTCGACCTGTTCGAGCATTTCGGCCAGTTTGTGCTTGATCGCCTGGAACTGACCGATGACCTGCCCAAACTGCCGGCGCACCTTGGCATAGTCGACCGACATTTCGTGGGAGCGGCGGGCCGCGCCGAGCATCTCGGCGCTGGCTGCCACTGCGGCCCTCTGTATTGTCCGGTCGAGCCCTGGCCAGGCATTGCCCTCTTCCCCGATCAAGGCGTCCGATCCAACGCTGACATTGTTCAGTTCGACCGTCGCCGTGCGGGAGTTGAGGTCGAGCATCGTCTCGGGTTTGATCGCGACTCCGTCAGCGTTGGCTGGCACGGCAAAGATCGAGATGCCGTCGTGACCGCTGCCCTCGCCGGTGCGGGCGACGACCAGCAGAACATCCGCCTGGGCTCCCCAGGGAACGAAGCGCTTGAGGCCATTCAGCGTGTAGCCATCGCCCGCTTTGGTGGCGGTTGCTTCGATCGTCGATGACGTCCAGCTTGCCGACTTTTCGAGAAACGCCAGGCTAACGATCAGATCGCCATTCCCGATATCGGGCAGGTATCGCGACATCGCGCTCTCATCGCCGGACTGGACGATCGTCTGGCCGGCCAGAACTATTGTCCCGAAAAAAGGCCCGGGATACGGGATGCGTCCCATCTCTTCCATGATGATGCAGGTCTCAACCATGCCGAAGCCCGCTCCACCATACTCCTCGGGAAGCGGGATGAGTCCAAGCTGGAGGAAGCGCCGGTAGAGGTTCTTGTCATAACCGGTCTCATCTTCCATCATCTCGCGGATATGGGCGATGGTCACCTGCTCGGTGAGAAATTCGCGCGCAAGATCGCGCAACATCACCTGGTCTTCTGTGAAATCGAAATCCATGATTCCCTCTTTCTCCTGCCGGTTCGATCGTTCCCGGGGGAGACGTGCCGCTGGCGCGTCTCGGTTTCAGATGTAGAGACGCCCCGCCGGAGCGTCTCTACATGGACTATCTAGTCGTCCGCGGCGGCTTCCGCCTGTCGCTTCTCTTCCAGTTCGATGCGGTCGGCGCGAATCTCCTTGGGCAGGCCGAGGACCCGCTCGCCAATGATGTTCTTCTGAATCTGGGAAGATCCAGCGTAAATTGTCCCGGCGCGCGACCAGACGAACTGGTAGGCCCAGGTGTCTCCCTCGCCGTACTCGACATCAGCTTCGTCGAAGGCGTAGGCTGGATCTGCCCCGCTGATCAACTGGCCATATGGGCCGAGGATCTCCTGAATGACCTCCTGGACCTGCTTGTCAAGCTCCGAATAGTGGAGCTTGGAAACCGAAGCTTCTGGACCGGGACGCTCGCCCTTCTCCAGCTTCGAGAGCAGGCGTAGCGAGGAATAGCGCAGGACCTCAACATCGGCGTAGATCTGGCCGATCTTCTGCCGGATGATCGGATTGTCGATCGCCCGCGTGCCATCTACCTGCAGTTCGGTGGCAACCTCGATCAGCCGGTCGAAAGCGGACTGCAGGCGGCTGACCCGGCTCAGCGTGTTGCCCCCACGCTCATAGGAGAGGGTCGTCTGGGCGATTCTCCAACCAGTATTCAATTCGCCAATCAGATTGTCCGCGGAAACCGTGACATCGGAGAAGAAGACCTCGGAGAATTCCGCCGATCCGCTGATCTGCTTCAGTGGACGGACTTCGACGCCTTCCTTGTCCATTTCAACCATGATGCATGAGATGCCGTTGTGCTTGGAGGCGCGGCGGTCGGTGCGGGCAAGCATCAGGCCCCATTCGGCGTTGTGCGCGCCGGAGGTCCAGATCTTCTGGCCGTTGATGATGAAGTTGTCGCCGTCGATGTCGGCGCGGCACTGGAGGCTGGCAAGGTCGGAGCCAGAGTTCGGCTCGGAGTAGAGCTGGCACCAGATTTCTTCACCGGTCAGCAGCTTCTTGAGATGCTCTTGTTTCTGCTCCTCGGTGCCATGGTGGATCAGCGTTGGTCCGACGATCGAGATGCCGAGCCCGTTCACTCCCTGCGGGGCGTTGACTCTCGCCATCTCCTCGCCGACAATCGCCTGCTCCATTGGTCGAGCTTCACGACCACCGTACTCCTTGGGCCAGCCCATGCCGACGAATCCAGCTTCATAGAGTTTGAGGTGCCATTCGCGCCGTTCCTCGAAGGTCTCGATCTTCTTCTTCGGCAGGTTTTCCTCGAACCAGGCGCGCACGGTCTGCCTGAACTCGGCGTCCTCGGGGCTGTAACGTAGATCCATGAGACTGACTACCTTTCATAGCGTCGACAGGTGACCGGCGGCATTGGAGCGCTCAAGACCCGATTGATTGTCGTAAACTCCGCGCCCTCGCACAGCCGGTCTTCAGCCGCTGATGTGCAGGGAAACTACCCCGGAATAGGCTAGGTGTCAAGCGGCTCAGATGTGGGTGAATACCATCGTGCTATGGCAGCCAGAGTCTCAGATTGCGGATGTCAGAGGCTTCCGCGTTCCTCAAGCACTCGGTTGGCGCTGTTGAGCTCCGAAATCTCAACCTGATTGACGAACAGTACTCCGAAGTGATTCCGGCTCTCCACAGCCGACCGCCGTGCCAGGGCAGTGAAGTCGCCAACATCGTGTGCAATACTACGGGTTCAACGCCAGTTGCGAACGTCAGTTACCACTCGTCCGAATGGCTGTGGCCCGCATTCCCAGCCTGATGGCACGAAGGTACGTCGAATCCCCGGCGTCGAGGTGCCGCGGCCAAACGTCCATCGACATCTTCATCCGTATGCAGCCGGACGCCCCTCAACCTTGCTGACATTAAGGGTTAAGCGTTTCAATGTAGCGTTTCACTGCAGCTTTATGTCTTTATCCACGAGCTCAGGTCTGTCGCGATAGTAGGAACCTGCCGCTTCGATCTGTTCTCGATTCAGATGTGGCAGGGCTTCGAGAAGCTCATCCGCGTCGTCATCGTGGATTCTGTTGTACTCGACAATAGCGCGCACCGGGGTGCGGGTGCCCTTGATACAGGGATAGCCGCCCTGGACGCCAGGGGTGCAGGATCATGGGATGTCGTGTCGTCAGCTCGTTGAGCTTCTTTCAGGTCTGCGATGCAACCGGGCTACGAAACCCACATTGTGACGTTTTCGAGATCGTCCGCAGTGTAGCGACCCAGAAACGCTGAAGTTACTCGAATGAGGTCTCCGAGCGTCATCCAGCGAACGAACAGGATGCCCGCGTGAGGGCGATCCTGAACGATCCATAGATTCGCGAGGCGTGTAAAGTCCGGCGCATCAATAGTCAGGATGGCACGACCTTCGTTCGCAGCCCATTCAAGCTGCCAATCATCGGACAGTCCGAGGTTTGCGTTGCCCGCTGCATGGCATGAGAGTGCATCAAAACCACGTTCGACTAGCGCTGGAGCCAAATTCGCATCTATATTCTCGTCCGTATACAAGCGAATTGGACGCGGCACTAATCCGCGTCTACTTTCACCGTGAGGATGTCCTTGAACGCTCGCTCGTGTCTATCAATATCTTCGTCGACGAGGCCAGGGCACTCTTCGTAGTAGCGGAGCGCGGCATCAACCTGCTCGCGGGTAAGATGCGGAAATGCGCGCAAGATCTCGTCGAAGTTGCCGGGGTAAACCTCTTGGAAATACTTCACAATTGTGCTGACCGGGGTGCGGGTCCCCTTGATACAGGGATAGCCGCCCTGGACGCCAAGGGTGCGGGTGATCATGGGGTGCTGTGTCGTCATCGATGCCTGTCACTCTCGCTTGTGGATACCGTAGAGCAAGTTTATCAGCGGACAGCCGCGTCTTTCAGCATCTCAATGGCCGGCGCGAGATAGTCCAGCCCTTCGATCGTCGGAGGGACCAGGAAGATCTGGATGTGGGAGACGGCGAGATCGGTGAAGGCATGGAGCTTTTCGGCGATTTCCCAGGGTGAGCCGGTGATTGGCTCGACGTTGGCGGTGCGTTCCGGATAGGCGTGGCCGGGAACCTTGACCCCGACGGTGACCGTGCGCTCTAGCGTGGCCGGGTCGCGGCCGTGTTTCTCGCAAGCCTCGTCGATGCGCTCCAGGAGCGGCTTCAGTGCTTCGGGGGTTGAGCGCTCGTAGCCGATCCAGGCGTTCCACTGATCGGCGTATTCCATCGTCAGGCGCAGCATCCGCGGGCCATGCCCAAGCGCGCCGATTAGGATAGGCGCGCCCGTCGCCCGCACACCGAGCGGTTTGAGGACGGCGTCGTTTGCCGCGTAGTACTCGCCCTGGAAATCAACGTAGCGTGATCGTAACAGGGGCCGAATGATCTGGAGAGCCTCTTCGAACCGGTTGATCCGATTGTCCCACCGAAATCCATAATTGTGGTGCTCGAGTTTGAAGTCTCCAGCGCCAACGCCAAGGATGAGCCGGCCCTCGCTGATGTCATCAACCGTGTCAGCGATCTTTGCCAACAGAGCCGGATTGCGGTAACCAGTGTTGGTAACGAGCGAGCCGAGTTCGACGCGCTCTGTCGCGACAGCCAGCGCCGACAGCATCGACCAGCATTCCCAGCGCCCCTCGACTCCCTGTGCTTCGATTTCGGGTGTGACTTCGCGATTGCTCTGCCGGGCATTTGCGACATGATCGACCTGGAAGTGATCGACCATCCACAGCGAGTCGAGGCCGATCGCTTCCGCATGTTGGGCGAGCGGGCGCAGCACAACCAGTCGGTCATCACCGGCAGAACCATGCCGATTTTGAGCCTTCGATTCGCGGGTACTTTCTTGAATGTGTCTTCCCTCATTTTCGGGCTATTCCTTTGTGAGCTAACGGCCGGAGCGTCTGGAGTGTCCAGAAGATACACTGAATCCAGCAGGAGCGGTATGTCGTACGCCACGCGCAAGTGGCAGGGAACACCGGTCGTGGCGCGGCGCCAGGAGAAGAACTCGGGAACAGGAAGAACGCATGTCGGCTGACGGGGCATTCGAGTTCGCGGTTATCGGTAGAGGGATGATTGGCTCGGCAGCCGCGCGATATTTGAGTACGTTGTCGTCCGATGTGGCGATTTTCGGGGAAGGCGAACCTCGCGAACTGCAAGTTCATCAAGGTTCGTTTGCATCGCACTACGATTCCAGCCGTTTCTATCGAGTCATCGATCATTCGCCCCAATGGGCGCGCATGGCGGATCGGGCGCGAGCGAGATATGGCGAACTGGAAGAGTATTCGGGGATCACGTTCCATAGACCGCATCCATACCTGCAAGTTTCAAAGGATTCTCCCGCCGCGATGGACGAATTTGCTCGACTGGAGGTGATCGGTCGGGAATTCGACGTTGAGTCTCAACTCCTGCTGTCGACCGATAGTCTGCACAGAGCCTTCCCGACGTTCCGCTTTCCGGAAGGCATGATCGGACAGGTCGAGTCACCAAAGACCGCTGGTGTCCTCAATCCACGCTTGTTCGTTGAGGCGCAATTGAGGATGGCAGAGAAGCAGGGCGCGCTGGCCATCCCGGAACGGGTGGTCTCGGTTGAGCCCGTTCGCGGGCGGGTAGGTATCAGGACATCCACTGGTAGCCGCTATGAGGCGGGCAGGGTTCTTATTGCCGCCGGAGCCTGGTCGCAATTCCTGATCGATCGCCCGCTACAGGTCGTTATCGAAGCCGTGGCGGTCGTAATCGGTGAGGTTCCGGAGTCAGAGGCGTTCTCCTTCCCTTCGCTGATATACAACAGAATCCCGACTGATCCGGAGGCCAGCGCGGGCTACCTGATGTCTGCGGTGGAGTATCCGGATGGACGATTCTATGTGAAAGGCGGCTGGTACTGGTCCTCGACGGTCGTGAAGACTGAATCGCAACTCAACCGGTTCTTCCAAACGAGAATAGCCCACAATTCGGGAACGGCGGATAAGGAACTCTTCACGGGAATAGTGCCAAGCCTTCGATCCGTCAGGTCGTGGATCTACAAGCCGTGCGTCCATTTGCGAACCTCAACCCACCTCCCATTCATTGACGAAATCGAGCGGGAGCAAGTCTATGTCGCCTTTGGCGGAAACGGGCTTGCCGCGAAGTGTGGAGATGAGATCGGTCGTCTGGGCGCGGAACTGATGTCGTCCGGCTGCTGGCAGGATCACGAACTGTCGGCCAGTGATTTCAAGGTGGCCTACGCATAGACCTCCTTTCGTGCCATTCACCGGCGGCATTGATTCGGCTCGAGTTCACTGCCCGGAGCCTATGGTCTTCCCGATATGGTTGGCTGCGAATAGCGATGGTTAGCTTCTGGCTAACCGTTCGTTCACCAGCGGCACGACCTCTTCCGCGAACAACCGCAACGTCCGGCGAATACGCTCATCCTCGACCAGCGTGAGATGGATGTTTGCGAGGAATACGTTTGCTCGGATCATCGTCATGGAATTTGCAATGCCGGCAGCGACTTCGCTGGCGTCTCCTGAGACGATGATCTGCCGGGCTTTTTGGTCCTCATACTGGACTTCGGCTTCCTCACGGGTGGGAGGGCGCTCGGGAACGTTCGGCATTCCGCGGGGATTAGCTACGAGGTCTTCGCCAAGCCTGACAAGGTCGGCGATGATCTCCTCCCGCGCTTGCTCGCTGCTCTCCGCGACGTAGATATGCCGCATCAGGGCGACACGCTGCCGTGGGGCGCCCTCCGGCGGGGTTTCATCCCAGTAAGCCTGGGTTGAATTGACCAGGTTTTCGTCCGGTTGGAAACCGACACCCAGGCTCAGGCCATTGCGCCCCGCCCAGCTGGTGATTTGCGGGTCACCGCCGGCAAACCACAGCGGCGGGTGGGGGCGCTGGAGGGGCCGGTCGACCCAAACATCGTTGACGTGGTGCAATGCGCCATCGAACTTGAATGGCTGGCCCTCCCACGCCTGGCGCATGATCATCAGGTCTTCGAGGAAGATCGCCTGCCGGTGCTCGGCTGGATAGCCCAGTCCGGCGATTTCCTGTGGTCGATGTCCCAAACCCAGTCCGACTTCCAGCCGCCCGCCGGTCAGATGATCCAAAGTGCTGATCTGTTCCGCGAGAAGCACCGGGTGGTGTAGCGCCAGGGTGTAGGCCAGGACTCCGAGGCGAATGCGCTCGGTGGTCTTGGCCAGGGCTGCCAGCAGCAATCCGGGCGACGCGGCACGGTACAGGGGCATGAAATGGCGCTCCGCCAGCATGACGTAGTCGAGCCCAAGGCGTTCCGCCTCCTGATGGTGCGCCATCCGTTCTTGCAGGATCTCGTCAGTTGGACGGCTGGGGTCGACCTGCATGATGTCGAAGATGCCGAACTCTGGCTGGTGGTGGTCTTGATTTGTAGTTGTCATGCCTGCCTTGCTGCCTGAGTCGCGATCTGGGTGGCCTGGCCGACTTCCCAGACAAGCCGGTTCTGACCGCGCACGAGGCTGTTGATGATTAAATGACGTTCATGGTTGGATGCGCCGTCGAGGTCTCGCGCAACCGCCAGATCGGGAAGCGTTGGAATCGCGTGAGCCGGATCTTGGCGGAAGCGCCCGTCGCGCGTGTAACCAAGCGAGACGAGCGTCCGGCCAATAGCCCGTTGGGCTGCGTTAGCTCGCCGGACTAGTGCAGTGTCGCCCTCTTCGCTGACCGACTCCGAGCTGTAGAACACGTCGAGGGCCGCGCGCAGGAATTCGAGCGCAACGCGACTCTCGCCGAAATCGAACACGCCCGCTGCCGCCTTCTGGTATTCGTCGATCGCAGCGCTGAGCTCATCGACCGTCGCGCGATAGTCGAACGGCGCGACCGGGGCGTTGAGCGAACGGAAAACCGCGGTCGCATAGACCTTCATGTCGCGCAGCAAGTTGTCGCGGTCGGCGATCTCCATCGTGTCGTCTTCGGTGTGCCAGGCGATGTTTGCGCCACAGCCGCCGACGGGGTAATAGCCTTTCTCGGCTCTGAGGTCATCGGGCATCGTCGAGGAGAGCATGAAATAGGTGGTGATCCCGAGATTATTGAAGGAGCAGTCACCGGCGCGGAGAACGTGACCTTCGCCGGTCGATTCCTGTCCCGTGACATCGCGGATGACCGACTGGCAGAAGCCTTCTGCCTCGCTCATCCAGGCGACGTTCTCGTAGACCGTCGCCCAGCGACAGCCGGGCGAATCGCAGTTGATGTGGCTGACGCAGTTGGCCATCAGATCGAGCGCGAAGGCATCGGCATACCAGGTCGAGCCAGCGTAGCGACCATGCGAATGGCCGCTCCACCAGGCGATCCGCAGGCTTCGGGCCAGCTTGTCCTGATGCTGTTGAAAGACTCGCGCCAGTTCGAGCAGCGTCGCGTCACCGGTTGCGTTGTCGCCGATGCCGACGTGCCAGGAGTCGAGATGGCCGTGGAAGAGCACGAACTCGTCCGGGAATTCGTTGCCTTCGATTTCGGCGACGATCACCGGGATCTGGCGCCAACTCGGTCTCGACCTTGATTCGAGAATGCAACCTCAACCGGTCCCTGGCTAAGCTTGCTCGACAAGCTCCTGACCGTCCGGATTGTTGATTGTCAGGATCGGGATCGGTGCGCCGCGGTCCGATCTGAATCGACGTCGGGAGATCCCCAGGTGGTTGTCGTGATGCCCTCGTGGATGTTTTCGCCGGGGTTGATAAAGAGCGCCGCGACCGCGCCGGACTTCGGCCAGATCAAAGCCCCGCGCGGCGATGCCGAGCCCTTCGGTCATGACGACTCTTGCCCGAGAGGTCGATATCGGCCGCGTGGCGCTGCTCGCCGAAGAGTTCGGTCATTCCGGCCGCTTGCTGGCCCGGAACGTAGACGAGCTCCGCTGTCACCTCTTCACCGCCGGTCTGGGGCGAGAAGGATGTCGTCTTGATCCGATATTCCCTACCGCCGTCGCCGAGCGTCTTCAGCGATGCCGGGCCCGGAAGACTGATCAGCGTCGTCGGATGATGAACCTCATAGCTGACGTCATACTCGTCGAGCCTGGCGGTGATGTACTTCGCCGCGCGTTCTTCGTCCTCAGAACCGGATAGGCGAGTGAGCTGGGAGAATTCCTCGAGCAACGCCCAGGGGCCGTCAATCGAAATGCTCCCTAGTATCGCCGCCTCGGCGGATTCATCTTTCCAATGTTGGTTCATGTTCTGTCCTTTCTGGAGTGAAGGCTTACTTCACCTACGCCTGACTTCCCAACGAATCGCCGCTAACGCCCCCGCCGAGACCATGGCGCTTTAGGAAATCGTGCACCATCTGATTCCAGTGGATTGGGTTTTCCCGTGCTGCGCCGTGGTGGGTGTTGGGGATGATGTAGAACTCGCTATCGTTGATCATCTTGTGCCACTCATACGAAAATGTCTGGGTCTTCTGCGACTCATTGCCGCCAACCATAACAAGACAGGGCATCGTCCATTCGGCCATCTGCTCGGCGGCCGGACGACAGTCCCATTCGCGAATCGCACGCAAGGCCTGGATCGCCGATGTCTTCGTCGAACCGAGACCGGCATCGAGTGTCCCGAGGTACTGGCCAAGCTCCGTCTCCGCGAAGTCCGGGCGCTGCGTTGGAGGTCCATGCTCCTGCCAGGGGAATGATGGTGGCTGGAAGAAGATCGGTCTGCCACCCTCTTCGATGATCTTTATCTGCTCGTCGACCCAGATCTTCGATTCTTCGCGGAAATAGGGCGTTGTATGGCCGATGACGAGCCCGAGTGAGCGTTCGGGGTAGCTGATGCCGAACTGGCAGGCGATGACGCCCCCAAGCGACGCGCCGGCCACGATAGCCTTATCGATATCCAGTGCATCGAGCAGTCCGGCCAGGTCGTCGGCGAAGTCTTCGTTCGTCCAGTCTCCGGGCGGTGCGTCGCTACGGCCAGTGCCTCGCCGGTCGAAGGTGATAACCCGGTAGAACTGCGAGAAATAGGGCACCTGGAACGGCATCCAGGTGATGTGGTGGTGGGCCTGCAGGACGAGCGGGATACCTTCGCCGATGTCCTCATAGTAAATCTGGATGCCGTTAGCGGCTCCTACACGCGGCACAGATACGACTCCCAATCGTTCCGCCGTCCTGGTCGCTACTTCTTCAAACAGTCTGGCGTACCAATCAGGGGTCGATCATCGGCCTGCTCGCCTCGCAACCGCATGTCTTCTCGAACCAACGACGATCCGTTGAGCAGATCAAGCTGGAAGGCGCGCTCGTGAAACGCGTGCTTCTGACGGGGATAGCGCACGAAATCAGTCTCGACCCCGTTCGCTTTCAGTCCCAGATAAAACTCCATTCCCTGAGTTACCGGCACGCGGGGTCCGCTTCGCCATGGACGACGAGCGTCGGTGTCTGGCGTTCTTCAGGTAGCGCACCGGCGAGCGCAGCCAGTAGGGGTCGGGACGTTGGTGGAGTGGTCCCGGGAAAGTTGCTCTCATTCAGTGGGCGGATATCGGTCGTGCCGACCTTGCTCGGCCAGTTCGTGACGGCCGCTCCAGCGACGGCAGCCTTGAAGCGTCCGTTCGAACGACAGCCATTGCGGTCAGAAAGCCGCCATATGACCAGCCACCGATGCCGAGGCGTTTGGAGTCGGCGATGCCGCGCTCGATCAGTTCCTGGACTGCCGCGAATAACGTCCTCGAAGTCCTGGCCGCCGAGATCGTCCTTGATTGGCGTTCACGAAGATCATGGCCCTTGCCCGTCGAGCCGCGCGGATTTGGAAGGAGGACGGCGAAACCGTTGGCGGCCAGAATCTGTCCCCAGTCATGCCAGGTGCCGTGGAACCAGTTGCCCCAGGCCATCGACGGTCCGCCGTGGACATTGACGACTAGCGGGAGGCGTTGCGTCGGGATCGGCGCCCGGTGGTCGCAAGAGCCAGCCGTGGATCTTCATTCCGTCTTCCTGCCAGATGATCTCTTCCATGCTCGCCAGATCGACGCGTCGAGTTGCGGGTTCAGGTCGGTAAGTTGTCGCATCGTCGCCATTGGCGGATATGGCGAAGACGTCCGCTGGTCGCTGCGGGGTCGCCGCGAGCAGGGCGTGAGATGTCCCGTCATCGCTGCTACTGATTGGTCCTGGAATCCACGCGCTGGCCGTTGTTGTCATA
The DNA here is from genome assembly GCA_963709995.1 of uncultured Chloroflexia bacterium. Lineage (GTDB taxonomy): Bacteria > Chloroflexota > Chloroflexia > Thermomicrobiales > CFX8 > JAUIIK01. The sequence goes on along the minus strand of CAVPYN010000012.1, from coordinate 25,357 downwards.
GTGGCAAGCCGCTCCCAGTAGTGGTCGTCGGTGAGCCGGTCGACAACGTGCGCTGATTCTCAACGTTGATCGCGCCAGAGCCGTCGCCGGCGTACCAGGCCCAGTAGGGGGTCATGTCGCGGTCACCGAAGGTCGTCACATCGTGCGACTCGACGTCGATCAGATGAATGTGGTCGTAGAGTGGTCGGGGCGGCGGCTTGCCAGGACGAGGATGGATCTCCCATCCGGAGACCACTGGACGACTTCGGTCATGGCGCATCAGCTCATAACGGTTCCACGGCGCGCAGATCCTCGCGGGGCCAGACGGTCAGCCACGTGCTGGTCGGCGGTTTCGTCGAGCAGATTGGTCGGCGAGACGATTGCGGCGAAGCGCGGTTCCCGTCGGGTGACTCGTCGCATAGCTCCAGACGTGGCCGTTGCGCGGGACCGACGATGCGGACATCGCCACCGGTTGCCGCGACGACTGCGACGGCACGTGGTCGAGGTTCTTCGCTGGCGACTTTGATCTCGGAGTCGGATTCCGTCTCCCGTCGAGGGCTCGTCCGGCGAGCGGTGAAGAAGATCTCGCTTCCATCGCGCGACCAGCAGGGTCGTTCTGCGCCGCCGTCGACGGTCGTCAGGCGGGTCGGATCGCCGCCCGTCACGGCGACCCGGTGAACCTGCTGGGTGCCGCGTTGACGGCGGTCGCTCAGGTAGACCAGCGTGCTGCTGTCCGGTGACCAGCGCGGCCAGGTGTTGTTGTGATCGCTGTCGGTGATCGGCCGCGGCTGGCCGGTCCCGTCGGCTGGGGCGACGAAAATCGTGCTGGTCGGGATCGTCTCTGCTGTGGCCAATGGCGCAACGCAGAAGGCAACCGACTGCGCCGTCGGGTGACATCTGGACGTCCGAGGCGACTCGAAAGGTCGACTGCCATCTCCGGCGTAAAGCGTTGTTTCGCCATTGTGGCTCGTACCCTTTCCCTAGCGTCAATGCCCTCTAAAGACCGTCACCCGGCGGGACAATCGCCTGAATTTCGTCGACGATCGCTCGCAGATCGCTGTCACGGGCGTGAATTCTGATAAGCGGCTCCCCGCGATGATCGAAGAGCAGCACATCGACGTGGTCGCCCGCGTCGACCAATTCCGAACCCGAGTAGTCCATTTCGATCGCCATCATCGGCACGCTCTCCGAGAGATCCGGCCCGCGCGGCACTGACTGGGTGTTTGCGCTGTCGCGTACTCCCAGTGGTCGACGAGTTCCACGAGCGCGCCACGTTCGTTGGGCGAACGTCCCCAGAAAGACCGAACAGTCTATGCGACCGTCGCCAACATGAAGGAAGTAACCGTCGTCGGTGCTCTCGACGCCGATATTGTCCGGGAACCAGATATCGTAGACAATCAACGGCCTCGCGGCATCGCTGTCGTCGAGATCGTCATCGTCGGTGACATCATCGGAGAGTTGCTGAAGGATCGAGTAGTGGGCAAGTCCGTAGAGATACATCACTTCTGCAAGCCGGTCTTTGAGGTCCGCTGCCGTATAGTCGCCCAGAATATCCTCTAGCAGTTTGTCGATGCCGCGAAGCATTCGTATGTATTCGCTTCGTCCGGCGAGTTCCCGTTCAGCGAAGCTTTTACGCGAGTTGGTAGGCCCGGGAAAGTTCTTCATAGACCTGGTCGCCTGACTGGTCTGCAAGGTAGGCGCGGATCTCGTCGAAGAGTTCATCGTCATGAGACTCGTTGTCGTTCGTCAGGTTCGGCCATCGCGGCCCCCAATCGCTGTCGAAATCCGGCTAGCCTGACCTCTGGCGCAAGATCGTTTCTACAGCAAGGATGAATGCTTCGGTGTCGCTGAGGTCGTCGAGTAGCGCATCTGGTTCGAATTCCGCGAGCGCCTCCGTTTCGAACCGACCGGTAGCCACCGCGACGATGCTCGCATTGGCATGCCTCGCCGCGGCAATGTCTCGCGGCGTGTCGCCGATCAGCACTGTCTGGGATGCATCGTAGCGCACTCCAAGAAATGCCTCGGCGCTATTCCAGGCAGCATCCACGAGATGCCCCCGGTCTTCAGCGGTATCTCCAAATGCGCCGATCTTCGCTAGATGTCCGAGACCGGCCGCGCCCAGTTTCAGTTCGGCCACCCTGCGGGCGTTGCCGGTCAGCGCGCCGGCCGTCCAGCCACGGTTCGAGGTCGCGTGGACCGCGCTGGCAGCGCCGGGCAATAGGCGATCGACCAGCGTCCGGTCCGCAAGGTATTCCTCATAGAGGTCTCCCATGCGTTGCATGGCGTCGGCGATCCGCGCTTCAGCGATCTGCTGGTCGATTTGATGCCGTAAGAACAACTCGCGCATGATCTGGGCGTCAAGCATGCCCGCATAGGATATGCCTTCGGTGTCCGGCTCCATTTCATAGAGTTCGCGGAAGGCATCGAGCAATGCGCGCCCGTGCCCCCGGTCTCCAGCGATCAGGAGCGTCCCGTCGATGTCGAACAGGATCAGGGCTCGATTGTTCGCCCCGTTCGTCGAAGCCATTAGCTATCCCTCGCGCGCATTGCAGTAGCGGGTGACGATGTCGTAGAGCACCCGCGTCCCGAAGGCCAGATTTTCGACCGACACGCGTTCGTCGTGGTTGTGCGCCCCGTTCATCTCGGCGGCGGAGAAGTGGCCAGGCATGAAGCCGTAGACCTTGATGCCCGGAAGCGAGGCTGCGTCAGTGCCGCCGGAAACCAGGAACGGCGCCACCGTCGTGTTGCTGCCGGTTGACTGGATGACTTCACGGATCGTGTCAAAGAGCGACGAGGCCGGATCCGCCTCGATGCCGGGCCGTCCCGGGCCGAGCGGCTCGACGATGACCTCATCGCCAAGCAGATCGCGAACCTGAGCGACGAATTCCGCTGGCTCCTGCCCCGGCAACACACGCCCGTCCACATCGCAGACGATCTCGCCGGGAATGACATTCAGGCGATGGCCACCGTGAATGATCGTTGGCACAGCGGTGTTGCGGGTTGTCGCTCGCAAGCCCAGCCGCGACACGTCGTCGAGCGGCAGGCGGCTCAGATTCTCCCAGGAATCATCATGGTTAATCGAAGCGACGATGTCAGCAACCTCATCACCGGCATACTCAGCGTAGGTGTCGAGCATCTGGCGGACCGAGTTGGTCATGATCGTCGGGAAGATGTGGGTGCTGAGCGTCTGGAGCGCGCGGCCCATCCTGAGCATCGCCGTGTCGTCGCGGGGCACCGAAGCGTGGCCGGGATCAGCCCGCGCGATGATCCGCATTCTCGCCCCGCCCTTCTCGCCGGTCTGGACGCTGAAGAAGGTTGTGCCGCCGATTTCAACCGCCGCGCCGCCGCCCTCGTTGATCGCGACTTCCGCGTCGATCAGGTCCCGGTGGTTCTCCCACATCCAGCCCGCGCCAGCGCGCCCGCCAGCTTCTTCGTCAGCGAACGTGCACATGATCAGGTCGCGGTCGAGTTTTGCGCCTTGACGTGCGAGCGTCAGCATGATCATCAGCTCAGCCGCGACGAGATTCTTGGTGTCGACCGCGCCACGGCCCCAGACCATTCCGTCGTGGATTTCCCCGGCAAAGGGCGGACGCTGCCACTTGTCCTCTTCCACCGAGACGACATCACTGTGCGCCATCAGCAACAGTGGACGTCCCTGCCCATTGCCTTTGATCCGGGTGACGAAGTTGCCGCGCCCGTCCTGGGCTTCGAGAATCTGGGCCTCTAATCCCGCGGCTTCCACCTGCGACTTGAGATAATTTGCCACCAGCGATTCGTTGCCCGGTGGATTGACTGTGTTGAGCCGGATGAGTTCCTGAAGATGCCGGGTAACCTCTTCGCTCGTTTCGTCCCAATTCACTTGATCGATGATGCTCACAGTTGCCACAGACCTTTCCTTAGAAGATGGCTAACCCGTCGAAGACGGATTGTGCGGGCGCCGGTTGAGCCGGAAATTCGCCCGGCAGATCCTAGCCTATTCCCGTGGGTCGCTGCTGTTCCCGGCCAGGCGCTCGGTCTGCCCGCCAGTTAGCAAGCAGCGCTGGCTGTTTACTTGGCCCGGGAATGCCGTTAGACTGGCAGTGAGTCATGTTGCGCCAATCCGCTTTCTGGAGGGCCAGCAGCTTCGCCGCGTGAGCCTGTGCAGGCTTGTGCTTTTTCATGCCTTGACAATCCCCTGGGAGATACGGGCGGGTGATAGCCAGCCTAGAGCCGGGCTTGCACGTTTCACTGAACCTTCATCGTGAGCGAAGCATGAGAAAGCGAGCGGACCAATGACCGACCTTCAGTCTACATTTCAACAGATCGACCACTACATTCTGCGGCAAATGGCACACGCCGCCATTCCCGGTGTCGCGCTGGCGGTGACCGACCGGGAGCGAGTGCTTTACCTCAAGACGTACGGTGTCGCAAATATCGACTCGCGGGAACCGGTTAGGCCGGAGCATCTCTTTGAAACCGGATCGATAGGAAAGACGTTCACGGCGATTGCGCTGCTCCAGTTGCATGACGAAGGCAGGCTCGACCTGCACGCTCCAGTTGCCAACTATGTACCCTGGTTCGAGGTTGGCGGGGACCATGAGCCGATCGCGATCCACCATTTGCTGACTCATACCGGCGGGATCATCGGCATCAACGACGTCCTGACCGACAAGCTCTACGATGTCTGGGCGCTGCGCAACGCAGAAGCTGCCTGGGCTCCGGGAACTCGCTATCACTACTCGAACGTTGGATTCAAAACGCTCGGGCTGGTGCTCGAAGCTATCGAGGGCAGCACCTATGGCGAGGTCGTTCGCCGGAGGATTCTCGATCCACTGGCTATGGCAGATACCGAGCCAGAGACAACCCAGGACATGCGCCACAAGCTTGTCACCGGCTATCTCCCGTACTACGACGACCGCCCGTGGCTGCCACACAATGGCCTGGCGCCCGCTGCCTGGCTGGAGATCGCGACCGGTGAAGGCTGTATGGCGGCGCCGGTCGGAGAACAGGCCATCTTCCTTCGGGCGCTGATGAACCGCGATTCCAGATTGCTCTCTGAGGGCGCATTCGACTCGTTCCTGACAAAACACGTCGAAGTCGAGCCGGATCACTGGTATGGCTACGGCATCGACCTGGATGAGATGGACGGAGATACGGTGATCGGCCATGGCGGCGAGATGCCGGGCCATATGTGCTGGATGTTCGGCAATCTCGATACCGGTCTCGGCTTTGTCATCATGATCAACTGCATCGCGAAGCTCTTTTCCATCGCAGTGCCGATTCAGCAAATGCTCGCCACAACCGCAACCGGGCAGCCGCTGCCCGAATTACCGGACTTGCCCGATCTCCAGGAAATTGACAATGCCTCCATCTACTCAGGGTGTTATGCACAATCCCCGGGTGGCGAACCGGTTCTCGAACTGGCCGCGCGAGGATCGCGGCTGTTCATGCTCTACGGTGGAGATGAGATACCCGTCTGGAAGATCGCCGATGGGGCCTTTGTGGTTGACCACCCGCACTTTCGCAATCTTCCAATGCGATTCGATGACGGCTCGGATTCGCCCCGGCGCTTCCGGCATGGCAATAACCGTTACTACGTCATTCAAGATGGGCAAGCGGCTCATGCCAGCGATCTCTCCGGGGCTGCTGGAAGCGTCGACGTTGATGAGCGTATGCACTTGACCGGGCACTACCGAACCTACGGATCGGTGTTCACGAATTTCAGGATCGTTGTGGGCTGGGACGGTGACTTGCTCTTCGTCAACCCGCAAGGAGAGGAATGGAAGCTGGTTCCGATTGACGATAGGCTCTGGGGAGTCGAGAACATGCCGGAGACGGTTCGATTCGATACGTTCGTCGAAGGAAGGCCACTCCAGGCGATCTTCTCAGGATGTGCCTATTACCGGACGTTTACGCAGTGAGTAGGCCAGGTGGCGCGGGCCATTAGCTAAACTGCGATTACGATTCAGCTAGAAATAGCCCTCACGGTATCTCGGGTGACGCTGATAATAGTGTTTTCGTGACAGACGAGGGCGACGCCCGCGTCCTGATACATCAACCCTCGGAAGTAGCCGCCAGGGTTCTACCGCCACATGTAGCCTCTGGCAAGCGAGGTAACGCCGGATCGGGTGAAGCACGTACAGTTGTCAGTGGACGGCTTCGTGCGGCGGCGAATGCAGAGAATCGAGGCTGGATGACCGCTGAATTTGAGGTTGTGAATCCCAGGCTAACTGGACGGACGGCCATCGTCACCGGCGCAAGCCGCCGGGAGGGCATCGGCGCGGCGATCTGCATGGCGTTGGCGCGCTCCGGCGCAGACGTCTTCTTCACCCACTGGCAGCCCTATGATGCCCAGATGCCGTGGGGCGCAGATCGCGATGGCCCGTCCATTCTCGAGGAAGCTCTGTCGCGCCAGGGCGTCCGGGCAAGCGGCATGCGCGTCGACCTCTCCGAAGCGGATGCCCCGATGCGGGTGATTGAGACGGCCGAGCAATGGCTGGGACCGGCTACGATCCTGGTCAACAATGCTGCCTATTCGACGGATTCCAGTTGGGATACGCTCGATGCGGAGATGCTCGATGCTCACTACTTTGTCAATCTCCGGGCCACCGCGTTGCTCTGCACCGAGTTCGCGCGGCGTTTTCCGGAATCCGGTCAACGGGTAGCCTCTGGTCGGATCATCAATATGACCTCTGGCCAGGGACGCGGGCCGATGCCAGGGGAGCTTGCCTACGCGGCCACGAAAGGGGCGATTGACGCGTTCACCGTCTCCCTCTCGCTCGCCCTGGCGCCGCGCGGCATTACCGTCAACGCAGTCAATCCCGGCCCCACTGACACCGGATGGATGGACGACGATCTCAAAGCATTGCTGCTTCCACGGTTTCCGATGGGGCGCATTGGTGAGCCGGCTGATGCGGCGCGGCTGGTAGCGTTTCTCGCTTCGCCGGAAGCGGGCTGGATTACCGGGCAGATCCTGCATTCCGAGGGTGGCTTCGTCCGAGGCTGACACCTCGCCAGCTAAAAGATGTCGTCAAAATCGTCATCCTTGCTTGACTCTTCCTCTTCTTCGATGCGCTGGTCGGCGATCTCCCGGTTGAGCTCCTGATCCAGCACCGGATCGGTCATCCTGACTGGTTCATCCGGCTCGATAGCGAGGAACTCCGCTTTCGGGTCGTCGATCGGTTCTCCCTCTTCCGAGTCGTCTTCGGATTTCTTCTCCTCTGGTTCCGGTGTGAAGTCGATCGGCTCTTCGAGATCAGAGCCTGTGTTGTCACCGCCGTCGCCTGTCTGGTCAGCAGGCGGCTCCTCATCGGGCAGTGTGATTGTCCCAGTGTTGGGCGATCCATCGCCAGCGAAGCTTCCGCTGCTGCCGTCGTCGTCTGACGAATTTCCAGCGGTGATGACGTTGCTATCGTCGTCATCCGCGAACGTGAGATCATTCCCGAGCGATCCGGACTGATCGTCGCCAAAGGTGAACGTGCCGTCGTCATCTGGAGCATTACCCGCTGAAAGAACATTGTCTTCCTGATTGCCGCTGGACAGAGTGAACCCGTCGCCGGCCGATCCCTGCCACCCGCTTTCGAACGTGAACCCGTCGTCATTTCCGGCGGAGATAACCTGTCCTTCATTCCCCGATGAGTTCCCAGCGGTAATGACGTTGTCGTCGTTTCCGTCAGTCAGGGTGAACACGTTGCCGGATGGGTCCGAGCCGCCCGCGGAAATGACGATGCCATCCTGATTGCCGCCTGACAGAGTGAACTCGTCGCCGGTCGATCCCTGATCCCCGCTTTCGAGTGTGAATCCGTCTTCACTTCCGCTTGAGAAGACCTGTCCCTCGCCCCCAGTGCTTCCACCCGCTGTGATGACGTTTTCATCGTTGGATTCACCGGATAGCACGAATGCGTTGCCCGGCGACTCCTCGCTACCGTCATCGAAGGTGAGCGTGCCCTCGTTGTCTGCGGAGATGATCTGGCCGTCGGTTGCCGTGCTTCCACCTGCTGTGATGACGTTTTCATCGTTGGGTTCACCGGATAGCACGAATGCGTTGCCCGGCGACTCCTCGCTACCGTCATCGAAGGTGAGCGTGCCCTCGTTGTCTGCGGAGATGATCTGGCCGTCGGTTGCCGTGCTTCCACCCGCTGTGATGACGTTCTCGGGTCCGTCGCTGCCCGCGGTTACGTCTGGCTCGCTGCTAGGGTCTTCGACTGCGGCGATTGGTTCATCGTTGCTTTCATCGGATGTTTCTGCCTCTTCGGGACCAGTTTCCGGCTGGACGGACTCTTCGTCGGCGGGCCCTGGCGGTTCATCGTCTTCGGTGGATTTAGCTGTGACCTGATCGTCCCCGTTGCTCGGCTGGTTCGGAGAATCGGTCACAAGCGGCGTGCCGCTATCGTCCGATTGCTCTTCGGGCTCTTCTTCCGGTAACGTGAGCACCGTATCCGAGCTTGGTGGGCCACTGCCGTCCGTCTGGCCGACCGGAACCGGCAGTGGGTCCAAACCCTGCGGTATGTCGATTGTCGTTTTTGCCTCTTCTGGTACGGGTGCAGGATCAGCCGGCGGGAGGCGCTCGTCTGTTCCGGTGTCTTTTGATGGCACTTCTGGTACTTCGCGAGTATCTTCGGCGACTTTCTCCTCAACGACTTTTTCTTCCGGCTTGCCGCTCATGATGTCGTGCTCCATTCCGGATGTTCGGATAACGGCGCCCGCCCCTCACAATTGAGGTTGACTGCTGTCCGGCGCGATGTGAATAGCGTAATCGTCGCATGAGGAGCGGGTTGTTGTCTGCGTTACAGCGGAGCCGACATGCTGGTGTCCCCAGTCCATCCTTCAAACCACACGAGAAATGTGTAAGAGATCCGGCGTTCGCGGGTCATACCTCTGAAGATCTACTAGTTTCTGGTCGGAAGGGACCGAACAATGTCGAATGTCGTTGAGAGTGCAGTATCCATTGAGGCGGGTGAATCGGGAACCGGAACGAAGTCGAGGCGCAGAATTCTCCAGGTGGGCGCGGCGCTGGCTGCCGGAGCGGTGACGGCAACGGTGATGAAGCGCGACGATGCCGCGGCCGCCGGAATCGTCAACGGCCAGAGTAACGGCCCTGCATCTGCGGTCAATGGCTACAACTCCACCAACGGACCAGGTGTCTGGGGACGAAGTGTCTCCGGCATCGGAGTTTGGGGCACAGCGGAGCAGAACGACGGTGATGGTGTTGTTGGCTATGCCCCTGATACCGGGAGGGGCGTCTCGGGAACCAGCGTCAATGGCTACGGTATGAAAGCGCACAGCGACACCGGTGTTGCCCTTCGCGCCACCGCGGACGACAACATCGCGATCAGCGCAGCGAGCGACAACTGGACAGCGATTTCCGGGCAAAGCAACATTGACAATGGCGTCCGCGGGGTGAGTAACCAGGGCATAGGTGTCCGTGGGGAGAGCCAGGGAAATGCTGGCGTATCTGGCGACAGCGACACCGGCCCCGGAGTTCATGGGGAAAGCTGGGACAACGACGGTGTATATGGCGTCAGCGTCGAAGGGTCCGGCGTTCACGGTTCGAGCTCGAACGGCGCAGGAGTTCGCGGGGCGAGCGCCAAGTCTCCGGGTGTCGTTGGTCAGAGCCAACAGGATGTTGGTGTATTCGGCTCCAGCGACGCCGAATCGGGTGTTCGGGGATTCAGTGGCGACTACATCGGTGTTGAGGGGCTCAGCCCGTACGGGACTGGTGTTGAGGGTTACAGCGTCGATCAGATCGGTGTGCGTGGAAACAGCTTCTACGGCATCGGCGTCCTTGCCGAGACGCAGGATGCGAATGGCGCCGCTCTCCAGGTTCAGGGCCGAGCTCACTTTGAGACGGCTGGAAATGCGATCATTCCGGCTAAGACTCATACCGTCTTTGTGCCGGAACCGCTCACGACAGCCGTCAGCCACGTCAGCGTCTCCTTGATGGGCAACCCGACACCAACGACCGCGGGCGCGCCTGCGGTTCACTACATTGAGCGGCATCCTGATATCGGTTTCGACGTGTACCTGACGGAACGTGTCGAAGTCGATACGCCGATCTCCTATCTGGTCGTCGAGCCGATCACGCGCAGGGTGGAGCCTGACCCGAATCGACACACGCCTGGGAACTAGATGCTCTCAGGCGCGTGTCATCGTGAGCGGCGTGGATGGGCTTTGCAGGACCCGCTGATGAGCGACTACTCAATTAGAGACGATGGCGTGCACAGGTCAGAGTCCGCGACGGGTGGTTCAGGGAGAAGGTAGACTGGTCACCGCTTCTGGCACGCCGTTCGCAGTTCAGTTGATCACCACGGGGAGATCGAAACATGATTGCCGTCATCTTCGAGGTGTTTCCCGCCGATGGCGAGAAGCAGGCCTACCTGAATATCGCCGCGGAGCTCCGGCCAAGACTGGATGAGATCGGCGGGTTTATCTCAATCGAACGCTTCCAGAGCCTGAGCGACTCCGACAAAATCCTTTCGCTTTCATTCTGGCGCGACGAGGAAGCGATTCGAACCTGGCGCGAGGACCTCGAGCACCGGGGCGCCCAAATCCGCGGCCGTACCGGGATCTTTGCCAACTACCGCCTGCGGATCGCCAGCGTTGTCCGGGACTACGGTTTGACGGAACGCGACGAGGCCCCGCAGCTTGCTCCAGAAATGTCGGGCTAGCCGGGTGACGTCGCGGCGCCAGGTTTTCGCTATGCTATCCGCGAAGTTGATCGTCCGAACGAACGAGGGACGTCCATTATGACCACGCGCGCGACCCGATCCCATCTCTCCCACTGGGGAGCTTTCGACGCCATCGTTGAGGGCGACCATCTGGTCGGTATCCAGCCCTTCGAACGCGACCCGAATCCATCACCGATGCTCGCGAACATCCCTTCCAGCGTGCGCCACCGGACTCGTATCGCCGGACCAATGGTGCGATCTGGCTGGCTAGAGGCTGGCCCGGGACCGACCGGCCAGAGAGGCAGCGATCCCTTTGTCTCCGTTTCGTGGGATCGCCTCACTGATCTCCTCTCGGGAGAACTGACCAGGGTGTATAAAGATTACGGAGCGTCGTCGGTCTATGGCGGCTCCTATGGCTGGGCAAGCGCCGGCCGGTTTCACCATGCACAGAGCCAGGTGCATCGGTTTCTCAATCTTCTTGGCGGCTATACGGCGTCCGTTGATTCCTACAGCCACGGCGCGGGCGATGTCATCCTGCGCCACGCTATCGGCAGCGCCGACATGTTGCGCTTTGCCAGCACAAGCTGGCGCTCGATCGTCGATCATGCGGAACTCTTCATCACCTTTGGCGGCATCCCGATGAAGAACACGATGGTCAGCAATGGCGGCGTCTTCCGGCACCGGGCTCGCTCGTTTCTGGATGAGGCGGCAGCGAACAACATCGAGTTCATCTCGTTTAGCCCGCTGCGCGACGACATGCCAGATAACGTGAGCGCAACCTGGCATCAGGTGTCGCCGGGCTCGGATGTCGCCGTGATGCTGGGGCTGGCGCATGTGCTTATCACCGAGAATCTCCACGATCGTGCATTCCTCGACCGCTACTGCGCTGGCTTTGACCGGCTGGAACGCTACGTGCTCGGCGTGGATGACGGCCAGCCAAAGAGCCCGGAGTGGGCCGCTGCGCTTTCAGATGTACCAGCGGAAGATCTGCGCTCCCTGGCTCGAAAGATGGTCGGGCAGCGCACCTTCATCACGACGACCTGGTCGCTCCAGCGCAACGAATATGGAGAGCAACCACCGTGGATGGCGCTGGCCCTGGCGGCGATGCTCGGTCAGATTGGCCTGCCCGGTGGCGGATACGGTTTTGGCTACGGCTCAGTGCAACGCATGGGCGAAGGACGGGTCGGGGAAGGGATCGGTCTTCCCGGCCTTAGCCAGGGGGCGAACCGCGCCGGAACATTCATTCCGGTGGCGCGGGTTTCGGACATGCTGCTGAATCCCGGCGAGGCCTTTGACTACGATGGTGGCGTCTATGCCTATCCGGATGTCAAGCTCGTCTACTGGTGCGGCGGCAACCCATTCCATCATCACCAGGATCTCGGCAAGTTGCGGCGGGCGTTTGGCCAGGCGGACACAATCGTTTGCCACGACCCATTCTGGACATCGATGGCTCGACACTCCGACATTGTCATCCCGAGCACGGTGACGTTGGAGCGCAACGACATCGGCGGCAGTCAGAACGACGCCTACCTGGCCGCGATGCAACAGGCCATACCCCCGTACGCCCGCTCTCGCAATGACTACGACACTTTCTCCGATCTTGCCAGCGCGTTGGGGACCGATCGGCAGTTCACGGAGGGTCGCGACGAGGATGCCTGGTTGCGCCATATGTACGAGGATTGGCGCCGCCGCGCCGCCCGCTACGGTCATCACTTTCCAGAGTTTGACCAGTTCTGGGCGGAGGGCTACCTTCAGTTGCCGTTCGATGAGGCGCAGGTGTTATTTTCCGATTTCCGATCAGACCCCGACGAGAATCCGCTTGACACGCCCAGCGGTAAGATCGAAATCTTCTCCGAGGATATCGGAAGCTTCGGTTATGACGACTGTTCCGGTCATCCGGCCTGGTTCAGCCCGCAGGAGTGGCTCGGGAGCGAACGAGCGGAACAGTTTCCGCTTCTGATGATCGCCAACAATCCACGCAGCCGGCTCCACAGCCAGCTCGACGTCGGCGAGTACAGTCAGGACACGAAGATCGATGGGCGAGAACCGCTGCGGATCCACCCGGATGACGCCGCGGCGCGAGGGTTGAGCAGCGGCGACATTGCCCGTGTATACAACGACCGTGGCAGCTTCCTGGCGGGTGTCATCGTTGCCGGCGACGTGCGCTCGCGGGTGGTCCAGGTCTCAACCGGCGCCTGGTACGATCCGCTCGATCCTGGCGATCCGGCCAGCATGTGCGTCCACGGCAACCCCAACACCGTCACCCTGGATCGCGGGACATCGAAGCTTGCCCAGGGCAGCGTCGGTCAGCATGCCCTGGTCGAGGTCGAGCGCTGGACTGAGCCAGTGCCGCCGGTCACCGTCCTTGACCCGCCCGCGATCATCGAAGATCTGCGGGGACAGACGCCAGGGCACGGCGCGGGCAGCTAGTCGATCAACGTATTCGCAAAGATTTGCCAGGCCAGCGCTGTCTTGGCGACCAGGCTCAAAACGATGTACATGCGCTCCCCGAACAGATAGTCGCGCCACTTTCCTATCCGTTTGTACTGCAGGACCATGTTGATCGAGAAGGTGTTGAAGAGGATGAACAGCGAGATGAATATTCCATAGACGAAGGTCGGCACGCCGCCCCCTGATTGCATCTCGGCTCCGATCAGGGAAACGCCGATCGCGATCCATGGCACAGCGCCAGCGAAGCAGCCGAAGAGGTACGGCGTCCAGTTCACCTTGTCCTGATCTGGCCGGTTGAAGATTTCCATCACCATCCCGAAGAAGATCATTGCCGCATTGACGCCGAAGATCGCAATGATGGCGGCGATGTCCGATATGCCGGTTAGCATTGCGATCAACACAACCATCAGCGATGCACTGATCGAATACTCCCACCAGCGGGCGTAGTTGATGCTCCGACCGAGATTGCGGCTGTACCACGGCCAGACGCCTGGCGCGGCCATCAGCAGGTGATCGATCGAGGCGAGGGCCAGAAAGAACGCGACGGCGTACCCCAGCGGCAAGTCCCAGATGACCTCCGGCGGAGTTGGATCGGTGACACCCGGCGGACCATCCAGAAACGAGCCAGTCACTGGCAGGCTGAAGTCATTGCTCAGCGCGATCAGGATGATCACCTGCGCGAGGTGTATCAACCCGACGATCAGATTGTCGCGCCGCAGCCCTCCGAGTGCTTCTCGAAAGCCGGTCGGGGTTTCTGCTTCGTTCATGCTGTCCCATTTTCAATGATTAACTGCGTCAAGCGGCTGCATCCGGATAAGCAGCATGCGAACTCGTGCTGCCCGGATGGACTGCTTAGTTATCTCAATTGTTGCAGACCACTTGCAATAAGTAAAGTTCTAGTGTATCTTTATATCCATGTGGGGGCGTGCACGCGACCGCACAGGCAAGAATTCGCTGTGTACCGGGGCCAGCTTTCTACGCCTTGCGCGCGATCTCGCTCCCCACTTCCTCTCTCAAGAAGCAAGCGAAACCCCTGCCCGGCCAGATGTTTCTTATTCAGTCAGGACGGTCGATGACGACGCACCAGAACCAGCAACTGATTCTTCTGACCGGCGCGTCCGGGTACATCGGCGGCCGGCTGTTGCCTTACCTGGAAGCTCGCGCAGATCGTGTCCGATGCCTCGCTCGCACTCCTTCTCACCTTCAACCCCGGGTCTCGGAAGATACTGAGATCGTGGCGGCGGATCTCCTGGAGTTCGAGAGCCTCGCTCCAGCGTTCGAGGGCGTTGACACGGCCTATTACCTGATCCACTCGATGGCTGCCGGTGACGGCTTCGAGCAGCTTGAGTCCCGGAGCGCTGAGAATTTCGCTTGTGCCGCAAGGGCCGCTGGCGTGCGGCGGATCATCTATCTGGGCGGGCTTGGAGGCGACGATGATCTGTCGGCCCACCTTGCCAGCCGCCAGCAGGTTGGCCAGATTCTGCGCGCGTCGGGAGTGCCAACAATCGAGTTGCGCGCTTCAATCATCATCGGCTCCGGCAGTCTGTCATTCGAGATGATCCGGGGTCTGGTTGAGAAACTCCCGGTGATGATCACACCCACCTGGGTCCGCAGCAGGGCCCAGCCGATCTCGATCGAAGATGTGCTGGCGTACCTGGTCGCCTCGCTCGACGTCGACATCGACGAGAGCGAGATCGTCGAGATCGGCGGCTCCGAGGTCGTCTCGTACGAAGACCTGATGCTCGAGTATGCCCGGCAGCGCAACCTCGGCCGCCGGATCATCCCGGTTCCGCTGCTCTCGCCGAGTGTTTCGAGCCTCTGGCTGGGACTCGTCACGCCCGTCTATGCGCGGGTCGGCCGGCATCTGGTCGACAGCCTGCGCCACGACACCATCGTGACCAGCGACCGCGCCCGCGAGCTGTTCGACATCGAGCCGCGGTCGGCGGGCGAAGCGATCGCCCGAGCGCTTGCGAACGAGGATCGCGAGTACGCCATGACGCGCTGGTCCGACGCCCTGTCATCCATTGGCGCATCGACGAGCTACGGTGGCGACGTCTTCGGCTCCCGGCTCGTCGACTCGCGCTCGCTCCGGGTGCGGACAGCGCCGGAGAATGCCTTCGAGCCGATCAGCCGGATCGGAGGTTCTGCCGGCTGGTACTACGGCACCAAGCTCTGGAGGCTGCGCGGTTTCCTGGATCTCCTCGTTGGAGGCCCGGGGATGCGGCGCGGGCGAAGGCATGCCTCCCAGGTGCGAACCGGAGACACGGTCGACTTCTGGCGAGTCGAGGAGTACGAGCCGGACCGGCTGCTCCGGCTGCGGGCCGAGATGAAGCTCCCGGGCCGGGCCTGGCTGCAGTTCGAGGTGGAGCCGGTCGAGGGCGGCTCGCGGATACGCCAGACGGCCATCTTTGACCCGGTCGGCATCTTCGGCAAACTCTACTGGTACGCCCTCTACCCGATCCACCAGATCGTCTTCCGTCGCATGCTCTACGGCATCGCCGCAGCCGTCAGCCCCTGAATTTTCCCGTTATCGAATCACGGGCAGCAGGTTTGAATGGCTACCCGTAGTCGATGAGTCATGCAAGGCGGCGGACTCGGGCTGGATAGCGATACCCGGTCCCGATCCTCATCGACGACGGGACAAATGGGTACTTGCACGCCGGCGGGCTGATCGCCGAGATTTACGGTAGCAACGCGCCGACCTATCACCTGACCGATCTCTCGGGGATGGTGACCGGAACGAACGACTTCGATGTCTTCGGTGATGTCCGGGCACAGACGGGTGTGACGAGCATCTTCGACTTCACTGGGGAGCAGCGGGACACCGTGACCGGGATGACCTGCCTCCGGGCACGCTACTACGAGCCGGGCTACGGCCGCTTCCTGAGCGCAGACACGGTGCAGCCGAACGCGCCGGGGAAGCAGGGTTACAACCGCTGTACCGGAGCCTGTCCTGAGCCTGCCGAAGGATCGCGAACAATCCGATGCGCTGCACCGACCCGACCCGGCATACGAACAGCAATGTGGAAACTCAGATTCGACTGCTCGTGGGGATACTCGAACCGTTCCTACTGATAGCGCAGGTCTTCAGTACGGTAGCTACGAGCGCCGCATTGAGTCATTTCGATACCGCCAGCGAGCAAACAGCAGGTAGTCCCACTCCCGCTGGGAGGTGACGAACTCCCAGTGCGGGTAGCGGTCGCGCAGACCGGCCAGCCGGGCGATCTGGGCCGCGGTAAAGCCGCCGCGATAGAGATTTTCCGGCGCGAGAATGCGGCGAGGTGCGGTGGTTGTCAGGGGCATGGTCTTCTCTTTCCAGTCACTACATCAGGACGCATCTGTCAGTCGAGCGGCGCCTCGCGGTCGCCCTGGTCCGGGTAGACGGGGTTGACACCCTGCTCGTCTCCCCAGTTGCGGAAGGTCAGCAGGCCGGCGATCATGACCATCGTGGTCACGACGATGCCTATCAGCGCGACGATGACTTCGAGCATGTCAGCTTCCTTTCCGGATGAGCGCGCCGAGGCTGAGGATAGAGGGCACCCAGAGCCCGACGAAGATCCCGGTCTCCTTGTCGACGAAGAACCAGAGGATGACCGAGAAGACGAAGGAGATGAAAGCGGCGCCGAGGATGAGAATCAGCGGTTGATCCTGACGGGATGAACTGTTCATGAATGTTCCGTTTCCCTGCTTGTTCCGACATTGCCGGAATCGATGTGAGTCACACCTATTATATCTCAAGTTACAGTAGAAGTTGAGATAAACCTTGAATCAATCCGTCGAATTTGATGTTGATTCGCGAATGCAGGCGTATACTAGACCTGTACTTGTAGCTGAAGTTGATATAACGAGCAGTCCCGGCGATCATTGGAAACAGCAACATGAACCAGAACAGCCATCATTTCGATTCCGTCGAAGACCCTGTCTCGATCGGCCGGGCCGTCGATCTGCTCCAGGTCGAATACCCCGACATCAACCCCTCGACGCTGCGCTTCCTCGAAAGCGAGGGGCTGCTCTCGCCCGCGCGGACCCCGGGCGGCCACCGGCTCTACCGGGCCGAGGATCTCGAGCGCTTTCGGTCCATCCGGATGATGCAGCGCCACCGCCTGCCCATCGACGAGATCCGCGAGCGCCTCTCGCGGCTCGACAAGCTCGGTGGACCGGAGGATCTCAGCGACGAGTGGTTCGAGCGCGTCATCGGCGGGGACCTGCCCGGTGCCGCTCAGCTCATCCGCGACGCTGATCGCCTGGGCATGCCCCTGTCCACGACATACGTGGATGTGATCGGACGGGCGATGCGGCGAGTCGGCCTGGGCTGGGAGAGCGGCGAGATTCTGGTCGGACAGGAGAAGGAAGCGACCGAGCTGGCGAAGGATCTCGTCGCCGAGCTATCGGCCCGGCACGCCGCGCCGATCACCCGCGAGCAGGTCATCCTCGCCGCCGGGGTGGAGGGCGATCATCACGATTTGGGCCTGCGAATGGTGGCCGGCCTGCTTCGCGAGCAGGGCTATCTCGTCCATCTACTGGGCGCTGACGTCGCCGTGAGCTTCCTGATCGAGTCAATCCGGCTGCGGCGGCCGGATGTCGTCTTGCTGGGCGCGACGCTCTCCGAGCGGATGCCGATGCTGATCGAGACGATCGGGGAGCTGCGCCGCCACTTCACCGGGGCCGACGAACCACAGATTATTGTCGGTGGTCCGGTCGTCGTCGAACACTTTGATGAGCTGGAGCGCCTCGACGTCATCCCGGTCGCGACGATGGGCGTGCGCGCCGCAGCCAGAGCCATCCTATTCACGACCGGAACCATGCCCACCGGCGAATCCTCGCGCTAGTCCGGCTGCTTCACCGTGCACGCTCGGTCAACTGTGACGGACCTCTCATCGACCGATGCCCGGGCCCTACCTGTCATCCCGACGCAGGAGGGATCTGCGTCCGATGCTCTGGTGTTCCATTGAATGGCAGCGACCAGGTCCTTGTGGCCACCGCCTCGGCTCCCTGCAACCGCTCCTGTCCGCTGCCAGATTACTCCTGCGTCGGGATGCGACGCGGGGGTGGTGGAGTTTCTCCGGGAGTACTGGGGATCCGCCAACTGCGGAAGGCGCGGCAACGAGGGTGTTCCTCGATGCCTGGAGGATCAAAGTCAACAAACCTTGACAAATCTAGAGTTATAGTTTAGATTTATATACATGAAAGCGAGGTCAACGATGATCCAAATGACGAGTTTCCTCCAGAAGATACGCCGGAATCTCTCCGGCACACCGGGAGGCAGTGAAGCCTTCTACGGAGCGATAGTCGCCGTTCGGGCCGAGGGCGTCCCCACCCTCGCCGAGGCGCGCCGGGATTATCATCGCATGCTGGAGACGCGGCGAGGCTACCCGGTTTCCTGATGAAACATTCCTAGCGCGAGCTTGAGCGTGAGTTAACCGGCGATCTTTCTCGTGCCAAGCTTCCCACCCTTCCCACACCAGATTCCGGCGGACAGGTTCCCCCCCAAACCACCCGCCGGCCCCCCCCCCCAACCTCCACGGGCGCCCGAGCGGCGCCCGTCCTTCTTTGTCTCAGTCGGGTTCACTGCCCTCAGGGATGTGGCAGGACGATGAACCCTACGCCGTCCTGACGTTCAGGCTGCTGCTATAGCGCGAGGAATAGTCCGGGACGCGGCTTCAGCCCCCGACGCCGCGCTCGCCGACCATGTCCCAGATCCGGGCGGCGTACTTGATGCCGTTCAGGAAGTAGGGGACGAGCATGAACTCGTTCGCGGCGTGTCCACGCCAGTCCGGCGGGCCGACGCCGGTGCCCGCTCCCTGGATACCCAGTCTGGTCGCGATCCAGAGCGTTGTCCGCCCGGACGCGTCGCCGGTCGGCAGGAGGGAAGGCTCGCGTTCCAGAACCTCCCGGGCGGCATCGGCGACGATGCGAGCGAACGGCGCATCGGCGTCGGTTCTAGACGGCTCGATGAAGCCACGCTCGAGTAGTTCAACATCCCCGAATCCGGTTGCGTCGAGATGCCTGCGCAGCTTTCTGAAGATGTCGACCGGATCCTGGTCCATCACCAGCCGGAAATCGAGATTGACCGTTGCCGTCGACGGCAGCAAGGTCTTCGCGCCATCGCCGACGAACCCGGACGCGAAGCCGTTGATGTTGCAGGTTGGCGTGAAGAGCAACTGTTCGAGCGCGTCGACGCCGGTGACGCTATTCAAAAAGCGATCCACGCCGAGATCTTCATGCCATTCGGCGTCGTTGAACCCTGCTTCTTCGAGCAGTTCCCGCTCGCGGGTCGAAACCGGACGAACATCGTCGTAGAACCCCTCGATGTTGACTCGTCCATCCGGTCCCTTCATTGAGTTCAACGCCCAGACCAGTTTCCAGGCCGCGTTTGGAACCAGCCGGGCGCGCGCCGAGTGGAGGTCCTTCGATCCTCCCCTGGCCCGCAGCTGGCAGGTGAGGAGGCCGCTGTTGCCCAGGCTGACTCGCGGGCGGTCGCCAGCTCCAAAGCCGCCATCGAATCCGAGAATCGCGTCGGCGGCAAGCGTGTCCCGGTGTTGTTCTACGAATCCCGGCAGGCTTGGGCTGCCGCTCTCCTCTTCGCCGTCGAAGATGAACTTGAGGTTGATCGGCAAGCCCGAGGTTGCCGTCAGGGCCTTGACCGCCTGGACGAAGGACATCAGATTGCCTTTGGCATCGGTAGTGCCGCGTCCGACGATCCGGTCGCCGAAGCGCTTGGCCTCGAATGGCGGCGCGTCCCAGAGCGGATCATCGGCATCACCCGGCTGGACGTCGTAGTGAGAGTAGTGCAGTAGCGTCGGCGCGTCCGGCTCGGTCGCTCTTCGCCTCCCCGTAGACAATCGGTTGCCCGGTCGTTGGGACAGCGCGGGCATCGATCCCGGCTTCAATCATCATCTCAACAAGCAGTGCGGCACATTCTTTGACGCCCTCGCCGCTCGATGACACCGATGGCTGTCGGACGAGGCGCTGGAGGTCGGCAACCAGATCGTCTCCGTTCTCATCGATGAACTGGAATGTGGTCGAAAGGTCACTCATGCTCGTTGGTCTCCGTTTCGCGGGTTGTGCGGTTTGGTGGCTCCACTCTAGCACTCCCGGGATAGTCGGTGCGATCCACTCTGCTGCAGAGTGAAGCTGCCCTGAGGTTGCGCGCGGTAATGAGCGTAGAGATATTCGGGGATTGTCGACGCAATGGCTGGGATCTCATAGACAGGTTGTGCCCTTGCTGAACGAAGCCTCTTTGGGCAGATCGTGTCAGTGGTCGTGTACGGACGGGTTGGAAGCACAGCCTCCGCTCCGAAAACCATGTGAATTGAGTAGCCTCAAGCGATCAAATCGCGGGAAATCGGAAGAATTCTCGAAACTGGGGTCAAAAACGTGCAACCAAATGGGGCGCCTAAACGTATATATATGTAGAGAGAGTCCCCACCGTCGAATTTGCTCTCTCTGACACACCGTGGAGTGTTAGAACTCCACCCCTCCCCTTCCTATATGAGCCGGGTCGCCCCAAAGGCCCGGCTCATAACCTCTTAAGAGAGGGAAGAGGTAACAGGGAACAGGATGTGACAAGTGATGTTGTTTGTCGTGTGGTGGCAGATCCACTTCTCTGACAAACAGCGATCTGCCCACCCACTACATACTCAATTGACTTTGAGGCAAGCGTTGCCCTGCGTCGCCTTGCTGGCGTATCGTTGACAGTGCTAAACTCACTGGCAAGTGTACGTACACGTTGTGGATGACTTTTCCACAGCTCGGCAATCAGGCGAGAGGGCGGGCAATGACCGTCGAGCAGCAGGCAGATGCACGCTTCGAACAGGTCTGGCAGGCCGCTCTGGAGGACTTGCAGGGCCAGGTCTCTCGTGCCAATTTCGAAACCTGGCTTCGTTCGACTTCATTGGTGGAGCTCGATCGCGACCATGCGGTGATCGCCGCGCCGAATACATTCGCTGTCGAGCAGTTGCGTTCGAAGTTCGATCGCCAGATATCCGGCGCCATTGCCACGTTGATCAATCGCCCGGTCGATATCGACTACGTTGTCCGCACCGCCGTCAGCGAACCTTATCGCCGCGAACCGAAAGCACGAGCCAAACCGGTCCCGCCCGCCGCGCGGCAACGTGGCGGTGATCCGCGTCCCCCGCCCGCGCCGCAAAGCCAGCAGATGGAGCTTGCCGCGCCATCGCGCCATGGCCTGAACCCCGGCTACACCTTCGAGACGTTTGTCGTCGGCAGTTCGAACAGGCTGGCGCACGCCGCCGCGATGGCCGTCGCCGACGCGCCAGCGGGCGCGTTCAACCCGCTTTTCTTCTACGGCGGCGTGGGATTGGGCAAGACACATCTGCTGCATGCCATCGGTCACCGGGCAATTAGCAACGATGAGAACGTCGAGGTGCTCTACGTATCATCAGAGCGCTTCACGAACGAGCTGATCAAGTCGATCATGAGCCAGAAGACTGACGAGTTCCGCTCGCGCTACCGCTCGATCGATATCCTGATGATCGACGACATCCAGTTCATCGCTGGCAAGGAGAGCACCCAGGAGGAGTTTTTCCACACCTTCAACGAGCTCTATCAATCCGGCAAGCAGATCGTGATTTCCTCCGACCGTCACCCGAAGACGATCCAGACGCTCGACGACCGGCTGCGCTCACGCTTCGAGGGCGGACTGATCGCTGATGTCTCGCTGCCCGACGTCGAGACGCGCACAGCGATCATTCGCCGCAAAGGTGAGATGCTCGGCGTCGACGTCCCGAACGACGTGCTGGACTACATCGCCCGCCGGGTGCAGTCGAACATCCGCGAGCTAGAGGGTGCGCTGAACAAGATCATCGCGATGGCCCAGCTCTTCAACCAGCCGATCCGGATGGACATCGCCGCCCAGGCATTGGCTGACACCGAACTGGAGGCGCGCCGGGCCGAGATCACCCCGGACCGGATCATCGCCGAGGTCAGCAGCCACTTCGACGTGACTCTCGCCGAACTACGTGGCCGTGGCCGTAGCCAGCAGATCGTCCTGCCGCGTCAGATTGCGATGTACCTTATTCGCGACGAGACCGGTTGCTCGCTGGTCGAGATCGGCCGCTACCTCGGCAACCGCGACCACTCCACCGTCATGCACGGCATCTCCAAAATCGAATCCACCCTCGACAACGACACCACCCTCCGCCGCCACGTCACGGCATTGAGGGAGAAGCTGTACGGGGAATAGCGATCGCCGATCAATTCATGGGTTGTTCGATGGTCGTTCCAGTATCTTCGATGCATACAGCAGTGCTGCTTTGACATCCTCGTAGGTCAGATTCGGATAGCTCTCGATGATCTGGTCGAAGTCGTAGCCGTTGGCGGTGAGGTTGAGATCAAATAGACCGGGATCCGTGTTCCCGTGATGACGGGTTTGCCCACGAGGATGTCAGGATTGATCGTAATGCGGGTCTTGTAGGTCTGCTCTTCTGCCTCCATGTGCCCACCTCCTGCCGAGAATCCTACCGGGTTCGATAACTCAAGCGACAATTTCATCGCACGCTGAGTGACACGGTCTCCGCTAACGGTTATCCTGCCCGGCGGTATGAATGAGCTAACGACGACAAGCCTGAAAACCAACATCCAGCTCGAACTGCCCGAGCGAGAGCTATCGCCGCGAGTGATGGCGCCGCTGTGTCTGGCGTCGTTTGTCGGGGTGATGAACATCATCGCACCGGCGCCGTTTCTCGATGAACTGGCAGTCGATCTCGATTCGTCGGTGCCGCTGGTGGGGCAGGCGGTCTCGATTGCGCTCTTCACCGCAGCGTTCGTCGGGCTGGTGGCCGGTCCGCTGGCGGATCACACCGGTCACCGGCGGATGCTGCTGGTCGGGCTCGTATGCGCCGGCTTGAGCGCGCTCGGGACGGCGTTGGCGCAAGGCTATCCAATGTTCATGGCGACCCGGGCGTTGGGCGGCTTCGGCAGCTCGATCACGATTGGCGTCACCTTCGGAGCCGCCGCGTCGCTCTATAGTGGAACAGCGCGCAGGCGGGCACTGAGCCTGATCGGGGCGTCGCTGTCACTGGGGACGGCGCTGGGGCCGCTGCTGCTGACCACAGCCAGCGTCTCCGTTGGCTGGCGCGGCGCATTTGCGCTGGTGGCCGGGCTGGCGGCCCTCGGGTTCGTGCTGATGCGCGCTCTGTTCTCGGCCGAGGAAGCGCATGGAAACGGACGCTTCTCCATTGCCCGGATGCTCGACTCATACCGCCCGCTCCTGCGTGATCGTCCGATGCTGATGATCTACGGTGTCTGGGCGCTGAGGGCGATCTGCTGGCTCGGCCTGCTTAGCTTTGTCGGGGCCTACTTCACCGAAGAATATGGCTTCTCAACACGAGCGGGCGGATTCGTCTTCTTCGTTGCCGGCGGAGGCTACTTTGCCGGCACTCTGGCTGCCGGCGGCCGGCTGGGCGATTTCAACCCGCGCATGCAGGCGACCCTCTCCTGCCTCGGCATGGCCGCCGGCACCTTCCTGCTCTTCGGGCTGCCGGCCGGGCCGGTCCCGGCGCTCGTCGCGCTCCTGCTCGTCGCGATAGCGAACGGCGTCTTTCAGGTCAGCGTGATGACGATGGCTGCCGACCGCAGCCCGGCCGGCCCATCGACGACGATGGTGCTGACTGAGACGGTGTTGAGTTTCGGCGCGGCCATCGGGGGCGCCTTGAGTGGCCTGTTGCTTGATGTAGGCGGCTATGTCGCGATGGGCGCAGGTCTATCGCTGGCGGTGCTCCTCGGCGCCATATTGATCGCCCGGCGCGAAGGGCCGCTGGCGATCCCACCGGCGACTCAACCGACGTAGTGCGTGCCGAGAAAGCGCATCTCGGGGAAGCCGCGCGCCATATCCTCCCAGAAGAGATCGGCCAGCATTGGTGGATAGGCGGCGATCGTAGCCAACTCTGCACGAGACAGGAAACGCGCATCGAGCACATCCGGGTCGGTGATGACGATACTTCCCTGCGGGCTCCTGGCCAGGACATACAGTTCGATCTGCCGTATGGGCCGCTCGCGTGCATCAGGTGGGGCCAGGCGGTGGACGACCTCGTGGACATAGATGACGCGCTCGGCTGTGACGACCAGGCCCGTCTCTTCGCGAAGTTCGCGCTCTGCGCCTTCTAACGCCGATTCGTCGTTCTCCAGCCCGCCGCCGGGAAAGTTCCAGTAGCGCCCGGTCATCCCGCCGACCGATGGCCGCGTCTCCGGTGCGAAGGCCTCCACCAGCAGGATACGCTCTCCGTCCGGCACGATGACCGAGGCCCGAATACGGTGGAGCATTGATGCTTCTCCAATCATTGGAGTAACCACTTCCTACTCGATTATCCTTCGGTCTGGTAGAGGACATTGGGTAGAGCTATGCCGCTGGCGCGTTTGATGTTCAAACGTCTCATGTATCGTGAAGTTGACGATCGTGATCGGAAGACGCGTCAGCGGTACGCCTCCATCTCTCCTGTGGGCCATTCATCCCTCGTCAATGCTAGTCTGGTGCTACTAGCACCCACTCGACGGTGTTGCAGGATGAAACGGAGGCGTTCATGCCGCCGGTGATCACGGTTGAACATCTACACAAGACGCTACGGTTCGACGGTTGCTGTCGAGGATGTGTCGTTCACCGTTGAGGAGGGCGAGATCTTCGGCATCCTCGGGCCAAATGGCGCGGGTAAGACGACGACAGTCGAATGCTTGCAGGGTCTCAGGGAGGTCAATGGCGGCACGCTGCGTGTTTTCGATCTCGATCCAACGACGCAGATCGAGCAGGTGCGCAGGCGTATCGGCTCGCAGCTCCAGGATTCCGCGCTCCCTGGCCGGATGAAGGTTGAGGAGGCATTACAGCTCTTTGCCGCCTTCGCTCACCATCCGGTCGATCCCGACGAACTCATTTCTCGCTGGCGGCTCGAAGAGCAGCGTAAGCAGACGTTCGACAGTCTCTCCGGCGGTCAACGCCAGCGGCTCTTCATCGCGCTGGCATTCGTCAACGCACCGGAGCTGGTCTTCCTTGATGAGCTGACCCAGGGGCTCGATCCACAGTCGCGGCGCGCAACCTGGGAGCTTATACGGGAGATTCGCGAACAGGGCACGACGGTTGTGCTGGTGACGCATTTCATGGATGAAGCTGAGTATCTCTGCGATCGACTGGCGGTCGTTGATCGCGGCAAGGTCATCGCCCTCGACACCCCCCAGGGTCTCGTTGACAATCTGGATTTGCCGGTCGTCGTGCGTTTTTCCACGGAGATCGATGATCTGAGCTGGCTGGAGGCGCTGGATGTCGTTGACGT